>CAVRWC010000012.1:0-75170 GCA_963724785.1 uncultured Alphaproteobacteria bacterium | reverse complement strand
GCCTTGGGCCGCGAAGCGCGCAGCGGCGCGCCCGGCCGCGGCGCCCGTCGCGAAACAGGCCTGTAGAAGATAGCCGCCGGTCGGCGCCTCCCAGTCGATCATCTCGCCGGCGACGAACAGGCCGGGGCGCTTGATCAGCATGAAGTCGTCGTCCAGTTCGCTCCAGGCGACGCCGCCGGCGGTCGAGATCGCGCGCGCGATCGGCGCGGCGCCAATGAGGCGGAGCTCGCAATGTTTCGCGCGTCGCGCCAGGCCCTCCGCGGCCTGGGGCAAGGGCGCGGCCTCGCGCATGAGCGCGGCGGCGACGGATGGGAAACCGGCCTTGCGCAGGAGCGTCGAGATCGATTGGCCGGGCTTGCGGGCGAGTCGCGCGGCAAGCGCGCCCTCGTCCACATCCGGCCGGAAATCAATGGCGAGCGTCGCGTCGCCGTTGGCCGCGATCGATTCGCGCAAGGCGGCCGACAGGCCGTAGACGGCGCCGCCCTCGAGGCCGGTTTCGGTGACGAGCGCCTCGCCGCGCACGCGGGTCTCGCCATGGCTCAGCGCGACGTTCTTGAGCGGCGACCCGGCGAAGCGGTCGCGCACCACCGCCGACCAGTCGACGAGGAATCCGCAATTCGCGGGTCTCAGCGGCGCGACCTCGACGCCCGCGTCGCGGAACGCCTCGACCCATCCGCCGTCCGCGCCGAGCCGCGGCCACGACGCGCCGCCGAGGGCGAACACCGTCGCGGCCGCCTCGACGGTTTCCTCGCCGATTGGCGAGAGGAAGCGCAGCGCGCCGCCTTCGCCGAAGCCGATGAAGCGCGAGCGGGAGCGGAGCGTGACGCCGAGGCCGTCGAGTCGCCTCAGCCAGGCGCGCAGCAGCGGCGTCGCCTTGAAACTTTTCGGGAATACGCGGCCGCTGCTGCCGACGAAGGTCTCTTGTCCGAGTTCCGCCGCCCAAGCCCGCAGCGCCTCGGGCGGGAAGGCCTCGATCGCCGGCCGCAGGCGCGGCGCCGCCTCGCCGTAGCGGGCGAGAAAGGTCGTGAGCGGCTCGGAATGGGTGAGGTTGAGGCCGCCCCGTCCGGCAAGCAGGAACTTGCGCGCCGGGCTCGGGCTCGCGTCATGGACGACGACCCGCCGGCCCGCCCGAGCGGCCGCCTCGGCCGCCGCGAGCCCCGCCGGGCCCGCCCCGATCACGACCACTCGCTTCGTCGCGCTCACAGCCACGGCGCGGCCAGCGCCTCGCTCGCCTCCCAGAGTTTTCGCGCCGCCGCGTCATCGCGCGCGGCGGCGGACGGCTGCACGGCCTTGCGCTTGACGAAATAGGCGCCGGTCACCTTCGCGACCTCGGGCGCCGAGGCGAGATAGACCAGCGTGTCGGCGCCCTCTACCGGCGTGATGGCGAACATCTTCGCGAGCGGGATCAGGCGGCTTGTCCAGCCGCCGGAAGCGGACCCGAACCGGCTGGCGACGAAGCCGGGATGGAAGCAATTGGCGGTGACGCCGACGCCCGCGAGCCGTCGCGCCGCCTCGCGAGTGAAGAGGATGTTGGCGAGCTTCGAGCGGCCGTAAGTTCGCCAGCCGTTGTAGCGCCTGGCGCTCTGCAGGTCGGAAAAGTCGAGGCTCATTCCCTGGTGCGCCATCGAAGACGTCGAGACGACGCGCGCCGGCGCCGCCGCGGCGAGGCGCTCCTCGAGCGCGAGCGTCAGCAGGAAATAGGCCATGTGATTGAGGGCGAAGGTCAGCTCGAGACCCTCCGCCGTCACCCGCCGGTCGGCGAACATGGCGCCGGCGTTGTTGACGAGGACATCGACGCGCGGCTCGCCCTCGGCGATCAGGAGCCCGACGCGGCGCGTCTCGGCCATGCTGGAGAGATCGGCGAGATGCACGCGGTGGCCGAGCCTCGGCGCGACGCTTTCGAGCTTGTCGAGCGTCGCCTCGGCGCGCTTCTCGTCGCGCGCCACGAACACGATCCGCGCGCCCATTCGCGCGAGGGCGATCACCGCCTGTTCGCCGACGCCCGACGTCGCGCCGGTCGCGACCACGGTCTTGCCTTGCATGCGTCGGTTCCTTTCAATCGGCGGGCGACTCGGGATAGGCTCCGGCTCCAAGCGTCGTGATCCGGAGGACGACAGTCAATGGCCGAAGATCAGTTGGGGCTGCCGCTCGCCGGTTCCGAGCAGGCGGCCCGGGCCTACGACCGCGCCGTCGCGGACTACTGGGGCCTGACCGGCGATCCGGTCGGCGCTCTGAAGCCGGCGCTTGCGGCGGATCCGTCTTTCGTTCTCGGCGCCGCGGCGATCGCCGGGCTGTTCCTGATCGGCGGCTTTCGCGGCGACCATGCCGAGGTCGTCGGCGCGATCGCCGCGGCGGAGCGCGCGCTTCCCCGCGCCTCGCCCCGCGAGAGGCTGCATGTCGCCGCCGTCAAGGCGTTGGCCGACGGCCGGTCGATCGACGCCACGCTCGCCTGGGAGGCGATCCTCACGGACTGGCCGACCGACGCCCTCGCGCTGCGCTTCGCCCAGGACGCGTACTTCTTCCTCGGCCAGTCGCTGGCGATCCGCGATTCGGTCGCCCGCGTGTGGCCGGCATGGGATCGCGGCCATCCGCTCGCGAGCTTCGTTCTCGGCGCCTATGCGTTCGGACTCGAAGAGGCGGGCGAACTCGGGCGCGCCGAAGAGGCTGCGCGGGAGGCGCTGGCGCTCAACCCGAAGGACGCCTGGGCGACGCACGCGCTCGCCCATGTGCTCGAGACGGCGTGCCGGATGGAGGAAGGGATCGCCTTTCTCAAAGGCACGCGCGAGGCTTGGGGGGCGGCGCATTTCATGGCGGGCCACAACGGCTGGCACCTCGCGCTCTACCTCATCGAACAGGGCCGGGCGACCGAGGTCCTCGCCGACTACGATCGTTTCGCCGCCCCGAAGCTTGCCGAAGACATGACTCTCGACCGTTGCGACGCCGCCGCGCTTCTTTGGCGGCTCGAACTCGCGGGCGTCGACGTCGGCGAGCGTTGGGGGCCGGTGGCGCGCGGATGGGCGGCGCATGTCGACGACCACGTCCTCGCCTTCAACGATCTGCACGCCGCGCTCGCCGCCGCGCGCTCGCCCGACCCCGACGACGCGGCGCGGCTCAGGCGCTCGCTCGACGCCTATCAGCGCGACGGGCGCGGCCACAACCGGACGGTGACGGCCGAGGTCGGACGGTCCACTCGTCGAGGGGATGCTCCATTACGGCGCCGGCGAAGACGCCGAGGCGATCGAGGCGATCCTGCCGGTGCGTTACGAGGCGCACCGGATCGGCGGCAGCCACGCTCAGCGCGATATCGTCACGCTGACCCTGATCGCCGCCGCGGAGCGGTCGGGACGGTGGCGTCTCGCCCGAGCCCTGCTCGCCGAGCGGGCGGCGATCCGCCCGACCGCCAAGGTCAAGGCGCAGTACGAACGGGCGCGCGACAGGGCCGGCCAACGGCGGTGAGCGCGGATTTCCGACCAGACGCCAGTCTTTCCAAGGGCTTAGCTAGCCAACAGGCCGGTTCTGCGACGAGGTATTGTTTGTTTTCAAGGACTTAGCGGCGATTCGAGCCCGCGCTTGCGGAACAGGGCCGCAGGCGACGGCGCGCGGCCGCGGAAGGCGCGGTAGGCGTCCTCATAATCGCGGCTGCCGCCGGCCGCATAGACGTAATCGTGCAGGCGGCGGGCGACGTCGGGGTCGAATATGTCGCCCGCCTCCTCGAAGGCCTCGAAACCGTCGGCGTCGAGGATCTCCGACCACAGGTAGCTGTAATAGGCGGCGGAATAGCCGCCGGAGAAGATGTGCTGGAAATGCGGCGTCCGGTGCCGCATCGCGATCGCCTCCGGCATGCCGATCCGCTGGAGTTGTTCCCGCTCGAACGCGACGACGTCGACGTCGTCAGGCGCCGGATCGAGATGCAGCTTCAGATCGACCAGCGCGGAGGCGGTGTATTCGACGGTCGCGAAGCCCTGGTTGAAGCGCCGCGCGCGGATGAGCTTGTCGAGCAGCGCCTCGGGAATCGGCTCGCCCGTCTTGGAATGGACGGCGAAGCGGCGAAGCATCTCCGGCTGCTCGAGCCAGTGCTCGTAGAGCTGGGAGGGAAACTCGACGAAGTCGCCTGCGACGCGAGTCCCGGACAGGACCGGGTAGGTGACGTCCGACAGCATCCCGTGCAGCGCGTGGCCGAATTCGTGAAACAGGGTGCGCGCATCGTCGAAGCTCATGAGGCTCGGCTCGCCATCGCCGCCCTTGACGAAGTTCATGACGTTGACCACGATCGGCAATTGCGGCCCATCGAGCTTCTCCTGGCCGCGGAAATTGCTCATCCAGGCCCCGCTGCGTTTCGAGGCCCTGGCGTAATAGTCGCCGATGAAAAGCGCGATGGGAGCGCCGTCGCGGGCGGCCACCGTCCAGGCGCGCGCGTCGGGATGGTAGAGCGGCACGTCGCTGCGCTCGGTAAAGCTCAACCCGAACAGCCGGTTCGCCGCATAAAACGCCGCTTCGATCATCCGGTCGAGTTGGAGATACGGCTTCACCGCGCTCTCGTCGAAATCGAACTCGGCCTTGCGGCGCTTCTCGGCGAGCCAGCGCCAGTCCCACGGCGCGACCTGGAAATTGCCGCCCTCGCGGGCGACGATCGCCTGCAGCGCCTCCGCCTCCCGGCGTCCGGCCGCGACCCCTGGGGCCCAGACCGATTCGAGAAGATCGAGCGCGGCCTTCGGCGTCTTCGCCATCGTGTCGGCGAGGCGGTAGTGGGCGTGGCTTTCGTAGCCGAGCAGTTTCGCCCGTTCGGCGCGCAGGCGGACCATTTCGGCGGCGATCGGGCGGTTGTCGGTCGCCCCAGCCATTCTCGCCGCGCGCCGCCCAGGCGCGAAACGCCGCCTCGCGCAAATCCCGGCGCGCGGAAAATTGCAGGAACGGCTCGACGCTGGAGCGCGCCAGCGTGATGGCGTATTTGCCGGGTTCGCCACGCTCGGCGGCGAGCCGCGCCGCGCTCGCGACAAAGAAGTCAGGAAGGCCGTCAAGATCGCCGGGGCCGAGCCAGAGCGTCCAGGCCTTTCTCGTCGGCGAGCACGTTCTGGCCGAACTCGGCGGCGAGCGTCGCGAGCCTTTCGCCGATCGCGGCGAGCCGCGCCTTGGCCTCGGGCGGCAGGCCGGCGCCGGCTCGGACGAAATCGAGATGATAGCGTCGAAGCGCCCGCGCCTGCTCGGGGGAAAGCCCGAGCGAGGCCTCGTCCTTCTTGAGCGCGTCGACGCGCTGGAACAGCGCGTCGTTGAGATAGGTGTCGCTATGATGGCGGGAGAGGACGGGGGCGATGGCGCGCTCGATCGCCTCCAGTTCGTCGTTCGAATGGGCGCCGGAGAGGTTGAAGAAAACCCTCGCGACCCGGTTGAGCGAACGCCCGCTGCGCTCGAGCGCCTCGATCGTATTGGCGAAGGTCGGCGGCGCGGAATCGGCGGCGATGGCGTCGATCTCCGCCCGCGCTTGCCTCAATGCCGCCTCGAACGCGGGACCGAAGTGACGGGGCGCGATGCGGTCGAACGGCGGCGCCTCGAACGGGCCGGTCCAGGCTTCGAGAAGCGGATTGGCGCTCGCTAGCGGGTCGGTCATTGCGGATCCTTTGACAACGGGGTCTTTAGCGAGGGCGCCGGACGCCAGGGCGGAAAGGCCGTCGACAATCGCGCCGGGATTTTTCTGGGCAGTCCGTATCAAATCCCTAGGCGCCAAATTCTGCAACTTTGCGACTTCGCAAGCGCAAGCGTTGGGTGAACGACTAGACGCCGCCCGAAAGAAAGCGCTAGGATTTCAACACCCAATTCGAGGCGAATCGCGTCACCAACGCCGTGATGGCGTCGGTATCCCATCGATGGAGTTGTTCAGATGAACTCCAGTTAGCCTGAAGCCGCGATCGCGGACAATCCCCGCAAACTTGGTTGTTATTCGATGGCGGCTGCGGCCTCGCGGTCATCAATCGATGCGCGCTGCGTTTGTGCGCTCGCGTCAACCAACAGCCCCCGAGGCCGCTCCATTCATTTGGAGAATACCCGATGATCTACATCGAGGAATACTTCCAACTCCGTTTCGGCAAGACCGAAGCGGTTTCCGCGCACTGGCGCACGCTCCCGCGCCGCTAAGATAAACAACGGGTTCCCGGCAGGGATGGCTCCTTGCCGGGAATTCCAAACCCGATTTATTTCTTAGGGACCTTTCTTTCTTATGAGGTGTGGTGATGCCTGAACTCTTTGTCGCCCCGGCAGATGACGCGATCTGCCTGCGCATAGGCAAGGTGGTGACGCAGTGGATGGCGCTCGAAAAATCCATCTCGCTCTTGCTCGGAACTCTTTTGATGGCTGAACAAGGCGCGATGTTCGTCGTAACAACCAGAACCCAACTATCCACGCAAATAAAATGGATGCGCGCGCTTTTGAACTCTCACGACCACGAAGCGGAACAATCCAAACCTGTCCTCGAATTGCTTTCTCAAGCAGAAGAGTTGCGGCAAGAACGCAATGAATTCATCCATGGAACTTGGGATACTAGCGGCTGCGAAGCAGGTACTTGCATAGTATCCACGACGAACCTAGATCGGAACGAAATAATTCGGTCCCGACTTGTAACTTCTCATGACCTTGACGTTTTTGTAGCGAGATTCACGCGTGGATTGATGACTATGTCGTACTCGGCCGCAAACTCGGTTTCCCCCGCAATCGAGGAGAAACCAAGTCCATGTTTGCGGACTGACGCGGGCGCGCCACCCGAACGTCCCGGTTCGACGCCGCCAAATCAAGTGCATAGTTGCCCCTTTTCCGGGTCAACGGCTAATTTCTAAACGTCCCGCGTCATAGCCGCTCCAGAGCGGCAGATAGCTCCACGGCAGGAGAGGCGTCTCCATCCGAAAAGCGGTCTCCCTGCGCGGTCAAAACTGTTCCCTGGGAACTCCGTCGATGGCGTCGCATGGACGTCTTGGATGTGCTGGCGGGGATTCGCTCACATTCGACTTCGACCGTCCCAGGGACGCTCGGCCGACTTCGCCGGGCCTTCAGGCCGCAAGCGTGCTCTCACCGCGGTGGTTCCGGCGCCGCCCCGCGATGCGCGCCGGGACCTCGTCCGCCTAGCCGGGCGCGCTGAGCGACGCCATGTCGATCACGAAGCGATAGCGCACGTCAGCCCGCTCCATGCGCTCGAACGCCTCGTTGACCTGATCCATGCGGATCATCTCGCAATCAGGCAGGATGTTCTTCTTGGCGCAGAAATCGAGCATCTCTTGCGTCTCCTTGATGCCGCCGATCGGCGAGCCGGCCACCCGGCGACGCCCCAACAGCAACGGGACCGTGGACAATTTGGGCAGCGGCCCGATCTGCCCGACGAGCACAAGCGTGCCGTCTACGTCGAGGAGGGGCAGATAGGGAGCGATGTCGTGCTCGACCGGAACCGTGTCGATGATCAGGTCGAAATCGCGACCTCGCCGTCGTCATCGCCGCAGCGTCTGAGGAGACGAGCATCCGATCGGCGCCGAGCGCGAGCGCGTCGGCTTCCTTGTTCTTTGTGCGGCTCATCACCGTCACGTCCGCCCCGAGCCCGGCGGCGAGCTTGACCGCCATGTGACCTAATCCGCCGAGGCCAATGACCCCGACTTTGGATTCCGGCCCGACGTTCCAGGTCCTGAGCGGCGACCACGTCGTGATGCCCGCGCAGAGGAGAGGAGCCGTCCTGGCGAGGTCGAGGCCTTCGGGCACGCTGAGCGCGAACTCCTCGCGCACCACGAGGTGCTTCGAGTAGCCGCCGTAGGTCGGCTCGCAGGTGAAGCGATCCTTGCCGTTGTAGGTCTGCGTGTTGCCGTCGCGGCAGAGCTGCTCCTCGCCCTTGCGGCACTGGTCGCAGGCCATGCAGCTGTCGACCATGCAGCCGACCGCGACCGCGTCGCCGACCTTGTGACGCTTGACCTCCGGACCGACGGCCGCGACGCGCCCGACGATCTCGTGGCCCGGAACGATCGGGTATTCGCTAAAGCCCCAATCATTCCGCGCCTGATGAAGGTCGCTGTGGCAGATGCCGCAGTAGAGCACCTCCATGAGCACGTCATTGCCGCGCAACGCGCGGCGCTCGAACGGGAAGGGCTCAAGCCTGCTGGTCGGGGTCTGGGCCGCGTAACCGAATGTCTTCATGGATAGAACCTTCATGATGAGAGGGCCTCAGCCCGGAAGCGTATATTTCGAGGCGCTACGCCGCCTTCTGGTAGTCCTTCACGTCGGCGAAGGCGATTTTCGGCCAGCGCTCCTGCTCGTAGCGCAGGTTGAAGGCGCTGGTCGCCATGAACACCGGCGCGCCGTCGAGATCCGAGGCGAGCGACGAGGGATAGGCGCCGAGGAACTTCTCCATCTCCGCCTTGTCGTCCGACGACACCCAGCGGCAGACCTCGAACCGGCTCGGCTCGAACGACACGGGCAGGCCGTATTCGGCGTTCGAGCCGCTCGACCAGCACGTCGAGTTGCAGCGCGCCGACCACGCCGACGATCGCCGCCGCGCCGTCCTTCGGCTGGAACACCTGCACGACGCCCTCCTCCGCCATCTGCTGCAAGGCCTCGCGCAGCTTCTTGGCCTTCATCGCGTCGGCGAGCTTGACCCGGCGCAGAATTTCCGGCGCGAAGCTCGGCACGCCGCGAAACACGATCTCCTCGCCCTCGCTCAGCGTGTCGCCGATGCGCAAGAGCCCGTGGTTCGGGATGCCGACCACGTCGCCGGCGAAGGCCTCTTCCGCGAGCGAGCGGTCCTGGGCGAAGAAGAACTGCGGCGCCGACAGCGTCATCGGCTTGCCGGTGCGCACCAGCTTCGCCCGCATGCCGCGCTGGAGCTTGCCCGAGCAGACCCGCATGAAGGCGATGCGGTCGCGGTGGTTCGGGTCCATGTTCGCCTGGATCTTGAACACGAAGCCGGTCATCTTCGGCTCGTCCGCCTTCACCGTGCGGCTCGCGGCCTCCTGCGCGCGGGGCGAGGGCGCGAACTCGGCCATCGCGTCGATCAGGTCCTTGACGCCGAAATCCTTGAGCGCGCTGCCCCACAGGACCGGGGTCAGGTGGCCTTCGAGGAAGGCCTTCTTGTCGAAGGCCTTGCAGCCCTCGACGGCGAGGTTCAGCTCGTCCATCGCCTCGGCGCGCTCGTGCTCGGGCAGGAGCTCCGCCACTCGCGGGTCGTCGGGGCCGTTGACCGGAATCGTCTCGGCGTCCTTGCCGAGCGGCGTCAGGCGGCTGCGGCGGATGTCGTAGGCGCCGGCGAGCGAGCGGCCGCGGCCGATCGTCCAGGTGAGCGGCGCGGTGTCGAGCGCCAGCGTCTTCTCGATCTCGTCGAGCAGGTCGAACGGATCGCGCGTCTCGCGGTCCATCTTGTTGATGAAGGTGACGATCGGGATGTCGCGCAGCCGGCAGACCTCGAACAGCTTTCGCGTGCGCGCCTCGATCCCCTTGGCGGCGTCGATCACCATGACCGCCGAGTTGACCGCGGTCAGCGTGCGGTAGGTGTCCTCCGAAAAGTCCTCGTGGCCGGGCGTGTCGAGCAGGTTGAAGACGCAGTCGGCGTATTCGAAGGTCATCACCGAGGTGACGACGGAGATGCCGCGCTCGCGCTCGATGCCCATCCAGTCCGAGCGGGTCTGGCGGCGGTTGGCCTTGGCGCGCACTTCGCCGGCGAGCTGGATGGCGCCGCCGAACAGCAGGATCTTTTCGGTGAGCGTCGTCTTGCCGGCGTCCGGGTGCGAGATGATCGCGAAGGTGCGCCGGCGCGCGACGGGGTTCAATTCAGCCATGGACTTCGGGTTTTCGGGGAAGCGAGGCGCTTACTTAGTGCGGGACGCGCCCCAAGGGAAGGGCGGCGGCCGGCGGACCGGACTTGAAGCGCGGCGGGCGGACCCCTGATCCGGGCGTCCGCGCCGCCTCAAGGTCGCCGCTTGCGGCCGGCGGCCCACATGGACCCGGAGAGATCGGCGGTCACGAAGATGAGCGCGGCGACGACCGACGCGGCGGCGACAATGGCGAACAGGATCGCCGGCGGGCAATCAAAGAACGAGACGGCGACCCACCCGCCTCCAGCGGCGATGAGAAGCCGGGTGCTTGCGGCGACAAAGGGCCAGGCCATTCGGCCTCGTCCCTGCGCGGCGAAGCTCAGGGCGAAGATCAGGCCGTTGGCGGCGTAGGTTGGGCCGACGATGCGAAGGTAAAGGCCCCCCGTCTCGAGGATCGCCGGTTGCCGGCTGAACAGCCCGACCCAGAGAGCCGGAAACAACGCCACCGTAACGCCGAGGAGCCCGGTGAACGCCGCGCTGATCGCCGCGCCGATCCAGGCGATGCGTCTCGCGCGGACGAGAGCGCCGGCGCCGACGTTTGTCCCGACCATGGTCAGGATCGCTGTGCCCATGCCGAACAGGATCGGAATAAGGACATAGTCGAGCCGTGAAGCGGTCCCGTAACCGCCGATCGCCGCGACGCCGAACCGGCCGACAGCCGCGGTCACGAGAAGGACCGTCAGATTGAGCAGGAGCGCATTGACCGAAGACAGGACGCCCACGCGCAGGATGTCGCGGATGAGGTCCCATCGCAGCCGCGTCGCCGACAGTCGCAGGCCCGAGCGGCCGCTGATCAGATAGCGGATCATCACGATCGCCGCGCCGCAATAGTAGAGCGTGACCGCGATCCCGGCGCCGGCGACGCCAAATCCGCGCAGCGGGCCGACGCCGAAGATGAATCCGGGGGACAGCGGAACAAGGATGACCGCGCCGGCGAGTGTGACGAGCGCCGGGACATGAACGTTCCCGATTCCTCGAAGCGCGGCCGAGAGGAGGTTGACGATCCATATCGGCAACGCGGCGAGAAAGATGAACCTCGCATAGATCAAGGCGGCATCGAGCGCCGCTCCGGATCCGCCGAGGGCGCGAAAGAGCGGGCGGTCGAGACAGAGAACGGCGATCGAGAAGACGAGCCCGAAGACGACGGCGATCAGGACCGCGTGAAAGACGAGAGCGTCCGCGTCCTGATGACGGCCGGCGCCCGCCGCCCTCGCGACGGAAGAGGCGACGCCGCTTCCAATGCCACCGGCCGCCATCATCGTCATCAGCATCCAGACCGGAAAGACGAGCGCGACCCCGACGAGGGCGTCCGTGCCGAGAAAGGAGACGTAAAACGTCTCCGCCACGCTCACCAGGGTCTGGGCGACAAGGACGCCGATGGTCGGCAGCGCCAGCCGCATCAGGGTTGGCAGGATCGGGCCGCTGAGCATCGCTTCGCGAGCGCGAGCTTGGCGTCCTCGAACCGTCTCGGGGCCGGATCTGCGCGTTGCTGCGTGGAAAGGCCTGCGGCGGGAGAGCCGGAAGGCGTCGCGGCGGCTGTCGAATCCATGGCGGCCCTTTCCCACCTCGCGCTTCTGCCAATCGCCCAAGCTTGCTCGGTGCGCAGGCTCGGACGCGCAGTGTCCCGACCCGATCACTTGTATTTTGCAAGTGACCGACAAGGAGGGCTATAATCGAACCGCTTGCATTTTGCAAGTGGACCGCGGCGATGGGCGGGACGGCGACGGCTGCGGCCGGCGTACCTCCAAGGCGCGCCGCTCAGGGTTGGACTGAACACGGATGAAACAGCGGACCCAAAGCAAGTGTCCGGTCTGCTACTCGCTCGACATTTTCGGCGACAAGTGGACCCTCCTGATCGTGCGGGACATGCTGATCGGCGGAAAGCGTTACTACCGCGAGTTTCTCAACGCCGGAGAGGGGATCGCGACCAATGTCCTCGCGGACCGTCTCAAGACCATGCTCGACAAGGGGCTGATCACCAGGGCCGAGGACCCGGAGAACGGCGCCCAGACGATCTATTCGCCCACCGCCAAGGCCGAGGCGCTTCGGCCCGTTCTCGATGCGATCGCCGTCTGGGCGCTCGCATTCGGACCCGGCGGCCTCGCTCTGCCCAATTCCGCGAAACGCCGGTCCTGAGCTTTGCGCCTCCTGGTCCATGCCCGCCGGGCATCGCACCATAAGGAAAACCCGGTTTCCTCGCGGCGCTGTCACAGCCATGGTCCGCGTTTCGTCGCTCTACCGCAGAGGTCTTTCGCTCATGCTCGACCGCCCCCTGACCCGCGAAGGCTGGACCGCCCGCGCCGCCGCGCTCGCAATCGAGGGCCGCGCCTTCATCGACGGCGCCTATGTTCCGGCGCTCGACGGCGCGACCTTCGCCAAGCTTTCGCCGATCGACGGCAAGGTCTTCGCCCATGTCGCCGATTGCGGCGAGGCCGACGTCGACCGGGCGGTGAAGGCGGCGCGCGCGGCGTTCGAGAGCGGCGTCTGGCGCGACGCCGATCCGCAGCGGAAGAAGACGGTTCTGCTCCGCTTCGCCGAGCTCATCCGCGACAACGCTCGACGAGCTCGCGCTGCTCGAGACGCTCGACGTCGGCAAGGTGATCGCCAACGCGCTCGCCGTCGACGTCCCCTTCTGCGCCAACTGCATCCAGTACTACGCCGAGCTCGCCGACAAGCTCTACGACGAGGTCGCGCCGCTCGGGGCGCACGACGTCGCGATGGTGCGCAAGGAGCCGCTCGGCGTCGTCGGCGCGATCGTGCCGTGGAACTATCCGCTGATCATCGCCGCCTGGAAGATCGGGCCGGCGCTGGTCGCCGGCAATTCGGTGGTCCTGAAGCCGGCCGAGCAGTCGCCGCTCGCCTCGCTCGTCCTCGGCCGGCTCGCCAGCGAGGCCGGGCCTGCCCGACGGCGTCCTCAACGTCGTGCCGGGTTTCGGCGAGAAGGCCGGCAAGCCGCTCGCGCTCCACCCGGACGTCGACATGATCGCCTTCACCGGCTCGACCGAGGTCGGCAAGCTGATGATGGTCTATGCGGGCCAGAGCAACATGAAGCGCGTCGCGCTCGAATGCGGCGGCAAGTCGCCCCATGTCGTGATGCCCGACGCCGATCTCGACGCCGCCGCGGAAGCGATCGCCTGGGGCATCTACTACAACCAGGGCGAGACCTGCCACGCGGGCTCGCGCGTGCTGGCGCACGCCTCGATCCGCGCGGCGCTGGTCGAAAAGATCGCCGCCGTGCAGCGGGCGCAGATTCCGCTCGGCCATCCGTTCGATCCCGGCAGCGCAGCTCGGCGCGATGGTCGAGGAGCGGCAGATGCGGCGCGCGCTCGACTATATCGAGCTGGGCGTAAAGGAGGGCGCGCGCCTCGCGCACGGCGGCAGGCGCGCGCTGGCGGAGACCGGCGGCTTCTATGTCGAGCCGACGATTCTCGACGACGCGACCAACAGCATGCGGATCGCGCAGGAGGAGATCTTCGGTCCGGTCGTCGTGGTCGTTCCGTTCGAGACCGAGGCCGAGGCGGTGCGGCTCGCCAACGACACGATCTACGGACTCGCCGCCGCGGTGTGGACGCGCGACATGGACGTCGCGCATCGGCTCACGCGCGCCATCCGCGCCGGCACCGTCTGGGTCAACACCTACGACCGCTCGTCGCTCACGACGCCGTTCGGCGGCTTCAAGCAGTCCGGGCTTCGGTCGCGACCGCTCGCCGCACGCGATCGACAAGTACATGGACTTCAAGACGATCTGGACGCACTATCGGTAGACGCCATTGCGCGGCGCCGGATCGAACGAGGCGCGCCCGCGCTTGAAGATTCCTGTGCGCATTCCTCGCTCCGCGGTTTGTCCGGCGCAGTTCGCGAGCGTCGAGCGTATTGTGGGACTGCCGCGTCATGAGTTAAGAAACTATTCATCGCGCATCGCAAGCCCAGCTTCGGCGATGTCCGAACGAGCGCGGCGCGGGGAGGACGGATGGATCGCAAATGGTTGCCGCTGAACGCGCTGCGAGCGTTCGAGGCGGCGGGGCAGCACCTGAGCTTCACCGCCGCGGCCAACAGCCTGACGGTCGCGCAGAGCGCGGTCAGCCGTCATGTGATCGTCCTCGAGAACTTCCTCGGCGTGATCCTTGTTCGAACGGCGGCCGCAGCAGCTCGTCCTCACCGAGGCGGGGCGGCACATTCTGCCGGTGGTGACGAAGTCGTTCGACCGCATCGACCAGGCGCTCGGCGAGGTCATCAAGGAGAAGGGCCGGCCGAAGCGGGTGCTGAAGGTCGCCCTGCCGACGTCCTTCGCCCATCGCCTGGCGATCCCGATCCTGCGCGACTTCCGCGCCGAGAACGCGGGCATCACGCTGGAGATCGTGTCGAAGCCGAGCACCGGCCCCGAGGTCGACGGCGACGTCGACATCGCCATCGTCTATTCCGAGCCGCGCGTCACCGACGCGATCCACGATCTCCTGTGGATGGTGCGCGCGACGCCGATGTGCAGCCCGAAGCTCCTGGAGACGGTCGACGCCAGCGACCCGGCCCGGCTTATCGCCGGCAGCGACCTCCTGCACATCAAGATCGACGGACGGCCGCGCCACTTCTTCTGGGAGATGTTCGTGCGCTCGATCGGCCGGCCCGACCTCGCCGTCGATCGCGGCCTCGTGTTCGACACCCAGCAGCTCGCGGCGCAATATGCGATGAGCGGCGACGGCGTCGCGCTCATCGATCCGCGGCTGTTCCACGAGGAGATCAAGGCGGGGCGGCTGGTGCAGCCGTTCGACCTCTGGATCGACGAGGGCTACGGCTACTACCTCACCACCCATCCGGAGGACCTCAGCAACGAGGCGGTGGCGCTGTTCCGCTCGTGGCTGATCGCGCGCTTCGCGGCGGGCAAGACCGCCGAGCCGGACGCCGCCGCGCCGAGCGAGCCGCCGAAGCTCAGGGCGGCGAAGTAGCCGTTCAAATTGGCATGTCGCGATGCCATTTTCGCGCGAGGCGCGGCGCGGACGCCGCCATTAGCCGTGACGACCCGAATCGCCGCCGCCATCGGCTTCTCCCGGGAAGCCGCCATGTCCGCTGAAGATCCTGCCGCAGGAACTCCGTGCCGCCGCCGTCGCCGCGGCGCCGAACGCAGCGTGCGCCGCGGCCGTCGCGCCGCCCGCCCAGCCCGTCGCGCCCTTCCCGCCGCTCGACCTCGTGTCGCGCGACGAACTCGAATTCGATCCATCGGGCCGCCCTGACCGTGCTGAAGGAGATCGGCGATCGATTTCCTGCACGACGGCGCGCGGGCGATGCTGAAGGACGCCGGCGCCGACGTCGATCCGGACTCGAAGCGGGTGCGCTTCGATCCGGCGCTGGTCGAGGCGCAGATCGGCCTCGCGCCGCAGCGAATTCACCCTGCACGCGCGCAACCCCGCGCGCCGTCTCGCGATCGGCGGGCGACACGTCGCGTTCGGCTCGGTGGCCAGCGCGCCCAACGCCTTCGACCGCGCCGGCGGGCGCAGGCCGGGGACGATCGCCGACTTTCGCAACTTCATCCGGCTCGGCCAGACGTTCGACGCCATCCACTTCTGGGGCGGCTATCCGGTCGAGCCGGTCGACGTGCATGCTTCCGTGCGCCATCTCGACGCGCTCTTCGACATGCTGACGCTGTCGGACAAGCCGATCCACGCCTATAGCCTCGGGCGCGAGCGCAATCTCGACGCGATCGAGATGATCAAGATCGCGCGCGGGATCGACGACGCGACGCTCGAGCGCGAGCCGTCGCTGTTCACGGTCATCAACTCGTCCTCGCCGCTCCGGCTCGATACGCCGATGCTGGAGGGGATCATCCAGATGGCGCGGCGCAATCAGGTCGTCGTGCTGACGCCGTTCACGCTGGCCGGCGCCATGGCGCCGGTGACGCTCGCCGGCGCGCTCGCCGAGCAGCACGCCGAGGCGCTGGCGGGTCTGGTACTGGCGCAGATCGTGCGGCCGGGCTCGCCCTTCGTATACGGCGGCTTCACCTCCAACGTCGACATGAAGTCGGGCGCGCCCGCCTTCGGCACGCCGGAATACATGAAGACGGCGATCGTCGGCGGCCAGCTCGCGCGCCGGCTCGGCCTGCCCTATCGCTCCTCCAACGCCAACGCCGCCAATGCGCTCGACGCCCAGGCGGCCTACGAGAGCGTGTTCTCGCTGTGGGGCGCGATCATGGGCGGAGTCAACTTCCTGATGCATGGCGCGGGCTGGATGGAAGGCGGTCTGCAGGCGTCGTTCGAGAAGATGGCGCTCGACGCGGACCTGCTCGCGATGGTCGCGGAATTCCTGAGGCCGATGCGCGTCGACGATGCGGAGCTCGCGCTCGACGCGATCCGGGAAGTGGGGCCGGGCGGACATTTCTTCGGCGCCGAGCACACCCAGTCGCGCTACCGGACCGCCTTCTTCGCGCCGATGATCTCCGACTGGCGCAACTACGAGACCTGGCGCGAGGCCGGGTCGCCGACCGCCGCCGACGCCGCCGGGCGCATCGTCGCGGAACGGCTTGCCGCCTACACGCCGCCGCCGTTCGAGCCGGAGCGGCGCGAGGCGCTGGAGGCCTTCGTCGCGCGCCGCAAGGCCGAGGGCGGCGCGCCGACCGATTTTTGAGCGGCCGGCGGTCAGAGGGCCAAACGGCCATCGCCGCCGTTTTATGGCGGCCCGCGGGGCCTCGGCATGCCGTTGGATGCGTCCTTTGCCCGGAAGGAGTACAAGATCGGCGGTTGCCAGCGTGCGCTATTCCAGCAAGAACGCTCGCGGGGGTCCGGCGCGGCGCGCCGACAAAAACGTGCAGGGGACGTAATGGCCGAAAATTCTTCCTGTGATCATGTGCGGCGGATCGGGCACCCGGGTATGGCCGGAATCGCGCGAGAGCCTGCCCAAGCAGTTCATTCCGCTGATCGGCGACCGCTCGACCTTCCAGTCGATCATCGGCGTGGTCGGGGACGCGGAGGTGTTCGATCGTCCGGTCGTCATCACCAATTTCGACTATCGCTTCCGGGTCGCCGAGCAGCTCAAGGAGATCGGCGCGGAGGCGACGATCCTGCTCGAGCCCGAGCGGCGCGACAGCGCGGCCGCGGTCGGGGCGGCGGCGGCGTGGGCGGCGGCCCGCGACCCGAAGACGATCGTGGCGATCCTCGCGGCCGATCACGTGTTCCAGAACGAAAAGCGGTTCGCCCAGCTCTGCGCGGCAGGCGGCCGGCGCGGCGGAGGCGGGCGAGATCGTCACCTTCGGCGTGAAGCCGGATCATCCGGCGACCGGCTACGGATACATCCATCCCGGCGAACCGCTCGCCTGACGATCCGAAGGTCCGCCGCGTCGAGCGGTTCGTCGAAAAGCCGGACGCGAAGCGCAGCGAAGACCTTCATCGAAGCGGGATATCTGTGGAACTCCGGCAACTTCGTGTTCCGCGCCGACGTCATGCTGGAGGAGCTGAAGCGATTTCGAGCCGAAGATCGCCGCGGCCACCGCCGAGGCCGTCGCCCTCGCCAAGGACGATCTCGGATTCCTCGTTCTCGACCGCGACGCCTTCGTCCAGGCGCCGCGCACCTCGATCGACTATGCGGTCATGGAGCGAACGCGCCGCGCGGCGGTGCTGGAGGCCGACGTCGGCTGGTCGGACGTCGGCCAGTGGTCGACCGTCTGGCGGCTGAGCCCGCAGGACGCCGACGGCAACAGCCTGCGCGGCCGGGCGGTGGCGATCGATTCGTCGAACGTGCTCGTCCGCTCGGACGAGCATCTGGCCGCGGTGATCGGCCTGCGACAACGTGATCGTGGTGGCGACCGGCGACGCGATGCTGGTCGCCGACAAGTCGCAGACCGACAAGGTCAAGCAGCTGGTCGAGCAGCTGAAGGCGGAGAACCAGCCCGAGGCGACCCAGCATCGCCGCATGTACCGGCCCTGGGGCTATTACCAGAGCATCGACCACGGCGCCGCGCTACCAGGTCAAGCGGATCGTGGTGAGGCCGGCGGGCGGCTGTCGCTGCAGAAGCACTATCACCGCGCCGAGCACTGGATCGTGGTGCGAGGGGCCGCCGAGGTGACGCTGAACGGGGCCGTGCAGCTCGTGCACGAAAACGAGTTCGATCTACCTGCCGATCGGCTCCGATCACCGTCTGGCCAATCCGGGCAAGATCGACCTCGAGCTGATCGAGGTGCAGACCGGAAGCTATCTGGGGGAGGACGACATCGTCCGAATCGAGGACGTTTATCAATCGCTCCTGAGGTCTGGCGGCGCCCGAGGGGCGCCGCCGCCAGACTGCGACATTGCTCGCGATGTTTGGTTTACGCCTAGCGCCCTGGCCTCCCTGGAGGCGAGGCGCGCGATCTCGTGGATGTCGGCGCGATCGATGCCGATGTCCTGCAATTCGCGGTCGGTGTATTGTGGACAGCTCCTGGATGACGTTCCAGTAGGTCCGGCGTTCGCGCAGAAAACGGATAGATATTGAAGTTCATTATGGCGGTCTCCTTGTGTTGACCGCCCTCCTGTTCCCGGCTCCGAAACCTTCGGAACCGCCGTCGCTTCATCCCCTCAACATGAACATTTGTATCTTGCTGCGGAGACAAAAGTCAAGATCGCACTGCGAGTGCGCATGCGCTTTTGAGCGCGCGACATATTGTCCGATCTCCGCATGATGCCACGCTGAAATCCAAGCGTTAATTGGAGACTTTGTGGAATCTTATGGGGTCAGAAACATCGCAAACTGCATGCGTGGGGTGCATGCCCGCATCCCCGGCGAGCGGGCGGCCGGTCGCCGCGCCGGCAAACCCCGCGTGTCCGTTGACAGCGCCAGCCGATCCCCTACCAGAGGCCGCGGCGAGCGCGCTCTCCGTCCGGGAGGGCGCGATTTCCGTTTGACGCACCCGTGGTCACGGCCTTGCTCGGCCTGGACCTGTCGGCGCCCGGGAAGGGCGCAGAGGAGGGCGCGTTCCTCGACCCACCATCGGATAACACAGAGGAACCGCGATGACGAAGCGCGCACAAGCCAAGTATAAGATCGATCGCCGCATGGGCGAGAACATCTGGGGCCGTCCCCGGAGCCCGTTCAACAAGCGCGAATACGGCCCCGGCCAGCATGGCCAGCGCCGCAAAGGCAAGGCGACCGACTTCGGCACCCAGCTCAAGGCCAAGCAGAAGGTCAAGGGCTACTACGGCAACATCTCCGAGCGGCAGTTCCACAAGTACTATGTCGAGGCGCTCCGGATGAAGGGCGACTCGAGCGCCAACCTGATCGGCCTGCTGGAGCGCCGGCTCGACGCGGTCGATCTACCGCGCCAAGTTCGTGCCGACCGTGTTCGCCGCCCGCCAGTTCATCAACCACGGCCACATCAAGGTGAACGGCCGGCGGGTCAACATCGCCTCCTATCAGGTGAAGGTCGGCGACGTGATCGAGATCAAGGAAGCCTCGAGGCAGCTCGCCATCGTGATCGAGGCGCAGGCGCTCGCCGAGCGCGAGGTGCCGGACTACGTCGAGGTCGATCCGGCCAAGGGCACGGCCAAGCTCACCCGCATTCCCGAACCTGACCGAGGTCCCCTATCCGACCCACATGGAGCCGAACCTCGTCATCGAGTTCTACTCGCGCTGACGACAGCTTTCGGATCGTTCACGGCCGCATCCGAGATGCGGCCGTGTCGTTTGAGGACCGCGGCGGCTCCAGGCCGCGCTTTCGGGGGCCGCGCCGCGGCCTCAGTGCGCGGCCGGCGCCGGGCCGCCGAGCTTCACCTTGCGCAGGGTCATGGCGAGCGGCACGGCCGCGAGCGCCATCATCGTCAGGACCCAGAAAACGTCCGACGTAGGCCAGGTATGACGCCTGGAGCGCGATCTCCTGGCCGATCCAGGCGACCGCCTGCTGCTGCGCCTGAGCGGCCGCGCTCCCCTGCGCCTCGAAATACCGCGTCACCTGATGCAGCGTGTCCTGGTACTGGACGCTCGCGGGGACGGCGTTCTCGATCAGCCGGGCCTGATGGAACTGCTCGCGATGCGCCACCACGTTGGAGGCGATCGAGATGCCGATCGAGCCGCCGGTGTTGCGCGCGGCGTTGATCGAGCGCCGAGGCCATGTCGATCTTCTCGGGCGGAATCGCCGTCGTAGGAAGCGGCGATGATCGGGATGAAGATCAGCGGCAGCCCGAGGCCGAGCAGCATGCGCGACCGGGCGAAAAACCAGAAGTTGAGCGTCGCCGTACACGTTCGTCAGCTCATACATCGACGCCGCGATGATCAGCGCCGCCGGCCATGATCAGGTATTTGGGCTGAACCTTGTTCGAGATGGCGCCGATCACGAACATCATCACCATCGTGACGAGCCCGCCCGGCGACAGCGCGAGCCCGGCCCAGGTCGGCGGTGTAGCCGAAGTCCGTCTGCAAGAGCAGCGGCAGGAACTGGGTCGTCGCGTAGAGGATGGCGCCGGTCGCGCCCATCACCAGGAAGCAGGCGCCGAACTGGCGCGACCCCACCATGCGCACATCGATCATCGGATCGGACCTGGTCATCTCCCACGGGATCATCAGCGCGAACGCGATCGCTGTGACCGCCGCATTGACGACGATGAAGGTCGAGCCGAACCAATCGTCCTCGAGCCCGCGGTCGAGCACGACCTCGAGCGCGCCGAGGAAGGTCGCGACCAGCAGGAAGCCGATGACATCGAACCGGCCGGCGCGCTCGCGGTCTTGTCCGCGGGCAGCACGGTCGGCGATCGCGCGCCATCGTCGCGAGGCCGACCGGAAAGTTGATCAGGAAGCACCAGCGCCACGAGACATTGTCGGCGAGCCAGCCGCCGAGCGTCGGCCCGACCACCGGCGCCGACGACCACGGCGATGCCGAACAGCGCGAACGCCTGCCCGCGCTTCTGGGCGGGAAGGCGTCCGCCAGAATGGACTGCGAAACCGGCACCATGCCGCCGCCGGCGAGCCCCTGCAGGATCCGGAACAGGAGAAGCGAGTCGAGATTCCAGGCTTGCGCGCACAGAAGCGAACTCAGGGTGAAGAGCCCGAGGCAGGCGAGGAAGAACGTCTTGCGGCCGAGCTGCCGGGCGAGGAACGGGCTCGCCGTCAGGCTGACGGCATTGGCTACCAGATAGGTCGTCACCGACCCAGGACGCCTCGTCGTCGCTGACCCCCATGCCGCCGGCGATATAGGGGAGCACGACGTTGACGACGGTCGTGT
This sequence comes from uncultured Alphaproteobacteria bacterium, assembly GCA_963724785.1. GTDB lineage: Bacteria > Pseudomonadota > Alphaproteobacteria > Rhizobiales > Beijerinckiaceae > Roseiarcus. The sequence goes on along the minus strand of CAVRWC010000012.1, from coordinate 54,169 downwards.
CGAGCACCTCCATGAAGGCCGCGAGCGCGACCAGCAAGGCGATCAGCCAGGGGCTCGCGCCCGCCGCGCTCGCCGCAGCGGAGGAGCGCGCGTCGCGTCGCCGCGCTCACGAACCTGCCGCCGAGGGGCCGGCTGCGCAGCCAGGGCAGGCGCGCCTCGAGCTGTTCCTAAGAGGACGGCGCGGGATTGGTCGCGCACGGTCGGCACGACCGACATGCCGGGCCCCAGCGTGACGTCGCTTCGGCGGTGTTGTCCATGACGATCTTGACCGGCACGCGCTGGACGATCTTCACGTAGTTGCCCGTCGCGTTCTCGGCCGGCAGCAGGGAGAAAGCGGTGCCCGATCCCGGCTGGACGCTCGCGACATGGCCGTGGAGGATCCGCTCCGGATAGGCGTCGATCCCATCGTGACCGGCTGGCCCGGCCGCATGGCGTCGAGCTGCGTCTCCTTGAAGTTCGCGCGACCCAGATGTCGTCGGGAACGAACATCGTGAGCGCCGGTTCCGACGGTCGCGTACTGCGCCGACGCCGGCGGTGAGGTTGGCGATCCGCCCGGGCTGGTCGGCGCTGACGATGGTGTAGGACAGGTTGAGCGCGGCCTGGTCGCGCTGCGCCTCCGCCTGGCCGGAGATTGGCCTCGGCGCTGTTGCGCTGCGCCTTCAGCGCGTCGACCTGTCGCTCGAGCGCGCGCCAGCGTGGCCTTCGCGGGTCTGAGCGCCGCCTCCTGCTGGCGCAGGCCCGAGCTGTATTGCTGGGCGTTCTGGACCGTGCCGGCGCCCGGTCTGAACCAGCTGCCTGGTACCGGGCCGCCTGCTCCTGCGCGAACACGAGCGCCGCCTGCGCCTGAGTCGACCTGCGCCCGGCCTGCCGCGACCTGCGCCTCCTGCACGGCGATCTGCGCGTCGATGTTGTGGATGCTGTCCTCGGCGGCTGCGACCTGCGCGTCCGGCCTGCTCCGAGCGCGACGCGATAGTCGCGGTCGATCGATGCGGGCGATCACGTCGCCCTGGTTGACGTGCTGGTTGTCGGTCACCGGAACGGCGACGACATAGCCCGCCACCTTGCGGCGCGACGGAGAACTGTCGCGCGGCGATGAAGGCGTCGTCGGTCGATTCGAAATGCGACAGGTTGTCCCAGTAGAGATATCCGGCGGGCGCGGCCGACGACCAGGACGAGCGCTCCGGCGGCCAGCGATCACCGCGCCGCGCGGCGCCTTGGCTGGCGGACTCTCGGAGCCGTCCGCCCTTCTCTCCGTCGCCGTCTCGCTCGGACGTTCCCCGTGCGCCTCGCGGCTTTTCGCTGTCGTGCCCGGCCCTGCTCCGGCTGCGTTCTCCGTCGGGCGCCTGCCGGAGGCGGGGCGGCCGCTCGCCGTCAGGCCGCCTTTTCTCGGCGCAGCCCCTCCGTCGCCGCGGTCGCGCGGTTGCGACGCGGTCTGGCTCTCGGCTCCCCGGCCGGGGCCGAATCGGTTTGGCGGTCGTCAAGCAAGCGCCGCGAGCCCCAGCTCCGCCGACTAAATCGCGATCATCGTTCACCTCAGCTTTTCTGGCTTTCGGAAGCCGCAAGTCGCGCGCGCGGCAAACACGCGTTTCTCAGGGGCATTCGCCGCGGCCGCCGGCTGAACCGGTAACGGCGGGGCAGGCGCGCCGGTTCCCACTTTTGTGCACTGCGAATTTCAGTCGATCGCCCCCAAATCCGGCGGCTCGGCTCAACCGGCGCACAGCCTCGCCCTTGGCCCCTCAACTCCCTGGAGAAGCCGCGATTCGAATTCGAATTCCTGGGAGGCATGATTTTCGCCGTCGGCTTTCGCCCGGCCGTATCGCATGCTGGGCGGCCGTCTCTTTGCGGCCGGCGTAGCCCGCATCGTATTGCGAGCGCAGCAAAGCCATTCTGGGATCGACGCCGTCCCTTGGTTCTCCCGGATTCGCCTTGTCGCTCGTGCCCGTTCATCCCAGAAGTCCGCTTCCGTTTCCGCAACGCTTGGCCTCGGCGTCGCGCTCTACCTGACGGCGTCTTCCTGTTCGCGCTCAACGACGCGCTCGGCAAATGGCTGGTCGCGGACTACGGCGTCGGGCAGCTGATGCTGATCCGCTCGGTCGGCTCGGCCTTCGTGCTCGCGCCGATGGCGCTCGCGCTCAAACCCGCGCTGCGAGCGGTCGAGAACCCGCCGCTCCAGGTCGTGCGGGTGCTCGCCATGGCGGCCGACACGTTCGCATTCTACTGGGCGACCCGATATATGCCGCTCGCCGACGTCATGACGTTCTACATGGCCTCGCCTCTGATCGTGACGGCGCTGTCGGCGCCGCTGCTCGGCGAGAAGGTCGAGCGGTTCCGCTGGATCGCGGTGCTGATCGGTTTCGCCGGCGTCCTGATCGCGCTGAGGCCCACGCCGCAACTGTTCTCCTGGGCGTCGCCGCTCGCCTTGTTCGGGGCGACCATGTTCGCCCTCGGCCAGACGCTGACGCGAAAGCTGCGACGCTCCCACTGGCTGCAGCTGACCGTCTGGCAGTTCGCCGGCGGCGGCCTGATCGGCGCGGCGACGATTCCCTTCGCCTGGACGACGCCGAACGCCTTCGACCTCGGGCTGATGGCGATGGTCGGGATCGTGTCGATGCTGTGCTTCATCCTGATCACTCGCGCGCTGGCGCTGGCGCGCGCCGCGGTGCTCGCGCCGCTTCAATATTCGGCGATCCTGTGGGCGGCGCTGATGGGCTGGATCGTCTGGCGCGACGCCCCGACGCTGCCGATCGTCGCCGGCAACGCGGTCATCATCGCCGGCGGCCTTTATCTTCGCTGGTCGCGGTACGCAAAGGGCCGCCATGAACGGCCGGTGCTTCCTTCTTCCGGCTTAAGGATGGACGGCGCCGTCTAAAGGACCCAAGCCATGGCCGGCCTCGAACCGATTCCCTACCCGGACGCGAAGATCCGCTCGATCCTCGAGCGGGTGAGGACGATCGCCATGGTCGGCGCCTCGCCGAACTGGAACCGGCCGAGCTACTTCGTGATGAAGTACCTGCAGGGCAAAGGCTACCGCGTCATCCCGGTCAATCCGGCCATCGCGGGTGAGACATTGCTCGGCGAGACCGTCTACGCCGCGCTCGGCGACATCCCCGACACGATCGACATGGTCGACATGTTCCGCGCATCGTCCGAGGCGCCAGGCGTGGTCGCCGAGGCGATCGCGATCGGCGCGAAGGTCTTGTGGATGCAGCTCGGCGTGCGCAACGACGAGGCGGCGAAGGTCGCCGAGGCCGCCGGGATCGAAGTGATCATGAACCGCTGCCCGAAGATCGAGTTCGGCCGGCTCGGCGGCGAATTGTCGTGGAGCGGCGTCAACAGCGGCATCATCCGCAACCGCGCCCCGACGCCGCCGTTGCCGCGTCGGGTGAAGTCGCGCCCCGCCCCGCCGCACAATCTCGCCTATGGGTTCGAGACCCGCGCCATTCACGCCGGCGCGGCGCCCGACCCGACCACCGGGGCGCGCGCGACGCCGATCTATCAGACGACCGCCTATGTGTTCGACGACGTCGACCACGCCGCCTCGCTGTTCAACCTGCACGATTTCGGCTACATCTATTCGCGGCTGACCAACCCGACCGTCGCGGTGCTCGAGGAGCGGATCGCCAGCCTCGAGGGCGGCCGCGCGGCGGTCGCGGCCGGATCGGGCCATGCGGCGCAGTTCCTGACCTTCTTCACCCTGATGGGGCCGGGCGACGAGTTCGTCGCCTCGCGCGCGCTCTATGGCGGCTCACTCACCCAGTTCGGCCTGTCGTTCAAGAAACTCGGCTGGACCTGCCATTTCGTCGACCCGGCCGACCCGGATAATTTTCGCAAGGCGCTGACGCCGCGTTGCAAGGCGATCTTCATCGAGAGCCTCGCCAATCCGGGTGGCGTGGTGGTCGACATCGCGCGCGTGGCCGCGGTCGCCCACGAGGCCGGCCTGCCGCTGATCGTCGACAACACGCTGGCGACGCCGTACCTGTGCCGCCCGATCGAGCACGGCGCCGACATCGTCGTCCATTCGACCACCAAGTTCCTGTCGGGCCATGGCAATGCGCTCGGCGGCGTGGTGGTCGAGTCCGGGCCGGTTCGACTGGTCGCGAGGCGCGGGCTTTCCCTCGCTGACCGAGCCGGAGCCCGCCTATCACGGACTGAAGTTCTTCGAGAACTTCGGCGACTTCGCCTTCACCATGAAGGCCCGCGCGGTGGCCCTGCGCGACTTCGGGCCGGCGCTCGCGCCGATGAACGCTTTCCTGACCATTACCGGCGTCGAGACCCTGCATGTGCGGATGGAGCGGCACGTCGCCAACGCGCAGGCGGTCGCCGAATTTCTGGCGGGGCGCCCGAAGGTCGCGTGGGTTTCCTACGCCGGGCTGCCGGCGAGCCCGTATCGCGCGCTGGCGCAAAAGTATCTGCCGAAGGGCGCCGGCGCGGTTTTCACCTTCGGGGTCGAGGGCGGCTACCAGGCGGGCGTCCGGCTGGTCGAGAACGTCCGCCTGTTCTCCCATCTCGCCAACATCGGCGACACCCGCAGCCTGATCCTGCATCCGGCCTCGACCACCCACCGCCAGTTGTCCGAAGCGCAGCGCGCCGCAGCCGGCGCCGGCGACGATGTCATCCGGCTTTCGGTCGGGCTGGAGACGGCGGAGGATTTGATCCGCGACCTCGATCAGGCGCTGGAAGCGTAGGCGTCGCGTCCCAGTCAAGGGAATGTCGCCAAACGCCGCCTCACAGGGCGCTGCGACTGATCCTGCACCCCGCCGCGAGCGTCCACCGCCAGCGCCCTGGCGCCGCCCGCGCCGCTCGTCAGCGGTCGGCGTTGTCGACGCAGCCCCAGCGCGCGCAATCGTTCGGATTGCGGCTGAGCCCGTCGGTTTCATGGATGTTGTAGGGAAAGGCGAGCAGCGGATCCGGGTCCCGGAACATGATCGGCTTTTGACCCGGCGGCAGCGCCTCGTACTGGATGACCGACATCACGGGGATGGGCTTGCTCTCGGTCTGGCACCCCCCGACGGCGGCGGCCAGCGACAGGACGAAAGCAAACCGCGGGGCGTCCGATGCTGTCACGGTTGATCCTCGGGTTGTAGCCACAACCGGCGTCCCCGGCGAAGGGCGCGCCCACGGCTGCGAGCGTATAACCGAAATCGACGGTTCAGCGGCGACGGCGCCCGCATAAAATGTCGTTTATGAGCCAGGCGAGCGCACACGGCCCATGCCCTTCCCCCGCCCCCCGATTCGCCCCATATTCCGCCCATGCCCGCACCCAAAAAACCCGGCCGGACGCCGAAGTCGAAGGCGTCGCGGCCCGAGCTTCAACCGCTCGGCGACCATCTCGCCGCGCTGCTCAACCCCGCGCTGGTCGAGCCGAAGCCCGACGGCTTCGGCGAAATGCCGCAGCAAAAATTCGAGTCCGCCGCGCCCGACAGCCATCCGCGCGGCCTCTCCGGCGCGACCGCCACCATCGAGTCGCTGAAGAGCCTGCTCGAACTCGGCGACCCCAACATCCGCAACCGCCCGGCCTGGACGCCGCACCGGCCGCCGCGGCCGGACAAGTCGGAGGGCGGGCGCGCGTTCCGCATCGTGGCCGACTACGAGCCGCAGCGGCGACCAGCCGGGCGCGATCGAGGAGCTGGTCGAGGGCGATCGCGGCGAACGAGCGCGACCAGGTGCTGCTCGGCGTCACCGGCTCCGGCAAAACCTTCACCATGGCCAAGGTGATCGAGGCGACCCAGCGGCCGGCCCTGATCCTCGCGCCCAACAAGACGCTCGCCGCCCAGCTCTACGGCGAGTTCAAGAGCTTCTTTCCCGACAACGCGGTCGAGTATTTCGTCTCCTACTACGACTATTACCAGCCGGAGGCCTACGTCCCGCGCACCGACACCTACATCGAGAAGGAATCCGACATCAACGAGCAGATCGACCGGATGCGCCACGCCGCCACCCGCGCGGTGCTGGAGCGCGACGACGTGATCATCGTCGCCTCGGTGTCGTGCATCTACGGCATCGGCTCGGTCGAGACCTACACCGCGATGACCTTCGCGCTGAAGCTCGGCGACAAGGTCGACCAGCGCCAGCTGATCGCCGACCTGGTGGCGCTGCAGTACAAGCGGTCGCTCGGCGATTTTACCCGCGGCGTGTTCCGCGTGCGCGGCGACACGATCGAGATCTTCCCGGCCCACTACGAGGACCGCGCCTGGCGCGTCGGCTTCTTCGGCGACGAGATCGAGGCGATCGCGGAGTTCGACCCGCTCACCGGCCAGAAGACCGCCGACCTCGAATTCGTGAAAATCTACGCCAATTCGCACTACGTCACGCCGCGCCCGACGCTGCTGCAGTCGCTCGCCGGCATCAAGCGCGAGCTGAAGATCCGGCTCGACGAGCTCAACGCATCAGGGCCGGCTGCTCGAGGCGCAGAGGCTCGAGCAGCGCACCATCTTCGACCTCGAGATGCTGGAGGCGACCGGCTCCTGCGCCGGCATCGAGAACTATTCGCGCTACCTCACCGGCCGCCGGCCCGGCGAGCCGCCGCCGACCCTGTTCGAGTACCTGCCCGACAACGCCCTGATCTTCTGCGACGAGAGCCACGTGACCATCCCGCAGATCGGCGGCATGTACCGCGGCGACTACCGGCGCAAGGCGACGCTGGCCGAATACGGTTTTCGGCTGCCCTCCTGCATGGACAACCGCCCGCTGCGGTTCGAGGAATGGGACGCGATGCGGCCGCAGACCGTCGTCGTCTCGGCGACGCCGGGGCACTGGGAGCTGGAGCAGACCGGCGGCGTCTTCGTCGAGCAGGTGATCCGCCCGACCGGCCTGATCGACCCGCCGGTCGAGGTCCGCCCGGCCCGCAGCCAGGTCGACGACCTGCTCGCCGAGGTCAAGGAGGTGGCGCAGCGCGGCTATCGCTCGCTGGTCACCGTGCTGACCAAGCGCATGGCCGAGGACCTGACCGAATACCTGCACGAGAACGGCGTGCGGGTGCGCTACATGCACTCCGACATCGACACCATCGAGCGCATCGAGATCATCCGCGACCTGCGCCTCGGCGCGTTCGACGTGCTGGTCGGCATCAACCTTCTTGCGCGAGGGGCTCGACATCCCCGAATGCGCGCTGGTCGCGATCCTCGACGCCGACAAGGAAGGTTTCTTGCGCTCCGAGACGTCGCTGGTGCAGACCATCGGCCGCGCCGCGCGCAACGTCGACGGCAAGGTGATCCTCTACGCCGATCACATCACCGGCTCGATGGAGCGGGCGATGGAGGAGACCCGGCGGCGGCGCGAGAAGCAGACCGCCTACAACGAGGCCAACGGCATCACCCCCGCCACGATCAAGCGCGGCATCCAGGACATTCTGGGCTCGGTCGCGGAGGCGGACCACGTCACGGTCGACGTCGGCCTCGCGGACGGCGCGACCATGTCGGCCACAACCTGCACGGCGCCATCGCCGATCTGGAAAAGCGGATGCAGGACGGCGGCGGGCAACCTCGAGTTCGAGGAGGCGGCGCGCCTGCGCGACGAGATCAAGCGGCTGCAGGCGGTCGAGCTTGCGGTCGGCGACGACCCGCTGGCGCGGCAGACCGACGTCGAGGCGACGGCTGGCGCCTTCGCGGGCGAGCGCAAGTACGGCCGCGCGGCCAACATGCCGGCGCACCGGCCGCACAAGCCGGCCGACGAGGACATGGGGCCGCACAATCTGGGGGGGGGGGAGGCGCGGCCGAAGGGCGGGGGGATGAGGAGGAGGAGATGAGGATCACTGCCTATCTCCGCTTGTCGCATGATAGTACAATTTGGGACGGTCGTCGACATTGGAGCAAGGTCATTCGGAGCATCGAGCACCAAGGTCGCAGGTATGATAATCAGGCGCTCGGGGCACACCTACATGAACAAGCTAAAAAGCAAAACGACTGGTGAAGAAATATCGGACGTGGCCGCGCCAAAATTAAAGCGGTGCGTGGGGACCGTCAGAACAAAAGTCACCGAGAGCAGTGAAGCTAAGGACACTCCACCGTCGGAAACAGCGCGCGGTTTTGGCTCAACCTCCAGACCAGCTATGAACTGGCGACGGCGGAGGTGGATCTGGGAGAACGGATCGCGGCGCGCCGATCACGATGCCGTTCCCTTCTCCGCGAAGCGGGAAGGTGGCCGAAGGCCGGATGGGGTGTGGAAAGCAGGTCGGGGGCGAAAAGGCTTCGCGGTGACGGTCGTGCAAGCCGGCTTGGGCCGAAGCGGTTGGCCACACCCCATCCGGCGCTACGCGCCACCCTCCCCAGCAAGCTGGGGAAGGGTTCGTAGTCTGCGGACCGCGGCGGTGCGGCGTCAGCGGTCGGATCGGCGCCGAGGTCACGCTGGCGATCGGCTGCGCGGCGCGCACTCAACCTGAATTAGCGGCGCTCATCGCGATGACGTGTTCCCCTTCTCCGCGAAGCGGGGAAGGTGGCGCGAAGCGCCGGATGGGGTGCGGCGAGCGGTCTGCTGCGGTATGAGGTTTGCCATCGACGGTCGCGCAAGCCGAAAAGCCGTTCGGAGATACAGTGGAGCAGCCGCCACACTACGATCAGTCCTCGCGCAAGTTTGCTCGCGCTCAGCGCCGCAATATGACTCGGGCGGAAACCCTGCTGTGGCAGGCGCTGCGCAATCATCGCCTGGACGGACACGGCTTTCGCAGGCAAACGCCGGTAGGTCCTTACTTTGCCGACTTCGTTTGTCTTGCCCGGAAGCTGATCGTCGAAGCGGACGGCATGACGCACGATACCGCTGAAGCGAGAGCCAGAGACGCTGAGAGAGACGCGTGGCTTCGGCGCGAGGGGTATCGGGTGTTGCGGTTTCCCGATGATCTCGTGATCGGCGGATTGCCGATCGTCATCGATCGGATTTGCGGAGCGCTTCGAGACCCGTGACGCTCTTTTTTCCATGATGAAGTCGAATCCGCGATGCCCATGGCGACAACGCGCTCCCCTTCTCCGCGAAGCGGGGAAGGTGGCCGAAGGCCGGATGGGGTGTGGAAAGCAGGTCGGGGGCGAAAAGGCTTCGCGGTGACGGTCGTGCAATCCGGTTGGGCCGAAGCGGTTGGCCACACCCCATCCGGCGCTACGCGCCACCTTCCCCAGCAAGCTGGGGAAGGGCCGGCGCCTCCATCATCCACGTGCGGAAATCCGCACCGGCAACTCCGCAAAACCGTGGATGAAGGACGAGAAGACGCGCTTCGGCTCGCCGACCAATTCGATCGTCCAGCCCCGCTGCAAAATCTCCTCCCACAGGATTTTCAGTTGCATTTCCGCGAGATGCTTGCCGACGCAGCGGTGGATGCCGAAGCCGAACGACAGGTGCTGGCGCGGGCGGGGACGGTCGATGATAAAGCGGTCGGGTTCGTCGATCGCGTCCTCGTCGCGATTGCCGGAAATGTACCACATGGCGACCTTGTCGCCCTTGCGGATGGTCTTGCCGCCGATCTCGGAATCCGCGAGCGCGGTGCGGCGCATGTAGGCGATCGGGGTCTGGTAGCGGATGATTTCCGGAACCATCGAGTCGACCAGCTCGGGCCTGGCGCGCAGCTTGGCGAATTCGTGGCGGTTCTGGCTCAGGAACAGCACGCCGCCGCTCATCGAATTGCGCGTCGTGTCGTTGCCGCCGACGATCAGAAGGAGGATGTTGCCCAAAAATTCGCGCGGGCTCATGGTCCGGGTCGCTTCGCCGTGGGCGAGCATGGAGATGAGGTCGGGACGCGGCTCCGCGTTGACCCGCTCGTTCCACAGCCTCATGAAAACCCCAAGGCACTCGCGAAAGATTTCCTCGCGATGCTCCTCGCTTTCGACCAGGCTTCCTGCATAGGGAATTGCCATCGAAGCGTCAGACCAGTAGCTCAGCTTCCGCCGGTCCTCGAACGGAAAGTCGAACAGCGTCGCCAGCATCTGCGCGGTCAGCTCGATCGAGACCCGGTCGACCCAGTCGAAGGGCTCGCCGATCGGCAGACCGTCGAGCGTTGTCCGGATACGGTTGCGGATCAGGTCTTTCAGGTTGTCGAGATTCTCGGGCGAAACAATCGGCTGGACAACCTTGCGTTGGGCCTCGTGCTTCGGAGGGTCCATCGCAATGAACATCGGCAGCTCGAGATCGAGCGGCCGGTCGCGGAGCACGATGCCGCCCAGCGTCGAACTCGACGAGAACACCCTGTGCCTCACCTCGACGTCGATGATGTCCTTGTGCTTCGTCACCGACCAGAAGGGTCCGACCGGACTTTCCGGGCAATAATGCACGGGCGCGTCCCGACGCAGGCGGCGGAAATACGGGCGCCAGACGTCGTGCTGGTACAGTGCGGGATCGCTGACGTCGATTTGGTCGAGCGGGAGTTGCTCGGCAAGTTTCGCGTGATCGGCGACGACTGACGATTCCAAGCTCGCGCTCCCAGGATCGGAAGGCGTCAAAAAACGCGGTCTGACCGCGGTAACCTTCTCGTCGACGGAGCGTCAAGCATAACCGGCCGTCCCGCTGTGACCGCGGTCACAGACGACGCCAAGCTCGGCCAAGAACCTGGTTAAGAGCGGGCGGGCGCCATCCGGCCCTATAATTGAAATGAAACGGCATTATGCAAATTCAGGGAGGTCGCGCCGGCCTCCGGCGAGTAAGGCTCGGCGCGACCAACGCCTCCCCCTGAACGAGGGAGGCAACGCGAAACTGAGGCGAACCCGCCGCCGAAGCGGTTAATGGTTCTCGTAATAGTGGTGATGGTAGCGATAGACGTGATGGTAGTAGCGATGGTGGTTGGTCATCGAGTTGCCGACCGCCGCGCCGCCGACGCCGCCGACCACCGCCCCAACCGGACCGCCGACCACAGCGCCGCCGACAGCGCCGGCGACGCCGCCCGTGACAGCGCCGCTCTCGTCAGCGCGAGCCGCCTGCGAGGCGGCGCCTACAACCAAGCCCGCCGCCAAAGTCGCGGCGAATATTCTCGAAAACATGGAAATCTCCGTCATGCAGAGGAACCGATGGAACCTCTGACGAACGCGCTCGACCTGAGTTTGTTCCATGCGCCTCCTTGGCGGCCCCCTCGCCCGCCTTCTTGGCGCCGACACATTGATCGGCTACGTCACGGCCCATGAGCAGCCCTGTGACCATCATCGCCGGCCTTCTGGGCCTCGTCTCCCTCGCGCTCGCCGCCTTCTACTGGCTCACGCCCGCCGGCGACCTTCCCGCTTTCCTGCCGGGATTCGAGGCGGGCTCCGCTCATATTCACGTGAGCCACGCGCTGGGCTGCCTTGTCGTCGGGCTCGTCCTGCTGGTCGTCGCCTGGTTCCAGCGCGCCCGCACGGAGTATTGACGCGGGCGCCGGCGCCGCCGCGTACGGGCGGGGCGCGACGCGGCGGCGCACGGCTCAGATATCGACCCTCGCGTTATCGCCGAGCTTCGGCCGCTGTCGCCCGGTGGCCAGCGCCTTCAGCATCACCGCGGCCGCGACGATCTTGCCGGGGCTGTCCCAAAGCTCGGCGTCGGCCGGCGTGATGGTCACCACCCGGATCGCCGGATCGTCGGCGTTGGGCCACCAGGCCTTGGCGAACGGCGTCCACAGCTCCTTGATCTTGGCGCGATCGTTCTCGATCGTCGCGTCGCCGGAAATCGCCACGAACTTGTTGCCGCCGACGTCGGCAAAGGTCGCCATGACAGTCGGGAACTTTTCCGCCTGCCAGATTTTTTCCGTGCCCTGATCGGTCAGGAAATAGAGCGCGTGGTCTTCGCGCCTGACGATCGCCGCCATGGGTCGGGAGCGCTGGCGGTGGCCGTCCCATGTCGTGAACATGCACGTGCCGATCGATTTGGCGAGCTCCCAGGCGCGGTCCTGGAGTTCTGCCTCGGACTTGTCGGTTTGGGACGTCTCGGACATGATGATCTCCGGCTTGCTGAGCGTGTTGAACGCTCGCGGCCGGGGCGAGTTCCCGGCGACCGCGCCGGGACGTCTCCGCTCCAGGGCGCCTCGCCGGGCCGCCTTTGCACGCCGCCTTGAAAGCGACGGTAACGGACGCCAGATTCGCTGCGAAGAGAAGGCAGACCATCCCTACGACTGAAGGAACCGTTCCATGTCCAATTCCCCTTCGCGCGCGGTGCTTGCCGGCGGATGCTTCTGGGGCATGCAGGACCTGATCCGCCGTCTACCCGGCGTGATCGCGACGCGGGTCGGCTACACCGGCGGCGACACGCCGAACGCGACCTATCGCAACCACGGCGACCACGCCGAGGCGATCGAGATTACGTTCGATCCGACGCAGACCAGCTACCGCAAGCTGCTCGAGTTCTTTTTCCAGATCCATGATCCGTCGACCCGCAACCGCCAGGGCAACGACGTCGGCCGCAGCTACCGTTCGGCGATCTTCTATGCTGACGAGGAGCAGAAGCGGGTCGCCCTCGACACGATCGCCGACGTCGAGGCTTCCGGCCTGTGGCCGGGCAACGTGGTGACAGAGGTCGTCCCCGCCGGGCCGTTCTGGCAGGCCGAGCCCGAGCATCAGGATTATCTCGAGCGCTATCCCAACGGCTACACCTGCCACTTCCCCCGACCCGGCTGGGTCCTGCCGAAGCGGGCGGCCGCGGAGTAGCTTCGGCGGGTCCGTCGTGAGCGCGGGCGGGCGGCGCGCGCTTGCCGCCCACGCTCCAAAAAAAATTCGGCGGGCCTGGGGAAAAGCGGGCGCGGCCGCCTCTACTTGGGCGCGAGCACCATGATCATCTGCCGGCCTTCCATCGAAGGCTCGGCCTCGACCTTGGCGATCAGCGCGGTCTCGGTCTTCACCCGCTGCAGGAGCTTGAAACCGATGTCCTGGTGCGCCATCTCGCGGCCGCGGAAGCGCAACGTCACCTTGACCTTGTCGCCCTCCTCGAAGAACCGCAGAACCGACCGCATCTTCACGTCGTAGTCGTGGTCGTCGATGCCGGGACGCAGCTTGATTTCCTTGATTTCCACGATCTTCTGACGCTTGCGCGCCTCCGACGACTTCTTCTGCTCGAGGAAGCGGTATTTCCCGAAATCGAGGATCTTGCACACCGGCGGCGTCGCGTTCGGGACGATCTCGACGAGATCGAGGCCGGCTTCATCCGCCTGGCGCTGGGCGTCTGCGAGATTGACGACGCCGTGATTCTTGCCCTCGGCGTCGATGAGCTGAATCTGGACAGCGCGTATGTCGCGATTGATGCGCGGGCCTCCTTTCTCTGGCGCCGCAGTTGCTTTCATAGGACGACGAATGGCCACTCTCCTGTGTTCGCTGATCCGCGCCCCAGTGGGCGCGCGTCAATATATCCGATCAGAGCCCCAAGCCCTGCGGACAATTAGACATGGGTCAGAATGGGCGCTTAGTCAATCGTGGCGCGCCCCCGCGAACAGGCGCGGCCAGCGACGCTCCATCCAGTCGAGCGCCCGGGCCACGCCGCGCCGCAGGATCGGGAGGTCCTCCGCGATCAGGATGACGCCGAGCGGCAGCATCCAGAGACCGAACACCGGCAGGACCGCGAGAAAGCCGCCGAGGATCAGCCCGACGCCGGCGGGAATGCGCGCCCAGCGCGATTCGGGCCGGAGAAGCCACCGGACGCTCGTGCGAACGCGTCCCGGCAGGCGGTCGATCAGGCTTTCGAGACGGCGGCGGTGGCGGTGGGCGTCCTCATCGTCGCGCACTCCCGGCAGTCTCCGTCCTGCGGCCCGGCCGGCGGGCGCGCGTTCGGTCAGGCGGCGAGGTCCGCCACCACCGTGTCGAGCAGCGGCGCGCCGACCGGGGTGACCCGCAGGCGGCCGGATGGGTCGCGCTCGACGAAGCCGCCTTCGATCAGCGTCCTCAGCCTGTCGAGGTCCAGCGCCCGACCGCTCAGCGCCTCGTAGCGGCGGGGATCGACGCCCTCGCCGAGTCGCAAACCCATCAGCAGGAACTCGTCGCCCTGCTCCTCGCTGGCTGAGGGCCGTGTTCTCGACGAGGCCGTGACCCACCGACCTCGACCCGGGCGAGCCAGGCTTCCGGGCGCCGCTCGCAAGCCTGGGCGAGCCGGCCTTCGCGGGTGACGAGGCGCCCGTGGGCGCCGGGACCGATCCCGGCGTATTCGCCATAGCGCCAGTAGACGAGGTTGTGGCGGCTTTCGCCGCCGGGCCGGGCGTGATTGGACACTTCGTAGGCGGGCAGGCCGCGGGCCTCCGTCAGTTCGCGCGTCGTGTGGAACAGGGCGAGGCTCAGGTCCTCGTCGGGGAGCGTCAGCCGGCCGGCGTCGCGCAGCCGCTCGAACATGGTGTCGGGCTCGATGGTGAGCTGGTAGAGCGAGATGTGGTCGCCGGCGAGGTCGAGGCCGCGGGCGAGCTCGGCGCGCCACGCCGCGTCGCTCTGTCCGGACCGGCCGTAGATCAGGTCGAAGGTAAAGCGCGGAAACAGGGACGCGGCGAGCCGCACGGCCGCGAGCGCCTCCTCGACGCTGTGCCGGCGCCCGAGCGCCACGAGGTCGGCGTCGGCGAGCGCCTGAACGCCGATCGACAGCCGGTTGACTCCGGCGGCGCGATAGCCACGAAAGCGGCCGGCCTCGACGCTGGTCGGGTTGGCCTCGAGGGTGATCTCGGCGTCGGGCGCGATCGGCCAGCGCGCCGCGATCGCCTCGATCACGCCGCCGACGGTCTTCGGCTGCATCAGCGAGGGCGTGCCGCCGCCGAAGAAGATCGAGCGGACGACCCGCCCCGGCGCGAGCGCCGCCCGGTGGGCGATCTCGGCGGCGAAGGCGGCGAGATAGCGCGCCTCGTCGACCGCCCCGGCGCGGACGTGGCTGTTGAAGTCGCAATAGGGGCACTTCGACAGGCAGAACGGCCAGTGGACATAGACCCCGAACCCGGGATCGTCGTCGGCCGGACGGCGCTGCCGCGGCGCGACGCGCGGAAGGTCGGCCTCGGTCATAGGCCCCTTATGCCAGCGAACGGCGGCCCGCGCCAGCCGAGCCGAGGGCGCGGAGCGCGGGTTTCTGACTGGACTCTTGCGATATCAAGCACTTATCGCCCATTCTCGCCAGGACTTCGGGCAGGAGACGTGTGATTTCAATGGCATAGCACCTAGCCTCTGGCCCGAACGAGACAGCGGAATGGCTGGACCGTGGCGTCTTCGCGGCGTAACTTTGGCTGAACGGACCCTGGAGCCGAATCGCCCATGACTCCCGCCGACATCCAGACGCTCGACATCCAGATCACCAAGGACCTCGCCTCGCAGTGGGGCTGGTTCCTGGCGTTCGGCCTCGCGCTGGTCCTCCTCGGGCTCGCCGCCGTCTGGCGCTCGGTGACCGCGACCCTGGTCACGATGCGGTTCTTCGGCTGGCTGCTCCTCATCGCCGCCGTGGTCGAGATCGTCGCGGCGGTGTGGGTCGGCCATTGGGCCGGATTCTTCCAGCACGCGCTGACCGCGATCCTCTATGGCGCGCTCGGCCTGATCCTCGTCACCCGGCCGGTGGTCACGGCGGAAGTGCTGACCTTCGTGATGGCGCTCTTCTTCGTCGTCGGCGGCCTCTTCCACATCGTCGGCTCCGCCGGGCTCGGCTATTCCGGCTGGGGCTGGAACGCCCTCGACGGCGTGATCACCATCGCGCTCGGCCTGATGATCCTGTTCCAATGGCCCGCCTCCGGCCTATGGGTGATCGGGCTCTTTCTCGGCATCGACCTGATTTTCTACGGGGCGGGCTGGATCGCGATCGCGCTGGGGCTCAGGGGGGCGTGAAGAGAAGCTTCAGAGATTGAGCCAGCGCGCCGCCGCCAATGTCATTGTCAAAGCCGATCCACAAGGAGGCGTAAGGGGCGATCTTCCGCGCGCACCGCCATTCGGCGCCGCCCCGCTCGCCAATCGCAAATCCATTCGCCTTTCCGCCTCCGCCCGGCGCCTGCCCCAAAGCGCAGTGCTCGCGTGGTGGCCGGGTCAAGCCCGGCCATTGACGTCGAACTGGGAGCCGCGCCTCGCGCCAACGTGATCAGGGCCTTGGAAAAAGATCGCCGGAGGCGATTGAAAAAACGCTCTGGCGACCATTATCTACAAAAGACATCGACTATCACAACCTCATCGCGGAGGGTAAGGCCATGGCCGCAAGTCTCGAGTTGCTGCCCCATATCCAGGCTGACCTGAACTATCTGATCCCCACCGGCGCAAAGCCGGTCTCCTACGCCTACGCGCCGCCGTCGGGCGCGCCGTGGTCGACCGTCGAGAGCGAGACGCATCCGTCAGAAATCTACAACCTGCGCCCAGTCGCGTCGGAATTTTCCCTCGACAGCGCCGGCTTCCAGCTCGCTCGCCACCGCAGCGCGGTCGAGAATTTCTGGGACGAGGACGAAATCCTGCGCGTCTACTACCCGGAGTTGATTGCGCTCCTGAAGCGGATCACCGGCGCGGCGGAAGTGCGGATCTTCGACCACACGCTCAGGCGTCGCGTCGCCGAGGTCGATAACGACCGGAAGGCCGACGTCCCGCGCCAGCCGGCGACCCGCGTCCATGTCGACCAGACGGAGCAGTCCGGCGTGTCGCGGCTGAGGCTCCTCTATCCCGACGAGGCCGACGCCCTGCTCGATCGCCGCGTCGCCATCGTCAACCTGTGGCGGCCGATCCACGTTCCGGCGATCGACTTCCCGCTCGCGGTCTGCGACGCCCGCACCGTCGCCCGCGAGGATCTCGTCGCCTCCGATCTTCTGTTCCGCGAGCGGCGCGGCGAAACCTACAATGTCGTCTACAATCCCGGCCACCGCTGGTTCTACGCGCCGGACATGCGGCCCGACGAGGTCCTGCTGCTGAAGTGCTTCGATTCGCGCGACGACGGCTCGGTGGCGCGCTTCGCGCCGCATACCGCCTTCGCCAACCGAACGGCGCCCGCGGACGCGCCGCCGCGGGAAAGCATCGAGCTCAGGACCTATGTGATCTACGACGAGCCGCGCACGGCGCGACACTGAGCGGGCGCTCCCTTCTCCCTGGAAAGAAGCGCCGCGAATTTGCTTGATCCCTGTCAGGCCGAGGGGTCGAATTGCCCTGCGGCATGGGAGAGAGCGATGATCGAAGGCGAGACGATTGCGGGCCGGGTGGTTCTGACCTTCGCCGAGGGCGTCGTCGAGGTGCGCCTCAACCGGCCGGACAAGCTCAACGCCCTCGATCCGGCGATGTTTTCGGCGCTGGTCGAGGCCGGCGAGCGGCTGAAGCGCCTCAATGGGCTGCGCGCGGCCGTGCTCTACGGCGCGGGCCGCGGCTTTTCGGCGGGCCTCGACATGGAGAGCTTCGCCGCGATCGCCGCCGGTCGGGGTGACGGGCTCATGGCCGACCTTGCCGCGCGCACCCACGGGATCGCCAATCTGGCGCAAGCCGCGGCGTTCGTCTGGCGCGAGGTTCCCGTGCCGGTGATCGCGGCGGTGCACGGGGTCGCGTTCGGCGGCGGCTTCCAGGTGGCGCTCGGCGCCGATATTCGCTACCTCGCGCCCGACGCGAAGCTCTCCATTCTCGAGATCAAATGGGGCCTCGTGCCCGATATGGGCGGCGTCGCGCTGATGCGGGAGCTGGCGCGCGGCGACGTGATCCGCGAGCTCGCCTTCACCGGCCGGCAGTTCTCTGGCGAGGAAGCGGTCCGCTACGGCTTCGGCACCGCCCTCCACGCCGAGCCGCTCGAGGCGGCCCGGAGAACCGCGCGCGAGATCGCGGAAAGGAGCCCCGACGCGGTGCGCGCGCTGAAGCGCCTGCTCAACGCCACGGCCGACCTCGATACGGCCGCGATCCTGATCGCCGAATTGCGCGAGCAGGCGAAGATCATCGGCGCGCCGAATCAGATCGAGGCGATCCGCGCGGGGGTGGAGAAACGGCCGCCGAGGTTCGCGGACACGGAGTAGGGCAACGCGGCTTTACCAAGTCGCAGGGGCTCCGCCACAACCCGGCGGCGTTCGGCCGCAGCCCTTGGCGCCGGGTGCGAATCAGGCAGCCGCACAAAATGCGCGAACGCCGCAGCCGCCTATGCCGGGCGCTGCGACAATGGTGCGCAGGCGCCCTATCATGACGGACGCTTGACAGACGCCGCGCGCCACGAAAGACTTGACCATTCGGTCAAGATTATCCCCGGCCGCCGGCGCGGCCCAATGGGAGACGCCATGACGATCGCCGCCCGCTCTCAAGGACTGTCCGACGTCGCTGCCGGGCGGCTCGACCGCAAGACCATCGACGCGAATTTCAGCGACCTCCACCCGCCGCTGAGCCTGCACGAGGCCAGGGTCGAGGCGGAGCGCTGCTATTTCTGCTTCGACGCCCCGTGCCAGCAGGCCTGCCCGACCTCGATCGACATTCCGATGTTCATCCGCCAGGTCGCCGCCGACAATCGGACGGGCGCGGCCAAGACGATCTTCGACGCCAACATTCTGGGCGGCATGTGCGCCCGCGTCTGCCCGACCGAGACCTTGTGCGAGGAGGCCTGCGTGCGCGAGGCCGCCGAAGGCAAGCCGGTCCGAATCGGGCTCCTGCAACGCTACGCCACCGACGCGGTGATCGAGACCGGCCGCTCGCCCTTCACCCGCGCGGCGCCGACCGGCAAGCGGGCGGCGATCGTCGGCGCGGGGCCGGCGGGACTCGCCTGCGCCCACGCGCTCGCGGTCGCGGGCGTGGACGCCACCATCTTCGAGGCGCGGGGCAAGCCGGGCGGGCTCAACGAATACGGCATCGCCGCCTACAAGACGGTCGACGATTTCGCCGCCAGGGAGGCGGCCTTCATCCTGTCGATCGGCGGGATCGAAACGCAATACGGCGTCGCGCTCGGCGAGCACGTCAAGCTCGATGAGCTCCGGCGCGATTACGACGCGGTGTTTCTCGGCATGGGGCTCGGCGCGACCAACAAACTCGGCCTGCCCGGCGAGACCGACCTCGAGAACGTCGTCGACGCGGTCGCCTACATCGCCGTCCTGCGTCAGGCGGAGGACAAGACCGCCATGCCGGTCGGGCGGCGGGTCGTCGTCATCGGCGGCGGCATGACGGCGATCGACATCGCCGTGCAGTCGAAGAAGCTCGGCGCCCAGAGCGTCACGATCGTCTACCGGCGCGGCGAGGAGAACATGAAGGCCAGCCCGTTCGAGCGCGCGCTTGCGCAGACCAACGGAGTCGTCATCCGGACCTGGGCGCGGCCGGTGGCGATCGAGGGCCATGCGGGCGTGTTCAGCGGCGTGCTGTTCGAGGACACCCACGAGCACGAGGGCGTGCTGCCGAGGCCGGGCTCGGTGTTCCGCATCGAGGCCGACATGCTGTTCACCGCGATCGGCCAGCGCCACGCGCCGGATGCGCTCGACGGCGCGCCGATCGCGCTCAAGGCCGGCCGCATCCTGGTCGACGCCGAGCGGCGCACCAGCCTCGCCGGCGTATGGGCCGGCGGCGACTGCGTGCTCGGCGGCGAGGACCTGACGGTCGCCGCCGTCGAGGACGGCAAGCAGGCCGCCCGCTCCATCATCGCCGCGCTCGGCGTCGCCGCCGCCTGAACCTGGATAGCGAGGGCCCATGGCCGATCTCAGCACCGACTTTCTCGGCATCAAGTCGCCCAATCCGTTCTGGCTCGCCTCGGCGCCGCCGACCGACCGCAAAGTCAATGTCGAGCGCGCCTTCCGCGCCGGCTGGGGCGGCGTGGTGTGGAAGACGCTCGGCGAGGCGGGGCCGCCGGTCGTCAACGTCTCGGGCGCGCGCTACGGCGCGATCCACGGGCCGGACCGCCGCGTGCTGGCGCTCAACAACATCGAGCTGATCACCGACCGCGACCTCGAGATCAACTTGCGTGAGATCAAGGAGGTCAAGCGCGCGTGGCCGGACCGGGCGCTGGTCGTCTCCCTGATGGTGCCGTGCGACGAAGACTCGTGGAAGGCGATCCTTGCCCGGGTCGAGGAGACCGAGTGCGACGGCGTCGAACTCAACTTCGGCTGTCCGCACGGCATGTCGGAGCGCGGCATGGGCTCGGCGGTCGGGCAGGTGCCCGAGTACGTCGAAATGGTCGCGCGCTGGTGCAAGGCGCATACCCGCATGCCGGTGATCGTCAAGCTGACGCCGAACATCTCCGACATCCGCCAGCCCGCGCGGGCGGCGAGGAGGGGCGGCGCCGACGCGGTGTCGCTGATCAACACCATCAATTCGATCATGGCGATCGACCTCGACGCGATGACGCCGGCCGACGCGATCGACGGCCGCGGAACCCACGGCGGCATGTGCGGCCCGGCGGTGAAGCCGATCGCGCTCGCCATGGTGGCGGAGATCGCCCGCGATCCCGCGACGGTCGGCCTGCCGATCTCGGCGATCGGCGGCGTCACCACCTGGCGCGACGCCGCCGAATACATCGCGCTCGGGGCCGGCACGGTGCAGGTCTGCACCGCGGCGATGACCTACGGCTTCAAGATCGTCGAGGAGATTGACGTCGGGCCTCAGCGCCTACATGGACCGCAAGGGTTTCGCCTCGATCGAGGATTTCCGCGGCCGGGCGGTGCGCTCGATCACCGACTGGCAGCACCTGAACCTGAACTTCGTCGTCAAGGCGCGGATCGACCAGAACCTCTGCATCAAATGCGGCCGCTGCCACATCGTGTGCGAGGACACGTCGCATCAGGCGATTTTCGCCAAGTTCGACGGCGGACGGACATTCGAGGTCAACGAGGCCGAATGCGTCGGCTGCAACCTGTGCGCGCTCGTCTGCCCGGTCGAGGGCTGCATCAGCCTCGACCACAAGACCGAAGGCGTCGATCCGCGCACCGGCCTGCCTTACGACCGGCCGCCGCTCGCGTGGACCGCCCACCCGAACAATCCGGCGGTCAAGGCGGCGGAATAGCGCGCCGCATCGCTCCGCCGCCGTCTGGGGCTGAGGCCGGCGCCGTCCTTCGGCGCTGCGCGTCTACTCCTCGATGTGCGGCTCCTTGTCCTCGACGCCCGGCGCCTCGTGCTCGCTGCTCGCGTGCTGCCTCGTCCTCCGCAGGCGGCTGCTTGTCCTCGACGTGCGGCGCCTTGGGCTTGCCGAACACCGCATTGACGTCGATGCGCTCCTCGACGGGCTTCGGCTTCGGCGCGCCGAACACTTCGAGCTGGCTCGACGGGGAGGGCTGGGCGGGCTTGGCCGTGGTGATCTCGGCCGACACCAGCGTCTGCCCGCCGGGCTCCTCGACTTTCGGACGGTCCTTGGCGGCCCGGTTGACCTCGAAGTCGAGGTCGATCTGCGAGCAAAGGCCCAGCGTCACCGGGTCCATCGGCTGAAGATTGGCCGAGTTCCAGTGGGTGCGCTCGCGGATCGCCTGCAGCGTGTGCTTGGTGGTGCCGACGAGGCGCATGATCTGCGCGTCCTTGAGCTCGCCGTGATTGCGCAGGAGCCACAGGACGGCGTTCGGCCGGTCCTGCCGGCGCGACAATGGGGTGTAGCGGGCGCCGCGCGGTTTCTTGAACTCCGGCGTGCGGACCTTCGAGACGGAAAGATGCAGGCGGAGTTCCGGATTGCCCTCCGCCTTGGCGATCTCCTCGCGGGTGAGCTGGCCGGTCGAGATCGGGTCGTAGCCCTTGATGCCGGTCGCCACCTCGCCGTCGGCGATGCCTTTGACCTCGAGCGGATGCAGTTTGCAGAATTCCGCGATCTGGTCGAAGGTCAGGGAGGTGTTTTCGACCAGCCAGACGGCGGTCGCCTTCGGCATCAGCGGCGTGTCGCTCATTGTCGGCTTGCTCCTTCACGATCGATCGGCCGCGCGGGTTCGGTGTCTGGCCCGAAGGAGGCGCAGCCTCAAAAGACAAAACTAAGGGGGATGCCTTCTTATAGGCGCCGCAAGGCCGAATTGCAATCGCCGGCGAGAATCCGCCTTCGAAGGCGACGCCAATCGCCTCTGCAAGTCCACCAAGGGGGCGGCGGCGCCAAAGACTTGAGGAACCTTGCGCTCTCGAGAAGGTTACCTAATTGAGTTTAAGGAGAACCCCCATGAAATCCGCCGTTTTCGCCGCCGCCGTCGCTATGGCGTTTTCCGTCGCCGCCGGTTCCGTTCCCGCCGAAGCCAAGGGCTGCCTCAAAGGCGCGGTTGTCGGCGGAGTGGCCGGCCATTACGCGGGCCATCACGGCGTTATCGGCGCGGTGGGCGGGTGCATCGTCGGACACCACATGGCGTCCGAAAAGGAAAAGGAGAACGCGGCGGCCCAGAACCAGCATCCGTCGCCGCAGCCGAGCGACCAGTAACGCCGTCCGTCACGCCTTGTTGTTGAGCGCCCGCTCCGATTTCGGATCGAGCGGCCAGCGCGGGCGGGCCGCGACGTCGAGCGGGTCGACGCGGCCGAGCCGCAAGCCGCTCGATGCCCGCCCAGGCGATCATCGCGCCGTTGTCGGTGCATAGCCTCTGCGGCGGCGCGACCATCGGAAGGCCCGCCTCGGCGCAGAAGCGCGCCAGCGCGCCGCGGATCGCGAGATTGGCCGCGACGCCTCCGGCGACCACCACCGCCCGCGGGGCAACGCCGAGCCGCTCGCGAAAACGCTTGAGTCCGACCCGCATCCGATCCTCGACCACGTCGACGACCGCAGCCTGGAACGACGCGGAGAGGTCGGCGACGTCCTGGGCGGTGAGCGGCGCGGCCTGCTCGGCGGCGAGCCGGACCGCCGTCTTGAGACCGGAAAGCGAGAAATCGGCGTTCGGCCGGCCGATCATCGGGCGCGGCAGCGGGAAGCGCTCGGGATCGCCGGTCCGCGCCGCATGCTCGACCGCAGGCCCGCCCGGATAGGGCAGGCCGAGGAGCTTGGCGGTCTTGTCGAACGCCTCGCCGATCGCGTCGTCCAGGGTCGCGCCGAGCCGCATCGTAGTCGCCGACGCCCTTCACCGCGAGGATCTGGGTGTGGCCGCCCGAGGCCAGCAAGATCAGGTAGGGAAAGGCGACGCCGGCCGTGAGACGCGCCGTCAGGGCGTGCGCCTCGAGATGGTTGACCGCGATCAGCGGCTTGCCGGTCGCGAGCGCGATCCCCTTGCCCGCCATCAGCCCGACCAGGACGCCGCCGATCAGGCCCGGTCCAGCGGCCGCCGCGACGCCGTCGAGGTCTCTCGCGGCGATTCCCGCCTTGGCGAGCGCGCGGGCGATCAGCATGTCGACGATCTCGACATGGGCGCGCGCCGCGATCTCCGGCACGACGCCGCCATAGGCCGCATGCGCGGCGATCTGGCTCATCACTTCGTCGGCGAGGATTTCGCCCTGACCCTCCGGCGTCAGCCGAACGACTGCGGCGGCCGTCTCGTCACAGGTGGTCTCGATGCCCAGAACCCGCATGGGTCTCTCAAGTCTCCATCGCCCGCAAACGCCGGGATTTGGCCTCGACCGCCCTCGCTTCGGAAAAGGGCAACGCCGGCTTTCGGCAAGACCCGGCGCTTTTCACAGAGTTCAGAACGAGATGCGAGGCGGCCGCACCTCGCTCTAGCGTGAAAGGGGCGGCGAGGAAACATGGGACCGCTGCGGGGGAAGCGGCGATTCGTCGCCTGTCGGGGCGCCGCCCGGCGTGATAAGGAGAGGCCTGGTCTGAGGCCACCGCCATGGGAGCCATCGGAAGAAACGAGATTCGCGTCGTCATCCAGCCGAAGCCGGCGGCGATCGCAGGCCGACGCCGTGTCCGGCCGCGTTCTACAAGAAACTGTTCGACGCCGTGCTGGGAGCGCTGGTCGCCGCCGACCGGGAAATCCACGCCAAGAGCGTGTCGAGCGCATTCGTGATCGCGCATCTCTCGGTCAGTCCGTGCGAATTCGGCGTGGTCGAAAACGCGCAGGCGTCCGGTTCCGACGGCGCGCCGTCGATCGCCCTGTTCCGGCGTTGCGCGGGACGCGTATATCGAAGCGACTACCAGATTCTGCTACGGCATCGCCGCCTCATGCGGGCGTTCCAGCGTGTCGCCGCGGCCCTCAATCCGGCCTACACGGTCGTCGTCCGCTATCACGACACCGAGCTGCCGCTTGACGAGTTTTTCCGCCGTCAGGTCGATCGCGTGGGTCTCGCCAACGAGGCGCGGCCCATGGCCGACATGTGGTTCGCCGGCGTCGCGATCTCGTCGTTCGACGGCCGGCTGGAAGCTATCGACTATCGGGGCGCGGCCCGGAGAGGGCGCCTGACGCTCGCGGGCGGCGAAACGCAGATCGAATGCGTGTTCGACAAGGGGATGGGAGAGGACGCGCTGAACCCGTTCGGCAACAAGGACGTCTCGGTCACCGGGCGGGCGATCTACACGGGGGACAGTCCCCTGCCCGAGCGGGTCGAGGTCGTGACCATCGAGGAACGGCCGCGGGCGACGCGCGGCGATCGACGTCAGGTACGCATTGGCTCCGGTTGGGGTCGGGAACTGGGACGATGGGCTCGATCATCTCGACAAGCGATAGACATTTCCTGCACATGAATGTGCTGCTCCGGCACGCGAGCGGCCGCTCGGGCGAGGCGGAATCGGATATCGAGACGATCCTGACCGAGGCCGCGACCGGCAAGCGCCGGATCTGGGCCAACAGCATCCTGTTCGCCGAACTGAGGCCGTCGGCCTTCGTCGCCGGCCGGTTTTCCGCGCTCGCCGACTTCACCCGCTATCTCCGCTCGATCGCGACCTTCGTGACCCCCGACCCGAACACCATGCTGCGCGCGGCGCGGCTGCGGGACGTGAAATGGCAACGGCCCGCCGGCGCTGCGCCGCGCCGGCGAACAGCCGCGGTTCCTGTCGCTGATCGACGCGATCCAGCTCGCCTCGGCCCTTTGGGTCAAGGAAGCCGCCGGCGTCGCCGACCTCGAATTCCTCGCCTTCGACGATTTCGGTCCGCAGGACGCCGGAGACCGGCGGATGGCTGTCGCTCCTGCGCCTGCAGGACTACGCGGACGAGCAGCCGATCGATTCGGACGTGCTCGCGGCGGTGCGGCTGCCGCGCGCCGAACCCGTGCTGCGGTCGCGCGCTGCTGCCCCAGTCCGCCCCGGTCGGCTGAGCGTCTGCTCGCCTATCGCGCCGGCCGCGCCTTGCTCGAGCGCCGCGTCGATCGCCGGCGCGAGGATGGTCTTGACCGCGAAGATCGACCCCTCGAGGCTGTAGTGGCCGTAATCGACCGCCAGCAGGTCGTCGGGCAGGTTGGGGCCGACGAGCCGCCGGCATCCCTGGGCGCCGCACAGCTTGTCCGCCTGCGACACGTAGACGACGCCCGGGCCCCAGTCTTTTGCGGCGAGCGTCCTGTCGGTCTCGAGCGAATCCGGGCGGACGCCGACGCGGGAGAACTCCGGCGCCGCGCCCGTTTCGAGAAGGTCGCGCCCGACCAGGATCGGCAGCACCGGCGCCCAGGTCGGAACTTCGCCCGCGATCACGATCGAGGGAACGCCGTCGTCGTGCAGCCTCCGTGCGCCCGCGACCATCGCGTCGAGGAAGCCGGGATAGCGCCAGTTCGCCTCGTGGTCGTACTGGGAGAAATAGCCGCCGACGACGAGCACGTCCGGCCTGATCTCGCCGATCCGCTTGAAGATATAGTCGTTGATCGCCCGGCAGCGCGGCGTTCCCGCGACGCCCTCGTCCATGGCGACGGTCTCGACCAGCGGGACGCAGAACACCGCCGCCAGCGCCATGACGTTGGCGCGGTCGCCGTAGGTCCGGTTCAGGCCGGCGAAAAGATGCGCCGCATGCGAATCGCCGACGATCAGGATCGTCGGCTTGGCCGGGTCAGCGGCGACCCCGCAGCGATGGTCTTCGAAGAACCGCGCGACGCGCCGGCGCTCCTCGTCGAGCGGATAGGCGCGGTCGTCGCGCTGATAGAAGCATTGCATCAGGCGCTCGCCTTCGGCGCCGTTGACGCTGAAGTCGAACACCCGCGTCACGAGCGGCGGAAAGCGGCCGGGAAATCCCTTCGAATCGTAGGTCACCCGGCC
Source organism: uncultured Alphaproteobacteria bacterium (assembly GCA_963724785.1). Taxonomy (GTDB): domain Bacteria; phylum Pseudomonadota; class Alphaproteobacteria; order Rhizobiales; family Beijerinckiaceae; genus Roseiarcus. The sequence goes on along the minus strand of CAVRWC010000012.1, from coordinate 28,324 downwards.
GACGATTCCCGGTCGCCGCCAGCAGCGCGACGAGGCCGAGCGCGAGCGCGAAGGGACGGCGGCGGAAGAGCGCACGCCGCCGGCGTCTCGACGAAACGCCAGGTGAGCGTGGCGAGCGCGACCGCCGCAACGGCGAGCGCAAACATCACGCCGGTCCTCGGAATGACGCCCGGCCAGGTATGGGCGAAGGCGAACAGCGGCCAGTGCCAGAGATAGAGCGGATAGGAGATCAGGCCGAAGAAGCCCGCGACCCGGTTGCCGAGCGCGACCTCGCCGACCAGCGAGCGCGGGCTCGCGATCACCAGCGCGCAGCCGAGGGTCGGGATGGCTGCGCGCCAGCCGGGGAACGGCGTGGCCTCGTTGAGCCAGAGATAGCCGCCGACGATCAGCGCGACGCCGAGCGCCGCGCCGAGATTGGCCGCGGCGCGCGAGGGATAGGGCCAGCGGCTGAGCAGGAACACTTCGCGATAGGCGACCAGCGCCCCGAGCGCCAGCTCCCACGCCCGCGTCCACGGCAGATAGAAGGCGCCGATCGGATCGACCGGCGTCAAAATGACGCAGTAGCCGAACGACGAGAGCGAAGATTGCGAGGATGACGAAGGGCAGCAGGCGCGGCGTCAGGCGATGCAGCGCCGCCACGAGGACCGACCAGACGAGGTAGAACTGCTCCTCGATGCTCAGCGACCACAGGTGAAGAAGCGGTTTCGTCGCCGAATCGGCGCCGAAATAGCCCCCGACCCCCGCCAGCCGCAGGAGCCAGAAATTGACGGTGAAATAAGAGTTGCCGAGCAGGCCGCCGCCGATGTCGCGGAACTGGATCGGCGCGGCGCGGAACCAGCCGACGATCCAGACCGCGGCGACCACGAGCAACAGGGCGGGCAGGATGCGCTTGGCCCGCTTGGCGTAGAACATCGCAAGCGAGAAATGGCCGACGGCGCATTCGGACAAGATGATGCGCGAAATCAGAAAGCCGGAAATGACGAAGAATACGTCGACACCGGCAAAGCCGCCCGGCAGAAGCGCCCGATCGGCATGGAAAGCGACCACCCCGAGGACCGCAAGCGCACGCAGCCCATTGATGTCCTTACGGAAATCGAGGTCGCGCCAGCGCCTTGCGGCGGCGAGGTCGGGCGTGTCGAGGGCTTGGTCCACCAGGGGTTCCGGGAGCGTTTCGCGAAGCTGTGACCGGTAAGGCCGGAGAGGCCGATCCGCAAGGCGCGCTTGCCGGCCCGCCACGCGCGGGGATAATGCCGGCCATGCCGAGTTCAACCGCCGCAGGAGGCCGGGTCGCGCTGTTCCGGGCCCGCGAGGACGCCGCCGGCAGCGCCGCGCGCCTGCGCGGGCTCGGGTTTGCGGTCGCCTGCCTGCCGGTCATCGAGGTCGTCCCGCTCGCCTTCACGCCGAAACGGACGCGCTACGATGCGGTGATCGCCACCAGCGCCAAGGCCTTTGCCGTGGAGGCGCCCGTCGACCGCTCCGCGCCGCTCTATGTCGTGGGCGCCCAGACAGCGCGCGCGGCGGAAGCGGCGCGGCTGGCGGCTCGCGTCGCCGCCTGCGCCCGACGCCGCGCGGCTCGTCGAGGCGCTGACCGACGCCATCCCGCCCGGCGCGGCCGTCCTCTATCTTGCGGGCCGCGACCGCAAGCCGGCGCTCGAATCGGCGCTCTCGGGCGCCTTGGCGCTGGAAGTCGTCGAAGTCTACGCGGCCGAGGCGCGCGAACGCTGGCAGCCGGCCGAGATCCGGGCCCTCGGCGCCTGCGCGGCCGCGCTGCATTATTCCCGCCGGTCGGCCGCGCTCGCCGCCGCGCTCGCGGAAACGGGGGGCGTCCGCGCAGGTTTCCTCCGCATGACCCACGTCTGCCTGTCCGGCGATGTCGCGAAACCGCTGCAGGCGCTCGGAGCCGCTCATGTGAGCATCGCCGAGGCTCCGGACGAGCCTGCGCTGTTTTCGACGTTGATCAAGGTCGCGCCGCTATTTCCAACCCGCGAAGCCTCTCGTATATAGGTCGCGCTGAATTCGGGGACGCAAGAAAGATGGTCGACGAGGAAAGCCATGAGACGGTGTCCGAGCCGGGCGAGGCGCCGCCGAGCGACGGCGACGAACGCCCGGACGGCGAGATGATCGAGGGCGATGCGGCCGGCGAGGAGGCGGAAGCCGTCGCGCCGAAATCGGAGGCTGAAAAAGCCGCGCGAACGCCGCCGCCCGCAGGCGCGCCCCCGGAAAGACCGTTTTCGATGCCGCGTTCCGAGCCCAAGCCGCCCGGCTCGGGCGGAGCGCTGCTCGCCGGCGCCTTCGCCGGCGCCGCCGTGTCGGTCCTGGCGGCGGTCGGAGGCTTCGCGCTTCTTCAGCCGACGGCGGGCCTGTCGGAGGCGGACGCGAGCCGGCTGGCGGCGCTGGAGTTGGCGACGAATCGCGACGACGCGGCGATCGCCGGACTCGACAAGCGTGTCGGGGCGGTCGAAGGCGCACACGTCGCCTCCGGGCTCGCCGCGGTTGACAAGCGGGTGGCCGCCCTCGAGGCGAGGCCGGCCGCGTCCGGCGGCGCTCCGTCCGACGTCAATGCGCCCGCCGACAAGAGCGACAGCGCGCAGACGGCGACGGCGCCCAAAACCGAGACGCGGGTCGCGCCGGAAAAGCCATCGAGCAGCGACAATCCGGCCGCGACGGCGATCGTCGCCGAGTCGCTCAGCGACAAGCTCGCCTCGGGCGCCCCTACCCGTCCGAGGTTTCGGCGCTGACCACGCTCGGCGTCGATCCTGCGCAGCTTGCGCCGCTGAAAACGCTGGTCGACGGCGCGCCGACCAATCACGCCCTTGTCGCCGACTTCGAGGCGGCGGAGCCCAGGGTTCTCGCCGCCGTCGCCCCCGCCGAAGCCGGCGGCGTCGTGGACAAATTCCTCGCGCGGTTGCGGGGGCTGGTCCAGGTTCGGCGCGTCGGCGAGACCGCGGGCGACGATCCGCAGGCGCTCGCCTCGCAGATCGTCGCGAACCTTCAGCGCGGCGACCTCGATGGCGCGCTCGCAGCCTTCGCCAAGCTGCCGGCGCCGGCGCGGCAGGCGGCTGAGAGCTGGGCGGCCGAGACGCAACACAAACAGGCCGCCGTCGCCGCGGCGCGGGCGGTCCGCGAGGCCGCCGTGGCGCGGCTGGTCGAGAGCGCAAAGCCCTGAAGCCGTCGAAAATTACGCATCGCCCCGGTCGGGTCCCGGGGCGCCGAGTTCGAGAATTCGGAGACATCATGTTTCGCCTGTTGATTCTCCTCGCTGCGGTGGCGCATTCGCCGGCTGGGGCATGATGTGGCTCGCCGACAACCCGGGCATGGTCACGGTGACCTGGGGCGGCGTCGAATACCGGGTCTCGCTGATGATGGCGCTCGGCATTGTCGCCCTGGTCGCGATCGTCTGGTCGATCGTCCTGGCCTTGCTGCGCTTCGTCTTCCGGGTCCCCACGCTGATGTCGCTGTGGTCGAGGGCGCGCCGACGCGAGAAGGGGCTCACGGCGGTGTCGCGCGGCCTGATCGCGGTCAATACCGGCGACACCCGCGCCGCCGCCAAGCACGCGGCGGAGGCGAACCGCCTGGTGGCGAACGAGCCGATGACCAAGCTCCTCACCGCTCAGGCGGCGCAGCTTGCGGGAGATCGGCAGGGGGCGGTCGCGGCCTACAACGCCATGCTCGAGCATAAAGACACGCACGGTCTCGGTCTGCGCGGACTGCACGTCGAGGCGCGGCGGGCCGGCGACCACGAAGCGGCGCTGCATTATGCGGTGCGCGCCAACGCCCATGCCCCGGCCGCCTGGGCGGGACAAGCGGTGCTCGACGACCGGACGCGCCGCGGCGATTGGGCGGGCGCGCTTGCGACCGTCGATTCCAACGCCGCCGCCCGGCTCGTCGACAAGCCGACCGCGCAGCGATGGCGCGCGGTGATCAAGACCGCGATGGCGGAGGAGAAGCAGGAGAGCGACCCGAAGCGGGCGATGGCGCTCGCGCAGGAGGCCTGCAAGCTGGCGCCGACCCTCGTTCCGGCCGCCACGCTTTACGGACGGCTGGCCGGCAACGGCGGCGACTACCGCCGCGCGACCAAGATTCTCGAAACCGCCTATGCGCAGACCCCGCACCCCGACCTCGCCGCGGCCTATCTGCGCGTGCGGCCCGGCGATTCGCCGGCGGACCGGCTCGCCCGCGCCCGCGCGCTGGCTCGCACTGCGCCCAACGACCCGGAGTCGATGCTGCTCGTCGGCCGGGCCGCGCTCGAAGCGCAGGACCGCGCCGCGGCGCGCGACGCAATCGCGCCGCTTCTCACATCCGATTCCCTGGACGGCCGACCGACCCGGCGCGTCTGCCTGTTGATGGCCGACATCGAGCAGGCGGACGGCAACCAGGGCGCCGTGCGCGAGTGGCTGTCGCGCGCCGCCCGCGCCCCGCGAGACAAGGCCTGGGTCGCCGACGGCGTGATCAGCGACCGGTGGGCGCCCGTTTCGCCCTCGGGCGCGCTGGACGCCTTCGTCTGGCGCACCCCCGACGAGCGCCTGACCGCGCTTCCCGAGCCCACACCGATCGTAACCGAGGCGCTGCCGCCTCCGCCGAAGAGCCTGCCGCCCCGCGCCCCTGTGGCGGAGACCCCGCCGCAGGAGCCGCCCCCGGCGCCCCCGCCTGCGTCGGAGCCTCCGGTCGCGCCGGAGCCTGCGACGGCTTCCGGACACCCCGCCGCCCGCGGCCGAGCCGCCGCGGAGCGGCCCGGCCTCGCCGACGGCCGCCGCGGACCGGCCCGGTCGTCGACCCAGAGAGCATGGCGCCGGACGATCCCGGCCCGGGCGAACCCGAGCCGCCCCGCCGCCGGTCCTGGATCTACGCCAACGATTGAGCGGCGCGGACCGGTTTTGGAGATCGTGATGCCTTTGTCGCCCGTCGTCATCGTCGGCGCCGGACACGCCGGCGTGCAGGCGGCCGCCAGCCTGCGCGAGGACGGCTATGACGGCGCGATCGTCCTCCTGTCCGACGAAAAGGAGCTGCCGTATCAGCGCCCGCCGCTCTCCAAGGCTTTCTTGAAGCGCGAGATGGAGTTGCACGGCTTGCCGCTGCGGGCCGAGGCCTTCTATCGCGACCAGCGCATCGACTTGAGGCTCGGCGTCCGCGCCGTCCGGATCGACCGCGAGGCGCATCGGGTGGAGATCGCCGACGCGGCGCCGATCGGCTACGGCCATCTGATCCTCGCGACCGGCGCGCGCCAGCGACGGCTCGAGGTCCCGGGCGTCGATCTCACGGGCGTGTTCGCCCTGCGCAACATCGCCGACGCGACCGCTTTGCGCGAGCGGATCGCCGCCGGGCTCAGGGTCGTGGTGATCGGCGCGGGCTTCATCGGGCTCGAGGTCGCGGCGACCGCGGCCAAGCTCGGCGCCGAGGTGACGGTGATCGAGATCGCCCGGCCGATGGGTCGCGCGGTCTCGCCGATCCTGTCCGACTTCTACGCCGAGGCGCACAGGGTGTTCGGCGCGCGGCTCGTCCTCGGGGTCGGGGTCAAGGCGATCCGGGGGACCGACAAGGCGGAGGCGGTCGTGCTCACCGACGGCGAGGTCGTGCCGGCCGATCTCGTTCTGGTCGGCGTCGGCGTCACCGCCGAGGACGCGCTCGCCCGCGAGGCCGGGCTCGAATGCAGGAACGGGATCGTCGTCGACGCGCATCTCACGACCTCCGACCCGGACATTTCGGCGATCGGCGACTGCGCCGAATTTCCCAACGCGACGCTCGGGTTCGAGACCCGGCTCGAATCGATCCAGAACGCGGTCGACCAGGGCAAATGCGTCGCCGCCCGGCTGGCCGGCAAGCCGTCGCGCTACGACGCGCTCGCCTGGTTCTGGAGCGACCAGGGCGACCTCAAGCTCCTGATCGTCGGCCTGTCGCATGGCGTCGACCAGTGGGTGGCGCGCGGCGATCCGGCGAGCCGCGCCTTCTCGGTGTTCGGCTTTCGGGGCGGCAAGCTGGCGGTGGTCGAGTTGGTCAACCGCGCCGGCGACCACGCCGCCGCCAAGCGCATTTTCGCCACCGGCAAAACCCTGACCCCCGAGCAGGCCGCCGACCCGGCCTTCGACATCCGGGCGCTGGCGAAGGGGTAGGGGGACGGAAGGCGAGCTTGCCGACGCTTATCGGTGCGGCCTTTGTCTTTCGGCGCTGCGCGCCGTCTTATCGGAGAGCGCCGCCCATCCAGGGCTCCGAATCCGGCTTAATTTTCCTTAACCGGTCTGACCGGTGAGGATTTCGGCGAGGCATTTGACGTCCCAGCTGGCGATTTTTCTGCGCAGCTTGAGGCTTTTGGGGCGGGGCGGCTTGGTCGGCCGGCGGCAGGGTTTGACGGGAAGGTTCGGCGGCTGGCTGAGCTGGGGGGCGGCGCGTAGCTTGTTGAGGGCGAACTTGCGCACGAGCGCCATGTTCTGCGCGCCGTGGCCCTTGCGCACGCGCGACAGGTCCTCCTGAAAGGTCACGTCGAGCGTCCAGTGCCGCGGGTTCTCGATGCCCCAATGGCCGCGGATGGCGCGCCCGAGCGCGGTCGCGGAGCGCGGGCTGGAGGTGATGTAATAGCGGGTGTCGAACCGGGAGCGGTCCTTCAACTCGGTCCGCGCTTCGACTTTGACGATGGCGCGCGCGTCGCGAAACCGGACCTCGCGGGGAAAGCGCCGGTCGCCGTCGAGCCAGTCGACCTGGCGCATGACGGAGACGGTGCGGGTCTCGATGCGGCCGTGGCCCTTGTCGTGATCGACGTCGACCTCGATCTCGCCCTTGGCGGCGGCTTCGAAGGCGGCCTCGATGTCGGCCTCGAGGGTCGGCTGGTTGCCTTTGACGGCGAGCAGGTAGTCGGCGCCGACGGCGCGAATGGCCTGAGCGATGGGAGGATTGCAGGCGATGGCGTCGATGCTGATCAGCGCGCCCTCTAAGCAGAGATTCGTGATCTGGCCAACGGAACGGGCATGCGCTCTTGATTGAGATCGGAGACGGCGTTGTGGATGGCTCGGTCGAGAGCGTCGGCGTCGGTGAAGGTCTGGTGGGCGAGGTGATGGGCCTTGAGGTCGCGCCAGACCGTCTCGATGTCATTGAGTTCGGGCGCGTACTTGGGCAGCCATTCCACGGTCAGCCAGTGCGCCCGGGTGGACAGTGCGGCGCGCGAGCGCGTGCTGGCGTGGATCGGGCCATTGTCCTCGACCAGCACGACCGGCTTTGTCTGGCGTCCGGGCTGCGGGCCGTAGAGATGATCGATCTGCTCGAGATGGGCGATGAAGTCGCTGCTGCGTTTGGTCGGGCTGGTATGCACGATGAGCCGGCGGGTCAGATGATCGAGCGATCCCAGGATCGCGACCTTCCTGGCCTGTCCCGGCGCCGGCACACGCAGGTCCGCTCCCGACTTCGCCCAGGCGCGGGCGAGATAGGGATGCGTCAACGCCTCGCTCTCGTCGCCGTAAAGAAGCACGATGTCGCCGGCTTCGGCCTGCCGTTTGCGCAGTTGCAGGCGCAGGCCGATCCGCTCCACCTCGCTGACGATCTGGCGTCCCTTCAGCGTGTGCCGGGGCCGCCGCCAGCGGAAGTTTTTTTTCGCAACGCCTTGGACAGTTGCGAACGACTGATGCGCACGCCTTCACGCGCCTCGATCTCGGCGCGCAGCCGAGGGATCGTCCAGTTGATGCGGTCGGCCACGGGCGCTTCGAGCAACGGCGTGACCACGCGCAACGCCGCTTCGCTCTTCACCGGAACGGGACCCGGCGCGACCCTCGCCTTCAAGGCTTCGACGCCGCCGGCGAGGAAAGCGCCTCGCCAGAAGCGAACCGTGTCCTCCCGAACCCCAAACGCCTCGGCGATCTTCGGACTGGTCCAGCCCGCCAGCGTCAGCAACATCGCCCGAGCTCGGTCCGCTTCCCCACGCTCGGGCGAGACGGAAAGAGCCAACAGGGCCACGCGTTGCGGCTCGCTTGCTGTAACTGGAGACTTTCCCACCATGACGCATACCCCCGAAATCAGCCGTCACAGCGAATCCCAATACACACCCGTTGGTCAACCCACCGGAAGCTGCTTAGGCTGCGGTCGGCGGCGAGCTTTTCGAGCAGGAGAGGGATGGCGGTCGTCTCGTTGCTCTTGTCGGCGACCGCCTCCTGCCCGAGCGCCAGCTGGCTGCCCGTGGCGAAGGCGGAGACCAGATGCAGCGCGGCCCGCCCCTTGGACCGGTCGTGGCTGCGGCGCACGGTCTTGCCGTCGATGGCGATCGCGTCGAGCGGCTCGGGCCAGCAGTCCAGCACCCAATCCATGAAGCAGGCGGCGAACAGGGCCGGATCGATCCGGTTCATCATCAGGTTGAGCCAGCGCCCGGAGGGAACGCCCCAATCGTAGGGCAGGAACCGCTGCAGGAACCCGAGATGTGCGTTTCCCCAGTCGGAGATGGCGTCAAAGCTGTCGCAGTCGGCGATTGTGGCGCAGACGCACAGGAGCAAGACCTCGTCCAGCCTGTGCGCCACCCGTTCCGGGCTCCGCTTGTCCTCGATCCGGGAAAAATGCTCCAGGAGAAGCCGCAGCCGCGAGGGTTGGGCGGGTTGAAAGGATGAAGCGTCCATGGCCGGGCTCCGAATCAGGAGCCCCATAGATTCACCTCTTCCGCAACTCGTAAATCCCGTTAACCCGAGTTCGGAGCCCTGCCCTCGCCAAGCCATCTCTTGCTCAAATCGACGAAGCCGCATAGCTCTCAACCAGCAGCGCCCGTTCCGCGAATTTCAACACAGAGCGGGACATCCCCCTTACCCGACCGGACAAGCTTAACGCGCTCGACTCCGCAATGTTCAACGCGCTCGAAGAGGCCGGCTCGGCCCTGAACGAGACGGAGGGCCTGCGAGCCGTCGTCCTCTCGGGCGAAGGGCGCGGTTTTTGCGCCGGTCTCGACGTCGGGCGGATGAAAGCGCTCGCGCGAGGCGAGAGCCTCATTCCCTCGGTCGATCTGAGCAGACGCAGTCATGGCCTGGCCAATCTTGTGCAACATGTAGTCTGGCAGTGGCGCGAGCTTCCCGTACCCGTCATCGCAGCCGTGCATGGGATTGCGTTTGGAAGCGGTTTTCAACTCGCTTTGGCCGCCGACCTTCGTTTGGTCCATCCCAAGACGCGCTTCTCAATCCTCGAGACCAAATGGGGCCTCGTACCCGACATGGCGGGCACGCATTTGATGAGGCATCTCGCCCGCGAGGACATTGTCCGAGAGTTGACCTATACCGCTCGAGAATTTTCGGCCGAGGAATCGTTAGAATTCGGCTTCGTCACCCGTGTCGTCGAAGATCCGCATTCTGCCGGAATGAAACTCGCCCGGGAGATTGCGGCCCGAAGTCCGGACGCAATCCGTGCGGCGAAGCGTCTCCTCAACATGTCGACCCTCTCCAATGCCGGAGCGATGCTAGAGGCGGAAACCGCGGAACAGGCGAGACTCATCGGGTCGGAGAACCAGCGCGAGGCTGTCCGCGCTGGATTCGAAAATCGGGCGCCCCAGTTCTCAGCGCCAACGGATTGAGCGCGGCTAGATTGAGGCGACCAGCAGGCCGTGCCGCTCTACTATGGAGTTTTCGGCAGAGGGCCTCGACCGCCGCATCCCCACCAAGCCGGATCGGCGAAAGCGCGACGAGGTCGAGCGGTTCGATCTTGCCTCGTAACGCGGGGGCCGGGATAGCCGCGCATTCGATTCGGTCCGGCGGCAGGTTCAGGCGCTCGATGAGGGTGGACGAGGCGAGCGTCGGATAGCCCAGTTCGCGGCACGCGTCGAGAATACGCGCGGCGGTGTTCATCGGGTCGCCGATCACCGCAATCTCCTTCTTGTAGAGCCCGATCTCGCCGACCGCCACTACGCCTGCGTGCGGCGCGGCGCGAAATTCGGCGCCTTCGCCAAACGCCCGCTCGTAGACCCCGCGGCGCGCGTCAAGTCGCGCGCGGGCCGAAAAACATGCACGCGCAATCGCGGCGTCGCTCCGGCCGAGCGCGAGTCGCCAAAGGGCGATGACTTCGTCGCCGACGTATTTGTGATTCTCGCCGCCGTTCGCGACAATGTCGCGCGATGAAGGCGTCGAGGAACGCCAGAAACCGCTTCTGTCCAAGTCGTTCGGCCGTGGCCGTCGACCCGCACAGGTCGATGAACAGCAGCGCCCGCTCCTCCGCTCGCGGACGATGATAGCGGCCGGCGGCGAAGGCGATAAGCACGCCGGGGCCGAGCAGGTCGGCAATGGCGTACATCAGGTTGCCCAGGACCGAGCCCGGCAGAGTGAAGCTGACATCGGCAGGACCGAGCCCGCTGAGCGAGCCCGGACCGTTCATTAGGCGCACGACAACCGGCATCATCGCGACGATCAGAACGAAATAAGCCGCGACCCTGACCCCGAGATTGACGAGGAACGGCGCACTCCGCAGTCCGGCGCCGGACTCGCCGTGGAACACGAGGCCCTCCAGGGTTGAGAAGACGGCGCCGAACGCCGCGCCGACCACGGCGCCGGTCACAAGCGCGTCATGAGCGAAATGGCCATAGGCTGCGCCGGCGACGCTGCTGACGAGTGTGCTCACCAGCACGACGCGGATCCATAGGTCGGAGATTCCGCGCTGGCCCCGAGTACTCGAATATCGGTTGGACGGGTTTTCCATCTCAGGCGCCCATCGGCCATTGCCGTGATATCGCCGTGCGCGATAGGCGTCACCGTGGTCGCCCCTGAACGAAGATGCGCAAGATCTGCCTTCGCTAACCGGCCGAAGACTTGCTAACTGTCCGTCGAGCCAAGGCCGCAGCAACTCCGGCTTCGTCTTCGCGCGCCCCGAAATCTCATGACTTCCATTCAACTTCCGCTCCAAGCGCCCTGGGGCGTTCCCGGAGCTAACGCTCGATTGCCCTCTGTGGCGCCAGCAGCGGGCCGCGTTATTGCGGTCATCGATCCGCAAGCAGCAGCGGACATTGGTGGTTAGAAATCGTGGGACAGCGCTTTTAGATCGAATACCGTTTAGTTTTGGAGTTGGACGCCCGTAGGCGCTTCTCGAGATTAGGTCATAGTCCACCCATGACAGCCTCCGACCGAGTGCACGTCCTGCCGGACGCGAGCGTCGCGCCAATTGCCCCCGAACACATCGAGAGCTTTCATTGCGCGCTCGACACGGTCGCGCGTGGGCGGAAATTCCTCACTCTTCTCGAAGCGCTCCCGTTGCCGCCGCCGCGAATTCGTGATGAACAACATCATAAGCGGCAACCCGCAATTTGTAGCTTGGGCGGAAGGCGAAGTCGTTGGGTGGTGCGATGTCCGACGCCACTTCCCCGCGCGCGCGCTCATCGAGGAGCCCTCGGCATGGGAATTGTTCCGGCCTATCGGAGCCGTGGCCTCGGGGCGCGGCTTATTAACGCGACCTTGGAAGCCGCGTTCGGCGCAGGCTTCGTTCGCATTGAGTTGGGCGTGCATGCCGACAATGAGTGGGCGATTGCTCTCTACGACAGGGTCGGTTTTGTGAGGGAAGGCATTATACGCGATGCCGTTTTCGTCGATGGGGCATATCGAGACGCGATCACAATGGCGTTTATCCGTCGGGGTGCGGCGTTCTGATGCGGCTTTTCCTCACGCCTGACTGCTCGAACGCTCTCATGGAAATGGCGCCCGGAACTCATCTTTAAGAAGGCCGCATAACGCGACCTACACCAGAGAGTTACTGATGCGTAGACCATCGGTTCCAGGCAGGCGAGGGAGGGCTAGTTGCGGATTCTGTTCATCGGCGACGTGGTCGGCGCAGCGGGAATGACCGCAGTGAAATCGATGCTTCCGGATGCGATCTCGCGTTGGGAGGTCGACCTCGCGGTGGTGAACGGCGAGAACTCCGCGGGCGCCGGGTTCGGGATTACCGAGGATGCGTATCAGGGTATTCGCGGCGCTGGGGCCGACGTGGTTACGCTGGGCAATCATACCTGGGCTCGCAAGGAAGCCTTAAGCTTCATCGGGATCGAGCCGCGGCTGGTGCGGCCGCTGAACTACGTGCCGGGCACGCCAGGACAGGGCTTTGTCCGTGTCGAGACCGTCGGCGGCAAGCGCGTGCTGGTTGTGAACGCTTTAGGGCGCCTGTTCATGGAGCCGAGCGACGATCCGTTCGGTTCGATCGACCGCCTATTGCACGCCCACAAGCTCGGCCGGGATGTCGACGCGATCATCGTGGACTTCCATTGCGAAGCAACGGGAGAAAAACAGGCAATGGGACATTTCTGCGACGGACGCGTCAGTCTCGTCGTAGGTACGCACACGCACACGCCCAGTGCTGATCACCGCATCCTTGCCGGCGGCACGGCCTACATCACCGACGTGGGCATGACGGGCGATTACGACTCCGTCGTCGGGATGCAGAAAGAAGAGCCGGTCCGGCGTTTCGCCACGGGCGTGACGTTCGGACGGTTCCTGCCTGCAGAGGGCGCGGCGTCAATGTGCGGTGTCGCTGTCGAAACCGATCCGGCCACAGGTCTTGCCACATGCATCGCACCGGTGAGATTGGGTGGTCCGATCGAACAGCGAACACCGGGCTTTTGGGAATGAAGGAGAATGTCGTTGTCCTCCCAGATATGCCACCGGTGCTGACTTATGCGGACTTGCAGGACTGAGATACTCGGCTGGCGTGAGATCGCCAAGGGCCTGGTGAGGTCTGTGGTGATTGTACCGGTGGGCGAAGGCGTCGACGAGCGGCTGGAGCTTATCGATGCGGGCGGGCAGGTCATAGGAGGCGTAGAACTCGTATCTCCAGGACGACTGGGCGCGCTCGACGCATCCGTTGAGGTCGGGCCGCTTGGGCGGCAGGACGACGAGTTCGAGGCGTTTGTCGCGGCAGTGGTCTTCGAAGACCGACATGAACTCGGATCCGCCGTCGACCTGGATCCCCTTGACCTTGAAGGGCGCGCTGGCGAGGAGCTTGTCGAGCAGGTCCTTGGCGGCGCTGGCGGATGCGGCGGTCGCGACATGGCCGACCGTCCATTTGGCGACCGGATCGTAGGCGGTGAAGTGTTTGATCGCCCGGTCGGGACGGACATTGACGAAGAGGGTGTCGATCTGGACGAGTTCTCCGGGCGTGTGGGCTTTTCGACCCTTGGCCAGGCGCTGGGCGTAGCGCTGGCGCGTGTCGAACCGGAAGCGCCGGCCGCCGGGCCTGCGCCGCAGGATCGGCACCGGAACGACAACGCGCGCGCCATCAGCCGCCGCAAGATGCGTCCCACCTTAGAGACGCTGACAGCCTGTCCCTCACGCTTGAGGAGAGCGGCGATCTTGCGCTTGCCCCACATCGGGTTGTCGGCTCGGGCGGCTTCGACCGCCTCGACCAAGGCCGGCGGCCACTTGGGCTGCCGGACGCGCCTGGGCCGGCGCGAGCGCAACTCAGCAGACTTTTCCCATCGGTAAAGCGTTGAGCGGGGCGCGCCCACGGCTCGAGCCGCCTGCTCGGCGCTCAGCCCGTCGCTCATAGCGCGCCGCCAGCGGGCCACCGCGTCGCGTCTTCTCTCCGCTTCGATATTTGCGGTCTTCGCTGCGAGAAGACGCGACGCGGCGACGCCGTTCCTGATAATCTGCCGGGGCAGGCCACGAACCTGCATGGGGGGTCTCCTGAGGCTGGTTAATTCGCAACACTCAGCTTCGGAGACCCCCTTCCTCTTATCAATCACTGCGTCTCATATCTGTCCGAACCCGGACACATGATCACGGACAAGCTGCGGTCGTGCAGCGCTTCGAGGGCGAAGATGGGCCGTCGCCTCGATCATCGCCAGCATAAGGGCATGAACAATCGCGCGGAGAACTCCCACCAGCCGACAGGCCGACGCGAACGGACCATGAAACGATTCAAATCAGTCCGGCAGTCGCCAACCTCTTTCACATCCCCTATCCAAACTCCGTCACAGCGGACTTCCGCCGCGCTTCGCGCGACCAAGCCTTTGCAGCTTGGCGAGATCTCCAAGACGGGCGCTCCTGCCTGACCTCGCTCTCAGAAGAGTCGGATCTCTTCGGCTCGTCGATCGCTCAAGTTGACGATATCATCGCCGCTGCAGCCAGTCGGAGAGGGCTTCGCCCGTGCCTCGTCCGCGAACGCCATCCCTACATCCGCTTCGGGCGGACCTTTGCGGTTCCCGGGCGAGGCTGGAAGGCAGCTATCCTGACCAATCCTGCGGTCGATGCCGGCTCGTAGAAACGCTAGATCACGCGGGTTCTGCTGAATAGTGCTTTTGTCGTGACCTGCACCATGAGCGCAAGCCGAAATCACGTATCCGCGATTGGAACGCGAATGGGCGTCGGCGTCGCGCCAACGCCAGCGACAACGTGAGGGCTCGCGTAAGCGGGAACTTCGGCGGCTCCATTAACTTCTCGGTGACTTTCGTCGCCCTACCGTATGACCTCTTGAAATGAGGAGCCCGCATGACAGAGACCGCAGGAATCCCGGGTGATCGCATTCGCTCGTTCATCGAGCGCGTTGAGCACATTGACGACGAAATCAAAGCGTTGAACGAGGGCAAGAAGGAGGTCTTCGCAGAGGCCAAAGGAGAGGGTTTCGATGTGAAGGTCCTCAGGGAGATTTTGCGCATGCGCAAACAGGACAAGGACGAGCGCGACGAACAAGAGTCCTTGCTCGACCTGTATCTCAGAGCCATGGAGAGCGCCGGCTCATCACAAGCAAAGGCGGCGTGACGCCAAGCCGACGACGAACGGCGCCAGCCCTTGGCGGTTGTCGCTGTCGTAGCTTCGCGCGTTTGCGCGGCTTCCCGCACTCGCGAATGAGCCGGCCTGCGCTCACGCGCGGAGCTTGTATCCGCGGCGCCTCTTGCGATCGAGCCATTTCTTGAGTTCGATCTGCGCGATCGGTCGGGACGGGTGCAGGTCGACCCGCTCACGCCCCGCGCTCCCTATGCGGCCCCACCGGCGCACAAGCGCCAGATCCTCGAAGAGCGTTGGTTCGATCGAGAGGACGTAGAATTGGGCCATGTTCTTGGCGCGGTCGACCCGTTCGAGCACGAGAACTTGAAGGAGGGTCGGGTTGTCCGCGTCCGTGGCCATGGACCAGACCTAAGACGCAAGAACACCGTCGCGTCCAACGAATGATCGGAATCGGTTGCATCGATCCGATTCAGACTTCGAATCGATTCCAGGTCAGCGCGGCCTCGGAACGCGGCAGCATGGCGAATCCGTGAAGTCACAGAGGGGTCACTTCCGCGTCGGACCGTTCTTCGCCGGCCGTGACCATATGACTGTCTTACACTCCGCGCCGCGAATGCTTCGGCCCGAGCGCCGACGAAAGTCATAACCGCTGGTCCGTTCCGGGCGCTTGGCGTCGAGCCCCTCGACATGGGCCCAATTTCTTGTTCGCGCCGTCGGAGCTGAGCCTTCGCGTGAGAAGCGAAGGAGAGGGGATGGCTACCGCTAGCGCCGGCCGCGCCGCCAAGGGTGCGTCGCAGGCTCCCGCGCGTTCCGCGCGCCCTTGCAGCGCGGCCGTCTCGCGGTCGGCGGGCAGGGCAGGGGCGAAGACAAGCCCAAGGCCATTGAGCCCAGCCCCTGCGCTTGAACGCGAGGAGCGGACATGACCGGATACGACCCTGAAATCGAGGACCTGCGCCACAAGGTGCATTGCGCCGTGGTGCTGGAGCGAACCCCGCCGCCGTGGAGACTGGATCGAAAGGAGAGCACGAAACTCAGCCTGAAGTACCGCCGAGGCAAAGGCGAAATCCTGATCGTCAGCCATGCCGGACGCGGGTGGTGGGACCCGACCAGCGACGCCAAAGGCGACGTCTTCGGACTGGTGCAGAGGCTCGAGCCGACCTTAAGCTTCGGTCACGTCCGCAAGCGCTTGCGCGAATTCGCAGGATTATCGCCGCGCTTCCCACCCGTCGACAGATCCTATGCGGCGACGGACGCATCGGTCCTATGATCGAAGCGTCCAAACCCAAAGATAGGATCGATCATGCTTATTCAGCACGTTGCGCCCGTCGCCGGGAATGAGTTTGCGAGAATTTTCGTCGCATTGGAACTGAGCCGATCGAAATGGCTGGTGGGAGTCGGCACGCCGGAGAAGTGGGCGGTCGGACGACATGAGGTCGAGGGGGGCGACCTCGATGGGCTTCTGGCGCTGTTGCGGCGGGTCGCCGTGAGCGAGGAGAAGCGCGCCGGGCTTCCCGTCCGGGTTCATGTCTGCTTCGAGGCCGGCCGTGACGGCCACTGGCTTTATCGCGCGCTGAAGGCGGAAGGTTACGACGTCTACGAGATTGACGCGGCGAGCGTGGCGGTCGACCGGCGCGCCCGCCGCGTCAAGTCGGACGGGGTGGATGTCGACAAGCTCGTGCGCACGCTTGCGCGTCTCGTCAGGGGCGAACTCGACGCCTGCCGGGTGGTCGAGGTTCCGAGCCCGGCGGAGGAGGACGCCAAGCGGCCGCACCGCGAGTACGAGCGGCTGGTCAAGGAGCGGACGTCGCACACCAACCGGGTGAAAGCGCTCCTGTTCGCGCAAGGGGTGCGCGCCTTCGACCCGAACGCGCGGGACTGGCCGGAGCGCCTGGCGGGGCTGCCCATTCCGCCGAGGCTGAAGGCGGAGCTCATCCGCGAATGCCGCCGCCTCGAAAGGATCGTCGGCGACATCGCCGAGGTCGAGGCGGAAATGACGGCGGTCGTCGTCCCGGCCAAAAAGGCGAGGGCGAAAGGCGCGGCATTATCATCTCCGAGCTGGCGCCCGAGCCAAGTGCAAGACAAGATCGTGCAGCTCTACCGGCTCAGGGGCGTCGGGGTCCACTTCAGCACCGTGCTCGGCGGCGAGGTCTTCTATCGTAAGTTCCGCAACCGGCGCGGCGTCGGGCAATACATCGGGCTCGCGTCGTCCCCATTCCAGAGCGGCGACATGGCTCGCGACCAGGGGATCGCCAAGGCCGGCAACGGTCGGGCGCGCAAGGCGATGACCGAGCTGGCGTGGCTGTGGCGGAGGCATCAGCCCGACAGCGCCCTCACAAGGTGGTTCAACGAGCGCGTGGGCGACCGGAAGGGCCGGGTGCGGCGCATCGCCATCGTCGCCATGGCGCGCAAACTCGCGGTCGCGCTCTGGCGCTATCTCGAGACCGGCCTCGTTCCCGAGGGCGCGGTCCTGAAGCGCGCCTGAAAGCCATCGCGGAAAAGCGGGCGAGCCTTCGGGCTCATCCGCCTCGTCCGGGATGGGACCTGTGACCGCCCCTGCCCATGGGCGATGAGCCCGAACGACAGATTGGTCCGGTCCATCCCGGGCCTCGCAACCTGCAATCAGGATTGTGGTCCGGCCAAGCGAGGCCGACCGGATATAAGGTTACGAGGGCGAAGCCCTCGATCCAAGCGAGGCCCCATCCCGCGGACGACGAGGCGTCGGAACGTCGCCAGCCCGCCGAAGATGTGGTCGTTGATGTCTCGCGAAAGCGCGCATCGATTGCGCTCGCCTGCATCACGGCCCCTTGACAAATCTCGCCGCATATAAGGGCAGGGGGCAGAAACAACCCGGGCCGGCCCGTCGCCGAGCGTTGGGCCGAGCGAAAGGCTGTTTGGCCTAATTCTCCGACATGGCGGTATCTCGCGCGAAAGCGCTGGCTCCCCTTCGCGGTCATCGAGGCTGCCTCGGCGGCCGGCGTTCTGCGGGAGGGGCCCGGCGGCAGCGCCTGGTTCTCCCATCTCGATGGTCGCGGCGTTGTCGCCCATGTCGATGTGCGCGGACCGACTTACAAAGGTTCGCTGACAGGCGGAGCCAAATCGCTCTTCCGCCTGCCGCCGAAGGGTCCGCCTCTTCCGAGGCTGGTTCTCGCCGAAGCCGCGATCGACGCGCTGAGCGTCGCGGCCATCGAGAGCCTCCGCAGGGACACGCTCTATGCCGCGACGGGCGGAGGCATGGGCCCGGGAACGATCGCCGCGCTCGAGGCGCTGCTTGCGAGTATCGCAACGCGCCCCGACGCGCTTCTCTGCAGCGCTGCGGACGCCAATGGACCGGGCGACCGCTTCGCAGACCGCCACCGATCGCTTGGCGAAAAGTTCAGGATCTCCTTCGCGCGGCTTCGCCCTCCCATCGAGGGGGGCGACTGGAACGACCTCCTGCGCGCCCGATCCGAAACGAGCGGAGCGAAGCAATGAACAAGCTCGACGCGACCGCCGCTCCTTTGGGCGCTGTCGCCGGCGCTTTCGTGCTCCTGAAGTCCAGACGCCGGCTCGCCCGGCCTCGGACCCGTGGCAACTCCTGCGTCGCCATCCCTATAGCGCCAATTTCGTAGTGTTTTCCGACGCTTAGACTGTTGCAACAAGATTGAAATGTCTCAGGCGTCTGCAATTTAGAAATGTCACAGGGGTCCGGCGATACGGAAAACCGCTCGCTCATTTTGCCTCGCGCGACGATGGTATGGAGCGGCTTGGTGTCTCCGCCGACGGGAGCGGGTCGTCCCCGGAGTCCACAGGAGGGACCCGCGCGCCCGGAGCGACCGCAAAAGTCAGGCGCAGCGGCGCGCGGGAGGTCCCTGTGGGCCCCCGGGGGCGAGCCGCGTCTCCAGATCGCGATTCCGTTTCGGGGCGTGCCGGCCAACACGACCGCGGGAACCCATCGAAACGTCACGGGCCTTTACGGAGCGTCTGGCGGGGCTGCAGAGACCTCGCATCTCGCGGCAGCCGCGGGTCGGGCGCTTTTCTTTGCCGCGATGTGCCGGTCGATGAAGGAGATCCGCCCGCTCCGCGTCCTCGGCCGTGGCGCATAGCCGGCCGCTTCGCTCGACGTCTTGACGCGCGCGGGCCTCATCTCGTCCTGGCGGGCCTTCACCCAGGCAAGGACCTCCGAAAGCCGCTTGTTCTCGACGATCGCCGCATGCGTCACGCGCTGCTTCTTGTCGAATGCGCGATAAGGCAGGGCGACCCCTTTCCAACGCACCTCGAGCCGCCCGTCAGGGAACTCGTAGGTCTCGACGTACTTGCCGGGCAAGCCAATCGTGATCGGCGTCGCGTCCAGAATGATCCGCTTGCTGTCATAGGACAGCGCCAGTTGCTTGGTGACGTAACGCTGCTCCCGCCAAGCCAAAATCGCGTCGAGGTCGGCCGGCGCATGCTCCAGCGAACGATGCAGATTTGCCGGCCGCGCGGGAGCCGTGGCGAAGCGCTCATTGAAGCGCGCCACGAAGGCCGGAAGATAGGCGTTCGCCGCGTCGAGCGTCGCGATCTTCTCGAGCCTCAGCTCTTTCACCAGACGGTCCTGCAGGGTCCGGTTCACGCGCTCGACCCGTCCTTTCGCCTGGCTCGAATTCGCGCACAAAATCTCGATCCCCAGTTCGCTCACGGCGCGACCGAACTGGGTGACGCCCTGACCGCCCTTCGCCTCAGCCTTCGACACGCGGAAGATCGAGTGCTTGTCGGAATAGAAGGCGACCGGGCGGCCGAAGGCCGTCAAATAGCCCTTCAGCGTCTCGAAATAGGCGAACGCGCTTTCCGAGCCCACGAAGCGAAGCGCCACCAGACGACCGGTTGCGTCGTCGATGAACACGATCAACGTGCAGCGGGGACCCCGATCCTCGAACCAGCCGTGCTCGCTGCCGTCGATTTGAACCAATTCGCCAAAATGTTCGCGCCGCAGGCGCGGCTGATGAAAGTGACGCCGCTGTTTGCGCG
Organism: uncultured Alphaproteobacteria bacterium; assembly: GCA_963724785.1. Lineage (GTDB taxonomy): Bacteria > Pseudomonadota > Alphaproteobacteria > Rhizobiales > Beijerinckiaceae > Roseiarcus. The sequence continues at coordinate 8,696 of CAVRWC010000012.1, read as the reverse complement.
ACAACCAAAGCCCGCCCTCGATCATCCACTGACGCAGCGTCTCCCGCGAAACGCTGAGACCATGACGCTCCATGAGCATCTCGCTCGCAAACGTCGGTCCAAAGTCCCGGTAGCGTTCGGCGACATAGGCCAGCGCAATTTCCCGCACATGCGGTCCCAGCAACCGATTGGAGGGTTGGCCGCGAGCGCGGTGGCGAAGGCCCGCAGCGCCTTCGGCTTCAAACACGCGCGCCAACCGGTGCGCCTGGCGTCGCGTCACGCCCATGATCCCAGCGGCCGCCGTCATCGTCAGCCGACCCGCGAAAACCGACGCCAGCACCTCGGCGCGGCGCAGCTCTCTCTCGCTCATCTCCACCCAGCCCATGCCCCAACCCCAAGCGTCTCCGATCAGGGCAGTGTGACATTCCTAATTTGCCAGACTGGGACATTTTAACTTTGCCGCTACAAACGTCATTCGCATAATATGGATTATGGAACCAAATGGACGATTTATCGCATTATCTCAACCTCTTACAAGGCCAGGCGCCACTCGCAGGCCTCGCAGCGGAGGCGCTTGGACGCGGCATCGAAGGATGACGACATCGCGCGCTGCCAAGCTTAGGCTCCGTTCGGACACAAACATCGTACGACCTCTTTGCGCAAGAAGCGGGCGCCGCCGGACGGTTTGGCGAACGCGACAAATGGGGTCCTTTGCTACCGTTCGCGTTCGCTCTGGTACGGCGGGAGGGCTCCCAACTCAACTCATCCAGAACAGCCTTTTTGAGATCGCTATCCGTTGACATGATTTCTCCAGGTCCTGGCAATTCTGCGCGCACATCGAGAACGACAGCCCGTTCGGCTATCGTTTCCGATCAGCGCTAAATTTGCCGCGACATGCGGCTGCTGAAAACATCGCCATGCGACATCCGGCGCTTTCGCAGCCAAACAAGAAAGGGTCGGAAATTACTCAGGCCCGATCCAGACTTGCGGCGGTTTCGGCGCTTGCCTTTCGCGGCGGCGACGCTGCGCGAACGGGGCGTGTCTTGAGTCCGCTTCTGGCGCTCCTCGAATCCGTCTTCGCGCCGCCGCTACCCCGCTACCGGAAATCCTATTGGCGGCCATCCGCCCGTCACGGACCCCGAACATACGCCACTCGGGGTCCAATCAAGTCAGTACCCAATGTGAAGTGAAAACTCACTCCGACTTCCCCGATCGTCGGGGTGAAAGGCCGCCGGCTGGGATTCATCGCTTTGGCTGACCCTCGATATTTCGGCTCCGATCAGACCAAAACCCTCGCTGTCATCATCGGACAACCGGAACGGCCAGAAGGCGAATATGTCCTTCCAACTCGCTTCGATGCGAGTCCACATCATGAACGCCTCCTGCGCCATCGCTAAGTCGATAGAGCCGACATGGATTGCCGCAGGCAAGGATCGGAATCTACTCAATTGAGGGCGGCCCTCAGAAGCCCGCAGCCCCGAAATCATCGGCTGAAACCCGTGCGCTGCATCCGGGAGCGGCGTTCCAAAGCGCAACGACGGGAACTGTGTTGTGATCGATATCGTAGCTAAGAAACTCAACGACGCCGGCCCGATCGTAATACGCCGACCTTCGACCCCCTCGAGACCGATCCACCTGGGCGCGAGCGCCGCGCCGAACTGGCCATACGAAAACGGCGCGACGTGGCCCTCCATGATCCGGACATGAGCAATCAACCGATCCGCGCGCTTCCTGACTTGCGCAGGGATTCTCCGTTCGAACAGCCGTCGCGAAAGAGGTTCCAACCAGGCCGCCTGTTGCAAATGTCGGCCGGACGGAGCCCCTCATAGTCGCCGTATTCCCATTCCGCGAGATCAGGTTCGACGTCGGGTCGGCTGCTTGCGCCAGAAAGCTCGCTGGTTGCGGGCGCGAAGCCGGGGCTCGTCAGCACACGTGAAAACGACGCGGCGGCGACCCAGAAGCAGCCGCGCCTGTTCGTCGCCATGTGTGGTCAGCGGAAGGTCAGTGCCGCCAGTGTGCCGGCCCGACAGCAGCAAGGCTTCTCCTCGTGTCGAAAAAGAAGAGCCGCATAGGCGCTATCCGAGCGTCGATCATCGGCCCTCACGGCTTCAGCTTCGGTTCGATTCCATCGACGAGGAATACTGGCCTTTGCGCACCGCGCGGTTGCACTTGGCGCGATGGATCAGGGCTTGCTGCGCCGCGGTTCGGTTGGCGTCCTTGCCCGCCCATATCTCCAGGGCCGGCTGCTGGATCGCGCGCGCGAACGAAAAGGTCAAAGTCCACGGCGCCGCGGCGCTGGGCGACTTGAACTTCGAATTCATCGCATTGAGCCGTTCCGAGGCGAGCACGCCGCTCTGTCCACCGGAAAGAAACGCAATTCAGGGGAGCTCCGGGGCAACGACGCGTCGCAAGACGCCGACCGTTGCCTCGGCGACCCGGGAATGATGCCTAAGTCGGCAATGAAACCTTGACGAAGGGGGTCCCGTCCGACTGCGCCTTCGGATCGACTCGTCGCAGAGAATGACGCCGGCGCGACAGGCGGCACGGCAAAAGCGGTGCTCAATGTTCCACTGGACTTTCCAATGGCATTGCGGCTTTGTCTGACCCATTGGGGCGCGGCATCGACCGATCGGCTTTCTCGATGATCTCGAGGAAGGGCTTCATGATGTCGATCGGCATCGGGAAGACGACCGTCGAATTCTGCTCTGCGCCGATTTCGGTCAACGTCTGGAGGTAACGAAGCTGCATCGCCGCTGGAATGCTGCCGAGGATCTTGGCGGCGTTGACGAGCGTCTGTGACGCCTGGAACTCGGCTTCGGCGTGGATTACTTTCGCCCGCCGATCGCGTTCCGCCTCTGCCTGCTTTGCGATCGCCCGGACCATATTCTCGGTGAGTTCGACGGTCCTGATTTCGACGTTGCTGACCTTGATGCCCCAAGTCTCTGTTTGCGCGTCGAGAATGCTCTGCACGTCGGCGCTGAGCTTCTTGCGCTCGGAAAGCATTTCATCGAGTTCGTGCTGGCCGAGCACGGCGCGCAACGTCGTCTGGGCCAGCATGTTCGTCGCGGGCAGATAGCTCTGGACCTGGATAATGGCCCGCTCCGGATTGACGACATTGAAATAGAGCACTGCATCGACCTTCATTGAAACATTGTCATGGGAGATGACGTCCTGGCTCGGGATTTCGATGACCTGAATGCGCAGGTCCACCCGCACCATCTCCTGAACGAAGGGCATCAGCAGAACGAGCCCCGGGCCCTTGACCTTCTCAAAGCGGCCGAGGGTGAATACGACGGCGCGCTCGTATTCGCGCAGGATGCGCACCGACGCGGCCACGCAGACGAGGACGGCGAAAAAAACGAAGACGACGATCAAGGCTTCAATGGAGAACACGATCGGAGATCCTTCCCCTGATTGGTCTCTGCTGGCGGCACGGCTGGCTCAAACGTGGCTGGGCATCGTCACGAAGAGGACGGCTGAGCGCTGCACGGGGAGCTAAGCTAGCCACAACACTCGTGAAGAGGCAGCCTCGGATTCTACTCATCAGCGAACGAGCTTTGGCGGCCATGTTCGCACCTCTGAAGCGGCGGATTCATTGCCACTGCTATCCGGCGCAGACCTCGGACGAGCTGCAATTCGGTGAGGAGGACGTTGAGTATGAGTCCTGACTTGGGCGCACGATATTTTCGGCAACGCCGTTGCGACCGTCACCTTCTCCGCCATGACGGAGGTCCTGAAGATCGACGAGGCGTGGAACTCGAGCTCCACGCCTCGGGGTGGCCGGTGTTCGACATAGCGGCGTCCGCGATCGTGTATCACTCGGATGACGAATGGATGGATCTGGGTGCAACGACTGTCCAACAAAATGCCGATCCGGACGGGCGCTTGCAACAACGGGCGCGAGATTTTGTCGGCGGGGGATCGGACAGATACGCTCGCATTGCTCAAGGATCTCAGCGCCGGCGGTTCTCGCTGGATAAAGCTACCAGAGCCGGGAAGACGAGGGCGCCCTGTCGCCGACGCAGGCCCTGGCGCGGGGTTGGGGTTCATGCCCAGACTTCGCAGTGCTGTTCGCGGAGGCAGCGCGCAGTCTCGGTTTTAGCGCCCCGATCATCTCTGGATATCTCTTCAATCCGGACGAGAGACTTTCAATCTCATCCCGGTCGGCGTCGCTCGAGACATCCGTCAGATCATGCCGGTGGTTGGTAGCATTGTCGGCGCCAGCGACGCCTATCAGGCGATGTCCGTCGAGGTTGCGGTCACCGTGAATGCGAGCCCGACCGAATAAGGCATGCGTTGAACTGAGCAACCGCTTTTCCCAGGCGCGCTCTCCAGTCGAGCCCGAAAGGGCGTCGGACCTGCGCTGCCGGCGGCGGGGCGACGGCGTTGTGTGGGTAGTTTCTACCCCTGCCCGGTGGAGATCAAAGCGATTACCGTTCTTTCCCAAGCGGAAACCGGGGACCGACTGTGATGCGCGCGCTGATTGCTTTGATCGCGATTGTCTATCTCGTCGGATTTGGCGTCGCGCTCTCGCCCACAATTCAGGGCGAGTGGAATAGCAGCTCACCTTCCTCGTTCGGCACGAGCATTGTTCAGGCTCTGCCCAACGCGCTCGCGTGGCCGGCCCGCATTTGGCGCCACTGGCAGGCCGGCGTCACGTTGATCTCGGTCGAATGTCGACTCTCCATTTCGTAATCGAACGAAGACGAAGACCGTCAACCCAGCCGAACGTTGACGCGGTGTCGGCCCCCGTCGTCCTGGAGCGCCACGAGGAGCGGGCGTGCGGACATCTCGACTCCGTCGATCTCCGCGAAGGCGACGCCCCGACTGACACCCTTCGGGTTCTCGACGAAAACGGAATATCGCGCGGTTCGATATTTCACTGTCGCCTCGTACTGGCCCCACGCCTTCGGAATACAGGGGTCGACTGACAGGAACGCCCCGCGGAGTCTCAGGCCGAGCAGGCCCTCGACGCCAGCGCGCTGCAGCCAGCCTGCCGATCCCGTGTACCAGGTCCAGCCGCCGCGCCCGACATGGGGCGCTGTCGAGTAGATGTCAGCGCAAACGACATAGGGTTCGACTTTGTAGCGATACGCGTCGGCGCGGGTTCGTGCATGGTTGATCGGGTTGAGCATCGCGAAGAGCTCAGCCGCCTTGTCGCCCTCGCCGAGCGCGGCGAACGCCATCACCGACCAGGTCGCTGCATGGGTGTATTGCCCGCCGTTCTCGCGAACGCCCGGCGGATAGCCCTTGATGTATCCGGGATCGTGCGGCGTCTTGTCGAACGGCGGCGCAAACAGCAGCGCCAGTCCGTCATCGCGCCGAATCAACTCGCGATCGAGCGCGGCCATCGCACGGGCCGCGCGCCCGGGCGTCGCCGCGCCCGACAAAACCGCCCAGGACTGCGCGATGGAATCGATCCGGCACTCGTCGCTGGCAGCGGAGCCGAGCGGCGCGCCGTCGTCGAAATAGCCCCTGCGATACCATTCGCCGTCCCAGGCCTCGCGCTCGAGCGCGACTTTCAGCGCGTCCGCGTGCACGGTCCATGCTTCCGCGCGCGTCGTCTCGTTGCGCGCCAGCGCCAAGCGGCGCGAAGGCCGTCAGCGTCGCATGGAGGAACCAGCCGAGCCAAACGCTCTCGCCCTCGCCCTTTTCGCCGACGCGGTTCATGCCGTCGTTCCAGTCGCCTGTGCCGATGAGCGGAAGCCCGTGCCGGCCGACCGCCAGGCTTGCATCGAGCGCCAGCGCGCAATGCTCGAAGAGCGTGACGCTGCCTTTGCAGAGATTGTCGGCAGGAAAGAAATTGTCCGCCTCATCCGGCTTCCAACAGCGCGCCCTCGAGGAAGGGAAGCGATTCGTCGAGCACGCGCGTGTCTTGCGTCGCCTCGACATACTGCGCGACGGCGTAGGCGAGCCAGGGGCGATCGTCGGATATGCGGGTGCGCACGCCTTGACCGGAATGCGGCAGCCACCAATGTTGCACGTCGCCCTCGACGAACTGGCGGGCGGCCGCGCGCAAGCAGATGTTCGCGCGTCAGATCGGGCCGCGCCGCGACGAGCGCCATGCCGTCCTGCAATTGGTCGCGGAAGCCATAGGCGCCGCTGGCTTGATAGAAGGCCGAGCGCGCCCAAACCCGGCAGGCGAGCGTCTGGTAGAGCAGCCAGCCGTTGAGCATGAGGTCCATCGCGCGGTCGGGCGTCTTGACCTCGATCGCGCCCAACGTCTCGTCCCAGAAGCGCGCGATGTCCGCTTCGAGGGCGTCGAGATCGGCCGCGCGAAAGGTCAGGATCGCCGCGCGGGCGTCCTCGCGCGTCGCGGCCTCCCCCAGAAAGAAGACCACTTCGGCGACGCCGCCTGGCGGCAATTCGAGCCTGGTGCGCATCGCGGCGCAAGGGTCCAGGCCGGCGCCGACCGTGTTGGATAGCGGCGCCGCGCTCGCGAGCGCCGCCGGATTCCGCCAGCGCCCGATTGCGGCCGATGAATTCGCGGCGGTCGCCGGTCCAATCGGTCTGCGCGCCGCGCATGTCGGCGAAAGCGACGCGCGAACCGAAACCCGTATTCCAGGGATTGCGAGCGAACATCGCGCCGGTCGTCGGCGTCCATCTCGGTTTCGACAAAGGCGAGCGAAGCGGATCGCGATGCGCCGAGCACCCATTCGACATAAGCGGTTACACTGAGAAGTCGCGTGCGGTTCGTTTTGTTCGTCAGGCGAAGGCGCGATATCTTGATCGATCCTTCGACCGGCACGTACTGCAGAAGACTCGGCGGCGACGCCATGCGCGGTGTGTTCGAAGCGGCTGTAGCCCCGCCCGTGCCGCGCGACATAGATCCCGCGGGGTCGCGGATCGGGACCGCCGTCGGACTCCAGACATCGCCGGTCTCGTCGTCCCTCATATAGAAAGCTTCGCCCGGGGGGTCGCTGACCGGATCATTGGACCAGGGGGTCAGCTGGTTTTCGCGGCTATTGCCCGACCAGGTGTAGCCGCCGCCCTCGGTCGCCGTCTGAAAGCCGAACTCGCGTTGGCGATCACGTTGATCCACGGCGCCGGCGTCGATTGGCCGGGCCCGAGCACCGTCACATATTCCTTGCCGCCTGCGGCAAATCCCCCCAAGCCGTTGAAGAATTCGAGATCAGGCGCGCGGCGCGTCGCGGGGAGCCGCCGGGCGAAGCGCCGGAGGTCTTGGCGAGCGGTCGCATCGGCGCGTCGGGGTCGGCGAGCCGATCGAGCTGATCAGAAAGGCTGCCGTGCTGCGCCGCGAGCACGACGCGCGCCGCCGAGATGAGAAGCGAACGCGTCTGTCAGGGTCGATCAGGTCCGCCCGGAGAACGAATACGCGGCCCAGCTGGTGCTCGATTCCGGGAGCGGGCCGCGATTGGCTGGCGCGGACCAGGGTCTCAATCGCCGCTTGGAGGTCCTGCACATACGAAGACCGGCGCTCGTTCAGAATGACGAGATCGACGGCGAGTTGCTTCATCCGCCAATATTTGTGCGCTTGCAGAATCTGATGAACGAAACTGAGATTTTCGATCTCGCCGATCCGCAGCAGCACAATCGGCAAATCGCCCGAAATCCCCTGCGACCACAGTCCGGATTGCGGGCCGGAGCCCTGACGAATTGTGTCCGAGACGGCGCAAGTCGCGCCCGCGAAGACGACATGGCTGGCGAGTCGTTGAAACAGTCCGGCCTCGCCCGGCCTTACGCCCAGATGATGAAGCTGAACTTGCCCTTGGGTCCAGGCAAGCGTCGTCGCGCGTTCATAGGCCGCCGTGTCGCGATGCTTGTCGATACAATCCAGCAGCGCGGCGCGCGACGCTGCCGCCATCGTCCAGAATGCGACGCGAACCGTCGCCCCGGCGCCACACGCACGCGGCGGCGCAAGGCGAAGATCGGATCGAGCACGGCGCCGATGGAATTGGTCAGAGACCGCGCGTCCAGCATTGCGATCGGCGCGCTGACGCTGTGTCCCCGGCCGAGGAAGCGCGCCCTGTCGGTTTCGAACTCCGGCTTGCTGACGGCTTCGCCATTGGCGACGCTCAGATGCGCGGCCCAGATTTCCGGCTCCGAAGGCGTCCGCTTTCGTCGCGTGGCGAGAATCGCGCCGGAGTCGGCGAGATATTCGGTCTCGACAAACAGCTTCGCGAAGGCGGGATGTGCGACGTCGGCGCCTTGAGGACCCAGAGCGAGCTCGGCGTAGGAGGTGATCTCGATCTCGCGCGACCGGCCTCCCGCATTGGTGATCGAGACCCGACGCACCTCGGCGTCGTCCTCCGCCGAAACGAGCACTTCGAGCGTCGTCGTCAGGGTCCCGTCGCGCCGCATGATCTCCGCGCGCTCTTCGTTGAAATGGATGGAATATTCGTCAGGCTCGGCGCCCGTCGGCTGAAAGCCTGCGGACCAGACGGCCCCGCTTCGCATGTCGCGGAGAAAGATATAGGAGCCGCAATCGTCTCACGTGGCGTCCTCGCGCCAACGCGTGATCGCGATATCGCCCCAACGGCTGTAGCCGGAGCCGGCCGCCGTCAGCATCACGGCGTAGCGGCTGTTGGAGAGCAGCAGTGTCGCGGGCGGGGAGAGATGGACGGACACGATCTTGCGACCGCCGGTGGGGTCCACTTCGTCGGGGCGCGCGGCGGACTTGACCTCGGCCGCCCACGGTCGCGCCACGGGACCTCGCGCGGGACCCTCTCCTGCAGCAACAATTCCGTCGCCTGAAT
>CAVRWC010000011.1:0-125145 GCA_963724785.1 uncultured Alphaproteobacteria bacterium | reverse complement strand
CCAGGAGGAGGCGCTCTCGCGGTTGGCCATGTCGACAGCCAGGATCTGGCGGCGCCCATCCCAGTCGATGCCGACCGCGATCAGCACCGCCTGGCTAGCGACCACGCCGCCCTCGCGCACCTTCTCATAGCGGGCGTCGAGGATGAGGTAAGGAAAAGGCTCGGCAAGGGGGCGCGTGGCGAAGGCGTCGAGGCTTTCGTCCAGGCGCTTGTTGATGGCGGAGACGGCGGAGGCCGAGAAGGCGTGGCCGCACAGCTCCTCGGTGATCGCCTTGACCTTGCGGGTCGAAACGCCCTGCACGTACATCTCGGCCAACGTCGCCACGAGCGCCCGCTCGGAGCGCTGGTAGCGCTCGAAAAGCTGGTCGAGAACCGGCCGTCGCGATCCTGCGGCACACGCAGCTCGAGCTTGCCGACCCGGGTGACGAGCGTGCGGGTGTAATAGCCGGAGCGGTAGCCGAGCCGCGCGGATGTCCGCTCGCTCTTCCCGGCGCCGAGCGCGTCCGTCATCTCGGCTTCCAGCATCTCTTGCACCACCGCGCGAACAATCTCGCGCAGCCCGTCCGGGCTCGCGGCGAAAAGCTCTTTGACGGCTGCGATTGCAGGCTTACCCTCGGTCTTGGTCATGGCGGAGGTTCTCCAGTGAGAATCAGGTGACTTGGACATCACCAGCCTGCCATGACCGCCTCTCGCTCTCAGCGATTTTGCAGAACCTCCCGCACGCTACTCGGCAGACGAATTCTTTTGCCTTACCAACGGCCATGTTGACCTTAGCCGCATTCGGTTCGATACCGACAAAACTCGACCGGAAAACCAAGAAAAGTGAGGCAGGCCCGCTCAAAGTAAGAGGCGCACATGCAAACAGCCGCAACGGATGAGACTGTGGGGTTGGGATCTCTCGGATTCGCTACGCTGAAATCGTGCATCGATGTCGAAACCGTAGCTGAAGCCCGCAGGCAAATTATGGAGGAATATGAGTCCTCTCGTCCGCTGCCCTTCCGGGGCGGAGGGCAATGGTTCGGCCACTTGAACTACGTTCCTTCGCTTTTAAGTCCGGTTATTCAAGAAGTCGTTTCCAATCCGCAAGTCAAGGAGCTACTTAAAGATACGCTAGGAAATGATTACCGGTTCGTCTCCGTCGGAGGGAATGCCAATCTTCCGGGAAGTCGATATCAGCCAGCTCACGTTGATGAATGGCGTGGATCGGAATTCATCATCATAAATGTACCGTTAGAAAAGACGACCGAATACAATGGAAGTACGGAGGTCTGGCCGGGGACGCATCGGGAAAATCTAACCCTGTCGCAATTCAACGCTGTCGCTCGTCCGTCTGCGCGATTGAATGCGACGCCAGGCGACTTGATCATTCGGCATTCGAAGCTTTGGCATCGAGGGACGCCAAACAAAAGCAATAACATCAGAGTTATGCTTGGAATTCTTGTCGCAGGATCCGATCAGAATCTCCCGCCCTTCACCGTAAGCAAGGAAGAGCAGGCAAGATTAAAAACCCTAGAAGTCCCGTTTGAGACAATAATTGGGTCTGATGTGGATAGAGGCTTTAGACCAAACTACTTCGCCACGAGCCTAAAGGGGAACGCGTTAGAATTGCTGTGGATATATGCGCCCTGGATTTCTACAAATATTAGGCGCTTCAAGAAATCCAGCATCTAGAGGGATATGAATTGAGGTTCGACCACCGCCGTCGTTGCGAGGACCGTAGGGACGAAGCAATCTAGAAGTCAGCCGCGGCGACGCCTGGATTGCTTCGCTTCGCTCGCAATGACGGGGGCGAAGCGACGTGATTTCATCCCACGAGCTTGAATGATCTGAGCCGGACTTGCGGTGAGGACCTTGAGCAGAACCCCGACGAGGCGTGAGGGAATGGTTTCACGCGGCGGAAATCTGAGTTCCCACGGACAGATCCGAAGACGAATGGGCGCTTGCTTCTGCGAACACCTTCTGGCGAGCGATGCTGACCTTTTCCCATGTGTATTCTTGCGCCTTTTGGCGCGCGGCGGCGCCCAGCCGTTTACGCAGATCGCCGTCGGCGGCGAGCGTTCGCATGGCCTCGATCCATCCCGCCTCATCGAAAGGGTCAATCACGTAACCGACCGAAGCATCGGCGATTCGCGCCGCGCCCATCGGGGAGGTGATCACAGGCAATCCGTTGCCGCATGCTTCGTATGTGACCTGGGGTCCGCCTTCTTCGAGCGAAGGAAAGACAAAAGCATCCGCCGATCGATAAAGTGGACCCAAGTCACGCCTATATCCGATGACAGTAACGTCATCGCGGTTGAGGTATTTGGCGCACAGCCGTTCGATTCCCGGCTCGATGCGCCCGACGAGAATCAGGCGGCCGCGAATCCCGCTCTTCGCCCAATACTGAAGGAGCAAATGCGCTCCTTTGCGCACGCAAATCGTGCCGGCGAAAATGTAAGTCGTCGCCTCTATGGGCGGCAAGCCCCTGGAATCGCCTTCAAAACGTCCAGGCTCCCAGCCGAAGCTCACACTGCGGATCTTGCTCGACGGAACGCCGTCCTCGATTATCGAGCGCTCGGCCATGGCGTTGGAGCAAAATATGTAGTCGCAATATCTGAGAAATTCGCTCTCGAGTTCCACGGATTCCTGGGAAATAGCATGCGCAGGAATGAGGCCAAGCCTTCTATACTCCTCATCAACTATACTCCTCCCAATCCGCCGGTGGCAATTTATCATCTCCCTTATTACCGGAATGCCTAGGTCCTTTAGCGCGCGTACCATTTTTATCGATGGATCAGGCCAGAGATAAGCAATAATATTTGCTTCGGAACGCACCCGTTCGGCTTCCTTCAGGAACATCGCCTCGTTTATGCCATACGCCTTGCTACGCGTATATTTGAACGGAAGTAGCCTCATTGACAACGGAAGCGTCTGCGTAAGGCAATGCCATTCTGTCGGCGTCTCGTATCCATAGGGCGTGAATACTTGCCAGCGAACCGATCCGTCATTCGCGCTCGTTGCTATCATGTGACAAGTATATGATGTCCCGGACCCGGTGCTCGGGACGGGCATCGACACAAGAACGGTGATCGGACCCTGCCGGCGCGAAGAGGCGTTCCTCGAAGCGTTCATTTTTCCGCCCATGCCACGGTCATGTTAACCGGGGAGAACGCGCGTATGCAACCCTCGGAGGGCAATTGCGGCAATTGCGCCCTCCTTTCGCCGATCATTTGGCGGACGGACGACGCTCGCAAGCCCCGCCGGCGCTCATCGTTCAGGACGACGTTCGACGCGACCGACTGGATCGCGATCTGCGCCTTTGCATCCGACGCCGTCGAGGGCGAGCGCAGCTACTGCGACGCCGCGTCCCGGGTCGCGCTCCAGTGCGCGGCCGCGAGGCCGAAAAGGATGAGCGCTAAGGCCTGATGCGCCAAGGCGAGCGCGATCGGCACGGAGAAAACCAGTGTCGTGACGCCGAGCGCGACCTGGAGCGCGGCGATGGCGGCGACACCGGCCGCGCGCCCGGCGACCGCGGCCGGCGCCCACCGAACCGCGGCGGCCGCCTGAGCCAAGGCGAAGGCGAGGACGAGGTAGGCGATCAGCCGATGGTCGAATTGCGCCGTCGTCGCGTCGTTCAGCGGCGCCGCGAAGCTGCCGAACGCCTCGCGAGGCAGAAAACGCGGCCCCATCAGCGGCCACGTGTTGTAGATCTGTCCCGCCCGCAAGCCGGCGACCAGCGCGCCGAGACCGAGCTGGGCATAGACGAGGAGCGCGAAGGCCGCAGCGCCGATCGCAAAGCCGCGCGGGGCGGACTCCCGAGTCTGCGCGCCTATGCCAACCGCTGCGTAGATCGCCGCGCCGAACACGCCCGACGCGATCAATAAATGGAGCGCGAGGCGCTCCTGCGCGACCTCTGTGCGGTCGCTCAAGCCCGAAGACACCATCCACCAGCCGACGATCGGCTCGAGGGCCAGCAGCGCGGTCGTGAGCGCCACCTGCCGCCCGAGCGCGCCTTTGAACGCCCCTCGCGCCCAGAACCACAAAGCCGGAAGGATGTAGATGAGGCCGACGATCCGGGCGAGCAGCCGATGGCTCCATTCCCACCAGAAGATGGTCTTGAAGCCGTCGAGCGTCATGTCCGGATTGAGCTCGGCGTATTGCGGGATCTGCCGGTAGTGGTCGAATTCCGCCTGCCAATCGCCGAACGAGAGCGGCGGCAGCACGCCTGTCACCGGCTTCCATTGGGTGATCGACAGGCCCGACTCGGTCAGCCGCGTCGCCCCCCCGACCAGCACCATCGCGAACACCAGCGCGGCCACGACGAGAAGCCAGACGCGGACTGCGTGGGGCGATCCGGTCCAAACCCGCTCAGGCTTGTGGCTCAGGGCGTCGATCGAGGCCATGCGCGAGTTATCGCCTCCGCGATCGGCCCCGCGCAAGTCCCGGTAAGTCAGGCGATCAGCCTGCGATAGAGATGCCACGTCGTGTGGCCGAGGATCGGGAGGATCACGATCAACCCGACGAACAGCGTGACGAACGCGACCGCGAGATCCATGCCGATCACCACCGCCCAGGCGAGCATGGCGCGCGGATTGGCGATGACGGCCCGGACGCTAGTCGTCAGCGCGGTGACGAAGTCGATGTCGCGATCGACCAGCAGCGGCGGGGAGACCGCGGTAAACGAGAAGACGATCAGGGCGATCACGGCGCCGACCGCATTGCCGACAGCGAGGAACGCCATGCCGTAAGTCGTTGTGAAGACGGTGGCGAAGAGTTCGGGCAGCGACGGGACATGGGCGCCGAAGAAGGCGAGGAACAGGAACACCGCCAGATCGAGCCAGATGATCAGGGTGAACAGGCTGACCAGCGCCAGCCAGCTGAATTCCATGGCGGACCGCGCCCAGACGGCCCCGAGGACGCCCCGCCAGCTCAGCGGCTCGTCGCGCTCGAGTCGACGCGAGACCTCGTAAGTCCCCGCGGCTGCGAAGGGCGCGAACAGGGCGAATCCCATCATAGCGGGGTAGGCGAGATAGAAATAGCCGAGCGCCAAGGCGACCCAGACCATCGCCAGCCCGCCGACCGCGTAAATCGCGCCGAAGAACATGCCGTATTTCGGCGCCCGGTTGAAATCCTTGACTCCGAGGGCGATGCATTCCATCAGGTCTCTGATCGAGATCGCGTTGATCTTGAGCTCAGCCCCGCCACGATCCTCGGTTTGAGCGCCTGCCGCAGGAGGGCCGGTCTCGGCTACCATCGCCATTCGTCTACTCCCTCATTGTTCGCCTCTTTTCGGGCGTCAGCCAATTTGACCACGTTCCACGCGTCCTAGCAATGTCTTCTTCGACTTTGTTCCAGGTTGACCTGTGGTCGACACGCCGCCGCCGAGACGAGTCTGCATTGCTGCGATGCGACGAAGAACATTGCCGATTGCCTCGCGCTGTGGCATGAGCTCGCATCCCCGATAAACACTCGCACCAGGAACAGGATGTCTTTGATCAATGGGAACAGCTTCGCCGATCGCCAGGCGGCCGCCGCCAAGGCGCGCCAGGCGTTGGCTGAAAAATTCCGCGCCACCGCCAAGTACGACCCGAACGATCCCGCGGTAATCGAGCGCGAGGCCAAGCGGAAGGCGATTCTCGAGGCCCGCGTGGTGCGTGACGCCGAGCGCGCCAAGCGCCGCGCCGAGGAGGCCGCCGCCGAGGCGGCCCGCAAGGCGGCTGAGGAAGCCGCCCGCCAGGAGCAGTTGCGGCTCGAAGCGCTCGCCCACGAGGCCGAAGAGCTGCGCTCCCGTGAGGAGCAGGAGCGTCTCGATTTCGAGAAGAAGCTCGAGCGCGATGCGCGCTACGCCGCGCGCAAGGAGCGCAAGAAGAAAAAGAAGACGGTCGCCGAACGCTGGGGCTGACGTCCGGGGAGCTTCGTTGATCCGGGAGCGCAACTCGGGCATTACGACGCCCGGGTCTGAACTTTCCGGAAAGCGGAGCACGGGCATCATGACAAAGCCGCTGCGGTTGGGCGTCGCGGGAATCGGCGTGGTCGGCGCCGGGCTCACGCGACTCCTGCAGCGTCAGGGAAACGCGCTCGCCGTGCGCGGCGGACGTCCGATTGTGCTTGCCGCCTACAGTGCGCGCCGGCGCCGGGACGGCCGCCCCGAGATCGGAGACGCGCGCTTCACCGACAACGCCGTCCAGTTGGCGGCCGAGGAGGACATCGACGCATTCGTCGAACTGATCGGCGGCGCGGATGGGGTCGCGTTCGAGGCGGTCAAGGCGGCGCTCAGGCGCGGCCTGCCGGTCGTCACCGCCAACAAGGCGATGCTCGCCGAGCATGGGCTCGAGCTTGCGGCGCTGTCGGAGGCGCATGACGCGCCGCTTTTCTACGAGGCGGCGGTCGGCGGCGGTATTCCGGTGATCAAGACCCTGCGTGAGAGCCTCGCCGGCAATGCGATCGAGCGCGTCTCGGGCATTCTCAACGGCACCTGCAACTATATTTTGTCGCGCATGGAGACGGAAAAGCTGCCGTTCGAAGTCTGCCTCGCCGAGGCGCAGCGGCTCGGCTACGCCGAGGCCGATCCGACCTTCGACGTCGGCGGTTTCGACACGGCCCACAAACTCGCCATCCTCGCCTCGCTCGCCTTCGGTTCGAAGATCGACGCCTCGGCCGTTTCGGTGGAGGGAATCGAGTCGATCACCCTCGCCGACCTCGCCGCAGCCGACGAACTGGGCTTCCGCATCAAGCTGCTCGGCGTCGCCGAGCGGACGCCGCACGGCTTCGAACAGCGCGTCCACCCGACCATGGTGGAGAAAAAATCGCCCCTCGCCCAGACGATGGGCGTCCTGAACGCCGTGTCGATCGACGGCGACGCGATCGGCGAACTGACCCTGGTGGGCCCGGGGGCTGGCGGCGACGCCACCGCGTCCGCGGTCGCGGCCGACCTCATCGACGTCGCCCGCGGCGCGCATCTCCCGGCGTTCGGACGTCCCGCGGCCGCGCTCGCCGATCCCGACTGGGCGCCGATGCAGCGCCACGAGGGCGGCTATTATGTGCGCCTCTCGGTGGTCGACCGGCCTGGCGCCATGGGCGCCATCGCGGCGCGCTTCGGCGAGCGGATGATCTCGCTCGAGGCGATCATGCAGAAGCGGGCGACCAAGGAATCCGCCGCCGCCGGCGTCGTGCCGGTCGTGCTGATGACCCACGGCACGACGGAAGGCTCCATTCGCGATGCGTTGGCCCGCACGGTCGAGGAGGGCGTGGTGCGCGAAAAGCCCCAGGTCATCCGCATCGAGCGCGAAGCGGTGTGAGACCGCTCTCGGCGACAGAGAAGCGCCGCGTCAGCGACGCCGCGGCCGAAGATCGCCGCATGCGCATCGTCGCCATCGCGCTCATGTGCGGCGCGATGCTCCTTTTCACCGGGCTCGACACCTCGTCGAAATGGCTGGGGCTCCGGTTGCCGATCGTTGAAATCGTCTGGGCGCGCTACGTGGGCGCGACCGTCATCGCGCTTGCGAGCGCGCGGCCCTGGTCGCGGCCGGCGGTGCTGCTGTCGAAGCGGCCGGGGCTGCAGGTCCTCCGTTCGCTGCTGCTCCTGGGTTCGACGGCCTTCGGCGTAATCGCCCTGCGCAGCCTGCAACTCGCGGAAACGGCGACGATTTCCTTCCTCACCCCAATCTTCGTCGCGCTCCTGGCAGGGCCTTTGCTCGGCGAACGGGTTGGTTTCGAGCGGATGATCGCCATTGTCGTGGGCTTCGTCGGCGTGCTGATCGCCACCCGGCCGGGAACGAGCGCGTTTCAGCCCGTCGTCGTGATCGCCGTCGTCGGCGTCCTCTGCAATTCAGGCTACATGATCGCGACCCGGAAGCTTGCCGGCGTCGATTCCTCACAAACGACCCTGGTGTGGACGCAGGCGGCGGGCGTGGTCCTGGCGACCCCGTTGCTGCCCTGGACCTGGGTCACGCCGCAGTCTCCGCATGTCTGGGCCGTGCTGGCGGGCCTCGGCGTATTCGGCGCAGCGGGGCATGCGCTGGTGATCGTGGCGCACAAATACGCGCCGGCGCCGGTGCTGACGCCCTTCTCCTATACCCAGCTCGTCTGGATGATCGTGTCGGGGTACCTGATTTTCGGCGACGTCCCCCCCGCGGCGACCCTCGTCGGCGCAACGCTGGTCGTCGCCTGCGGCGCATGGCTGGCGCTGCGCGAGCGGGCGGGGAGCCAATCCGGAGCGGCATAGGGCGAGCGCGCCCGCAAAACGTGACAGGTATCCGTCATCCAGCGGGCAAGAAACGCTTTCGGTAACCGACATAGCCCAGCCCGGCGAAGCCGAGCAGCATCATCGCCCAGGTTGCGGGTTCGGGAGTCTGCGATCCCGCTGAAATATAGGATTCTGTTCTGCCGTATGAATAAGTTCCCACTTGATAAGTGAAGAACTCGGTATCGCTAAAAAGATCGAGGGGAGCTGAGAACGTTAAAGTATGGCCAGTGAGGGTGTATGGAACTGTCGCGATCACAGAACCCCATCCTCCGGAAGCAGGGTCCGGATCGGAACCGGAGCGGCTTCTGATCCGGATTGTATTGCCGGTTATATGTATCTCCCCGCCTCGGATGATAGAGTTAGGGGTATAATACTGGAACTCGTCCTCCGGTCGACCGTATGGGTCAACTGTAAAGAAATTGGGCGCTTCGTTGAACGTAATCGAGAAGTTTACGTCTTCGGTCTTCGCATTGACGCGTACCGATTGTGTGTCGATCAGAAAGCAGGCCGCCTGGGCCTGAAATGCGCTGTGGACAACCAAAATCACAGCCGCCAAGAACGGCGCGGAACATCGACTGCAAATCTTTGTCATTTGATCAGGTTCTCCCGCCAATACGCACTGGTCGTGCGCGATAAATTCCTTTATTGGATGTCCCCATTAGCGTGCAGCGACCGAAATTGGTCAAAGACTGTGAGTTGCTTTCTGAATAAATCCCAACAGTGAGCTGGGAACGCGGTCGGTTTTACGTTTCCGCTGGGGCCTAAAAGGCAGATGAGAGCTTCACCCGCGACGCCACCGCCATTTTCTTTTTGCTGGGCGTGCGTCGGCCGCCCTTAAAAAAGGACAACACTTTCTCAATTCCTTATCGAAATAAAAAATGACGACTTTCGACTTACGCCTTTTAGAGCCAAGCGACGACTAGCGTATAAGATCAAGAGGCGTCTATTCGTAACTTCACGTAGGACAACCATATGTCTTCAGTGTAAACGTTGTTATCTACAACTACCGACACTTCATGCGGCGGCTGCACCACAAAAAGCATGACTCTGCGATCAGTGTAAAGTGTTATAGCCGCCCGGATCCCCTGCCTCAATCACAAATCCTTGAGGAGCGCTGATAGATTGCCGCGCGGCGTCGCCATTACCTCAACATATGTATTGCTCGCCGCATCACTGCGAGTAGCGTGCGGGAGGCCTAGCGCCAATGCGTCCGGCAGGCCGCGGAAATGGAAACGCCTGGAGCGCAGCGGACTGATCCGGCGGGACGTGTCGCCCACCAAACCTGTTGGCGTGGAATATACGATCACACCGCTCGGAAAGTCGCTTCAGCAACCCTTTGCCGCACTTATGATCGGGCGTTGGCTTACGGCCCGGAGTTGGAGCGCGCCCAGGCCGAATTTGATGGCAAGCGGGTTTGAGCGCCCGGTGGGGGAGCTAGAGGGGCGCCCGGGTCCTCTGCGCTGTCAGGGGTTCGTTGCGCCTCACCGCCGCCCGCCGAGTTCGTCGATATGGGCGAGCAGGTCGGCCGGGTCCTCGTAGACGCGGAAGGCGGTGGCCTTCTGCAATTCCTCAGCGCCGTAGCCGCCGCAGAGCAGACCGACGCCGAGCGCCCGGCAGCGCGCGGCCGCCAGCATGTCCCAGATGCTGTCGCCGACCACCACCGCCGTCTCGATCGGCGCGCCGAGCTTTGCGGCGGCGGCGAGGAAGAGGTCGGGGTCGGGCTTGGCGTACTTGACCTCGTCGCGGGTCACGACCGGCGACCTTGTCGGGATCGACGCCCAGCGCCTTGAGGTTGACGCCGGCGGTCTCCATGCCGGCCGCTGGTGGCGATCGCCCAGGAGATGCCGACGCTCGTCAGCCACGCGAGCAGGTCGCGCGCGCCGGGCAGGGGGCGGATGTGGTCGGCCATCCGCTGATAGGCGCGCGCATGGCCCTTGCGCAGCCGCTCGCCGCGCTCCTCGTCGATCGGAATTCCCGTCTCGCGGATCAACTGGTTGGTGAACAGGCCGCCGCTCATGCCGATCTTGCGATGGATGCGCCAGACGGAGAGGTCGATGCCCTCGTTGTCGAGCGCCTCCTTCCAGGCGAGCACGTGCTGATAGACGCTGTCGACCAGCGTGCCGTCGAGATCGAAAAGGAAGACCGGCTCGATGCGCATGGACTTGTCCTCGCATATTTTGGGGCGTCGGCGGCATGATAGCAGCATTGCGTGACGGGCGCCCGCGGGCGGGCGGCCCGCCCGTGGGGCGACCGCCCTCTGAGAGATCGCGCTACTCCCCGATGATCTTGATCAGCACGCGCTTGCGCCGGCCGCCGTCGAACTCGCCGTAAAAGATCTGCTCCCACGGGCCGAAATCGAGCTTGCCGCCCGTGACGGCGACCACGACCTCCCGTCCCATGATCTGGCGCTTCATGTGGGCGTCGGCGTTGTCCTCGCCGGTCCGGTTGTGGCGGTAAGCCGAGACGGGCTCGTGCGGCGCGAGCCTTTCGAGCCAGGCCTCGTAATCGGCGTGCAGGCCGCGCTCGTCGTCGTTGATGAACACGGAGGCGGTGATGTGCATCGCATTGACGAGGACGAGGCCCTCCTGAACCCCGCTTTCCTCAAGCGCCGCATCCACTTGCGGCGTGATGTTGAGAAACGCTCTCCGCCCCGGCGTCTCGAACCACAGCTCCTTGCGATAGGACTTCATTGCGGCTCCTTCGTCCACGGCTCGCGCCTTTGCGGCAACGCGGAGCATAGATCCTGCGCGTCGCGCGTCGAACGGCCCCAGCTTCGCCGTGGCGTTTCAGTTTCGCGAACCTCCTCGGGCTTCGTTGGAGGGCGCGCGCGTCCCCGGCCCTTGGACGGCGGGACGATCAGCGCGGAGTCGACGGGACCGCGCCGCGGCGATTGCAGCGCGCGCCAGCGTTTCGACAACAAGCCCGACGCCGTAGGCCAGCGCCGAGCAGAATAGCGCCGCCGCGACCACCCGGCCCGTCATGTCGCCGGCGAAATCGTAAGTCCCACCGTTCAGCGCCCGCATGGTGAGCGTGAAGGGCAGGGCGGCGAGGACGAGCGGCAGGTCGGCGAACCACGTTCCGGCGCGGTTGAGATAGTTGAGGTAGAGCGCGGCGAAGGCGAGCGCTGTGATCGCCGCGAGCACCAGGCCCGTTCCACGACAGGAGCCTCCTCATCGACCGTCCCGCCTACCCGGCCTTGTAGGCGACGACCCGCTGCGCCTGCCGGCCGAGTCCCTCGATCCCAAGCGACATCGTGTCGCCGGGCTTCAGGAACACCGGCGGCTTCTTGCCGAGGCCCACGCCAGCAGGCGTGCCCGTGGTAATGACGTCGCCGGGCTCCAGAATCATGAACTGCGAGATGTAGGAGACGAGGGTTTTCACGCCGAAGATCATGGTCGCCGTCGAGCCGTTCTGCATGCGCTCGCCGTTGACGTCGAGCCACATATCGAGCTTCTGCACGTCGTCGATTTCGTCGGGAGTGACCAGCCACGGCCCGAGCGGGCCGAAGGTCGGGCAGCCCTTGCCCTTCATCCACTGGCCGGCGCGCTCGATCTGGAAGGCGCGTTCGGACACGTCGTTGCAGATGCAATAGCCGGCCACATGGTTCAGCGCGTCGGCCTCGCTGACATAGCTTGCGCGCGTCCCGATCACGAGCGCGAGCTCGACCTCCCAGTCGGCTTGGTCGAGCCCTTCGGAAGCGACGACGTCGTCGTTGGGGCCGACGATGCAGGACGGCGCCTTGTTGAACAGAACCGGCTCCTTCGGCGCCGCGGCGCCGGTTTCGGCGGCGTGATCGGCGTAGTTGAGCCCGACCGCGACGAAATTCCGGACGCCGCGCGACGCAGGGACCGAGCCGCGGCGCGCCGCGGACGGCGGGCAGCGAGTTCGGGCTTCAGTTTCGCGAGGCGCGCCAGCGCGCGCGGGCGCGAGCGTGTCGGCGTCGATGTCGGCAATGACCTCGCTGAGGTCGCGCAGCTTTCCGGCCTTGTCGACCAGCCCGGGCTTTTCCTTCCCGGCTTTTCCGTAACGAACGAGTTTCATTGTGGCTTTCCGCATCCTGGAGCCCCCGCCCGGATCGCGTCTACACGCGTCCAACCCGCGGTCGGACCCGCCGTCCAAGAGACCGCCGCCGCGCGCGCCGCGTCAATTCGACGACTGGCTTTTTTTTCGCCGCAGTTCCATCCATAATATCAAGAGTCGGCGAACTTCATCCCGACAAGACTGGTTCTCCGCGCCCTCGACGTTCGTCGAGGGGAAGCGAATCAGGACGCCGACGACAAATCTCTCGCCATTTTCGTTGTGCGTTGTTCGTGTTACCGCCAAAGTCAGGCTTGATCGCCGTTTTCGGGTGTTGTCTTGTCGACACACGACGCGCTCTCGTTTACAGAGCGCTATTGGCTCATAACCATTTATCGAAAAGAAGCGTAAAATGTCCACTGTGGAACGGATCGCCCTCTTCATCGACGGGGCGAATTTGTATGCAAGCGCCAAAGCCCTCGGCTTCGACATCGACTACAAGCGGCTCCTGCGTGAATTTCAGGCGAAAGGCCGGCTGATTCGCGCGTTCTACTATACCGCGCTGGTAGACGATCAGGAATATTCGTCGATTCGGCCGCTGGTCGATTGGCTCGACTACAATGGCTACGCGGTGGTCACCAAGCCGACGAAGGAATTCGTCGAACTCGACCGGCCGCCGGAAGGTCAAGGGCAACATGGACATCGAGCTCGCGGTCAACGCGATGGAGATGGCCGAGCATATCGACCTGATGGTTCTGTTCTCGGGCGACGGCGATTTCCGTTCGCTGGTCGAGGCGATGCAGCGCAAGGGCGTCCGGGTGGCGGTCGTGTCGACGATCTCGACCCAGCCGCCGATGGTGGCCGACGAGCTGCGCCGCCAGGCCGACGAGTTCATCGACCTGGCGCAGCTCATGGCCCGGATCGGGCGCGACCCCGGCGAGCGGCCGGTGCGGACCGAGAACCACCGTCGCCCCCACTTCGCCCCGGCGACACAGCCCGTCGAGGAGCCGGTGAGGGAATAGAGCGCCACTCGGGCCGCCATGCCATTCGACGTCGGTCCCGCGAGGGACTGCGCCGCCTGCGCCCGGCTGGCCGAATTCCGGCCGGCCAACCGCGCCGCCTTCCCGGACTGGTGGAACGGGCCGGTGCCGTCGTTCGGCGAGCGCGGACGCGCGTCTCATGATCGTCGGCCTCGCGCCGGGCCTGCGCGGCGCAAACCGCACCGGACGGCCGTTCACCGGCGACTACGCCGGCGACCTTCTCTATGACACGCTCGCTGCGTTTCGGCTTCGCCTCCGGCGTCTACGATCGCCGGCCGGACGACGGCCTGACGCTGATCGACTGCGCCATCGTGAACGCGGTGCGCTGCGTCCCGCCGCAGAACAAGCCGACGCCGCTGGAGATCTCCGCCTGCCGGACCTATCTCACCCAATCGATGCGGGCGCTCGGCGGGCTCAAGGTCGTCCTTGCGCTCGGCCGGGTCGCGCACGAAACGGTCCTGCGCGCGGTCGGCGCGCGCCTCGCCGAGTTTCCGTTCGCGCATGGCGCGCGCCACGCGCTCCATGCCCGCGGCTTCGTCCTCTTCGACAGCTACCATTGCTCGCGCTACAACACCAACACGGGCATGCTGACCGAGGCGATGTTTCACGACGTGTTTGCCGCGATCCGGACGGAGCTGACGCCGTCTGAACGGGTCCGACGTCGCGGGAGCGATAAGGGAGAGCGACGTGACGAAGAGCCTGTTCGGGACGATCGACGGCGTCCCCGTGTTCGAGGTCGTCGATCGGCTCCAAGGCGGGCGCGAGCGCCAAGATCCTGACCTTTGGCGCGGTGGTGCGCGATCTTGTCGTCCCGCATCGCGGGCGCGAGCCAGCACGTCGCCCTCGGCCTGAACACGATCGAGGACTATGTCGCCCATTCGCCGCACTTCGGCGCAGTCCCCGGCCGCTACGCCAACCGGATCGCGAACGGCCGCTTCGTCCTCGACGGCGTCGCATACGAGCTCGACCGAAAGCCCGGCGACAAGCACACGCTGCACGGCGGGCCCGCACGGCTTCGGCAAGCGAATCTGGACGCTCGGCGGACCACGACGACTCGTCCGCGACCCTGAGGCTCGAGTCGCCCGACGGCGACGCCGGCTTCCCGGGCGCGCTCGTCGCGACCTGCGTCTATCGGATGCTCGAGCCGGCGACGCTGCGGGTCGAACTGACCGCGACCGCCGACAAGCCGACCGTCGTCAACCTCACCCACCACGGCTATTTCAATCTCGACGGTTCGCCCGGACATCCTCGATCACGAGGTGACGCTGTTTGCGGATTTCATCACACCGTCGGACGCCGATCTCATTCCGACCGGCGAGATCCGGTCGCGTCGCCGGCGGGGCCTACGACTTCCGCGACGGCGCGGCCGGTGCGCAACGCGAGCGGGACGCGCCTACGACACGAATTTCGTCGCTCGGCGCCCGCTCGGCCCCGACGGCCTCGCGCCGATCGCGCACGTCCGCTCGCCAAGGAACGGGCTGACGCTGTCGCTCCACAGCAACCAGCCCGGCGTCCAGTTCTATGACGCCGCCACGCTCGCCGTTCCGGTTCCCGGCCTCGGCGGGGCGCGCTACGGCGCCCACGCCGGCCTTTGCCTCGAGCCGCAGGCCTTTCCCGACTCGCCCGAACCGGCGCCATTTCACCGACACCACGCTGCGGCCGGGCGGGCGAATATCGCCACGTCAGCGAATTCCGCTTCGGCTGACTGGGAGGGGCGGCGTCTCGCCGCCCCCATAGGGCGTCCGGCGGAACGCCCGCCTTTCGACGCGCTTTCGGGCGCGCGAAGCGCGCGCCGTCCGGCGCGGCGTCACTCGCGCCCGAGGCTCTCGCCGGGGCCGGCTTCCGCCAGCGCCTTGCCGACTTCGAGGCCGAGGTCGTCCATCGACATCTGCTCGCGGATGCTGAGATCCTCGCCCTTCGCCTGACGCTCGGCCTGCTCCGGCGAACGGGCGACGTTGACGGTGACTTTCGCCTCGACCTCCGGGATGGAGGTGGATCGGCACGGCATGCAGGCCGAGGGTCTTGATCGGCTGCTGGATCGCGACGTGGCTGCGCTGGACCGGGTGCCCGGCCGCCGACCAGCGCGTCGGCGATGTCGCGCGCCGACACCGAGCCGTAGAGCTGCCCGGTCTCGCCCGCCTGGCGGATGATCACGACGATCGCGCCGTCGACCTTGCCCGCAGCCTCGCCGGCGCTCGCGCTTGAGTTCGTGGTTGCGCGCCTCGAGGTCGGCGCGCTGGGCCTCGAACTTCTTCTTGTTCGCCTCGGTCGCACGCAACGCCTTGCCGCGCGGGAGCAGGAAGTTGCGGGCGTAGCCGTCCTTGACTTTGACGGTTTCGCCCATGTGGCCGAGCTTGCCGATACGCTCCAGCAGAATGACGTCCATGATGGTCTCCTATTTCTGCAAAGTTGGTCTTGGGGCGGGAAGGACGGCGGCGCGGACGCGCAGCCGGGTGAAGGCGTCGATGACGCCGAGCAGCGCGAGGACGGGAAGGGTGTATTGCGTCCGCAACAGGCAGCACGCGTAGAGGGCGACGAGCATCAGCGCTCCTGAGCTTGAGGCCGCGCGACAGCGCATGGGCGACCGCGAGGCCCTGGAAAGCGAAAGCCGCGCCGAGCCCGCCGGCGACGATGCTGAGATATTGCGAAGCCGGGGCGGGGAGGACCCAGGCGGCCGCCGGCGCACGCGATCGCGACGAGGCCCGAGCGGGGCCGGAAGCCAAAGCGAGGTCGGCAGATCGAGCCACGGCCTCGCCAGTTCGTGCGACAATTGGACCGAGCGAGCCGCGGCGTAGAGGTTGACGCAGAGCATCAGCAGGGTGGAGCCGGCGATCGCCGCCGGGCCGATGCGCACAAGCATGCCGGCGAAGGCTTTCGCCGTGTCGCCGTCGGCCGCGTCGTCGAGGGCGTCGGCCGCCATCGACAGCGAGCGCCTGCGTCACCGCCTGCGCGCCCTCGGCGTAGCCGTGATAGATCACGATGATCGTCGTCAGCACGGCCGCAGCGCCGACCATGCCGATGATCGCGGCCAGCGTCACGATCGCGCCGATCGAGGGGAAGGGCGACAAACCGCGAAAGCCGTTGCGGGAGATAGCGGGCGAGGGGGGTCACGGCGAAAGCCGCGAGCAGCCAGGCCGGGAAGGCGACCGAGGCGGCGAACAGCATGCCCGACATGCGGCTCGGCGATGACGGTCAGCCCGGCCACGGAGGCGGCCGCGGCGATCGCGCCGGCGTCCAGCGCCCCAGCCCATCGTCGCGATCATGATCGGCAGCGGCGCGAGATAGGCGAGCAGCATCGCCAGCAGCGCTCGCCTCGGCGCTGACCGCGAACAGGAAGGCGGCGGCGCATCCTGCGCCGAAGGCGACGGCGTATCGTTGGATCATGGCGCTGTCCCGCGGGTTGCGGTTAGGCGCCGGGCGGACCCGGCGCCAACTGCCGCCGCGGACGGCTCGAGGCCGATCGCGGCGGTTGGTCGCTAGCGAAAGGCCGTCAGCGGATGACGTAGGGCAGCAACCCGAGGAAGCGGGCGCGCTTGATCGCCTGGGCGAGTTCGCGCTGCTTGGGGGCGCTGACCGCGGTGATGCGCGACGGCACGATCTTGCCGCGCTCGGAGATGTAGCGCGACAGAAGGCGCGTGTCCTTGTAGTCGATCTTCGGCGCGTTGGCGCCGGTGAACGGGCAGGACTTGCGGCGGCGGAAGAAGGGGCGGCGGGGCGCGGAGGCCATCAGATTGCTCCAACGTTGACGTCGTCACGCGGGCGGCGCGGCGGACGGTCGCCGCGGTCCCCGATCGGTCGCCGCGATCCGGACGGTCGCCGCGGGGTCCGCGCGGGCCGCGATCGTCGCGGTCGGATTCCTCACGCTTGCGCAGCATGGCCGACGGGCCGGCCTCGTGCTCGTCGACGCGGATGGTGAGATAGCGGATCACGTCCTCGTTGATGCCGAGCGTGCGCTCGAGCTCGATGACCGCCTCGGACGGGGCCGAGATGTTGAGCAGGGTGAAGTGCGCCTTGCGGTTCTTCTTGATCCGGTAGGCGAGGGACTTCAGTCCCCAGGGCTCGACCTTGGTGACCGCGCCGCCGAGCGCTGCGATCTTCGTCTTGATCTGTTCCGTCAGCGCCTCGACCTGCTGCGCCGTGACATCCTGGCGCGCCAGGAAAATGTGCTCGTAGAGAGCCATTCGTGCCTTTCCTTTGTTCGATCGCCTCCCACGCGGAGCCCTTCGAGCCCGGGAAAGGCTCGAATCGGATCATTCGAAGGCGGGAACACGGGAAGCCGGGTCTTTTGCGACCCTGCCGCGCGACGAACGCGCAGCCTTCCGTTCAGCCCCCGGCGGGAGCACGACGAAGGCGGCCTCATACAGGCGGATTGCGCCCGCCGCAAGGCCAATCTCGCAAATTTCATCCCCCCGCCGACCAGGAACAAGGCCCGGAAAGCCGCGTTGGACCGTGCGTGGGCGGCCCCCGCCCTGAAACGAAGGAGACAGAACCCATGGGCCTTTTCTCGAAAGACATCAAGACAATGGATGACCTGTTCGTCCATCAGCTGCAGGACATCTATTACGCCGAAAAACGGATCGTCGGCGCGCTCCCCGACATGATCGACAAGGCGACCACGCCGGAGCTGCGCACGGCGTTCCAGTCGCATCTCGGCGAGACGAAGAACCATGTCAGCCGGCTCGAGCAAGTGTTTAAGCTGTACGGGACCCAGCCCCAGTCCGTCGATTGCCCCGCGATCGACGGCATCGTGGACGAGGCCGACGAGGTCGTTGGCGAGGTCGACGACAAGAGGGTTCTGGACGCCGCCTTGATCGCCGCAGGGCAGTCGGTGGAGCACTACGAGATCGCGCGCTACGGAACGCTGATCGCCTGGGCGAAGGCGCTCGGGCACGAAGATTGCGCGAACGTGCTCTCCCAGACGCTGGCCGAGGAGAAGGCGGCGAACAGCAAGCTCACCTCGATCGCCGAGCAGGGCGTCAACCGCGCCGCGGTCTGACGCGCTAAAACGGCAAAGAACCAGGCGGCCATGCCGGGCCGCCTGATTTTTTTGTCGGCGCCGATCGGATCGACGCCATCCTTTACCTGATCGTTCGCTTAGCGCCGTCGCTCCCAACCGCGGCGGGACGCCTCGGAATGGCCCTCCGGGTCGCCCGACCAACCGCTCTGGCCGCGGGACGAACTGCGGCGATCATCGTCGTCCTCGTAGCGACCGCCGCGCCGGCTCTCGTAACCGCCGCCGGAGCTTCGCCGATCATCGTCCCCCTCGTAGCGGGCGGCGCGCTCGTATCGACCATTGTCGCCTTCGTCGCGTCGCTGCTGCGAACGGTGGCCCTCGTCCCACCCGCGGCGCGACGCCTCGGAATGGCCCTCTCGGTCGCCGTACCAGCCGCTCTGGCCGTGGTCGGAGTTCTCCCACCCGCGGCGCGACGCCTGGGAATGGCCCTCACGATCGCCGTACCAGCCGCTCTGGCCGTGGTCGGAGTTTTCCCACCCGCGGCGCGAGGCTTGAGAGTGGCCCTCGCGGTCGCCGAACCAACCGCTTCGGCCGTGGTCCGGGTTTTCCCACCCGCGGCGAGAGGCCTCGGAATGGCCCTCGCGATCGCCGTACCAGCCGCTTTCGCCGTGGTCGGACCTTTCCCACCCACGGCGGGACGCCTCGGAATGGCCCTCGCGGTCGCCGAACCAGCCCCGCTCCCCGCGATCACGGCCGCTGGAACTGCGATCGTCGTCCTCGTTGCGGCTGCGGAACCGCCGCTCGTCGTCATAGCGGCTGCGCGAACGCCGCTCGTCATCACTGCCGCGACTGTGACGCTCGTCGTCGCTGATGAAGCGACCGGCTTCGTCACGGTTCGGCGTGCCGCCGCGCTGACCGCTGCGCCCGTAGTCGCGGTCGTCCTCCGACGTGAAGCGACCCTGTTCGTCACGATCGCGCGATTGTGAGGAATACCTGCTCATATCACTACGCTCCCGTTCGTTTCGCTGACGCCTGCTTGGGACGGAGAGGCGGCGCGGCGCCAGCAATTCGATAGCCTCTCCGATGGCGGTGTCGTCCAGCCGCTCGAACCGCTGTCTGGCGCGCTCGAAGCGGGACTCGATCTGGGAAACGGGCGCTCCGTCCGACCCGACCGTCAACTCGACAACCTGAAAGAAGCCGCCCTCCTCGTCGGCCCGCAAGAGGGCGGCGAACTCGTCGGCGAGCGCGTTCAGCGCCGCCTTTTGGGCTCCCCGCGGCTCGCCCTCGAGCAGATTGACGAGCAGAAAATTCAGGAGGTCCTTGCGGATGTCGGACGGTGCGAGGGCTTCGGCGGCCCCTCCCGCTTTCTGCGGCGCGGAACCGAACACGTCCCTCACGATGAGGTCGTGAGGCACCCACGCCGCCGCAAACTGCCTGGCGATGTCCTGTGGGTCAGCCGCGGCCCCGGAACGCTTGTCGAGAATGGCTTGCAGAGCGCGATGCTGGCTCTTCAGCCGCTCGACGAGGGTGGGGCCTTTGCTCGCTGTGGCGTCCTTGCTTTCGCTCTTCGCTTCCCGCGCGTTCGGATCGGTTCCCGAACCCGCGCCTGCGGAACTCTCGCTCCGCGCGGTCGTCGACTCTGGCGGCGTTTTGTCGGTCGATTTTTCGGACTCGTTTGAAGTCTGGTTAGGCGTTCGTGCCATGGCGCGCTCCTCGTCAGGATGTCCGCGCTTCCAACGCCTCGTTCGGCGCCCGGTTCCAAATAAATTCGTCAACCGGGCGTTTTAGGCTATTAATTTGATATTGTTAGTATGTTAACCGCCCTATCCTTGGATTTATTGGTGTTTTTAGTGACTTTCGCGGGCTCTTAGACCGGCTCGGGGGCGCGGAAGGCGCGCAGGGAGTCCGTCGGAAAATCGTATAATTTCCCCGTTTCGGTCCACTCCGGCGCACAGATTTCGACAAGCTTGGGCGCGAGGTCGTGGGGCGTGCGCAGCGTCGTCGGGTCTTCTCCGGGCATCGCCTTGGCGCGCATCAAGGTGCGGAGCGGGCCGGGGTTGACGAGCATGACGCGCACGTTCGAGGTGTTGAGCGTCTCGGCCGCGTAGGTTCGCGCGATGGCGTCGAGCGCGGCCTTCGACATGGCGTAGGCGCCCCAGTAAGCGCGCAGATCCGCGCGGCTCGCGGCGCCGGAGGTGATAAAGGCCACGCGCCCCGCGGACGAGCGGCGCAGCAGCGGGTCGAGCGAGCGGATGAGGCGCCAGTTCGCGGTGACGTTCACCGCGAGCACGTCGTCCCAGTCCTTGGGGTCGATGTGATGCAGGGGCGACAGGACGCCGAGAATCCCGGCGTTGCCGACCAGGGCGTCGAGCTTTCCCCAGCGGTGAAAAAGCGCTTCGCCGAGCCGATCGAGTGCGGCGAAATCGCGCAGGTCGAGCGGCACGAGCGTCGCGGGACTCTCATCGTCGGGCCTGAGCGCGCGGATCTCGTCGTCCAGTTCCTCGAGCGCGCCCTGGGTGCGCGCGAGCGCCACGACATGCGCGCCGGCGCGCGCGAATGCGAGCGCTGCGGCCCGCCCGACGCCCCGCGAGGCGCCGGTCACAAGCACGATGCGGGAACTGTCGTCTACAATGGGCGCGTTCATCGACACTCCTCATCGCCTTTGCTAAGGTCGGTATTGCGCAGGCGGGTCCGGTCAGCGGGCTCGCTTGCCGATTGGGCCGGGGCAGGGCGTCGCGACGCGTTACGCGTCCGCGAGCACGATGTTTGCGGGCCCAGCGGTTTATGGACTTGTGAGCGTGCAAAATAAAGTCCAGAACGACCGTGAGGAAGGGCGTCGGGGCCACGGACCCGACAGGCAATGAGGGGGTTGGCGCGCAGAGCGGCGCCATCGCTTTGAGGCTCGAGATGTCAAACGCAAGAACCGGCCGCGAAACGGGAAGGACCGTGACTCGCGCCGATCTGTCCGAGATCGTCTACCAGCGCGTCGGGCTGTCGCGCACGGAATCGGCCGAGCTTGTTCAGTCGGTGCTGGACGAGATCTGCGAGGCGGCGGTGCGCGGGGAGACGGTGAAGCTTTCGGGTTTCGGTTCCTTCGTCGTCCGCTCGAAAGGCGAGCGCATAGGGCGCAATCCGAAAACCGGCGTGGAGGTGCCGATCCTTCCGCGGCGGGTGATGGTGTTCAAGCCGTCCAACGTTCTGAAATCCAAGATCAACGGCAAAGAGGGCGAAGCCGAGACCGACTAAGACCGCGGGCGCCGCTTCTCTGGCGTTCCGGCGTCCGACGGACGATAGTGACGCATGGGGCGGACTGCGCGCCGTGATTCGCCCCCTCGCCCACGGGTCGCCGCGAGCACGATATGGAGAAGAGCCCAGAGGCCTTTCGAACGATCAGCGAAGTCGCCAACTCCATAGACCTTCCGCAGCATGTGCTGCGTTTCTGGGAGACGCGGTTTCCGCAAATCCGGCCGCTGAAGCGGGCCGGGGGCCGGCGCTATTACCGGCCCGAGGACGTCGAGCGCCTTCGCCTGATAAAGCGCCTGCTTTACGACGAGGGCTACACGATCAAGGGCGTCCAGAAACTGTTCAAGCAGCAGGGGGTGCAGGCTTTGACTGGCGGGGAGTTCGAACCGCGGCTGGCGTTCGCCGCAGCGGAGCCGGGCGCGCAGCAACGCGGGGAAGCCCCGGCGAACGTCCCCCCGCCGGCGCCGGCCGAAGCCGAGCCGCCGACTCCGTTGGTCGAACCGCTCATGGAGACGTCCGCGCGAGCGACCTTTTCCGCCGATCTCGCCGCCCTGCGCGCCGCGCTCGCCGAACTCGCGGAAGCGGCCCGTATCCTCGATCAGGCCCGCGCGCGGGACGCATGAACATTCGGGCCGAGGCGGATTGCCAGAGGCGACGGCGTTCCCTATAAGGGCCGTCCGTCGGAGTGTAGCGCAGTCCGGTTAGCGCACTAGTCTGGGGGACTAGGGGTCGTGGGTTCGAATCCCGCCACTCCGACCATTTAAGCCCTTGGAATTGAAGAGAATTCCGAGCAGGATTTCCGGTATGTTAGGTGCTGGCGCCAATGAGGGGACGCTGGCGACGAATGAGGGGACAAAGTGCCGCCGCAATGGGCGCTACGCCCCAGTTTCGGAGGTTACCGTCATTGCGAAGGCAAGAGACCCGGCAGACCTGCCGGGTCTGACAAACACGCTGGCTGACAGCTGCAACAACTCTGGAGTGGCGGGTCGTTCCGTCTGGTGGCCATAGGCCTCGACGCCGTGGTCGCGCATAAGAAGTCTCAGCGTCGGCTTAACCGGCGGGCGTCTTGCGGCGGCCAAACGACCTTGCGGAACGGTTTGAAAGGGGTCTGAATAGCCTCCGCCACGGAAAGCGCCGCGCGTGCAGCGCCGGACCGGGCGATAGGGAGGAATCAATGAGGGCTCGGGCTTTGGCGACGCTCGCTTTCCTGGCGGGTGGGGCCGTTGGTGCGGTCGCTATCCAGGCACTCCATGCAGCCGCCACGGCTCCTGTCTACGTTGTGTCGGAGATCGACGTCAGCGACCTATCCGCATACCAGAAAGAATATGTCCCCGTCGTCCAAGCCTCCATTAAAGCCTCGGGCGGCCGGCTTGTTGCGGCTGGTCAGAATGCGGTTGCTCTTGAAGGAACGCCGCCACCAGCGCGCGTCGCAATTAATCAGTTCGATAGCCTTGGGGCGATCCTGGCGTGGCGCAATTCAGGGCAATACAAGGAAGCGCGGAAGATTGGCGACAAGTATGCGAAGTTCCGCTCCTTCGTTATCCAAGGCCTTCCGCAATAGCCCCGCAAGACGAGACGGCCGCCGAGTCGCCCAGCGGCCGTGTTCGTTGCGCTCGATCAAGCGGGAGGAGGCGACTGGACCGGCACGTGACCGCGCCGGGCCGAGCGCTCTATGCCCGGCGCTGTCTAAGTCACCGCAACCAGTCGGCCGCTGTGACCTGAGGGAAGAGGCTAATCACGATCTTGCTTCGGCGGAATGATGAACATCGACGCAGACGCCACGGCAAATCGTCACACCCTCCGGTGTGAAGAGAACATTAATTTGCTAGATCCGTGCAGGTCGCTTGCTGTTTGCTCAAACCTGAACGACGATTGCCGGTGTCAAGTCTGGGAAAGAAAACCATCGGCAGCCCATAAGCACAGGGCGCCGCATCGGCGCTTCGGGCCGCAACAGCATATTGCGCACGATGTCAGCGACTTCCTTGGAGAGTTCATCGTAGTCGTTGATCCGAATGATCCCGCGGCGTTTGACCGTCAGTTCGACAAAATGGTCCTTGATCGATGCGGCCACGAGCGAAATCGCCCGGTCGCGATGAGCTTTCGTCGTTCCGACAAAAACGAGGTGCGGCAGACAATCGACCGCATGGGCGACGAAGCCGCGTGCGGCGAGTGTCCAAGTCGAGACCAAGCGGGCCTTGTTGCTGTTGAGGCCCTGAGTGGCGCAAAGGGCGACAAAAAGCTCCTGAAACTCCTGTTCGGTCATGCATCCTCGCGCGTCGCGGTGATCGACGCCGAAAAAAAGCCGCAACGAGTGCGGCCTTAAATCGTACCCCTAAACCCCTGGGTAATAAAATGCGGGTCGAGCCGAAACGGCTGACACCGGCAACATCAATCGTAAACGCGGCGTCATTGTGGCGGGTCCGCATCTCAGGCGAGCCCGGATCCAAACGAAATGGCCGCGGGGTCGGGTATGACGGATTGGTGACGAAGACGCCTTCATGTGCAACTGGAATGTGACAAGGCTCGTCGCTACGCTCCGCGTAGGGAGCGAGCAAGATGTCAGGCGAATTCAAACATCCTCTCGCGAGGGCGGCATGCCTTCGGCATGCCGTCGGAGTCGATGGATCCGAGCGTCTGCTTCTTGTTGTCGTCACGACGCTCCAGCTCGATCCCGAAGGGAGGGGGTACAAGAAGGCGTTCGTCGACAAATTATCGCATGCGGCGAGGGAATATCTGTCGCGGTTGCCGAATCCGGCTGGGTTCGTCCTTATCAATCGCCTGAGAGACTGGCAGAGCTGAGCTCTGCCAAAGCGCGATTGAAGGCCGCCGCAAGTCAGCGACACTCTACGGCGAAGTCTGTAACGGGGAGCGTCTCGATTATCGACCTCCCCATCCGCTGGCGCCGGTGAGGCGCAAGGCGAGCAGCAAGATGATCGCTCCGATCGTGGCGTTGATCGTCAGGCCGATGACGCCGGAGTAAAAATGAATCCCGAGGCGATGCAGCAGCCAGTCGCCGATGAGCGCGCCGACGATGCCAATGGCTGCGTCGCCGATGAGACCGAACCCGTTTCCTCGGACGATCTTGCCGGCCAGCCACCCGGCGACGACCCCGACGACCAAAATGACAATCAATCCCTGGTCAGACAGATGCATGCTCTTTCCCTAGCCCCCTTTTCCCTAGCCCCTCGTTTGCTCTGATTCGCAGCCGCTCGGCTACATTTGCAGAGGATTTGGGCGAGGGACAGACGGGCGGGCCAGGGGGCTTGTGTTCCAGTCCCGCCATGCCGACCGCTTTTCCATTTCCTGCGGATCGCCTCGCGCCGGAGCCGCCGGGTGGGAGATGATCGGGATTGCGCTCGGCCGGCTCGGCGTTTGCGCCTGCGGCAGATCTCGCGGGGGTTTGACGCAAAAAAAAGCGTCGGAAAGCCGTATTGAGAGCTACGGCGCTCCGACGCGCAAATGAGACACAGACGAGCGGGGAGGAGACGCTGCGCCTTCGGCCTCGAACCGCCTAAGTCGTCAAATGAACGGCTCAGGTTGCAGGAAATAATCGCGATCGAATATTTCCTGTCGACTGAAAAGTGTACTCACAAATGACCTAAGAGCCTAATCTAACAATTTGTCAAGAGTCTCGAATGACGTTATTCGCACTTTTCTATTGATGTAGACGGTAGAAACTAATGTTTGCGCAATTACCATTGATCGGCGATGCTCGGGGCAGGAGGCGGACAACAAGACAAAAGGCGATGTTGGCTATTCGCACGACGCCGTACGCCAGGTTTTGGCTGCCTATGCCGATGACCAGCAACATGTTCCCATGAATTCCAAGATCAACGGACGGAAAAGCGTGGGCCGGAACCAGTCGGCCGCCAGGGCTGGCCGGACGCGGAGCCATACTGGATTTTCCGCCGGTCTCGATTTGGATTGG
Source organism: uncultured Alphaproteobacteria bacterium (assembly GCA_963724785.1). GTDB lineage: Bacteria > Pseudomonadota > Alphaproteobacteria > Rhizobiales > Beijerinckiaceae > Roseiarcus. The sequence goes on along the minus strand of CAVRWC010000011.1, from coordinate 99,740 downwards.
CTCGGGCCCTCGCGCGCCCTGGGCGCGAGCCCGCCTCGGATTCGGAGACCGGAACGCGGAGGCCTGGGCGCGGTCCGTCAACCCGGGCGGTTGCGGCCGTAGCGCTCGTGGCTCGACACCCAGTCGCCCGCGAGCACTGCGCAAGAGAGCGAGATGTCGCCGGCGAGCGCCATCGCCGCGCAGATTTCCGCAAGCTTGTCCGCCTTGCCGGCGCCGCGACACCCGAGCATGGCGAGGCACTCGCTCTGGGTGGCGAGCCCGGTCCCGCCGCCGACGGTGGCGACGATCAGGGCGGGCAGGGTGATCGACCAATAGTAGTCGCCGTTGTCGAGAAGCTGCGCGTAGACGATCGCGGCGTGCGATTCGGCGACGTTGGCGACATCCTGGCCGGTCGCGATGAACAGCGCGGCGAGGCCGTTGGCGGCGTGCGCCCCGTTGTTGGCCGACCCCGCCAGGAACGCCCCGGCCTGCGAAATCTGACGCGCATAGAAAAGATCGGCCGGATCGACGCGCATGATGCGTTGCAGCGCCTCGCGCGTCAGCGTCGCCTCCGCGACGACCCTGCGCCCACGCGTCATCAGCATGTTCATGTGCGAGTGCTTCTTGTCGGTGTCGGTATTGCCCGACAGGATGTAGCGGGCCCCGCCGGGGTAGGCGGCCTTGATCCATTCGCAGGCGGCGAAGGTCGCCTTGCCGGACATGTTCTGCCCGGCGGCGTCGCCGGTCCGGTAGTTGAACCGGAGATGCAGCAGCGGCCCGAGCGCGAACTGCTGGATCGACGTCAGCCGGCCGGACCGGGTCGTCGTCTCGGCGGCGGCCTTGATCTCGGCGAAATTCGCCTCGACCCATTCGCCAAAAGACCGCGCCTCAAGCGCGTTGGGGAAGATGAAAGCCGGCGAGCGCTGCATCGACCGGGCGACGACCGTCGCCCTCACGCCGCCGCACTCGCAGATCAGGCGCATGCCCCGGTTATAGCTGGCGACCAGCGTTCCCTCGGTCGTCGCCATCGGGATGTAGAATTCGCCCTGGGCGTGCTCGCCGATGATATGGAGCGGTCCGGCGAGCCCGATTGGCACCTGCGCGACGCCGATGAAATTCTCAATGTTGCCAGGTAGAATTGAGGGATCAAAGCCGAAGCGGCCGACATGATCGAGCCTCGCGCCGGTCTCGGTCTCGATGAAGGCGCGGCGTTCGGCGGCGGCATCGGGCGTGTAGTCGTTCTCGCGGTCGCGCGGGATATGGGCGTTGGGACCCGGCGACGTCTCGGTCATGATTGTCCTCCCGCGAGCAGCGTTTGCGACCCTGTTGTAGCGCCGCTTCCGGCGCGGCGCGACAGGGCTATGCGCCGGATCCTTGCGGGCGGGGCGTGGCTAATGGCCTGGCTGCGCGGGCCGGGCTCAGCGACGCAGAGTTCGGCGAGGGCCCGAGGAAATCGCAAAGGCATTGACGTCGGACTGCTCAGGCGTGCTGCGATTTAGCATAATGTCATAGGTCATACGGAACCATCAGGCGATCTGGCGATCGGCGCGACGCTGGCTGCCGATGGGGCGGGCTCCGGAGTTCAGGAGGTACCCGCGCGCCGGAGCGACCGCAGAGTCAAGCGCAGCGGCGCGCGGAGGTCCCTGTGGGCCCCCGGGGGCGAGCCGCGACTCCAGATCGCGATTCCGTTCGGGCGCGTGCCAACCTACACGACTGCGCCCACCCAGGCTTCACGGAACCTCTGGCGCTGCGGAGACCTCAAATCTCGTCATAGCCGCGGGTTGGGCGCTCTTCTTTGCTCTTTGCCGCGATGCGCCGGTCGATGAAGGAGATCCGCCCGCTCCGCGTCCTCGGCCGTGGCGTATAGCCGGCCGCTTCGCTCGACGTCTTGACGCGCGCAGGCCTGATCTCGTCCTGGCGGGCCTTCACCCAGGCAAGAACCTCCGAAAGCCGCTTGTTCTCGACGATCGCCGCATGCGTCACGCGCTGCTTCTTGTCGAATGCGCGATAAGGCAGGGCGACGCCTTTCCAACGCACCTCGAGCCGCCCGTCAGGGAATTCGTAGGTCTCGACGTACTTGCCGGGCAAGCCAATCGTGATCGGCGTCGCGTCCAGAATGATCCGCTTGCTGTCATAGGACAGCGCCAGTTGCTGGGTGACGTAACGCTGCTCCCGCCAAGCCAAAATCGCGTCGAGGTCGGCCGGCGCATGCTCCAGCGGACGATGCAGATCCGCGGGACGAGCGGGAACCGTGGCGAAGCGCTCATTGAAGCGCGCCACGAAGGCCGGAAGGTAGGCGTTCGCCGCATCGAGCGTCGCGATCTTCTCGAGCCTCAGCTCTTTCACCAGACGGTCCTGCAGGGTCCGGTTCACGCGCTCGACCCGTCCTTTCGCCTGGCTCGAATTCGCGCACAAAATCTCGATCCCCAGTTCGCTCACGGCGCGACCGAACTGGGTGACGCCCTGACCGCCCTTCGCCTCAGCCTTCGACACGCGGAAGATCGAGTGCTTGTCAGAATAGAAGGCGACCGGGCGGCCGAAGGCCGTCAAATAGCCCTTCAGCGTCTCGAAATAGGCGAACGCGCTTTCCGAGCCCACGAAGCGAAGCGCCACCAGACGACCGGTTGCGTCGTCGATGAACACGATCAACGTGCACCGGGGACCCCGATCCTCGAACCAGCCGTGCTCGCTGCCGTCGATCTGAACCAATTCGCCAAAATGTTCGCGCCGCAGGCGCGGCTGATGAAAATGGCGCCGCTGTTTGCGCGACAACCAAAGCCCGTCCTCGATCATCCACTGACGCAGCGTCTCCCGCGAAACGCTGAGACCATGACGCTCCATGAGCATCTCGCTCGCAAACGTCGGTCCAAAGTCCCGGTAGCGTTCGGCGACATAGGCCAGCGCCATCTGCCGCACATGCGGTCCCAGCAACCGATTCGAGGGTCGGCCGCGAGCGCGGTGGCGAAGGCCCGCAGCGCCTTCGGCTTCAAACACGCGCGCCAACCGGTGCGCCTGGCGCCGCGTCACGCCCATGATCCCAGCGGCCGCCGTCATCGTCAGCCGACCCGCGAAAACCGACGCCAGCACCTCGGCGCGGCGCAGCTCTCTCTCGCTCATCTCCACCCAGCCCATGCCCCAACCCCAAGCGTCTCCGATCAGGGCAGTGTGACATTCCTAATTTGCCAGACTGGGACATTTTAACTTTGCCGCTACATCCATGATTCGCATAATGTATATTATGGAACCATCAGATGGGTCGGGCGACGCGGCGGAGCGCGTCGGTTCGCCTTCACGCGCCGGCCTACCCGTCAAAACGACGCTGCGCGCTGGCGACTTCGCCGATGTGGTCGCGCGCCCAGCGTGTCAGGCCGTCCAGGGTCGTCGCGAGCGTCTGGCCGAGCGGCGTGATCGCGTATTCGACCGAGACCGGCGTCGTCGGCAGCACCGTCCGGGTGATGAGGCCGTCGCGCTCCAGCGCTTTCAGGGTCTGGGACAGCATCTTTTGCGTCAGCCCTTCGACAGCCCGCCGCAACGCATTGAAGCGCAACGGTTTGTCGCGGATGAGGCCGAGCACGAGCACGGTCCATTTGTCGCCGATTTGATCGAGCAGCAGCCGGGTTGGACAGTTTGCCGCGTAGGGATCGGGACGCGCCGCCGCCTCGGGTTCCGGATGGGAAACCAGGTTTCCGAAAGGTGCTTTCTTTACAAGCGCAGCGGCCGCCGTCATCTCTATCTTCCGATACTTAGTATCGAGACCATACTGCACAGGAACCCAACATGAAAGTCGCCCTCATCGGCGCATCCGGCCAGGCCGGCTCGCGCCTTCTCGCCGAACTCTCCGCCCGCGGACACACGGTCACCGCCATCGCCCGCCATCCCGAAAAGATCGCCGCCTTGCCGGGCGTGACCGCGGCGAAAGGCGACGTCTACGACAAGGCGGGGCTCGTCGCGCTGATCAAAGGTCATGACGCGGTGATCAGCTCGGTCCATTACACCGCGAGCGACCCTGCGCTCCTGCTTCAGGCGGTGCGCGAATCCGGCGTGAAGCGCTATTTCGTCGTCGGCGGCGCCGGCAGCCTCGAGGTCGCTCCCGGCGTGCGGCTGATCGATACGCCCGAGTTTCCGGCGATCTACAAGACCGAGGCGACCAAGGGCGCCGAGTTTCTCGAACTCCTGCGCACGACCGCCAGCGACCTCGACTGGACCTTCCTGTCGCCCGCGGCGATGTTCGTCCCTGGCGAGCGCACCGGAAAATTCCGGCTCGGCAAGGACCAGTTGCTCGCCAACGACAAGGGCAGCAGCATCTCGTTCGAGGATTACGCCATCGCCGCCGTCGACGAACTCGAGAAGCCGGCGCACATCCGCGAGCGCTTCACGGTTGGCTATTGACCGGCTTTGGGGGCAGGGCGGCCCCCTGCCCCGTTTCGGGTGCGCAAGCCTCGAATTTGATCGGCCGCGCACGCGGGCGCATGCTCGCTCGCTGATAGCGCGAGGGGCACGAAAACCATGACTGAAGCGCGGACGATCATCGAGCTCGCCGGACGGAAGATACCCACTCCGCCGCTCGGCGACGCGACGCTGGTGCTGATCGACTACCAGAACGAATATCGCGACGGGCCCCTGAAACTGGTCGGCGTCGAGGCGGCCATTCAGCGCGCCGCGGCGCTGCTTCACGCGGCGCGGCGAGCGGGCGCGCGGATCATCCACGTCGCCCACAAGGGCGCGCCGGGCGGGCTGTTCGACCGGGCGCAACAGCGCGGCGATTTCATCGACGGGTTGAAGCCGGCCGAGGGCGAGGCGATCGTCGAGAAGACGTTCGCAAGCGCCTTCGCCGGAACGGAGCTTGAGAGGCTTATCGGGGCCGCCGGATCGCCGGTGGTGTTCGCCGGCTTCATGACCCACAATTGCGTGTCGTCGACGGTGCGCGCCGGGATCGAGCGGGGCTATGCGATGACGGTCGCCGCCGACGCCTGCGCCACGCGCGCCCTGCCGCTCGCCGGCCGCGTCATTCCCGCGGCCGAATTGCACGAGGCCGAACTCGCCGGCCTCGGCGACGCCCATGCGGCGATCCGGACGGTGGCGGAGATCATCGGGTAGGCCGCGCCCGGCAGGCATTCAGGCGAGCGCCCTGCCCGCCTCGGTCGCCTTCTTCACTTCGTCGAGACGTCCCGACCGGACGTCATAGACGTAACCGTAGATCGGAACGGTCGTTGGGGACGAGCGGGTGCTCGCGTATCCGACGCACGTCCTGCGCAACGCTCGCCTCCTGGTTCCTGATGGTGTGCCATTTGATGAAATGGCCCGCCGCGTGGCCTCCGTGATGGTGGGGATTGGACCAGGTCTTGCCGTCGAACGATGCGGTCGAGAGGTCGTCGTCGAGCAGATCGGCGATGATCTCGTCGGAGAAAAGCTCCATGCCGCAGTTCGTGTGATGGATGACGAACCACTCCTGCGTGCCGAGCAGCTTGTGCGAGATCACCAGCGACCGGATCGCGTCGTCGGTCGCCCGCCCGCCGGCGTTCCGAATGACATGGGCGTCGCCTTCGGCGAGACCGGCGTATTTGGCCGGATCCAGCCTCGCGTCCATGCAGGTCAGGATGGCGAAGCGGCGACCGGGCGGCAGCGGCAGCGCGCCCTTGTCGCCGAAGGTCTGGACGTAAGCGTCATTGGCGGCGATCACCTCGTTGACGATTTTCGACATGGCTGATCGTTCCCAAGGGCGGGATTGCCCATAGGCATCTTACATCAGACCGATAACTTTAATAGACTAGACTGCGCATCTGGAGCCGGATTCGGTGAGGTCTTCCCGCGAGAGAATGGCCCGATTTCGCCCCACGGCCCCTTTGCGAGGCGGCGCGAACAGCGGGGCGTCGGTCGCGCCCGTCGGGAACACAACGCTGTGAATGAGGGAGCCTGAGGCGCGGTGATCCCTACCCCCCAAGCAGCTCCGCCAGCGTCAGCGCGATCACCTCCGTCGCCTTGTAAAGGTCGGCGAGCGGCAGGCGTTCGTCGGCGCGGTGGGCGTTGGCTTCCTCGATCGTATGCGGCCCCGCGCCGTAAAGCACGATCGGCACGCCGGCCTTCGCGTAATGGCGGGCGTCGGTATAGAGCGGCACGCCCGAGGCGGTGACCGTCTCGCCCATGATGCGGGTCGCGTGGCGGCAAAGCGCCTTCGGTGAGCTTTTCGCCGGCCGGCGTCGGCGTCAGCGGCTCGGCGAGGAGGATACGGTTGACCGTGACCGTGGCCTGCGGGTGGAGCGTCGCGGCCCGCGCGATCACCGCGCGCAGCTCCGCTTCGACCTCGGCCGGGTTCTCCTCCGGGACGATGCGGCGGTCGAGCCGGAACACGATCTTGTCCGGCACGACGTTGGTGTTGACGCCGCCCGAAATGAGCCCGACCGTCATCTGCGGCGAGCCGATGCCGGGAACCTTCGACGTCCGCGCGGCAAGGCCGCCGCGCCAGCCGTAGAGCGCGGTCAGGATCGCGTTGGCCGCTTCGAGCGCGTCGACGCCGGTGAACGGCCGCGCGGCGTGGGCGGAGCGGCCCAGGACCTCCACCTCGAGATGCAGGCAGCCGTTGTGGGCGGAGACGACCGCATAGGAGAAGCCCGCCCCGATCGCGAGGTCCGGCTTCGACAGGCCCTCTTCGAGAATCCAGCGCGGGCCGATCTCGCCGCCGGCCTCCTCGTCGTAGGTGACGTGCAGTTCGACCGTCCCGTTGAGCGCCGCGCCGCTCTTTTCCAGCGCCAGCATGGCGAAGGCGTAGGTCGCGATGTCCGACTTCGACACCGCCGCGCCGCGCCCGACCATCCAGCCGTCGACGATCTCCGCGCCATAGGGGTCGTGGGTCCAGCCCGGTTCCCGGCGGCACGACGTCGCCGTGGGCGTTCAGCGCGATCGTCGGACCGCCCTGCCCGAATTTCCGGCGCACGATCAGGTTGGTCGCGCTGATCATGCCGTTGGCCTTGACCAGCGGCGTCGGGGACCTTGTGACGCTCGACGGTGAAGCCGAGCCCTTCGAGGAGCCTCGCAACCGCTTCGGCCGGCATGATCGCAGTCGCCCGGCGGGTTGTCCGACGGGATCCTTACGATCTCGGCGAGGAAGCGCGTCTCGGCCTCCTGCTGGCCGCGCAGGAAATCGCGGATGGCGCGTTCAGCCGACATGGTCTTGGCTCCCTCAGGTGTCGAAGCCTTCGACCCGCATCCCGTCATAGGCCGGAATGATGTGTTCGGGCAGGCGCTTCAGCAGGGTTTCGTAGTCGAGGTCGGTGTGCAGGTTGGTCAGGATCGCGCGTCTGGGTCGCATCGCCTCGATCTCGGCCAGCGCTTCGTCCAGGCTGAAATGCGACGGATGGGCGCGATAGCGCAGAGCGTCGATGATCCAGACGTCGAGCCCTTCGAGCAGCGGCCGGCTCGCCTCCGGAATCCGTTTGACGTCTGGGGTGTAGGCGAGGTTTCCGATCCGGAACCCGAGCGCGTTGATCTCACCGTGATTGAGGTCGAACGGGGTCGCCTCGACCGCGCCGCCCGCGCCCGCGATCCTGCACGGGCTGCCGGAACGGAGCCTCAGATCGTTCGCCAAAGGAGGATAAGAACTCCCCTCAGGCGTCTCGAAAACATAGGAAAAAACCTCCCGGACCCTGAGCGCGGTCGATTCGTCCATGTGAATGTCGATGCGCTGGCCGGCCTTCAGGTATAGCGGCCTCAAATCGTCGATCCCGTGGATATGATCGGCGTGCGAATGGGTGAGCAGGACGCCGTCGACGTGGCGAACGTCCGCCCCGATCAACTGCTCGCGCAGGTCCGGCCCGACATCGATCAGCGCCGTGGTCACGCCGCGGTCGCCAGTCCGCTCGACAAGCAGCGAGCAGCGCCGTCGCCGGTTCCTCGGATCGGCCGGATCGCAGGCGCCCCAGCCCTGCCCGACCCGCGGCACCCCGGCCGAGGAGGCGCAGCCGAGGATGGTGGCGGCGAGGCTCACGCCCGCGCCCTGTCGGCGCCGATGCGGGAAAAGAGGCGGAGCGTGTTGACGCGCGCCGCCTCCGCCAGCGCTTCGGGCGCCATTCCCTTCGCCTCGGCGACGGCGCGGGCGGTTGCGGCGACGAAGGCCGGTTCGTTGCGCTTGCCGCGATGCGGGACGGGGGCGAGATAGGGCGCATCGGTCTCGACCAGAATCCGGTCGAGCGGAACGTCGCGGGCGACGGCGCGCAATTCGTCCGACTTCTTGAAGGTCACCACGCCGGAGAAGGAGATCGAAAGGCCGAGGTCGAGCGCCGTATCGGCGAGCGCCCGCGACGAGGTGAAGCAGTGGAGAAGCGCGGCGAAAGGCCCCCGCCCCATCTCCTCCTTCAGGATCGCGGCGGTGTCGGCCTCGGCTTCGCGGGTGTGGATGACGAGCGGCAGCGCGAGTTCGCGGGCGAGCGCGATCTGCCCGCGAAAGACCGTCTTGGCGACTTCGGGCGGCGCGTAATTGTAGTGGTAGTCGAGCCCCGCCTCGCCGATTCCGACGCATTTCGGATGAGAGGCCAGGCGGCGCATGGCGGCGAAATCGCTCGCGGCCTCCCCCGCCGCCTCGTGCGGATGGGTGCCGACGGTGAAATAAACATCGTCGTAGGCGTCCGCAATCTCGACCAGGCGGTGAGCCCTCTCGATCCGCGTGCCGATGGTGATCATCGTTTCGACGCCGGCGGCGCGCGCCCGCCCGACGACTGCGTCGAGTTCGTCGGCGAAGTCGGGAAAGTCGAGATGGCAGTGGCTGTCGATCAGCCTCACGGCGCCGACGCCTCGGGCTCGACGTAGCGGGGAAAGATCGCCGCCGGCGGAGGGAGCGCCCTGCCCGGCTCGAGCCGATTCGGCGCAGAGAGGCGGCCTGAGGCCTCACCCGCCTCGAGCGCGGCGAAGGTGCGCGCCTCCTGCGGGACCGCCAGCAGGTCGAGGAGCTTCGCCATGCTTCCCGGCATGATCGGCTGCAGCAGGGTCGCGGCGATCCGCAGCGTCTCGATCGTGACGTAGAGGACGAGGCGCATCCGCCCCGGATCGGTCTTGTTGAGCTTCCAGGGCTCGGCGTTGGCGAAATAGCGGTTCGTCTCGGCGACGACCTCGAACACCGCGGCGACGTAAAGGTGGATCTGGAAGGTCGCCATATGCCGGCGCGCCTCGCCGACCAGCGCGTCGGCGCGGGCAAGCATGGCGAGATCCTCCGGCTTCGGCTCAGCGCCCATAGGGTCCGGGACGCGGCCGTCGCAATTCTTGGCGATCATGCTGAGCGAGCGCTGGGCGAGATTGCCGATGTCGTTGGCGAGATCGGCGTTCATCCGCGCCACGATCGCCTCGTGCGAATAGTTGCCGTCCTGGCCGAACGGCGCCTCGCGCAGGAAGAAATAGCGCACCGGGTCGAGGCCGTAGGACGCGACGAGACTCGCCGGGCTCACCACGTTGCCGACCGACTTCGACATCTTCTCGCCGCGGTTGAACAGAAACCCGTGCACGACGACCTGGCGCGGCACGGGCAGGCCCGCCGACATGAGAAACGCCGGCCAGTAAATGGCGTGGAAGCGGGTGATGTCCTTGCCGATCACATGCGCGTCGGCCGGCCAGAATTTCGCGCGCGGGGCCGTCGCGTCGGGGAAGCCGGTCGCGGTGATGTAGTTGGTCAGCGCGTCGACCCAGACGTACATGACGTGCTTCGGGTCGCCCGGCACCGGCACGCCCCACGAGAACGCCGTGCGGCTGATCGACAGGTCCGACAGGCCGCGCTTCACGAAGGCGACGATCTCGTTGAGATATTTCTCCGGCGTGACGAAGTCGGGTTGGGCCGCGTAATGGGCGAGGAGCTTGTCGGCGTAGGCCGACAGGCGGAAGAACCAGCTCTCTTCCTCGACCCACTCGACCGGCGCGCCGGTCGGGGCGAGCTTCGTCCCGTCCGGGCCGGCCGCAAGTTCGCTCTCGTCGAAATAGGCCTCGTCGCGCACCGAATACCAGCCGGCGTATTTCGACAGGTAGACGTCGCCGTTGGCCGCCATGCGCTCCCAGATCGCCTGCGACCGAGCGGGCGTGGCGGGCCTGCGTGGTGCGCACGATGTCGTCGGCGCGGGCGTTGAGGAGTTCGCCCATCGCCTCGAACTCGTCGGCGACCCGGTCGACGAAATGCCTGCGGCGCTCACGCCCTCGCGCGCCGCGGTCTGCTGAACCTTCAGGCCGTATTCGTCCATGCCGGTGACGAACAGCGTGTCGCGGCCGTCGAGCCGCATGAACCGCTGGATCGCGTCCGTCGCGATGCGCTCGTAGGCGTGGCCGATATGCGGCGCGCCGTTGGCGTAGGGGATCGCGGTCGTGATGTAGAAGCGGCTCATGGCGCCTTGGTCCTAGAGCATTTTGGCGGATATGGGAACGCGGGCGCATGGTGAAGAGGGCGAGCGCGCCGGGACCCTGCCCCGACGCACTTCGACGGACGGGCGCTTTCAGGACGCCCTATGGCGCGGGGCGCAGCGCGTCGAAAAGCGATCCTCTCCCGCTGCAACGTTCGGTCGCTCCCCGGCGAGAGGCGACGAGGTCAATTCGATCCGGGGTGCGCGTTGACAGGATGGGTGAGGAAGCGTTCGCGCGAAATGGGGAGCGACGGTTCGTCCACGGCGGGTGACGCCTCAGCCCGCTCCTCCAGCATAGAGCGCAGAATCTCCAAGCCAGCGTCGAAATTCTCTTGCACGCTCGGCCAGATTTGCTCGAGGAACGGCAGGTCCGTCGGCTTCGGCTTGGCGAAGCGCACTTCGAAATGCGTGCCGCCGTCGTCCCGTTCGTCGAACGCGTAGGTCATCAGGATCTTCGGGGCGCCCGGAATCGGCAAGAGGGCGGTCTGGGTCACGTAGTCGAACGGACGCCAGTCGAGGATGTCCTCGATAATCGCGTCCTTGCCGTGCAGGCAGTGGATCTGCGTGCCGGCGCCGCGCCGGCCTTTGACAGCCTTTTCGACGACGCCGTCGCTTCTCGCCAGCGCGCGTGATGCGCGGGCAGCGTGACATGCTCCCAGACCGCCGGCCGGGGCGCAGGAAAATCTCTCTCGATTACTGCGAAGGCGTCGGAGCGCTGCACCACATTTCGCGCTCTCGCGCTTTCCCGGTCCCACGCCTCTGGAGGTTACGCACCCAGCACTTCGTCTCGCCGATGTGTTCGATGGCCTCGGAGTGCTCAACGAGGCCCTGTGCCCCGGGATCGATCCCCATGGCCCGAACGCAGGCGTCGGAATAAAGCGCGTAAGCGTGCGCGCCAAACACCTTGCCGACGTCGTTCTTGAGCAGCCGATGGACCAGGATCACGTCTCGTCCAGCGAGTTCCTCCCGGCCGGACATCCGCTGCCGGATGAACTCGCCGTGGTGAACGACGAACTTGATGTCGAGGTTCCGCATGCGGCTGCAGGCCCGGCACTCGCAGCTGGTGGCCTGCTTGATGTTACGCAGCCGCCTGCGGAAGCCGAAATAAGCCTGCTCGATCAAATCCTGCAGGAGCGACCCTTCGACCTTGTCGGCGCGCGGGTAAACGAAGGCCGCGTCGCCTTCGAACTTGGCAAGCCGGAACGGGGGCCGGAGCGCCCTGACCAGCGTATCCATGATGTCGGCGATGATGTCCTGGGCGTGGTCGAGTTGCACCCCGGACACGAAGGTCGTGTAGCCGGAAATATCGGCGATCAGGAAACAAGCCGATTTCAGCCTGCCGAAGCATGGAAAGGCCCTCCCCGACAGCCAATGCGCCACGGTCTCTGGTCGGTCCCCGGCGCGGCAAGCCTGCCCGACGCTAGCAAGCGATCCGTGAATAGGCGAACCATCGGGAGACGCTGCCGTCGGTGCAAAATCGTCGGCGTTGCGGACCCGCTTGCCGCTTTGATCATCGCTAGCCACAGCGTAACAAGGCCGCCGAGCCGCCCCCGGCGGCCGTTGGGTCTTGATGGCTCGGAGGTTCACCTCTTGTCGCCACCCTTCGAGGGTGGGGTCGGCCTGTTAAGCCCGGCTGTTGAACAGGATTCAGCCCACCCGAAGGCTGGCCTCCTCCCGCGCTGGCCGGATGGTTTGAGATCCAACAATCTCTTGCCATCCGGGGGGTCGTGTTCTATGTTTGTTCTGCATGTTTCGAAAGCGTGTATCACCGCCTCGGCCGGGCGGCGCCTGCCCGAGGCGCTAAATCTCGAACGTCCATCCGTGACGCCGCGGCTCTTGGCGACGCTCGTCCTCCACTGGAGAGTTACGACGTAAGCCATTGAATTAATTAAATTCGTTTCGGGCAAAATGGGGCCGGAAGCCATGACCCGGTGGCGTCGCAGCGGGAGCAGGAATTCCGCGTGGTCGGCTCCCGAGTGCGGCCGAAGGCCGCCGACACTCGGCGATGACGCCCGGAAAATCCGGCGCAAAGCCTTGAAATCATGGAATCCGCGCCCGGAATTTCAAGGACCGCCGATGCCAGGGGTCCATGGGAACTCGGCTCGGGAGCAGGCCGGCGGATTCTTCCGAGCGGAACCCGGCTGGTCGCGCCACGCTCGACGGTCGCCCGGAAAAGCCGCCGCAAGCCCTTGCAAACGTTCAATCCGCGCCCGGGAATCTGCGACATCGTTCCCGTCATCGCCGCCTGCGGGCGCTCGCGGCGATCTCGGCGAAGACCGCGAGCACATGCAGCTTGCGGTCGAGGTTCAGCGCCTCGGTCTCGCGGGCGGCGGCACGGATGCGGTCCCATAAAGCGCCGATCTCCCAGGCGCCGTGTGGCGACGAAACGGTCTTTGCGGCATAGGCGGCCAGCCATTCGTAAAGCGCGCGATGGAACGCGTCGAACGCCTCGGTCGAGGCGCGTCCGCCGAGCGCCTCGGCGAGCTTGGCGACAGTGCGCGGATCGGGGTGCGGCAGGGCCGCCACCGTGGCGTCGATCAGCGCACCCACGCCTTCGGCTTCCGGCGAGAGGCGCGCCAGCGCCTCGCGCACCGAGCCGTTGGCCCTCTCCGCCGCTTTCGCGACCGCCGCGGGGTCGTTTTCGCTGTAGGGCGGTCCAAGCGTCGCGACGATTTCGGCGATTTGGCTCTGAGACAGCCGGTCGAGCCTCAGGCGGCGACAGCGCGAGCGGATCGTCGGCAGCACCTGCCCCGGCCGGTGCGACACGATCAGGATCAGCGAGCGCGGCGGCGGCTCTTCAATCATTTTCAGGAGCGCGTTGGCGCCGTTGGCGTTCAGGTCTTCAGCACAGTCGACGAGGCAGACCCGCCAGCCGCCGAAGGCCGCCGACATCTGGAACACCTGCAGCGCCTCGCGAATGTCGTCGACGCGGATCTCGCTGGAAAACTTCTTCTTGTCCGTCTGCCAGCCGCGCCGGACGAGCGAGAAATCCGGATGCGCCAGCGACGCCAGATGACGAGCGGCGGGACTGTTCGGATCGACCGAGAGGTCGCGCGCGGCGCGCACGGCCGGCGCGTTCGGGTCCGGATTGGCGAACAGGAAGCGGGCGAACCGCCAGGCGAGCGTCGCCTTTCCGACCCCCTCCGGGCCGCCGATCAGCCAGGCGTGCGCGAGCCGGCCTTCGCGATAGGCCGACAACAGCTCGAACTCGGCCGCCTCGTGGCCGATCAGCCGCTCGGCAAGGCGCGGATGGGGCGCTTCGGGGAAGCGCGTCGCTTTCGGGCGTTCCCTCGGCTTCGGGCTTCCTCATGGCGCGGACCTCGCAGCGCCCTCGGGATCGAGGCGCTCGGCGACCACGGCCCAGATCTCGGCCTCGACCTCGTCCTCGGATTTCAACGCATCGATCACCGCGCAGCGCCCGGGCTCCTTGGCGGCGATGTCGAGAAAAGCGCGGCGCAAGGTGTGATGGAACGCGAGCCCTTCGGCCTCGAACCGGTCCGCCCCGCCCTCCCCGCGCCTGAAGTTCGCCCGCTCGAGCCCGGCCTCCGGCGGAAGATCGAGGATCAACGTCAGGTCGGGGCCGTTCCTCGCCAACCGCGACCCGTTCGAGGCGATCGATGTAGTCGGCTGGCAGATTGCCCGCGGCGCCCTGATAGGCGCGGGTCGAATTCGGCGAAACGGTCGCAGACTACCCAGGCGCCGCGTTCGAGCGCCGGCAGGATCGTCGCGTCCAGATGATCGATCCGGGCGGCGGCGAACAGCAGCGCCTCGCCTGCGGGCCCGAACGGCCGGGCGAAACCGGACAGAATGAGTTCGCGCAATTCTTCGGCATGCGGCGAGCCGCCCGGTTCGCGCGTGCGCACGACGTCGAGGCCGACGCCCTGGAGATGGGCTTCCAGGCGCCGCGTCTGCACCGACTTTCCGGCCCCCTCCCCGCCTTCGAGCGTGATGAAGCGGCCACGGTTGCGCGCCGTCATTTGCGAAACCGCGCCAGCGCGTCACGGATTGCGCCGCCCGCCAGCTCGATCCCGGCGTCGAAGGCGCGGCTCGTCAGGCCGCCGATCGCCACCGAACCCCCGGTCTTCAGCGGGGCGTCGACGACCAGCATGTCGTCTCGCCAAATCTTCAACTGTCCTGCGTCGACGCCCTTTTCCACCGGCGCCGCGAGCGGCCCGGTATAGACGATCTTGGCGACGAGCTTGCCGGTCTCGCCATGCGGAACGAACAACACGATCGGGCGGTCGCTGACCAGCGGCACCTGGCCGGACGCCCCGCCATAGACCGAGGCCGCCCCGACCGTCTCCCCCGCCGCCCAGACCGCACGGCGGTCGAAGGAATGGAATCCGTAGCCGATGAGTTTGCGGGCCTCCTCGACCCGATCGTTCGCCGTCTTGACGCCATACGTCACCACCAAAAGCCGCCACCCGTCCTGGACGGCCGACCCAACGAGCGCGAAGCCGCCATCCGTGACGTCAGCGGCCTTCAGGCCGTCCACGCCCAAGTCCATGGTGACCAACGGATTGCGGTTGAGCTGGCGGATCTTGTTCCAGACGAACTCCTTCTCACTGAAATAGTGATAGTCGTCCGGATATTCGCGAATGACATACGCGGCGAGCAGCGCCATGTCGCGCGCCGTGGTGTGGGCGGCGGGATCGACCTTCCCGCGCGGATCGGTGAAATGGGAGTGGGCCATGCCGATCTCAGCCGCCCGCTTGTTCATCATTTCGACGAAGGCTGCCTCCGAGCCCGCGATTCCTTCGGCGAGGGTCATCGCCGCGTCCGCGCCCGACTGGATGATCAGCCCGCGCAACAGGTCCTCGATCCGGACGTGGCTCTTCACGGCGAGAAACATCGCCGGCCCGTGCGCGTGCGCGCCACCTTCCCGCCACGCCTTCTCCGAAACCTCGAACGTGTCGTCGAGGTGAAAATGGCCTTCCTTCAGTTCGTGAAAGACGACCTCGGCGGTCAAGAGCTTGGTGGTCGAGCCTGGCTGTGTCGGCTGGTCGGCGTTCTTCTCATAGAGGACGGCGGCGCTGTCATAGTCCTCGATCAGCGCGACTTCGGCGCTCGAAGCGAACGATTCCGCCTGGGCCGACCCGGCGGAAAGCCAGAGGCAGGCGACCATCAGCGCAAGACTCAGCCAGATCGGGCGCACCGGATTTCCTTGGTGACGACGTCGCGTGCGGCGCGCCTCTCTCAGGGTTTGGGGATTGCGGCAATCTCCTGCCGGACTGTGACGGCTCCACGACAGGGCGTTGGTCAGTCGCCGACCGCTGCAGCGTTCTGCTGCTTGAGGTTTTCGAACGCGGCGCGGGTCAAGCGCTTCACCCGGTCCGACGAAGCGTCGGTGAAGTAGAAAGCCTTTTCGGCGCTGGCATGCAGTTCAGGCCGACGCGGCGGCAGAACGACGGCGGCCGTTCGTGTCGGCTTCTCCGGGGCCGCATGGGCCACCCGGGACGTCCCGCGCGCTTCCCCGAGGTCGAACGGACGCGGCGGCGGCAGCGGCGGCGCCCCGTGCGGCTGACGCAACGCGACAGCGGCCGGCGGCCTGGGAGTCTCCAGGGCCGGCGCCGGTTCTGCGCCGGCGACCTGAACGGCCTCCCGAGCAGGGGGAGCTATGGCTGCGGGCGGCGCAGGAGCCTGCGGCGGCGGCGCGGGCGGCTCGCCGCCGAAGCCAAACAGTCCGGCGAAAAGCGAAGGCTCGGGCGCGGACCGGTTGTCGGCGACCATGGTCGCCTCGCCATAGCCGTCCATATGGGCGGGCGAGCCGTCAGTGCGCAGTGATGCGAGCAGCGCGGTGTCGTCCGAGCCTTCCATCGGCGCGCGTCCGACATATTCGACCTTGATCCTGGCTGTGCCGGCCCCCTTGAAGTCGAGGACGTCGGCCGTGCGCGACGATACGTCCATCACCCGCCCGCCGTGATAGGGGCCGCGATCGTTGACGCGGACGATCACCGAATATCCGTTGGCAAGGTTGGTCACCCGGGCGTAGCTGGGCAGCGGCATGGTTGGATGGGCGGCCGTGATCGAGGCCATGTCGTAGACTTCGCCGTTGGCGGTCCGACGGCCGTGAAAGGCCGCCCCGTACCAGGAGGCCATGCCCACGGCGGTATAGGACGACATTTCCGAGGGCACATAGGTGCGGCCGGCGACGCTATAGGGATGCCCGACGAGGTACTGGCCGCCCCCTTTCGGGACGGGCTGCCCGTCGGCGATCACCTTCGGACTGGCGTGTCCATATTTCTTTTCCGAGAAGTATTCGTGTCCGTGTGCGTAGTGCTGCTGCACGGCCTGGTTGGCGCATCCCGACAGCGCGACGGCGACGACGAACCCGGCCGCCCCGAGCCGGCCGCGTCTGGCCGCGACGGCGCGCATGTCATGACGCGATACGCTCATCGAGACTCACTCGTACGCGACGCCTGACCTTGCGCCGAAAGCCTCCGGCCGATCGTCATAGGGCGCCACCTTACGAAATCCATAACGCTGCTTGGCACTCTTGATCCCGCTTCGTTTCGATTTCGCTAAAGAATTGAGCCGCTTCGCGCGTGGGTCGATCCGGCGTTTCCGGCAAGGCCGCGTCTTTTGCGCCCTCTCGCTCTTTCGTTCGTCCGAGTCAAGCCGCGGCTCCCCGACGACTCGCAGTTCCCGATTCCGGCTCGCCAGATTAAGTTGGTGGCAAAGCCCCACACACCTGCCGTTCAATCGCGGCAAGAAAGTGGCCAAGTCATGGCTCGCGATAGGGTCAAATCGTAGCGCCCCCTGTGCGGCGCCCGGTAGAAGCGGCCCGCTACTATGCACGGTGCGGCGGTGAAAAGACAATGGCGGCCGGATGCATGCGTCCGGCCGCCAAGTTGCGGGAAGTCTAAGGATCACCGGAGGGGCAGTAACTCACCCTCCGGGTGGTGCGGACCCGTCGCCTCCCTGTGGCCGCAAGCGCGAAGGGTAAGAGGGGGTTCAGAACCCTTCGCTTCCGAACTCTCTGTCCGGGGGCGGCTCGCTCGGCTGAACTTAGGCATGTTCGCGACCACACGCAATAGAGAAGCCGGCCTTTCGTCACAAACTTTTCATGAACGAGAATTGTTCAGCGTGGACCAAGTGAACACCTGCGCCCGATGAAAACTCTCGATCCTGCCGCGAGGACCGCCTAAGTGCTCGGAGTTCGCGAAATTGACGATGATAACAACACAAGAGCGTTCGCTTTAAGCCTTCCAAAAAGACGCGGGCCGTGAGGATCCATTGAAGCAGACAGCCTTCGTCGGCCCAAGTCGCCGGGGCGCGGCCGCCCACGAAACCAAGGCTCATTAGGGGTCGACCCCAGTGCAGGGATCGGAATGCGCCCGTGGCGTTGTCGGAGCCAAGCGGGCTTTCTCGCCAGCTTTATCGCCCTTGTTCGCGCCCAACGCTCATGTTAGCCACGCGCTTGAAATCGGGGTATAGCGCAGCCCGGTAGCGCGGAAGTTTTGGGTACTTCAGGTCGCAGGTTCGAATCCTGCTGCCCCGACCAACTTTTTTGGATCTCCTTGGGGGCGACATGACCGCACGCATCTTTAAGCCCGCGAAGAGCGCGATGCAGCAGGGCCAATCCAAGCAGGATTGGACGCTCGAGTACGAGCCGGAGCAGCCGCGCTCCATCGAACCGCTGATGGGCTGGACGAGCTCGGGCGACATGAAAGCGCAGGTCAGGCTCAAGTTCGACTCGAAGGAGGAGGCGATCGCCTACGCCGAGCGCAACGGCATCGCCTACCGGATCGAGGAGCCGAAGCCGGCCAAGCGCCATATCCTGTCCTATTCCGACAATTTTCAGCCCAATCGGGTCGTTCCCTGGTCACATTGATGCGTTCGGCGAAGCCGCTTGGCTCCGTAGCTCAGTTGGATAGAGCAGCCGCCTTCTAAGCGGCAGGTCGCAGGTTCGAGCCCTGCCGGAGTCGCCACTCCAGCCGACCGCCAGCGCCAAGCCCGCATGGCGCTAATCTGCGGCTTCCGCCGGTGCGACAATTCGCGCGGCGGGAAAGGCGAATGGCGCCCTTTCCGTAACGTCCGTCAACCTTGTATTCTTGTCTCAGGTCGTCAGGGCCGACACGCTAGCGCGGTCGCTAACGACTTAGACAGCATCGGGCGGACTGCAGGCCGCCCGGTGCGGTCGAGTATCCGGCTCCCTACCCGCCGAGCGTCGATTGCGCCTCTCTGGCTCGGTTACTGGTCGACCGCCCTCGCCCGTCCAGGAGGCGAAGGTCCGCGTAAACTCCAGGAAAGCCGCCACGGAACCGACTCGGCTCCTTTGGGTTGTTGTCCGCCAACCCAAAAGGAGCGACCCATGCCCACCCGCAGTAAAACCGCACGTCCGCTCGAGGACCTGTTCTCCGAAACGCTGAAAGACGTCTATTTCGCCGAGAAGCAGATTCTGCGCGCTTTGCCAAAGATGGCGAAGGAGGCGACGACGCCAGAACTGAAAAGCGCTTTCGAGACCCACCGGGACGAGACCGAGGGCCAGATCGAACGGCTCAACCAGATTTTCGAACAGATGGGCCGGCCCGCGCGCGGCAAGACCTGCGAGGCGATCCTCGGCATCATCGACGAGGCCAAGGAGAACATGGACGAGTTCAAGGACACCGACGCGCTCGATCCAGCGCTGATCGCCTCCGGACAGGCGGTCGAGCATTACGAAATCGCGCGCTATGGCACACTCAAGTCTTGGGCGAATGAACTGGGTCTGGAGGATGCAGCCAACCTGCTCGACGAGACGCTGCAGGAAGAGATCAAGACCGACAAGCTTCTGACGCAGCTTGCATCCCAGAGCGTGAACCGTAAGGCCGCCTGATCAGCCGGGCCGCGCCGAAAGGGTTTCTGACTCGCCGGCGCGGTCCGTCTGTAAAATCGACGCGTGCGTTTGCTGACATGGCCAACACCAGTGTCCACGAGGTCGATCCCCCCAAATTTGGACTTCCGACCGACACCGAACCGATGGAGGCGCGGTTGGCGGACGCCCTGCCCCGGGATGACGGCAGATGGCAGTACGAGCCGAAATGGGACGGGTTTCGGACTCTGGCTTTCAGGGAAGGGCCCGCCGTCGATCTCAGAGGAAAATCCGGCAAGCCGCTTGGACGCTATTTCCCAGAAGTGCTTGCGATGCTGAAGGATTTGCCGATCGGGCGCTTCGTGCTGGACGCGGAGCTGGTGATCGAGATCGAGGGGCGGCTGTCGTTTGACGCCCTGCAGATGCGGCTTCATCCGGCGGAGAGCCGGATCCGGAAGCTGTCGGCGGAGACCCCTGCCCGGCTCATTCTGTTCGACATGCTGCTCGCCCCCGACGGCTCCGTGCTGACCTCCGCGCCGCTTAGGCAGCGCCGCAGCGCCCTCGAAGCTTTTGCCGCCAAGGTCGGGCGATCGGTCCTTCTCGAGGTCACGCCCTGCACCGACGATCCCGTCGAAGCGGAGCGCTGGCTTTCCGGCTACGCCGGCACGGACGGGGTCGTCGCCAAGCGCCTCGACCGCGCTTACGAGTGCGGCGAACGCGCCATGGTCAAGGTCAAGCGCATGCGCACCGCAGACTGCGTGGTCGGAGGCTTCCGCTATCAGAGTGGAAGCCGCGTCGTCGCATCTCTCCTGCTTGGCCTGTACGACTCCGGCGGCCGCCTCGATCACGTCGGCTTCACCTCGAGCATCTCCGCCCCGGAGCGCGACGCGTTGACCCGACGGCTGGAGGCGATCCGCGAGCCGCCTGGTTTCACCGGGAAAGCGCCAGGGGGGCCAAGTCGCTGGAGTCCCTCCGGCAGCGGCGCGTGGGAGC
The DNA here is from genome assembly GCA_963724785.1 of uncultured Alphaproteobacteria bacterium. Lineage (GTDB taxonomy): Bacteria > Pseudomonadota > Alphaproteobacteria > Rhizobiales > Beijerinckiaceae > Roseiarcus. The sequence goes on along the minus strand of CAVRWC010000011.1, from coordinate 79,607 downwards.
CGGTCCGGCCGGAGCTGGTGGCGGAAGTCCGCTTCGACCACGTCACCGGCGACCGCTTCCGCCACGGAACCAGGTTCCTGCGCTGGCGCCCCGACAAGCAGCCCGCCGCCTGCACGATCGATCAGATCGCGCCGCCGAAGGCGCCGGCGTGAGCGCTGGGCTTCTAGCGAGGTCCGGAACCTTGTGCGCTTCCTTCCGTTCCTACTGGGCATTCGATGGAGACAATCATGCACGATCCTAACGCGGCCGGGCGTGGGCTCATTTTCGGCGCGGCGGCGGCCGGGGCGCTCCGCGAACCTCGTCACCGGAGCCGAATTCGAGGTGACCGCCGGCGACAGCGCCAAGGACGTGTAGGGCGAACCGCCCTCCGATTGGATGCGGATGCATCAGTCTCGCCCGCCGAGGCAGGCGCTTGGCTCTTATCCCCGGGCGCGAAATGAGCATATTCAAGGCCTTGCGGCGGTTTTCCGGGCGACCGTCGAGCGTCTCGGCGACCAGTTCGGCTCCGGATGGCAACACTCTGCAGGGCATCCTCTCGCGGCCAGTTCCATGGACCCCCGGCATCGGCGGTCCTTGAAATTCCCGGCGCGGATTTAATGTTTTCAGGGTCTTGCAGCGGGATTTGCGGGCGATTGTTTCGCCCTACGCCGGGAGCCGGCCGACGGAGGTTCAAATCCAGTAACGGGCGACGCTCCCCATATCGCCAGGAAACCCGGCCGGCCCGTCGCGGCCGAGAGTTTCGCCGATGTCCGCGCCTGCGGTCCCCTTCGCGCTCGATTTCGGCGACCGGGAAGCCGCGGCAAATGAGTCGGCGCGCCGCCGCTTGAACCCTGTGGAACGCGCGGCGCCTTCATCGATCGCCGGCGCGGGCGGCAAGCGGCTTCGGCACAATCAGACATGGGGCGTGTTCTCAGCGGGTAAGAACAAAGATAGAACGAGTTCCCCCCAATGGCAAGAACCTGTTGCATTTTCTGTAGAGGGGTCCGCCATACTGTGGCTCAGGTTTGCGGCGATGGGACCGCAATGGCCGGGGGAGGAGCAGGCGGGCGCAAGGAGGCAAGCGGATGACCAGGGACGCCGATCGCTTGTGCGTGTCGACCGGACGGTCGGCCAACTGTTCGTCGGCCATGATTTGGAAAGCGCTTCCGATCGTCATCGCGGTCGCAGCCTTGGCGCTTGCCGGCTGCAACGCCAATCAAGGGGTCAATGTCTCAGGGCAAGCTGCCCCGGGGGTCGTCGCCGGCCCGTATTTCCCCAATTATAATCCTTACGATCCCACCCGTTATGCGCAGACGAGCGGCGACGATCACGGTGGCCGCTGAACCGCTGGAAGGTTTGACGACCTACCGCTGGCTCATCGATCAGGGGTATCGGCCTGAGAACATCGGGCTTACCGGCGACTCCGCCGGCGGCGCCCTGGCGGTGTCGACCCTGTTGTTGCTGCGCGAACGCGGGTTGCCGCTGCCGGCGGCGAGCGCGCCGCTGTCGCCCTGGTCCTATCTCGCGGCGACCGGCCGGTCGAATGTGGAGAAGGAGGCGAGCGACCATTTGGTCAAACGCCACGTCGCGGCGAATTTTCTCATCGGTCTATCTCGGCGACAATGGCGAGTCTTCCCGCCCGCCGCGAACCGCTCGCGAGCCCGCTCTACGCAGATTTTCGCGGCTTGCCGCCGCTCTACATCCAGGTTGGCGGCGACGAAGCGCTGCTCGACGACGCCGCGCGCCTGGCCGACGCGGCGCGCGCCGCCGGCGTGGACGTCAAATACGAGGTCTGGCGCGAGCAGCAGCACGTTTTCCAGTTCCTCGCCGGCACGGCGCCGGAGGGCGACGACGCAATAGCGAAACTCGCGACGTGGTTCCGCGGGCGCTTCGGCCTGAACGCCGCGGCGCCCTGAGGCTGGGCGCCTTGGATCAGGAAACTTTCTGACAGAGAGCCCCGTCGTCGACAAGGCTTTCCAGCATTGCGAACTCGACGACCGGTGATGGACGACAAGTGGCGCGGGAATCCTGCTCACGACCTCTTCGACTTGCTGGCCTTGTCCGGCGCCTGGCTCCACGACGTTTCGATCTCCTCCAGGGAGCGGCAGCGCGTTTCGGGCACAGCGACATAGACCCAGCCCAGCCCCAGGACGCAGAACGCCGCGAACAGCCAGAACGTGTAGGCCTGCCCGATCGCCTTGACGATCGACAGGAAGAACTCGCTGACCAGAAACGCCGCGCCCCAGTTGGTCGCGGTCGCGACCGCGACCGCCCGGCCGCGGATGTCGCCCGGATAGATCTCGTTGATGACCGTCCAGGTCACCGGCCCGAGCGAGAACGCGAACGAAACGATAAAGACGATGAGCGCGGCGAGCGTGACGACGCCGAGGGACGCGTTTGCGCCGGCGCCGGTCGCTTGCGACTCGCGGAAGGCGAAACCTACCGCCGCAAGGCTCAACCCCATGCCGACGAGGCCCGCGATCAGGAGCGGGCGTCGGCCGAGGCGATCGATGAATGCGATCGCGATAAAGGTCGAGAGCACATTGACGCCCCCGATCGCCCAGGTGGTGGCCTCGGTCTGCGCCGCCGGCGTCGTAAATCCGGCTGCGGCGAAGATCTCGTCCGAGTAATAGATGATCGCGTTGATGCCGGTGATCTGCTGCAGGACCGCGAGGCCGAGTCCGATTTTCAGCGGCGTCCGCCAGCGAGACGCAAACACCTCCGCCCACGACGGCGTTTTGCGCTCCGCGCGCAGCGACGCTTCGATCGCCGCGAGTCTCGCGTCCGCCTCGCCGTCCGCGCCAAGCGCAACCAGCGTGCGACGCGCGTCGTCACGCCGGCCGACCTTGGCGAGCCAGCGCGGGAACTCGAGAGCCGTCACAACAGCGAGGGCGAGGAGGACCCCGGCGAAAGCGGAAACCCCGAACATCGCGCGCCAGCCGTCCGGGCCCGCGAGCGCCTCATCGATGAAATAGGCGACGAAGATACCCATGGTGATCGCGAGTTGATAGGACGAGACGAACCGGCCCCGCTGCGCCGCCGGCGCCAGCTCGGCTGCATAGAGCGGCGCCGCGACCGCGGCGACGCCGACGCCGAAACCAGCCGCCAGGCGGCCGAGCACCAGGACCGGGACATTGGGCGACAGCGCCTCGACCACGGCGCCGCCGACGAAAAGCGCCGCCGCGACGAGGAGCGCGCGCTTGCGGCCGAAATGGTCCGCGACATAGCCGCCGGCGAGCGACCCGAACATCGCGCCGAGCGTGACCCAGCTCGTCACGATCTCGAGCGCGACCGCGCCAACCGCGAACGCCTTCTGGATTCCGAGGAGGGCGCCGGAGATGACGCCCTGATCGTAGCCGAACAGCACCCCGGCCAGCACCACGACCGCGATTACGCTTGCGGCGCGGGCGAAGGGAAGACGATCGCGGTCCGAACCCGGGAGATTGACGGCCGGACCGCCGCGAGGGCCGCCGGACGCTGCGCGCTGTGTTGTGTCGGCCATGGCGTCTGTTGCTCCTTCTGTCAGAGCGCTACAGTCTCGAGAGAGGATTCTACCAGAAGTCGATCGTCGTTCGAACGCCTAATACAAACGCATTGCGATTGGTTGGAGCGCTATAGCCCCCGGGACAGATGACGTATTGCGCGTCGAATTTCAAATTCATCCAGCCCGTCGCCTGCCATCCGTACCAGGCTTCCGTCGCATACTCGTTGCGTTGCACATATCCGGGGCCGACCCCCAGGCTGTTGGCCTCGACCTGCGCATTGGCGATGTTTGGATTGACCTCAGTCGTGCCGAGGGCAAGGCCAAATCCATCCTTGGGCCGTGAGGGTCCGACCCCCTGTTGGGTGAGCCCCAGGGCGATCTGATAGTCCTGTGTCGATGTCCGCCGATCCGCGAAGGTGGCGTTGAAAAAGGCGTAGAGGCCATTCTTTGGGTCCACGCTTGCGGGATCATGGGTCAGTTGCTGCTGCAACTCCATCGAGAGGCCATAGCGGCCATGGCCGGGCAGACCGGGTAATCCCGAGAGCAAAATGGGCTCCCCGTTCAGACTGGTCGCGACGTTTGGAGCCGCTGAAGTGTTGTACCATCCACCCAACTGGTAGTCTCCCGCCAGGGCGCCGAATTTCGGCTTCCAGCCCAGTTCGACGGGAGCCAGCACGCCCTGGGAGTTGTCGGGGACGCTTGGCAAGAGAGCGGTGTTCGGCGTCGTATCGAGGTAGGCGGGATTCGAATCGTAAACCGCGGCCTTGAGATAGACCTCGGAGTTGAAATTGAGCTTCCCGACGGCCGCCCACTGGCTGACCGGCCAGTTGTAGATATAGTCGCCCACGATGTTGCCGGGCGGCGCGCCGCAGAAGGTCAGATTGATAAAATCGCAAGAGAAGGAGAAAAACTCGTCGCCGAACGCCAGCCGGCCGACCGTAAACTCGATCCGGTCGTCGAACAGCCTTTGTTTGTAGGCAAATTCTTCAAGCCGAACGATGTTGCCGCGGCCATAGACCTCGTTGAGCAACTGCAGTGCGGGTATGCCCGCGTCCGCGGCGAGATCCCGGCCCCAGCGATCCACCAGCGTCACCCCAAATGATCCGCCCGGAAGGCCGATCATCTTTTGCAGGTCGAAGTTGGCCTGCAAACCCACCTGCCCAGCCTCCTGGACCGTTCGCTTTAGCCCACCCGAGAGATTCCCCACCGCTTCGTCGACGCCGGTCAGGGTGACGTCGACGCCGAGATTGCTCAGACGGGAGTGAAGGCCGCCCCAATCGTCGAAGAGATGCGACTGAGTCCAGAACTTCCAGGGATCGTCGTTGGCGGCGAAAGAGGGCGAGGGCGCAAGGGCCGGAAGCGCGAGGTCCTCGGCGGACGCCTCGGGTATCGACGCGAGACACAGGCCAGCGAGCCCCGCGCACGCCGAGAAGAGCGCCGGCGGACCAGCCGTTCTGACCGCTTCAAGCCTCGCCTTTCGCATGCGGATCGGCCGCCGGCGCGACAACGATGGCGGCCACCGGACTGAGCAACTGACGAACGCCACGCGTGATCTCCCCTTGACGTTGGCGGCTCTCTGGGCTCGGCGCGCTGTTGCAGGCGGCCTTGCGACGCGGCGGGAACGATTGCCGCGGAGGGACGGCAAATGGCGGCGACGGGAAAACGCTGCGAGGCGCGTGGTCGCCTTGCAGCGGATTGAACGGAAGTTTGCCCGCGAAAATTGCCCTCGACGTCACATTGGCATAGCGCGCGCCGTTCGGCCGATTGGTCATGATGGCGACAAGGTCCCGGGCATCGGTTTTGATCGCGCTTCCTCCATGAAGTATTATATCGTCACGGCGGGGCTTGTCCCGACCATTCACGCGATTCCGCCAGCGCCTCTGGCGCCCTTATTGGTTCAGCGTCTCGAAAAAGTCGATCCAACCCGGATTGGCATTGACGATCAGTTGCGCTTTCCAGGCCCGCGGCGAGTGCTTCATATTCAACTCGCGACAGCCGCTTGAGGCCGTAGCGAGAGAGAAAGGGGCCGGCGCGCTGTTCCGGCTCCGGAATCGAGCGTTTGCAAAGACTTGCGGCGCGATCCGGTTCCGCCCGCTCTGCTTCCCGCCGCAGACGGGAGCGGGGCTTGGGCGGAGGCAAGGCGCGTCCGTCTCCGGCCGCCATCCTCGTGGCGCGTCCTCGCGCGCCAAAGCCGGCGCGGCGGGGGACGCTCGTGGACGGATCGGCGGCTTGGACATCGGCGTTCTCATTTGGCCCGAAGGAACAAATGTAGAACATATATGGGTCGGCGGCAAGACATTGTCGCGGGACACACGCTGGTCACCCCGGCGCCCGGCCTCTCTGGATGCCCGCTTTTCGGGCATGACATCAGGTCCGCGAGACCCGAAGGCGTCCCTCAGGATGTCGAACAGCGCGCGGGCGGATTTTTCATACTGAAGGCTTTGGCTGACCTTGCCGGGGACTTCGCGCTCGGCCCGGCCGTAGGTGTCGATCTGGACGCGGCCTCCTCGCGCTTCAGTCCGCCCGGATGCGCAGGCGCTGTGGCACCTCGCCGTCCTCGTCCCTCTCGATGAGATCGGCGAAGCGCGCCAGTCGCACCCGAGCGGGCGCCACGACCGTCACCGTAACCCCGTTCCGCTCCGGCTTCGATTCCCGTTTGGGTCGCTCGAACGGTCGTCGTCCGCGACTCTTTCAACGGCCGCCGGCAGCATGATCACCTTCGTCTTGACGGGCGTTCGGGGATAGAGGTCGAGCATATCCTGACTGAGGAGGCCGGTGCAGCCGCTTGTCACGCCGGTGCCGATCGATTCGGGAATCGCTGGTGCTGTAGATCGTGCAGAGCGTGTACTTGCCGTCTTGATAAAGGTAGAGCGTCCGTGCGCCGAGCGGATTGTCGAGACCTCCCGGCATGCCGCGGGCGTATTTGCCCGCCTCGGGCTGGCGTTGGATCATCTCCTTGGGCGGCGTCCAGACGGGCCATTCGGCCTTGCGCCCGACATAAGCGTCGCCGCTCCACTTGAACTCGGGCCGGGTGACATTGGCGCCATAGCGGGTCGCCTTTCCGTCGCCTTCTATACGATAGAGAAAGTAATTGCTGGGATCGATGATGATCGTGCCCGGCGCTTCAAGGCTGTCATAGTCCACGATCTTTCGAAAATACTTGGGATCGATCTTGCTGACGTCGACCGCCGGGATCGGGAATTTCTCGTCGGGGACCGGCCCGTAGTCCTTCGCCGCCTCGGCGCGGAGCATGTCGTCCGTTGTCGCACAGCCCGAGAGCGCCAGCGCGCCGAGACCGGCGGCGGAGCCGAACAGAAACCAACGCCGGTCGAGACGCGCCGACCGAACTTTGGGCGGGGCTCCCGGGTCCGTCGCGCCGGCACCGACACCTCCACGGTTCATGATCATGATCTCGGCGCTCCGATGTCCTTTTGCCGACTCGGGAAGAGTCCGGCATGCCCGCGGCGTCTATTGCCGTCGCACGGCTCGATTGGCAAGCCGAGGCGTCTTGTCGAACACGGGCGCGTTGCGCGTCGCCGAGGCGCAGGGCGACGACGCGCCCGTGCAGGCGACCGGCGACGAGACAGTGGCTGGCCCTCGTTGCCGCCGGCCGGAGAGAGTGGCAGCGTGATCCAGTAACTTCGGCCTTGTCCCGCCTAGAGCAAGTGGTCGAGGGTGACGCCCGTCGAAGGCGGCGCGCTTTCAGGGCGCCCTTGACAGGGCTGAAGGTTAGAAAACAGACGGATCAGGTTGCCGACAAGACGATCGCGCTCTCGGCTAACAGCCGTGAATGTGGATTGAGCAAGCTATCTCGTAACCCTCACGTCATTCGCCTGGGAGGAGGTCTTGGCTTCTGGCAGCCCCTCAATCAGTCGCCTCAGTTGTGATTTACCGCTGCTACCTCTTTCGCCAACTCCGCTTTAGGCTTTCGCTAGCCGCATCAAGAAGATCGAGCCTGTCTTGCTTTTTCCAATGTTTCCAATAAACGCAACTCATCAGATGACCCGCAACCGTATGCCGGAGGAGCGGCACTTTAGGTAGCGTCTTGATTGCTCCGCCGAGACGCTTCTTCCCTCTCTGCACATTGATATCCGTTAGCCACAAATTCAAGACTAAGTTCTATCCCGTCTGGCACATTAGTGTTTGCAATGCTTTCAACTAAAACAGCATCTCGTGCTTCGTCGCATAAGAATGATACTACGCTAACAAGCGGCTGTATGAGAAAATACAATTCGTAAAAATCTACTAATAGATCTAACACTCTGCGGGCTTCAGCTAAGTCTTGTGCGCTATCAGTCTTAGCAATTTGTTCGATCAATTTCCGGTCGCCCAAAACACCTGCACGTATAGACCCAAAATTGATTGACTTGTGGGCGCGCATCCAAGCGTCCGCAATGTACGAGGCGAGCTTCACAATCTTACGCACCATCTCACGCTTGGTGGTGGCCTCGAGACGTTCAGCGCCTGAGCCTAGAAGCTCACCGCGACTCCCGAACTCTCATGACATTTACGCCAAGACCCCCATCAATCGTAGAAGGAAGCAACCCCGCAGACTAAATCTCGGCACCCATCTCCCCACGTGTTCGATCGCTGGCGTCCAAAATAGCTTGTTTCGCCCGAGATTGTCCGCGGTCTGCCTGTCACGTCATCGACCGCCTTTTGAAGCCGCTTCTGAACAGCGCCCTCGGTCCTGCTTCGCTAGGATCGCGGGTCTGATTGACTGATCAAGGAGAGCGTTGTCCTGGTGAGGCTGTGCTTCGAAGAGCTCAATGCTAGCATCTAGGCTTGTGGAAACCGCGTTGATTATTCCTGGTGACGGACCTAATTCAGCGTAAAGTGTAAATGTGCGATAGTCGAAATCTGCCTTTGTTGTATTGAAGTATTCCTCGGCGACGTCCACCTGATCCCTTAGACGCAGTGCCAACAAGTATGACTCGATAAAAGGCAATGTGAACCTAATTATACCGTTTTCCACATGCAATATGTGTTTGTCTATAAAGAGATAAACAAATTTTGAGGGAGAGATGCCATAATCGAACTTGTTTGACATCTCCTCAGCGAACGTAGTCAGCTCCGCTTCCGTAAACCTCCTCTTTTCGACGTTAATCTTCAATGCCAATTCGGCCAGAAATAGCTCTCTTGTCGTGCGGCTTAACCTTATTTGATTTCATCCTCCATAACAACGAACGTCAAGTAACCAGCGACCGCCAATTATATCAATTCCGTTCTTCTATTGACCTGCAATAATGCGCTCAATGTTGATTTTGGAATCCCCGCAAAATAGGACGGATGTGCTGACAATTCATAACGTTTAAAGGTCTCATATAGACGTATCGCGACGACTTCGGAGGCCGTGGCGTTCATCTCGAAATTTTTTTGCAAGAAATACGATAATTCTACGAACGAGACATCGTATACCGTCCCTGTGCATGAGGATATGTTTTTCGTTAGCTCAGTCTCAAGTAATGGATTACGTGAACAGCGAGTCACGATTACAAATTTGGCGGAAGGCCAGGCTTCGATTTCCTCCTTAAGGAACGCAAAGCGGGACTTCGAATCAAAGTCAAAATTGTCGATTATGAATACCGGCTGGACTCCCTCTGCCTCGCTAAGAGAGATGAATTCATCTCCTGACACTTTGCGAAGTCCGCTCCTCGGCCTCTGCAATTGTGACCCTTCGATCACCTTTGGGAGCAACTTCTTATCAGACAGCTCCGCTGAAAGCAGATCTAGCGCGATGATCAAGGAAAGACTGTCGTCTGGATATTGCCTTGGAACATGGATAGTCAAGATGCGTGCATACTTAAGCACATCACGTACTTCACTCACGTTTTGATCTTGCCGTTGAGGGGCGATTCCGCGCGTATCGACAATCCTAATCCTCGGTACCGGAAGGCGATATCCTCTCTTTTGAAGATCATATGTAGGCGCTATTTCCCGCAATCGCGTATCTATTTCTTCATCAATCAACATTAGACCATTGTGGAGCCGATCTGCAGTATTCGTATCAAATAATGGGAGTTCTTCTTCTAGATCAGCAACCCCACGATTTTTGCGGATTATTTCTAGCAATTTGCTATTACTGGCTTGCATAGCCAGATAAGACGCGGCGTTCGCTGCCGCAATTTTACGCGCATGGCCGCCAGTTTCGGATTCGAAGCGGCTCTTGTCTATGCCCGCGTAATCCGAAATTCCGCGGATGGACAGCGCTGCAATGCCATTTTGCTTTGCGACGAAGAAAAGGCCGCCCGATTCGGTTTCTATCGCGAGGATTTTTCGATTGAGATTTTTCACCTTCTTGTTATAGATTGGACTTGCAGAAACTGCGCGGCGTGCGATTGGCCCGGATGCAAGCGCGGCGTTGATATCCCCTCTTCTTTGCCGTCTTTCCCATGGAACTTGCCGGGGATCAAATCCACGCCGGAGCGTTTCGTTCGGCGGCCCACTGACTGGACTGCTTTACCAGGTTCAATCAGTCGATGAAGCGTCAACGCCACTGCTATTGCTTTTGGGGTATCATAGGTCGTCGGCGACAGCGCTATCTCTGATTCAGAGTGCTCCGTTGCGGCGATCTTACTGTTGTCTAGAATATCCCAGACAGATTCAGTACAGCAAACATCACCAATTGAAACATCTGACGATATCCTCCAGCGATTCCTAGGCATATCATAAGGTCGGTGTCGAAATATTTTAAGCAGGTTTGAGCTGTTTCTATTGCGTGAGTTTTTCCCATACTAAACTGTTTTGCAAGCAGAAAATAAATCCCGCTATCGAGTATCGTCGCTGAAATCATTATCTGTTCTGCTGTACTCAGGTCTTCAAGGATCGAAAAGTACTCAAGTACGGTCTCAAACTCTTCTTCAAGAGGTACTACCACTATGGCGTCAAAAAACCTTTCCATTTTTCATGCTTACCTAAAATGGGGATCGATGGTCAAGTTGCCTTTGACCGTCTAATCGACGTGCTCACCCGCCCCGACGGAGAGGTGCTCGGTGTCGCAGGTCTGCCTTCAATGGTCGCAAAACAGAACATTACGGAGCTTTGCGGCGACGACCAGGTGAGCAACCTCACGAGCACCCCGTCGTACTCCCGCACGTATCACACTTCACGCACGTCCCATTGCGCACCATGGTGAAATTCCCGCACTCGGGGCAGGCCTCGCCGACGTAGCCCTTCATCCGCGTCTCCGCCCGCTTGTCGCTGATCGTCGAGCCCCCTCACGCGCGCCTGCGCTTCTTCAGCGTCGCGGCCGGGGGCGCGCTCGGAGTCTGGTCCCTGCGGCCCGCGAGCAAACCGGCGATCGAAACATCCTCGTCGATCGCTTCCCAATGCAGTCCGAAGCGCCCAATCTCGACTGCCTCACGCTGCTTCGGCGTCGCGTTCAGGAGACGCGGAAACCACGCGTAAGGAACGCCGAGCGTCCGCCCGTCCGACAGCTCGACCCACATGGAATTGTCGTCAAACCGAACCGCCGTGGCCGAAGTGTCCATGCCAAGCCCTTTCGATCCGCGCCTTCTCCTGCCGCACAAGTCGGACCAATGCGTTCAACTCGGCTGCATTAAACCCGAAACTGTCGGCGACAACAACTTCCGGCCGTAGCCAAAACTTCGCCTCGTCGGCCCCACGGCGCACATGCACGTGCGGCGGCTCCTGCGGGTCTCCCTCGTTTGAAAAGAAAAAGAACCGATAGCCGCCGTGCCGAAAGACTGTCGGCATAACGGCTCCATCAACTGCACCCCGTCGTGCTCCCGCACGTATCGCACTTCAGGCACGTCCCATTGCGCACCATGGTGAAATTCCCGCACTCCGGGCAGGCCTCGCCGACGTAGCCCTTCATCCGCGCCTCCGCCCGCTTGTCGGCGACCGTCTCGTGCGCCGGCGCGAACTCGACGCCGCCGATCGTCAGCGGCGCGGGCTCGGCGAGGTCGCCCTTCAGCGCGGTCGCGCCCTGGACGTAGCCGCCCGCCCCTGCCCCCGCCCGACGCGCGCACCACCGGCGCTTCGCCGCCGGTTGCGCCGCGCACCAGCATCAGCTTGTCGCCCGGTCGGCCGCGAACGAGGCCGTTGGAGATCACCGCCGCCGCGCCCGGCCCCGGCGTCGGGGCCTTGTCCTGGCCGACGCCGCCGCCGAGCACGGTCGCGCCGATCTCCTCGGGCGCGACATGGGCGAGGTCGTTGCGGCCGAGATAGGAGATCGCCAGCTCGCGGAAAATGTAGTCGAGGATCGAGGTCGCGTTCTTGATCGCGTCGTTGCCCTGCACCAGCCCGGCCGGCTCGAAGCGGGTGAAGGTGAAGGCCTCGACATATTCCTCCAGCGGCACGCCGTACTGGAGGCCGAGCGAGATCGCGATGGCGAAATTGTTCATGAGGCTACCGGAAGGCCGCGCCCTCCTTGTGCATGTCGATGAAGATCTCGCCGAGCCGGCCGTCCTGGTACTCGCCGGTGCGGAGGTAGACCTTGTGGCCGCCGACCACCGCCTTCTGGGTGTAGCCCTTGCGGCGGTCGGGCAGCTTTTCCCGCTCGCGCGATGCGCTCGACCCGCTCGATCACCCGCTCGACGATCTTCTCGGCGACCTGGGCGGCGCGCGCCGGGGCGGCGGCGGCGATCAGCGTCTCGAGCGCGTCCTCCTCCTCGTCGTCGCTCTCGATCAGCTGGCTGTTCAGCGGCTGCGACAGCTTCGAGCCGTCGCGGTAGAGCGCGTTGGCCTTCAGGCCGAGCCGCCAGCTCAGCATGTAGGCGTCCTTGCAGTCCTCGACGGTGGCGTCGTTCGGCATGTTGATGGTCTTCGAGATCGCCCCGGAGATGAACGGCTGCGCCGCCGCCATCATGCGGATGTGGCTCTCGACCGAGAGGTAGCGCTTTCCCGTGCGGCCGCACGGGTTGGCGCAGTCGAACACCGGATAATGCTCAAGCCTTCAGATGCGGCGCGCCTTCCAAGGTCATGGCGCCGCAGGCGAAAATGTTGGCGGCCTCGATCTCCGCCTTGGTGAAGCCGAGCGCGGACGAGCAGGTCGAAGCCCGGCGCCTCGTAGCGCTCGGCCGGGATCTTCAGCGCCCCGCTCAGCGTCTCGGCGCCGAGCGTCCACTTGTTGAACACGAAGCGGATGTCGAACGCGCCTTTCAGCGCCCCCTCGACCTTCTCGATCGCCGCCTCGGGCAAGCCCTTGGCGCGCAAGCGTCGCGTGGTTGATGCCGGGCGCGTTCGCCAGCGTCGCCCGGCCGACGGCGTAGGCGACGATGTCCTCGATCGCCTTCTCGTCGTAGCCGAGCGCGCGCAGCGCGTCGGGCACGGCGCGGTTGATGATCTTGAAATAGCCGCCGCCGGCGAGCTTCTTGAACTTCACCAGCGCGAAGTCGGGCTCGATGCCGGTCGTGTCGCAGTCCATCACCAGGCCGATCGTGCCGGTCGGGGCGACGACCGAGACCTGGGCGTTGCGGTAGCCGTGCTGCTCGCCCGAGCGCGAGCGCCGCGCTCCAGGCGTCGCGCGCGGCTTCGCCGAGATGGTCGAAGGCCGGGCCGGCCTTGGCGAGCGAAGCGTGGTCGAGCGGGGTCGGGGCGACCGACAGGCTCTCGTAGCCGGAAACCTCGCCGTCGGCGGCGCGCTTGTGGTTGCGGATGACGCGCAGCATCGCCTCGGCGTTCGGCTTGTAGCCGGGGAAGGCGCCGTTCTTGGCCGCGAGCTCGGCCGAGGTCGCGTAGGCGCGGCCGGTCATGACGGCGCGACAGCGCGCCGCAGATCGCCCGGCCCTCGTCCGAGTCGTAGGGGATGCCGCAGGACATCAGCAGCCCGCCGATGTTGGCGTAGCCGAGGCCGAGCGTGCGGTACTCGTAGGAGAGGCGCGCGATCTCGCGCGAGGGGAACTGCGCCATCGCGACCGAGATTTCGAGCGTCAGCGTCCAAAGCCGGACGGCGTGCTCGTAGGCCACGATGTCAAAGGCTTTGGTGTCGGGGTTCAGGAACTGCAGCAGGTTCAGCGACGCCAGATTGCAGGCCGTGTCGTCGAGGAACATGTATTCCGAGCACGGGTTCGAGGCGCGGATCGGCCCCGACGCCGGGCAGGTGTGCCAGTCGTTGATGGTGGTGTGGTACTGGATGCCCGGATCGGCCGAGGCCCAGGCGGCGTAGCCGATCTTCTCCCATAAGCTCGCGCGCCTTGAGCGTCTTGGCGGTCTTGCCGCTCAGCCGCCAGGTGAGGTTCCAGTCGGAATCCGCCTCGACCGCGTGCAAAAAGGCGTCGGTGACCCGCACCGAATTGTTGGAGTTCTGGCCCGAGACGGTGAGATAGGCCTCCGATTCCCAGTCGGTGTCGTAGGCGTCGAAGTCGAGGTTGGTATAGCCCTGGCGGGCCTGCTGGATGATGCGCTTGATGATGCCGTCCGGCACGTCGTCCTTGCGGGCGAGCTTCACCTCGCGCTTCAGCGCCGGGTTCTTCTCGACGTTGAAGCAGTCGTCGCCCGAGCCCTCGCAATTCACGCAGGCCTTGAGGATCGCCTTCAGGTGACGCTTGACGACCTTGGAGCCGGCGGCGAGCGCGGCGACCTTCTGCTCCTCCTTCACCTTCCAGTCGATGTAGGACTCGATGTCGGGGTGATCGACGTCGACCACCACCATTTTCGCCGCGCGCCGCGTGGTGCCGCCCGACTTGATCGCGCCCGCCGCGCGGTCGCCGATCTTGAGGAACGACATCAGGCCCGAGGAGCGGCCGCCGCCCGAAAGCTTCTCGTTCTCGCCGCGAAGGGCCGAGAAGTTCGAGCCGGTGCCGGAGCCGTACTTGAACAGGCGCGCCTCGCGCACCCACAGGTCCATGATGCCGCCCTCGTTGACGAGGTCGTCGCTGACCGACTGGATGAAGCAGGCGTGCGGCTGGGGATGCTCGTAGGCCGACTTGGACTTGACGAGCTTGCCGGTCTCGAAGTCGACGTAATAGTGGCCCTGGCTCGGCCCGTCGACGCCATAGGCCCAGTGGAGGCCGGTGTTGAACCATTGCGGGGAGTTGGGCGCGGCGATCTGGCGCGCCAGCATGAAGCGCATCTCGTCGAAATAGGCGCGCGCGTCGTCTTCGCCGTCGAACACGCCGGCCTTCCAGCCCCAGTAGGCCCAGGCGCCGGCGAGGCGGTCGAACACCTGCCTGGCCGAGGTCTCGGAGCCGGTGCGCTCGGCCTTGGGCAGCGCCTCGAGCGCCTCCTCGTCGGGAACCGAGCGCCACAGGAACGACGGAACGTCCGGCTCCTCGACCCGCTTCAGGCGCGTCGGGCACGCCCGCCTTGCGGAAATATTTCTGCGCGAGCACGTCGGCCGCCACCTGGCTCCAGGCGGCCGGGACCTCGATGCCGTCGAGCGAGAAGACGACCGACCCGTCCGGATTGCGGATCTCGCTCTTGGTCGTCGCGAAGGCGATCCGGTCGTAGGGAGACGCGCCCGCCTCGGTGTAGTGCCGCTCGATTTTCATGGTTCTCTCGCCTTCACGTTTCGCCAAGCGATCCGCCCCCCGGCGCCCGCCCCTGCCCAATCCGACAACGCGAAGCGCAGCCCCGCGTTTCCTCGTTCCCGGTCCGACGCAGGCGCAAAAGCGCCCCGCCCGGCCCTGCTTCGCCGCCCGCTCGCCCGATCCTCATGTCACTGACGCGTCCGTCGGCGGCGCAATCGCCCCCGGCCGATGGCCCAGGAAAAACAACTCGCTTTCGGGGCTGGCGCGCCCGGCGCCCGGCCCTTTTCCCGAACAACTCGAACCTACGACTCTCTCTCCTGAGCGTCAATCCCTTGTGACGCTCGCTGTCACTCGACACCACATATTGTGGATAAGAATGTATAATGCAAGGTTAACCGGCCCGAAGATTGACAGCATCCGCCGAGTTGGGCGGGGCGCGCAAGGGGGTCGTGCGCGAGCGTGATCGGCGCAAAGTTCGACTGGACAGGGCCGGCCTCCATCGCCATAGTCCGCCCGCGTTCGGATCCGGCGCTTTTTCCTCGACCGGCGGCTTATCGATGGACCTGAAGCAGTTTTTCGTGCGTTACGCGACCTGGTGGAACGGGGCGACCCTCAACACCTTGTTCTACACCCGCAGGCACGGCGAACTCGTCGGCCACGACCAGTTCGGCAACGCCTATTACCGCTCCAAGGGCGGCAAGATCGATCCGTCGCTCGGCTTCGACCGGCGCTGGGTGATCTACAACGGCATTTCCGAGGCCTCGATGACGCCGCCGGGCTGGAACGGTTGGCTGCACCACACCGTCGACGTCCCGCCGACCGAAGAGGACTACAAGCCCTACCCCTGGGAGCTGCCGCATATCGGCAATCCGACCGGCACGCCGCAGGCCATTCGGCCCAAGGGCTCGACGCTGAACCGCGGCCCCCGCCAGCCGACCGACGGCGACTACGAGGCTTGGAGCCCGGGGGCCTGAGCAGCGCCTTGTTTCCGCCGCCGTTGAGCGTCAGAGCGGCCCGCATGGGCTCGATCTATGTCACAGCCGCGCGCCGGGCCGCGCCCGTCGCGGTCGCGCTCGGACTTCGTGCGCCGCGCCTGCGTTCGCCGACAAGATCGCCAATCCGGTGGCGGTGTTCGACGGGCTCGACAAGATCACCGGCCGCATCATCACCTTCGAGGTCGCGCTCAACGAGACGGTGCAGTTCGGCACGCTGCAGGTCACGCCGCGCGTCTGCTACTCGCGCCCGCCGACCGATACGCCGCGCACCGACGCCTTCGCCCAGGTCGACGAGATCGACGAACAGCACACTTTCAAGCGGATCTTCTCCGGCTGGATGTTCGCCGACAGCCCCGGCCTGCACGGCGTCGAGCATCCGATCTACGACGTGTGGCTGGTCGCTGCAAAGGCGGCACGACCGTCATCAAGGAAACGCCGCCCGTCGACACCGCGACGACGGGCACCGACAATCCGGACTCGGCGACCGACCCGAACGCGTCGGCGTCGCCCCAGATCGACCCGTCCCCGCCGCCGAAGAAGAAGCCGAAGCCGAAAGCGCCGGCATCGTCGCCGCCCCCCTGCCCGCCGGCGACAACGCGCCGCTCGACCTCGGCGGAGCGGTGAGCAATTCGCACGGCCGGTAAGACCCTCGGCGGCGAACCCTCAAGCCACGACGAGCGTCGGAGCAGCGTCAGCGGCAGGCTTGTCGACCTGAGGCTGGCGGGCGTCAGGCGCGCTCCGTTTTCGACGCCGCTGCGGGCGCGCCGCGCGTCTCCGGCATGAAGGCGACGAATGCGAGCCACGCGAGGGCTGCGACAGCGCCGAGGAACAGAAACGAGGCCGAATAGCCAAAGTGGTCCATCACCTCGCCGACGACCAACGCGCTAATCGCGGCGCCGACCCCTTGTGTGGTCGCGACCATTCCCTGCGCCAGATTGTAGCGCCCGGTGCCGCGCATGATGTCGGCGATGACCAGCGGAGTGAGCGCCTGGTAGATCCCCGCCCCGACCCCGTCGAGGAGTTGCACGGCGAGCAGCCAGAAGGCGTTGTCCGACACCGTATAGAGCGCAGCGCGGATCGGCAGCGCCGAGAAGGCGATGAGGAAGATCGGCCGGCGGCCCCACCGGTCGGCGCGCCAGCCGACGAGGAGCGCGATCGGCAGCATCACGCCCTGGGCGGCGACCATGCAGAACGACATCATCGCGGTCGCTTCCTTGGGATATTGCAGCGCGAGCTTCTGTCCGACGAGCGGCAGAAGAGGCGCATTGGCGAAGTGGAAAAAGAACGCGCAAACCGCGAAAATCGCCAGCGGCGGCGTGCGAAAGAGAATGCCCAACCCCTGAGCGCCGCCATCGTCGGCGCCCTCTTTCCCCAAGTCGCGCGCGCGGTCGTGGTCGATCGCCTGCGCCGGGATCATCAGCGCCGCCGCCGCCGTCAGCGCGGCGAAAAACGGCACGAGCAGGAAGACGATCCGCTGGGAAAACAGATAGCCGACGGCCCCGGCGACGAGGGCGATGGCGATATTGCCGCCGTGGTCGAAGGCGGAATTGCGCCCAAGCCGGCGCGCCAGCGCCTCCCTGGCCACGAGGCCGAGCGTGATCGCCGCGACCGAGGGGACGAACGCATCGCCGGCGAGCGAAAGAATGCCTGTCGCCAGCGCCATCGGCCAGAAGGTCGGACGCGCGACGATGATGAGCGCCGCGACGCTCATCGCCGCCATGGTCGCGACGATGACGGCGCGTTTGGCGCGCGTCACGTCGATTGCGGCGCCGATCGGGGTCTGGAGCGCGATGCCGAGGAGCCCGCTGCCGGTCGACACCAGACCGACATCGGTCTGCGTCCAGCCCTGGCCGGTGACAAGATAGACGTTGATGAAGGGCCCGAACAGATTTCGGACGTCGGCCGACAGGAAGTTGAGCGCGTCCAGCGCGTGGGCGATCGATAGCATCCCGGGCCCAATGGCGGCTCGATCGGCTCGCCGCTCGCGGGAACGTGGACGCCTCGAAATTTGTTCCGCCAGGCGCTTCGTCCGCGAACGCGCGGATGACGCGGCGCGACGACGCTTAGGTCGAGGCCGAGGGACAAGGTTTCATGCGGATATTGAGGCGGGTCGATTGTTCACTGACAGCGCCAGCCCGACGCCGTTCCACATTGGCCCGAAATTGAAAAGTCAGGCCGAAATCAGCCCACGGCCGCCGCTCCGCCTGCCCGCAAAAAAGGCGGTCAACCCGGCGAAGCCGATCAGCAGAAAAACCCAGCCGAAGCGATCGGGCCTTTTCGCCTCCGTTGCTGTCGAGGCTCCGCCACCGCGAAGCGCCCTGTCGGCCGCGGACGCCCACGCGTCGGGTGCAGCGTCCTGCGCCCCCGAGAGCTCTGTCGAATTCGACTTCGGCAGCGTCAACTGAGCCGGGTCGGCGCGACCATCGCCTGCCCGATCTCCGAAGCCGAAAGCGTTCCCGAACCAGGCGCCGCCGTGCAGTTCGGTCGACGCCTCCGCAACCGGCGAAACCAGGATCGTCCCCGCCAAGACAGCGACCCCCCAGCGCATTATTTCCATCCCGTGATTATTTTCCCAGCAGTGATGCATCTTTAATTGACTGCTTGTTGTAGTCAACGGGTTCATTGATAAAAACCGGGTTCTTTCATAAAACATTGTCTGCGCTCCGGCGGAGCGGCGTAGAGGTTTGCGTCGCACGCCGCTTTGAAAGCGCGCCGATAGTGACCTTTTCCGGAGAGCCCGCCATGTCGTTTGCGCTTTTTGCCGCCTTCGTCGCGGCGACGGCAGCGCTGATGCTCATTCCGGGCCCGAATGTGGCGCTGATCGTCGCCAACAGCCTGCGATTCGGCGTGCGCGGCGGGCTGATCACTGTCGCCGGGACGAGCGCGGCGATGGTCCTCCAGCTCAGCGTCGCCGCGCTCGGCGTCACGGCGCTCATCGGGACGCTTGGCCAGGCCTTCGACGTCTTGCGTTGGATCGGCGTCGCCTATCTCTTCTTTCTCGGCGTCAGCGCGTGGCGCACGCCGGCGGAGGATCTCACCCGAACGCAGACGGTCTCCGCCGGCCGGACGTTCGGCCGCGGCTTCCTCGTCTCGCTGACCAACCCGAAGACGCTCGCCTTCTACGCGGCGTTCCTGCCGCAGTTTCTCGATTCCTCCGCGCCGTTCGGCCGCCAGATGGCGATTCTCGGCGTGACCTTCGTGGCCACGGCGCTGATCGTCGACAGCGGCTGGGCCGTTCTCGCCAGCCGCGCCCGCGGCCTCCTCGCCCGCTTCGGCCGGGCGCGGAACCGGCTGACGGGCGCCGTCCTCGTCGGGGCGGCGGTCGGACTGGCGCTGGCGCGGCGATAGGCGGCTTTCGGGCTGTTGGCGAGAGAACCGTTTGGCCGGACGCGGTTCAGGGGCTAAACCCACCGGTCTCCCTGGTCCGAAGGTTTCCATGCGCAAGCGCGCCGATATCGTCCTGGTCGAGCGCGGCTTCTTTCCGAGCCGCGCGCGGGCGCAGGCCGCAATCGCCGCCGGCCTCGTCAGGGTCGACGGCGAGGCGCTGGTGAAGGCGTCCGAGGACATCGGCGAGGCCGCCGCGATCGAGGCCGAGGCGCCCCACCCTTACGTCTCGCGCGGCGGGACTGAAGCTCGCCGCCGCGCTCGACGCCTTCGCCCTCGATCCCGACGGGCCTCGCCTGCCTCGACGTCGGCGCCTCGACCGGCGGCTTCACCGACGTGCTCCTCAAGCGCGGCGCAAGAAGCGTCGTCGCGATCGACGTCGGCCACGGGCAGTTCGACGGCAAACTCGCCGCCGAACCGCGCGTGCGTTCGCTCGAAGGGCTCGATGCGCGGTCTCTGACGCCGGAGAAGCTCGGCGAGGCGCCGGAAGCGATCGTCTGCGACGTCAGCTTCATTTCGCAGCGGCTCGTGCTGCCACATGTTCTGAGGCTTGCGGCGGGGCGAGCATGGCTGGTCAGCCTCGTCAAGCCGCAGTTCGAGGTCGGGCGAGCGGAAATCGTCAAGGGGCGGGTGAAAAGCGAAGCGGCGCTCGCGCGCGCCTGCGCCGATGTCCGCGCCTGCATCGAGGCGCAGGGCTGGACGATCCTCGGCCTCATCCCCTCCCCCGTGCTCGGCGGCGCGGGGGCGAGGGAATTCTTGATTGCGGCGCGCCATGAGGGCGCGCCATGACCGAAGAGCGCGAATTGCGCGACGGCCGCGTGGAGCTCGAGTCGTCGGCCTCGACGCACGCGGCGACGGCGTCGCGGAGAACGGCGCAGCCGTTCCCGCCGCCCTGCCCGGCGAGCGCGTCCGGCTCCGGATGGCGGACGAAGGCGCGGCTGAAGCTCATCGAAATCCTGCGTGCGAGCCCCGAGCGGGCGACGCCGTTCTGCCCTTGGTTCGGAACCTGCGGCGGCTGCGCGGCGCAGCACATGTCGGAAGCGCTCTATCGCGACTGGAAGCGCGGCCTCGTCGTCGAGGCGCTCGGCGCGGGCGAAGATCGAAGCCGAAGTCGGGCCGCTGATCGACGCGCATGGCGCGGGACGGCGGCGGGCGACCTTCCACGCCCGCTTTCCGCATGGCGGGCCCGGACGAGGTCGGCTTCATGCGGGCGCGCTCGCACGCCATCGTGCCGATCGACGCCTGCCCGCTGTTCGCGCCGTCGATGGCGGGCGCGGTCCCGGCGGCGCGCGCGCTCGCCGGGGATCTCCGCGGGCTCGGCAAGCCGCTCGACATCGGCGTGACGGCGACGCTCGATGGTCTCGACGTCGACCTGCGCGGCGCCGGTCCGCTCGGACTCGCCGAGACCCGCAAGCTCGTCCAGACCGCCGAGGCGCTCGACCTCGCCCGCGTCTCCAACCACGGCGCCGTCGTGATCGAGCGCCGTCCGCCGCGCGTCGCCTTCGGCGAAACGCTGGCTCAGCTTGCCGCCGGGCGGCTTTCTTCAGGCGACCGAAGAAGGCGAGGCGAGGCTCGCGGCGTTCGCCGAGGAGGCGCTAAGGCGGCGCGAAGAAGGTCGCGGACCTCTTCTGCGGCGCCGGCGCCTTCGCCCTGCGTCTCGCCCGCGCTCACGAAGTCTACGCCGCCGACTCGGACGCCGCGGCCGTCCGTGCGCTTCGTGCGCGCCGCGGCAGGGGCGCAGGGCCTCCGGGCGGTCACGGCCGAGACGCGCGATCTTTTCCGCCGGCCGCTCTCCGCCGCCGAACTTGTCCGGCTTCGACGGCGCGCTGTTCGATCCGCCCCGCGCCGGCGCCGAAGCGCAGGCGCGCGACCTCGCCGCGAGCGGCGTGCCGCCTCGTCGTCGCCATTTCCTGCAACGCCGCGACCTTCGCCCGCGACGCCCGCATCCTGATCGACGGCGGGTTCCGTCTCGGGACGGTCATGGCCGTTGACCAGTTCCGCTTTTCGCCCCATGTCGAACTCGCCGCCGTCTTTCGCCGTCCCCGGGCGAAGCCGCGCGCGCGGAGACTTCTTGGATGAAGGTTGAACGCCAGACCGCCGTCGAGGCCCTGAGGAGCATCGTCGGCGCGCGGCCACGCGCTGACCGATCCGGAGCTGCTCGCCGGCGCGCTGATCGAGCCGCGCGGCCTCTACCAGGGCAAGGCGCTCGCGCTCGTTCGTCCCGGATCGACCGCCGAGGTCGCCAGAGTCCTGGCCTATTGCAACGAGGCGCGGATCGGGGTCACGCCCCAGGGCGGCAACACCGGCCTCGTCGGCGGCCAGACGCCCGACGAAACCGGAGACGAGATCATCCTCTCGACCCAGCGGCTGAAGCACATCCGCGAGATCGACCCGCACGCCGACGTGATGATCTGCGAGGCGGGCGTGACGCTCGCCGAAGCGCAGGCGGCGGCGCTCGAAGCCGACCGTCTCTTCCCCCTGTCGCTCGCCGCGGAAGGCACCTGCACCATCGGCGGCAACGCCGCGACCAACGCCGGCGGCGTGACCGTGATCGCCTACGGCAACGCCCGCGATCTCGTCACCGGCGTCGAGGCGGTCCTGGCCGACGGGCGGATCGTCAACGCGCTGTCGAAGCTGCGCAAGGACAACACCGGCTACGACGTGAAAAGCCTGTTCGTCGGCTCGGAGGGCACGCTCGGCGTAATCACGGCGGCGTCGCTCCGGCTCTTCCCCAACCCGCGGGCGCGGGCGACCGCCTTTGTCGGGCTCGAAAGCCCGGAGAAGGCGCTCGACCTCCTGCGCATCGCGCGCGAGCGGCTCGGCGCGGGCGTGACCAGCTTCGAGCTGATCGCCCGCTTCGCCTACGACATCACGGTGCGCCACGGCTTCGCCCGCGCGCCGCTGAGCGGCGACCATCCCTGGTATGTGCTGATCGAGGCGTCCTCGCAGATCGAGGACGGGTTCGAGGAGGCGTTCGGCGGCGCGCTCGAAGCGGCGTTCGACGCGGGCGTGATCGAGGACGCCGTCCTCGCCGCCTCGCTCGACCAGCGCCATGAATTCTGGAAACTGCGCGAGTTGATTCCCGAGGCGCAGATTCACGAGGGCGGCTCGATCAAGCACGACGTTTCGGTAGCGGTCGGCGACGTGCCGGCCTTCCTCGACGAGGCGACGAAGGCGGTCGAGGCGTTCGAGCCGGGAGCGCGCGTTTGCGCCTTCGGCCATCTCGGCGACGGCAACATCCATTTCAACGTGTCGCAGCCGATCGGAGCCGCACAAGGAGCTATCTCGCGCGCTGGGACGCGATGAACGCAGTCGTGCACGGGATCGTGGCGCGGATGGGCGGCTCGTTCTCGGCCGAGCACGGCGTCGGACGGCTGAAGCGGGACCTGCTCGCCGCGACCAAGGACCCCGGCGCGCTCGCCGTCATGCGCGCGGTGAAGAGCGCGCTCGACCCGAACGGCGTGATGAACCCAGGCAAGGTGCTCTGACGCGCCGCAACGGATTTACGCCGGGGCTGTGGCGAAAACGGCGCGGGAGGACTAATGTGACGGGGCGTCGAGATTCGGCGCACGTCGCTTGGGGCGCAAGCCAGCGCCGCGACGGTGTTCCTGGCAGGGGTTCGGAGACCGCGATGCGGCGCAGCGGATTCGCCGCTTGGCTTCTGCTCCTCGGGCTTGCGGCCGCCTCGCCTGCGGCGGCCGGTTGCGCGCCGAAGACTTTCGACGGCGCGGCGTTTACGGTCTGCGCCTTCGACCCGCATCACGACGATCTCCGCCTGTTCTGGAAGAGGCCCGACGACCGCCCGTTCGGCTCGCTTGGCGCGCTCGCCGAGACGCTGCGCGGTCAGGGCGAGCGGCTGATCTTCGCGATGAACGCCGGCATGTTCCGCGAGGACCAGTCGCCGGTCGGGCTCTACGTCGAGAAGAGCCGCCTCATCCACAACGCCGACACGCGCGGCGATGGCGCGTCCAATTTTCATATGAAGCCCAACGGCGTGTTCTGGATCGGCGACGGGATCGCGGGCGTGACCGAGACGAGCCGCTATCTCGCCAATCCGCCCGCCGCCCGCTACGCGACCCAGTCGGGCCCGATGCTGGTGATCGACGGCCGCATCCATCCGAAAATCCGTCCCGACGGCACGTCGGCGAAGATCCGCAACGGCGTCGGAGTCGACGACCACGGCGAGGCGGTGTTCGCCATCGCCGAGGAGCCGGTGACCTTCGACGCGTTCGCCAGGCTGTTCCGCGACGGCCTCCGCTGCCGGAACGCGCTGTTCCTCGACGGCTCGCTCTCGTCGCTCTATGCGCCCGACCTCAAGCGCGACGACGAACTCATGCCGATCGGGCCGATCGTCGGCGTGGTCAAGTCGCTGGCGGCGGACAGCAATTAGGCACCCAAAGGCTACGCAGCCGGGCCGGCGCCCTTTCCCAGGGCGCGCTGCAGGATCGGCGTGTCGATCCAGCGGCCGAATTTGTAGCCGACCGATGTCAGGACGCCCACCAGCTCGAACCCGAATCGCCGGTGCAGGCCGATCGAGCCGGCGTTGGCGCTGTCGCCCACGACCGCGACCATCTGCCGCCAAGGGCCGGCTTCGCAGCGTTCAACGAGGACGCGGAGCAGCGCGGACCCGACGCCGCGATTGTGCATGCCCTCCGCCACATAGACCGAGTCCTCGACCGTGAAGCGATAGGCCGAGCGCGCGTGATAGGCGACGGCGTAAGCATAGCCCACGACGTCGCCATCGGCTTCCGCCACGAGATAGGGCGCGCCGTTGTCGACGGCGGAGCGGCGCCGCGTGAGCATCACGTCTACCGAGGGCGGCGTCTCCTCGAAGGTCGCGAGCGATGAAAGGACGTAATGCGCATAAATGCGCTGCACGGCGGGCATGTCGGACTCGCCCGCGTCACGAACGACGACGGCAGGCTTTACGTTCTCGTCCTGCGTCACGGAAACAGCCCCCGCGCCTGCTTGGCCTTCATCACCCGCTCGACGCCGATCGCCATGGCGGCGGTGCGGTTCGCGACGCCGTCGCGCCTGGCGCGGGCCACGACCGTCGCCCAGCTTCGGTCGAGCGCGCGCTCGAGCCGGTCCATCACCTCGTCGCGCGACCAGAAATACTGCTGCAGGTCCTGCACCCATTCGAAATAGCTGACGATGACGCCGCCGGCGTTGCACAGGATGTCCGGGATGACGAAGATCCCGTCGTTGCGCTCGGCGAGCACCCGGTCGGCCTCCGGCGTGGTCGGGCCGTTCGCCCCTTCGGCGAGGATCCGGCAGCGCAGGCGCCGCGCGAGATCGGCGTCGATCACCCGCTCGACCGCGCAGGGCGCCAGCACGTCGCAGGGCTGCTCGAGGAGCGCGCGCGGCGTCGATGAGCGGCCTCGGTCGACCAGCCAGCGAGGCTGCCGGCCCGTGCCGCGTGGTTCACCAGCTCCCGGGCGACGAGGCCCTTGGGGTCGTAGTAGGCGGCGGTGTGGTCGCAGACGCCGACGATCTTGACCCCGCGCGCGGCGAGGCCGAGCGCGGCATGCGAGCCGACGTTGCCGAAGCCCTGGATGATCGCGGTCGCGCCGACCGGATCGATCCCGAGCGCCTCCATCGCGCGGAAGGCGAGGAAGGCGACGCCGTGGCCGGTCGCCTCGCGCCGCCCGAGCGTGCCGCCGGTGTCGACCGGCTTGCCGGTGACGATCTCCGGCACGGTGACGCCCTGGTACATCGAATAGGTGTCCATGAACCAGGCCATGACCTGCTCGTTGGTGCCCATGTCGGGCGCCATCACGTCGACGCGCGGGCCGACGAACGGGATCATCTCCTGCATGTAGCGGCGCGACAGGTTCTCGAGTTCGCGGAGCGACAGCGCGTGCGGATCGACAGCGACGCCGCCCTTGCCGCCGCCGTAAGGCAGATCGGCGAGCGCGCATTTCCAGCTCATCCAGACCGCGAGCGCCGCGATCTCGCCGATGTCGACGTTCGGCGCGAAGCGCGTGCCGCCCTTGGCGGGGCCGAGCGTCAGGTGATGCTGGACCCGGTAGCCGGTGAACACCTCGCGTCCGTCCGTCGTCCATGTGGATCGGGCAGGAGACGACGATGGCGCGCTTCGGGATACAGGAGCCGGTCGCGCTCGTCCTCGCGGATCGCGAGATGGTCGGCGATGACGTGGAACTGCTCGCGCGCCATCTCGAACACGGGGCCGGAGTAGAGGTGCTTCATCTGCGGTCTCCCTGTCGGAACGGCGGCGCCGTCCGACCCGGTCCAATCGACGGGACGGGCGCGGATGTCAGCATAAGGATCGAAACGGCGCGAAAATGCGAAAGCCGCGCCGCCGAGCCGCCCTACCCCCGCGCCCTCCAGAAATCGGCTTGCAGCGCGGCGGCCTCGTCCTCGAGCAGGGGCCCGACGACTTCGGTCGGGCGCTGCCCGGCTTCGAACACGATCGCGCACGGCAGGTCGAGCGTCGGGTTTTCCTCGTGCGCCCCGGTCTGCGCCTTCAGGGCCTTCTCGGTCTGGCCGTAGACGACACGGCCGATGCCGGCCCAGTAGATCGCGCCAGCGCACATCGCGCAGGGCTCGGCGGAGGTGTAGAGCGTGCAGCGCGCGAGGGTCTTCAGGTCGTAGGCGCGCGAGGCGCGCGAGGCGAGCAGGCGCTCGGCGTGGGCGGTCCGGTCTCGGCCCTCGCTGGTAAAGCCGTTTCCCTGCTCCATCAGAAGGTTGCCCTCGCCGTCGGCCAGCACCGAGCCGAACGGATGGTCGCCGCCTTCGCGGGCCCGACGGGCGACGTCGAAGGCCTTGCGCAGAAGCGCCTCGTCATAGGGGCGAAGGGAAGGCGTCATGAAACTCCTTGATAGAGGTCCCGGGCTATCGCCCCGCCACGACGGTCGCGAGTCGGTCCCATATACAGAGCCTGCTCGAGCGCGCTTCCAACCACAAACGGCGCCCGGCGCGCAATAGGCGCCAGAGGCGTCCGGGCGCCGTCCTCTTCGTCACTCCGCCTATTTCTGAGCAGAAGCGGAGCCATGCATCCTCCACCGGGCGCCCGCCAATTCATTTGACACCGGCCCGCGCCGCGATAGGGTCCGGCGGACGGCGCGGACAACGACGACAAAGGGTTGGACGTCCTTGAGCGCGCCCATGCGACACGCGGGCGAACGGTGATTACCGGCGCCGATCTTGCGTCGAACCGGGCGGTTCGCGCGAGTTTCAAGGCGGGAAGCGAGGGGTTTGTCGAGGTGAAGGTTGAGGCTCCCCCGCGTCTGGAGCTGATTGGCGTCAGCAAGTCGTTTCCCGGCGTGCGCGCCAACGACAACGTCCATCTGAAGGTCAAGGCCGGCGAAATCCACGCGCTGCTCGGCGAGAACGGCGCCGGCAAGTCCACCCTCGTCAAGATGATCTACGGCATCCTGGCGCCCGACGAGGGCCAGATCCTGTTCGACGGGGCGCCGACGCGCATCTCCAATCCCCGCGCCGCGCGCCGCCTCGGCATCGGCATGGTGTTCCAGCATTTCTCGCTGTTCGAGGCGCTGACGGTGCTGGAGAACATCGCGCTCGGCCTCGACGCGCGCCTCTCGCAGCGCGAGCTGCTCGCCGAGTTCCACAGGGTGCTCGACGCCTATCAGCTCAAGCTCGACCCGCGCCGGATCGTCTCGACGCTCAGCGTCGGCGAGCGGCAGCGCATCGAGATCGTGCGCGCCCTGCTGCTCAATCCGCGGCTCCTGATCATGGACGAGCCGACCTCCGTGCTGACGCCGCAGGAGGTCGAGCAATTGTTCGAGACGCTGCGCCGTCTCGCGGCGAGCGGCTGCTCGATCCTCTACATCTCCCACAAGCTGCACGAGATCGTCGCGCTCTGCGACACGGCGACGATCCTGCGCGCCGGCAAGGTCGTCGGAACCGCCGACCCCAAGCACGAGACGTCGCGCTCGATGGCCGAGATGATGATCGGCGGCAATCTCAAGGAGATCTCGAAGCCGGCGGAGCGCGCCTTCGGTCCGCCGAAGCTCGAGACGCAGGGCCTGAGCCTGCCCAAGCCGACCGAATTCGGGGTCGCGCTGAAGGACGTGACGCTCTGCGTGCGCGCGGGCGAGATCTTCGGCGTCGCGGGCGTCGCCGGCAACGGCCAGAACGAGCTCCTGGCCGCCCTGAGCGGCGAGATGCTCGCGCCAGGCAACGAGTCCGTCATCCTGTCGGGCGAGGCGGTCGGGCGGCTCGGCGTCACCGAGCGCCGCAATCTCGGCCTGTGCGCCGTCCCCGAGGAGCGAAACGGCCATGCCGCGGTGAGCGAGTTCTCGCTCACCGACAACGTTTCGCTCACCGGGCGCGACCGCATGGAGCTGGTCAGCTACGGCCTGATCGACCCGGACAAGGCGAAGACCTATGCGGCCGAGGTCATCCTGGCCTTCACGGTCAAGGCGACGGGACCGGGCGCGCTGGCGGGCTCGCTCTCGGGCGGCAACCTGCAGAAGTTCATCATGGGACGCGAGATCCTGCAGCGCCCCGAGGCGCTGGTCGTCTGCCAGCCGACCTGGGGCGTCGACGCGGGCGCGGCGGCGGCCATCCATCAGGCGATCGTCGATCTTGCGGCGCGCGGCTCGGCGGTGCTCGTCATCTCGCAGGACCTCGACGAGCTTCTGACCCTGTGCGACACGATCGCGGTCATCAACCTCGGCCGGCTGTCGAAGCCGATGAAGGTCGGCGAAGCCTCGATCGAGGAGATCGGCCTCCTGATGGGCGGCGTGCATGGCGATCCGTCGGCGACGGTCGAGATCACGGAGCAGTTGCATGCGCATCTGGCTTGAGAAGCGGCTGACGCCGAGCCGCTTCATGCTGGTGGCGACGCCGGTCGCCTCGGTGCTGCTGACGATGCTGCTCGGCGCGATCATCTTCGAGCTGCTCGGCTTCGATGGGCCGGACGCGATCTACCAGACCTTCATCACCCCGATCGTCGCGCCCTACAAATGGGTCGACGTCCTGACCAAGGCCGCGCCGCTGATCATCATCGCGCTCGGGCTTGTCGCTCGGCAATCAGGCCAAGATCTGGAACATCGGCGCCGAAGGGCAGTACGTCATCGGCGCCCTGGCCGGCGCCGGCGTCGCGCTCGCGCTTCCGGACGCGCCGGGCTTCGTCGCGATCCCGCTGATGCTGGCGGGCGGGATTCTCGGCGGCATGGTCTGGGCGGGAATCCCGGCCATGCTCAAGACGCGCTTCCGCGTCTCCGAGGTGCTTTCGACCCTGATGCTGGTCTATGTCGCGATGCAGGTGCTGAACTACCTGATCGGCGGCCCCTGGAAGGATCCGAACGGCCACAACTTCCCGCAGACGCCGCCCTTGTCCGCCGCGCAGACCCTGCCCCATACCCTGCCCGGCACGGTCGTGCCGCCGGGGTTCGTCGTCGCCATCGCTCTGACGCTGGTTTTCTGGGTGCTCCAGTCGCGCTCGGTCTACGGCTTCTCGGTCCGCACCGTCGGCGCCGCCCCGAGCGCCGCGCGCTACGGAGGCTTCGACGCAAAGCGCACCGTGTGGTCGACCCTGATGATCAGCGGCGGCATGGCCGGCCTCGCCGGCATTCTCGAGGTGATGAGCCAGAGCGGCCAGATCAACCTCGGCTTTCCCTCGGGCTACGGCTTCACCGCGATCATCGTCTCCTTCCTCGGCCGGCTGCATCCGGTCGGCGTGTTCCTCGCGGGCCTCATCCTCGCCGTCACCTACGTCGGCGGACAGGTGGCGCAGACCGCGGTGCACGTGCCCGAGGCGACCGCCGGCATTTTCCAGGCGACCATGCTGTTCTTCATCCTGGCGAGCGACATCCTCGTCCGCTACCGGTTCCGCGTCGTGCGCGCTGCAGCCGCGCGCCGCAACCGCGGGGGCCCCCGCGTGAACATCGGATTCGTCATCGACGCTCTGGTCACCGTCATCGGCGTCACGACGCCGATCCTGCTCGCGGCGACCGGCGAACTGGTGGTCGAGAAGAGCGGCGTTCTCAATCTCGGCGTCGAGGGCATGATGCTGATCGGCGCCGTGACCGGCTTCGCCGTCGCCTTCAACTTCGGCGACTCGCTCGGCGATTGGGCGCTGTGGGTCGGGGTGGTCGCGGCCGGCGCTCGCCGGCGCGGCCTCGTCGATGCTGTTCGCCTTTCTCGTGCTGACGCTGGGCTCCAACCAGGTCGCGACCGGCCTGGCGCTGGCGATCTTCGGCATCGGCCTGTCGTCGCTGATCGGCTCGGGCTACGTCGGCATGGTCATCTCGCCGTTCAACCAGGTCTTTCCGGATTCGCTGGCCGGCGACCCGATCTGGCGCGTCGCTGTTCGGCTACAGCCCGCTCGTCTATTTCGCGCTGATCATGGTGTTTGCGGTCGGCTGGTTCCTCAACCGCACCCGCGCCGGGCTGATCCTGCGCGCCGTCGGCGAGAACGACATCTCCGCCCATTCGATCGGCTATCCGGTGCTCGCGATCCGCTACGCGGCGATCGCCTTCGGCGGGGCGATGGCGGGAATCGGCGGCTCCTATTTCTCGATGGTGATCACGCCGATGTGGGCCGAGCAGATGACCGCCGGGCGCGGCTGGATCGCGCTGGCGCTCGTCGTCTTCTCGAGCTGGCGGGCCGGACGCCTGCTGCTCGGCGCCTATTTCTTCGGGATTCTGATGACCCTCGAGCTCTACGCCAAGGCGTCCGGCTTCTCGTTCCTGCCGTCGCAGTTCTGGGCCGCGATGCCCTACGTCATGGCCGTCGCCGTGCTCGCCTTCATGTCGGCGCGCGACGTCGCCGGGAGCGAGGCGCCCGCCTGCCTCGGCCGCCCGTTCATGCCCAACAGTTGAACACCATGTCACGCATACAGGAGAACGACATGAGTTTGGTGACACGACGCAACTTCATCAGGACCGCCGCGGCGGGTCTGGCGGCGCCGGCGCTGGGGCGCGCCGCCTTCGCCGCCGAGCCGCTGAAGATCGGCTATCATCTATCTCGGCCCGATCGGCGACTTCGGCTGGACCTGGGCGCACAACAAGGGCCGCCTCGCGCTCGACGCGGCGCTGAAAGGTCAGGTCGTCACGTCCTACGTCGAGAACGTCAAGGAGGACGCGAGCGCGATTCCGATCCTGAAAGACCTCGCGCAGCAAGGCAACAAGCTGATCTTCACGACGTCGTACGGCTACATGGACCAGACGATCGAAGTCGCCAAGCAGTTCCCGGACGTGAAGTTCGAGCACTGCACCGGCTACAAGCACGCCGACAACGTCGGCACCTACAATTCGCGCTTCCATCAGGGCCGCGCGGTCGAGGGCACGATCGCGGGCCACATGTCGAAGTCGGGCGTGATCGGCTATCTCGGCTCCTACAAGGTGCCCGAGGTGGTGCTCGGCGTGAACGCCTTCACCCTCGCCGCGCAGGCGGTGAACCCGAAGATCACAGACCAAGCTCATCATGATCGACTCCTGGTTCGACCCGGCCAAGGAGGCCGCGGCCGTCCAGACGCTGATCAACCTCGGCTGCGACGTCATCGCCCAGCACACCGACAGCCCGCCGGCCTGCAGGTCTGCGAGCAGCACAAGGCCTGGTGCTTCGGCCAGGGCGCCGACATGAAGAAGTTCGCGCCCAAGACCCAGCTCACCGCGATCGAGGACATCTGGGGCCCCTACTACATCTCGCGCGCCAAGGCGGTGCTCGACGGGAGCTGGAAGCCGGACGACGCCTGGTGGGGCTTCAAGGAAGGCACCGTCGTCATGTCGCCTTTCAGCTCCGCCATGCCCGACGACGTAAAGGCCGCGGCCGAGAAGGTCATCGCCGGCTGGAAGGACGGCAGCTACGACGTCTTCACCGGCGAGATCAAGGACCAGTCCGGCACGGTAAGCGTCGCCAAGGGCGCAGCGGATGGAAGACAAGGACCTCGCCGTCATCGACTGGTACGTCCAGGGCGTGCAGAGCTGAACTCCGGCCAGGGAAACGATCCCCTTCAGAAGGACCGTCGGGCGCCGAGAGACGCCCGACGGTCTCTTTCTGCTGGCGACGGCGGCTTGAAGCGCTGCGATGGCGGAAAACGCGGATAACCCTGCTGTGATCCTCGAGACCTACACGCGGGTGTTCGTCGACGCGAACGCGCTCGATGAAAGCGTCGCCTTCTACAAAGCTCTGCTGTCCGGAGAGGAGACGCTGCGTTTCGTCTATCCGGAGGCCGGGTTGGAGTTGGCCGCCGTCTCCTCGCCCCGGCTTTCGGTGCTGATTATCGCCGGACCGCCCGAGAACCGCGCGCCGTTCGAGGCGACCCGGCTCACGGTGAAGGTGGACAGGCTCGAGCCGTTCCTAGACCTTCTCAAGGACGCCGGCGCGGATCAGTTGGAGCCCATCCAGCCCACCCCGGTCGGACGGAAGACCCGTTTCCGGCACGCGGACGGCCTTGTCGTGGAATACGTGGACCATACGAGATCACGAGAGACCTGATCCTGAGGGACAGAACGAGAAGGGGCCGCATGGGTGCGCCGGCCCCGACAGGACCTTCGCTCATTCGGCCGAGCGCGCAAAGGCTGCGGCTTCTTTGACCAGTGCCGACTCAGGACGGACCCCGGTGTAGAGCACGAACTGCTCGACCGCCTGAAGAACAGCGACCTCCGCGCCCGAGATGCGCCGCTTGCCGGCGCGTTCGGCCGCCTGCATCAGCGGGGTCTCGACCGGCAGCGCCACGACGTCGAACACGACTTCCGAGGCGGCGATCGCCGCCTCCGGATACGCCAGCTTCTCGCTGTCGAGACCCTGCATGCCGAGCGGCGTCGCGTTGACGATCAGCGGCGCGGCGAGCCCGTCTGCGCTGGCCGCCCATGCGAAGCCATAGAGCGCGGCGAGCGCTCGGCCGGTCGCTTCGTTGCGGGCGATGACGACGCCGTCTTCATGGCCCCGGTCCCTGAGCGCGGCGGCCACGGCCTTGGCCATGCCGCCTGACCCGCGCAAGAGGAAAGGCGTCGCTACATCGATGCCGGCCTTGTCGAGCAGCGCAGCGATCGCGCTGTAGTCAGTGTTGTATCCGGTGAGCCGGCCCTCGTCGTTGACGATGGTGTTGACGCTGTCGATCGCGGCGGCCGAGCCCTCCAATCCGTCGAGCAAGGGAATGACCGCCTCCTTAAAGGGCATGGAAATCGCGCAGCCCCGGATGCCGAGCGCGCGCACGCCGCCGATCGCGGCCTCAAGGTCGGTCGTCGTGAACGCCTTGTAGATAAAGTCGAGGCCGAGCCGTTCGTAGAGCCGGTTGTGAAACCGTGAGCCGAACCGGCCCGGTCGGGCCGCGAGCGACATGCACATTTGCGTTTTCGGGCCGATCGGCGGCTTTTCGGAATGGATCGACATTGGGCGGCCTTCGTTGGACGAGACGTTCGCCTGGCCGATGGCCGGCGGCGCTGCGATGTCCGCACGACCCTCGCCCGCCGACCCCCTACCCGCTCAGCTCATGCAGTCGCGTCTCGGGGCACACCTTGCGCGCGATCTCGGCAAGATGCCAGTGATGGGTGAGGTAGATCACCTGCCCTACCCGCGCCATGTCGGCGAACTGTTTCAGCGCCTCCTCGGCGCGGAAGTGATCGAAAGTCTCCATGATGTCGTCGGCGACGAACGGGGCGGGACGGCGCGCCCTGGCGAGTTCGTGATAGCCCGCGACCCTGAGCGCAAGATAGAGCTGGAAGCGCGCCCCCCTCGACAACTGCTCGGCCGATTTCGAGCCGCCGTCCGCGCCGAGCGCGATCAGCGTCTCGCTCGTCCCGCTCGGCTCGGCCGCGAGCCCGCGATAGGCGCCGCGGCTGATCTCGGAAAACGCCTTCGAGGCGCGCTCCATCATCGCGCCGCGATGCCGGTCCCGGTAGAGCTTTATCGCCTGGTCGGCCGCCGCCACGCCCGCGCGCAGAGCCAGGTAGCGCCGGGCGCCCTCCTTGATCTCCTCGAGAATGGTCCGCCGCTTCTCCTCGATCCGCGCGACCGCGTCGTCGCCGCCGACCGCGCCGAGCGCCTTCATCGCCTCGGCGAGCGCGGCATAGCTCTCCGCGTGAGCCGATTCGTCGGACGGCGCGCGCGCGACGAGGTCGCCGAGTTCCTGTTCCAGCGCCGCGCGCTCGACGGCCTCGAGCGCGGCGCGCGCGGCCGCGAATGAGTCCGCGACGCCCGAGGCGACGATGGCCCGTGTCTCCCGGGTCGATCTTCGTCGGCAGCACGTCGCGTCGTTTGCAGTCGTCGAGCTTGCCGACGACTTCGGCCAGAGGCGCGCCACGCGAAAAGGCCGGTCATCGCCGCGGCGAGTTTTTCGTTGACCGCGAGCGCCTCGACGATCGCGCCGTGCTTGTCGCGCGCGGCGGCCAGCGCCTTCTCCTTTTCTTCGCGTCGGCGGCGCGCCTCGCGCGCCGAGGCGACGCGGGCGGCGATCGTATCGGCGAGCCGCGCAGCATCCTCTTCGGCGGCGAGCGCCAGCGCCGCGCCGACCGACCGTCGCCGCCTCGGCGAAGGTCGTGGCGGTCCCGCGCCATCGCCTCGATGCGATGGTCGAGATCGTCGCAATCCTTGAGCCCTGCGCGCAGTTCTTCGAGCGCCTTGAGCGTCTGCCGCATCGCGCCGACCGTCGGAAGCGCCGGCGCCGTCGCTCGAGCCAGGTGTCCTCGCAGGCCTGCCGCCATTCCTCGCGCCAGCGCGCCTCGGCGTCCTCGGCGCTCTTCAGCCGGCCCTCGGCGCGGGCCGGCCTCCGCGCGCTTCTCCCTGACCTTCGCCCGCGCCGCGTCCGCCTTCGTCGCGGCGGAGAGGGCCGCTTCCGCCGCCTCGATCAGGCGTTCCATCGTGTCGTCGGCGCCGTGAGCGACGTCGGCCTCGCGAAGGCCTTCGCTCAGCGCACGGCGCGCACGCTCCGCTTCCTCAGCCAGCCGGTGGAACGCAGCCTCGTTTGCGCGGAGCCGCGTCGACCAGCGCCAGCGCTTCGTCCCGCTTCGCCCGCCAGCCTTCGAGAAACCCGAGCGGATCGCGGCCCGCCGGCGCGGGCGTCGGCAGGAGCGCGACGATCTCGTGCGCGAGCGCGTCGAGCTCTCGATCCGCAGCCGCGAGTTCAGCCTCGGCGCGAGCGCGATCGGCCTCGACGCCGGCGAGGATCACCGCTCGCTCGCGCTGTGCGGCGCAGTTCGCGCGCGCCGGCGAGCCGCGCCGCGCCCGCGGAGTCGTCGGCCCGCATCGCCGTTTCGAAGGAGTCGGCGGTCGGGGCCGTCAGCGCCGCGCGATGGGCGCTCCAGGCATTGTCGCGAGCCGCCCGCAAGGCGATGGCCGCATCGTCGCCGATGAGGTCGGCGGCGCGAGCCGCCGCCGCGGCTTCGGCCTTGAGGCGTCCCGCCTCCGCCGCCTTCTGCGCGGCTCCGTCCGCCGACGCCTGGCGGCGCGCCTGGAGCTGCGACGAGGCGGTCCCGGATCGCCGCCGTCTCTGCCGGACCGGGAACGACGACCGCGGCGAGCGTCTCCGCGTCCGCCCGTCCAGGGCTTCAGCGCCGCAAGCGCCTCGGCGAGTTTCCGCTTGGTCTTTTCGGCCTCCTCGCGCGCGCCGCGCAAGCGGGCGGCCCATTCGTCGCGCCGGAACGCCTGAAGCCGGTTCTTCAGGCGTTCGACGGCCGCCACGTCGACATCGGTCTGCGGCGCGGCGTCAATGGCTTCGGCGAGCGCGCTCCGCGCCCTCTCCAGCGTCTCGCGCGCCGCCGCGAGTTTCGATTCAACTCCGGATCGCGAGGCGATCAGGTCCTCGATCGCGCCGACCGTCCGCGCAGGCAGTATGAGGGTCGCCGGCTCTCCCTTCGCCCTCGCGGCCAAGCCGGCGCAGAATGTCGGCGACGACGGCGCGCCTGGCCGCGAGGTCGCTGCGGCGGACGGGGATGTCCTTCGCCGCGACATAGCGGCTGCGCAGCTCATCCCAGCCCTCGACCTGGGCGAGCGATCGCGAGCGCGGCCGGGTCGTCGCCGATCCGCTCGAACTCCTCTTCGAGGCTCCTGATCGCAGCCTCCGCGCTCTCCTTCTGGGTCGTCAGCCGAATCGCCTCGGCCTGAAGTCGCGCGACCTCTTCGCGCCGAGCCGGCCGGAGGCGTCGGCAGGCCGGCGAGCGGCTGAAGCTCGGCGCTCGGCTTCGGCGAGCGCGGCGAGATGGGGCAACGCCGACAGGAGCCGGCGGATCGCCTCGGCGCGCGTCCGGCGCTCGCCGATCGCCTTGCGCGGCCGCGCCATGGGCGGCCTCCGCTTCGTCGCGCTGGCGGATCGAGTTCCGCGTAGGTCGAGGCGAGCGTGTCGAGCTTTTCGCGCTCGGTCTTCAGAGTCGTCGAGCGCCCGCTTCTTCTCGGCAAGCTCGGTGATCTTGCCGCGCGGCTTGTAGAAACGTTCCGCCCGCTCGCGCAGCGCATCGAGTTCCGGCGCTCAATCCGGCGAGGCCGGCGCTGGCGGAGAACAGAAGTTCGCCGAGATCGCCGCGGCTCGCCAGGATCTCCTCGCCGCCCTTTTCCAGGCTTTCGTCGTCGAGCGAGAACATCGTCCGGAAGGCGTCCCGGTCCACGCCGGCAAGCTCGGCGCGAAGCGCGGCCTCGTCGAAGGCGAGATTGTCCTTGTCGACCAGGCTCGCCTTGTCGCGCTTCAGGCGCGCGACCTCGACCGGCGCGCCATTCAGCTCGAGCCGGGCCCCGATCCGCATCGCATTGTAGGCGTGCCAGTTCGGCACGCTCGCCCGCCCCTTGGCCGCGCCGTACGGCCGACCGCTCTCCGATGCCGTAGAGCAGATCGAGAATGGCCGCGGCGGCGGTCGACTTGCCGGCCTCGTTGAGCCCGAAGACGACGTGGAAATCCGGACCCGCCGGTCGGCCTGGGGCCGAAGTCGATCGCGTAGTCGCTGAAACGGCCGTAACGCGTGAGATCGAGCCGTTCGATCCTCATGGCGCAGCCTCCTTGTCGGCCGAGCGCAGATAGGCGAGCACGTCCTCGGCGCCCTCGCGCGCGACAGGCGTCGAGCGCCTGGGCGAACGCTGCGGCGTCGACGCCGAACAGGTCGTCCCGGGAGCCAGGCGGCAGGTGGCCGCGCAACTCTTCCGCGATCGCCTGGAGTTCGTCCCGGAACGCCTTCGACGGAGCGACCTCGGTCTCCATCAGAAGCCGCAACTCCGCGACCGGATCGGCTGAGGCGGGCGTCGCGGCGCGCTGCTCGGACGCAGCGAAGTTCGATCTTGTCGAGCCAGGTTCTGCCGAGATCGGCGCCGATCCGCCGCGCCTCCTCCTCCAGCTTGTCGGCGTCGCTGCGCAAACGCCAGGCCAGCGGCGTCGCGCCGCCGAGCGTCAGGCGGGCGACGAGGTGCTCGCTCCCGACGTCCATGCGCTCGGCCTCGAGCGCCATCTCGATCCGCTTCAGCGCCGTGCGCCAGTCGTCCGCGCCGGAAAGATCGACGCCGACGCGCCGGAATTCCGCGACGCTGGTCAGCCGCTCCTCGACCGCAATTCCGCGGCTGTCGTCGATCGTGACCAGCGAGGCCGACCGGGGCCCCGCCTCGTTGATGTCGCGTCCCTGCGGATTTCCGGGCATGACGATCGTCGCCCGGCCCTGATCCACAGACCGCTGATGGACGTGGCCGAGCGCCCAATAGGCGAAGCCCGTCCCATGCAGGTCGGCGGACGTGCATGGCGCATAGCGGTCGTGCGACGGCGAGCCGCCGAGGCTCGTGTGCAGCATGCCGATATTGACGGCGCCCGACGCCGGCTCGCGAAACTTCGGCAGCAGGCTCTCGGGCGCGTGCTTCTGGGCGAAGCTCACGCCGTGGATCGCGACGTCGAGAGCGCCGGCCCCGATCGTCACAGCGTCGGCGCGGCCGGAGAACACCTTCACGGATTCCGGCAGGGCCAACTCGCGTGTGATGCGCGATTCGGCGTCATGGTTGCCGCGGATGATGAACGTCGGGATTTCGGCCTCATGCAGCCGTCGCAGCTGATCGGCGAGAAAGCGCGCCGTCTTCATCGAGGTCTGATCGCCGTCGTAGAGGTCGCCGGCGATCAGTAGGGCGTCGACCTTCTCGGCGAGGCAGAGATCGACGATGCTCACGAACGCCCGGCGGGTCGCGCCGCCGATCAGGTCCGCGAGCGCCGGTTCGCGCAAGCGCCAGCGTGCGAAGGGGCGAATCGAGATGGACGTCGGCGGTGTGGACGAATCGGAAGCTCATGGCGACGACGTTAGTCCAAAACGCGAACGCCAGCGAGGCGACTTCACCCTCCCTGCCGCAGAAGCAGTGGATAAGCCGGCCTTGTCGCGCGGGCCGCCTTGGGGCATAGGCCGCCATCATCAATTGGACCGGCCCGGGCTTCCGGCCGCGAATGCGAGCATCTTTTGCGCGACGGATGGCGGACTTCCTCGACAACAGGCCGAGTCGAGAACGAGGCGCTGACGCGCGCCAGCCGATCGGTGCACGATCTGTGGCGGAAAGCGGTGCGTGCGCCGCTGAATGAGCTTCGCGCACGGCTTCGGGGCGCCATCGCAGCGCGCTCCAAGGGCGGCGCGCCGGTCTCGGTCGACCGGACGACGGCGCTGGCGGTCGTTCCGTTCGAGGGACGGCTTCCGCCGCCCGGCGCCCAATGCATTGTGATCGAGGCCTGCCAGTACCGGACGAAACTCCACGCGCTCAGCGTCAATTCGACGACGTCCGAGGCGATGCACTACGTCCCGCACACGGTCGACGCGCCGGCGATGACGCTCGAACATCTCGTCGATCAGTTCTGGTTCCCGAAGCTCGGGCTCCTGATTTCACAACAGGGCCTCGTCTGGCGTCATTCGTTCCTCGGGCCCTTCCAGCCGGGGTTTCTCACCTCCGTCAAGGAGATCGCCGAGCGGCGGGGCCTGAGGGCGAGCGCGAGGCGCTGTTCTTCCCGGAGCGGCTTTCCGGCGCTCCGGTCATCGCCGGCGAACATCTCTTGATCGCCAATTCCGAGCAGCCGAACTACGGCCACTATCTGCTCGACATTGTCCCGCTCATCCATCTCGGGGCGAAAATTGGCGCGCCGATGCTGAACTGGACGCTGAAACCGTGGCAGCGGGCGCTG
The DNA here is from genome assembly GCA_963724785.1 of uncultured Alphaproteobacteria bacterium. Taxonomy (GTDB): domain Bacteria; phylum Pseudomonadota; class Alphaproteobacteria; order Rhizobiales; family Beijerinckiaceae; genus Roseiarcus. The sequence goes on along the minus strand of CAVRWC010000011.1, from coordinate 41,281 downwards.
ATCGCCCGGCTCGACGTCCCGCAAAACCTCATCCGCGAGATCCGGCCGCGGCCGGTCCTGCATCGAGCACGTGATCGTCAGCAACCGCCATAGCGGCATGAGCAGCCAGAACGCCCATCCCCAGCACCGGGAGGCCTTCGCCGCGATCCTCGCCAATGTGCGGAAGGCCGCGCCGGGCCTCAAGACGCCGAGGCGCGTGCTCGTCTGCCGCAGCCTCGCCAACAGCCGCAATCTCGAAAACCGCGCCGAGATGATCGAGGCGCTGAAGCCGCTGGGCTTCACGGCGGTTCAGCCCGAGAAGCTGAGCTTCGACGAGCAGGCGCTGACCTTCGCCCAAGCCGAGATCATCGTTTGCGAATTCGGGGCGGCGATGGCGAACGTGATGTTCTGCCGGCCGGGAACGAAAATTATCGAGATCATCGCCGAGGGGCAGCACGACCCGTGGTCGTCGCATCTGGCGGCGATGCTCGAACTCGAGCACGTCGTCCTGTTCCAGCGCCAGACCGAAAAGGCTCTGGCGGACGCGCCGCGGCATGTGAAGGACTCGACGTTCTCGTATGCGGTCGACGTGAAAAGACTTGCCGAGACCGCAAGCGCTCTGATCGACGGATAGCTCGTGACGAGGCGCCGTTGCGCCAAAAGTTCGCCCAAAGTCGGCCGCATCTTCGAAGCCCCTTCGACGGAGGTCCAACATGGCGAAGATGCGCGCGATAGTCGTCTCGAAACCCGGCGGCCCATTGGAGGCCGTCGAACGCGACCTGCCCGAACCCGGTCCCGAGGAGGTTCGCATCCGGGTGCTCGCCTGCGGTGTCTGCCACAGCGATTCCGTGACCGTCGAGAAGCTGTTCCCTTTCATCCAGTACCCGCGCGTTCCGGGGCATGAGGTTATCGGAGTCGTCGACGCCCTCGGCCCCGGCGTCAAAGGTTTCAAGGTCGGCGAGCGCGCCGGCGTCGGCTGGTTCGGCGGCTCGTGCGGCTATTGCGGCCACTGCCGGCGGGATTCGGCCTTCGCCTGCGAGACGGTGACGGAGATCAGCGGCGTCACGCGCGACGGCGGCTACGCCACCCACATGGTCGCCCGGGCCTCCGCGCTCGCGCATGCGCCAGACGACCTCGATCCCGTCGAGTTCGGCTCCGCTTCTTTGCGCCGGCGTCACCACGTTCAACGCGCTCCGCCACAGCGGCGCTGGGCCGGGCGACCTCGTCGCCGTCCACGGCGTGGGCGGTCTTGGGCATCTCGGCATCCAGTTCGCCGCGCGGCAGGGCTTTCGCACCGTCGCGGTCAATCGCGGCCGCGACAAGGAAGAGCTCGCCCGCAAGCTCGGCGCGAACGACTATATCGACAGCGCCGCCGAGGACCCGGCGAAGGCGCTCAGCGCCATGGGCGGGGCGAAGGCGATCCTCGCTACCGTCACCAACAGCCAAGCGATGCAGTCGATCGTGGGCGGCCTCGGGCCGAACGGAGTCATGATGGTCATCGGGGCGGTGGGGCCGATGACCATCAACCCCATCGAGCTGATCTTGAAGTCCGCCTCCGTCCACGGCTGGTACTCGGGCGTGGCGCGCGACTCGGAGGACACGCTCGCCTTCAGCAAGCTGAACGGCGTCGCCTCGATGAACGAGGTCTACCCGCTCGACAAGGCCCAGGAGGCTTATGACCGGATGATGAGCGGCAACGCGCGATTTCGGGTCGTGCTCAGAATGGACGCCTGAGCGGCCGCGACGGCTTCGGCTGAAGCTGGACAGTCAGCGCTTCGACGCGCTCCCGCCGGCCGCGCGCCTCGACGAGCCTCGGCTCGCCGATCGAAGCGCCGGCGGGGATCGTCATTAGGCGCGCGAGATCGCCCGAGACCACCAGGCGGGCGCCGATCGTCTTGCAGTCGTCGCAAAGCCGCGCCGCCACGTTCATCGTGTCGCCGAACAGCGCAAGCTGGCGCTTGGCGTCGCCGCATTCGCTGACGACGACCGCGCCGGCGTGGATCCCGGCGCGGAATGTCGGAACGACGCCGAATTCGGCGGCGTAAGTCGGCCCAAGCGCCTCCATCCGGCGTTCGATCGCATCAAAGCAGGAAAGGCAGCGGGCGTTGCGGGCGGGATCCTCGCCGAGCGGCCAGATGACGATCACCTCGTCGCCGACATAGGCGTGAACATTGCCGCCGAAGTCGGCGATCGGCCCGTCGATGTCGAAGAAGAAGCGGGTGATCAGGTCGTGAACCTTCACTTCCCCCATCGCCTCGGCGAGCCGGGTCGAGTTCGCCATGTCGAGGAACATCACGATGAGCCGCCGGCGGGTTGGCCGGTGATACGCGCCGAGAAGCGCGCTCATCAGCAGCGGGCCGCCGATCAGCCGCTCGAGCTCCATCACAACGCCGATCAGCATGGAGAGGCCGAAGCTGACGGCGACAAGGCGCGGGAGGTCGTCGGTGAGCCAATTCGGCGCAAACGCCGGGTAGAGCAGGATCTGGAGGGCGAGGCTGACAAGGGTGAGCGCCGCGGTCATGACGATCGCCCTCACGAACGTTTCGACCGCGAGCGGCATTCGCCAGAGCGCCGCTCCAAGGGGGCCCCTGACGCCTGCGCCCGTCTGCACAGTCCAGATGGTCAGGCCAAGACCCGTTCCGTGAAGGCCGCTGCGCAGGAAATCGGGAAGCGTCCGTTCGACCGCTCGATCGAACGCCAGGCGATAGCCGAGCCCAACGAGGAAGCCGCAGACGATGAAGGCGATCAGGACGCTCGGCTTCCGGGCGGCGTAGCGGGCGAATACCGAATGGCCAAAACGACGCCAAAGCGCGGGCGCTCCTGAGAAGCGCCCCGTCAGCGCGCTCTCGTCGTCTTGCGGGTTCATGGACCGCCTTTTACCACCGCGGGCCCGAACAGCGGACTTTTCGGGGTCCACGACTCCCGCCATACGGTTGCACAATCCCCGCATTCGGCAATACCATTCCGTCAGGGGCCGTCCCGCGAACGTGGTCGGGTGCTGCAGAGGTGGTGATGCCGACAAGTGGCAGACGCCGGAACGGCGCTTCGGCGCGGATCGGCGGCGTTCTGGGGCTGGCGCTTCTGGCCGCGGGAACGGGGTCGCCGGCCGCCGCGTTCGACCGCTCCACCTGCAAGTATTTCAGCCAGTTGCCGGACGACTGCGCCGGCGCGGAGCAGCGCAAGTACGACAACCTGCGCGGCTATCGTTTCGAGGAGATCGACCTCTTCGCCCGCGACGTGATCAAGAAGGTCCTCTACGTCAGCATCTACAACACGACCGGCGAGAACGCCGGCGACGACACGCGCAACTCGGCCCCCGCGTCCTACGCAGAGCATGCCGACGTGAAAAAGATCGCCAAGCGGTATCAGGCGACGGCGGCGTGGATAAGTCCGCCGCGCTACTGGGCGGTCGACTGGATCGCTGACCGGGTCGGCGCGGTGCGCAATTTCGACGGCCTCGACGCAGTCTGGATGGGTAACGGCCAGGCGGCCGAGTTGCGGCTCTCGGCAAAGCCTCCGCCTGGGGCGTACCGGACGATCCCCTTCTCCCGCACCGCGATCGAGGGGTTCAAGAAAGGGTCGAAGGTCTATCTGCTGGACGACGCCAAGGGGCACACCTGGGTGCTGGCGGCCTACACGGCCGCCGGCGCCCCGGGCGGCGCCATCGACGAACTCAATTCGCTCGGCGACCGCCTGAAACTGCCGCAGGGCTGGAAATTCCGCAGCGTCACGCTCGACAGAGACCTCATTCTCGAGCCGAAGGGCGGGTTCGCCGCCGCAACCGAGGACGACAAAGGCGACATCTATCATCTCGCCGGGCCGGGGCAGAGCAACTTCACCCCTTGAGCTTTCCCGACTTAGGAGACGCGCGATGGAGCGGAAAAAGGCCTCGGACTTCCCTCAAGCGCTTGCTGGATCTGTTCGACGCCTATGTGCACGGCGGAATCAGCCGGCGCGGCTTCCTCGACGGCGCGCAGAAGTTCGCCGTCGGCGGCGTCACCGCCGCGGCGCTGTTCGACATGCTCCGGCCGAATTACGCCTGGGCGGTGCAGGTTCCGCCGAACGATCCGCGGATCGCTGCGCGCCGGGTCAGCGTCCCCTCGCCGCAAGGAACGGGATCGATCAGCGGCTACCTCGTCAGGCCGGCGACGTCCGACAAACTGCCCGCCGTCATCGTCATCCACGAGAACCGCGGCCTCAACCCCTATATCGAGGATGTCGCCCGCCGGCTCGCGGTGGCCAACTTCATCGCGTTCGCGCCCGACGGACTGACTTCGGTCGGCGGCTATCCGGGCGACGACGAAAAGGGGCTGGCGCTGTTCAAGACCGTCGATCCCGGCAAGATGCAGGCCGACTTCCTCGCCGCGGCGGAATGGCTGAAGGCCCAACCCGATTGCACGGGCCGGCTCGGCGCGGTCGGTTTCTGCTTCGGCGGCGGCGTGGTGAACACGCTCGCCGTCGCGATGGGCGCGGGCCTTTCCGCCGCCGTCCCCTTCTATGGCCTCCAGCCGCCGGCCGCGGAGGCAAGCAAGATCAAGGCGCCGATCGACGCCCAGTACGGCGGCCTCGACGCCCGCATCACTTCGGGATGGCCAGCGTTCGACGCCGCGCTGACCGCCGCGGGCGTTCCCCACGAGGGCCATATCTATGAGGGCGCCAACCACGGCTTCCACAACGACACGACGCCGCGCTACGACGAGGCGGCGGCGAAGGAGGCGTGGGGACGGACGATCGACTGGCTCAACAAGTATCTGCGGGGCTGAGCGACCGCAGGCGCAGCTCCAAACCCGGTTCGCTCGATTGCCGCCCGTAGCGAGCGAAGCGCGGCGACCCAAGGGGCCTAGCGCGCCTGCCTTTGCGATTGCGGCCGGTTAGCCGGTAATTGCCGGCGCAACGACGCCTCGGGGGGCAATCGTAGCGCGCCCAGCCTACGTCTTCCGGCGGAGTATTACCTACAAAGCACTACGTTGACAGCCGTCCACTGCTTGTTAGAACTAGCCGCGGCAGAACGCCGGCAATATTTCTGTTGCGGGGAATCCAATGAAATTCAAGAGCCTTCTCAACAGCGTGGTCGCGGCCACCGCTCTGGCGGCAGTCTTTGCGCCTGTCGTGGCCAGGGCGGATGTGACGAGATTCGTCACGATGAACTTCCTGTCGGGGGCGACGTTCATTGGCGACGTCACCTTTTCGAATGATTTCAGCCAGGTGAACGGCGTGACCGGAGCGTTGAGCGGCAGCGTGTACGGCCTGGACCCGATCAGCTGGGTCTGGTTTCCGGGGAGCAACTACTCGACGGGCCAGGATAACTTCAGCACCTTCCTGATGGACGGAACTCCCCCTGACGGCTACAATTATTTTCTCCTGTTCGCCTACAACTACTCGAGCGCGACGCACCTGACCTTTACTTCGGGCGCATCCTCTTATGGCGACAACATGGTGGGCTACGCCGATCCAATGGTCAGCGGCGTGATCGCGACCCCCGAGGCCTCGACCTGGGCGATGATGGCGCTGGGCTTCGCCGGCCTGGGTCTCTTGGGCAATCGCGCTCGCCGGTCGTCCGTCGCGGTTTCGCTCTGATCAGCGCATCGATCTTCCCTAAGGCCGCCGCGAGGCGGCCTTTCTTTTTGGCCAGCCCCGCCTCGCCGCCCTCTGCCGGGAAGGTCATCGTCCTGAACGCCCCGGATGATATCCCTTCACCCCGATGACTTTCGCCATCGGCCCCCGGATGTCGCCGGTCTCGGCGAGGCGGGCGACCACCCTTTCGAAATCCCACGTCGGCCGCCAGCCGAGTTCGCGGCGCGCCAGCGCGTTGTCGTAGACGCGGTCGATCGACGCCGCCATCCGCCATCCTCGGCGGGCATATTCGTCCTCCCAGCCTGAGGCGCGGAGGCCGAGTCGACCGCGGCCGCATCGAAACGCAACCGCGCCGCGTCCCCGCGCTGAAACGGCGTCGTCGCGCTGATCACATAAAGGCCGAAGCCGATCGCGGGGGCGCGTTCGGCGGCCAGCAGATGCGCGTCGACCACGTCCTCGATCGCCACCCGTCGGTAAAGATATTCGTTCGTCTTCAGGTTGTCGGCCGGGAACGCCGCCCGCGCTTGCGGGTCGTCGTCGTCTTCCGGAAAGAAGCGCGAAGTTCTGAGCACGACGCAGGGCAACCGCTCGTTCCGCCAGAACAGGCGGCACAGGTCCTCCGCCGCCGTCTTGGTGACGCCGTAGATGTTCTTCGGGGCCGGCGGCACGGTCTCGTCGATCCACGCCGCGGGCTCGCCCGGCGGAGGTTTCAGCGCATCGCCGAAGGCGCTGGTGGTCGAGGTCATGACGAAGCTCTCGACGCTGGCGCGCGCCGCCTCTTCGAGCAGGATCAGCGCGCCCTTGACGTTGGTCTCGACGAAGGCTTCCCGCCCGTGCGTGTCAACATGCGGCTTGTGCAGCGTGGCCGCATGCATCACCGTCCTGACGCCCGCCATCGCCCGCGCGACGATGGCGCGGTCGGCGATCGAGCCGACGACGTCGGTGAACGGCGAGGGCATGACGTCGAGCCCGATCGCGGCGCGGCCTTCCGCGCGAAGCGCGCGCATCAGCGCCTCGCCGAGATGGCCGGATGAGCCGGTCACGAGAATGGTCATGGGCAAGGACTACAAGACTTGTCGCGCGCCGGGAATCCGGAACAACGCCTGCGCGGTGGTCCAACTGAACAGCAGCGCGAAAGCAAAGGTCAGCGCGAATTTAACCCCCGCCGGAAGGGGTTGGCCGAGGAGCGCGAATTGCGCCCACAGAACAAAAACATAGTGGACGAGGTAGATCGTGTAGGCGCTGCGCGCGAGCAAATCCATCCAAGCGCGGCGAGTACGAACCACGCCCCGAAAAAGCGCGAGGAAAGCAAAGCCACTCGCGACGCAACTGACGACCCACAAGATCGCTTCCAAGGCGCCCATGTCGTGCGCGGAGAGGACGCTCATCAAGCGCGGGCTGCGCGGGACAAAGATCAATAAATTATACGCGACAAAGCAGCCCGCCACCCACCAACGCCAGTCCCGCGCCAGTCGACCGTTTCGCGACAGCAGTCCTCGATCGAGATCATTCGCGCCGGCCCAGGCGCCCGCGAAGAACCAGGCAAGGTAGAGACCGATACGGCAGATCTGGAAATAAAACGGTTTTGTCAGCAGGGGCGCCCAAACGCCAAACCCGAAGACGGCGAGCATTGGCAGATACGTCAGGGCGCAGACACAAGCCATGAAGCCAAAGGCCGAGAGCGGACGCTCCATGAGCCATCCGGACACAGACGGAAGCTTGAATGTCCGCCGAGGAAAGCCCGCAAATATGGCCGCCGCGACGACGTCGAACAACAACAGCACCCAGATAAACCAGAGCGGGCCAGGAGGCCAGCCGTCTGTGATGTTTCGAAGCCAGTAATCGAGGTAGCCTTCGTTGTGACCGGCGGCGAGCCAGGCGGCGTAGTAGGCCGCCGGCATCAGCACCGTCACACCCACGGCGAAGGGCAAACCCAACCGAATCAGTCGATGACCCACGAAAGCCGCCGCGCCGGATCGCCTGAGCGAAGGGAGGACAAACAAGCCGGAGATGAAAAACATCAGCGACATGAAAAAAACGTCGTTGAAATTCTCGGCATAGTCGAGGAAGAGCCAGCGCGCCTGGTCGACAACCGGCGCGGTCGAAGCCAGGTAGTTTTTGGGGTCGATGCGGGCGAACCGGGTGTAGGCGAGACTGCTGTGGTGCGCGACGACCATGAGCGTCAATGTCGCCCTGAGGTAGTCAAGCGAGACGTCTCTTGCGGGCTTCACGTCGGCTGGGCGGATCGTCGCGGCGCGCAAGAGAACCTCTCCGGCCCGCAGCCGCCTGCGAGAATGAAGAAAGCGGGACGCTTCCAGGATCAGCAGCGCCCAAATTGCGTTAGGCCGACACGGCGCGCGCCGCAACGAAAAAGGCGCGCGGACGGAGCCGCGACCCCTGCGCGCTGGCGCTAAAGCTGCTCGAACCCGATCTTGCCGTCAGGGCCCTTCTTCCAGACGTACCAGACATAGTCGACGGTGGTGCGGTCGCCTTTCTTGTCGAAGGCGATGTCGCCGATCACGGTATGGAACGGCATGCCCGAGCGCATGACTTCCGCGACCTTTTTCGGATCGAGCGACTTGGCCTTCTCGGCCGCCTGCTTGATGATTTGCACGCCGGCGTAGGAATAGAGCGTGTATCCCTGCGGATCGAAACCTTTCGCCTTGAACGACGCGACGGCGTCCTTCGCGTTCGGGTTCTTTCGAGGCTCGGGCCCGAAGGTCATCAGCGTCCCCTCGACGCCCGGGCCGCCGATCTGGGCGAACTCCGAGTCGGTGATGCCGTCGCCGGAGATCATGACCGTGTTCATGCCCTGGTCGCGCATCTGGCGCAGGATCAGGCCGCCTTCGGTGTGCAGGCCGCCCCACATCAGGTAGTCGGCCCCGGATTCCTTGATCTTGGAGACGATCGCCGAATAGTCCTTCTCGCCGGTGTTGACGCCTTCGTAGAGGACTTCGTTGACGCCGAACTTGTGCATGTTGTCGCGCGCGGCGTCGGCGAGGCCCTTGCCGTAGGTCGTCTTGTCGTGGACGATGGCGATCGTCTTGCCCTTGAGCTTGTCGCGGGCGAGTTCGGCCCACACCAGGCCCTGCTGGTCGTCGCGGCCGCAGGTGCGGAACGCGTCCCACAGTCCGCGATCGGTCACCTTCGGATTGGTCGCGGACGGCGTGACGAACAGGACGCCGTTCTCGGAATAGACGTCGGAGGCCGGAATGGTCACGCCGGAGTTGAAGTGGCCGATGACGAACTTGACGCCGTCGCCGACGAATTTGTTGGCGACCGAGACGCCCTGTTTCGGATCCGAGACGTCGTCGCCCTGCTCGAGCACGAGCTGTTGGCCGAGGATGCCGCCCGCCTTGTTGATGTCGTCGACGGCCTGTTGGACTCCCTCGGTCAGTTGGGCGCCGAACGCGGCGTTTGCGCCGGTTATCGGCCCCGCCACGCCGATCTTGACGTCTGCCCGAGCCGCGCCCGCGAGCGCGACCGAGAACGCCATCGCCGCGAGCATGGGGGAACTTGCGCGCATTGTAACCTCCTATTCCCGTTTATTCGGTTAGCTTGCCGAAGCTAGCACGCTCGCCTAACTTGTAAAGCGACGAATGACAGTTATCCATCCCCAGCTTCCGCCGTCGCGCGCGGGCTCGCTGCCGCTCGTCGGCGGGGTCCTTGCGCTGGACTTCGCCAATACGGAGTCCGGCCGGGGAACCGACCAGCACCAGAACCATCTGCGCGACGCGGAGAACGTCGCGGACTGGATCGCGCACGCTTCCCTATGGGCCGCCGACGACGTCGAGCGCCTTCGCGCGGAGCTTGCCGCGAGCCCGGAGCGCGGCGCGGACCTTCTGACCTCCGCGCTCGCCCTGCGCTCGGCGATCCAGGACGTGGGCGCGGCGATAGCCGCCGAAGCCCCGCCGCCCGCCGCAGGGCTGAAAACCCTCGCCAGCCTGCATGCGCGCTTCCTGTTGCGCGCATCGCTCGTCGCCGCCAAGGGCGCCTGCCGATGGGCCTGGAGCGTCGAGGCGTCGCCGATCGAGGCGGCGCTCGGCCCGATCGCCCTCTCCGCCGTCAAGTTGTTCACCGAGGGCGACTTCTCCCGCATCAAACGCTGCGACGGCCATGCCTGCGGCTGGCTCTTCTGCGACGCCACCAAGAACAACCGCCGCCGATGGTGCGAGATGGAGGTCTGCGGCAATCGCGCCAAGCAGAAGCGGCTCGCGGCGCGAAGGCGGGGCGGATGATCCGGGCCTTCCTGGCGCTGCTCGTCGCCGGCCTGCTCGCAGGCTGTTCGCCCGCGCTCGAGACCGATCAGGCCCGGCTCTGCCGCATGGCGCTCCCTGCGCTGACGCCGGAGGGCGCCGCGATTCACGTTCTCGCCGAGGACCCGGACCCGGACGGCCGCGGCCTCGTCGTCGCCTTTGACGCGGCGACGCCCGGCCAAGGGTCCGAACGCCATCAGGTCGCCTGCCGGTTCCGCGAGCCGGGCCGGCCGCGCGAGTCGCGCGATCTGGTCCGACTGAGCCTCGACGGCGAGACGCTCGGAGAGGCGCGGCTCTTCGCGCTCGTCCGCTACTGGCTCGCGACCCCGGAGGGCCGCGCCGCCGACCCCGCCCCGCTTGGCGACGCCAGCCGCGCGCCGTCCCTGCCGAAGCCGGCGGCCTATGCCCTTCAAATGGCCCTCGACGGCCTGCCGCTCGCCGCCGTCTACGCCCTGCTCGCCGCCGCCTATTCGCTGATCTACGGTCTGATCGGGCGGATCAACTTCGCTTTCGGCGAACTCGCGGCGGCCGGCGGCTATGGCGCGGCGATGACCGCGCTCGCCCTTGCGGGCCTGCCGCCGGCGCCGCTGCTGGCGGCCGCCTTCGTCATGGCCTCGGCGGTTGCGCTCGGCTGGGGTTTCGCGACCGCGCGCTGCGTCTTCATCCCGCTGCGCCTGGCGCGCGGGCAGCAGACGCTGGTCGCCACCGTCGGCCTCGCCATCTTCCTGCAGGAGCTGTTGCGGATCGCCCAGGGCGACCGGACGAGTTGGATGGCGCCCGTGCTCAACCAGCCGTTCGCGCTGGCGCGCGCCCCCGACTTCGTCGCCGTCGCCAATCCGATGACCTTCGTCGCCAGCGGCGTCGCGCTCGGCGTCGCGCTCGCTCTCGTCGTCGTGTTCCGCTGGACGCGCGCGGGGCGTGAATGGCGGGCCTATGCCGACGACCCGCTCGCCGCGGAAATGCTCGGGGTCAGCCCCGCGGCGATCAGCGCCCGCGCCTTCGCCTTGTCTGGCGCGCTGGCCGGCCTCGCCGGCGCGATCATGACTGCGGCGTTCGGCGCCGTCGGCTACGCGCTGTCGGCGACGCTGACGCTGAAGGCGCTGGCGGCGGCGATCGTGGGCGGCATCGGCTCGCTGCCGGGAGCATTCCTCGGCGGGCTGGTCATCGGCGCCGTCGAGGCCGGCTGGTCGGCGGTGTTCCCGATCGACGACCGAGACATCGCCGTCTATGCGCTGTTGATCGTCTTCATAGCGCTCAGGCCGTCCGGGCTTCTTGGATCCCGCGACGCCGACCTGCGATCCCTGCGACAAAGCCGATCTTGACTTGGGCGGCGCCCCTCCCACATCCTTGGCTCACGCTCATCAGGGCCGCCCGGCCCGGAGGACTCCATGTCTCAGACTATTGCCTCGATGGCGCCGCAGTCCCTGCGCGCCGACGCCTTCGCCGGCGTCCGCACGCGACGGATGGTCGCGGTCTGTCTCGATCTGGTGCTGGTCAGCATGCTCGTCGCGCTGTTCTGGACGGCCTCGATCGTTCTGACGCTCGGGTTGGCGCTGTTTTTCCTGCCGCCGCTCTGGCCGATCGTCGCCTTCTTCTACAACGGCCTTACGGTCTCGGGCGCGAGAATGGCGACGCCGGGCATGCGCGCGATGGATCTGGAAATGCGCCTCCACGGCAGCGGCCAGCGGGTTCCGTTCGTCAATGCGGCGGTGCATGCGGTGCTTTTTTACGTGAGCTGGTTCTTTCCGCCGATTTTTCTGGTGTCGCTGGTCGATTCGGAGAAGCGTTGCCTGCACGACATCCTCGCCGAGGTGGTGGTGGTGAGGCGTCTCTAAGAGCAGGCTGGGAACGGCGTCCGCGTAGGGAACGGCGCGAACGAGGTCGAGCCACAAAGGGAGTGCCGAAAGCGTGACCAGGGAAGTGCGCGACGCCCCGCAGTTCTACCTGACCGCGCCCTCGCCGTGCCCGTACCTGCCCGGCCAGCAGGAACGGAAGATCTTCACCCATCTGGTCGGCAAGCGCGCCGCCTCGCTGAACGACCTTCTGACCCAGACGGGCTTCCGGCGCTCGCAGACAATCGCCTACCGGCCGGCCTGCGAGAGCTGCCGCGCGTGCGTCTCGGTCAGGGTGCTGGTCGACGACTATCGTCCGAACGACAGCCAGCGGCGGGCGATGCGCGCCAACGACGACCTCGTGGGCGCCTTCATGCCGCCCAAGCCGACCAACGAGCATTTCGGCCTCTTCCGCGCCTATCTCGACGCCCGGCACCCCGAAGGGGGCATGGCCGACATGTCGTCGCTCGACTTCGCCATGATGGTCGAGGACACCCACATCGAGACCCACCTCGCCGAATACCGTCTGCGGCGCACGCCGGACGACCAGACCGGTTCGGGCCCGCTTTACGCCGTGTGCCTGACCGACCGGCTCGCCGACGGCCTGTCGCTCGTCTATTCCTTCTACGCCCCCCACCACGCACGCCGCTCGCTCGGCGCCTTCGTCATCCTCGACCATATCGCCAAGGCCCGTGCGCTCGGCCTGCCGCACGTCTATCTCGGCTATTGGGTCGAGGGCTCGAAGAAGATGGGCTACAAGGCGGCCTACTTGCCGCAGGAGCGCCTCGGCCTGCACGGCTGGACGCGGGTCGAGCGGTAAATAGCCGTCCGTTGACGCAGATCAATCCGCGGCCGCCGAATCCGTTCATTGTCGCATCTGTTGACCCGTCTCACCTGGGCCGCGGCCAAGAAGGGCCAGAGCTTCGATATCGGTGCTGACGACGACAATGTCGGAGCAGGCCACGGCCAACAGCCTCGCAAAAAGGCAGCCGCGATGACTCTCCGAAGAGCCAGGGCCGGAGCGACTCCGTCGCGCCGGCCCTACTGCTTTTCGCGAGGTTCCTGGCGGCGCCGCGCGCGTTCCCCTGGACGTCAGCACTCCACAAAATTCACCGCCAACCCGCCGAGCGACGTCTCCTTGTATTTGGACTGCATGTCGGCGCCCGTCTGGCGCATGGTGGCGATCACGTTGTCGAGCGACACCCGATGCCGTCCGTCGCCGTGCAGCGCAAGGGAGGCGGCGGCGATCGCCTTGATCGCGCCGAAAGCGTTGCGCTCGATGCAGGGGATCTGGACGAGCCCGGCGACCGGATCGCAGGTCATGCCGAGGTGATGCTCCATCGCGATCTCGGCGGCGTTCTCGATCTGCCCGTTCGAGCCGCCGAGCGCGGCTGAGAGGCCAGCGGCCGCCATCGACGAGGCGACCCCGACCTCCCCCTGGCAGCCGACTTCCGCCCCGGAAATCGAGGCGTTGCGCTTGAAGAGGCCGCCGATCGCCGTCGCGGTCATCAGGAAATCCGACAGCCCCTTGCCGGTCGCGCCCTCGCAATGGTCGCGATAGTAGCGCAGGGTCGCCGGAACGACGCCGGCCGCGCCGTTGGTCGGCGCGGTCACGACGCGCCCGCCGGCCGCATTCTCCTCGTTGACCGCGAGCGCATACACACTGACGTAGTCCATGATCTCGTGCGCCGGACGCGCGTTGCGGCGAGCGTTCTCGACAAGGCGCGCGTGGATCGCCTGAGCGCGCCGCTCAACGCTCAAACCCCCAGGCAGAGGTCCCGAATGCGCAAGCCCCCGCTCGATGCAGCCGAACATGGCGGCGAGAATTTTACCGACGTGGCCTTCGACCGCCTCGGCCGGGCGCAGCGCGGCCTCGTTGGCGCCCTGAAGGTCGGCGATCGAGAGCCCGGTCTCGCGCCCGAGCGCCAAAAGCTCGGCGCTCGAACGGAACGGATAAGGAGCGCGCCCGTCCTCCTCCGCAGCGACCGTGGCGTAGCCGTCGCGTAAAATGAAGCCGCCGCCGATCGAAAGCCAGGTTTCGTCGGCGACCGCCGCGCCTGCGGCGTCCCGCGCGACGAGTTGCAAAGTGTTGGGATGGCGCTGCGGGGGCGTCACAACGTCGAAGACGATAGCGCGCTCGGGATTGAAGCCGATCGACCGCCTCCCCGCCAGCGGCACGCATTGCGTTTCGCGGACGGCGGCGACGAGCCTGTCGGCGGCGTCCAAATCGACCGTATCCGGTTCGAGGCCGCTGAGACCCAGGACGACCGCCTTGTCCGTCGCGTGGCCGCGTCCGGTGAAGGCCAGCGAGCCGAATAGCGTGACCTCGACGCCAACGACCCGCCCCAGGTCGCCTCGCCGGAGAAGCCCGTCTACGAAAGCATGCGCCGCTTTCATCGGCCCGACCGTGTGCGATGAGGACGGGCCGATCCCGATCTTGAACAGGTCGAAGACGCTGATCACCAGGCCGCCCGACATTTTCGCCGCGATTTGCTGGAGCTATGGCCGGCTTTATATATCAGATTGAGTTTCTGTTCGGCGCAGCCTGTTCCCCGGCGGGCAAGGCGTTGTGCAGCGCATTTCCGGGCTTCTTGATCCCGTCGACATGGAAGCTTTCGAGTTCATCGGTAACAGCGACATCCTTCTTTCCTGGCCATGGTGCGGCGAAGCCCTGAAACCTGTTGTCGCCCGCCCTCCGAACCCGCTGGCGCGCTCCATGCGCGAATCAAACGGGCGCTACTTTTTACTCTCTCGACTTGCGATTGCACAGGGATGCAAGTCAACATCGCGTCAATAATGGAGCCCGTCGCGCCCCCGCAGGGCGGCTTCGTGTCGCGGGAAAAGCGGATTTTTGCGGCTCGCGTGCGCCGCGACGCGATCACCGGCCTGTGCCTTCCCTTGCCGCGCCGCGCGGCCCGGCCTATCTATGCGGCAAGGAGCGGCCCCATGTTCATCCAGACCGAAGCGACCCCCAATCCCGCAACGCTGAAGTTCCTGCCCGGCCGGACGGTGATGGAGGAAGGCACGTTCGAAGCGCGCGATCCGGCCGACGCCGAGCGTTCGCCGCTCGCGAGAGCGCTGATGGAGCTTCCCGGGGTCAGCGGCGTCTTCTTCGCCAATGACTTCATATCCGTCACCAAGACCGAGGGCGAGTGGCAGCACCTGCGTCCCGCCGTGCTCGGCGTGGTCACGGAATTCTTCCTCTCCGGCGCGCCGCTGATCGAGACCGGCGGAGCGGACGTCGTGACGACCGGCGAGTTCTTCGACCCGAAGGACGCCGAGACGGTCGAAGCGATCAAGGAGCTGATCGAGACGCGCGTCCGCCCCGCGGTCGCCGGCGACGGCGGCGACATCATCTTCAAGGGATTTCGCGACGGCGTCGTCTATCTCAAGATGAAGGGCGCCTGCTCGGGCTGCCCCTCCTCAACCGCCACGTTGAGAAACGGAATCCAGAACCTTCTCAAACACTTCCTGCCTGACGTTCAGGCGGTGGAGTCGATCGAGGGGTGACGCCCAGGCGACCTGTTGGGGCTGGCCGATGTTCTTTCGTTGGCTCTTTGTGTCGCTCTTTCTCTTCATGTGGGTCGGCTGGTTCGCCCTCTGGAGAGTCATGGCCGTTCGCGTCAAGGCGGTGGCTCAGTCCGAGAGCGTGCCGTCTCGTCTTTCGCATGTCGTCCCGCTTCTTTTCGCGGCCTATCTCCTCGCGGCGCCGCAAGTCCCCATACCCTTGCTGGACCGTCGTTTTGTCCCGCTCGCGATCTGGCCCGCCGCGCTCGGCGCCGCGCTGACGTTCGCCGGCCTCGTATTCAGCGTCTGGGCGCGGTTCGTGCTTGCAGGCAACTGGAGCGACTTCGTCCAGATCAAGCACGACCATGAACTGATTGTCGATGGTCCCTATCGATGGGTGCGGCATCCGATCTATACCGGCCTCTTGCTGATGTTCGCCGGGACGGCGTTGGCGGTCGGCGAGTGGCGCGGCGTGCTCGCCGTCGGAATCGTCGCAGCGTCCTTCTGGCGCAAACTGAGGCTCGAAGAGGCCGTCATGCGCCGGCAGTTCGGCGAGGCTTATGAGCTTTATGCGCAGCAGGTGCAGGCGCTGATCCCGTTCGTGATTTGATCGGCCGTCGCGATGCGCGAGTTCGGCCGCCGAAGCCCTGATCCTGACCAGGAACCCGTCCATGAGTCCAACCAAAATCATGGTCATCCGTCATGCGGAGAAACCCGTGCCGGACGGCGCGCCGGGTATTGCGCCCGACGGTTCGCCGAACCCGAAGAGCCTGAGCCAGGCCGGTTGGGACCGGGCCAGGATGCTGGTCAGCTTCTTCAGCCAGCCGACGGCAAGTGCCATCGACAAGCCGGACGCGCTGTTCGCAGCGGCGCCGGATCAGGGGAGCCAGCGGCCTTACGAGACGGTCCTGTTGCTGGCGAGGGCCCTGTGGCCTGAACCGGAGCAATCGCAACGCTTCAACGCCGCCATCGTCAAGGAGGACGTTCAGGGACTTGCCGCCGCGGTCATGGCCGCGAGCGGAGTCGTCCTGGTCTCCTGGGAGCACAAGCTCATTCCGGCGGCTGTCTCCGCGCTGCCGAATGCGCCGGCGACGCCGACGAAGTGGCCCAGCGACCGGTTCGACGTAGTCTGGATTCTGACCGCGAGACAGGACAGTTGGGATTTCGAGCAGACGCCGCAGAGGCTGATGGAGTCCGATCAGGATTCAGTAATCCCATTTTCTCACCTCGCCGCAGATGGCCCTTGACGGCCCGGCGCCAGCAGCGCGCAATAGGGACGGGGCCGGAACGCGATTGCCGGCAGCCTGCGAAAACCAAACGGCCGTCCATGCCGACTCCCATGGGAGGATTGCGCGATGTCCAAATATCTGTTCATCGGGAGCTATACCCACGAGGGCGCGAAGGGTCTGGCGAAGGAAGGCGCCGCCGGGCGACGGGCGGCCGTCGCCACGCTCATGGAAAGCGTCGGCGGCAAGCTCGAGGCGTTTTATTTCGGCTTCGGTTCGGACGACTTCTATATCACTGTCGATCTTCCGGATAATAGCGCTGCGGCGGCGGTTGCGGCGGCGGCCGGCCAGAGCGGCGCGGTGTCGACGAGGACCATCGTGCTGATGACGCCGGAAGAGATGGATGCAGCCCTAAAGAAGTCGGTTCATTTCCGGCCGCCGGGAGCCTGACCGACGACACGGCGATTTTGGGGCGGTCGAGTTGTTTGATCCGGAGCGCCGCTCGCCGCGCATCTGGAGGCGGCGGGGCATCCCCGATAGACTGGGCCCGCCAGCAGGTCGTCTCTTCCCGGCGACTCGCCGGTCGCCGGAACAAGACTGCGCGCCGCGGGTTCCTAGCGCGGCTCTTTCATGGAGCGAAGCTTTGCGCCTATTCATCGCCCTGATCATCATCATCTATCTCGTGGGCGTCGGCGTCGTCCTGTCGCCGGTGGTCCGCACGAACTGGAACAGCGAAACGGCCTCGGCGTTCGCGGGCGCCATCGGCGACGCGCTTCCCGACGCTTTGAGCTGGCCGGTGAAAGTCGCTCGCGCCGCCCGATCCTGATCGGCCCACCGCAGCGGCGAGCCGGCCTGCCCCACCTTCGCGATACGGTATAATCAGCCCGCTCCATGCGGGGCCAAGCGCGTTTTGCCCTACCCCACCTCCGCCACCTGCCCGTCCCGGATCGTCACCCGCCGGTCCATGCGCGCCGCGAGCTCCATGTTGTGGGTGGCGATCAGGGCGGCGAGGCCGGTGGCCTTCACCAGCGAAGCGAGCGTGTCGAACACGTGGCCGGCGGTCTTCGGATCGAGGTTGCCGGTCGGCTCGTCGGCGAGCAGAACGCGCGGGCCGTTGGCGACCGCGCGGGCGATCGCGACGCGCTGCTGCTCGCCGCCCGAAAGCTCGGCCGGCCGATGGCTCTCGCGCTCGGCGAGGCCGAGATAGCCGAGCAGCTCGCGCGCGCGCGCGCGCCGCCTCGGCGCGCGGCAGCCCGCGATCATCTGCGGCAGGACGAGGTTCTCCAGCGCCGAGAATTCCGGCAGCAGGTGATGGAACTGGTAGACGAAGCCGATCTGGCCGCGCCGCAGGCCGTGCGCTGGTCGTCGCTCATGGTCGAGGTCGGCGCGCCGCCGACGATGACCTCGCCGGCGTCGGGCGCTCCAGCAGGCCCGCGAGATGCAGCAGCGTCGACTTGCCCGCGCCCGACGGCGCGATCAGCGCCACCGACTGGCCGGCCTATAGGGTCAGCGAAGCGCCGTTCAGCACCTCGACCGTCGTCTCGCCGCGGCCGTAGCGGCGCTCGACGGCGCTCGAGCGCCAGCGCGGCGAAGCGGCCCGCGTCACTCATAGCGCAGCGCCTCGACCGGATCGAGCTTCGCCGCCCGCCACGACGGATAGATCGTCGCCGCGATCGACAGGACCAGCGCCAGCCCGACGACCGCGAGCACGTCGCGTCGTCTCGACGCGCGAGGGCAGTTGCGACAGGAAGTAGAATTCGGACGGAAACAGGTTCTGCCCGGTGAGCCACGATCAGGAATTGCCGGATCGGCTCGACGTTGTAGGCGACGAGCGAGGCCGAGGATCAGCCCGCAGCGGTGCCGACGACGCCGATCGTCGCGCCGGTGATGAGGAAGATGCGCATGATCGCGCCGCGCGTCGCGCCCATGGTGCGCAGCACCGCGATGGCGCGGGCCTTGTCCTGCACCAGCATGATCAGGCCGGAGATGATGTTGAGCGCCGCGACCAGCACGATCAGCGTCAGAATCGCGAACATCACGTTGCTCTCGACCGCCAGCACGTCGAAGAAGCTGCGGTTGAGCTGGCGCCAGTCGGTGTCGATCATCGGCCGCTGCTGGGCGGGCTCGATTTCCTCGCGCATCGCGTCCATGTCGTCGGGATCGGCGACATAGACCTCGATGACGTTGGCCTGGCCGTCCTGGTTGAAGAAGGTCTGCGCCTCGGCGAGCGGCATGAAGATGAAGGTGTTGTCGAAGGTCGCCATGCCGATCTGGAAGATCGCCGCGACGGGATAGCTCTTCATCCGCGGCGTGACGCCGAACGGCGTCTCCGCGCCGTGCGGCGCGATGATCGTCATCTTGTCGCCGACCCTGAGGCCCAGATGCTCGGCGAGCTTGGCGCCGACCGCGACGCCCTGCCCCGCGTCGAACCCGTCGAGCGCGCCTTGCGTGATGTGGCCCGCGACGCCCGGCAGGCGCTCGAGGTCCTGCTGCGCGGACGCCGCGCACCAGCGCGCCCGCCGAGCCGTATTGCGTGGTGGCGAAGGCCTGGCCCTCGACCAGCGGCAGCGCCAGCGTCGACGCCGGGAACCTTGCTCGACCCGCTCCGTCACCGCCTCGTAGTCGGTCAGCGGCTTCTCGACCCCCTGCAGGAACATGTGGCCGTTGAGGCCGATCATCTTCTCCATCAGATCGTGGCGGAAGCCGTTCATCACCGACATGACGACGATCAGCGCCGCGACGCCGAGCACGATGCCGAGGAAGGAGAAGCCGGCGATCACCGAGATCGACTTCTGCGCGTTGCGCGCGCGCAGGTAGCGGAACGCGACCATCCATTCGAACGGCGCGAACGGCCGCGTCGCGCGGCGACGGCGGCGGCGGCTTCGACGGCGGCGGAGGCGGTCATGCGGCGGCTCCGGCCGCCCTGCCATCCCGCGCGCCGCGCGGAGCAGGGCCGGGGTGAGGGGCACTGCGCCAGATCGGCCGCGACGGCTCGTGCGACGCCTACGCCAGCCTGCGATCGCGCGACCTTCTCTCCCGCCGAAGCGGCGACTGGACGCCGCATGGCCGGGACGGCCCGGCCATGCCGCGGGAACGGTTCGCCGACCAGTTGCCATCACGCCTTCCCGCCCAGCTTGTCGATCGCCGCCTCGACGCTGACGAGCTCGCGCTCGCCGGTGCGGCGGGTCTTCAGCTCGACCTTGCCGTCGGCGAGGCTCTTCGGGCCGACGATCACCTGATGCGGCGCGCCGATGAGGTCCATGGTGGCGAATTTCGCCCCCGGCCGCTCGTCGCGGTCGTCGTAGAGCACGTCGACGCCCGCCGCTTCCAGCGCCTGATGAATGCGCTTGGACGCGCCGTCGCGTCGCCGCGTCGCCGACCTTGAGGTTGATCGAGGCCGACCGCGGAACGGGGCGACGGCCTCCGGCCAGATCATGCCCGCCTCGTCGTGGTTCGCCTCGATCAGCGCCGCGGCGAGCCGGCTCGGGCCGATGCCGTAGGACCCCATGTGCACGGCGCGTCTCCTTGCCGTCCGGACCGTTGACGACCGCCTTCATCGGGCGCGGAGTACTTCGTTCCGAAGTAGAAAATATGGCCGACCTCGATGCCGCGCGCCGAAATGCGCGCTTCCTCCGGCAGCGCCTCGAACGCCGCGGCGTCGTGCTTCTCCGAGGTCGCGGCGTAGAGCGAGGTCCACTTGTCGAACACGCCCTGCATGGCGCGGCGTCGTCGAAATCGATGGTCTCCGGCGGCGTGTCGAAGCCGAGGATAATCCTTGTGGCAGAACACCTCGCTCTCGCCGGTCGAGGCCAGGATGATGAACTCGTGGCGAGAGGTCGCCGCCGATCGGCCCGGTGTCGGCCATCATCGGAATGGCGGTGAGGCCGAGGCGCTTGAAGGTGCGCAGATAGGCGGCGAACATCTTGTTGTAGGAATGGCGCGCGCCCGCCTGGTCGAGGTCGAACGAATAGGCGTCCTTCATCAGGAACTCGCGCGAGCGCATGACGCCGAAGCGCGGCCGCACCTCGTCGCGGAACTTCCACTGGATGTGGTAGAGGTTCAGCGGCAGATCCTTGTAGGAGCGCACGTTGGCGCGGAAGATCTCGGTGATCATCTCCTCGTTGGTCGGCCCGTAGAGCATGTCGCGCTCGTGCCGGTCGCGGATGCGCAGCATCTCCTTGCCGTAGTCGTCGTAGCGGCCGGATTCGCGCCAGAGGTCGGCCGACTGCAGCGTCGGCATGAGCAGCTCGATCGCCCCGGCCCGGTTCTGCTCCTCGCGCACGATCGCGCAGATCTTTTGCAGCACGCGCAGGCCCAGCGGCAGCCAGGCGTAGATGCCGGCCGCCTTCCTGGCGGATCATGCCGGCGCGCAGCATCAGCCGGTGCGAGACGATCTCCGCCTCTTTCGGCGTTTCCTTGAGGATGGGCAGGAAATAGCGGGAGAGGCGCATCGGGGCTCGCTCGGACCGTGCAAATCGGGCGGAGCGCGAGGCCCCGCGAAAGCGGCCTTATGGCCCCATAGGCGGGGGAAGGGCAAGCGAAGGACCCATTTTCGACGTCTCCGCGGCCGTCAGACGCGTCAGGTCAGGAGTTTGGTCGCCCGCCCCTGGCCCGCGAGCAGCGCGACGGCCTTCCGGTCGAAGGAGACGAACGTTTCCGCCCCAAGGAAGGCGCCGTCATAGGCGATCACGCCGTCGGCGAAGTCGCCGCCGGCCTCGAGGACGCCCGCCGGATACTGCACATAACAGCACGTTCGTGTCCGCGGCCACGTCGAAGTTGTCATGAATGCTCATGGTTCAAAGGTGGTCTTGGTATCCAGGCGAATTGTAATCGCAGTTATGCATTACCCGTTAGAGACGTCCGCGCTATTGCGGCTCGCCGGCTCCGGTGTCCGCATCCGCCGGATCCGCCCCATGCGTCGTGGCGTGGCCCGGACGCACGATCCGGTCGTCGAGCGCCGGCGGCGGCGCGGGCGACCAGGGGCGGTTCTGCATTGTCGTCCGGTCGGCCGTGAGCGCGAAGCCGCCGGCGTCGCCCAGGTCAGGCCGACCGCGCCGAACCGCGCCAGCGCCTTCTCGTCGAACACGAATTTGGCGCCGCAATCGCCGGGCGCGGTCAAGCTCGCTCACCACGATTTCGGCGCGCTCGCAATCCTCGTCGAAGGCCAGCGCGATCGAGAACGAGGCTGAGCGATTCCCCCTCCGGCAAGGCGGCGACGCAGCCGAGCCGGTCGCAGGGCGCGTCCGGGTCGCGCGCCTGAGCGGGATCGCGCCCGTCGCCGTCGGCGGTCAGCCATTGCTCGGCGGCGAAGGCGTTGAAGCGCTTGCCGACGATCATCAGCTTGCCGTCGGCGTCGCGCACCGCCGCCTGATCGCCCGAGGGCGCGACGATGACGTCGTAGCGCGGCCCGCTCGCGGCGCCGATCAGGCCGACGACGGCGAGCGGAATGGCGCTCGCGCGAAAGACCCACGTCCGCCAGATCGTCGCGCTCATCACCGCGAGCGCCAGGAACGGCAGCGCCGAGGGCGCGAAGGCCCGCAGATGCACGGTCGAGCCGGGCGCCTCGGCGATGAAGCGCGCGACCCAGAGAATGAAGCGGATGCCGAGGCCGACATAGAGCCACACCGGCCCGTCGAGCCCGAGCGGATAGAGCGCTGCGCCGAGAAGCGCGCCCGGCACGGCGAAGAACTCGATGATCGATCAGGGTCAGCGGATTGCCGATCAGCACATAGGGGCTGAGGTCGTGGAAATGATAGGCCATGAACGAGGCGGTCGCGCTGGTCGCGCAGGCGGTGGCGACGAGCAGCGCCAGCGGCTTGTGCAGAATTTCCGCGATCAGGCTGCGCGGCGGCGGCCGACCCCGCTGTGGCAGGAACGGATCGGGATCGGTCTCGATGCCCGCGAGCCGCGCCTCCATCACCGCGACCAGCGCCGCCACCGCGGCGAAAGAGAGCTGGAAGCTCACGCCGAGGATCGCCTCGGGCTCGAGCGACGATCACCGCGAGGACGGCGAAGGCGAGGTTGCGCATGGTCAGCGCCCGCCGGTCCATGATCACCGCGCCGAGCACGATCAGCGTCATCACCAGCGCCCGCTCGGTGCCGACGCGCGAGCCGGTGGCGACGTCGTAGAGGAGCGAGCCCGCCATGGCGACGGCGGCCGCCCATTTCTTGATCGGGTAGGTCAGCGCGAGCGTCGGCGACAGCGCCAGCAGCCTGCGCGCCACGACGAAGAAAATCCCCGCGACCAGCGTCATCTGCACGCCGGAGATGGTGATGATGTGGAAGATGCCGGCCTCGCGAATGAGGTCCTTGGCGTCGTTGGAGAGGAAGTCGCGCTTGCCCGTCACCATGGCGGCGGCGATCGCGCCCTCGTCGCCGCCGATGATCCGGCTGACCCGCAAGCGCGAGGGCGTTGCGGGCGTGGTCGATCGGCCGCGGAGAAACGCTGGCTCAGGCTCGCGTCGGCCGGCGGCGGCAGCACCTGTACCTGCCCGAGCGTCGAGCCGACCGCGCCGACGCCGGCGAAGAACGCGTCGCGGGCGAAGTCGTAGCCGCCGGGCAGGGACGCGTGCGACGGCGGCAGCAGGCGGGCCTTCAGCGAAACGAAATCGCCGGCGACGGCGTCGGGCGTCCTGCGGGTGGTCACGCGGACATGCGGCCGGAACCTTCTCCGCCGGCATGCCGTCGGCGCTCGTGACCGCGATCACCATGCGCGCCCCGACCGGCCTCAGGTCGACCTCCTCGACGTAGCCGGTCAGCGAGACGATGCGGATGCGGTCGAGCACCGGCGCCTCGACCCGCGCCGTGCGCAGCGACATGGCGAGAAAGCCGGCGAAGAGCGGCCGCGAGCGCGAGCGAAACGCCGAACGCGACGGGACGCGCTCGCGCCAGATACGCCAGCGCCGAGAATAGCAGCGTCAGCGCGATCGGCGCCCACAAGGCCGGCTCGCTGTCGGCGGAGAGATTGAGCGCCACGCCGCCCATCGCCGCGACCGGCAGCCAGAGGAAAAAGCGACGCTCCTCGACCTCGCGCGCCAGCGCGCCGTCAAGGACCTTGCGCCAGTCGGGGGCCCAAGCGGAAGAGCGCGACAGCCCTGCGGCGGCCGCCAGAACGCCCGCGCGCCCCGATGTGCCCATGCGTCAACTTAAGCATGGGGCGGGCGCGGTGGAAAGGGGCGCGTCCTGGCTGATTGTGAGTCCGAGACGAGACCGACCAGACAGCGCTACGCGCCGGTTCTCGAGCTCCTCGCGGCCTCAAGCCGAGGCGACACGATATTTCGACGGCGTCATCCCGAATATCGCACGGAAGCGGGCGTTGAAGGTCGATATGTCGCCGAAGCCCGCCTCGATCGCGATGGTGATGATCGGATCGCGGGTCGCCGCCAACCGGCGCGCCGCGCGCGCCATCCGCACCCCCAGCAGATAGCGATAGGGGGTCAGCCCGACGAGCCGGCGGAATGTCCGCAGGAAATGATACCGGCTCAAGCCTGCCATCGCGGCCATTTGCTGAAGGTCGAGCGGCTCGTCCCCCTGCTCCTCGATATGCCGCAGGACCTCGACCACCCGCCGAATCTGCCCGGAAGCTGGCGCGAAAGAAACAGCCGCCCCGTCGTTCAGCGCGTCGGCCGCCGCCTCGACGACTTCGATCGCCAGATCTTCAGCGCGCCGCGGCGAGGCGTCCGTGCGCAGGCGACCGATCGCGGCGAAGAGGGGCGTCAGCTTGTCCGACGCCGGCAACACGGCTTGGCGGAAGCGCCGCAGCCGGCGCGGCCCGGCGATGTCCTCGAACGCGTCCTCGCTAAGATTGAAGGACACGCAGCGGTCGCCCACGCTGTGGCGATGGCCGCATTCGTAACAGGCCCCACTGTTTCCCAGCAGAATTGCGCCCGGGTAAAGCAGGCTCGTCCCGCGCTCGCCGCGATAGGTGAATACGCCGTCGAACACGGCGGACAGGCTGAAGCCGCGGTGGCGCTCCTCGTACGGACGATCGCCAGGGCCGCCCGGGCAGACGATCTCGCTGACGCTCCACGCCTCTCCGCCCTCAATGCGCCGCACAGTCGGCGCGCGAGAGTTGGACTCGCCTGCTTGGGTTCCCATCGGCCCATCATAGCAATTTTCCCCAAGCCGGCCCAATCCGCCGCCCGCTAGGGTTGGCGCGAGCACGGCAAGGAGAAATCAAATGTTCGATCACGTTTCCATCGGCGTACGCGACATTTCGCGCTCGCGCGCCTTCTATGACGCGGCGCTTCAGCCGCTTGGCTACGGCCGCCTGATCACGAGCGACAACTCGCTCGGCTACGGCGACAGCGTTGCCGGCCTGTGGATCTCCCTCTCGGACGCGCCAGTCCCGGCCAATCCGAAGTCCGGCCTGCATTTCTGCTTTCGCGCCCCCAACCGCGAGGCGGTCGCGCGTTTTCACGCCGCCGCGCTGGCCGCGGGCGGCCGCGACAACGGCGCGCCGGGAGTCCGGGTCGA
Source organism: uncultured Alphaproteobacteria bacterium (assembly GCA_963724785.1). Taxonomy (GTDB): domain Bacteria; phylum Pseudomonadota; class Alphaproteobacteria; order Rhizobiales; family Beijerinckiaceae; genus Roseiarcus. The sequence continues at coordinate 16,432 of CAVRWC010000011.1, read as the reverse complement.
TTACAGCGCAGACTATTATGCAGCCTTTGTCGTCGATCCCGACGGCTACCGGCTCGAAGCCCTCCATCTCGGAGCCTGACTGCGATGGCGACTATCCGGACCTCGCTTGACACTGCTGGATCCCCCGAGGACGTGTGGACGGTTATTCGCGACATTGGGGCGGTTCATACCCGCCTCGCGCCGGGATTCGTCACCGACACGAGAACTCGAGGCGGACGCCCGGATCGTGACGTTCATCAACGGCATGGTCATCCGCGAGCCGATCGTGACAATCGATGACGAGGCCCGACGGCTGGTCTGGACCGCCGAAGGCGGATGGACGACGCACTACAATGCGTCGCTACAGGTTTCAGCACGCGCCGGCGGCGGAACGACAGTCGTCTGGGTCGCCGACTTCCTCCCGGACGGCGTCAAACCCCAGTTATCCAGAGCGCTCGAGGCGGGCACGCGGGCGATGAAGCAGGCGCTTGACGCGCTGGCGAGAGACGGCGCGCCAGAAGGGGTCGGGCCTCGCCAGGGCGGCTAAAGACTGTGGTGCGAGGACTTATCGCGCGGCGTTGCTTGGCGCGCTCGCGCAGTCTCTGAGCACCGCCCTGAGCTGCGCCTCCAGCGGCCCGCCGCCGGGCGCGTAAGAACCGTCGATCGCCGCGGTCCCGATGGTGAAGGCGTCGGCGCCGGCGTCGCGGACCGCGGCGACGCGCTCGGCGCAGTGGATCGAGCCGGCCGCGACCACCAGTCCGCTTGCGCCAAAACCGCGGCGGCAGGCCGCGACGAGGTCGAGCGGCTCGGCCTCGGTCGCCCGATAGGCGAGAATGTCGACGCCCGCGCATCCCAAGGCCGCGAAGGCGCGGCAATGCGCCTCGACCTCTTCCGCCGCCCCGCCGAGCAATGTCGGATGGCCGGTGGGCTTGCCGGCGAAGGGCAGGTAGCGCGTCGAGCTGCCTTCGAGGATGCGCACGCCCTCCTCCGCTCCCACGCCGCCCATCAGGAAATCGACGCCGAGGTCGCGCCCGAGCGCAATCGACCGGAGTTCGTCCGCGCGCGAGGTCGAGACGATCTCCATCCACACCGACGCGCCGGCGCCGCGGATGGCGACGGCGAGCCGCCGCAGCGTCTCCGGCTCGGCGCCGACGTCCTTGAAACCGACGTGCCTGAGGCCGAGAGGGCGCACCTGCTCCACGAGGTCGAGCGCGTCGGCGACCGTCGCGTCGTCGCGGGTCAACATGAAGATGAAGTCCATCGCTGCGCCCCGGGCGCCTCTTGCGCCGCACAACTCTACCATCGGCCTCAGGACCATGGGAATGCGGCGCGAGCGCGCAAGGCCCTGCGGGGTCCGCCCGTCGGTTGTCGCGCCCGGGGAAGCGGCCGCCCCGACGTCGCGGCGCCAGTTCTTGGAAGCGCCTCGTCGGCGCCGCGTGGGACCCCCCGCTTTCGCGGGAGGCAAGCATGATCCTTTGCCTCTCCACCCCCGTCTGCTAGACACGCCGGCTTCCGCTTTTTCGAGTTTCCCAATGTCCCACGTCATCACCCGGTTCGCGCCCTCCCCGACCGGATTCCTCCACATCGGCGGCGCGCGCACGGCTCTCTTCAACTGGCTCTACGCCAAACGCTTCGGCGGGACGTTCCTTCTGCGCATCGAGGACACCGACCGCGAGCGCTCGACGCAAGCGGCCGTGGATGCGATCCTCGACGGGCTCAAGTGGCTCGGGCTCGATTGGGACGGCGAGGCGATCAGCCAGTTCGATCGCGCCTCGCGACATCGCGAAGTCGTCGACGAGATGCTGTTCAAGGGCGCGGCCTACCGCTGCTACGCGAGCCCCGCGGAACTCGAGGAGATGCGCGAGAAGGCGCGGCTCGAGGGGAAGCCGATGCGCTACGACGGGCGCTGGCGCGACCGCGATCCCTCGGAGGCGCCTCCCGGCGTCGCCCCGGTGATCCGCCTGCGCGCCACGCAGGAGGGCGAGACGGTGATCGACGACAAGGTGCAGGGGAAGGTGACCTTCGCCAACAAGGACCTCGACGACCTCGTGCTCCTGCGCTCGGACGGCAATCCGACTTACATGCTCGCCGTCGTCGTCGACGACCACGACATGGCCGTTACCCATGTGATCCGGGGCGACGACCACCTGACCAACGCCGCGCGCCAGACCCAGATCTATCAGGCGCTCGGCTGGGAGACGCCCGTCTGGGCTCATATCCCGCTGATCCACGGGTCCGACGGCGCAAAACTGTCCAAGCGCCACGGCGCCCTCGGCGTGGACGCCTACCGCGCGCTGGGCTACCTGCCCGCGGCGCTCCGCAATTATCTGGTGCGGCTCGGCTGGAGTTCCGGCGACAAGGAGTTCTTCACCGAAGAGGAGCTGATCGCCGCCTTCGACCTGCCGGCGATCGGCCGCTCCGCCTCGCGCTTCGACACCGCCAAGCTCGAGAACATGAACGGCCACTTCATGCGGGCCGCGACCGACGACGCGCTGTTCGGGGCGCTGATCGACACCCTGCCCTACCTGCCGGGCGGCCCTGATATTTTGGCGCAACTCGATGAGCGCAAACGCGCGCAACTGCGCGCCGCGATCCCCGGCTTGAAGGAGCGGGCCAAGACGCTGGTCGAACTACTCGACGGCGCGGGCTTCCTGTTCGCGACCCGGCCTTTGCCGATGGACGTGAAGGCCTTCGACATCATCGAGAAGGGCGGCCGGGCGCGCCTCGCGGCGCTCCTGCCGAAACTCGCCGCCGCCGAATGGACCGCCCCCGCTCTGGAGGCCGTGGTGCGCGCCTATGCCGAAGAGACCGGCGCAAAGCTCGGCGCCGTCGCCCAGCCGCTCCGCGCCGCGCTGACCGGCCGCACCACCTCGCCCGGCATTTTTGACGTGCTGACGGTGCTCGGCCGCGAGGAGAAGTCTTGGAAGGATCGCGGATCAGGCGGGGGCGTAGCGCGCGCTCCCTTTTCCTCCCCGGGCTTGACCCGGGGATAGGGAGAAGGGCCGCGGATGAGGGGTGCGGCGGTGACGGTTCTCCGTTGCTGTCTCAAACATTTTATTCCCTTTATCAGAAACTGCTGCTACCCTTTTCCAGAAAGGTCGAGACAAAGGCGGGTTGCGGTAAATCGGGTTCTGACAAGGGGACGGGATCACGGTCGTGGCGACGATCTATGCGCACGCTCGCAACGTCTGAACGCCAAGCTCCCTCGCGAAAGCGCGCAGCCAAAGGACTAACATCTTGATATCGGTGGAAATGGCAGGGGTGAGGTCCAGCAAGGCGTTGGCTTGGACTTGGAATCGGCGCCACATCGGCTTGGGACCCGCTTCCAGGAATTTGGGATCGGCGCGTCCGCGGCAAGGTCTGCGGTCCCGATCCGCTGGGTGGTTGCGGCGACAGAGGTCGTCACGCCCGCCTGGAAAATCCGCTGCAAAGACTTGAAAAGGCCCAAAACCGGCGCGGGAATAGTCGGGCGGCCGAACGGCGGGGCAAGGGCAAGCCCGAGAATGAACTCCGGCGCCCCGATCGGCGTCTTGGCGCGTTCGGCGCTCCTCGCGATGACGGCCGGCTCGGCGGCGACACCCGCCGGAAAAATCCGCTGCAAGGTCTTGAAAAGGCTCGAAACCGGCCCGGAAACGGCACGGGCGCGCGAATTGCTCTTCAACTGTCCATCTTCAGCGCCGCAATGAACGCTTCCTGCGGGATTTCGACCTTTCCGAACTGGCGCATGCGCTTCTTACCGGCTTTCTGCTTTTCGAGAAGCTTGCGCTTGCGGGTGGCGTCGCCGCCGTAGCACTTGGCGGTGACGTCCTTGCGCAGCGCCCGGATCGTCTCACGGGCGATGATCTTGGCGCCGATCGCCGCCTGGATGGGGATCTGGAACATGTGGGGCGGAATCAGCTCCCTGAGCTTTTCCACCATCGCCCGGCCCCGGGCTTCGGCCCGGTCGCGGTGGACCAGCATCGAGAGCGCATCGACCGGTTCGCCGTTGACCAAAATCGACATTTTCACAAGGTCGCCGGGGCGGTAGTCGGTCAGCTGGTAGTCGAAGGAGGCGTAGCCCTTGGAGATGGATTTGAGGCGATCGTAGAAGTCGAACACCACTTCGTTGAGCGGCAACTCGTAGACCACCATGGCCCGTTTGCCGACGTAGTTGAGGTCGACCTGGGTCCCCCGTCGGTCCTGGCAAAGCTTCAGGATCGCGCCGAGATAGTCGTCGGGGGTCAGGATGGTCGCCTTGATCCAGGGCTCCTGGATCTCGACGATCTTGACCGGATCCGGCATGTCGGCCGGGTTGTGCATCTCGAGCACCGATTTGTCGGTCAGCACAATCTTGTAGATGACCGATGGGGCGGTGGCGATGAGGTCGAGGTTGAACTCGCGTTCCAGCCGCTCCTGGATAATCTCGAGGTGGAGGAGCCCGAGAAAGCCGCAGCGGAAGCCGAAGCCGAGCGCGGCCGAGGTCTCCATCTCGTAGGAGAAGCTCGCGTCGTTGAGGCGAAGCTTGCCCATGGCCGCGCGCAGGTCCTCGAAGTCGGCGGCGTCCACCGGGAAGAGGCCGCAGAACACCACCGGCTGAGCCGGCTTGAAGCCCGGCAACGCCGCCGCCGTCGGGCGCTTGTCGTCGGTGATCGTGTCGCCGACCCGGGTGTCGGCGACCTGCTTGATCTGGGCGGTGATGTAGCCGACCTCGCCCGGACCGAGCTGGTCCGTCTCCGTCATCTTGGGGCGGAAGACGCCGATCCGGTCGACCTCGTAGGCCGCCTCGGCGGCCATCATGCGGATCCGCATGCCCTTCTTGATGGTCCCGTCGAGGACGCGGACCAGCACCACGACCCCGAGATAGGCGTCGTACCAGCTGTCGACGAGCAGGGCTTTCAAGGGCGCGGTCTCGTCGCCCGTGGGCGGCGGCAGGCGGGCGACGATCGCTTCGAGCACGGCTTCGATGTTGAGGCCGGTCTTGGCCGAGATCGCCACCGCCTGCGAGGCGTCGAGGCCGATGACGTCCTCGATCTGCTGCTTGATCCGGTCCGGCTCGGCCGCCGGCAGGTCGATCTTGTTGAGGACCGGGACGATCTCGTGCCCCGCGTCGAGCGCGTGATAGACATTGGCAAGCGTCTGCGCCTCGACCCCCTGGCTCGCGTCGACCACGAGCAGCGAGCCCTCGCAAGCCGCGAGCGAGCGCGAGACCTCGTAGGCGAAGTCGACGTGGCCGGGCGTGTCCATGAGGTTCAGGATATAGGTCTTGCCGTCCTTGGCCTTGTATTCCAGGCGGACGGTGTTGGCCTTGATGGTGATGCCGCGTTCGCGCTCGATGTCCATCGAATCGAGCACCTGCTCGACCATGTCGCGTTCCGCCACGGTTCCGGTCTGCTGGATCAGCCGGTCGGCGAGCGTCGACTTGCCATGGTCGATATGCGCGACGATGGCGAAGTTGCGGATGTTGTCGATCGGGTGGGCGGGCATGGCCCGGCATTAGCAGGGCGCGCGGGGGAAGGGAACCGATTCGGGACCCAGGCCTCAGCCCATCGCCAAGCCCTCGATGTCGTGCTTCTGGGTCACGGGCGTCAGCCTGTCCACGATCCGGCAGACGAGATGGTCCCGGACGACTGGCGGGAGTGCCTGATGATAGGGCCTCGTGACCATGAGGTCGTGCAGCTTGTCGTGCCCCGCGCCCGGCGCGTCGACCCCGAGAACCATGACTGGTCGGGGGATCATCGAACCATGCGCCGTGCCGCGATGGACGGTCAGCGCCGACCGGCAGGAGACGTCTCCCATCTGCGGGTATTTCCGCACGCCGCGCTCCGCGTAGCGGGCCCAGGAATCCCCTGGCGGAAACATCTCGTGCGGCCACGTTCGGCCGTCATCCCACTGCGTGCCCGGCGCGACCTCGAACGGCCCCATGTCGGGCGTGACGTCGACGCCGGTCAGGTTGAAGGCGAGGGACGTGATCCGCCGGTCCCGCCAGGTATCGGGGGGCGAGGGGAAATCCCGGTGCCAGGGCTGGTTCTCGGCCCCCTCGAACGGCGCGTCGAAGCCGATCTCGACGATCTTGTAGTCGGGGCCGAGCGTCGCCTCGCACATCGCCGTCACCCAGGGATGGGCGCAAAGCTCGACGAAGCCGCCAAACATCTCAGGAACGATCTCGACGTACCAGCGCCGCGGGCCGCGGCCGACGGCCCCGCCCGGCCGCTGGATCGCGTCCCAGAACGCGGCCATCATGTCCTGGCGCATCCGCCTGGCGAACTCGCGAGAGAACGCGCCCTTGAATCCGACGATCCCGTCACGAACCAGCAGTTCATGATCCGCCCGAACGTCGATCGCCGCGCCAACGCTGCTCACCGCCAACTCCTTGCTTCCCTCGCGAGGGTCCTGTCGTGGCTCCGCACTATGGCGTCGGCAAGGCCTGCCGGGGTTGCGTTACGGCGAAGCGGACGACGACCGTCGATTCCGGACGGCGCCCGCGTCGCCCTCCCCGAGCTCGTTCAGATCGCTGAGCCTCAGCGTCCAGAACGCCAGCATGACGTTCAGCCAGGCGCCGACCTCCGTCAGCGGGCGCGGGTCGAGATGGTAGAGGCGCTCGCGGCCCCGCTTCTGCGCCCGCACGAGGCCGACGGCGCGCAACAGCGCCAGATGCTCCGATACCGAGGCGCGGGCGATCGGCATCCCCTCGCTCAGGCTCGCGGCCGTTCTCGGTCCCGCGCGCAGCGCCATCAGGAGCTGCCGCCGGGCCGGACTGGCGAGCGCACCGAACACGTCCGGCGCGCCGGTCGGCTCGTCTGCGATTCCCTTTTCGGTCATCCGGCGCACGCTCCCTTCAGACGCTCGCTTATGTCGGACTTTCCCGACATGTTCCACCGAGTTCGGGTAGCGCTCCCGCCGCCAGCCCAGCTCGGCGAACCTCAATCGCCGCCTCTATCCATCTCTCTTTGCAGCGCTTTTCGATGTTCCACAGGTCCTCTTATCCTTTCGTCCGGCGCCTCCTTTTTCGCGACCTCGGGCGTTGCGCCCCTCGGGGGCCTATGGTACCTGACCGCCGTCTCGCGGACCGGGGAGCCCCTTCTGGACGCGTGGCAGGGAACTTCTGAGGATCGCGCAGGAAACGTGCGGGCCGACGGCCGACGTCAGGGCGCATCCCGTCCCAAAGGGATGATTGAACCTTGGCTGAACACAGCGATGTCGTTTCTGGCGTATCCGGGCGCTACGCGTCCGCCTTGTTCGCTCTCGCCCAGGACGACCGCCAGACAGACGCCGTCGCCCAATCGCTGGAAACGCTCGACGGCCTGATCGGCGAGAGCCCGGACTTGGCTCGGCTGGTCCGCAGCCCCGTCTTCTCCGCCCACGACAAGCTCAAGGCGCTCGACGCGATCCTCGAAAAGGCCGGCATTTCCGGAATCGCCGCAAATTTCGTCCGGCTCGTCGCGACCAAGCGCCGGCTCTTCTTCATCCGCGGGATGATCGACGACTACCGCAAGCTGTACGACGCCAGCCGCGGCGTGACGCGGGCCGAGGTCACCAGCGCCTCCGCTCTCTCGGGCGAGAACCTCGACGCGCTCAAAGACCAACTCAAGGCCGCCTCCGGCGGCCGGGACGTCCAGCTCGACGTCAAGGTCGATCCGTCGATCATCGGCGGCCTGGTCGTGAAACTCGGCTCGCGCATGGTCGACGGCTCGCTCCGCACCAAGCTCAACGCAATTCGCCTAGCCATGAAAGAGGTCGGCTGATGGACATCCGCGCCGCAGAAATTTCTTCGATTCTCAAGAGCCAGATCGCGAACTTCGGCGCCGAGGCGGAGGTCACCGAGGTCGGCCAGGTGCTGAGCGTCGGCGACGGCATCGCTCGCGCCTACGGCCTCGACAAGGTCCAGGCCGGCGAGATGGTCGAGTTCGAGAACGGCGTCCGCGGCATGGCGCTGAACCTCGAAACCGACAACGTCGGCATCGTGATCTTCGGCACCGACCGCGAGATCAAGGAAGGCCAGACCGTCAAGCGCACCGGCGCGATCGTCGACGTGCCGGTCGGCAAGGAACTGCTCGGCCGCGTCGTCGACGCGCTCGGCAATCCGATCGACGGCAAGGGTCCGATCAACGCCGCCAAGCGCGCCCGCGTCGACGTCAAGGCGCCCGGCATCATCCCGCGCAAGTCGGTCAACGAGCCGATGGCGACCGGCCTCAAGGCGATCGACTCGATGATCCCGATCGGCCGCGGCCAGCGCGAGCTGATCATCGGCGACCGCCAGACCGGCAAGACCGCCATCGCCCTCGACACCATCCTCAACCAGAAGCCGCTGAACCAGGGCGATGACGAGAGCAAGAAGCTCTACTGCGTCTATGTCGCGGTCGGCCAGAAGCGCTCGACCGTCGCCCAGTTCGTCAAGGTGCTCGAGGAGAACGGCGCGCTCGAATACTCGATCATCGTCGCCGCCACCGCCTCCGACCCGGCGCCGATGCAGTTCCTCGCGCCCTTCTCCGGCTGCGCGATGGGCGAGTTCTTCCGCGACAACGGCATGCACGCCGTCATCATCTACGACGACTTGTCGAAGCAGGCCGTCGCTTATCGCCAGATGTCGCTGCTGCTCCGCCGCCCGCCGGGCCGCGAGGCGTATCCGGGCGACGTGTTCTACCTCCACTCCCGCCTGCTCGAGCGCGCCGCCAAGCTCAACAAGGACTTCGGTTCGGGCTCGCTGACCGCGCTGCCGATCATCGAGACGCAGGCCAACGACGTCTCGGCCTACATCCCGACCAACGTCATTTCGATCACCGACGGCCAGATCTTCCTCGAGACGGACCTCTTCTACCAGGGCGTCCGGCCGGCCGTGAACGTCGGCCTCTCGGTGTCGCGCGTCGGATCGTCGGCGCAGACCAAGGCGACCAAGAAGGTCGCCGGCAAGATCAAGGGCGAACTCGCCCAGTACCGCGAGATGGCCGCATTCGCCCAGTTCGGCTCCGACCTCGACGCCGTCACCCAGCGGCTGCTCAACCGCGGCTCGCGTCTGACCGAGCTCCTGAAGCAGCCGCAGTTCTCCCCGCTCAAGATGGAAGAGCAGGTCTGCGTGATCTACGCCGGCGTCAACGGCTACCTCGACAAGCTGGCGCTGCACCAGGTGCGTCCGTTCGAGGACGGCCTGCTCGGCTTCCTGCGCTCGAAGCACCCCGACGTGCTCGAGACGATCCGCTCGACAACCGATCTGACGAGCGACACCGAAGCCAAGCTCAAGTCGGCGGTCGAGTCCTTCGCCGCGAGCTTCGCCTGATTCCCTGACCTTCAACCGGACCCCGCGCCTTGACGAGGCGCGGGCGCGGAGACGCCAATCGATGCCGTCCCTCAAGGAACTCAGAAACCGGATCGCCTCCGTCAAGTCGACGCAGAAGATCACCAAGGCGATGCAGATGGTCGCCGTGTCGAAGCTGCGCCGCGCCCAGGCCGCGGTCGAGGCCGCCCGCCCCTACGCCCAGCGCGTCGAGGCGGTGCTGACCAACCTCGCCGGCGCCGTCGAAGGCCGGCGAAGGCCCCCGTCTGCTGACCGGATCCGGATCGAACCAGACCCACCTGCTCGTCGTCTGCACCGGCGAGCGCGGGCTGTGCGGCGCGTTCAACACCGTCGATCGTCCGCCTGGCGCGCGACAAGGCCAACGCGCTTCGCCGCCGAGGGCAAGACGGTCAAGATCATCTGCGTCGGCAAGAAGGGTTACGACCAGCTTCGCCGCACCCACGAGAAGCAGATCCTCGAGCTGATCGACCTGCGCGCCGTGCGCACGATCGCCTACGAGACGGCGCGGCCGATCGCCGAGAAGATCATCGCGCTGTTCGACAGCGGCGAGTTCGACGTCTGCACGCTCTTCTTACTCGCGCTTCCGGTCGGTGATCTCGCAGATCCCGACAGCGCAGCAGCTCATTCCGCCGGAGCTCGGCGAGACGAAGGAGAACGAGAAGGCGCACGACCTACGACTACGAGCCGGACGAGAGCGAGATCCTGGCCCAGCTCCTGCCGCAGGCGCTGACCGTCCGCGTCTATCGCGCGCTGCTCGAGAACGCCGCCTCGTTCTTCGGCGCGCAGATGAGCGCGATGGACAACGCCACGCGCAACGCCGGCGAAATGGTGAAGAAGTACACGCTCCGCTACAACCGCACCCGCCAGGCGATGATCACCAAGGAGCTGATCGAGATCATTTCGGGCGCCGAGGCGCTCTGACCCAACCCGTCGCCTCGCCGCGACCTTGAGAATTGAAGAACGAGGACGTCACTATGGCCAATATCGCAAACGCCACCGGCCGGATCACCCAGGTGATCGGCGCCGTCGTCGACGTGCAGTTCGACAGCTACCTGCCGCCGATCCTGAACGCGCTGACCACCGACAACAACGGCAACCGCCTGGTGCTCGAGGTCGCTCAGCACCTCGGCGAGAACCAGGTGCGCTGCATCGCGATGGACATTTCCGAAGGCCTCGTCCGCGGCCAGGAAGTCACCGACACCGGCGACGCGATCTCGGTTCCGGTCGGCGCCGGCACGCTCGGGCGCATCATGAACGTCATCGGCGAGCCGGTCGACGAGGCCGGCCCGATCCCGATGGAGGCGCGCCGCGCGATCCATCAGCCGACCCCGTCCTACGTCGACCAGTCGACCGAAGCGCAGATCCTCGTCACCGGCATCAAGGTCGTCGACCTGCTCGCGCCCTACGCCAAGGGCGGCAAGATCGGCCTGTTCGGCGGCGCGGGCGTCGGCAAGACCGTGCTCATCCAGGAGCTGATCAACAACGTCGCCAAGACCCATGGCGGCAATTCGGTGTTCGCCGGCGTCGGCGAGCGCACCCGCGAAGGCAACGACCTCTATCACGAGTTCATCGAGTCCAAGGTCAACGCCGATCCGCAAGGACCCCAATTCGACGGTGAAGTCGAAGTGCGCGCTGGTGTTCGGCCAGATGAACGAGCCGCCGGGCGCGCGCATGCGCGTCGCGCTCTCGGGCCTCACCGTCGCCGAGTACTTCCGCGACCAGGGCCAGGACGTGCTGTTCTTCGTCGACAACATCTTCCGCTTCACCCAGGCCGGCTCGGAAGTCTCGGCGCTGCTCGGCCGCATTCCCTCGGCGGTCGGCTACCAGCCGACGCTCGCCACCGACATGGGCGCTGCTGCAGGAGCGCATCACCACGACCACCAAGGGCTCGATCACCTCGGTGCAGGCGATCTACGTGCCGGCCGACGACCTGACCGACCCGGCGCCCGCCACCTCCTTCGCCCATCTGGACGCGACGACGGTGCTGTCGCGCGCGATCGCGGAAAAGGGCATCTATCCGGCGGTCGACCCGCTCGACTCGACCTCGCGCATGCTCACCCCGGCCATCGTCGGCGAGGAGCACTACGACGTCGCCCGCCAGGTGCAGCAGGTGCTGCAGCGCTACAAGGCGCTGCAGGACATCATCGCCATCCTCGGCATGGACGAGCTTTCCGAAGAGGACAAGCTGATCGTCGCCCGCGCCCGCAAGATCGAGCGCTTCCTGTCGCAGCCGTTCGACGTGGCCGCGGTGTTCACCGGCTCGCCCGGCGTCCAGGTCAAGATCGAGGACACGGTCAAGGGCTTCAAGGGCATCGTCGAAGGCAAGTACGACAACCTGCCCGAGGCCGCCTTCTACATGGTCGGCACGATCGAGCAGGCCGTCGAGAAGGCCAAGAAGCTCGCCGCGGAAGCGGCCTGACGCAGACAGAAAGCCGAGGCCTGAGCCCATGGCGCTATTTCCCTTTGAACTCGTCTCGCCGGACAAGGTTTTGTTCAGCGGGCCGGCGCAGGCGGTGGTCGTGCCGGGACACGAGGGCGACTTCCAGGTGCTCGCGCGACCATGCGCCGACCATGGCCGCGGTCCGCCCCGGCGTCGTCGGCATCGACGACGCGCAACGGCAAGCACCTCCGCGTCTTCGTGCGCGGCGGCTTCGCCGACGTCCACCCGCTCGGCCTGACGATCCTCGCCGAGACCGCGATCCCGTTCGAGGAGCTCAACGCCGCGCATCTCGACCAGGAGATCAAGAACGCGGAAGAGGACGTCGCCGACGCGACCGAGGACCAGAAGCAGGCGGCGCAGGAGAAGCTCGACCGCCTGCGCGAGCTGAAAGAACTCGATGAAGCTTTGAAGCGACGCGGGTCAGCGACGCTGGGCTGTCGGCCCGCGCCTGCCTTCCCTATGCGAGCCATCTTGTCCAGCGGGCCGACTCCGGCATAGTCAAAGTAGCCGCGATCGCGCGCCGGCCCCAACGGCGGCGCCTTGGGGACGCCTCCAAAGGCTCCGAAACGAGCTGCGGGATGCGCAACGACTCCCTGGACTGCGGCCGGCGCCGGTGTCTCGCCTCCCAGACGATGACACCTTGAGCGACGGCGAACTTGCGGACTACCTGGCGCAAAGCTACGCGCTGGTCCGGGGGGGGCCTGTCGAGAAGGATGAGACGTGAACCGGGATTCAACCAAGGCTGAACACCCCGCCGCTCCGCCCGCCGTGACGTCCGACGACATCCGGGCGGCGTACGGGCGGATCGCCGGCTACGTCCGGCGCACGCCGCTCCTTGAAACCCCCTCCCCGATCGCCGGCGCCCCGCCTCTGTCGCTCAAGCTCGAGAGCCTTCAACATTCCGGCTCGTTCAAGGCGCGCGGCGCCTTCCACAATCTCCTGACCCGCCCCGCGCCGGCCGTCGGTTGCGCCACGGCTTCGGGCGGCAACCACGGCGCGGCGGTCGCCTTCGCGGCTGAACGACTCGGCGTCAGCGCGACGGTGTTCGTGCCGGAGATCTCGACGCCCGCGAAGGTTGCGCGCATCCGCGCATGCGGGGCGGATGCGGTCGTCGGCGGCGCGAGCTACGCCGAGGCGCAAGAGCGCTGCGACGCTTTCGTCGCCGAGCGCGGCGCGCTCAAGATCCACCCTTACGACGCGCAGGCGACCATCGCGGGCGCGGGAACCGTCGCCCTCGAATGGGAGGAAGACCTCGAACGGCTGGGCCTCCCGGCGCTCGACACGGTCCTCGTCGCGGTCGGCGGCGGCGGGCTGCTCTCCGGCGTCGCCGCGTGGTTCGCCGGGCGGATCAAGGTCGTCGGCGTCGAGCCCGAGGGCTCCCGGGCTCTCGACGCCGCGCTCGAAGCCGGGGCGCCGGTCGATGTGAGCGTCCACTCGGTCGCCGCCGATTTGCTCGGCGCGAGGCGGGTCGGCGATCTCAACCTCGCCATCGCCCGGCGTTTCGTCGCCGAATTCGTTCTCGTTCCTGACACAGCGATCCTCGAGGCGCAGCGCCGGCTGTGGCGCGACGCCTCCATCGTCGCCGAGCCCGGCGGCGCCGCCGCCTTCGCCGCCCTCATCGACGGCGCCTACCGGCCGGACATGGACGAACGCGTCGGCGTGCTCGTCTGCGGCGCCAACGCGGATCTGGCGGCGTTCGCGGCGCTGTTTTGAGGCCGGCTGCGCCGGCTGGTGATTTCAAGGTTTGGGCGGACACATCACAAATCTGCAGATTTGATGACCCCCAAGCCAGCGCGCTGCCTATCGTTCGGCGGGCATGAGGCGCTGGAAGCCCGCGAAGCGCCGACCGGATCGCGGAAGATGGATCAGCAGCGCGCCCACGACCGAAAATCAGGCTCGCGGCCATTGCGATACGCGGGGCTCAGAACTATGGTCCGCCCCGTTTTCCGCCGGACCGTTCGACGCCGGCGGCGGATTGGGGCGTCGCCAAGTGGTAAGGCAGCGGATTTTGATTCCGCCATACGGAGGTTCGAATTCCTCCCGCCCCAGCCAAAAACCCCCGATTCTGAGCGTAAACCATTGATCTTCTCAGAAGTGCAATGGCTTGGCTGGGGATCCTCCTGTGCAATTGTCCCACCCCTGTCGCACCCGCCAGCGGAATGGGTCCGTGCGAGAACGTCTACTGACGCGGCGGCGTCTATCTAGACCATGCAGGCCACCACCCGCTCCTGAGTCAGCTCTGGTCCCGCCTCCAGCTCCGCCGCCACCCCGCCTTCGCGCATGACGTAGACCCGATCGCTGATGCCGATAAGCTCGGACAGCTCGCTGCTGATCATGAGGATGCCAACGCCGGCGCCGGCGATCTGGTCGATCAGCTTGTGGATCTGAGCCTTGGCGCCCACGTCGATGCCACGGGTAGGCTCGTCCAGCATGAGCAGCCGCGGCGCGGTGCTCAGCCACTTGCCCAGGACGCATTTCTGCTGGTTGCCGCCGCTGAGGGTGGACACCAGCTGCTCGCTGGAGCGCGCGACGATGTTCAGTTGCTGGATGAGCCCAGCCGCCTGGCGCTCCTCCTTTGGCCGGGACAGGAAGCCCAGGTTGGCCACCGACCGCAAGGAGGCCAAACTCAGGTTCTCGCGGATAGACATGGGCGGGATCAGGCCCTCGGTCTTGCGGTCCTCGGAAAGGTAGGCCATGCCCGCCCGGATCAACCTGGCCGGACTCCAGCCGTTGGTCTTCCGGCCAAGGTAGAGCACCTCGCCGCCGTGGAACCCGCGCGCCCCGAACACGGATTTGGCCAGTTCGGTGCGGCCGCTGCCTACCAGGCCGCCGAGGCCCACCACCTCGCCACGGCGCACCGTTAGGTCGATGGGCGGGGTATGCGGCGCGAGGCGAAGCCCGCGCACCTCCAGGACGGGCTCCGGGTGCACCGGGTGGGTGCGCGGGTACATCTCGTCGATGGATCGCCCCGCCATCATCCAAATCACCGAATCCGGCTTGAACGCCTGGATCGGCAGGGTGCCCACGTGGCGGCCGTCCCGCAGGACCGTGAAGCGGTCGCCGATGGCCAGGATCTCCTCGAACCGGTGCGAGATGTAGACGATGCCCATGCCCTCCGCGCGCATCCGCCGGATCAGCTCGAACAGCACGTCGATCTCCCGCTTGGTGAGGCTGGCGGTGGGTTCGTCCATGATCACGACCCGGGACTTGAAGGACATGGCCTTGGCGATCTCCACCAGTTGCTGCTGGGCGGTGGAGAGCCGGGCCACGGGCAGGCGCGGATCCAGATCCGTGGACAGGGCCTTGAAGCAGCTCGGCGCTGCGCCGGTACATCTCGCCGGCGTCCTTGAGCCCGCGCCGGCGCGGTTCCCGGCCGAGGAAGATGTTGTGCGCCACGTCCAGGTTGGCGCAGAGATTGAGCTCCTGATGAATGAAGGCCACGCCCTTCTCCCGGGCGTCCCGCGCGTCGGCCAAGATGGCCTTCGCGCCGGCGATCTCCAGCTCGCCCCGGTCTGGCGGGATGACGCCGCCGAGGATCTTCATCAGCGTGCTCTTGCCGGCGCCGTTCTCGCCCACCAGCACGTGCACCTCCCCGGGGAAGAGGTCGAAATCCACCTCCTCCAGGATCTTCACGTCGGTGTTGCGGAGCGGCCGGCCGTCGCCGCCGTAAATGAACTTGGTGACGCCGCGCATGGAAACCAGCGGTTCCAACATCGCCTCCTCACGCCCGGCGGTTGGTCAGGTTGCCGACGACGATCGCCACCAGGATGATCGCGCCCTGAACGGCAAGATACAGGTGGTAGGAGACCCCCAGCAGGTTGATGCAGTTCTCGATGATCTTGATGGACAGCACGCCGAGGATGCTGTTCGCCACCGATCCGACGCCGCCGAACAGGCTGGTGCCGCCCACGATGGCCGCGGTCACCACCTCGAAGGTGAACGACCCGCCGCCCATGTTGGGCTGGGCGGCGTTCACCCGGATGGTGAACAGCAGGCCGGAGAGCGCCGCAAGGGTGGAGCAGAGAGCGTAGACGGAGACGTTGATCCGTGCGCAGGGCACGCCGCTCAGCGCGGCGGCCCGGGCGCCGAAGCCGAACGCTTTGAGCTGCCGCCCGAAGATCGTCCGGCTGATCAGCACGTGGAACACCACGGCGACCCCCAGGGCCAGGAACACCGCCGAGGGCAGCCCGAGCATCGGCGTGCGGCCGATGGCCAGGAAGCTCTTGGGCAGCCGGTTGATGATCGAGCCCTGGCTGATGATCTGGGCCAAGCCGTAGATCACATAGCCGCTGCCCAGGGTGGCGATGAAGGCGGGGACCCGCATGAACTGGGTGATCAGCCCGTTGCACAGGCCGACGGCCAGGCCGAGGACGAGGACCGCCGCCAGCACGGCGGGCGCCGGCCAGAGCCAGGTATTGGCCATGATCCCGGAGACGATGGAGGCCAGCCCGACCACGTAGCCCAGCGACAGGTCGATGCCGCCGGTCATGAGCACCATGGTCATGCCGATCACGGCGATTGCCGGGATGGCGGACTGCTTCAGGATCACGGCCGCGTTGTCGAGGGCGGCGAAATTCTTCACGAACAGGCTGGCCAGGATGACCAGGGCCAGGAAGATGGACAGGGCGACGTTGCGGCCAACCCATTCGAGGAGGCGGCCGGAAGCGATCCGGGGCCGCCTCTTCGCCGCCGCCGCCGGAGCCTCAGATGGGACTTCCCCGACGCTCGCCGGGTTCCGGCCCGGC
>CAVRWC010000010.1:0-185963 GCA_963724785.1 uncultured Alphaproteobacteria bacterium | reverse complement strand
GGCGGGAAGCGGTCCACACCGCTATAAGGCGCGCCGAAAGGCTCGACGAGGGACCCTCCCCGGTAAGGGAGCGTCTCAACTGTGCGGCCCCTGCCCGGGTCCAACTTTAACTGGAGGACGGATTGTGGCCCTGTCGACCCTGATGGTCTGCCTGCGCGTCGGCCGCTCCAACGCCGAGTTTCTGGCGGTCGCAGCCGACGTCGCCAAACGGTTTGGATCGCAAATCGTCGGCATCGCGGCACGTCAGGTCTCGACCCATGGCTATGTCCGAGGCGCGGGCCCGTTCGAGCCGAACGACTACGACATGCGCAGGTTCACCGATCAGGCGGCCGCCGCCGAACGGGAGTTTCGCGCCGCGCTGTCAGGTTTCGGCGCGATCGACTGGCGGATGCAGATGACGCTTCGGACCCGCCCACGAGTATGTCGCCGACGAAGCCCGCTGCGCCGATCTCGTGATCGCGTCGGTCGACGCCCACGAACGGACGCTGTTTTCCTCCGGCCAGGCCGATGTCGGCGATCTCCTGATGCGCCTCGGGCGACCGATCCTGACCGCGCCCGGCGGGCGCGAGCGGTTTCGCGTTCCGTCAGGCGCTGGCTGCTTCAAGGAGGTGCGGGAGGCGCGCCGGGCCCTGGCCGACGCGCTGCCGGTGCTTCAGGCGATGAAGCGCGTCGATGTCGTGGAAATCGTCGAGTCCGGGACGATCGAGGCGCCGGGCGACGGCTCGCCGACGTCGAGCGCCTGGCTCGCGCGGCACGGCGTCGCCGCGACCTGCGAGGCGATACGGCGCAAGGCGCCGCTGCGCAGCAACTCGCCGCGCTCGCTCGCGATCTCGATGCCGACCTGATCGTCGCCGGCGCATTCGGCCACAGCCGCCTGCGCGAATGGGCGTTCGGCGGCGTCACCGGGGACCTTCTCCTGCGCAGCGACCGCTGCGTCCTGTCGTCGCACTAGCCGCGCACGGGGCCAGGAAACGCATGGACCCGCCCGCTCCCGAGACGACCGCCGCGGAGCCGAAGGCGTGGCTCGGCGCCTTCGCGCATCATCCACTTCGCCGTCGTCTGGCTCGCCAGCACCCTCGCGCTGGTCGGGATCTCGATGTACGACACCGCGTCGGGGTGGCTGATGACCACCCTCGATCTCGATCCGCTCGACGTGTCGCTGGTCCATGCGGCGACCACTCTGCCGATGTTCCTGTTCACCCTGCCGGCCGGGGCGCTCGCCGACATCGTCGATCCGCGCAGGCTCATCCTCTACTATCTCCTGCGGACATCGCCCTGCTGATCGTCGCCTTCGCCGGCCTCGGTGTCGCTCGGCCTGGCGTCCCCTGTGTCCCTGCTGCTGACGACGTTCCTGCTCAGCGCCGCGTGGTCGGTGAACGCGCCGGCCTGGCTCGCGATCGTGCCGGCGCTCGTCCCGAAGTCGGACCTGCCGGGGGCGATCGCCGCCAACGGCGTCGCCTACAATCTCAGCCGCACGGTCGGCCCGACGCGTCGGCGGCGTGGCGATCGTGCAGCTACGGGCTGTCGGCGCCGTTCTGGGCGTTCGCCGCCGCGAACGTCGTCGTCATCGCCGCGCTGTTGTGGTGGCGCGCGCCGCCCAAGGAAACCGCGTCCCTGCCCGCCGAACGCCTGACCGGCGCGGTGCGAACGGGCCTGCGGCACGCCGTCAACAACCGGCTCTTCCGCGCAACCCTGGTCAGGACCGCTGGCGGTCTACCCGTTCGCCGCGGCCTATTTCGGGCCTGATGCCGCTGATCGCGCGCGGGTCCGGCCAGGGCGTCGAGACACTACGGCCTTCTTCTCAGCATGATCAGCGCCGGCGCGCTCGTCGGCTCGCTCGTGCATCGATCCTGCGCAGGGTCCTCAATCTCGACTGGCTGGTCGTGCTCGGATCGCTCGGCACGGCCGCGGCGCTGGCCCTGTTCGCCTGGGGCCATGACGTTCTGCGTCCTGCTCGGCGCCAGTTTCTGCGGCGGCGCCGCCTGGGTCGTGGTCCTGACGAGCCTCTACGTCTCCGCCCAGAACGTGCTGCCGCAATGGGTCCGCGGCCGCGGGCTGGCGATCTTCCTTACCGTCATCTTCGGCGCCGTCGCGGTCGGCAGCGCGGTCTGGGGACAGGCGGCCGCGACCTTCGGGCTCAGCCACGCGCTGTTCGCCTCCGCCGCCGGCGCGCTCCTCGCCATCCCGCTGACCTGGCCGTGGAAGCTGCATGAACGCCGAGGCGATCGATCTGACGCCGTCCCGGCACTGGAAACTGCCGCATGCGATCGAGGACATCGCGGACGACCGCGGCCCGATCCTGGTGAAGATCGAGTACTGGATCGATCCGAAGGATCGCGACCGCTTCCTGCAGCGCGATCGACGAACTCGGCGAACAGCGCAGGCGCGACGGCGCGTTCGCATGGGGCGTGTTCGAGGACATGGCCGAGTTCGGCCGGTTCGAGGAAGCCTACTTGATCGAATCGTGGCTCGAGCTCATGCACTTCCGCGAGCGGGTCACCAAGGACGACCGCCAGATCGAGGACGAAATCCGGGACCATGCTGACGAAGCCGCCGCATATCGAGTTTCTGGTCGCGCCCGAGCGCGAGCTTGCTGCACCGACGAGGGCGCGGCGCGCCCGTCGGAGCCTGACCGCTTGCGCGTTCTCGTCGTCTACGCTCATCCGCTCGGAGACGAGCTACCTCGCGGCGGTCCACGACCGCATCGTTCAGGCGCTCAGCGCCGCAGGGCACGAGGTCGACGACCTCGACCTTTACGCCGAGCGGTTCGATCCCGTGCTGTCCGCGAGCCAGATGCGCGCCTATGTCGACACGACGGCGAACACCCGCGAGGTCGAGGCTTACGTGGCGCGGCTGCGCGCGGCCGAGGCGCTTGTGCTGGTGTTTCCGGTCTGGTTCGACGGCCTGCCGGCGATCCTGCAGGGGTACTTCCAGAGGGTGTTCCTGCCGGGGGTGGCGACCGTCATCGACGCAGACGGCCTCTTCCATCCGAACCTGCAAAACCTCAAGCGCTTCGCAACGGCGTGCGCCTACGGCGAGAGCCGCTCCGCCGTGGCCAGGAAGCACGACCCGCCGCGACGCTTCGTGCGCGACAACATCGGCGTCCTGATCGATCCCGAGGGGCGCTTCGACTATTACGCGCTCTACGACATGAACTTCTCGACCGCGCCGCGGCGGACTGCTTTCCTGCGCCGGGTCCAGCGGGGCTTTTCCGCCTGGTGACGCGTCACGGTGGGCGATCGGCGCCCTTGAGCGCGATCTCGGTCGTGAGCTCGGGGCGCGCGGCGTCGAAGCCCACGCTGAACCGGTATCGACCGGGCGCGATCCGCCACCGGCGCGAAGCCTCATCGAAGCCCGCGAGCAGCCGGGGATCGACGACGATCTCCGCGCGCCGCGTCTCGCCCGGGGCGAGGTCGAGCCGGCTCCAGCCGGCGAGCCTGAGCCTCACCCGGCTGCCTACGGGACCGGTGACGTACAGCTGCGGGACCGCCGCCCCTGCCCTGCCGCCCGTATTGGTCACGTCGACCGCCGCGGTGACTGTCGGGCCGTCGACCCGGGCGGTGAGGCCGCCGACGCGGAAGGTCGTGTAGGACAGTCCATAACCGAACGGAAACAGCGGCCGCTCGCCGCGCTCCGCAAACCCCCGGTATCCGACCGCAGCGTCCTCGGGGCCGGTCGCGATGACCGGTCCTCTATCCGGAGCGGACCCCTCGCGCGCCGGGTCGACGACGCTCGCGCGCGGCAGTTGCGCCTCGTTTAGGGGAAAGGTCACCGGGAGCCGGCCCGACGGATCGACGAGACCGACCAGAATGTCGGCGATCGCCTCGCCTCCCTTCTGCCCTGGATACCAGGCCTCGAGCACGGCGGCGGTGCGGTCGAGCCACGGCATGAGCACTGGGCCGCCGGTTTCGAGCACCACGACGGTTCGCGGGTTGGCCTCAGCGACGCGCTCGACGAGCCGGTCCTGCCCGTTGGGCAAAGCCAGGCTCCGCGCATCGGCGCCCTCGGTCAGATATTGGTCGGCGAACACGATCACCGCATCGGCGTTCTCGGCCTTTCGCCCCGCCCGCTCCGGGTCGAGGCCGTCGTCGTAGTCGACCACGGTGGATGGAAGGCGCCGGCGAAGCGCCTCGAGCGGCGGCGACGGGTCGAAGACCATCGCCTGATTCCTCCCCTCGCGCTCCTTCAGCGCCACTCCGCCGCGCGGGATCACCTGAGACGACCCGCCTCCCGACGGAACGCCGCGGTCGGCGCGCCCGCCGACGACGAGCACGCGGCGAAGTCTCGGTCGAGAGCGGCAGAAGGCCGTCGTTGCGCAGCAGGACCACGCCCTCGTCCGCGATCGCGCGCGCGGTGTCTTCGGCGGCCACAGGGTCCGAGGCGACCATTGCCGGGGGGTCGTCGGCGAGGCCACAGGCGAAGATCGAGGTCAGGATGCGCCGCGCCATGTCGTCGAGTCGCGATCTGGGGAACCCGGCCGGCCTGGATCGCGCCGCCAAGATCGCCGAAGTAGTTTCGCGCATCCGCCTGCACAGCCAACTCCTGGTCGAGCCCGGACATGGCGGCATGTTCGGTCGAATGGACTGCGCCCCAGTCCGACAGGACGAAACCCCCGTAGCCCCAGTCGCCTTTAAGCACCTCGTTCAGCAGCCAGGCATTCTCGCAGGCGTGATCGCCGTCGACGCTGTTATAGGCGCACATCACCGCTCCCGGCTGGCCGCGCTCGATCCCGATCTCGAAGGCGAGGAGGTCCGAACTCGCGGGCGTCAGCCCGGTCGATGCGAACGTCGAGGCGCCTGCGCGCGGTCTCCTGGTCGTTGAGGGCGAAATGCTTGATGGTCGCAAGGACGCCGCGGCTTTCGGCGCCCTTGATCTCCTCCCCGGCCATCAGGCCGGTCAAGCAGCGGATCCTCGGAGAGGTATTCGAAGGTCCGCCCACCGCGCGGATCGCGGATCAGATTCGAAGCGCCGCCGAGCAGGACGTTGAAGCCCTTGGTCCGCGCCTCCTCCCCGACGCTCTCGCCCTGCCGGCGCGCCAGTTCGAGGTCCCATGTGGCGGCGAGCGCAATATTCGAGGGCATCGCAGTCGCCGTGTCGCCGCGGCGAATGCCGCCAGGATTGGCGACACCCAGGGGACCGTCGGTCTCCTGCAGCGCAGGGACGCCGAGCCGCGAAATCCCCGGAACGAAGCCCGCGGAGCCGAGCGCCCCTTCCGGCTTCGGCCCTCCGCGCCAGGGCGCACCAAGGACGCCATGGACCAGCGAGAGCTTTTCCGCCTGCGTCAGGGCTTGCAGCGTTGTTTGCGCTCGCGCTTCCGCGTTCCCGGAACGATCCCCGCAGGGCGCCCCGGCGACCGCGACCCCGGCCATCAGCGAGGCGAACCCGGCGACCAGCGCGCGCGGGCGCGCCCCTGTCATCCGAACTGGAGTTGTCCGCCTCATGAGACAATTCCTCGCCATACTGAACCCCGCCGGGCCAAGGCCGCACCGCCCGAGACGCCGAAAGAGGAGGCGGATTTTGGCGAGCGATCGAACGGCTTCAAGGGTTTTATCCCGAGATTTTGATTCTCATGGGGCAGATTAGCTGCGATTCGGCGCACTGCAGCCACATTCCCTCTCGCCCGAAACCTAAAATGCCAAGGCTGCAAAGGCGACGGGCCGACCCTCGATACGGCCCGCCTTCAGAAATTTTCTGCTGGCGCCGGCCGCCTGGCTCGTTAGACTTTTTGACGGCCGGCAGCGAGGCGCCGGCTGCGTGACCCGCGCCGGCCGAGCCCACCAAGACCACCCTCAAGTCCTCAGCGGACGGAACGGAGGCCGCGCATCCTCATACGCCCTGCCCTCTCCGCCCCCGCGATCGCGTTCGTCGTTCTGCTCCTGTCGCCCGCCGGACGCGCAGACAATTTAGCGACCTTCTGGCCGACGCCCCCGTCGGTCGCGTTCGGCGATCTCTATCGCGCGGTCGAAATGGCCGGTCTCTATGCGGACCAGAAGACGTTCGCCGACGCGACGCCGCGAGCGCCGCCCGCCGAGATCATGGCGGACTACGATCGCGAGAAGGGTCTGCAAAACTTCGATCTCAAGGCCTTCGTCGACCGTCATTTCGCGCCGCCCTTGCGAAACTCCACGGTCTTTACCATCCGGCCGGGTGAGGGCCTTCGCGCCTATATTCGCGATGCCTGGGAGGCGCTGCAGCGGAAACCCGACGAGGCGGAACCGTTTTCCTCGCTCCTTCCATTGCCGCACCCTTATGTCGTGCCCGGCGGCCGCTTCAGCGAAATCTATTACTGGGACAGCTACTTCGTCATGCTGGGACTCGACGAGGACCAAAGGTTCGATATCGCCCGCGACATGCTCGACAACATCGCCTCTCTGATCGACCGCTACGGCCATATGCCGAACGGCAACCGAAGCTATTATCTCAGCCGCTCCCAGCCGCCGTTCTTCTCCCTGATGGTCGAACTCGCCGCCGTCCACGACGGCGACGCCGTCTACGTCAAGTATCTTCCGGAGCTTCAGGCCGAATACGACTACTGGATGGACGGCGCGGCGGACCTGCCGCCCGGCTCGGGGGCGCGCCATGTCGTGCGGCTTCCGGATGGCGTCCTTGTCAATCGCTATTGGGACGATCGCGCGAGCCCGCGCGACGAATCCTATCGCGAGGACGTCGAGACGGCGCGGCGCACGGAGCGCCCGGCGGGGGACGTCTACCGCGATCTCCGGGCCGGCGGCGAAAGCGGCTGGGACTTCAGCTCGCGCTGGCTCGCCGACGGCAAGACCCTTTCCACCATTCGCACCACCGCGATCGCTCCTGTCGATCTCAACGCCGCGATGGTTCATCTGGAGGCGTCGCTCGCCAAGGCCTATCGGGTCAAGGGCGACGGGGCGGCCGCTGGGCGTTTCCAAGCCCTCGCCGATCGGCGCGCCGACGCAATCCGCCGGCTGATGTGGAACGCGGGCGGAGGCTTTTTCGCCGACCTTCTCTGGCGGGAGGGACGTCTCAGCGAGACGGTGACGGCTGCGACTGTGGCCCCGCTCTTTTTCGGCGTCGCCAGTCCGGAGCAGGTCCACGCGGTCGCAGCCACGATCCGCCAGCAGCTTCTGGACCCCGGCGGCCTCGCGACGACGCGCCTGGAGACCGGCCAGCAATGGGACCGGCCGAACGGCTGGGCTCCGCTGCAGTACCTCGCGATCGAAGGGCTCAGATCTTACGGGGAGATGGACCTCGCGCGGGAGATCGCCCGCCGCTGGATAACGCACCAATGTCGGCAGCTACGCCGCGCTGGGCGTGCTCGTGGAAAAGTACGACGTCACCCACTTCCCCAACGCGAGCGGAGGCGTCGGCCGCGGCGGCGAATACGCGCTCCAAGTCGGGTTTGGCTGGACCAACGGCGTGCTCGCCGCGCTGATGGCGGAATATCCCGATCTCGCCGCGGAGGCGCGCCCAAAGACGCCGTGACGAAGCGCCGCGCCGATGCGCTGCGCGTCCCGCGCGGTTCGCCGCCGCGACCTCCTGAGGCCCCCGCCGAGTGCGCGATCATGCGGGAGGGCCGGCGTTCGCAGGGTCCGGACTGCTCGCGTCCCTTCGCTGTTCTTCGGAACCTAAAGCGTCCGCCGTGAGTTGGAGGCCATTGTGAACTCGTTGGAGGACCGAATGCGCAAGTTACTCATTCTGGCCGGCATGGCCGCCATCGTCGCTTCGGGAGCGGCTCGCGCAGACGACAACGGCGCTCTCACCGGAGCGGCCGGCGGGGCGGTTACCGGGGCCGTGGTCGGCGGGCCTGTCGGCGCGGCTGTGGGCGGAGTCGCCGGCGCCGTAGTCGGCGGGGCCGCCACCGGACCCAATCGCACCGTCGTCGTCCCCGTTGCGCCGCCGTGCAACACGCAAACGACGCAGACCACTGACAATAACGGCTACAGTCAGACGACTCAGACGACGAACTGCCCGAACTGACCGTAGCCCTGGACGCTTCAGAGGCGGGGCGATTGGGACGGCGTCAACTTTGCTCTTGCGCTCCGTCAATTGTTCTGCAAATGTTCCC
Source organism: uncultured Alphaproteobacteria bacterium (assembly GCA_963724785.1). GTDB lineage: Bacteria > Pseudomonadota > Alphaproteobacteria > Rhizobiales > Beijerinckiaceae > Roseiarcus. The sequence goes on along the minus strand of CAVRWC010000010.1, from coordinate 177,922 downwards.
GCGCTGGGCAGCCGGGGGCGGGAGATGGTGGCGCGGGTATCGACGGTGGCGTTCGAGGGGGTCGAGGCCCGCCCGGTCGACGTTCAGGTCCATGTCGCCTCCGGCAACGTCGTCTTCAACATCGTCGGCCTTGGCGACAAGGCGGTGCGCGAGTCTCAGGAGCGGGTGCGCTCCGCGCTGATCGCCTCCGGCCTTGCGCTGCCGGCCAAACGCATCACCGTCAATCTCGCCCCGGCCGACATGCCGAAAGAGGGCAGTCATTACGATCTGCCGATCGCGCTCGGCGTCATGGCCGCGATCGGCGCCATTCCGATCGACGCGCTCGATGGCTATTGCGTCATCGGCGAACTGGCGCTCGACGGGGCGATCACCGCGGTCGCGGGCGTGCTGCCGGCGGCGATTGCGGCGAACGCCGCCGGCAAGGGGCTGATCTGCCCGGCGTCGTGCGGACCGGAGGCCGCCTGGGCGTCGGCCGACCTCGATATCCTCGCGCCACGCTCGCTGATCCAGCTCGCCAACCACTTCAAGGGCGCGCAGGTGCTGTCGCGTCCCCAGCCGGCCGTGCGGGGGCCGGCCGGCCCGCAGCCGGACATGCGCGACATCAAGGGCCAGGAGAGCGCCAAGCGCGCGCTCGAAGTCGCCGCCGCCGGCGGCCACAACCTGTTGATGAGCGGCGCGCCGGGCGCGGGCAAGTCGATGCTCGCTCAGCGCCTGCCCTCGATCCTGCCGCCGCTGACGCCGCGCGAACTGCTCGAAGTGTCGATGGTTCACTCGATCGCCGGGACGCTCGCCGGCGGGGCGCTGACCGACCGGCGGCCGTTCCGGGCGCCGCACCATTCCGCTTCGATGCCGGCGCTGGTCGGCGGCGGCGCCCACGCCAAGCCCGGCGAGATCTCGCTCGCCCACAACGGCGTCCTGTTCCTTGACGAGTTGCCCGAGTTCCAGGCGCAGGTTCTCGACTCCTTGCGCCAGCCGATCGAGACCGGGGAAGTCGCCATCGCCCGCGCCAATCATCGCGTCGTCTATCCGGCGCGCTTCCAGCTCATCGCCGCAATGAACCCGTGCCGTTGCGGCTCGGCCAACGAACCGGGATACGCCTGCAAGCGCGCGCCGAACGAGCGCTGCGTCGCGCAGTATCTCGGCCGGCTGTCGGGGCCGCTGCTCGACCGGTTCGACCTCGTCATCGATATGCCGTCCGTCTCGGCCGCCGACCTGATGACCCCCTCGCCGCGCGAGGGCTCGGCCGAGGTCGCCGCCAGGGTGCTCTCGGCGCGCAACGTTCAGCTCGCGCGCTACGCCGAGCTCGGCCTCGAACGCGTGAGCTGCAACGCCGCCGCGCCGCCGAACCTCGTCGAGGTCGTCGCGGACGCCGACGAATCCGGTTTGCGCTTGTTGCGCGACGCGGCCGAGCGGCTGACGGCTTTCGGCGCGGGGCTACCATCGGGTGCTCAAGCTCGCGCGCACGCTCGCCGATCTCGACGGAGGCGGCCCGGTGCGCCGCGCCGCATCTCGCCGAAGCCCTGTCCTACCGCGGCGCGCCCGACCGCCTCGCCGCGGCGGCTTGAGCCCCGAGCGCGCTTCCCGGACGACTTGAAGTCCTTACCGTAATATTCTGGCGAGTTTAAACTTTCATCTCGAATGATTCCTTCCGGCAAATCCGCCGGGCCGCCTTCCACACCCCAGCTCCGCACAGCCTCGCAAGAGAATATCAACCTCGGAGGGCCAAGCTGCGCGCCCCGGAAAGGCGAGCTCCGATGGACATAGGTGCGGTCACTGCGGCGCATGCGCTCGGCATCGAGGCCGGCGTCGTGATCGCCGTCATCGCGGCGCTCGCTTCCGCGCTGGCGCGCGCCCACAGCCGCGCGGTCGAGCGGTTCGCGCCGCGCGGCCGCCGACAACGAAGCGCTGTCGCGACGAGGTCTGGCGGCTCAAGGAGCTCGCCGCCGAGCGCGACCGCGCCGAGGCGGCGAGCATCGCCAAATCGCGCTTTCTCGCCACTATGGGCCACGAAATCCGAACGCCGCTGAACGGCATTCTCGGCATGGCGGATCTGTTGCGGCGCGCCGGCCTCAGCCCCGAGAATTTAAGCTATGTCGAGGCCATCCACAGTTCGGGCGCAGCCCTCATCGCGCTGATCGATCAGATCCTCGACCTTTCTCGAATGGAGGCCGGCCGGCTCGATCTCGCCGTCGAACCGGTCGACCTCCACCGGCTGGTCGAGGGCGTGGTCGAGCTCCTGGCGCCGCGCGCCCAGAGCAAGGGCCTGGAGATCGCCGCGTCGATCAGCGCCGCCGCGCCGCGGTTCGTGCGCGCCGACCCGATGCGTCTGAGGCAGGTGCTCTTGAACCTCGCCGGCAATGCGATCAAGTTCACTGGACGCGGCGGGGTCTGCGTCGCGGTCGAGCCGCGTGAGGGCGACGCGCTTCGCTTCGCGGTGATCGACACCGGCCCCGGCGTCTCGCCCGAGCGGCGCGAGGCGATCTTCGAGCATTTCGAGCAGGGCGACGGCTCCCACGCCCGGCGCTTCGAGGGCGCGGGCCTCGGCCTCGCCATTTCCCGGCAGATCGTCGGGTTGATGGGCGGGGCGCTGGGGCTCGATGACAACGTTGGCGGGGGATCGGTGTTCGCTTTCACGATCGACTTGCCGGCGTGCGTGGACAAGGCCAACCGTCCCGACCCGCCGCCGGTCGCCCTTGCCGGGACCCGCGCGCTGATCGTCGCCAATTCCCCGTTCGAGGCCCCGGCGATCGCCGATGCGGCTCGCCGAGGCCGGCGCGACCGTCGCGCGCGCCGAGGGACTCGAGTCCGGCCTCGTGGCGCTCTCCGATTCCGACCGCCCGGATCTGGTCATTGTGGACTGCGCGCTCGGCCCCGAGGCGACCAATCGCCTCGCTGAGGCGGCGCGCGCGGCCGGGGCGCCGAGGAGCCTGGTGCTGTTCTCGCCATTCGAGCGGCGAGCCTTCGGCCAGACCTCGCTCAGGGGCTTCGACGGCTGGCTGGTGAAGCCGGTCCGGGCCCGATCGCTGTACGAAAGGCTTGCTGCCGAGTTTCCCGCCGCGCCGCGGCCGGCGGAGACGGTCGCGGTCCTGGATCGGCGAGTGCGCCAGGCGCTGATCGCCGAGGACAACGACATCAACGCGCTGATTGCGGAAAAGGCGTTGCGCCGCCTCGGTTTCGAGCCTGTCCGCGCGACCGGCGGCGAAGAAGCGGTGCGCAGGGCGGCGCCGCTCGGCTTCGACGCGCCGGGGCCGTTCGATCTGATCCTGATGGACCTGAAGATGCCCGGCATCGACGGCTTCGAGGCGACGCGCAGGGTGCGCAGGCGGGAGGCGGACGCGGGCGTGAAGCGGACGCCGATTGTCGCTCTCACCGCCAACGGATTAGGCGAGGAGCGGCGGGCCTGCGAAGCGGCCGGATTCGACGCGTTCCTGGTCAAGCCGTTCGCGTTCGAGGATCTGGCGGCGACGATCGACCGCCTGTGCGGCGCCGGGCAGATCTGCGCCGGAAGCACGTTCACGAGCGTCATAATAGCTTCGGGCGAAAATGCTTCTACTGTAAGGCTCAAGCAGATTCGTGAAGGAGCCGGAGTGGCGCTGACGTTCCCATCGAAGGCAGGAAGGGACACCGCGGTCCGGCCTTTCCTCCAGCGCTTTTCGCGCAAGCTCGACCTTGCCGGGCTCGGTCCTTCGCTCGCCCGCTCCGGCGCGCTCGAGGCGCGCCTCGCCACCACCGCGAAGGAGGTGCGACGGGCGCAGAAGCTGCGCTATCGCGTGTTCTTCGAGGAGGGGGGCGCTATTCCCGATCCGACCGCGCGGCTGATTCGCCGGGATGTCTGCCGTTTCGATCGGGTCGCCGACCACCTGATCGTGGTCGACAAGACCGAGTCCTATCGCGACGGAGCGCCCCGTGTCGTCGGCGTCTACCGGCTGTTGCGGCAGGATGTCGCCGAGCGGAATTTCGGCTTCTACAGCGCCTGCGAATTCGACGTCGAATCGCTCATCGCGCGGCGGCCGGACATGCGCTTTCTCGAGGTCGGACGCGCCTGCATCGCGCCGACCCATCGGGGCCGGCGCGTGCTCGAGCTGTTGTGGCGGGGCTTATGGACCTACGCGCGCCACCATGGGCTCGACGCAATGATCGGCTGCGCGAGCCTCCCGGGCGCCGATGCGGCGGCCCACGCCGGCGCGATCTCCGTGCTCACGACCGGGGGCGGCGATCCCTCCTGGCGCGTCGAGCCGCGAGCCGATCGAGGCGCCGAGGTCGGCCCCGCCGATCCGCCAAATCCTCGCTCGCTCCTTCGCGTCCTCCCGCCGCTGGTCAAGGGCTACTGGCGCCTCGGCGCGACCTTCAGTCCGTCGCCGGTCGTCGACCGCGCCTTCAACACGACCGATCTGTTCGTGGTGATGCCGCTTTGCGAGATCGAAGCGCGATACCTGCAATATTTCGGGGTCGAGGCGGTCGCGCCGCCGCTCGCGGCGTGAAAGGAACAGACGAAGCGAGGTTGTCCTGACGACGCCCTATGGGCCGCCGCCGGAGGAGCGCGCATTCGTGCATCCTTGACTTCAAAGCGCTTTCGCGCCCCGCTTCGCCAGGCAGACAATGACGAGATCCAATCCCGCGCCGTCTCTTATGTGCTGAACCAGCGCAGGGGTTTCCCATCGCCACGAAATTCGGTTATGGAAGTCGTCGGCGGCCGAATCCGCCAGCATGCGATGCGCCCGTAGCTCAGCTGGATAGAGCGTTGCCCTCCGAAGGCAAAGGCCACAGGTTCGAATCCTGTCGGGCGCGCCAATTCCGAACAAAACTGGGCACTCCCGCCGACCGCTGCCGCCGCTCGCGGCTACGAGCCGTTCGAGGACGCCCTTGCGGCCCCAAATTCGGATTTCATCGTCATCGACTTCGACCTGGTCGATGACCGAGCGGATGTAGGCGCGCCGGAAGGGTGTGTCGCCGGTCAGGACGTTTGAGCGCATCGTCTCTACGAATGCCGCGATCTTCTCGTCCGTGATGCGCGCGCGCGGGTTGGTTTCGGCGACGGCGCGGTCATAGGCGATCTGCGCGAGGTCGCGCTCGGTTTTGACGGCGGCGACGCGGTCTTTGAGCGTCTGGTCGTTCAGGTCGGCGAGGCCGCTTTCGATGGCGGCGTAAAGCCGGCCCAGCCGGCTTTCAACGTCGCTGATTTTGGCGCGGAGGGCGGTCAGGCGTGTTGCGTGATCCTCGTTCTTCGCCGCCTGCCGTTCCATCAGGCCGGCGAGGAGGTCACCGACGCGCTCGGGCGTGAGGAGGCGGTCGGCGAGCCGGTCCGTCACCAGTCGGTCGAGTTTGTCCATCGGGATGGAGCGGCCCTCGCAGGCGCTTTTACCCTGCCGGGCGCATGTCGAGCAGGTGTAGTAGCGATAGCGTCCGGTCTTGCCTGTGCGCAGCGTCATGCCGCCGCCGCACCCGGCGCAGGTGGCGATGCCGGTCAGGAGAATGGGGCCGGTAACGATGCGCGGCGGCAGGAATTTCGGGTTTCTGGATTTGAGCGCCGCCTGGACGGCGTCGAATGTCTCAGCGTCGATGATCGGATCGACGGCAACAGGGACGTGATCCGCGTCCGGCTTGGCCTGGCGGGTTTTCCAGATTTTACGGTTGAAGCGGTGTTCGCCCTTGTAGGTGCTGCGCCAAATCCTCTACCATGCAGGATGAAACTGGGCACTGTGACCCAAACGCGTGTTCGGAGAAGCCCTACCGGCTAGGTTCGATCGGGTGCTCACGCGAAGGCGCCGATCCTATTCACCCGGACAACTCCGTAGGCTTTGCAATTGATTGCCGCGTCTGAAGGATAAGCTTCCGCCATGGAGAGCGGCAACTCGACGACGTCTTTCTGAGTTACGCCCGCAGCGATGCCGACGCCGCTGGGAGCTAAACAGCTCGCTTCTCTCCCAGGGTTTCACCACATTCTTCGACCGCAGTGCGCTGCGCCCCGGCCTCGCATGGATTCCGGCGATCGAAGACGCAGATACGGCCGATCCAAAGCCGTCGCGATCCTGGTCAGCAAACACGGACTGGAAATACTCAGCAATATGAGCGCGAAATCGCGCTCATCCGACAGACCGAGGACCCCACATTTCCAGTGGTTCCCGTCTTGATGCCGGGCTGCGATTCCCCTCCGACGGGGTTCTTGCAGCTTCTGACCTGGGTTGACCTCAGAAAGACGCGCACGTCATTCAACAGACAGAAGACCTTTACGCGCTCCGTTCTGCGCTGCGTAGCGAGCCAATTGTGTCATCTCCGATCCGTGCCTCGATCTGCCCTTATCGAGGCCTGAGCCCTTCAGGGAGGAGGATGCTGCGTTCTTTTGCGGCCGGGATAAGGCGATCGGAGAGCTTGTCGCGCGCGTGCAAGAAAGCTTCGTCGCCGTTGTCGGGCCGTCAGGTTGCGGCAAGTCATCTCTGGTGTTCGCAGGCCTTTTACCGGCGCTGCGGAAGCAGAGCCGGACGATCACGTGGAATGTGTTACCCTGCGGCCGGGTAAGTGGCCGTTGCATGCGCTCGCCGCGGCGTTTGGAACGCCCCCCGAAAACGCAGGCCCCGCTGCGATAGACGCCTATCTTGAAAGCGAAGCCAAAGCCCTCCAAACGGGCAGCGAGGACTTGCTCACCCACTTGTCGATTTCCGTCTCGACGCCACACCCGAGAAGCCAGATCGTCTGCTGATCTATGTCGATCAGTGGGAGGAGCTTACGCAATGATGCCCGCCTCGGAGGAAAAAGAGCGCCTTCTCCAGCATTCCTCCGATGTCGAGAAATTCATTGAACTCTGATCGCCACCGCGTCGGCGCAAGATCCGGCGAGCGTGGCTGACGGCGGCGGATTCTACAATCCGCTGATCCGCAGCCAGCGTCTGCCGCGCTCTTGCCGAAGCAGCAGTCAACATCCCGCCAATGGCTCGGAACGATCTGCGCTCGGCGATCGAGATGCCAGCTAACAGGCGGGACTGTCATTCGCGCCGCCCGAACTCGTCGACCGAATCCTTGACGACGTTGGAATGGATGAAAGCCAGCTGCCGCTACTCCAGTTCGCTTTAAAAGAGACATGGCAAAAGCGGAGAGCAATCAGCTCACCGCCGAAGCCTACACGAGATCTCCGGAGTGCGAGCGCAATCGAGAGGACAGCTGAGGATGCCTATGAGCGCCTAAGTGTCGAGCAGAAGAACGCAGCGCGCGACTTTCTGCGACTGTTACACCCAGCGAGGAAGCCAACACCGGGCGAAAACAATACCCGAGGACACGGAGCAACGTGAGGTCCTCGTGATTATCCGAGGACCAAACTCTTAGTAACGGCTCTGCAGACCACAGGAGGAGACGATGTGCGTGCGACGGTTGAAATCGCGCATGAGGCTCTTATCCACCGCTAACCGACAATCAAAGACTTAGCCCTCAGCGCTTTTCCGATTTGTCCGATAATTGTCCAACATACGGGGGCGCATTCGCGCTGAGCCGATAGTGGCCCTTACAGTGTGAGCCGGATCACTGCGCGCCAAGCCGCGAGCCGGTACGTCTCGCACTGCTGAGACGGGCGAGGGGATGGGCTTTCGCTCATCGAGCGTGCTGGGCGATGGCTCAATCGTGAGCCTGGTGGAGTGCGAGACCGACCACGCACTCGCTGACGATCCTGCGCAAATAATTCTGGCGGCGCGGTCAATATTAGACAACCAGAATCTTCGCGAGGATTTATCGAAAGAGGCAGTTGACACACACACGGACAGAAGTAGGTTACGATGTTAACCTGAACGGCGCTCGGTAAGGGCTTTAACCCTTGACGCGTTAGGGGTGGGCAATGATTGCATATATCTGCGGAATAGTAGCAGTCTTAATTGTAACTATGGCAGCAATCGTTTTCGCATGGTGGATCGCCTTATACAATAGCGATAAAGCTAATAATCGCGCAGTGTATAAGGTAGCGATGATATTGAAAGAATGTAAAAACTCAGTGGAATACGAAACCGCTCTCAACGGTCCTATAGCCTTGAGACAGTGGAACTCCAATTCTGACCACTTCGTGACGCCGAACGCATGGGTCCGGCTGTTTACGAACGTTCGCATTCGCCGATTTTTGCGTCATGAGCGACCGGTCGGCCTTCCGGTCGACGGAGTTTCTCAGGTCAGCGCGGAGTAGCGCCAAGCCGCTCGGCGCCGGGACGAAGCGCTCAATCAGCCCTTCGAGCCGATAGCTCCCGGCGCGTCTGCAGACCTCGCAGCCGATCCGGACGACGGTCAGGGAAACTCGTCGAGCGCGTGTGGGAGCGGGGCATCGGAGCGAACCTGGAGGCGTTCCCCGAGCCGAGGAAGGGCCTAATCAGCGCTCTTCATCCTGACGCGTTCGTTGCTCGCCAGGACGGATGTGGAGGCGGCAGCAACCGCGGCGGCCAGGCTTCCAGGTGTCGGGCTCAAAGGAAAAGCCGGCGCCTTCAAACGTGCCCTTGTCGACCGCTCCGGCGATGTCGGTCATGATCACGACCTCCTCGTCGGTCGCCCCCGCCTGGCGCCAGGCGTCCTTCAGCGGGCAGGTCGTGAGCTCAATGTCGATCCCGGCCGCAGAGCAGCTTTCGACCCGCGGATTGAAGGTGATTTCGGGATCAGGGATGAAACCGAGAAAGGCGTCCTTCAAGCCGTCCATGTCCGAAGGGGCGAACGCCTGAAACCGCTTCCCAATCTCGAGTCCGCGCTTGTAGACGGCTCGCTTCATGATCTCCCGGGTTTTCTCGGGTCCGATTTCGGCGCTGAACTCCTTGTAGAACGCGTAATAGAACTGGGCCCTGGCCTTGATCGCGTTGACCAGGTTTTCCCGCATCTCTTCTTCGCTCATCGCCGACTACTCACTCGTTGGCTGTCGCCCGGGACGACCGAGGCGCCGCTACGCGAGCGCGCTCCGACGCCGGGTCTCCCTCCGCGAACCGATTTCTCCCAAGGACATTCAGGATTGCCAGGGAGCTCCCCTTTCTGGGGTATTTCCACGGACTTCGTCAACGATGACCTCTTGTGTGCGTCGACAAGGTCCGCCATGTCTTGGATCGAGAGGCGCCGGCGTTGCGGTCGGCGCTGGAGCAGCGGCACAAATTCGGTTCCGCCGTCGGGGAAAACGCACGCGTTGCAGACGGTTCTGTCGGCGCTACTCCCTGACAAAAGGGGTTGTTGGCGTCAGAAGGAGCCACTCTGCGAGTGGCGAACGTGACGCCGGGAAGCTAAGATAAGCGAAGATGGAGACAAAGCGGCTAGGTTTTTTCACGCGCCTTCTCGACCGTACAGGCCCCGCGGAGCGATACCGGCTGGCGAGCGAGCAGATCGTTCATGCGGAATGCTGCGGATTCGATTCGGCGTGGGTCGCTCAGCATCATTTCGATGAGGACGAGGGTGGGCTTCCCTCTCCGTTCGTGTTTCTGGCTCAAGTCTCGACCCGGACCTCGTCAATTCGCCTCGGCACCGGCATCGTGACCTTGCCGCTCGAAAATCCTTTGCGCGTCGCCGAAGACGCCGTGGTGCTCGATCTCATGTCCGGAGGTCGCCTCGAACTCGGACTGGGGTCGGGCGGGACGCCGTCCTCCTTCCCTGCTTTCGGCCACGACAGCGCCGATCGGGCGGCGATTTTCGAGCGTCACTCCCGAATCGTTCGCGATGCGCTCGCCGGCAAGCCGCTCGCCGGTCAAAGCGTGCTCTACCCGCTCGCTCCGCAGCTTCTCGACCGCATATGGCAGGCGACCTTCTCGATTGACGGAGGGCGGCGGGCGGGCCTCTCGGGCGACGGGCTCATGCTGTCGCGCACGCAGCCCCAACCCAAGGGCGCTCCGGGGCCGCGACGCTCGCGGACCTGCAGCATCCGATCATCGACGCCTATATCGCGGCGCTGCCGAAGAGCAGGAAGCCCCGCATCATGGCGTCCCGGACCCTCTTCGTCGCCGACGACCGGCAGGACGCCTTGCGCTTTGCCGAGGCCGGCTTGAGCCGCATGGTCGACCGCTTCGTCGCGGCAGGGCACGCTCCGCCGGGGCGGTCGCTTCCTGACCTTATCGCCGCATTCGACGTGCATCTCGGCGAGCCGGACGATGTGGTCGCCTCGCTGCTTTCCGACAGCGTTCTTGTTCGCGCGACCGATATCGCGTTTCAGGTCCATTCCGTCGATCCGCCGCACCCCTTTATCCTGCGATCGATCGAACTGATCGCGGATAAGGTTGCGCCCGCGCTTGGATGGGCGAGGTCCAATTTGCCGCCTCAAATCGCAGCGGGCGCGCCGAGGTAGGCTTCGCGGATACGCGGATCATCGCGCAGCTCAGCCGCAGACCCGTGAAGCACGATGCGGCCTGTCTGCAAGACGTAGGCCTCGTGCGCGATCTGCAGGGCGAGATTGGCGTTCTGCTCGACCATGAAGACCGTCAGGCCCTGGCGGTTGATCTCGGCGATCAGCTCGAGCACCCGATCGACGAACAGCGGCGACAGACCCATGGTCGGCTCGTCCATGCAGACGAGGCGCGGCCGGCCCATCAGCGCTCTCGCCATCGCGAGCATCTGCTGTTCGCCTCCCGACAAAACGCCGGCCTGCTGGTTGAGCCGCTCGGCGACGCGAGGAAAGAGCGTCAGCATTCGCTCGAGGTCTTCGGCGACGGCTCTGCGGTCGCCGCGCGGATAGGCGCCCATCGAGCAGATTCTCGCGCACCGTCATCAACGGAAAGACGCGCCGCGCCTCGGGCACGGAGCCGATGCCTGCCCGGATCACCCGATGCGTCGGCCAGCCGTCGATCCGCGCGCCGTCGAAGGCGACCGTTCCCGATCGCGGCGCGACGAGCCCCAAAATGACCTTCATCGTCGTGGACTTGCCGCTGGCGTTGCCGCCGAGCAGCGAGACGATGCGGCCCTCGCCGACTGCGAGCGTGAGGTCGAAATGCGCCTGCACCGCGCCGTAAAAGGTGTTGACGCGGTCGAGGGTGAGAAGAGGCCGGTTCAAGATCTGGCCTCCTCTTTCCGCTCAGGCGCCCGGCCGATCTCGCTGTGCCCGAGATAGGCCTCGATGACCGCCGGATTGTTGCGCACCGCGTCCGGCGCGCCTTCCGCGATCTTGGCGCCGTCGTCGAGAACATAGACGCGGTCGGAAAGCTGCATGACCATGTCGAGCTTGTGCTCGATCAACAGGATCGTCAGGCCACGCGCCTTGAGTGCGGCGATCAGAGCCTGCATTTCCGCGGTCTCGGTCGGGTTCATGCCGGCGGTCGGCTCGTCGAGCATGAGGAGCCTCGGCCGCAGAGCCAGCGCCCGGGCGATCTCGACGCGGCGCCGGTTGGCGTAAGAGAGAGAGTAGGCTGGATGGTCGATGCGTGGCGTCAGCCGGTCGCCGAACAGCGCGAGAATTTCGCGAGCCTCGGCTTTGAGCGCCGCTTCCTCGCGTTTGACCGCAGGCGGGCGAACGAGGGCAAGCGCCAGCTCGGCGAGCGGACCGATCAGCGGCCACCGCGGGCGCACCGCGCGGAGCCGCGTGTGGGCGCCGACGAGCACGTTGTCCTCGACGCTGAGGTTGGCGAAGACGCGCCCATGCTGAAAGGTGCGCGCGACGCCGAGCGCGGCGATCGCCTCCGGCGACAGGCGGTCGATCCTATGACCGGAAAACACGATTTTCCCCTCGTCGGGTGGATCGAGACCGCTGATCATGTTGAACGTCGTCGTCTTGCCCGCGCCATTGGGGCCGATGAGGCTGACGAGTTCGCCTTCGCGCACTTCGAGATCGAGCGCCTTGACCGCCGCGACGCCGCCGAAGCTTCTCGACAGACCACGGATCTCCAGGCGCTCAACCATGACCTAAATCGTCCCCATAAGGCCTTCCGGCCGAAACCGAACGAGCAGCAGAAGGACGACACCATAGATCAGGATGCGGTATTCCGCTGTGACGCGAAAGAGCTCGGGCAGGCCGACCAGCGCGACCGCGCCGACGATCGCGCCGAGCACGTTGCCCATGCCGCCGAGCATGACCATGGTCAGCGCGAGAAGCGAGAGCTGGGAGTCGAAGGTCTGGTTGTTCAGGTAGGAATAGAGATGCGCCGTAATCGCGCCGGCGACGCCGGCGGCGAAGCCGCCAAAGGCGAAGGCGAGCGCTTTGTATCGGTTCAGACGGATCCCGTAGGACCGCGCGGCGATCTCGTCCTCCCGCACCGCGCGCAACGTGCGGCCGAAATGGGAGCCGAGCAGCCGGGTCTGCAAGGCGGCGAACAGGACGAGCGCCACAAGACACGTCCAGTAGATGGCGCGATTGGAATCGAGACTGCGGCCGAATGCGGCTAGCGGCGGGATGCCGGTCAGCCCCATCGCGCCGCCGGTCAGGCTCTCCCAGTTGAGGATGACGAGGCTCACGATTTCGCCGATCGCCAGGGTCGCGATCGCGATATAGTGGCCGCGCAGCCGGAACGCCGGATAAACGAGCAGCGTGCCGAGGGCGGCGGTGATCAGTCCAGCCGCCGGCACGGACACGATCGCGGGCGCGCCGCGATCGATGGCGAGGAGCGCGGAAGCGTAGCCTCCGATCGCCAGCAGCGCCGCCTGCCCGAGGGAGACTTGCCCGGCCGTTCCCGCGACGAGCGTCAGGCTCAGCGCCAGCACAGCAGCGAGCCAGGCGTTGGTCAGCGTCTGCAAGAGATAGGGCGCCGAGGTCGCAAACGGCAGCGCGAAGGCCGCGGCCGCGAGGCCTGCGACGAGCCAGCGCGGCGCGCGGACCGATCGGCTCGGCGCGACGAAAGTCCCGACGAGCGGCTCCGTGTGGAGCGCCGAGCGGGCGCCGAAGAGTCCATTGGGGAACCACACCAGAAAGACGATCAGAAGGACAAAAGCGAACAGGTTCCGGTACGTCGTGCCGAAAACGGCGATGCCGTAGCTTTCGACCAGCCCGAGCAGCGCGCCCCCGAGAATGGCGCCGGGCACGTTGCCCACGCCGCCGATCACCAGTGCGACCACCCCTTTGAGGGTCGCCTGAAAGCTCATGGCGGGGTCGATATGGTTGTAATACATGCCGACCAGAAGTCCGCCGAGGCCGCCGAGGGCCGAAGCGATGGCGAAGACGGCGCTGTTGACCGCGTTGACGTTCACGCCCATCTGCAGCGCCGCGTCGCGATCCTGGGCGGTCGCGCGCACCGCGGACCCAAGCTTCGTGAATCGCAGGAAGAGGTAAAGCAGCGCCGCGCTCACGAGGCCGACGCCGGCGATCAGAAAGTCCATCGGCCCGATCGTCACGCCTCCGATCGTCACGCGCCAGTCCGGCAGGCCGGTCGGCACGGCGCGAGGATCGGGCGAACAGATGAGCTGCACGAGCTGGTCCAGAACAAAGCTCAGGCCAATCGTGGCGAGCAGCGGGGCGATTCTCGCCTTGCCCTGCAGCGGCCGGAGCACGATCCGCTCGATCGCGACGCCGAGCAGGGCGCAGCCAACGAACACGATCGCCATCGTCAGGGGCAGCGGCGTGTTGAGGAACGTGATCGCCGCCCATCCGACATAGGCGCCGATGGTGTAAACAGAGCCCTGCGCGAAGTTGATCAGATTGGCGACGCCGAAAATCAGCGCGAGCATAACGGCCAGCAGGGCGTAGATGTTGCCGATGACGAGCCCGTTGACGGTGTAGTCGACGAAGGAGGCGCTCAAGGATTTGGCAGCCGGGCTTCTCGAAAAAGGATCGCGTCGCCGTCCGCGATGGGGCGACGCGCTGCAATTCGTCTCAGGTCCGGGACAGCCATCAAGGTCAGGACGGCTTCTTGCCGTCCCATAAGGTGAACTTGCCGTCTTTGACGACAAGATAGACCGCGCGCGCGCCGGCGACCCTGCGGGTTTCAGGATCGAAGGTCGCCTTGCCGTAGATCACGCTCGGCACGTCCTTGATCTGAGCAAGCCCGTTGCGGATCGCGGTGCGATCGACTCCGTACTTGTCGATGACGGCCGCGAGCAGAACGATCGTGTCATAGGCGACGGCGTTGAAGTCGTCAGGCTCCTCGTGATACCGGTCCTTGAATTTCGTGACGAAGGCCTGGACTTCGGGCCGCGAGTCGCCGGGGAAGAAGTTCGATTCCGTGAAGACGCCGTTCGCTGCGTCGCCAGCCAGCTCGATAAATTTCGGCAAGTAGATCGAACCGTTGGCGACAATCGGGGTGTTGAGGCCGACCGTGCGGATCTGGCGGGTGATGAGCGCGCCATCGGCGTAATAGGAAATCAGCACGATCGCATCCGGCCGCGCGTCGCGCACGCGCACCAGCGTCGAGCGGAAATCCTTCTCGTCGGGCTGATAGCCTTCGGCGGCGACGACGTCGACGCCGTCCGCCTTGGCGGCGTCGACAAAGATCTTCTGGCTCGCCCGGCCCCAGTCGGTATTGAGGTAGAGCACCGCGACCTTCTTGAAGCCGAGGTCCGCTGCATATTTGGCCAGCCGAGGCACTTCATCGGCCTGGCTGACCGAGTTGCTCCATATGAAGTCGCCGCCCTTGGTGAAGTTCGGATGCGAATTGGTGAAGCCGAACTGGACGAGTCCGGCGCGCTGATAGATCGGCGACGCCGCCATCGAGGCGGTGCTGGAGAAATCACCCACTTCGACGACGATCTTCGGATCGCCGACGAATTTCTGGGCGATCGCGACCGTCTGCCGGGGGTCCGCCTGGCTATCCTCGAAGACGTAACCCAGCGGACGGCCTTTTACCCCGCCCTTGGCGTTGACCTCGTCGAGCGCGAGATCGAATCCCTTCTTCCACTGCGCGCCGTATTGAGCGTTCTGCCCGGTCAGCGGCCCGCTCACGCCGAGCGTCACCGGTTCGCCGGATGCGGCCTGCGCCAGCGCCGGCGAAGCGCCGAGCGTGACCAGGCCGATCGCGACGAGCGCGCGCCTGAGGAAATCATGGGACTTGATAGCCTTCAGGATCCACATGATGTCGCCTCTCGAGTTCGGGTTTCGCGCCTGGCGCCGGAGCCCCGGCGTTCGGAAACAATGTCCCATCGAACTGCCCGCGGCCAACTGCCGGAGGGGCTGAAAAAAGCGGACACGCGGGAACCCTCCTGTCGTCCTTGCGACGTGGCGACATTCATTAATTAAAAATATCGACTTTGTGAACAACTTCCTTGCCCCATGGTGGAGGCCGTGAGGGCGACGATAGTCGACGCTTCATGACGCCCGATTTCAGGCGGGTTGGGGGGGCGCAGCGCCATTGGCCCGAGCCGGGCGACGGAGGAACTGGATTGGCCTCGGCGTTGAAACGCACTAAGCAATTTGACAAATTTTATCGAGTTTATAAAGTTACCCAATCCTTTGGAGAGCCCATGTCCGAAAAATCGGCAAGAGCGCCGAATTCCGCCCTACGCGCCTTGATGGGCGTCGTCATCCCGCTCATCCTGAGCCTTGCGCTGGGGATCTGCGCGCCTGCGGCCGCGGCTGACCTGACGCTCGAAGCCGCCGTCCACAATCCTCAGCGCAGCGCGAAATTTGTCGCGCGCGACGGCGCCCGCCATCCGCTTGAGGAACTCGCTTTTTTCGGCGTCACGCCGCAATCGACAGTCGTCGAAATCTGGCCGGGAGGCGGCTACTGGACGGAGATCCTTGCGCCTTTCCTGCACGATCGTGGCGTCTATTACGCGGCTCTCGAGGGCAAGGGCGCGAGCGAGTCCGCGAGCGAAGAGGCTGAAAAGCTCAACGCGGCTTTTCGCGAAAAGATCGGGGCCGACGCAGCGAACTACGGGAAGATCATCCCGACCGTGCTCGGCGTCGGCCAGACAAACATCGCCCCCGCGGGTTCCGCGGACGTCGTGCTGACGTTTCGCAACCTGCACAATTGGCTGGAGCAAGGGTATGCGCCTGAGGTCTTCGCCGCGTTCTACCGCGCGCTGAAGCCCGGCGGCGTGCTCGGGATCGAGGATCACCGCGGCCAGCGGGACAATCCGCAGGACCCCAAGGCCGCCGACGGCTACGTCCGGCAGGATTACGCGATCGCGCTGGCCGAGAAAGCCGGGTTCACGTTCATCGGCCCCTCCGAGATCAACGCCAACCCGAAGGACACCGCGAACTGGCCGAAGGGCGTGTGGACCCTGCCGCCAACCTTCAGGCTCGGCGATCAGGACAAAGCCAAATATGCGGCCATCGGAGAAGCGGATAACTTCGTGCTGAAGTTCCGCAAGCCCGCTCCGTGACGACAGCGGAGACGGAGCTTCTTTCGCGCTTTTCCTCTTGCGAGCATCGAACGCCGCAAGCGGCCACGAGCGGCCTGGCGCCGCCCTGGCGTGGAGACGCGCATTCAATTATCACACCGGCGTCCGCCGCGTCGCGGCGTCGCGGCGCTGCTGCTGAGCGAAGGCATCGACATGGCTGCGCCGACCCCCCCGGCTTTCGACACGCTCGCCCTCCACAGCGGGCAGCGCCCCGATCCGAACAACGGCGCGCGCGCCGTCCCGATCTACGAGACGACGTCCTACGTCTACCGCGACACCGAACATGCCGCGGCGCTGTTCAATCTCGAGCGCCCCGGCCACATCTATAGCCGCATCTCCAATCCGACCGTCGCCGTGCTCGAAGAACGCCTCGCGGCGCTCGAGGGCGGCGTCGGCGCCGTGGCGACGGCGAGCGGCATGGCGGCGCTGCATCTCGCCATCGCCACGCTGGCCAGCGCCGGCGATCACATCGTCGCGTCTTCCGCGCTCTACGGCGGAACCATCAATCTTCTCGCGCGAACCTTGCCGCGCTTCGGCCTCCGCACGACGTTCGTCGCGCCGAGGGACCACGCCGGCTTCGCGGCCGCGATCAGGCCGGAAACCCGGCTGGTCCTGGCGGAGACGATCGGGAACCCGAATCTCGAAGTGCTCGACATCGAGGCGGTCGCCGGCGTCGCCCACGCGGCCGGCGTGCCGCTCGCTGATCGACAACACGTTCGCCACGCCCTACCTCTGCCGTCCGATCGATTTCGGCGCGGACATCGTCATGCATTCGCTGACGAAGTGGATCGGCGGACATGGGCGGGTCCTCGGCGGCGTTCTCGTCGACGCCGGGCGTTTCGACTGGCGCGGATCGGGGCGGCACAAGACGATGATCGAGCCCTACGAGGGCTATCACGGCCTGAACTTCGCCGACGACTACGGGCCCGCCGCCTTCATCATGCGCGCCCGCGTCGAGGGACTGCGCGACTTCGGCCCGGCTCTGCCGGCATCGAGCGCGGCGACCATCTTGCTCGGCGTCGAGACGCTCGGACCGCGGATGGATCGGCACGTCGCCAATGCGCTCGCGGTCGTCGCGGCGCTGCGCGCCCACGAGGCGGTCGCCTGGGTCCTCCACCCGTCGCTCGCCGATCATCCCGACGCGGAGCTCGCGAAGCGGCTGATGCCGCGCGGAGCGGGCTCGATCGTCACCTTCGGCATTCGTGGGGGCGCGAAGCGGCGACGCGTTTCATCGAGAGCCTGAAACTCATGAGCCACCTCGCCAATGTCGGCGACGCCAAGACGTTGGTGATCCATCCCGCCTCGACCACCCATGCGCAGCTCGACGCCGAGGCGCTCGCGGCCTCGGGCATCAGCGAAGACCTGATCCGCCTGTCGATCGGGATCGAGGACGCCGCCGACATCGTCGCCGATCTCGAACAGGCGCTGAAGCGCTCTCAGCCCAGCCGAAAGGGACGCCATGCGGGTTGATCTTGACGGGGGCCAGGCGTTCATCGCTACAGGCGGTCGCGCCCACGACGCAAACGCTCCGCTCGCGGTGTTTCTGCACGGCGCCGGCATGGACCACAGCGTCTGGGCCCTGCAAGCGCGCTGGTTCGCCCACCATGGCCACAACGTCGCGGCGGTCGACCTGCCCGGGCACGGCGGCTCCGCGGGGCCGCCGCTCGCCTCGATCGAAAAGCTGGCCGTGTGGACGCTCTCCCTCGTCAAGCGCCTCGGCGGCAGGAAGGCGCTGCTGATCGGCCACTCGATGGGTTCGCTGGTCGCGCTCGAGGCGGCGGCGCTCGGTGCCGACCAGGTTGCGGGCCTCGCGCTCATCGGAGCGGCGGCGGCGATGCCGGTGCACCCGACGCCTGCTCGCGGCGGCGGCGGCGAACGACCCGGACGCCATCGCCATGGTCTCGCTCTGGGGGCTCGGCCCGGAGGCGGCGCTCGGGGGCAGCGAGACGCCGGGCTTGTGGATGCTCGGCGGCGCGGAGCGGCTTCTCAAGAACGCCGCGCCCGGCGTGCTCGGCGTCGATCTCGCCGCCTGCAACGCTTACAGCGGCGGGCTCGCCGCGGCGGCCAAGGTCGTGGCGCCGACGCTGCTCGTACTCGGCGAGCGCGACCTCATGACGCCGCGCGCGGCCGGCGAGGCGCTCGGCCGGGCGATCGCGGGGTCACGTGCGGTGAGCGTACCTGGGGCGGGCCATCTCCTGCCGGCCGAACGCCCCGAGGAACTGCTCGCCGCCCTGCGCACCCTCACCCCGGCGAAAGAACTCGCGTAAACGCGCTCTTTGACCTGGAGCCGCCCGGAGGGGCGCGTTTGTCGAATTCTTTGACTGCGACAAATGGCGTCTTCCTCACGGCTTGCAAAACATTTATTCTATCAACTTAATGGTTCGCGCCGCCGTTCGACCGCGATCGGCAAGACGCGGCCTGATGCACAATTGAAGGGAACAGTTATTTGCCACGCTCTACATACGTCAATGAACTGACGCGAAAGGATGGCCGATGACCACGACATCGGCCGACCAGCGAACCGTGCCGCTCAAGGCGCTGCTCGACGCATTCGCCGTCCGCGCCAGGGCCTATGCTCACATTTTCGATGTGCTGCGCGAAAGTTTCGGCGAGGCTCGGGCGGTCGACCTTCTCGCCGAGGCGACCCACCGGATGGGCGCCGCCAACGGCGGTTCGCTCGCCCGGTTTTCCCCACAGGACTTCGCCGGGCTGCGCGAAACGTTCCTCGGCGCGATGACGGCGCCTGACGCCCTGTTCGCGCCGGAAGTTCTGCGCGAGGACGCCGATCATCTCGACATCGAGTTCCACAGCTGCCCCTTGGTGCGCACTTGGAAGGAGATGGGCCGCAGCGACGAAGACATCGAGCTTCTCTGTCAGGGCGCCCGCGCGGTCGACCACGGCCTCTTCACCGGGGCGGGCTTCTCCTTTGTCGGGGAAGGCTGGAAGCGGGATGGCGGCGACCGCTGCCAGCTCCATATCGCCGCCCCCCACACTGCCCCCCTCTGACGCCCAACTTTCCCATGCCGGCCGCAGGAGCAGCCCCCATGCCTATCACCACAACGTCTCTCAATCGTCGTTCTTTTCTTATCGCCAGCGTCGCCGCGGGAGCGGCAGGGCTGACGGCTGGCCGCAGTCAGGCGGAAGAGCCCATCGTGGTCGGCGTCAGCGGTCCGCTGACCGGCCCGAACGCGCAATACGGCGCACAGTGGAAGGACGGCTTCGATCTCGCCATCGACCATATCAACGCCGCCGGCGGTCCGCCGATCCAGTACGTTTTCGAGGACAGTCAGAGCGATCCCCGGCAGGCCGTGACGATCGCCCAGAAGTTCGTCAACGATCCGCGTATCGTCGCCGAACTCGGCGACTTCTCCTCGACCGCTTCGATGGCCGCCTCGCCGATCTACAACCGCGGCAAGCTGCTCCAACTCGGCATCACCAATTCCCACCCGGACTACACCAAGGGCGGCGACTACACCTGGAGCAATTGCGTGAGCCAGGAGGACGAGCAGCCCGCGCTGGCCAAATACGTCATCGAAGGCCTGGGGCGGAAGAACCTCGCCGTCCTCCACCTCAACACCGATTGGGGCGCGGCGAGCAAGGACCGCTTCGTCAAGAGCGCCGAGGCGGCGGGCGCCAAGATCGTCGCTGCCGAGGCCTTCCAGCCCGGAGAGCACGACTTCCGGTCGACCCTCGTGCGCATTCGCGACGCGAACCCCGACGCCATCGTGCTGGAAGCCTACTACGCCGACAGCGCGGTCATCCTCCGTCAGGTCCGGGAACTCGGCTTGAAGCAGGTCGTCGCCGGCGTCGGCTCGCTCTATTCCCCCAAGCTGATCGAGCTGGCCGGCGCCGACGCCAACGGCGTCTACACCCAGTCTTATTTCTTCTCGGAGGAGCCGCGCCCGGAAGTCAAGGCGTTCGTCGACGCGTTCCGCGCCAAGTTCGGAAAAGACCCCGACTGGTTCAATGCGACGGCCTACGACGGCCTCATCTTCATCAGTCGCATTGCTCGTCAGTACGGGTCCAGCCGGGAGGCGATCCACGACGGCATCGGCAAGATCAAGGATTTGCCGAGCGTCGTGTTCGGCAGCGCCACTTTCGATCCGGTGACCCGCCGCGTGTCCGGTCCGCATTTCGTGAGGCTCATCGTCAAGGACGGGAAGTTCGTAATCTGGGACGGCGTCAAGCCGGAGACGAACTGAGTGGGGTCGTGGTTCGACTACACCGTCAACGGCCTTGTCATCGGGAATATCTACGCGTTGCTGGCGATTGGGCTGGCGCTGATTTTCGGCGTCGCCAACCTGATCAACTTCGCCCAAGGGTCGGTGTTCACGGTCGGCGCCTATATCGGCTGGACGGCGATCCGCTATCTGCACACGCCGCTGCCGGTGACGGTGGCGATCGTCGCCGTCGGAAGCGGCGCGCTCGGGGCGGCGATCGAGCGCTTCGCCCTGCGCCCGCTGCATCAGCGCTCGCGCATCGCCGTGTTGCTGGCCACCATTGGCGTCGGCCTCGTGCTCGACCAGACGCTTCAGCTCATTTTTTCCGCCGAACCGCGCGCCATGCCGAGCCAATTGCCGGACTGGCGGCTGCCGCTCGGCGGAGTGACCATCGGCGCCATTGATCTCCTGATCGCCGGATTTGGCGTGACCGCCGCCGCGCTGCTGTTCGGTTTCCTGCGTTTCTCCAAGCTCGGCTGGGCGGTGCGCGCCACCGCCCAGGACCCGGACGCCGCCCGCCAGATGGGGGTCGACATCGACCGCGTGAACGTTGCGGTATTCGGGATCGCCTCCGCGCTGGGCGGCGTCGGCGGTCTCTTGGTCGGGATGTTCTACCACAGCATCGACATCACCATGAGTTTCGACGCTACCCTCAAGGGCATGGTGGCGATGCTGATCGGGGGCCTTGGCAACGTGCCGGGAGCCATCGCGGGCGGGCTGATCCTCGGACTTTCCGAGAGCTACGGCGTCGCCCTGTTCGGCACGAGCTACCGCAACCTGTTCGCCTTCGCCCTCATGATCGTGATCCTGGTCGCTGCGCCGAACGGCCTGTTCAGCTGGCGCCGGGACCTGCCGCCCGAACCGATGACAGGGACCTTCATCGCGCCTTCCAGGCCGCTGAGCCTGTCCCGCGCGGCGTTTCTCGCACTGGTCGCCGGCGCAGCGCTCTTCCCGCTGGTCTGGAATCAACCTTATCTGCTGCAGACCCTGACCAACGTGTTGCTCATGGCGCTGATGGCCTTCGGCCTCACCCTGATCTCCGGCACGGTCGGACAGATCTCGCTCGGCCACGCCGCGCTCCTGGCCATCGGCGGCTACGCCTCGGGACTGCTGGCGCTCGATCGCGGTTGGCCCTTCGTCGCCAGCGCGCCCGCGGCGGGATTGATCACGGCGGTTCTCGGCACGCTGTTGGTGCTTCCGGCGCTGCGCATGACCGGCCATTACGTCGCCATCGCCACCTTGGGGATTGGCGAGATCGTCGCCCTGGTGATCTTGAACTGGAGCGGACTGACTCATGGGGCCTACGGCCTTTCAGGCATTCCCGCCCCCTCGATCGGCTCGATCGAGCTCGATTCGCCCCGCGCGCTCTACTGGCTGACGCTGGCGCTGGTCGTGCTGTTCGGGTTGCTGCAGGTTCGCCTGCTCGACTCTCATCTCGGCCGGACCTGGCGGGCGATCCGCGAGGACGAGCTGGCGGCCCGGGCCTATGGGGTGGAGCCGCTGCGCTACAAGGCGCTCGCTTTCGCTGTCGGTGGTTTCGGCGCCGGCGTCGCCGGGGCCATTGCGGCGCATCAGTATTCCTACATCAACCACGAGACCTTCAATATCCAGCTCTCGATCCTGGCGATCACCGTGGTCATTCTCGGCGGGCTCGGCAATGTGCTCGGCGCCGTGCTTGGCGCGTTGCTGCTGATCGGCCTGCCCGAGCTTTTGCGCCCCGCCGCCGAATACCGGATGCTGATCTATGGCGTCGTGTTGCTGGTGTTGATCCGCTACCGGCCGCAGGGCTTGTTGGGGACCGCATGACGTCGCCAATCCGGGAAAACCGTCGCATGGAGGAGTCGCCGCAGTCGACCGCCTCGATCTGGCGGCGCGGGAAGGCGAGCTCATCGGCGTGATCGGCCCCAACGGCGCCGATGAGCCGACGCTGTTCAATCTCGTCAGCGGATTCGACCAACCGGACGCCGGCGGCGTTCGGCTGAACCGCGCGCCTATTTGCGGAGTGACGCCGCCCGCGCTGCGGAAGATCTCACCGATCTGCTCGATCGCTTTCCACGACTTGGCGAGCGGTTGACCAGCGGGCCGGCGCTCTCGCCGGTGGCGAGCAGCAGGTGGCGGCGATGGCCCCGCGCGCCAGAGCTGCTTGCTCTTCGGTGGAGGCGCGTCCCCTCAGCCCGATCGCGGGGATGTGGCGTTCGACAATTCCTTGACAGCCTGTCGAGTTCGTTCTACATTTGTTCTCAGTAACCGAGATCGAGGCGCGCGCCTGTCCGACCCCCTTTCGATCCAGAAGGCCGCGGCGGCCGCGCTCTCGCGGTGCGCTCAGCCCGTCCGAGCCAGCCAAGTCCGAGCGCGAGCGACGGGTGGTCGAGGACTCGAGGGCGGCGTTTCGATGGCCGAGATCGCTCGGCGCGAGGGATCCCCTCGCGGGGAGTGCGCAAATATGTCCGTAACCTCATCGCCCCCGCGCGCCCGAGGCGACCGCGAATTCATCGTGACGCAGATGAGCCGTTTGAACGAAACACTGCTGGTCAGCTTCGGCGCCATGTTCGCCGAGAATCTTCCGGCAGTCGACCGGGTCGTCAAAATCCTGCGCGAACTCGATCGCTATCACGGGGTCGCAGGCGGCGCGCAGGGACCCTCAACGCGTCGCAAGCTCCTGGAAAGTCTCGATTCCGGAGCCGAAACGGCCCCCTGCCCCACCCGCGCGGCGCTTGATCTCGCGACGGGGGAGGCTCTTGCTGAGGACGTGCGTGCGGAAGACGATTTGCGCGACCCGTTGGCGATCATCCTCCCCAATCCGACCGCCCTCGCCGATCGTCTT
The DNA here is from genome assembly GCA_963724785.1 of uncultured Alphaproteobacteria bacterium. Classification (GTDB taxonomy): domain Bacteria; phylum Pseudomonadota; class Alphaproteobacteria; order Rhizobiales; family Beijerinckiaceae; genus Roseiarcus. Next base: position 154,691 of record CAVRWC010000010.1, on the reverse strand, counting down.
TCACAAAGGCGAGCGCGGAACCGGAACGCGCCACAACCCGCTGGAAAGTCTCGATTCGGGAGCCGGGACGCCGCCGCCCGCCCCTTCCCGTCTCGTCCGGCAGAGAATTGAGCCGGTTTGGACCGGGTTCCTCGCCGGCCTCGCTCGGCAGGGGACGAAACCGGGCGAAAGCGGAACCTGAGCGTGTCGCAACCCGCTGAGAAATCTCGTTTCGGGAGCCGAAGCCCGCGTCCCCCGCACCCAATCCTAACCTTCTCCCCGCAGCGAAACTTCCAGGTTTGCGATATCGCCCAGATCATTCCCGTGCCGAACCGCGGGCAGTTCAGCCATTCCGGCATCGGCACGACCGAAGCCATTTTAACGGCGAGCGCCGAGAAGGGCCGCAAGCTGCTGGAGCGGGCTACCGAGCGTTACCTCGACCTGATCCGCGATCTCGAGGCGCATTATACGGCGGCGGAAGTGCCCGGAGTTGACGTGCGGACACGTCCGGAGGCGAAGCGCTTCAGCGTCAGGTACTGAAAGAGCGGACCGCACTTAATCAGGCGGCGTGGTTCGGGGCGGCGCGAGCCGCCCCGAGCGGGATGCGAGAGCAAACGCCGGCCTTTCGTCAGGCGTGCGGACGGGCGTCCTGCCTGCGGCGGCCGTCGTTGCGCGGACCCCTCCCGGCGGCGATCGGGGCCGAGCGCGCGCCGCCATTGTGCTGGCCGTCTCGCGGACCCGCACGACGCTGGGGCTGCGGGCCGCCACGGCGGCCGCCATCCCCCTGCCCGCCCCGACCGCGCGGCGCCGGCCGCGCCGCCTCGCGCTCGTCGTCGCGGGCGCCGGCCGCGGTGCGGCGGTCGGTGAAGGCCAGCGTCTGGCGGGTCAGTTTTTCGATCTGGCGCAGGAGCGGCCGCTCGCTGTTGTCGCACAGCGAAATGGCGCGGCCGGACAAGCCGGCGCGGGCCGTGCGGCCGATGCGATGGACATAGGCCTCCGGTACGTCCGGCAGCTCGAAGTTCACCACGTGGCTCACGGCGTCGACGTCGATGCCGCGCGCGGCGATGTCGGTGGCGACGAGAACGCGCGTCGCGCCGCTCTTGAAATTGTCGAGCGTGCGGACGCGCTGGTTCTGGCTCTTGTTGCCGTGGATCGCCTGCGCCCCGACGCCGGCGGCGTCGAGGTGCTGCGCCACGCGATCGGCGCCGCGCTTGGTTCGGGTGAAGATGATGGCGCGCGACACGTCGGCGCCGCGCATCAGTTCGACCAGAAGTCGCGCTTGGCGGCGCCGTCGACGAAAAACACGTGCTGATCGACGCGCTCGACGGTGGTTGCGGCCGGCGTGACGCGGACCTCGACCGGATTCTTCAGCATGTCGCCGGCGAGGCCGGCGATCTCCTTCGGCATGGTGGCGGAGAACAGCAGCGTCTGGCGCGCCTTCGGCAGCTTGGCGACGATCCGGCGGATCGGCACGATGAAGCCGAGGTCGAGCATGTGGTCGGCCTCGTCGAGCACCAGAACCTCGGTCGCGGCGAGGTTCAGCTTGCCGCTCCCCATATGGTCGAGAAGCCGGCCGGGCGTTGCGACCAGGACGTCGAGGCCGCGGGCCAGCAGGTCGACCTGCGGACGCGCCGACACGCCGCCGACCACGACGGCGAGGCTGAGCGCGGGCTTGAGGAACTTGCCGTAAGCGCGAAAGCTGTCGCCGATCTGCGCCGCGAGTTCGCGGGTCGGCGCCAGGATCAGCACGCGGGCGGTGAACGGCGCCGGGCGGCGTCGGTCGGCGATCAGGCGGGCGAGGATCGGCAGGGCGAAAGCCGCCGTCTTGCCGGTGCCCGTCTGGGCGATGCCGAGCAGGTCGCGCCCCTCGAGGAGATGCGGAACGGCCTGAGCCTGGATGGAGGTGGGCGTCTTGTAGCCTTCGCTGGTCGAGGGCGCGAAGGAGCGTCTCGGGGAGGCCGAGATCGGAAAATTGAGTCACGTAACGTCTTTCGATAAGGGAGCGTGCGCCGTCGCCTCGCAGAGAGGCGCGGTCAGTCCGATCCGGGAAAAAGGGAGACTTGCCCCGCGTAACGGGCCGTCATCGGTGAGGGTCTGGAGGCTCGACAGCGGTTCGGTCGCTTAGGGCGAGATCCGATTTACGCGGCTGGAGCGCCTCATGCTGCGGCGCAGCAAGGGTCTGTTACACGTAGCGGGCGGTCCGGTCAACAGCCACGCGTTCGGGTCGCTTCCGTCAGACGTCTCGCGGCTCCGTATTTCCCGCCCTCGACGCCGCAGTCAGAAAGGCGCGGCGGGAGTCGGGCAGCGACTCCCCGCGGGCGGCGAATACGTCGCGCGCCAGGAAGAAACCAGTCATGCGGAATCCGTCGGCGATGTCCTCGGCGCTGGGGCGCGCCTCGAGCCGCACGCCGTCGCGCAGGAAAGGCGGCAGCGGCAGCAGCCGGTCCCGCCAGGCTCGGCCTGCCGCAAGACTCACCGCCCTCCCCGACTTCGGCGAGACATAAGCAAGGTCCTCTACCGCGCCGGTCGCGGCGCAACGGGAGAGGTCGAGCTGGAAGCCGCATTCAGCTAGGATCTGCGTCTCGAAACGGGCGACGAGCGGCGGGGCGAGCGCGGCGTCGTCGAGTCGGCCGGCGATCAGCGTCAGCGTCTCATATACCGCCTCGTGCGGGTCGCGTTCGGGCAGCAGGCGCGCGAGCGCGCCAAGCCAGGCGAGCCCCGCGAGCGCCAGCGCGCTGCCTATCAACCGCCCGGCGCGCAGTTCGAGCGCCTCGACCGCATAGGCGCCGAGGTGCTCATCGAGCCGCGCGCGCCAGACGAGGGCGAGCGTGTTGCCGGGCTGGAGCACAGCGGCCATGCGGGACGAGCGCCCGCCGCGGACGAGACCGAGATGGCGGCCGTGCGCGCGCGTCATCGCCTCGACGATCACCGAGTGCTCGCCGTGCCGTCTGACGCCGATGACGAGACCCTCGTCACGCCATTCCATGCGAAACGCTCCTTAAGGCCGACGTTTAGCATGTCGCACAAGGAGCGCATTGGCCGGAAAAAGCGGCGTCCTTTCGATCGCATCCGACGCGACGAGGCGAGAGCGCGTTTCTCGCCTATCCCGAATGCGCGAGGTTTCGCTCCATGGCGACCTCGGCCTCCAGGTTTTGCAAATCGCGGAAGATCGAGGCGACGGCCAGGGTGCGGCCGTTCAGCCGGAAACGCAGGAGGCAATCCCGGGCGTCGATATCGCCGTCGACGGCGATCTCGTCCCAGGACTCCGCGTGGCCGACGTAGTTGATCGGGACGTCATAGTGCTGGCTCCAGAAGAACGGGACGGCTTCGAACGGCTGGCGTCGCCCGAGCATGTTCAACGCCGCGATTTGTCCCTGCCGCTCGGCGACCACCCAGTGCTCGATCCGCAGGGACTGACCGGTTCGCGGATCGGGCCAGCGCGCCACGTCGCCGGCGGCGAAGACGCCCGCCGCGGTGGTTTCGAGCGTGGCGTCCACCACGACGCCCCGATCGACCTTGAGCCCCGCCGCCTCGGCAAGCCCGACCCTCGGGCGCACGCCGAGACCCGCGACGATCAGGTCGGCCTCCAGGACCGCGCCGCCCGACAGCTTCAGCTGTTTCCCGTCCCGGGCGACCGCCGTGTTCCCAAGGTGGAAAACGACGCCATGGTCCTCGTGCAGCCGTCGAACGAACGCGCCCATCGCCGGCCCCAGGACGCGCTCCATGGGAATATGCTCGGGCGCCACGACATCGACTTCGATCTGACGCGCCCGCAGCGACGCCGCCACTTCAAGCCCGATGAAGCTCGCGCCGAGCACGACCGCGCGTCGCGCCGTTTTTGCGCGCTGGATGATCGCTTCGCAATCGGCGAGGGTGCGAAGCGTGAGCACGTCGGAGGGTTCAGCCCCCGGAAGCAACGGACGAACCGGCTCCGCCCCCGTCGCCAGCAGAAGGCGGTCGAACGGGATCCGGTCGCCGGCCGCGAGCAGAACCTCCCACGCGCCCGGATCGATACCAGTCGCGCGCGCGTTCAAACGAAGCTCGATGCGATTGTCGGCGTAAAAGCTTTCCGGTTGAAGCGGAACCCACTCCGCCGGCGCACTGCCCGCAAGCGTGTCCTTAGACAGGTTCGGCCGGTCGACCGGCGGCGCGGCGTCGTCGCTCAGCATGACGATCTCGCCCTGATAGTCCTGACGGCGAAGCTGATCCGCCGCCGCGAACCCTGCCGCTCCGCCGCCGACGATGACAATCCGGCGGGGGTCGGCCGAGCGCGCGTGGGCGTGGGGCCGCCTCTCGGCGCGCTTCTCGCGGACGAACGCCTTGCCGTCGCGCTGTTCCGTCGACCAGCAGGGGAGCGGGCTGAACGCCGGGGCTCTGATCGCCTCGCCGGTGCGAAGATCGAAACAAGCGTGGTGCCAGGGACATCGGATCGTCTCGTCGACCACGAGGCCGTCCACGAGGGGACCGTGATAGTGGGTGCAGTGGGCGGCGACAGCGAAGATGTCCGGGCCGCTGCGCGCCAGGAGCACCTGGTCCTCGCCGACGCGCCCGAGGAGCTTGCCGCCGTCAGGAAGTTCGGAGAGCGGTATTCCCAGCGTCAGATCCGGCCCCGTCGGGCCCTCCCGATCCTCAGCCATTTGCGCCTCCCTGATTTTCAGCGTTCGCGCCCGACTGTGAAACGCAAAAGCGTCGGAAAGCGGGCTATCAAAGGCTCGATGCCCGACATCAACGTAAGTCGGGGTTCCGGGCAAAAACATTCAACCATACGGTTGACTTTATGGCAGCCAGCGCGCATATTAAACCACATGGTTGAACTTCAGGCCCCCGAGCTCGATTCCGTATTCCATGCGCTGGGCGACCCCACCCGCCGCCGGATGCTGCGGGTTCTCGCGGGCGGCGAGCGCACGGTCGGCCAGCTCGCCGAGCCCTTCGCCATATCGCTGGCCGCCGCCTCGAAACACGTCAAGGCGCTCGAACATGCCGGGCTGATCCGGCGCGAGGTGCGCGGCCGCACCCACTGGTGCCGGCTCGATCCCGGGCCGCTCGCCACCGCCCACGAATGGCTGAGCTTCTACGAACGCTTCTGGACCGAACGCCTCGACCTCCTCGAGCAGTTGCTCCGCGAGGAGGACGCCCAGAAAACCCGCTCGCCCCAGAAATCGCCTTCCCCCGCAGGCGTCCCTGCCCCCACCAAAGGAGACGACAATGACGATGCTTGAGACCCCCGACGCCTACGGCGCGCTGATCGAGCCCGCCACGGTCAAGATCGAGCGCCTGCTCCCCGGTCCGATCGAGCGCGTATGGGCCTATCTCACGGAGAGCGACCTGCGCAGCCGCTGGCTCGCCGCGGGCGACATGAAGCTCGAGGTCGGCGCGCCTTTCGAACTCGTCTGGCGAAACGGCGATCTGACTGACCCCGCGGGCGAGCGACCGCCGGGCTTCGGCGACGAGCATCGCCTGACGAGCCGCATCATCGAGGTCGATCCGCCGCGGAAGCTGGCGTTCGCCTGGCATGACGGAGCGGAGGCGTCGATGACGCTCGAACCAAAGGGCGACGAAGTGCTGCTGACCGTGATCCATCGCCGCCTGCCCAATCGCGGAAACGTGGTCGGCGTCAGCGCGGGCTGGCACGCGCACCTCGACCTGCTGGCCGACTGCCTGACCGGCCGGAAGCCGCCCCCGTTCTGGGACGTCCTCACCCGCCTCAGGAGCGAATACGACCGGCGCCTGCCGGCCTGATCGCACAACCCTGGACCAACTCGACTGACAGGAGGGCGAAATGCCCAATCCGATCGTATCCCGCGAGGAATGGCTTCGTGCGCGCGTCGCGCTGCTCGAGGAAGAGAAAGCACTGACGCGACAGAGCGACGCGCTGGCGCACCGACGCCAGGAGCTCCCATGGGTCCGGGTCGACAAGGCGTACCGGTTCGACACCGACGACGGAGCCGCCTCACTGGCGGATCTCTTCAAAGGCCGCTCGCAGCTGATCGTCTACCACTTCATGTTCGGCCCCGATTTCAAGGCGGGCTGCCCGTCCTGCTCGTCGATCGCGGACGGCTTCAATGGTTTCGCGATTCATCTGGCCCACCACGACGTGATGCTGTGGGCGGCGTCGCGTGCGCCGCTCGCGAAGCTGCAGGCCTACAAGCAACGCATGGGCTGGACCTTCCCCTGGGCGTCGTCGTACGGCTCCGAATTCAATGCCGACTACTGCGTCTCGCTGACCGAACAGCAGCAGCGCGACGGCGGCTTCGAATATAATTACCGGCCCGCGGCGCCCTTGACGTCGCGAGCCTCAGCGGGACCGGTCGCCGAGTACGCCGCGACGACCGGAGCCGACGCAGCGACCTACATGCGCGAGATGCCGGGCATGAGCGCATTCGCGCTCGATGACGGCGTCGTCTACCACACCTATTCCGCGTATTCGCGTGGACTCGACGGCCTCTGGGGAATGTACCAGTGGCTCGATCGGGCGCCCAAGGGGCGCAACGAGTCCGGCCTCTGGTGGCGTCGGCACGACGAGTACCCGAGCGCCTGAACGAAGCCCGGATGGTTTTGCGGGAGAAAAGACCATGAGCGAGGTTCTTGCGGGCGCGGCCGCAGGCCGGGCGCTTCGTCTCGAGAGCGTTGGCGCGGTCGCGGTCGGTGGTTGGCTGCGTCTGGCGGCCGCGCCAACTTTCGCCATCATGGCGCTCCTGACCAGCAGCGACGGCGGCGGTCTGTCGCAGCTGATCTGCTCGGCCGCGTCCGACGCGTCGCCGCTCAGCGGCATGACGACGATGTATCTCCTGATGAGCGTCTTTCATCTGCCGCCGTGGCTTAAGCTGATTTTCGTCCGACCAGAGCGGCGCGAGAATCCGCATCCGGAGACATGAAGTCAGCCGGGACATCGACTGCGTCGGAGGCGGACGCGCTCACGACGGCGGGGGGAGCAGCCCAGGGGCAGGCTCGGTCTGCGCCTGCAGATGGGCAGGCGGCGCCACGCGCCTGAGCCTCGCCGCGACGATAAGCGCAAGGCCGGTGAGCCCGCTCAGAAAGGCCGCCACGCCGGACCAGCCATCCGCCGCGAGCGCCCAGCCGCCGGCCCAGCCCGCGAGGCTCGATCCGGCGTAGTAGAAGAACAGATAGAGCGCGCTGGCCTGCGCGTGCGCAGTTTGGATGCGCAACCCGACCCAGCTCGACGCGATCGAATGCCCGGCGAAAAACCCCACAGTCACCATCGCGACGCCGAAAATGGTCACCGAGAGACTGCTGGACAGCGTCACAAGGACGCCGAGCGGCATGAAGGCGACCGCGGGCAGGATGACCTGCCTGCGGCCGATAGCGCCCCGCAAGGTCGCCCGCGACCGCCGATGCGACCGCGCCGAGAAGGTAGATGACGAAGACGAAGCCGATCGCCGTCTGGCTCAGCGAGAACGGCGGCGCCGCGAGATGAAAGCCGATGTAATTGTAGGTCGTGACGAAGGCGCCCATCAGCAGGAAGCCCAGGGCGTAGAGCAGGCGGAGGCCGGGATCGCCGAGGTGCATCCGGATCGCCGGCCCGATCGCGATAAGCTCCGCCTTCGGCGTCGCGCGCCGCTCGCGCGGCAAGGCGAAAGTGAAGGCGGCCGCGCAGACGAGCGAGACCGCGCCGATCACGCCCATCGCGGAGCGCCAGCCCCAGAATTCCGCCATAGCCGCCGCCGCGAGCCGGCCGCCCATGCCGCCGAGCGTGTTGCCCGCGATGAAGAGCCCCATCGAGAGCCCGACCGCAGAGCGATCCATCTCCTCGGCGAGATAGGCCATGGCGATCGCGGGAGCGCCCGAGAGCGCCAAACCGGTCAGCGCGCGCAGCACGATCAGCGTCGGCCAGTTCGGCGCAAAGGCCGCGGCGAGCGTTGCGGCCGCCGCAGCCGCAAGCGAAATCGCCATAACGGTCTTGCGGCCATAGGCGTCGGACAAGGCTCCCGCCCCGAACATCGCAACCGCTAGAACGGCGGTCGCGACCGAAAGGGACAGGCTCGCCGCGGCGGGCGTGAGCGAAAAGGCGCGTACGAAGGCCGGCAGCATCGGCTGGACGCAGTAGAGCAGCGCAAACGTCGCGAGGCCGGAAAGGAACAGCGCAAAGCTTATCCGCCAGAACCGCGCTTCGCCGCGCACGGTCAGGGGCGGGACGGGGTCGGAAGCAGCGGGAGAAGCAGCGGCAGGAATCGGCATGGCGGCGCGCAACTTTTCCGCTGAGCTGGGCAAAGGCAAGATAAATTCCAGACAGATAAATTGCGGCGAAGTTGGCCAGCGCGAGCGGGAGCGAGCCGTCGGCGCCAACGGGCGCCGGAAGGTCGCCTTATTCCTTGCCCATCACCGCAAGCACCTGTTCGAGTGGCGCGGACGAGGCGTGGAAGATGCCGGAATAAGGGCTGGAGAGCTCGAGGATCATCAGGAAGGCCGACGCCATCGCGAGCGAGCCGACGATCGCGCCGAGCACCGAGGTCGCGCTTCCCTTCGACATGAGCCCGTAGCCCATGAACAGGAAAACGATCCAGCCGACCACCGTCAACACCAGCGGATAGCAGACCGGCGCCGAGAGGGCGAAGGACATCTGCAGCCGCGACTGCCCAAGCGATTCCAGATCGCGCCTTCGCCGACGCCAGCGCTTGAGTCTGTGCGTCGGTGGTCGGGTGGAGCTGGGCCAGCGCGGCTTCCCGCTCTCGGAGAGTTGCGCAGCGCCGCGGCGAAATTGTTGGCCGCGAAATTGGCGTCGCTCTGGTCGGCCGCCCAGACCTCGTCGAGCGTCTTGCCGACGCCGTCGCGCAGTTGCTTCCGCACCGGCTCCGCCCCCGGGCCGTAGTCGGCCAGCGCCATGTCGAAATGCAGCACCTTTGCGGCGAGGCCCTGCACCGCTGCGTTCTGCCCGGCGTAGACGCCGTAGGCCGTCCAGATCAGCAGGCCAAGCACCAGCGCCGACAGCAGCGTCAGCAGGCCGACCACGGCGCCGATCATGTCGCGCGGGGCGCCGGTCGTGTATTTCTCCGGCAGCACGCGCTGCAAGGATAAGGCCGATCGACCCGCCGGCGAACACGGCGATCGCGATCGCGAACGCCAATTTTTCCGCGCTCATCCGATGTCCCCAGACCCGATTGGAGGAAGCCGCCGCCCTTACCCCTGACGCCGGCGAACGCAACGGCGGTTGGGTCCCGAATGGGGCAACTCGGAGCCGACTGGAAGCCGGTCGAGGCTCCCGGCTCGGAGAGCGTCATGTCGGCTTCAGCGAAGCGGTCCCGAACGTCGGGTCGTCGCGGTAGGGCGCGACGCAGCGGTCTTCGCGGGCGCGGTCCCCGTCGGTCAGGCGTAGGGCGCGGCCTGCTCCGGGTCGCCGAGCGGCATGAGCGACACGCCGAACGGCTGGCCGCGGATCTCGACCGCGCGCTGCACCATCAGGCATTGCAGCACGTTCTGCACGCGCCACACGTGGCCCGAGCGCCATCCGGCCGGGGTCCGGCTCGGCGACGACGGCCGGCCAATCGCCGCCGTTGGCGTCGCGTGCGCGCAGCTCCGCCTCGATGCTCTGCTTCAGCTTCGTCTGGCAGGTGTAGACGACCTCGAGCACCGCCCGCACCGGCAACGGGTCCGCCGCATTCGGCTCGCAGTCCGTCGAGCGTATAGCGCGTGCAGTCAGCGTTGCGCGCCTTCGCGGTCGCGGCGAGGTCGTCGATGCCGAACTGGGAATCGACCACGATCTCCAGCGTCGAGGCGAGGCTCTGGTGCTGCTGCTCCCACGCCTTGTCGGCGGCGTCGAACCGCTTGACCGCCGCGTCGAGCTTGTCGCCCTCGACCCGGTTCTTGATCGCGTCGTCGAGGCCATAGGTGGACAGGAACTTCTCGTCGACGATCCTGTTGAGGCCGTCGAGCGCGGTCATCGCGGCGGCGGTCCTTGTCGATCTTGTCGGCGCGCTTCTGGTAGGTCCAGTTGCGCTGCTGGAAATAGGCGCTGATCGCCGTGCCGAGGACGCCGGTCGCCAGCACGAGCCCGCCGATCGAGCCGAGGATCTGCCGCGTCCACGCTGCAGGCCGGGCGCCGCTCTCCTTCGCCTCGCCCTGTTCGCCCTCGGGCCCCGCCATGCTGCGTCTCCGGATCGCTGCGTCGTCGCGGACAGGCGTTTGCACGGAACGGCCGCCGGATTCAAACGGCCGCGAGCGGCCGTCCGCGCTCCCGGGCGGCAGCCGCCGCCCCGCCTCATGGGCCTGGCTGCGACAGGAGATAGGACAGGAGCGAGCGAAGCTCGGCCGGGCGGACGGGCTTGCGCAGCAGCGTCATCTCCGCCTCCTCGGCCTCGCGCGCGGCGGTGTCGGAATGGTCGGCGGTGACCAGCATCGCGGGCGTCGACGCGCCGACGGCGCGCCGCACCTTCGCCACCGCGGTCGCGCCGCGCTCGAAATGATCGAGATGCAGGTCCGCGATGATCGCCTGCGGCGCCCGCTTCGCGCGCGATCTCCGCCGCCTCGTCGCCCGACGGCGCGATCGCCACCTCGCAGCCCCAGCGCGCGAGCAGCGCCGACATGGCCGCGAGCACCGCCGCGTCGTTCTCGATCACCAGCACGCGGGCGTTGCTGAGCGGCCCGCGCGCCGCGAGCGACGGCTCCGCCTCGGCGCGCGACGGGCTCGGCCTTCGCCGGCTCGGCGAGCGGCAGCGAGACCGAGAACATCGACCCCTTGCCGACGGTCGGAGCGCAGGCCGATCGGATGCTCGAGCGCCAGCGCCAGGCGGCGCACGATGGCGAGGCCGAGGCCGAAGCCCTGCCCGCCGTGCTCGCCCGCCTCGCCCCGCTGGAACTCCTGGAAGATCGCGTCGCGCCGCTCCTCGGGAATGCCGGGACCGGTGTCCCAGACCTCGACCGTCCAGCGCCCGTCGCGCGCCCGCCCGCCGACCAGCACGCCGCCGCGGCGCGTGTAGCGCAGGCCGTTGGCGATCAGGTTCTGCATCACCCGCCTGAGCAGCAGCGGATCGGACGTCACCCAGCGCCCCGCGCCGAAATGCCTGAGCTTCAGCCCGCGTTTCGCCGCCGCCTGCGCCTGCTCCTTGACCAGCGAGCCGATCGAGGTCGTCGATCGGAAAGGCGCGCAGATCGGGCGTCATCACGCCGGCGTCGAGCTTCGAAAGGTCGAGCAGCGTGCGCAGGAGCTCCTCGAGCGTCGCGAGACTCCGGTCCGCCTGGTCGATCAGGCCGGTCTGCTCCCGCCCCATGTCGAAGCTGTCGAGCGTCGAGAGCGCGAGCCGGGCGGCGTTCAGCGGCTGCAGCAGGTCGTGGCTGATCGAGGTGAGGACGGAGGACTTGAGAAGGTTGGCGGCCTCGGCCTGCTCCTTGGCGCGGCGCAGGTCCTCGTTGGCGCGCTCGACCGAGCGCAGCGCCTGCTGCACCTCCTGGGTGCGGCGGCGGACCTGGTTGTCGAGCGCGATCGCCGTCTCGAACAGCGCGTAGGCGCTCGGCTGCTGGTCGTAGGAGCGCTCGACGCGCGAGATCAGCTTCGCGTTGATCTTCTTGAGCTTGGCGATCTCGCGCCTGAGCTCGTCGACTTCGTCGACGACCGTCGCGTCACGGCGCCGCCGCCCGCCTGCGGCCGATCGCGACGCCGGTGAAGGTCTGGTTGACGTGCATCGACGTGTACTGCTCGCCGTAGGTGTTGAACCCGACGACGCGCTTCATGCGATAGAGCTTCGACATCGGCTGGGCCATCTGCTCGCGCTCGGCGGCGAGGCGCCTCAGCACGCAGTCGAAGCCGAGATAGAGATCGACCTCGCCGAGTTCGCTCCTCGATGCCGCCGAAGAGCTGCGTCGAGGCTCTCCATCGGGTCGCGCCGCCTGCGCGGCGGTGAACACCAGCCCCTCGTCGATGGCGCAGAAGAAGCTCAGCGACCCGTCCGGGTTGACCCGCTGGATCGAGCGGACGAAGTGCTCGCCCGCCGACGCTGACCAGCACCGGGTGCGCGGCGAAGGCGAAGGCGTCGAGCGTCGTCGTCGAGGATGCCGCAGACGCGCGCGTATTCCTTGGCCGCGGGCTCGGCGTTCAGCTCCTTGACGATCCGCTTCTCGATGTCGGCCTCGGTGACGACCATCTTGATCGCGGTCGGCTCGTAATTGTCGGAGCGGAAGGTCCTGAACGGCAGGTCGGTCGCCACCAGCGCCAGCACCGCGGCGTCGGTATGGGCCCTGCCCGCCGTGGATGACGAAGGTGCGCTCGAACCTGCAGCCCGTCGCCGGCCGAGCCGCCGACGATCGGGATCTCGTCGAGCGCCATCTGCAAGGCGGTGACGACCGCCTCCTCGCGCCGGCACAGGCCGTCGACCAGCAGGAGGCCGAACACGCCGCTGGCCGGCGAAGCCCGGCCGCGCGCGCGGCGAGATCGGCGCGCAACTGCTTGGTCAGCTCGCGCCCCGCCTCGACCTGGAAATTGGCCAGATCGAGGATCGGCCGGGCGATGAAGGCGAAGTGGCGCCTCAGGAAGCCGACCGCGACCACCGCGCCGTCGCTCCAGCCCTCGGGCGTGATCTCGCCGGCCGTGGTGCAGCCGATCGACCGGCGTCGCGCCGAAACGGCGGGCGATCTCGGCGGCGAAGGTCGCGACGTCATAGTCGGGCGAGACGAACACGACGAGGCCGGAGAGGTCGTGAGGCGCGAGCTGCCGGGCGATTTCGGCGGCCGCGGCGTCGGCGCCCGCGCTCCACGCCGCGGCGACCACGACTCCCCGATCCACCTCCTCGATGAGGCCCAACGACGATCCCTCCGCTGCGCTGCGATCCTGCGCGCAATTGTCACACGCCTTCTAGCACAATTGCGCCGGCGCGCCACAAAGGGGGGAACCGGCTCCAAGTCGGTAGCTGGTCAGGGCGAAAAGGCCTCATTGCTGAACGGCGAGGCGGTCGGCGTCTGGACCTTGATGAAGCCGACGTGGAACGATTCGTGGCACGCGTTGCAGGCGCCGGTGAGCTGGCGGAAACCCGCGATGAACGCCGTGCTGTTCCTGGCGGCGATCGCCGCCCCGAGCGCCTTGAACGCGGGATCGGACCTGCTCTTGACCGAGGCGGAAAAGGCCTCGGCGTCGGCGCCGGCGTACCGATCGGCGAACACGAAGCTCGTCTTCATCTTGTCGAGTTCGTATTCAGCGAGCGGCCAGTTCTTGAGGCTCCCCGCAAACCACAGCTTAAAATGGCGGAGCTGGGTCTCGGACATGAAGTCGCTGACCTGAGGCGCGTATGCGGGCGGGCCGGGCTTGGCTTCGTCGGCGCGCAACACGCCGAAGTCCGCTCCGAGACAGGCGACGAGCAGCGTGAAACAAAGGAGTCCGCGATTCATGGATCGCCCCCTATGAAATCCGAGCGCCTCGTGCGTCCGTAGCCGGGAGATTAGTGCCGGACCGCCGGGAGGTTCAACGGTTTTGTGCGCGGGATGCGCGAGCCGAGGCCCCTGCGCCCCATTCAAGCTTTGACGGGAGGCGACTCTTGACTGTGGACATCGTCTGGCTTCGCGACGACTTCCGCCTAGACGACCAGCCGGCGCTCGCCGCCGCGGCGGACGGCCCGACGCTGTTCCTTTACGTCCATGACCCGCGGCCGCAGAACGGCCGGCCGCCCGGCGGCGCGGCGAGATGGCGGCTGGCGCAGTCGCTGGCCAGTCTCCAGCGCGGCCTCGCCGGACGCGGCGCGCGGCTCGACATCGTGGAAGGCGAGGCGGACCACGTCATCATGGATCTTGCCGCGGCGGCTGGCGCGGGACGCGTGCTCTGGGCCCGGCGGTACGAGGCCGCGAGCGTCGCGCTCGACGCCGGCGTCAAGGCATCGCTTAAGGCGCGCGGCGTCGAGGCGTTGAGCCGCAACGGGCGGCTGATGCGCGAGCCGTGGGAGGTTGCCAAGACTGATGGCAAGCCGTCCGGGACGTTCTCGGCCTTCTGGCGCCGTCACCGCGCGCTCGGCCCCCTGCCCGCGCCGCTGTCCGCCCCCGAGCGGCTCGAAGCCGCTCCCTGGCCCGCCGAGGCGCCAGCGCGCACGACGATTGCCGCGCTCCGCCTGACCCCGACCGCGCCCGACTGGGCGGGCGAACTCGCGCTTGGCGAGACGCCCGGCGAGGAGGGCGCGCAGGCCGCGCTTCGCCGCTTCGTCGAGGACGCCCTGCCCGGCTACGCCGACGCGCGCGATCTTCTCGCCTCAGAGCCAACCTCCCGGCTCTCGGCGCATTTGCGCTTCGGCGAGTTATCTGCGCGCCGCGCGGCCCACGCGATCGAGGCCGCGGCCGCCGAAGACGCGCGCCTCGCCGCCCATGCCGAGAAATATCTCGCGGAGCTCGGCTGGCGCGACTTCTCCTACGCGCTGCTCTACGCTCATTCCGATCTCGCAACGCGGCCGCTCAAGGCCGATTTCGAGCGCTTTCCCTTCCGCGACGACGAGGCCGCATTCCGCGCCTGGGCGCGGGGCGAGACCGGCTATCCGGTGGTCGACGCCGGCATGCGCCAGCTCTGGCGGACCGGCTACATGCACAACCGCGTTCGGATGATCGCGGCGTCGTTCCTCGTCAAGCACTTGATGATCGACTGGCGGCGCGGCGAGGGTTGGTTCTGGGACACGCTCTGCGACGCCGACCCGGCCAGCAACCCGGCGAGTTGGCAATGGGTCGCGGGAGCCGGCGCCGACGCCGCGCCTTATTTCCGGATTTTCAATCCGGTGCTGCAGGGCGAGAAATTCGACCCGGACGGGACCTACGTTCGCCGCTGGGTCCCCGAGCTCGCAGGGCTCGAGGCGCCGCACGTCCACGCGCCGTGGCGGGCGCCGGCGGAGGCGCTCGCCGACGCGGGGGTGGCGCTGGGCAGGACCTATCCTAAGCCGATCGTCGATCACGCCGCCGCCCGCGCCCGGGCGCTCTCAGCCTTCGCGGAGGCGCGGCATACGGCTTAACTGCACAAGCACGGACGGAGACCTGCCAATATAAGGGAACGAGGCCGCGCCTCCATGCCGCTTTCAGCGCGGCTCGATGTCCTTTGTGCCGCACCCGAGGCTGCCGAGGTACGCGCAAAACATATCCGCCATGGCGTCGGCGTAGGCCGCGACCTCCGCGAACGTTCGCGGACTTTCCGAGAATTGTTTTCCCGTCGCGCTCAGGGTGTCTGCGATCAGTTCGGCGGCCATCGCCCTCGTTGTTTCGGACGCCTCCGGCAGCGCCTCCTGCATGAAGCTCTGGACGATACGGTCTCCCGTCGCTCGCGCCTCCAGCGCCTCGGGCGCATCGCGATAGAGGGGCGCTGCGTCATGCAGCGCCACGCGCATTTCGGCCTCGTCGCATTCGGAGCGGACGAAGGCGTGCACCAGCGCGCGCAACCGTTCGTGCGGGGCTTTCCCGACCTCTTCGAGGATGCCGCTCAGCATCGCGCTCGTTTGCCGCCATTCGTCCCTTTGGAGCCGAAACAGGATCGCCGCCTTGTTGGGAAAGTATTGATACAGCGATCCGATGCTGACGCCGGCCTTTTCGGCCACCCGCGCCGTGGTGAAGCGCTGCGAGCCTTCCTTCGCCAAAACCTGAGCGGCTGCCTCCAGAACGGCGGCGACGAGCTCCGCCGACCGGGCTTGCCGGGGCTGTTTTCGCGTCGAAATCCGGGCGGCTCGACGATCCGTCATGGGGAGCCCCAGCAATGCGAATAGGGAATGTGACGAATTAGTCGTATTTTTGTCTTGGGCGCAAGGACGCGCTCAAGCCAGAGACAGGAGTTTTGCATGACCACCCTCACCAGCGCGCCGCTCGCGCCCCTGCTCGAGCGGCTGTTCGCGGAGGCGGACGACGCCAAAGCGGAGCTGGACGCTGCTATCGCCGATCTTTCCGACGATGAGATGTCCCGCCTGATGCGGAGCAGGACCGAGTACCAGGACCTCTATGGGCGCCTCAGGAATTTTGCGCTCGCGGTCACGCGAGACACCGGCGTCTTGCTCTATATGCTGGCGCGAAGCGCCGGGGCTCGGACGATCGTCGAGTTCGGGACCTCGTTCGGCATTTCGACGCTCCACCTCGCCGCCGCATTGCGGGACAATGGCGGCGGTCGCCTGATCACCAGCGAGTTCGAGCCGTCCAAGGCGGTTCGGGCCCGGGAAAATCTCACGGCCGGCGGCCTCATCGACCTTGTGGAGATCCGAGAGGGAGACGCCCTGCAGACGCTGAGCGTCGATCTTCCCGAAACGATCGACCTCTTGTTGCTCGACGGCGCCAAAGCGCTTTATCCCGAGATCCTGAGCCTTGTAGAGCGCCGCTTAAAGCCGGGCGCGCTCATTATCGCCGACAACGCCGATCACAGCCCCGAGTACCTTGCGCGCGTGCGCTCGCCAACGGCCGGCTACCTGTCAACTCCCTTCGCCGAGGACGTCGAGGTTTCGATGCGGATCGGAGAAACCTCCTCCGCCGCCTGACAGGTGAAAATCAAGAAGATCGGACTCACAGGAAGGAGGAATAGCCGAGCAGGGGAAGCAGACGGGTTACGATCGAACCCAGACAGATCAAGATGACGAGGAGCTTGAGAAGCTGTGCGAGCCGCGCGTCTGGACTAAATCGTTCGATGACCCAGAACAATATCGCTCCGAGTACGATCGTTACGAGGATTCCAATGACGAGGGAAATCATGATGGCCTCGCGATTCCAAGTCGAAATGTGCGCGAGGTTAGATCGCGCGCGCGATCGTCGAAAGGGTCGGAATATACCTACCCGTCATGCTGGCCGACTTCGGTAAGGCAGCCCAGAGGCCCCCGCGGCGCCCGACCTCACCCGCGACGAGGAGCCAGGCGCGAGGAGCAGAGAAT
Source organism: uncultured Alphaproteobacteria bacterium (assembly GCA_963724785.1). Lineage (GTDB taxonomy): Bacteria > Pseudomonadota > Alphaproteobacteria > Rhizobiales > Beijerinckiaceae > Roseiarcus. The sequence continues at coordinate 137,907 of CAVRWC010000010.1, read as the reverse complement.
GTCGAATGGGCCGCGGAATGCGGTGCGGAACGGGAGTAATGTAGGCGGCGCATGTCGAGCGCGTCTCGGCCGAACATGGAACCCCTGAGAGAACCCCAATGCATCTGTCGAACGAAAGTCTCATCGTCATCATCATCGTCGGCATTATCGCCGGATGGCTTGCCGGCAACATCGTGCGGGGTGGCGGCTACGGCCTCATCGGCGACCTGATTGTCGGCGTTATCGGCGCATTCATCGGAGATTGGCTGCTGCCGCAATTGGGCATCCACCTCGGCGCCGGCATCGTCGCTCTCGTCGCCAACGCAACGCTGGGCGCGATCGTCTTGCTCATTCTTCTCAGGCTGATCAACGGGGGCGGCGGCGGGGGATGGCGTGGCCAATTCGGCCGGCGTTGGTAATTCGTCAGCAGCAGCCGCGCAGCCGTCCCTTGCTCACGTCGTAGCGCGCCTTCTGCCGCTCGCGGAAGAACTCCTCGTAGGTCATCACTGGCTCGTCCGGGATGATTGGCCTCGCCGGTGCGCGACATAGGTCGGGTAGTCCGGCACGCCGACCATGAGGCGCGCGGTCTCGGCGACCCTGTCGCAGACGAAGCGCGCCCGCGGTCGTGAGGCTCTCGCTCATTCGGCCGCCACCGCGGCGCCGCCGATTTCGCGGGTCGTCGCCTTTTCGCTTTGCAGCGCCCTCAGCGCCTCCCGGACGCCGTAGACGAGCATGACGAGGACGATGGCGACGAAGATCGCCGCGAGCGTCGCGTCGACGTAGTCGTTGAACACGATCCGCCCCATCTCGTCGACGGTCTTGGCCGGCGCGAGCACCTTGCCGGAGGCGGCCGCGTCGCCGAACAGGCGTCGCGTGGGCGACGAAGCCGACCTTCGGATCGGGGTTCGCCACCTTCTCGATTCCCGCCGTCACCGTGCAGACGATCAAGCCAGGCGGCCGGGACGCCAGCGTCACCCAGGCGAAGCGCTCGCGCTTCATCTTGAACAGGATCACCGTGCAGAGGATCAGCGCGATCGCCGCCAGCATCTGGTTCGAGGCGCCGAACAGCGGCCACAGCGTCCAGATGCCGCCGAACGGGTCGATGACGCCCTGATAGAGGAAATAGCCCCAGCCCGCGCAGGCGAGCGCCGAGCCGATCAGGTTGTTGGTCCACGATTCCGTCGACCGGAACGCGGGGATCACGTCGCCGACGAGGTCCTGGAGCATGAAGCGCAGTACGCGCGTGCCGGCGTCGACGGTCGTCAGGATGAACAACGCCTCGAACAGGATGGCGAAGTGATACCAGACGCCGGCCAGCGCCGGCCCGCCGAGGAAGCCCGACAGAATCTGTCGCCATGCCGACGGCGAGCGTCGGCGCGCCGCCGGTGCGCGACAGGATCGTCGTTTCGCCGACGTCGTGCGCCACCTGGGTCAGCACGTCCGGCGTCACCGTGAAGCCCCAGCCGGTGATGACCTGCGGCCGCGTGCGCGGGGTCGGTCCCGATCAGGCCGGCGCCGCTGTTCATCGCGAAATAGACGCCCGGATGGATGGTCGTCGCCGCGACCATCGCCATGATCGCGACGAAGGATTCCATCAGCATCGCGCCGTAGCCGATGAAGCGGATCTGGTCCTCGTTCTCGATCATCTTCGGCGTCGTGCCGGACGAGATCAGCGAGTGCCAGCCGCTGACCGCGCCGCAGGCGATGGTGATGAACAGGAACGGGAACAGGCTCGCCCGCCCAGACCGGCCCGGAGCCGTCGATGAACTGGGTCACCGCCGGCATCTCGAGGTTCGGCCGCACGATCAGGATGCCGATCGCGAGCAGGAGGATCGTGCCGACCTTGAGGAAGGTCGACAGGTAGTCGCGCGGCGCGAGCAGGAGCCACACCGGCAGCACCGAGGCGACGAAGCCGTAGCCGATGACCATGCAGCGCCAGTTGCGCGCCGGAGAAGTCGAACAGGGAGGCGAGCGCCGGCGTCTCGGCGACCGTCTTGCCGTAGACGAGCGCCAGCAGCAGCAGCACGGCGCCGATCGCCGACATCTCGCCGATCCGGCCCGGGGCGGATGAAGCGGCTGTAGAGGCCCATGAACAGCGCGATCGGAATGGTGCTCGCGACCGCGAAGGTCCCCCACGGGCTCCCCTTCAGCGCGTTGACGACGACGAGCGCGAGCACCGCCAGCAGGATGACGCAGATCAGGATGATGCCGACGCCGACGACGCTGCCCGCAGCCGACCCGATTTCGGTGCGGATCATCTCGCCGAGCGACTTGCCGTCGCGGCGGGTCGAGAAGAACAGCACGACCATGTCCTGCACCGCGCCGGCGAACACGACGCCCGCCAGAATCCACAGCGTGCCGGGCAGGTAGCCCATCTGCGCCGCCAGCACCGGCCCGACCAGCGGGCCCGCCCCGGCGATCGCCGCGAAATGGTGGCCGAACAGCACGTAGCGATTGGTCGGAACGTAATCGAGCCCGTCGTTGTGGCGGTAGGCCGGCGTGACGCGCTTCGGATCGACGCCGAGCGCGGTCTGGACGATGAACGAGCGCGTAGAAGCGGTAGGCGATGAAGTAGATGCAGACCGCGGCGGTCACCAGCCAAGCGGCGTTGACGGGTTCGCCCCGCGTGAGCGCGACGATACCCAACGCCACCGCGCCCATCACCGCGACAGCGGTCCAGATCACCTTTTCGCGCAGCTCCATTCGTGTTCCTCCCGCGGGCGGGACCGGCCCTCCGTCCCCGACGCCGTCCCTAACGCAACGATTGGATTGAAGACTACGCCGAACAACGGGTCGGGAAAAGATGGGGGGTCGGAGCGGCGGCGTCTCGCCGCCTAAGGAGCGCGAGACGCGCTCCCTCCGTCGGAGCGCCACGCAAGGTGAGGATGGCCGCGGCGTGACGGGGGACGCAAACGGAACCTTAGCGCCTACACTCACAACTTATTCGGATTTCCAGGAACGCGCTGCGCCTGATAACGCTCGCCGTCCCCTATCCACGCAAACGGTTTCGTCCAAGAGCGACCGTATTCTTTCTTTGTTCTTATCATAGGGAGAGCACGCCCCGATCGCGGTGGAGCGGGCCGTAAGTGGAAGCGGCGCTGGCGTCGAGCCAGGCCGCGGAGGGGCCCAGGAGAGGCGTGCGCGACGAGTAGCCGCGTCTCGGGCTCCGGCAGGGGCTCGGACGTCAACACGATCGCGCCGGGGGCGTCGGGAGGATCGTCGCTGGCCGCAAAAATGCATCTGTTGTCGCGGGAGAGGCTGGGATCGGCGGCGGCCGCCCCGCTGCGATTTGTCGCGCCCCGGCGGATCGCCGCTTTTCTTGCGTCAGGCCGCAATAACCGGCGCAAAGGGAAAATCCCGCTTTCGGGGGAAACGTGATGAACCGACAGGCAAGGCCGCAGGCGGCCGAGGACGTCCTGCCGCTGATGGGCAACGAGGCGATCGCGCGCGGCGCGTGGGAGGCGGGCGTCCGGGTCGCGGCCGCCTATCCCGGCACGCCCTCGACCGAGATCCTCGAATCGCTCGGCCGCTATCCGGCCTCCGACCTCTATGCCGAGTGGTCCACCAACGAGAAGGTCGCGCTCGACGTCGCGATCGGGGCCGCGCTTTCGGGCGTCGCGCGCGATCGCCTGCATGAAGCATGTCGGCCTCAACGTCGCGGCCGAACTCGCTGATGTCGCAGTCCTACATCGGCGCGCACGGCGGCCTCGTGCTGGTCGTCTGCGACGATCCCGGCATCCATTCGTCGCAGAACGAGCAGGATACCCGCCTCTTCGCCCGCTTCGCCGGCGTGCCGGTGCTGGAGCCGTCAGACGCGCAGGAGGCCCACGACTTTACCCGCCTCGCTTTCGAACTGTCCGAGGCGTTCGATACGCCGGTCATCGTGCGCTCGACCACGCGCCTCTCGCACACCCGCTCGATCGTGCGCATGGGCGAACGCGTCGCGCCGCCCCCCAAAGGCTTCGTCGACGCGCCGGGCAAGACCGTCACCATTCCCGCCAACGCGCGCCGGCTCCATCCCAAGCTGATCGAGCGCGAGGCGAAGCTCGCGAGCTATTTCGAGACCTCGCCGCTGACCCGCTGGGAGAAGGGCGACAGGACGGTTCGGCATCGTCACCGGCTCGACCGCCTATCTCTATGTGAAGGAGGTCGCGCCGACGCGCCTCGATCCTGAAGCTCGGCGCCGCCTATCCGCTTGCCCGAGAAGACGCTTCGCGCCTTCGCCGCGTCGGTCGACCGGCTCCTCGTCGTCGAGGAACTGGAGCCGGCGCTGGAAACCGAAATCCGCGCCATGGGCCTCGCCGCCGAGGGCAAGGCGTTCTTTCCCCGGCTCGGCGAACTGTCGCCCGAACTCGTGCGCGCCGGCCTTGCCGCCGCAGGCCTCGCCGAGGCGCCGCCCGCGCCGGTCGCGCTCGGCATCGAGCCGATGGCGCGCCCGCCGGTGCTGTGCGCCGGCTGCCCGCATACGGGCGCCTATCTCGCGCTGCGTGGGCTCGACGCGCGGGTCGCCGGCGACATCGGCTGCTACACGCTGGCCGCGGTCGAGCCCCTGCGCTCGATCGACACCACCGTCTGCATGGGCGCGAGCATCGGCAACGCCGTCGGCATGGCGGCGGCGGGCGAGAAGAAGCCGATCGTCGCCACCATCGGCAACTCGACCTTCCTCCACTCCGGCATCCCGCCGCTGATCGACGCGGTCTACAACAAGGCGAACATCACCGTCGTCATTCTCGACAACGCCATCACCGCGATGACCGGCGGGCAGGACCATCCGGGCACCGGGCGAACCCTGCGCGGCGAACCGGCGCCGAAGGTCGACTACGAGGCGATCTGCCGGGCCGTCGGGGTGACCTGGACGCGCCGGGTCGACCCTTACGACGTCGGCCACATGTACCAGACCCTTCGCGAGGCGATCATGCACAAGGGCGTCTCGGTCGTCATCTCCGAGCGCCCTTGCGTGCTCGATCCGGTCAAGATCAAGGGCGCGCCGCTCGCGGTGGCTGAGGACGGCTGCGTCGCCTGCCAGTCGTGCATGAACCTCGGCTGCCCGGCGCTGATCTGGTCGGACTCAGCTTTACGAGGGCCGGCACAAGGTGCGATCGACGCCGCCGCCTGCATCGGCTGCACGCTCTGCGCCCAGGTCTGCCCGTCCGACTGCATTCAGCCGATGGCCGTCGCATGAGCGCCGAACCGCAGGTCGAGAAGGCTCGAAGCCGCGACGAGCCGCGACGCGGGCGCTGAACGTCATGATCGTCGGCGTCGGCGGCCAGGGCGTCCTGATGATCTCGAAGGCGCTGGCGCTGATTGGCCAGAAGCAGGGCCTTCAGGTCAAGCAGAGCGAAGTGCATGGCATGGCCAAGCGCGGCGGCGTGGTGTTCAGCCATGTGCGTTTCGGCGAGGAGGTCTGGTCGCCGACCATCGCCAAGGGCGAGGCGGACGCGCTGATCGCGCTCGAATGGGCGGAGGGCCTGCGCTGGATCGAGTATCTGCGGCCGGAGACCGGCGTTTTCATCGCCGACACCCGCCGCATCGTGCCGCCCTTCGCCTGCCGCTCGCGCCGCCACGGCGCGCCGATGGCCTATGCGCGGGAGACGCCGGCCGAGGTGCTCGACAAGGTCGGCGAGGGCTTTGCGCTCGACGCGAGCGCGATCGCCTCGGGCTTGGGCGAACCCCGCGCCGCCAACACCGTGCTGCTCGGCGTGCTTTCGACCTCGATGGACATATCCGGTCGCCGACTGGCTGCGCGGTGCTCGAGACGCTGACGCCGCAAAAATCGCGGGCGATCAATCGCGAGGCGTTCGAGGCGGGCCGCGCCTGGGCGAAAGCGGCGCGCAGCGACCCTTCGCTGCGTTTCGACGCCGACTTCGCCGCGCACGTCAAGCACGCGGAGCCCGCGGACGTGTCGGTCAAGCTCGACATCAACGCGGCGTGGTGCAAGGGCTGCGACATCTGCGTGAAACTCTGCCCCGAACGCTGCCTCGCGCTGAACGATCATCAGGTCGCCTATCTGAAGAGCGCCGGAGGCCTGCACCGGCTGCCACGTGTGCGAATGGCTCTGCCCCGACTTCGCCATCGACGTCCGCACCACGATCTTGCGAACCCATGACCGCCTCACGATGACGACGCCCTCCCTCGCCTCACTGCACGGCAACCGCGCCTGCGCGCTCGGCGCGATCGCCGCCGGCTGCCGGTTCTTCGCCGGCTATCCGATCACGCCCTCGTCCGAAATCGCCGAGCAGATGTCGCGCGAGTTGCCGCGCGTCGAAGGCGTGTTCGTCCAGATGGAGGATGAGATCGGCTCGCTCGCCGCGGTGATCGGCGCCTCGCTCGGCGGCGCGAAGGCGATGACCGCGACCAGCGGCCCCGGCTTCTCGCTGATGCAGGAGAACCTCGGCTACGCCGCGATGACCGAGACGCCCTGCGTCATCGTCAACGTGATGCGCGGAGGCCCGTCGACCGGCATGCCGACAAGGCCCTCGCAGGGCGACATCATGCAGGCGCGCTGGGGCACGCACGGCGACCACCCGATCATCGTCCTCGCGCCCGCCTCGGTGCAGGAGATCTACGACGAAACCATCCGCGCCTTCAATCTGGCGGAAGAGTTCGCACGCCCGTCGTCCTGCTCTACGATGAGGTGATCGCGCATCTTTTGGAGTCCATCGTTCTCCCGCAGCGTCGCACGGTGGCGACGGTGACGCGAAAATGGGCGAGCGGCGCGGAGCCGCATTTCCTGCCTTATGCGGAAACCGACGATCTCGTGCCGGTCATGGCGCGGCCGGGCGATGGCCATCGCGTCCACGTGACCGGCCTCACCCACATGCCCGACGGCTTTCCGACCCAGAAGCCGGACCTCGCGGACAAGGCGACGCAGCGCCTTCTCGACAAGATCGAGGTCAATCGCGACCGCATCGATCGGACCGAGACATTCGACATCGAGGACGCCGAGGTCGTGATCGTCGCGGTCGGCATCGTCGCGCGCGCCGCGCGCCGCGCCGCGCAGGACTTGCGCAGCGCCGGCGTTCGGGCCGGGCCTCTTCCGGCCGGTCACGCTATGGCCGTTCCCCGAGGAGGCGCTCGAGGAGGCCGCGGCGAAGGCAAGGCGGGTCCTCGTTCCCGAGATGAACGCCGGCCAGCTCGCACTCGAAGTCGAACGGATCTTCGGGCGCGACAAGGTCGCGCGCCTCAACCGCATCGATGGCGAGCCGATCGCGCCCGCCGACATCGCTCGAAGAGTCCGGGAGATCGCCGCATGAACGAGGTTGTGCGAACGCCGTTCGACGTCAAGGACTACCTGCGGCTGCAGATGATGCCGCATTTCATGTGTCCCGGCTGCGGCCACGGCATTGCGTTGCGTTGCCTCCTGTGGGCGGTGCACGAACTCGCCATCGACAAGAACCGGCTCGCAGTCGTCTGCGGGATCGGCTGCTCGGGGCGCGTCGGCGCCTACGTCGACGCCAACACCTTCCACACGACGCACGGCAGACCGCTTGCCTTTGCGACCGGCCTCAAGCTCGCCCGGCCCGACCTGACGGTGGTCGTCATCACCGGCGACGGCGATTGCCTCGCGATCGGCGGCAACCACCTGATCCACGCCTGCCGCCGCAATCTCGACCTGACCTGCCTGATGCTCAACAACGAGGTCTACGGCATGACCGGCGGCCAGGTTTCGCCGACGACCGCAATCGATCGCCTCACCACCACCACGCCCCATGGCAACGCCGAGCCGACCTTCGACGCCTGCCGCCTCGCCGAAGCGGCCGGCGCGAGCTTCGTCGGGCGAGAGGTGACGCGCCAGGCGCCGGCGCTCAAGAACGTCATCAAGGCCGGCCTCGCGCACGAGGGCTTCTCGTTCATCGAGGTCATGTCGGACTGCACCGAGATCTACGGGCGCAAGAACGATCTCGGCGAATTGCCGGAGATGATCCTGTCGCAGAAGAGCGACATGCGCCCCGAGGCGTTCGGCAATGTCGCCGACGAGCCGTTCCGGCCCAATCGCCTGCGCGCCGGAATCCTCGTGCAGCGCGACCGCCCGGAATACGGCCGTGTCTATCGCGAGCGCGCCGCGGCCGAGCGCGCCAAAGCGAGGCCGAAGGCATGACCGCCCGTCCCGAACTGCCGCATCGCGCCGAAATCCGCCTTGCCGGCAGCGGCGGACAGGGACTGATCACCGGCATGCATATCCTCTTTCGCGCGCTGGCGCTCGAGGGCAAGCGCGCGGCGCAGTCGCAGAGCTATGAGCCGACCTCGCGCGGCGGCTTTTGCTACTCGGATCTCGTCGTCTCCGACGACTCCGGCGACTATCCGCTCGCGACCCGGCTCGACATGGTCGCGGCGCTGTCGCAGATCGGCCTCGATCGCTCGCTGCCGCTGATCAAGCCTGGCGCGCTCATGATCGTCGACGAGCGGCTTGTGCCTGACCTGCCGGACGGCCGACTTCGACCTCCACGTCCTGCCGATCGCCGCCCGGGCGGTCGAGGTCGGCAGCCCCCGCATCGCCAATGTCGTGGCGCTCGGCGCGCTCGCCTGCCTCGGCCGGTTGGTCGCCGACGAAATCCTGGAGCAAGCGGTGCGGCTGGAGACGCCGCCGAAGTTCGCCGATCTCAACCTGACTGCGGTTCGGGAAGGACGGGCGCTCGTCCGCGAGACGGCCGGGGCCTGAATCTCGATGCGGGTTGCAGCGACGCAGGGCGGACAGACGACGTGCGCGATTGGCCAAAGATCGGCTTTGTGCGAGCGCCGGCTTGACAGGCGCGCCGAATATGTATGGTCTTATTCGTCGGCGTCTCGGCGGCTTTCCGCAAAAGGGCGCGGGCAATCTCGCCGCACGAGGCATTCCCGGTTGAAGCGGGCGGTGATTTCCAATCGGAGGGATTAGCATGCAGGACTTCGAACGCTTCCCGATGTCGCGGCGCACGGCCCTGAAAGCGGGCTTGGCGGGGCTCGCTTCGGCGGGACGTCGCCGGAGGCGCGCGAACCGCCCTCGCCGACACGCTCGCCGACATCAAGAAACGCGGCGAACTGGTCGTCGCGACGGAAATGCAATTCCCGCCCTTCGACATCTCCGACAACGGCGTCTACAAGGGCGTGGACCGCGATCTGATCGACGCGGTCGCCAAGGAGCTCGGCGTCAAGGTCTCCTACCTCGACCTGCCCTGGACCAGCGTGCTGCCCGGTCTCGAGGCCAAGAAGTTCGACCTCGTCATCGCGCCGGTGACGATCACCAAGGAACGCCTGAAGCACTATGCCTTCTCGGTGCCGATCGCCGACGCGACCGCCGCGCTGATGAAGCGCGCCGACGACAAGAGCATCACCAAGCCCGAGGACATCGCCGGCAAGACGGTCGGCGGCCAGAAGGGGACCTCCCAGGTCGCCCAGCTCAAGGAGTTCGCCGCCAAGCTGCCGAAGCCGGTCGAGGTGAAGGAATACGTCGACAACAACCAGTCCTACGCCGATCTCGCGACGGGCCGGATCGACGCTTCCGTCAATTCGTTGCCGAACCTCGCCTATGCAGCGGCGCAGCGGTCTGACGCCTTTGCGGTCGTCCTGCCGCCCTTCGGCCAGCCGACCTACTTCTCCTGGGTCGCCCGGCCCGACGACCAGTCGCTCATCGACGCGGTCAATGCGGCGATCGTCAAGCTCGACGGCGACGGCACGATGGCGAAGATCCAGAAGACCTGGTTCGGACAGTCGACGGACCTGCCCAGGACCGTGCCCGAGCCGAGTTTCTGAAGGCGCCGGCGCCGAGCATCCCCTAGGCCTTGCGACAGTCCGGCGGCCCTGCAACGCCGCCGGCGGCGCGCAACCGTGTCCCTTCACGCGACGCCGAGCCCGCGCGCATGCGCCTCACAGTCATCTTCCATTCGTTCGGCTATCTGACGCAGGCGGCGGGCGTGACGATCGCGCTGTCCTTCGCCGGCATCGCGCTCGGATTCGTATTCGGCACGGCCGTCTGTATCGCGCGGCTCTCCGGCGCGCCCTGGCTCGAACGCCTCGGCGGCGCCTATGTCAGCGTGTTCCGCGGCGTGCCGCTATTGGTCCTGCTCCTGTTCATCTATTACTTCCTCGCCACGCTCGGCCTCGACGTTCCCGCGATCGTCGCCGCGATCGGGGGCCTGAGCCTTTCTTCGGGCGCCTATCAGGCCGAGATCCTGCGCGGCGCGCTGAACGCGGTGCCGCGCGGCCAGGGCGAGGCGGCGACAGCGCTGGGCTACACGGCCCTGGACCGCTGGCGGCGCATCCTTCTGCCGCAGGCTCTGCGCATCTCGATCCCGCCGATGATCAACGAGTTCATCCTGCTCATCAAGGCGTCGTCGCTCGTCTCGGTGGTCGGCATCGCCGAGATCACCCGGGTCAGCATGAACATCGCCTCGATGACCTATCGCCCGCTCGAGGCCTATGTCGCGGGCGGCCTCTTCTACCTGGCGATCAATCTCGCGCTCGCGGGCTTCGGCGGGCTCGCCGAGCGCCGGGTCGGCGGAGGCGCGCGATGAACTGGGAAGTTCTCCTGCGTTATGCGCCCGCGCTCGCCGAGGGCTTCGGCGTGACGATCTTCTGCTGGGCCGCCGGCTCCGCGCTCGGGCTCGTGATCGGCTTCGCCGTCGCGCTCGGCGCCGAGGCGCGGAGCCGCGCGCTTCAAGGCGCCCTTCGCATCTATGTCGAGGTCCTTCGTGGCACCCCGTTCCTGATGCAGCTCTTCATCCTCTACGCCGGCGGCCCGAGCATCGGGTTGAGGCTTAGCGCGACGGCGGCCGGCGTCGTCGGCCTCGGGCTCTACTCGTCGGCCTATTTCTCGGAAATCTTCCGCGGCGGCTTCGCGGCGGTTCCGCGTGGGCAGATCGAGGCGGCGATGAGCGTCGGCATGAGGCCGGCCGACATTCTCACCCGCGTCCGCCTGCCGGTTGCGCTCGTGGCGGCGACGCCGCCGATCGTCAACACCCTCATCGTGATGTCGAAGGAGACGGTGGTCCTGTCGATCATCACGGTGCCTGAACTCATGTACCAGGTGCAGACGATGGCCGCGGAGACGTTCACTGCCTTCGACGCGATCTTCGCGATGGCGGTCTTCTACTGGTGCCTCGTCGAACTCGTCTCCCGCCTTGGCCGCCGCGTCGAGGCCCATGCGACCGCTTTCCTCACGAGCCGTTCATGACCCCTCCAATGATCGAGATCCGCGCCGTCGGCAAGAGCTTTGGCGCGCACCAGGTGCTCCGGGGCGTCGATCTCGACGTCGCGGGCTCCGAGGTCGTCTGCCTGATCGGACCGAGCGGATCGGGCAAAAGCACCCTGCTCCGGTGCGTCAACTTCCTCGAGTCCTACGACGAGGGCGAGGTGCGCATCGAAGGAGAACTGATCGGCTACGACATCGACAAGGAGGGCGAGCGGCGTCTGATGGCGCCCCGCCGCTTACGCGAGATGCGTCGCGAGATCGGCATGGTGTTCCAGCACTTCAATCTCTGGCCGCACATGACCGCGCTCGAAAACGTGGTCGAGCCGCTGCTCCGCGTGCGCGGCCTCAAGAAGGACGAGGCGACCGACCGGGCGTCGGCGATGCTGCGGCGGGTCGGGCTCGCGGAAAAGGCCAGCGCGCACCCGATGCGGCTTTCTGGCGGGCAGCAGCAGCGCGTCGCCATCGCCCGCGCGCTCGCCATGCAGCCCAGGGTCATGCTGTTCGACGAGCCGACGTCCGCCCTCGACCCGGAACTGGTCGGCGAGGTGCTGGAGGTGATGCGCGCGCTCGCGGCCGAAGGGATGACCATGCTGATCGTCACCCACGAAATGGGCTTCGCCGCCCATGTCGCCGGCCGCATCGCCTTCATCGACGGCGGTCGCATCATCGCCGAGGGCGCGCCCCGGCAGGTGTTCCACGAAAGCGCCGAGCCGCGGGTGCGACAGTTCCTCCAGACCTACCACGACCGCAACGCTTTCTGAGCCGGCGCCATTTCCGATTCCGTTTTGAGCGTTTGCAAGGGATTGCGGCGCCATTTTCGATTCGGCTTTGCGGCGAGGTCTGCCGTTTCGCGAACCGGCCATTCGCCAAGCCGGTCTGGCGGCCTCGCCGTGTTTTCGATAGCTTGAGCGAACAAGACTGGCATAGATTTTCATTGTGCACATGATACTTATGTTGTTTGTCTGAATCCGACCGCGCACGTTCCAAGCCGCCGAGTTGTTCTGATCCTCATCATTCCAACGCTAGCATGCCTTCCGTCTATCCGGAAGCGATTGTTGTCGCTTTCTCTTTTTCGGTCGATTTGGGCGATGGCGCTGCCGTTGCATGGCCGGCTCCCTGCCAGGCTCCTTGGAACGGTCCGACCGGATCGGCGTTCCCTCGCCATGCTCGACGCCGAGGTCCAGGTTTCCGTTTCGGTAGACGTCGCCATCCCGGCGCCGCCGGGGCTTCGCTACGTTTGCGACAGCAAGCCGGCGATCCGACGCCGGCGCGCCGGCAAGGGCTTCGTCTATCTCGACGCCAAGGGCAGGCGGATTACGGACCCCGGCATCCTCAAGCGCATCCGCGCGCTCGTCATCCCGCCGGCCTGGACCAACGTCTGGATCTGCGCGAGCGCCAATGGCCACATCCAGGCCACCGGGCGCGACGCCAAGGGGCGCAAGCAATACCGCTACCATGCGGACTATCGCGAGGCGCGCGAGGAAGCGAAGTTCGAGCACATGCTCCAGTTCGGCAGGGCGCTGCCGACAATTCGCGCCACCGTGGCCGAGCATATGAGCCTGCGCGGCCTGTCGCGGCAGAAGGTGCTTGCGACCGTCGTGCACCTTCTGGAAGCGACGCTGATCCGGGTCGGCAACGACGAATACGCCAGGGCGAACCAAAGCTACGGCCTGACGACTCTGAGGTCGGACCACGTCGAGGTCGACGGCTCGGAAGTCCGCTTCCAGTTCACCGGCAAGAGCGGCAAGCAATGGTCGCTGGCGATGCGCGACCGGCGGGTGGCGAGGATCTTGCGCGCCTGCCAGGAGTTGCCGGGGCAGGATCTCCTGCAATATCTCGAAGAGGACAAGGCGCTTCGGGCCGTCTCTTCCGGCGACGTCAACGACTACCTGCGCGAGATCGCCGGCTACGACGTCACCGCCAAGGACTTCCGCACCTGGGCAGGCACCGTGTTGATGGCGCGCCATCTGAGCGAGGCGGGAGCGGCGGAGAGCGAAAGACAGGCGAAGACGCTTTTGCGCGCCGCGCTCGTCAGGGTCGCCGCCGCGCTCGGCAACACCCCGGCGGTCTGCCGCAAGTCCTACGTCCACCCCCATGTGATCGGCGCGTGGCTTGAGCGGACGTTCAAGCTGGAGGCGGCGGAAGCCGAGTCGCCGGCCTGAGAGCCCGAGGAGGCGGCGGTGCTCGCGATGCTGCACGCTCTGGAAGAGGCCGGCGCGACGCGTTAGCGCCGATTCTCCCCGCAAGCGGTCGCAGGGCGGGAGAAGGCCGGGATCACCCTAACCCTCTCCCCGTCAAAAAGAGGGAGAGGGACGTCCGTCGCAGCCTCATATCAGTCCCGCGCCGCCCTCTCGTTCAGCACCGGCGTATCGCGCTGATGCCAGACGGGATAGGCGGGCGTGACTGCGCTGGCCTTGTCGAGCTTGGCGACCTGCTCTGGCGTCAGCTTCCAGCCGACCGCCCCGATGTTCTCGATCAGTTGCTGCTCGTCCCGCGCGCCGATGATCAGGCTGGAGACGGTCGGGCGGGTGAGGAGCCAATTGAGCGCGATCTGGGGGATGGTCTTGCCGGTCTCGGAGGCGACGCCGTCCAACGCATCGACGATGGCGAACAGACGCTCGGGGTCGTAGGTCGGTCCTGTCTCCGGAATGGCGTAGGCGCGGGTGCCGGGTTGCGGCGGCTGCTCGCGCCGAATTTTGCCGGTCAGCTTGCCCCAGCCCAGCGGACTCCAGACCAGCGCGCCAACCCCCTGATCGACGCCGAGCGGCAGAAGCTCCCACTCGTAGTCGCGGTTCAAGAGCGAGTAGTAGGCCTGGTGCGTGACATAGCGGGGGTAGCCGTAGCGGTCCGAGGCCGCGAGCGACTTCATCAGATGCCAGCCGGAAAAATTGGAGCAGCCGACATAGCGAATCTTGCCTGACCGCACGAGTTGATCAAGCGTCGAAAGCGTCTCTTCGACCGGCGTATTGTAGTCCTGCGCGTGCAATTGAAAAATGTCGATCGCCTCGATGCCGAGGCGCTTCAGCGATCCATCGACCGCCTCCAGAATATGCTGCCGCGACGAACCATAGTCGTTGGGCCCGTCGCCGATCGGAAAGGTCGTCTTTGTGGAGACGAGCACGCGGTTGCGCTTGCCTTTGATCGCCTCGCCGAGGATCTGCTCGGACAGCCCGTTCGAATAGACGTCAGCGGTGTCGAACAGGCTCACCCCGTGATCGAGGCAGATGTCGATGAGCCGCGACGCGCCGGCCGCGTCGGTCGAGCCCCAAGCCTTGAAGAACGCGTTGCCGCCGCCGAAAGTCGCCGTGCCGAAGCTGAGCGCCGGCACGCGCAAACCGGAATGGCCGAGTCGATTATAGTCCAAGATCTTCTCCTGTTTGCTTGTTTGCTCAAGCGGCGCCTCCCCTTCTCCCCGCCCGGCGGGGAGAAGGCCGGCATGGGGGGCCGGGGGAGCTCGAGCCGCTCGGAGACGGCACGCGCCTCACGCTCTGGCACGCCATCGACCGCGGCTTCATTTCGATGGGCGCGGCCGGCTGGCACATTTGCCTCGATGTGCTCGATCGATCCCTTGCCGCAGAGCCGATCGGCCGTATCGTGGGCGGCGAGGCGATGACATTCGATTGGCCCCGTCTGAACGCCGAGTACGCCAAACAATTCGGCATCGACGCTTCGGGATCGCCGCCCAACGCGCCGAGGGCCTGAGATACCCCGACGAGCCGTCGTCCCCGAGGCTCACCGTCCGAGCGGCTCAGCCGACGGTCGGACGCGGCGTCTCTCCGTCTCCGCTGGCGAGCGCCAGCGCGCTGTGCAGCGACGCGAGGATGCGGTCCTCTCCGACGATCGCGGCGACGCCGTGGCGCTCGAGGTCCGCCCGCAGCGCCGGATCGACGCGGCCGAATGCGACGCTCACGTTCTTCGCCTTGAGTTCGTTGAAGAGGTCGCGAAGCGTCTTGGCGGCTGAAAAGTCGATGTCGGTCACAGCGCTTGCGTCGATGACGAACCATCGCACCGGCTGGGGCGCGCGCTCGATCAGTTCGCGCGTCTCGTCGGCGAAGCGATCGGCGTTGGCGTAAAAGAGATCCGCCCCGAATCGGTAGATGATGAGGCCTGGCTCGCTCTCCGCGCCGGGAATCGCCGGCGTGGGAATCCAATGGCCCTCCGCGTCCTCCGTCACAATCATCGTGTGCGGGCCGGTAGCTGTGCCGAACATGGCGGATCAGCGAGAGCGCGATCGCCAGCAGAATGCCCTCCTCGACGCCGACGCCCGGCACGGCCGCGGCGGTGGCGAGCGCGAGCAAGAACTCTCCCCGGCTCTCGCGCAGGATGTCGGCAAGGCCCTTCACGTCGATCATGCCGACGGCGATGGTGAAGACGATGGCCGCCAGAACGCAGCGCGGCAGGTATTGCAGAAAGCCGGTCAGCGCCACGAGCACGACCGCGACGATGCCCGCGAAAACGAGCTGGGCGACCTGGCTGCGCGCGCCCGCGCGGTCGGCCATGGCGGTCTGGGTCGGGCTGCCGTTGACGACGAAGGCGCCGGTCAGCGCCGCCCCGGCGTTGGCGGCGGCGAGTGCCGAGGATGTCGGCGTTCTCGTCGACCCGTTCGTGGTGCTTGACCCCGTAGACGCGCGAGGTCGCGGCGCTCTGGGCGATGATCATGACGAAGCAGGAGGCCGCGACCGGCAGAAGGTCGAGCGTCTCGCGCCAGCTGACGTCGGGCCAGCGGAGCGACGGCAGGCCGCCGGGCACGGGACCGATCACCGCGACGCCGTGGCCGGCGAGATGGAGCCAGCCGCTCGCGGCGATCATCCCGACGACGACGACGAGCGGCACGGGAAGACGCTTGGACGAACCGTCGCCCGAGAAGGATGGCGGCGACGACGAAGACCGACAGGCCGAGCGTAAGCCCGTCGAACCTCGGCAGTCCCATCGCGACCTCGGCGATCTGGTCGAGCGTCCGGTGCGACGGCGCGGCGACGCCGAGCATGTCTCCGAGCATGGCGATGCCGACCTGAACGCCGACCCCGGTCAGAAAGCCGACGAGCGCGGTGCGGGAGAGGAAGTCGGCAAGAAAGCCGAGCTTGAAGATGCGCGCGAGCAGCAGCAGGCCGGCGGTCAACAGGGTCAGCATGCCGACCAGCGCCATGTACTTCTCGCCGCCGATCGGCGCCATGCGGGAGAGCGCGCTCGAGAAGATCGCCGCGGTGGCCGAATTGGCCGCCACCACCAGATGGCGCGACGAGCCGAACAGCGCGAAGCCGACCAGCGGCAGCAGCACCGTGTAGAGGCCGGTGACGACTGGCGTGCCGGCGATGCGCGTGTAGCCGAGCACCTGCGGAATGTTCATCGAGGCGAGCGTCAGGCCCGCGAGCGCGTCCTTCGCCGCTTCCCGCGGTCGGAACGGCTTGAGGCCTCCAAGAAGCGGAATTGACATCGTCTGGGAAGCTCCTCCCCGGCGCAGTTTCGCGCGCCTGAATGCAGCCGAGGCGCGCCGTCTCAATCGCTTGGCCAAGCCTTACGCGCCGGCGCCCGGTTTGCCGAGCCGGTCGTCGAACGGATCGGGAGACCGGGCCATTCTCCGCCCCCGATTCGCGCGCTTCGAAGCTTCGATAAACCGCGAGCTTGATCAAGTCGATCACGCCGGACCTTGTGAGGTTGTACAACCTGTAACCGATGAGGCTCGGGCGCGCCGGCGTCGGCCGGCCCGAGTGAATGTGGCGCCGGCGACACGCGGGTGACAAAATTTCGCCTTCGACCTAGAAACCTTGCCCAACAGCGGCGCCGACGATACGGTGCTGACGGTTGCGCGGCGTAACAGATTGTTAACTGGCGGGTTTCGGGGGCGTGATGTTTGCATTCGACGTCGGGGCTCGCGTCCTGCGGCCGGGAGCGCCGGGGCCGCGCATTCCGCGCGCGCGCGGCCAATTGCGACGGGGCGCGACGGAATTGACGGCGGGACGCGGGGCGCAAGTCCGTGGACGCGCTGCGCGGGGCGCGCGCGGCCTGGCGGCGCTCGCGCTCGTCCTGCCGCTCGCGGCCTGCTCGGTCGGACCGAATTTCGTCACCCCGCAGGCCTCGGTCGAGACCCGCTGGAGGGATGCCGGTTTCCCCGCCGTCAAGACCAGCCGCGAGGACTATCAGCGCTGGTGGGCGGCGTTCCGCGATCCGACGCTCGAACCGGCTCGTCGACATCGCCTACGACCAGAACCTGACGCTGATGGAGGCGGGAGCGCGGGTGATCGAGGCCCGCGCGGCGCTCGGCCAGGCGATCGGCGAAATCTACCCGCAGACCCAGCAGCTGAACGGGACGGCGACCTATCTGCAGCCGAGCGATACGGATGCGACCTCGAACCCCGGCAACGCCATCACCTCCAGTCAGTTCTGGCGGGTCAATCTGGGCGGGCAGGTCGCCTGGGAGCTCGACCTGTGGGGCAAGTTCCGCCACGGCGTCGAACAGGCCGACGCCGCCTATCTGGCCTCGATCGCGACCTATGACGACGTGCTCGTCACCATGATCGGCGACGTCGCGAGCGACTACATCCAGATCCGCACGCTCCAGGCGCAGATCGCCATCGCGCGCGACAACGTGGTCAAGCAGAAGGGCGGCGCTCGAGATCGCCAGCGACCGCTACAAGGGCGGCGCGACCTCGGAGCTCGACGTCTTCCAGGCCCAGAACGTGCTCGGCCAGACGGAAGCGGCGATCCCCCAGCTCACCGCGCAATTGCAGCAGACCGAGAACGCGCTCGCGCGTCCTGCTCGGCCTGCCGCCGGCCTCGATCGACGGGCTTCTCGGCCACTCGCGCGGCATTCCCGCGCCGCCCGCGCAACGTCGCGGTCGGCGTGCCCGCCGATCTCCTGCGCCGCCGGCCCGACGTGCGCGCGGCGGAGCTCAAGGCGGAGGCGCAGAGCGCCAAGGTCGGCATCGCCGCGGCCGACCTCTATCCGGCCTTCTCGCTCGGCGGCGCGCTCGGCACGCTGGTCAGCACCACCAACGGCAACAAGATCAGCCAGCTCTTCACCTCGCCGAGCATCACCTTCGCCTTCGGCCCGTCGTTCAGCTGGCCGGTGCTCAACTACGGCCAGATCACCAATCAGGTGCGCGCCCAGGACGCCGAATTGCAGGCGCTGCTGATCGACTACAAGAACGTGGTCCTCAAGGCGCAGCGCGAGGTCGAGAACGGGCTCGCCGGCTTCGTCCAGGGCCGCCAGCAGGTCGCCTATCTCAAGCAGGAGCGCCGACGGCGGCAAACAGCGCGCTCACCGTCGCCATCGCCCAATACCAGCTCGGCTCGCGCGACTTCACCACGGTGCTGACCGCCGAGCAGAACCTCTATCAGGCGCAGAACAATCTCGCCGCCGCCGAGGGCGGGGTGTCGGTCAGCCTGACCACCGCCTATCGCGCGCTGGGCGGCGGCTGGCAGATCCGCGACGGCCATGATTTCGTCAACGACGCCACGCGCGACGAGATGCGCGCCCGCACCAACTACGGCGACATCCTCCCGCCGGCCGGCCAGCCGCAGCCGCAGGCGCCCGGCCTTCCCGGCCCGTCCGACCTCGGGCCGACCGTGCGGCCTCCGCAATGGTGACCGACGTGAAGACGAGCCTGAACTCACGCAGAGCGGCGACGGCGCGCCTCGTCGCCATCGGCCTCGTCGCCGCGCTGACGAGCGCCGGATGGTCCGGACCGGCCCGCGCCGAGAACGAGCTCGAGCGGCTGTGGAACGACGTCTGGGGTCACGGCAAGACGTCGAACCCCAAGCCGCCGGCGCAGACGCCGCCAGCGACCGCCGCCGGCCGCGACCGCCCCGGCTGCGCCGCAGGCCGGGCCGACGCCCGCGGCGCAAGCCACGCCGTCCCCGCCCGCCGCGCCGACGATCCCCGTCGTGCTGCCAAAGGTGCAGGCGTTCAGCGAGACGCTCGTCGTCACCGGCAACGCCGCGGCGGTCAACACGGTCAAGCTGGTCGCCCGCGTGCCGGGATATCTGGAGCAGATCCATTTCCAGGACGGCCAGCTCGTCAAGAAGGGCGACCTGCTGTTCACCGTCCAGCAGGACCAGTACAAGGACCAGCTCCAGCAGGCCGAGGCGCAGCTCGCAGGCCGCGAAGGCCGCGCGCGACCACGCCCATCTCGAGGTCGGGCGCTACACCGCCCTCTCGAAGCAGCACGCGGCCTCCCAGGTCGAGGTCGACCACTGGGTCTTCGAGGAAAAGACGGCCGAGGCGAACATCTCGGCGGCCCAGGCGCAGGTCGCGCTCGCCAAGCTCAACCTCGGCTACACCGAGGTGACGGCGCCGTTCGACGGCCAGATGGGCCGGCACCTCGTCGATCCGGACAACATGGTCGGCGGCGACGGCAGGACAGCCCGCGCTCGCCGAGATCATGCAGCTCGACCCGATCTACGTCGTCGCCAACATCAGCTCGCAGCAGGCGCTGCAGATCCGCGCCAACCTCGACCAGCGCCGGCTGTCGCTCGACGAACTGCACAAGGTCCCGATCGAGGCGGCGCTTGTCCGACGAGACCGGCTTTCCGCATCGCGGCGCGCTCGAATACGTCGCCCCGCAGATCGACCCGCAGACCGGCACGCTCTATCTGCGCGGCATCCTGCACAACCCCGACCGGACGCTGCTGCCCGGCATGTTCGTCAACATCCGCCTGCCGATGGGCAAGGTCACCAAGAGCGCCCTGCTCGTTCCCGCAGATCGCGCTGCAGGAGGACCAGGGCGGCCGCTATCTGTTCGTCGTCGGCGACGGCGATGTCGTGCAGAAGCGCTATGTCCAGCTCGGCGACGTCGGTCGGCGACCTGCAGGTCGCGACCAGCGGCGTCAATCGCGACGACCGGATCGTCGTCGGCGAGCTCTGGCGGGTGACGCCCGGGCATGAAGGTGACGCCGAAGCTGACGACGCTCGGCGCCGTTCAATAGCAAGCAGGGACGCCAAGCCGATGATCTCGAAGTTCTTCATCGAGCATCCCGTCCTCGCCAACGTGCTGGCGATCGTGCTGGTCGTCATCGGCGCGGTCTCGCTCTACCGCCTGCCGGTCTCGGAATATCCCAACGTCGTTCCGCCGACCGTCCAGGTGACCGCGAGCTATGCCGGCGCCAGCGCCCAGACCGTCGTCAACACCGTCGCCCTGCCGATCGAGAACCAGGTCAACGGCGTCGACCACATGCTCTACATGGAGTCGACGAGCGCGCCGGACGGCACCTACAGCCTGACCGTGACCTTCGAGATCGGCACCGATCCGAACATCGACCAGGTGCTGGTGCAGAACCGCGTCCAGCTCGCGCTGGCCTCCCTGCCCCAGCCGGTGCAGGCGCAGGGCGTCAGCGTGCAGAAGAAGAACACCGCGATCCTCCAGATCGTCACGCTCGACTCGCCCGACGGCAAGTACGACAGCCTGTTCATGAGCGAACTACGCGACGATCAATCTGGTCGACGAGCTCGCGCGTCTGCCGGGCGTCGGCAGCGTCAAGGTGTTCGGCGCCGGCAACTATTCCATGCGGATCTGGATGGACCCGCAGAAGCTGCAGTCCTACGGCCTGCAGCCGAGCGACGTCATCCTCGCCATCAAGCAGCAGAACCAGAACATCGCCGCCGGCCAGGTCGGCATGCCGCCCGCGCCGAGCGACACCGAGTTCCAGTACACCGTCGACGTCAAGTCGCGCCTCGACGAGCCGGAGGAATTCGCCAGCATCGTCATCAAGGACCAGACCGCGCAGGGCGGCCGCCTGATCCATCTGCAGCGACGTCGCCCGGATCGAACTCGGCGCCCAGACCTACGCCGCAGGACTTCCGGGTCAACGGCAAGCCGGCCGCCGGCATCGCGCATCTACCAGACGCCCGAGTCGAACTCGCTGCAGGTCGGCAAGGAAGTCCAAGCCACGATGGACGCAGCTGTCGAAGCGCTTCCCCGAGGGGCTGCAATACGCCATCCCCTACGACACGACGACCTTCATCAGCGACTCGATCAACGAGGTCTACCGGACGCTCTACGAGGCCGGCATCCTCGTCCTGATCGTCATCCTCGTCTTCCTGCAGAATTTCCGCGCCGACGCTCGTGCCGGCGACGACGGTGCCGGTCACCATCATCGGCGCCTTCGCCGGCGATGGCGGCGCTCGGGCTTCACCGTCAACCTGTCGACCCTGTTCGGCATCGTGCTCGCGATCGGCATTGTGGTCGACGACGCGATCGTCATCGTCGAGGGCGTGACCAAATACATCGAGCGCGGCATGTCGGGGCACGACGCGGCGATCGCGGCGATGGACGAACTGTTCGGGCCGATCATCGGCATCACGCTGGTGCTGATGGCGGTGTTCATCCCGGCCGCCTTCGTGCCGGGCCTGACCGGCAACATGTTCGCCCAGTTCGCGCTGGTCATCGCCGCGACCGCCTTCATCAGCGCGATCAACGCCGCGACGCTGAAGCCGACGCAATGCGCGCTGTGGCTGCGCACGCCCGTTCCGCCGGAGAAGCGCAACTTTCTCTTCCGCCTCTTCAACCATGTCTACGACCCGACCGAGCGCGGCTATACGGGCCTCATCGGCCGGATGGTCAAGCACAGCGGCCTGATGGTCATCCTCGCGCTGATCGTGTCGGGCCTCGGCTTCTGGGGCCTGACCCGCATCCCGACCGCCTTCATCCCGATCGACGACCAGGGCTATCTGATGCTCGCGGTCCAATTGCCCGAGGGCGCCTCGCTCGGACGCACCACCGACATCGCTCAAATGGGCGACCAAGGCCGCGCTCGACATCCCGGGCGTCGATCAGGTCATCACCGACTCCGGCCTTTCGGTGCTCGACAACAGCGCCGACCTCTTCAACGCCGGCGTCGCCTGGGTGATGCTGAAGCCGTTCGCGGAGCGGCTGAAGGCCAAGGACCAGGATCTCCTCTCGATCTACAGCCGCCTGCGAGAAGGCGGTCGCCGTCGATGCCGGACGGAAGGCCGTTCGTGCTGCCGCCGCCGGCGATCCAGGGCATCGGCAACGCCGGCGGCTTCCAGATGCAGCTCGAACTGCTCGGCGGCAGCACCGACTACCAGAAACTCGGAAACCTCACCGACCAGATCGTCGCGAGGCGACCGCCGATCCGAGCCTCGCCCAGCGTGCTGACCACCTTCCGCACCAACGCGCCCGAGGTCACGCTGTTGGTCGATCGCGACCGGGCGCAGACGCTGCGGGTCAGCGTCGGCGACATCTTCTCGACGCTCACCGACTATGTCGGCTCGACCTACGTCAACCAGTTCAACAAATTCGGCCAGTCGCTGCAGGTCTACGTGCAGGCGGACTCGAAGTACCGCCTTCATCCCGAAGACCTCCTCAACCTCTATGTGCGCAGCCAGGACGGCAAGATGGTGCCGATCGGCGCGGTCGCCCATCTCGGCCAGACCGTCGTCGCCGCCGCTGATGACGCTCTACAATCTCTATCCCGTCCTCGACCATCGTCGGCGCGGCCGGCGCGCGGCTACAGCTCCGGCCAGGCGATGGACGGCGATGGAGGCGATCGCCAAGCGCGTCCTGCCCGACGACGTCTCCTTCGAATGGACGGCGATGTCCTATCAGGAGAAGATCACCGGCAACCAGCTCTACTACGTGTTCGGCCTGTCGCTGCTGCTCGTCTATCTCGTGCTCGCGGGCCAGTACGAGAGCTGGATCCTGCCGCTCGCGGTGCTCGCGCGCGGTGCCGCTCGCGCTGCTCGGGCCGGTGATCGCGCTGACCAGCCTCGGCGCCGCCAACAACCTCTACACCCAGATCGGCCTGATGCTGCTGATCGCGCTCTCGGCCAAGAACGGCATCCTGATCGTCGAGGTGGCGCGCGAGCAGCGCATCGTCCACGGCAAGTCGATCTGGGAGTCGGCGGTCGAGGCCTCGCGCGCTCCGCTTCCGCCCGATCCTGATGACGTCGTTCGCCTTCATCCTCGGCGTGCTGCCGCTGGTGCTCGCGACCGGCGCCGGCGCCAACGCGCGCCGCTCGCTCGGCATCAGCGTGTTTTCCGGCATGATCGCCTCGACCTGCCTCGCCGTGCTGTTCGTGCCGTCGTTCTTCGCCGTGCTGCAGCGGTTCGAGGAATGGCGGAAGAGCCGGAAGAAGCCGAAGGCGAGGGCCGAGGAGCCGGCCGCGGCGGCGCCGGCCGCGCACGAGGAGACGGCCGCGACGGAGGGCGTGACACGCCTCAGAGCGTCGCGCCGTTCGCGCATGCTTTGCGAACGGCCGCTCGGCTACTTCGCCCGCGCAACGTACAAGTTTGTGACCCAGTCCGCCTCGACCAGGTCCGGGAGCGCCACTTGAACGGATTGGAGGAGTTCGTCGCGGCGGCCCTGTGGCAGCCGGAGGTGGTCGGAACGCGTTCCGAGGTATGCCGCGAACGAACCGGAGTCGTAGGTTCGACGCCACCTATAGGAGCGGCGTTCGGGGCGTTCGAAGCAACCGCTTGCCGTGAACAGGGCTGGCAAGGGTCCCTCGGGCAGGTACCAAGCTTCAGGCGGCGGGCCCCAAAGTTCGGGCGCCAATTGCGCATACACCGGCCTCAGGCGTTCGATCAATTCGGTCGACCACGCCGGCGTATGACCGAAAATCGACAGGCAGCCATCGGGAACAAGCGCGTCGGCCGCCTTCTTGAAAGCCAAGCCCTCCTGAAGCCAGTGCCACGATTGCGCCGCGGCGACGAGGTGAAACTTGCGGCCGTCGAGCGGCCATTCCTCGAACGCCGCCACCTGGAAACGCACCGCGTTGGTGTCCGAGAACTTTCGCTCGGCCAGTTCGATCAGCGCCGCTCCCGGATCGACGCCTATCACTTGGAGGCCTTCGGCCGCGAAACCCGCGGTCGCTTGGCCTGATCCACACCCCACCTCCAGGACGTGATCGCCCCGCCGAAGCCGCGCGATCGTCATGATGTCGGCGAACAGGTCCCTCGGGTACCCGCTGCGCTGAGCGTCATACGCGGCGGCGACGCGATCAAAGACTCGTCCCTCATGCACGCTCGGTCCCTCCGTCCTTTCAAGCGATCTCATTATGAAAGCTGTCCGGAGCGTGGACGCGGCGCCTGTCGACCGCGCAAGGGACCTCCCTCCGCCCCTACCGCCACAGGTCGAGCCGCATCAGGCCGCGCCGGGCGAGCCAGACGACGGTCAGGATCATGCCGAGCGCGGGCAGCAGGACGCCGAAGATGAAGAAAGACCCCTCGCTCTCGATCGCGTTGTTGAGCCACTGAAAATTCATGCCGAAGAACCCGGTCAGCGCCGTCACCGGCAAGAAGATCATCGACACGATCGTCAGTCGCGAGATCTGGTCGCTCTGCCGCTGGGCGATGGCGTTGGCGAAATCATGGGTGACGTCCGACAGCCAGCGCCGACGCTCGTAGAGCTGCTCCTCGAAGTCCTCGACCAGGTCGACGTAATCGTTCAATTCTTCGGCTGCGCGCGCACTGACATTCGGCACCGTCTCGACCCCGACCATGGCCGACCGCACCGCGCTCGAATAGCGGCCGAAGCTGGCGGTGAAAAATTGCACCCGCTGGAGCTCCCGCGTGATCAGCGAATAATCCATCGCGCCGAACTCCTGGTCGAGCTTCATCCTCAGGCCGTCAATTTGAGTATCGAGAGTCTGGAGCGAGGCGTCGAGGGTCCCGATCAGAAGCTGCAGCAGGAGCCCCGCCGCATATTGCATGTCTCCTTCGGCTCCGCCGATGCGTTCGGCGAAGTGGCGGCGGATCGGATCGAGCGTCGCCGGATCGCCGCTCCAGACCGTGACGAGGCTCTTGGCCCCGCCGGCGAGGTGAAACTCGATCAGCGCGCCCTCTCCGTCGGAGATCCAGGTCACCACCCGCACTTTGTCCCGGGCGATGCGCATGCGGCCGGTCTGCCGGAAGCGCAACATGGCGCTGGCCTCCGACGTCGTCGAGCCCCGAGGCTTTCATCAGGGCGGTGACGGCCGCGTCGTTCTCGCCAACGATGTCGAGCCAGAAGAACCGTCCTGACGCGGCCGCCTCGTTGACCTCCTCAAAGCCTACGTCGGGGCGGACGCCCCACTCGTTCACCAGGATCGCCGCCACCGCTCCCCTCCTACCATGAGGACCTGCGCGCAAACGTGCTGCGCCAGCATGACAGCGATCCGCGCCGCGGACCACGGGCTGGCGGACGAAGGCGCGGTCCGAGCGCCCAAGGCTTCGCGGCGGCTCGCGGACCCTGCTAACCGCGGTTCATGTCGCGGCGCCGGCGAACTTCCCGTTCACGCAGGCAAGCGCGAAGGCGGCGTTGCGGGCGACCTCCTCGAGCTGGTCGAACCGGCCGGGCTTCCCGCCGTGGCCGGCGCCCATCTCGGTGTGCAGCAGGATCGGGCCGCCGCCGGTCATCGTCGCCCGGAGCCTTGCGACCCATTTGGCCGGCTCCCAGTAGGCGACGCGCGGATCGGTCAGCCCGCCCAGCGCCAGGATCGGCGGATAGTGCTGCGCGCGTCACGTTGTCGTAGGGGCTATAGCCGCGGATCGTCGCGAAAGCCTTCGGGTCGCGGATCGGATCGCCCCATTCGAGCCACTCGGGCGGGGTCAGCGGCAGCGTCTCGTCCATCATGGTGGCGAGCGCGTCGACGAACGGCACGTCGGCGATGATCCCGGCGAACAGCTCCGGGGCCTGGTTGGCGACCACGCCCATGAGCAGGCCGCCGGCGCTGCCGCCCTGGGCGACGATGCGGCCCTCCGCCGTATAGCCCTCGGCGATCAGATGCCGGGCGGCGGCGAGGAAGTCGGAAAAGGTGTTGGGCTTGTGCGCGAGCTTGCCGTCCTCGTACCAGCGCCAGCCCTTATCGGTCCCGCCGCGCACATGGGCGATGGCGAAGACGAACCCGCGATCGACCAGGGACAGACGGTTGGTCGAAAAGCGCGCCTCGACCACATAACCGTAGGAGCCGTAGCCATAGAGCAGCAGCGGCGCCGAACCGTCGCGCTGCACGTCCCGCCGCATCAAGAGCGACACCGGCACGGTCTCGCCGTCCGCGGCGGGCGCGAACAGGAGCCGCGTGACATAGCGCGCCGGATCGAAGCCCGACGGGATCGTCTGCCGCTTGACCAGCGTCCGCTCCCGCGTCGCGCAGTCGTAGTCGTAGATCTCCTCCGGCCGGCCGATCGACGAATAGGCGAAGCGGATGCGCGGAGACTTCGAACTCGTAGATCGTTTCGAAGTCGAGCGCGTAGGTTTCCTCGTCGAAGGCGACATCGTGGCGCGCGCCGTTTGCGAGGTCGACGACGATCAGGCGCGGGCGGCTCAATTCGCGCGCGAGCAGCACGAGCCAGCCGGCGAGCACAATCGCGTCGATCAGGTAGCAGCCTTCGCGATGCGGAACGACGTCGCGCCAGTTCGCCTCGCCGGGGCTCGCGCGCGGCGCCTCGACGATCTTGAAGTCGCGGGCCTCCGCGTTGGTGCGGATGAGGAACCGGTCGCCGTGGTCGAGCACGTCGTAGAAATGCCCCGCCCGACGAGGCGCGACGAGGCGGGGCGAAGCGGTCGGCTCAGCGAGGTCGACGACATGCGTCTCCGACCCGTCATGGCCGTGAACGTCGATCATCGCGGTGAGCCCGTTGAGCGACCCCGAGACGCCGATGAACCAGGCCGGATCGGGCTCGGCGAACACCTCGACGTCGTCGGCCTGACCCGTCCCGAGCCGATGCAGCATCACCCGGAACGGGCGATGGTTGTCGTCCTGCTCGATATAGAGGAACCCGCCGGAATCCCGCGTCCAGACGATGTCGGGCGCGGCGTGGACGACGCGGTCGTCGAGGTCGCGGCCCGTGGCGAGGTCGCGGACGCGGATCGTCATCAGCTCCGAGCCGAGGTCGTCGGCCGCCCAGGCGAGCTTCGCGTGATCCGGCGAATGGCGCGCCGCTGCGAGGCTGAAGAAGGCGTTGCCGACGGCCAGCGCGTCGCCGTCGAGAAGGATCGTCTCGTCGCCGCCGTCGCGCGGGCGCCGGCAGACGAGGCGATGCTGGCCGCCCGGACGGTAGCGCGGATAATAGGCCCACGGCCCGTCCGTCTGCGGCGGCTTGCTGTCGTCCTCCACGAGCCGCGCCCGCATTTCCGCGACGAGCGTCGTCTGCAGCTCCCGGGTCGGCGCGAGGACGGCGTCGGCGTAGGCGTTCTCGGCCTCGAGCAGAGCTGCGGATTTCCGGAGCGAGCGTTGCCGGGTCGCTCAGCGCCTCCTGCCAGTTCTCCGCCCGGAGCCAGGCGTAGTCGTCGGTCCAGCGCACGCCGTGGGCGGACATTTCGACGGGCCGCCGCTCGGCGCGCGGGGGGCTCGGGGCGAGGGAACGGCGACGCTTGAAGTGTTTTCAGTCATGGCGCGTCGTTGTGCCACGCCGGCCGCGCTCGCGAAACCTCCGCGAAGGCGGCCGGCACGTCGGCCGGACGGGCGCAGAGGACGGCGGCGCCGGCGGCCTCCAGCTCGGCCTCGCCGCCGTAGCCCCAGAGCGCGCCGATGGTCGGGATCCCGTGCCGGCCCGCGCCGATCACGTCGTGCTTGCGGTCGCCCCACATGACGCAAGTCCGAGGCGCGGCGCCCTCCTCGGCGAGGATGTGGGCGATAAGGTCGCCCTTGTCGTCGAAGCGGCCGTCGAGCTCGGCCCCGTAGGCCGCGTCGAAATGGCGGTCGAGGCCGAAGCGTTCGAGGATGCGGACCGCGTAGACGCGCGGCTTCGAGGTGCAGAGAACGAGCCGCGCGCCGGCGCTCTTCAGCGCGTCGAGCGCTTCGGGAACGCCGTCGTAGACGTAGGCCTCGAACAGGCCGACCGAGCCGTAGCGCGCGCGATAGATGGCGAGCGCCGCCTCGGCCTCCTCGGGGCCGCCGAGCATTTCGGCGAAGGAGCTTCTCAGCGGCGGCCCGATGATCCAGGTCAGCTCCTCGGCCGGCGGCGCGCGGCGTCCCATCGCTTCGAGGGCGCAGCGAAAGCTGCCGACGATGCCCTCGGCCGGGTCGGTCAGCGTCCCGTCCAGATCGACGAGCAGAACGTTTCGTTGGGCCTCGGCCGTCATCGGCAAGCGTGTTCCCGCTCGAAAGGACATGGGCGCGGCGCGGCAAGCTGGCCCGAACCGTTGCGAATCGGATAGCGCAGTTGACGATGAGCGGCAAAGCCGAAACCCTGACGCCCCCAAGCCTCCCCGTCGATCGCGTCGGGCTGATCGCGCTCCTCGTCGGGACGGCGATCATCGCCTGGTCGGGCATTCTGGTCCGCTTTCTCGACGTCGGTCCGCTGGCCGGCGCGGCCTGGCGCATGGGGCTCGCCGTGCCGGCGCTGGCGGTCTGGGCCAAGGCCGCCCGCCGAGGCCGGACGGTCCCGCCCAACCTCGTGGCCGCCGCGGTCCCGCTGGTGCTGGCCGGGCTCGCCTTCGCGGTCGACGTCGGCTCGTTCCACCTCGCCATCTTCGGCACCCGGGTCGCCAACGCGACGTTCATCGGCAATGTCGCGCCGATCCTGACGGTGATCGGCGGCGCGCTGTTCTTCGCCGAGCATCCGCCCGTGGCGCGTCTGGCTCGCGCTCATGCTGGCGCTGGTCGGCGCCTGGGTGATGGCCGGAATGGCGGCGGCGACCCAAGTCGGCGCCGGCGACGCCTTCGCGCTTGCCGCCGCCACGGCCTACGCCGCCTATCTCCTGATCATCAAGCGCCTGCGCGAAAAGCTCGACGCGCCGACGGCGACGCTGTGGTCGGCGGCCGTCTCGGCGGTCGCGCTGACGATCGCGGCCATCGCCCGCGGCGAGATCCTGATCCCCTCGACCGCTGACGGGCTGGACGGTGGTCGTCCTGCTCGGCGTCGTCTCGCACGCGATGGGCCAGGGGCTGACGTCGCTCGCGATCGGAAGGACGCCGGTCGGGATCGTCGCGCTGGTGATCCTGGCGCAGCCGCCCTTTTCGGCGCTGCTCGCCTGGGGGGTGCTCGGCGAAGCGATGACGGGCCTGCAGATGATCGGCGGCGCGATCATCCTGGTCGCGGTGCTGATGTCGCGGCCGGCGTAGGGCGACACTCCGCGTCCACGACCGGCCCCAGGCACGGTCTGTTAAGCCTCTTGATTGTGCAACAGACGCGGGCCGCACGTCAGCGCTCACAACTTAAGATACTCATTCGTATCCTATTGACCTAGGATACGCAACGTGTCTAATTTGAGGCCGGAGCTTCGAATCAGCGACAGGCCGACCGACGAGGCAGGACAGTGAGCAGCCGCAGACGGGGGAAGGTCCTGGAGGCGGCGATCTTCGAGGCCGTGCTGCAAGAGCTTGCCGAAGCGGGCTACGTCAACTTCTCGATCGAGAGGGTTGCGGCCAGGGCAGGCGCCAGCAAGCCGGTGATCTATCGGCGCTGGCCGACGCGCGCCCGGCTTGTCTACGCCGCATTGAGAGCAAACCGACTTGTTCCCTCGTTTGAGGCGCCGGACACCGGAACCGTCCGGGGCGACATCATGCTCATTCTGCATCGCGTTTCAGAAACGGTCGACGATTTAAGTCCAGAAGTCATCTTTGGCCTGATTGCGGAACTTCTCCACGAGAGCGACTCGTCGCTCTTTGCGGAAGTGCATGAACGCGGCGCCAAAATATCGATGGAAATTCTAACCCGCGGGGTCGGACGCGGCGAAATTGCCGCTGAAAAGATTACGCCTCGCTTGGCTGCGCTGCCTTTCGACCTCGTGCGCCATCAGCTGGTGCTCCTGCAGCAGCCGTTGTCGGCGCAGGACATCGAAGAGATCGTCGACCGGATTTTTCTTCCCTTGGTCCGCAGCCGATTGAGCAGTGCGATCAGTTCTTGATGAGAATGGAGACCTCGAACATGAAGCCCAATGAACCCAGCCGTACCGCCCTGATACCCGCCGGCCAGCGAGCCGCCCATCAGGCGCTCGATCATGGCTCGATCCTCGACGACCCGCTTGCCATGAAGATCCTGGGCGAGGAGGAAAAGGAGTTGCTGCGCTTTGTGAACGAACACCCCTTGGCCAGCATCGGACGCCTGGTCAGCACCGCGCGAAGCCGGATTGCGGAAGATGCCTTATCAGAAGCTGTCGAAAAAGGGGTTCGTCAGATCGTCATCCTTGGCGCCGGTCTCGACACTTTCGCTCTCCGGAACCCGCATCGCGCGCGCCATGTCCGCATCTATGAGGTGGATCACCCGGCGACGCAGACATGGAAACGCCAGCGCCTGGCTGAAGCTCAACTTGCGATTCCGCCATGGCTTATTCTCACGCCAGTCGATTTCGAGCGGGACGATTTGGGTGAGAAGCTCGTCGGCGCAGGCTTTCAGCAGAACTCGCCCGCATTCTTCACCTGGCTCGGCGTTGTGCCCTATCTGACCGAGGACGCAATCGGCGGCGCTCTGGACTATATGGCGTCAATCCCGAACTCGGAGGTTGTGTTCGATTACCTGGGGCCTTCCGAGGCGTTCTCGGAAGATATCAGGAAACACGTCACAGAGCGGACCGAACAGGTCGAGAAAATCGGTGAGCGTTGGGTCAGCCGTTTCGAGCCGGCTGGCATTGCAGCCATGCTTCGATCCCATGGATTTTGTGACATCGAAGACATCAATTATCAGGAGATCACGTCCAGGTTCGGCCATGCCATTCAAGGGCTCGCGCCCGGACAAGCCGGCGTTCATGTCGTCCATGCGAGGCAGAAGTAATTTTGCGGCTACGGCGTCTCCCAGCTCCCGCGCTCGGCGGAGCGGAACAGGGCGTCGATCACCCGCATGTTCAGGACCGCGTCCTCGATCGGGAATTCGAGCGGCGCCTCGCCGAGCGCGGCGCGGGAGAAGGCGTCGCCCTGCAGGCCGTACTGGTCGCAGACCGGGAAAGTCCTCGACCCGCGCGCCGCCGCCGACGAGGTCGGCGCCGTAATCGACCACGATCCGCATCGGCCGGTCGGGCAGCGCGTTGAAGGGGATGAGAATCTCGATCCGCCCGGCCTCGCCGACGATCGTCACCCGCTGGTGCGGCGACAATTGCGTCGCGGCGGTGAAGGTCAGATGGCGACCGCCGGGAAATTCGAGGATGGCGCTCGCGAGCCGGTCGGTGCCGAATTTCGGATCGCGGTCGAGCGTGGCCACGACCCGGGTCGGCTCGGCGCCGAACACGTATCGCGCGGTGAGGATCGCGTAGCAGCCGATGTCGTAGAGCCCGCCGCCGCCCGGCGGCCGGTTGCGCACGTTGTCCGGATCGAGCAGGCGATAGGAGAAGAAGGTCTGGATCGCGCCGACGGGGCCGATCGCCCCGGATTGCGCCAGTTCCCGGGCGCGCCGCCACTGCGGGTGATAGCGCACCATGAAGGCCTCGGCGACCAGCTTTCCCGCCTTGTCGCGCGCCGCGATCAGCGTCCGCGCCTCGCCGGCGTCGAGCGCGATCGGCTTCTCGCAGAGCACGTGCTTGCCCGCTTCGAGCGCCTTCACCGTCCACGGAACATGCAGCTCGTTCGGCAGCGGATTGTAGATCGCCTCGATCTCGGGGTCGGCGAGGAGCGCCTCGTAGGAGCCGTAGGCGCGCGCGATTCCGAGACGCTCGGCCGCCTTGCGCGCTCTGGTCTCGTCGCGCGAGGCGATCGCGGCGATGTCGCAACGCTCCGCCCGCTGCATCGCCGGGATGCACCTTTTCGGTTGCGATGTTGGCGACGCCGAGCACGCCCCATTT
The DNA here is from genome assembly GCA_963724785.1 of uncultured Alphaproteobacteria bacterium. Lineage (GTDB taxonomy): Bacteria > Pseudomonadota > Alphaproteobacteria > Rhizobiales > Beijerinckiaceae > Roseiarcus. Next base: position 106,109 of record CAVRWC010000010.1, on the reverse strand, counting down.
CACCTTGCGCATGCGATTCCCTCCGGCCGCGACGAGGAGCTTACGCCTTCGGCCCGGGGACGCGCCCTTCGGCCTGCCGCGCCAGCATCCAGCCGGGATATTCGGGTTTCAGCGCGCTGACCGCGTCGAGCGCGGCGATCGTCCTCCGCCGTCAGCGCCAGCTCGGCGGCGGCGAGATTGTCGTCGAGCTGCTCGACGGTCTTGGCGCCGATGATGACGCTCATCACGCCCTTGCGCTGCAGGAGCCAGGCGAGCGCCACCCGCGCGACCGAGGTCTCGTGCGCCTTGGCGACCTTTTCCATGGCGTCGATGATGTCGTAGGCGCGCTCCTTGTCGACCGGCGGGAAAGTCGAACGTAGTGCGGCGCGAAGTCGTTGCCGCCGCGCTTGTCGCGCGTGTACTTGCCGGACAGGAAGCCGCCCGCGAGCGGGCTCCACACCATCACGCCGAGGCCCTGATCCTCGACGAGCGGCAGGATCTCGCGCTCGAGCTCGCGGCCCGCGATCGAATAATAGGCCTGGACGGTCTCGAACCGGGCGAGCCCTTGCTTGTCGGAGATCGCCAGCGCCTTCATGATCTGCCAGGCGGCGAGGTTCGAGCAGCCGATCGTGCGCACGAGGCCGCGCTCGACGCAATTGTCGAGCGCTCTCAGCGTCTCCTCGATCGGCGTGACCGGATCGAAGCCGTGGATCTGGTAGAGGTCCACGTGCTCGAGGCCGAGACGCTTCAGGCTGGCGGCGATCTGATCGAGGATATGGCCGCGCGACAGGCCGACGCGCGTTCGGCCCCGGCCCCATCCGGCCGCGCACCTTGGTGGCGACGATCACGTCCTCGCGCTTCACGCCGAGGTCGCGGAGCGCCTGCCCGAGTTGCACCTCCGACTGGCCTTCCGAATAGACGTTGGCGGTGTCGATGAAATTCACGCCCTTTTCGAGCGCGCGGCCGACGAGCGCGGTCGACTGCGCCTGATCGAGCTTGCCGATCGCCTGCCAGAACCCGGCGCCGCCGGCGAAGGTCATCGTTCCGAGGCAGATTTCCGAGACGAACTGGCCGGTGCGGCCAAGCGGGCGATAGCGCATGAGATAAACTCCCGATCCGGGCGAAATGTGTGAAGGTCGGGAAAGTTACGCCCGGAAACCCTGGCGCGCAAATCGCAGGCGCGTGAACGGCGAAGAGCGGCCCCTATGCCGCCAACGCGTCCTGCGGGGGGGCCATGGCGCCGGTCATCATCGCCACCGCGTCCGACATCGTCACCTTCTTCGGGTCGACGACGGTCAGTCGGCGCCCGAGGCGATGGATGTGGATGCGGTCGGCGACCTCGAACACATGCGGCATGTTGTGCGAGATCAGGATGATCGGCAGGCCGCGCTTCTTCACGTCGAGGATGAGTTCGAGCACGCGGCGCGACTCCTTGACGCCGAGCGCCGCGGTCGGCTCGTCCATGATGACGAGGCGCTTGGCGAACGCCGCCGCGCGCGCCACCGCGACGCCCTGGCGCTGGCCGCCCGACAGCGTCTCGACCGGCTGGTGGATGTTCTGGATCGTCATCAGCCCGAGCTCGTTGAGCTTTTCGCGAGCGAACTTCGCCATCCTGGCGCGGTCGGTCGCCCGGAACCACTGACCCATGACGCCGGGCATGCGCGGCTCGCGGCCGAGGAACATGTTGTCGGCGATCGACAGCGCCGGAGACAAGCGCCAGCGTCTGGTAGACGGTCTCGATGCCCGCCTCGCGCGCCGCGATCGGCGAGGTGAAGTGGACCACCTCGCCGCCGAGCCGGATTTCGCCGGAGTCCGGGATCACCGCGCCGCAGATCGCCTTGATCAGGGTCGACTTGCCGGCGCCGTTGTCGCCGATCACGGCGAGGATCTCGCCGGGATAGAGGTCGAAGTCGGCAATGGTCGAGCGCGGTGACGCGGCCGTAGCGCTTGACGAGCTGGCGGCAGGTGAGGATCGGTTCGACGCTCACTTCGACACCCTCCGGATCCATTGGTCGAGCGCGACCGCGACGATGATCAGCACGCCGATGGCGAATTCCTGCCACAGCACGTCGAGGCCGGCGAGCGAAACGGCGGAGCGGAACACGCCGACGATCAGCGCCCCGACCAGCGTGCCGATGATCGAGCCGCGGCCGCCGAACAGGCGACGTGCCGCCGATCACCACCGCGGTGATGCTGTCGAGGTTCATGTTCTCGCCCGCCGTCGGGCTGATGGCGCCGACGCGGCCGATCAGCGCCCAGCCGGCGACCGCGGCGATCAGGCCCGCGAGCACGTAGACGCTGAGAAGGATGCGGTCGGTGTTGATGCCGGCGAGCCGCGCCGCCTCCGGATCGTCGCCGGTCGCGTAGATGTGGCGGCCGTAAGCGGTGCGGTTGAGGACGTACCAGACGACCGCGGCCACGATCAGCAAGAGGAAGGTCCCCCACATGATGCGCGCGCTGCCGATCTGCAATCTGGTTGCCCATCATGCTGAGGAACGGCGCCTTGTCGTCGATGTCCTGCATCCCGATGGTTTCGCTCTGGGAATAGAACGTGTTGAGCGCGCCGATGATGCTGAGGGTGCCGAGCGTCACGATGAACGGCGGCATCTTGAGCCGCGTCACCAGGATGCCGTTGAGGTAGCCGAAGAGCGACGCCGCACGATGAGGCCGAGCGGAAAGGCGATGAACGTCGGAACGCCGTCGTAAACCGCCAGCCGCCCCATCACGACCGAGGAAATGACCATGATGAGGCCGATCGACAGATCGATGCCGGCGGTCAGGATCACCAGCGTCTGCCCGATGCCGACGATGCCGATGACCATCACCTGCGTGAGGATGGTCGAGAAATTGCTGGCCGCGGTGAATCGCGACGGGTTGACCGCGACGCCGAGCAGCACGCCGAGCAAAAGCACGACGAAGGGAACTGTGGTCGGGTAGGAATGCAGGAAGCGCTGAAGGCGCTGGATGAAGGTGAGTTGCTCCTCGTCGAAGGAGGCGACGGTCGCCGTGGCCGAGGCCAGCACCTTCTCGAACTCCTGCGGCGCAGGACGTCCCGCTGGAGACGCTTCGCTCATGGTTTCCTCGTCCCGTTTCCGACTTTGGAGCGGTTTCTTCAGGCCGGCGCTTGCGGATGCTTGCCGCGGGCGCCGGCCTCTCAGTCGTTCAGCGGATTAAGCGCCGATTGCGCCGGGAAATCAACCCCAGCAGAGCTTCAGGCCCTCGTCGACGCTGATCGAGGGAACGCCCGGGACCGGGTGATCGGTGACGAGCTTCTCGCCGGTGTCGATGCTCGTCGGCTTCTTGCCGGTCTTGATGTAGTCGTCGATCGCCTGGACGCCGTCGGCGGCCATCAGGAGCGGATACTGCTGGGAGGTTGCGCCGATGATGCCTTCCTTGACCCACTTGACGCCCTGGCAGCCGCCGTCGACCGCGACGATCGTCACGCCCTTCTCCTTGCCCGCGGCCTTCAGCGCCGCATAGCCGCCGTAAGCCGCCGGCTCGTTGATGGCGTAGACGAGGTCGATCTGGTCGGCCTTCTGCAGGATGTTCTCCATCGCCTTGCGGCCGCCCTCGGTCGAGCCCTTGGTGACGTCGGAGCCGACGATCTGCGGGCTGTCGCTCGACGGCGAAGTGCTTCGGATCCTTCACCGGCGATGCCGAAGCCGTCGAGGAAGCCGTTGTGACGCAGATAGTCGACGGTCGGCTCGTTGGCGGCGAGGTCGAGCGTGGCGATCTTGGCGGTCTTCGCCTTGTCGCCGAGCGTTCCCTTCGCCCACTCCCCGATCAGTTGGCCGGCCTTGTAATTGTCGGTGGCGAAAAGCGCGTCGGCCGCGGTCGGCGGGATCGAGCGGGGTGTCGAGCGTGATGACGATGATGCCGGCGTCGCGCGCCTTCTTGACCGTCGGCACGATCGCGGTCGAATTGCTCGGCACCAGCAGGATGCCCTTGGCGCCGGCGGCGATCAGCTGCTCGATCGCCGCGACCTCGCCGTCGTTGTCGCCGTCGAACTTGCCGGCGTAGGCCTGCGGCGTCAGGCCGAGTTCCTTGGCCTTGGCCTCGAAGCCTTCCTTCATCTTGACGAAGAACGGATTGGTGTTGGTTTTGGTGACCAGGCCGACGATCGGCCCGTCGGCGTAGGACGGAGCGCTGGTCAGCGCGATCGTGACCGCCGCGACAGCGACGGTTGCAAAAATTCCGGAGATTTTGGACACTTCATTCCTCCCAACGGGTCAAGCGGCGACGCTGTTCCCGGGCGTGGTCGTGAGGCGCTTTCAGCGTCCCTTCGGCCCCCTCGCGTCGTCGGACGCTAAAGAGCCAGACTTTCCGGCGAAAGTCAAGGATAATTCTATCGGTTGTAATAATTCTTGACAGAGGGCCGCAGTCGGCTCACTACTACATCGAACGAAGCGACGAGAATCGAGGGTCGGAGGATGGCGGAGGCGGGAGCCGGGGCGCGGGCGGATCGCGCGGGCGCGGCAAAACATGCCGAATTGCCGTCGACCTTCGCGGAAATCGCCAGCGGCGCCGATCAGTCGGGCGTCCGGCTCTACAACGAGCGGCTGCTGCTTTCGCTGGTGCGGCGTTTCGGACCCTTGTCCAAGATCGAGGTGGCGAGACTGACAGGTCTTTCGGTGCAATCGACCTCGGCGATCATGAACCGGCTGCAGGCGGACGGCCTGCTCAAGCGCGAGGCGCCGCTGCGCGGCCGCGTCGGCCAGCCCACGATTCCGATGTCGCTCGATCCCGAGGGCGCCTATTCGCTCGGTCTCAAGATCGGCCGGCGAAGCTGCGACCTCGTGCTCGTCGATTTCCGCGGCGCCGTCCGGCAGCGCGCCCACCGCACCTTCGCCTTTCCGACGCCGGGGATGATTCTCGATTTCGTGCGCGAGCAGCAGCCCGTGCTTGTCGAATCGCTGAGCGAGCCGAAGCGGCGCCGGATCGCGGGGCTCGGCGTCGCCGCGCCCTTTCAAATGTGGACCTGGGAGGCCGAAATCGGCGCCCCCGCCGGCGCCATGGCGGCGTGGCGCGAGTTCGACACGGCGAGGGAGATCGCCGCGCTCTGTCCGTATCCGGTCACGCTGTGCAACGACGCGACCGCCGCATGCGCCGCCGAGTTCTTCTTCGGCAGCGGCTGGCGCTATCGCGACTTCCTCTATTTCTTCCTCGGCGCGTTCATCGGCGGCGGCCTGGTGCTCGACGGCGCGCTGAGAATCGGCCGCACCGGCAACGCCGGGGCCATCGGCTCGATGCCGGTGGCGCAGAAGAGCGACGGCGGCGGCGCGCCGCAATTGATCGCCTGCGCCTCGATCTACCAGCTCGAGCGCCGCCTCGCCGACGCCGGCGTCGACGCATCCTCGATCTGGGCGACGCCGCACGCATGGGCGGAATTCGGGACCGCGCTCGACGACTGGATCGAGGAAACGGCCGCCGCGCTCGCCTACGCCTCGGTCGCAGCGATCTCGGTTATTGACTTCGAGGCGATTGTCGTCGACGGAGAAATGCCGGCGTCGGTGCGCGATCGTCTGATCCTGCGCACGGCGCGCGCGTTCGAAGGGCTTGACCGGCGAGGCCTGAGCGATGTCGCAGTTCACGCCGGGAACCATCGGCGCCGACGCGGGCGCAATCGGCGGGGCCGCGCTGCCGTTGGTCAAAGCGTTCGCCCGCGACCGCGAGGTCCTGCTCAAGGACGTCGTCGTCCAGGCGAGCTGAGCCGGCCTGCGAAGGACGCGGGGGCGGCGCACGAACGGGGTCGCGGCGTGCTCCGCGTGGATCGTTCCGGGAACGCGTTGCGTAGAAAAAACCGGAGTAGAAAAACTGAAATCTTCAATCAAGCCGGAGAGGCGACATGGCTGCGCGCATCGTCAAGGTTGATCCGTTTGATCTCGTCGTGTTCGGCGGGACGGGCGACCTCGCCTATCGCAAGCTCTATCCGGCGCTGTTTCATCGCGAGCGCAGCGGACAGTTCAGCGAACCGACGCGGATCGTCGGCGTCTCGCGTCGCCACCTCGATCGCGACGCCTTCCAGGCCAGCGTAAAGGACGCGCTGGTCAAGTTCAACGCGGTCGATGGCGAGTCGGCCGAGGCGCTCGACCGTTTCCTCGCGCGGATGGACTTCGTCGCGGCCGACGCGACGGGCGACGCCGGATGGTCCGATCTCCGGGAGACGCTCGGCCAGGACGAGCGCGTCCGCGCCTTTTATCTCGCCACCGGGCCGGATCTGTTCTGCCCGATCGCCAAGCGGCTCGGCGCCGAGGGGCTGGCGACGTCCCGCTCGCGCATTATCGTCGAAAAGCCGATCGGCCACGACGGCGCGAGCGCCGACGCGATCAACAACGACATCGGCTCGGTCTTCCCTGAGAGCGCGATCTTCCGCATCGACCATTACCTCGGCAAGGAATTGGTGCAGAACCTCATGGCGCTGCGCTTCGCCAACGCCCTGCTCGAGCCGGTGTGGAACAACGCGCATATCGACCACGTCCAGATCACGGTGGCCGAGACGCTCGGCGTCGAGGGCCGCGGCGCCTATTATGACGAATCCGGCGCGATCCGCGACATGGTGCAGAACCATATGATGCAGCTCCTGTGCCTCGTCGCCATGGAGCCGCCGAATTCGATGCAGGCCGACGCGCTGCGCGACGAGAAGCTGAAGGTGCTGAAGGCGCTCGAGCCGATCGACGAGTCGAACGCCGCTGCGCTGACCGTGCGCGGGCAGTATCGCGCCGGCTTCGCCGACGGCGGTCCGGTTCCCGGCTATCTGCACGACGTGGGCAAGCACGAGAGCAACACCGAGACCTTCGTGGCGATGAAGATCGCCGTCGCCAACTGGCGCTGGGCGGGCGTGCCCTTCTACCTGCGCACCGGCAAGCGGCTGCCGCAGCGCTTCTCCGAGATCGCGGTCGGCTTCCGCCGCGTCCCGCACATCATATTCGACATGCCGTCCGATTCGATCCCGGCCAACCGGCTTGTCATCCGCGTGCAGCCGGACGAGGGCATCAAGCTGTGGATGATGGTGAAGGAGCCCGGACCGGGCGGCATGCGTCTGCAACACCTGCCGCTCGACATGAGTTTCGCCAAGGCCTTCGGCATGGCCCCGGCGGACGCCTACGAACGTCTGCTGATGGACGCCATCCGCGGCAACGCGGCGCTGTTCATGCGCCGCGACGAAGTCGAGGCGGCCTGGCGTTTCATCGATCCTGTCCGCGAGGCCTGGGCCGCGATGCGCGAGCCGCCACGACCCTACGCCGCTGGAACCTGGGGGCCGAACGCCTCCGTCGCGTTGATCGAGCGGGACGGACGCACCTGGAACGAGGAGTATCACGATGTCGAATAACCTTCTGCGTCGCGACTTCGCCGACGACGAAGACCTTGCTCCGGCCTTCGCCGAGTGGACCGCCGACAAGCTGCGCGCGGCGATCGCCGAGCGCGGCGCGGCCTTGCTGGTCGTGTCCGGCGGCAAGACGCCCGAACGCTTCTTCGAAGCGCTGTCGAGCCAGCCGCTCGATTGGACCCGCGTGTCGATCACGCTCGCCGACGAGCGCCGCGTCCCCGAGGACAGTCCGCGCTCGAACGCGCGGCTGGTGCGCGAGGCGCTCCTGCGCAATCACGCGACGGTCGCCGCCTTCACTCCGCTCGCCGACGCGCGGCTGAGCGAAAACCAGGAACTCGTCGCCGCCAGCGCGCGCCTGGCCAATCTTCCGCTGCCCGCCGACGTGGTCGTGCTCGGCATGGGCGATGACGGCCATACGGCGTCCTGGTTTCCCGGCGCGGAAGGGCTTCAGAAAGCGATGGACCCCGGCGCCCGGGAACTCGTCGCGCCGATTCAGGCGCCCGACGCCCCCGAGCCGCGTCTCACGCTCACCGGCAGGGTCATCCTGCGCGCTCGCGCGATCGCGCTGCTGATCGAAGGCCAGGACAAGCTGAATACGCTTGGCCGAAGCGCTGGAGGACGGGCCGGCCGACGCCATGCCGATCCGCACCGTGCTGCGCGGCGCCGGCGACCGCCTGACGATCTTCTCCGCCCAGCGCGTGTGACGGCGTGGGACGGCCGCCGGCGTCTGCTCCGCGGCGACCGCGAGATCACGCGTTGCGGCCGAATATCTCCTGTCAAGGATGACTCGGCGGCGGGCCTCGCAGGATAATCGACTCGACGTGGTGAGCGGAATGGTGGGGCGCGAGCACCGTGGCGGTGACCCGCTCTTCCCACGCTCGGCGGATGAGCCGCTCGACCTCCGGCTCCCGGCTGTCGAATTGGTGTTCGCCGCCGTGACGATCTTTGAGCGTGAACCCTTCGAAATCGCCGAACGGATCAAAAATAAGCGCCTCCACCTTGCCGGTGACTTGGGGCTCCTTCGCCAATTCCTCCGCTTCTTCATCGTGGCGGAGAAGTTTGAGCAGCGCGTGCCCCTTGAGGCTTCCCCACCCAGTGCATGCGTCCCATCCGGGCCCGCACGTGTATCCGGGCGCCCCGTTGGCGGCGTTCGTGCGACCGTCGTCAATGTCGCGAAGGACGTGCCGGGCGTGGCGCGAATAAAGGAGCGGATTGAGGTAGCCGACGCGCTCGCGCAGGTGGGCGTTGATGATCGCGATGAGGGCGGCGTAGAGGGGAGCGGTCTCGCTGGTGCCCCACCAGCCGGGAGAACTCGCCCCCTGCAGGACAATCTCGTAGCCATTGGCGTAGCCAGCGATGTCGGGAACGCCTCGCCCCTTTCGCTGACCCGGATTGACCGACAGCGGGATGTCCGCATGACGTTGCCAGTGCGGCAGGTCGAAGAAATCGCTGACCCCGCCCCCGGTGATCCCGTTGTCAGTCCACGCCACCTCGACGAACGACGACCCCGATACATTGCCGATGGTCGTGCCGCCGCATGACGTCACCCAAGGGTCGGATTCCGGATAGTAGACATGCGCATTGCCGTCGTAAACTTGGCAGTTGGAGCCATCGTCGCCGGACGCCACAAAGACCGTAATGCCGAACAACGCCGCTTCGTGAAACGCACCGTGAAGCACGGATATTGCAGCAGGGGTCCACGCGAGATTGCCGAGACTGTCGAACTCGGCCCAATCCCAACTGATCGAGAGGACGGACGGACGGCGCTCGCCCGCATGAGGATGCACCGCCCTCTTGAGCGCGAGGACCCATCCGTTCTCGTCCCAGGTGGTGAAATAAACTTGGATATGCGCGCCCTGCGCCACCGATCCGGCCACGGAGATGTCGAGCGTGACCTCGGCGTCCGCATTGAACACGCTCCCCGATCCAGGCGAATTGGTCGCGCCGTTGACCCCGATATCGACCAGCGGAGGCGTGACGAAGCCCGGCCCGATTCCGGCCGCCGTAGTGAAATAGGCGTTGAGATCGGCCGGTAGATAGCCGCACGTGCCGACCACGGGATCGCTGAACTCGAGCAGTCCGACTGTCTCCTTGTGAATGTGGTGCGGTGGTTTGGGAAAGTCGTACAATGCGGCCACCTGCGGCGGCGTGAGCGGCGTGATGGTCGGGAGCGGCGTAATGGCGCGGCGAGCCGTTCGCCGGGTGTCGAGTCCGAAGACGCCTTCGACGACAGGGGCGACGTCCTCCGGCAGGTGAACGTATCCCGCGTAGCCTCGGTAGACTTCGTGCTCGCCGCGGTCCCTCCTGCGGCCTCGCCGCGGCGCTTGCGCGCGACCCCGGTCTTCGTCCCCGGCCTGCGGCTGCGCCTCGTAGCGGAGCAGTTCGACCCCGAAGGCGTCGCGAATCTGAGAGACCTTGCCCGACACAACCACGATCCGCTGCTCGGGATTCCTTTCGGTGACGGCCAGACCGTGGCGCGCCGCGAACGCTGCGACGAGATCGAGGTCCGCCGGGTCGGCGCCCCACTGCCGTGCAAACTCCTCCGAGCTGATGTAGCGCCGCGAGCCGGGCGGATGCTCGGCCCAGTGCTCCTGGTCCGGGAGTTCGGGCGCGCCGGGCCGCCGCCGGACGGCGACTGTGACGGACAGAACCTCATTGGGATCGGAGGGTCCGATCGGCTTTGCGCCGGGCGCAACATGCCGCGCGCTGTTGATGAGCCGCCTGCGTTTTTCCGGAGTTGCCATTGCCTATTCCTCCTTCATTCAAATGAATTTTTTTGATCTGATTTGATATTCAATCTGCGCGTACGAACGTCCGGCTCGCCGCGCGCTCGCACGCCCAGCTCGGACATTGCGGTCGGCACGGGCACTGTCGCCGATGCGCCGCGACGCCAAAAACCTTGTACAAGCTCGCTGCAAGTTGGTCTGTGAGCGCTGTCACAAGGCGAGATTGCAAGCTCGCGACACGCAAACCATGAGCTCCTTTCGCGGCCCTACGCGGGGTGAGGGAGCCGGTCCAGCCCTTCACCAATGGGCAGCCTCCCTTGTCGAGCGCGCGGAACGCGTCTTCGGCCTTGATGGTCGAGACGAGCCTGCACGCTCGAATAGTCGTCCGATTATCTCTACCGTAACGCCGCGGTCGCGAACGGGCCTACAGTGTGTGACGTCGGTCACTGCGTAAATCCAAAAAATAGCCGAACTTACACCTGCCCACTGTCAACTTGGGCGAAATATATTTTATGGAGATTAAATATGGCCGACAATTTGAATGCTCAACCACATCCGTCGGTAAAAGATGCTGCTGTGCACTTGAAAACTGCAGGCGGCCAAGTTTGGGTGGCGCAAACGGCGCTGGGACCTCCCGTCAAGGATGTGAAGCAGAGCACGTTCACAACCGATCATCCCTATTGGTTGTATTTTCACAATACGACGACCGTGCACTCGGTGCTCTTCAGGGTGACTTTCAAGCCCGGCTCGCCGCTTCAGGATCAAGTCCAACACTTCTCGTTTCCCGGCGGCTACGCTGGCAGCATAACGACACCGTTCGGCGTGCCTCTGTGGGGCGGCGATCCCATTCTGGGACCGGCTGTGCTTCATGTGACCGCCGACAGCCACCATTACACCTATCACTTCACGGTCGTCGCATAAGCCGTCCGTGACTTGGTGAAACAGACGCCCGCTGGCTCTCGCTCAGGACGTGCGGGGCGCGCCGGCGGGCTGTAGGGTTGGATAGAGTTGGGGCGGCGTCATGTCTCCCCGGCTCTTTTCTTTAGCCGCTATCCGTCAGCCGGGCGTTCCGATTGCTTCTGTCTCGGCGTGTCGCGCAATTACGTAATCGGCCGTACTCGCTTTGTAGCGCTTGTGAACAATCAATCTGACGATAAGCTGGGATAAGTTCAATACAGCCTTGTCTTTTCCGAATATTTGATTACGCTGTCACGTAACATAGGCTTCATTGAACAGGGGGCGACGAATCCAGATGAGACACCCGGGCCTTGTGATCGCAGCAATCCTCGCGCTGGAGGCGGCCGAGGCGGGCAATGCCGCAGACCTGTCTCAGCAAACCATGACTGCCCCGCCGCCCGGTCCTGCCACGTCGACCGCGCCAAACAGCGCCTTCTTTCTCGGTCTTGGCGCGAGCGCCAACTGGATTCATTTCGGTGATCAGCACGTTTATGCAATAGGAACCTCAGACGTATATGTAAATGGAGTCCTGTCAGCCTCCGGAAGCGCTCAGGGGCCTGCGAATATTTCGATGGATAACAGGTTCGTGTTCGCCCCATCATTCCAGGGCGGCTATTTCCAACGCTTCGGGGCCAGCGATTGGCTATGGGGAGCAAAACTGTCGTACAATTATCTGGGATCAACTTCGACCAACTATAACTCCATTATCCCTCAGTTCGGTTCGTTCACCATCACGGGAAGCCCCACGTCAGTGCCCTTTAGCGGCCCCGCCTATGTCCGCGCGGCGGAAACCAGTCTTTTGCAGGAAATCGATCTCGTCCCGTTCCTTGGCCGGTTTTTCGATCGAAGCTATGTCTATGCGGGCGCCGGTCCCACGCTGTCACAAACCCGAACCCGGTTGAATGGACTGGTTGGTCTTGCAATCATCAATGGAACGCTGATGGATCAATCCGGCGCGCCTCAGGACTTCTCGAGCTCCAGTTGGTTGTTTGGCGGCGTGGCGCAGGTCGGCGTCACCTACTTCTTTGCTCCGACCTGGTTCCTCGATTTGAATTACAGCTACGCCGTGACGGAAAACCATACCTCGAATTTTGCCAGCCCGTTTACCAATCCGAATGGCAATTCGACGAGCCTGGGAACATTGGTCGGCAACTCCGCCTGGAGGCCGACAACTCAACGCGTGGGCCTGACGATCAACAAGGCCTTTTAAGGGACCGATGGGGGGCTTACCGACCTCCTGGCCATTCACGTATCGGCAAAAACGTCAACTGAGTGCCGCGGGGGTTGCGCCTCGCGCCGCAGCGCGTCATTCAGGACGCGCGTTTTCGCGCCGTAGACATCGAGACCCCTCCCCCACATGCCGCCTCCGCCAGCAGGCGCCGGGCCGTCTGGAGAACCCGCCATGTCAGAGACTGACGCATACACCCCGCCAAAGGTCTGGACCTGGGACAAGCCCAACGGGGGCCGGTTCGCCAACATCAACCGGCCGGTAGCCGGCGCAACCCATGACAAGGCGCTGCAGGTCGGGCGCCATCCGATCCAGCTCTATTCGTTGGCGACGCCGAACGGCCAGAAGGTCGCCATCATGCTGGAGGAGCTGTTGGCGCTCGGCTTCGCCGGCGCGGAATACGACGCATGGCTGATCAACATCGGCGAGGGCGACCAGTTCGGCAGCGGCTTCGTCGGCGTCAATCCCAACTCGAAGATCCCGGCGATGGTGGACCGCTCCGGTCCGGAACGGATCCGGGTGTTCGAGTTGGGCGCCATCCTCGTCTACCTTGCGGAGAAATTCGGGGCGCTTCTGCCGAGCGAGCCGCGCGAGCGCGCGGAATGCCTGTCGTGGCTGTTCTGGCAGATGGGAAGCGCCCCTTTTGTGGGGGGCGGCTTCGGTCATTTTTACGCTTACGCGCCGATCAAGATCGAATACGCCATCGACCGCTTCGCCATGGAGACCAAGCGTCTCCTCGACGTCCTCGACCGCCGGCTCGGCGAAAGTCGCTATCTCGCGGGCGACGCCTACACCATCGCCGACATCGCGACATTTCCCTGGTACGGCGGACTTGTCGAAGGCTCTCTGTACAGCGCCGCGGAATTCCTGTCCGTGCAGGATTACCGAAACGTCAAGCGCTGGGCCGACGACCTGCTTTCGCGCCCGGCCGTCAAACGCGGGCGAATGGTCAACCGAACCTGGGGCGATCCCGCCGGTCAGCTCCGCGAACGCCATGACGCCAGCGACTTCGACACCAAGACTGGCGACAAGTTGGCGGCGGATTGACAGAGGCGAGGGCTTATGCGAACGCCGGCGGCGGGACGAAGCCGCCGAACTCCCGCTCGATCAGCCGCGCCAGCTCAAGCGTCGTGCGGTCTTCAAGCCAAGGTCCAACGATCTGGACGCCGATCGGCAGCCCTTCCGATGTGCGCCCGGCGGGAACCGCCGTCGCAGGCAATCCCGGCAGGGTCGCCACGCCCGGCCAGATGAGTTGGTCGACATAGGGCCACGCCGCGGTGTTGACTATTAGCTGGCGCCGCTCCTGATCGGGTTCGCGGTCGTGGCGGAAGGCCGCTGTCGGAGTGATCGGACAGATCAGCGCATCGTGTTCCCGAAAGAAGGCGCGCCAGCCTGCCCTAAGTCTGGCGCGCCGTCCGTAGTCGGCGGCCAGTGCGCGGAAGCTGAGCGTCACGCCGCGCAGGCGCTCGGCGGCGAGACTGGTATTCTCCGGATCGACGCCTTGCGCCTCAGCGGCCGCTTCAGCAAACGACTCTTCCGGCATACGCGCGGCGATATTGGCGAGCAGCATGCGCATGTAGATCCGCGCCGACGCTTCAAAATCCGGAAGCAGCGCGCTTTCGCGGGAAACCCGGGCGCCAGCCCTTTGCAGCCCGTCCGCGAGCGTTTCGAGCGCGGCCGCGACGGGTTCGTCTGTGGGGGAGATCGGATGCTGCGTGAGTACGAGCACGCGAGCTCCGGCGAGCGTCGTCGCGCGCGCAGCGGGAAGCGCGAGCCGGTACCCGACGCCGTCCTCGAGTTCGTCCGGTCCGGCGATCGCATCGAACAGCGCAATGAGGTCGTCGGCCGTGCGGGTCATCGGCCCGACGACGGCAAGGTCGATCGAGCCCGGCAAGGCGGCCAGGAAGGGCGGCGTATGGCCGCGCGGCGGCACAAGGTTGTGAGTCGGCTTGTGGGCGAAGATCCCGCAGAAATGGGCGGGCACGCGCAGCGAGCCGCCGATGTCGGACCCGAGCGACAGCGCGCCGAAGCCCGCGGCGAGCGCGGCCGCGGAGCCTCCCGACGAACCGCCGGGGGTGCGCTCAAGGTCGTACGGATTGTTGGTGACCCCATAGATATCGTTGTAGCTCTGCCAGTCGCCGAGTGCGACGGGCACGTTGGTCTTGCCGAGAACGACCGCCCCGGCCGCCTTGACGCGGCTGACGACCAGGGCGTCCTCCGGGGGCCGATAGTCTCGCGCGTTCGGAAAGCCCCAGGTGGTCGGCGTCCCGGCGAGATTGAAACTTTCCTTGATTGTCATCGGCACGCCGAGCAGCGGGCCGCGCTCGCCCCGCGCGAGCCGCGCATCGGCTTCAGCCGCTTCGGCGAGCGCGGCCTCGTAGGTCTTCACGCACATCGCATTGATCGGGGCGTCGGCGGATTCGATGCGGTCAATCGCGTCGCGCGCGAGTTCGACGGCGGAAACCTTACCCGCTCCCAGCGCCTCGGCGAGTTCCGCGGCGCTGGCGTAAGTCCATTGCGAACGGTGCATGGCGTTCTCCCTGGCGCGTCGATCGCCGAGAAATGGACGGCGAAAGCCGCGCAGGGTCAAGTCGAGCGGGTTCCCGAGACGGGCTTCGGCTGCGTCAGCCCCCCACGAAAAAGGGCGGAGCCTCGGCCCCGCCCGTATCGCATTCCCGTCAGTCCGTCGGGTGGTTCAACCCTCGGCGTTCTGGGGCGGGCCGGAATCCTTGCCCTTGGCCTCGACGTCGCGGTCGACGAATTCGATCACCGCCATCGCGGCGTTGTCGCCGGCGCGGAAACCCGCCTTCATGATACGGAGGTAGCCGCCGTGGCGGGCCTTGTAGCGTGGGCCGATGACGTCGATCAGCTTCTTGACGAGGCTCGGCGTCGCGCAGGCGCGATATGGCGATGCGGCGGGCGTGCAGGTCGCCGCGCTTGCCGAGCGTGACCAGCTTCTCGACCACCGGGCGAAGGTCCTTCGCCTTCGGCAGGGTGGTCGTGATCTGCTCGTGCTTGATCAGCGCCTGCGCCATGTTGGCGAACATCGCCTGGCGATGCTCGGCGGTGCGGTTGAAGCGGCGCTTGGCGCGTCCATGATACATCGGCGTTCTCCTTTATCGGGTCTGCGGCCGCCGTGCCACGGGACGGCCGCTCGTTGTCGCCCTCGCCTCCCCGGGCTTGATCCCGGGATCGGGCGAGGGGCGTGGGATGAGGGCAAGCCCTCATCCGGTCCTGTCGGCCACCCCGCGGGTCAATCCCGCGGCAAGCGCTTCTCCCCGCGAGCGGGAGAAGGGATCTCAGTAATGCTCCTCGAACCGCTTGGCGAGGTCCTCGATGTTCTCGGGCGGCCAGCCGGTGACCTCCATGCCGAGGTGCAGGCCCATCTGCGCCAGCACTTCCTTGATCTCGTTGAGCGACTTGCGGCCGAAGTTCGGCGTGCGCAGCATCTCGCCCTCGGTCTTCTGGATGAGGTCGCCGATGTAGGTGATGTTGTCGTTCTTGAGGCAGTTGGCCGAGCGGACGGAAAGCTCGAGCTCGTCGACCTTCTTGAGCAGCGCCGGGTTGAAGGCGAGTTCGGGGATGGCGTGCTGGGCTTCCTCGCGGCGCGGCTCCTCGAAGGTGACGAACACGGCGAGCTGGTCCTGAAGGATGCGGGCGGCGTAGGCGAGCGCGTCCTCCGGCGAGATCGCGCCGTTGGTCTCGATCGTCATCGTCAGCTTGTCCTTGTCGAGGTCCTGGCCCTCGCGGGTCGCCTCGACCCGGTAGCTCACCTTCTTGACCGGCGAGAACATGCTGTCGATCGGCAGGAGGCCGATCGGCGAATCCTCGGCGCGGTTGCGCTCGGCGGGGACATAGCCCTTGCCGGCCATGACCGTGAATTCGATGCGCAGGTCCGCGCCCTCGTCGAGATTGCAGATGACGAGGTTCGGATTGAGGATCTGGATGTCGCCGGTGGTCTGGATGTCGCCGGCGGTGACCGGGCCCGGCCCGCGGCGCTTGAGCACCAGGCGCTTGACGCCGTCGCCCTGCATCTTGACCGCGATGTCCTTGACGTTGAGCACGATGTCGACGACGTCCTCGCGGACGCCGGGAATCGAGGAGAACTCGTGCAGCACGCCGTCGATGTGGACCGAGGTGATCGCGGCGCCCTGCAGCGAGGACAGCAGCACGCGGCGCAGCGAGTTGCCGAGCGTCTGGCCGAAGCCGCGCTCGAGCGGCTCGGCGACGACGGTCGCGATGCGGCGCGGCTCGTCGCTCGGCATCACCTCGAGCTTCTTCGGCTTGATGAGTTCTTGCCAGTTCTTCTGGATCACGGGGCGTGGCCTTCCATTCGAAGGATGCTCGGCCCTTGGACGCCCGACGCGCCGCAAGGCCGCATGCGCGCGCCGATCGAAGAGAACGATCGGCGCGCTGAGGGGATCAGACGCGGCGGCGCTTGCGCGGACGGCAGCCGTTGTGCGGGATCGTCGTCACGTCGCGGATCGAGGTGACGGTGAAGCCCGCCGCCTGAATGGCGCGCAGCGCCGATTCGCGCCCCGAGCCGGGCCCGGAGACCTCGACCTCGAGCGTGCGCATGCCGTGCTCGGACGCCTTGCGGACGGCGTCCTCCGCGGCCATCTGGGCGGCGAACGGGGTCGACTTGCGCGAGCCCTTGAAGCCCATCGTGCCGGCCGACGACCACGAGATCGTATTGCCCTGGGCGTCGGTGATGGTGATCATCGTGTTGTTGAACGTCGAGTTCACGTGCGCCACGCCCGACACGATGTTCTTGCGTTCGCGGCGACGGACGCGGGTAGCCTCTTTTGCCATTGTCTGGTCCTTCAAGCGCGCTTTCGCGCGTCAATTCCAAAATACGTGGAGACGAAAGCGTTCACTTCTTCTTGCCGGCGATGGGCTTCGCCTTGCCCTTGCGGGTGCGCGCGTTGGTGTGCGTGCGCTGGCCGCGGACCGGGAGCTGCTTGCGGTGACGCAGGCCCCGATAGGCGCCGAGGTCCATCAGGCGCTTGATGTTGATCGCCACTTCGCGGCGCAGGTCGCCCTCGACCATGTAGTCGCGGTCGATCGTCTCGCGGATCTGCAGCACTTCCGCGTCGGAAAGCTGGGCGACGCGGCGCTCGGCGGGAATGTGAACCTTGTCGCAAATCTCTTCGGCCTTCTTCGGGCCGATGCCGTGAATGTACTGAAGCGCGATCACGACGCGCTTGTTGGTCGGAATATTGACGCCTGCGATACGAGCCATAAGCTCAAATCTCCATTTCGGCGGCGCTCAGGCAAAACCGGAACGCCGCGGGACAGATCGTCTCGACGTTCGGTGGAGGCCGGCCCTTGCCGAGAATCCTGGTGAAAACGCAAAAAGTCCCATGCGCTCAGAAACGGCGCCGGGACCCAGAACGCATTCGGGATTGCGGGCATTTAGTGAGTTTGGGGCGGTTGTCAAGAAGAATCCGTGCCAGCCGACCGCTTTGGCCACGCTCGTGCGGGTAAACAAGAGCCGGGGAGCAGGCAATCGCCGACCCCGCTTGGTCGCGCCATTCAGCTCTCGTCGCTCGCGCCGCGAGGCTGATCCTGCTCCGCCCCGGCCTTCTCATGGGCCGACCGGATGGCGTTGAGGACGACTTGGGGGTCGGACGGCTCGGCCAGCGCCTCGGCGACCTCGTCGCGCCGGTTGCTCTGGTGCGGGTCGTTGAGCCGGAACTCCTCGAGCAGTTCGATGATCTTCGCCGTCTTTCGCTCGGCGAGGATTGACAGTTCCAGAGTGAGTTGGGCGCGCCGGGCCGAAAGTTCGTCGTCATGGCGCTGAACGATCAGGATCATCGCCGCGAGATAGAGCGCGGCGGCTTGGAGCACGGTCGCGAGCAGCGGGTACGGCGAGGGGTCCGGGGCCGCCCTGCCCGCGGCCTCTATCGCGATGTTGGTCGCGATCCATCCCGCGATGATCGCCGTGATGACGGCAAGCGTCCTTGGCCGCGCGACGAAGGCGGTCGCGCGGTTGACGAAGCGGCGGGCCGAACTGGCCTGGCTCTGATGCTCGGTATGAAGCCTGACGATGGCCGCGACGGTCTCTTCGACATGCGGCGGAATGTCCTGGTCCTGTGAAGCCATGTCGATCCGGAGCATAGGGGGCCGTCACGCCGAGCGGGCGAGGACCACGGATTGAAATTGAGACGCCTGGACGCGCCGGCCCTTCGCTCGCGCGCGTAGCGCTTTTGGCGCGACGCGGCGTCCCGGTTTTGGATCGCGGTCACGCCGCCCTGCGCCATCCTTCTGGCGCGGCGAAGGCGGCGCGCGTTCTTCACAGGGCTTTGCCGACGCGACGGGCGCCGAGCGCTCGCCGCCGGGTTGGCGTCGGCGCCATCTCGCGCTCGAGGCCCGGCGCACAATCCGCCGAGGCTCGGCGCCCGAGCGCGGCGCGACCCGGCTTCCCGGTGGGATTTCGATTTCTGTATCGCCATCGCCCTCATCCTTTCAAAAAGCTTGGGCGCCGACTGAATTGAGATCTGGTCCACGCCCAAACGCCGCAGGCCGACTTAAGGTTCCGACATCCTGGGATGGGCCCGAGGCAGCCTCAAATTCCGCCCGCCAGCCCGCCTCGCATTCTGCGCGGCCCATTGGAACAGTTGGCCCTCGACGGCGTCTAGAGTCGGAACCAGGCGGAGCGCTCCATCGCAATTCGGGCCGCTTCCGCGCATCGCCACGTCGCAACGGAGTTGATGATGAGCACACGGGAGCATGGACCTCTTTCCCGCCGGGAGATCGTTGGCGCCGGGGGCGCGAGCCTTGCCGCGGCGGCGGCCGGCCCAGCGTTCGCCCAGGGTGAAGCGCCGTCCACGCAGGCGACCCGCCTCGTCGATCCCCAGGACAAATACCCCAGGCCGCCGTTCAAACGGCAATCGCAGCCTTGGCCGGGGCTGGCGAGCCGAATGGACCCCCGGCCCGACCACGGGGAGAAGACCTACCGCGGCTCGGGGCGGCTCGCGGGGCGCAAGGCGCTCGTCACCGGCGGCGATTCCGGCATGGGTCGCGCGGCGGCGATCGCCTTCGCCCGCGAAGGCGCGGACGTCGCGATCAATCACTTGCCGGAGGAGGAGCCGGACGCGCGGGAAGTGATCGAGCTCGTGCGGCAGGAAGGCCGCATCGGCCTGTCGCTGCCCGGCGATCTTCGGGACGAGGCCTTCTGCAAGCGGCTCGTCGACGACGCGCTCCGGGGCCTTGGCGGCCTCGACATTCTGGTGATGAACGCCGGGCGCCAACAGAGCCGCGCCTCGATCCTCGACATCTCCACCGACGACTTCGATGCCACGATGAAGACCAACATCTACGCGCCGTTCTGGATCATCAAGGCGGCGCTGCCGCATTTGCGGCCGGGCTCGGCGATCGTCGCGACGACATCGGAGCAGGCCTACGACCCGTCGCCGGACCTCTATGACTACGCCCAGACCAAGGCCGCGACGATGAACTACGTGAAGTCGCTCGCCAAGCAACTCGCCAGCAAGGGCATCCGGGTCAACGGCGTCGCGCCCGGTCCGATCTGGACGGCGCTGCAAGTCAGCGGCGGCGCGACCATGGAGAAGCTGGAAAAATTCGGCGGCCAGACTTCGCTCGGCCGTCCGGGCCAGCCCGCAGAACTCGGTTCGATCTACGTCCAACTCGCAGCCGCGGACGCGAGCTATGCGACCGGTCAGGTGTACGGCTCCTCCGGCGGGACCGGCCAGCCGTGAAACGCCGCGGTCGGCGGCCGGCGCCCCAAGGGCTCGGTCGAGACTGAAAGGGAGCGAACGATGGCGAGCATCGCCTACAGGGTCGTGAAGGACGGCGACGGATGGTCGCTGACGCGCAATGGCGAACCCGGCATGAGCTACGTCAGTCAGGAGGCGGCGTTCGAGGTCGCGGTGGGAGAGGCCGGCAGCGATCTGCGCTCGGGACACGACGTCGTCATTCAGATCCCCATTGCGACGGACCCGGCTGGCGCGATGGCCGGGGCGGAAAACCGAGGCCGGGCGACGGCTTTCACATCTGAGCGAATGGCGGCCGGCCGCCCCGGGCGTCGAGTGACCTGAGGGCCTGCGTCGCGGGAGCGTGGGAGGCGCCCCGAAAACAGAGGAGTTGATCCATGCCCGGCAAGCAGAAGCGACACTGGTCGCAGGACGTGACGACGAAATCGGACGCGCTCGACCTCGAGCCGGAGGTGTTCGCAAAGCCCAGCGCCGAGGAGATCGCGCAGTCCCTCAAGCAGTCGGCGGAGGCCAGCCAGCGACGCAAGGGCTCGGCCTTCCAGTCCGCGATGTCGATGCTGACCTTCTACATCAACCGGGCCGGCCGGAACTTGCCCGATTCGAGGAAGCGCACCCTCGAAGCCGCAAAAGGCGCGCTGCGGCAAGTCTTCGGCCGCGCGCCCTATCTCCCTGACGAGTTGTCCGACAAAGCCAGCGATCCGAGCAAGCCGACGGCGCGCACCCAGCGCCGCGATTGACCCAGATCCCGGCCGCCGCATCGAGGGCCGGCCCGCTCGAGGAACAAATCGCCTCCGGCGGCATTGCTCCGACGCAGCACGCGGAGCCGATCATGCCCAGCCCCACCCCTGACGAGACGCCGAGCCCGCAACCCGATGTCATCATCCCGCCCGGTCCGGACGTGATCAACCCGACCGGGCCGGAGGAAACGCCCCCGACGGAGCAGCCCCCCGAGATCCCCACACCGGGACCCGAGGTCGTCATCCCTCCGCAGCCTCAGCCGCCGCCGGCCTCCCCCGCGGACACGCCCATTTTATGAACCTGCTTGAGAAGCTGAACGCGCGAGGCGGCCATGCCTTCTTTGTCCGAAAGCGATCGGCGGTTCGCCCTGCTCGTGGATATCCTGTCCTTCGGCCGACGCCGAGGAAACCGTTGGCTGCGCGTCCCTCCCTTTTCCAGAACGGAGTTCGCCATGGAGCGGAATGAACAACCGATCGTCGTCGACCCGAATGAAAGACCGGTCGTCACCGATGCGAACAAGGAGAAGGTGCGCGCGGGCGTAACCGGACACGGCGTGCGTTACGTTGTTATTTTTGGCGTCGCGCTGGTCGTCGTCCTCTTTATTGCGGTCGCGGCTTTCGTCAGACCTTGAGACGCATGACGACTTCCTGACGAATTTGTCACGATATACGGCGCCTAGCCCCTCGCAAATTCGCCGGAATCCCTTTATAGCGCCTCCGCCGCGTCGCCGGCCGCGACCGACGCGCGACGCCCAGAGGAGCCCTGATGACCAGACTGTTTCCCGCGCGCTTGCGCTCGACCGCCGTTGCTCTGGCGCTCGGCGCCGGCGCCGTTCTCGCCTTCGCCGACGCCGCTTCGGCGGACCCGAAGGTTCTGGCCACCGTCGACGGTCAGCCAATCACCGAAGACGATCTCGCCATGGCGATGGCGGACATCGGCCCCGGCCTGCCGCAGAAGCTGGAGGGCGCGCAGCGGCAGAAATACGTGCTCGACTACCTGATCGACCTCAAGCTCGCCGCCAAGAAGGCGCAGGCGGACAAGCTCGACCAGTCCCCGGAGTTCGCCAAGAAGCTCGCCTATTATCGCGACAAGCTCGCGATGGAAGAGCTCCTGGGCTCGGTCGCCAAGGCCGCGACCACCGAGGACGCCGAGCGCAAGGCTTATGACGAAGCCGCCAAGGCCGAGCCGCCGCAGGAGGAGATCCACGCCCGCCACATCCTGCTGCCGACCGAGGACGATGCGAAGAAGGCGCTCGCCCGCGTCAAGGGCGGCGAGGATTTCGCCAAGGTCGCCAACGAAGTGTCGAAGGACACCGGCGGCGACGGCGGCGATCTCGGCTGGTTCACCAAGGACCGCATGGTGCCGGAATTCTCCGAAGCCGCGTTCAAGCTGAAGAAGGGCGAGATCTCCGATCCGGTGAAGACCCAGTTCGGCTGGCACATCATCCAGGTCGAGGACACGCGCACCAAGACCTTCCCGCCCTTCGAGCAGCTCAAGGACCAGGCCGCCCACTACGTCGCCCAGAAGGCCGAGAGCGAAGAGGTCGCCGCGCTGCACGCGCGGCAAAGATCCAGTACTTCGACGCCGACGGCAAGCCGGTCACCCCGGATGCGCGGACCCGCTCCGGCGGCCGCGCCCGTCGCGCCCGCTCCGGGCGACGCCGAGAAGCCGAAGAACTGAACGACGCCTATCCGCGGAGCGGGCGGCTGGCCCGCTCCCGTCTCCCAATCTGGATGACGCTCTCATGGCCGCTCCCGCCGCGCTCTCCCCGCTCGCGCCGAAGAAATATCCGACCCTGCCGCCGATCGCCGGCGTCCGCTTCGCCACCATCGCGGCGGGCGTGCGCTACGAGGGGCGCACCGACGTGATGATGGCGGTGTTCGATCAGCCGGCCGAGGTCGCCGGCGTGTTCACCCGGTCGAAGTGCCCGTCCGCGCCGGTCGACTGGTGCCGCCAGCAGCTCCCGGGCGGCAAGGCGCGGGCGCTGATCGTCAATTCCGGCAACGCCAACGCCTTCACCGGCCAAAAGGGGATCGAGGCCGTCGCGCTCGTCGCCGACGCCGCGGCCAAGACGATCGGCTGCCTGCCGGGTGAAGTGTTCATGGCCTCGACCGGCGTGATCGGCGAGCCGCTCGACGGGACACGGATCGCCAACGTCCTTTCCGAGCTTGCCGCCGGAGCGCGGGAGGACCGGCTGATGGACGCCGCCAAGGCGATCATGACCACCGACACCTATCCCAAGGTCGCCACCGCCTTCGCGCCGCTCGGCGATACGATCGTCACCGATCAGCGGCATCGCCAAGGGCGCGGGCATGATCGCCCCCGACATGGCGACCATGCTCGTCCTACGTGTTCACCGACGCGCCGATCGCCTCGGCCGCGCTTCAGGCGATGCTGTCGAAGTCGGTCGATCGGTCGTTCAACGCCATCACCGTCGACAGCGACACCTCGACCTCCGACACGCTGATGCTGTTCGCCACCGGCGCCGCCAAGACCGCGCCGCCGATCGAGGACGCCGCCGACCCGCGCCTCGGCCCGTTCAAGCGGGCGCTCGACAAGGTTTTGCGCTCGCTCGCCCATCAGGTGGTGCGCGACGGCGAGGGCGCGCGCAAGTTCATCGAGGTCCAGGTCGAGGGCGCGGCGACCCGCAAGGCGGCGAAGCGCATCGCGTTGTCGATCGCCAATTCGCCGCTGGTCAAGACCGCGGTCGCCGGCGAGGACGCCAACTGGGGCCGCGTCGTGATGGCGGTCGGCAAGGCGGGCGAAAAGGCCGAGCGCGACCGGCTCGACATCTACTTCGGCCGGATCCGCGTGGCCCACCAGGGCCTGCGCGACCCGGCCTATGTCGAGGACGAGGCGTCGGCCTACATGAAGAAGCCCGAGATCAAGATCACCGCCGACCTCGGCATCGGCCGCGGCCGCGCCACGGTGTGGACCTGCGACCTCACCAAGGAATACGTGGCGATCAACGGCGACTACCGCTCGTGAGGCTCCTCCTGGTGGTGGCGGCGGCGCTCGTCGACGCCGACAACCGCGTGCTTCTCGCCCAGCGGCCCAAGGGCAAACAGCTCGAGGGCTTGTGGGAATTCCCCGGCGGCAAGATCGACGCCGGCGAGCGGCCGGAAGACGCGCTGATCCGCGAACTGAAGGAGGAGCTGGGTATCGCGGTCAAGCCGGCGTGCCTCGCGCCGCTCGACTTTCGCGAGCCATCCTTATGACGACTTCCACCTGCTCATGCCGCTCTACGTCTGCCGCAAGTGGGAGGGGTTCGTGCAGCCGCTCGACGGACAGGCGCTGAAATGGGTGCGGCCCACGGATCTGCGCGCCTACCCGATGCCCCCCGCCGACGCGCCGCTGATTCCCGCGCTGCAGGACCTTTTGGGCTGAGCGCTCAAGCGGCCCGCGATGGGCGGCAGGATCGCCGCGAGCGGCGCCTTACCGAGGTCCTCGCGCATGTCCCGGCGACGCATCCATCGCCCGCGCCGGCGGGGAATTGGAGTCGGCCGACCAGACGCAAGCCGAACGCACGATTCCCCGCCCCCTCCCGCGCCCGCGCGAATCTGCGCCTCAGGCCAGCGTCACAGCCGCGCGGCGCCGTTGCATGGCGGCGAGGCCGAGGCCGCCAAAACCGAGCAGCGACATCACCCACGTCGAAGTCTCGGGGACCGCCGACAGACTTCCGAACAGGCCGTTGCTTTCGCCGTTGGGGCCGGCGGTGAAATAGAGCGTATTGAGGCTGCCGCCCGCCGCGCCGTTGCCGAACGTCAAGCCCCAAAGCCCATCGATGACGAGCGGATTTCCGTTGGCGCCGTCGAGCACGCCCTCGAACGCGCCGGTGGTCGGGTCGTAGGCATTGATCATTCCGTTCCCGAAATTCCCGACGAGAAGGTCGCCGCCGAACGATCCGAAACCGGACGGCGCAATCGCCATTCCCCACGGCGAGTTAAGATTTCCTTGCGAGATGAGTCGCTTGTCGAAGCTGCCGTCGAGGTTGAATATGTCGACGAAGCCGTGGCCGGGGCCGGCTTGATCATCGTGCTTGGCGGCGTCCTGCAACGCGTAGGTGACATAGAGTTCGCCGCCGATCACCTTGTCGTTGAACGGCGCGTATCCGGCTGGAAGGTTTGGGTCGACGAAATCGCCGGTCAGGGTCGGCGCAAAGGTATTGTTAAAAGCGTCGATCGTGCCGGCGCGGAAATTTGTGGCGTACAGGACGGCGTTGGCTGCGCCGGGGTTCGAGATCGCCAGGCCCTTGTAAACCGCCGCGGCGCCCTTATCGACGTCCTTGACGGCGCTCGTTCCGCCGCTCCACCCGGAAATCACGCCATCCTCGGAGTCGAACAGAAAGAGCGCGCCGCCGAAGCCCACGCCGCCGTTGAACACCTGCCCAGTCGGCGCCGACACCGTCGCTCCCGAGGTCGGAGGAATCGTTACAGTGAGGTTGACCTTGGAGACCGGCGGCCCGCCAGTGGCCGGAACGGAATAAAGCGTCGAGACGCCGGCGCCATTGTCGGAGATCCAGAATGGCGACTTTGGACTCTCCGATATTCCCCATGCGTTGACCAGATTTGGATCCGTGATCAGGGCTGGAATGGCGCCATTCGAGACCAGATTTGTCTGCAGGAACCTCGAGTCGGCGGACGCAGGAATGACGCTCGTCGCCCACAGTCCCGCGCCCGCGGAGGAAATCATAAGAACCGCGCCGCAAGAGGTCATGAATGTTCTGATGGCCATGGCGTTCTCCAGGGTTCCGACGACCGGCGGTGGCCGGGTCCCGTGAGAACACGTCGCGGGCGTTTCCTATTCGCTCCCAGGGCGGAGGAACCTCGCCCCGGCGGGAGGCGCGCGAAACGCGCCCTTAACCCTTGAGCGCCACCCTCCTTCCCATGTCGCAGCCCGCTGAGCCTCAGGAACTCGCCGCCCTGCCCGCCGCGCCCGACCTCGCCGCGACCGTCTCGGCGTGGCTCCGCCATCTCGCGGCCGAGCGGCAAATGTCGGCGCATACGATCGAGGCCTACGGGCGGGACGTGCGGCAGTTTCTCGCCTTCCTCGCCGAGCGGTTCGGCGCGCCGCCTTCGATCGCGCGCTTCGTGCATTGCGCGCCCGGCGATCTGCGCGCTTTTCTCGCCCGCCGCCGGGCGGAGGGAATCGACGGGCGCTCGCTGCAACGCGCCCTGTCGGCGCTGCGCTCGCTCGCCCGCGCGATCGCGCGCGAAACCGGCGAGACCGCTTCCGCGCTCGGCGCGATCCGGGCGCCGAAAGCCGCCCGCCGCCTGCCCCGGCCGCTCGCTCCCTCAGACGCCCGCGCGGTGACGACCACCGAGCCGCGGGCGGGCGAGGCGCGCGAACAATGGGTGCTGGCGCGCGACGCGGCGGTGCTGGCGCTTTGCTACGGCGCGGGCCTGCGCATTTCCGAGGCGCTCGGCCTCAAGCGCGCCGACGCGCCGGTCGGCGCGATCGAGGCGGTGACGGTGATCGGCAAGGGCAAGAAGACCCGGGTCGCGCCGATCATCACGCCGGTGCGCAAGGCGGTCGAGGACTATCTCGCCCTCTGCCCCTACACGCTCAAAGCCGACGGGCCGCTGTTCGTCGGCGCGAAGGGCGGCCCCCTGTCGCCGCGGATTGTGCAACTGGCCATGGAGCGGATGCGCGGCGCGCTCGGCCTGCCCGACACCGCCACGCCCCATGCGCTGCGCCATTCCTTCGCCACCCACCTCTTGGCGCGCGGCGGGGATCTGCGCACCATCCAGGATCTGCTCGGCCACGCCTCGCTGTCGACGACCCAGGTCTATACCGGGGTCGACAGCGCCCGCCTGCTCGCCGCCTACAAGTCCGCCCATCCGCGGGCGTGAGGCGCTCCACGCGCGAGGCTCCTATTGTCGGTTTACATTTGCAATATTGTCGCCTCAACATCGTCTGCGGAAAGGGCTATGAGTGCGGCTCCCGTTCGTCGCGAGGCTCCCCATGTCCGGCAAGCGCATCGTCTTCACCGGCGGATCCGGCAAGGCCGGCCGTCACGCCATTCCCCATCTCGTCGCCCACGGCTACGACGTCCTCAACGTCGATCTCAAGCCCTTCGACTTTCCGGGCGTCCCGACGCTGAGCGCCGACCTTGCCGACAGCGGCCAGGCGTTCAACGCGCTGACGGCGCACCGCGGCTTTTCCGGTTTCGAAATCGGCCGCCCCGCGACGCCGCCCGACGCCGTCGTCCATTTCGCCGCGGTGCCGCGGGTGCTGATCGAACCCGACAACGTCACCTTCTCGAAGAACGTCATCAGCACCTACAACGTCATCGAGGCGGCGATGAAGCTCGGCGTGCGCAAGGTGATCATCGCCTCGAGCGAGACGACCTACGGCGTGTGCTTCGCAGAGGGCGACAAGGACTTCCGGTCGTTTCCGCTCGAGGAGGACTACGACGTCGATCCGATGGACTCCTATGGCCTGTCGAAGGTGTGCAACGAGAAGACCGCCCGCGCCTTCGCCATGCGCTACCGCGCCGACATCTACGCGCTGCGGATCGGCAACGTGATCGAGCCGCATGAGTACGGCCTGTTCAAGGGCTTCCTCGCCGACCCGCCGAGCCGCAAGCGCTGCGCCTGGAGCTACATCGACGCGCGCGACCTCGGCGAGATCGTCCGGCTGGGCCTGGAAAAGGACGGCCTGGGCTTCCAGGTCTTCAATGCGACCAACGACACCATCACCCTCAATACGCCGACGAAGGAGGCGCTGAAGACGCTCGCGCCGAATACGCCGTTCACCCGCGCGGTGGGCGAGTACGAAGCGCCGCTGTCGAACCGCAAGGCGCGCGAAGTGCTGGGCTTCCGCGAGACGCACAACTGGCGAAAATATGTCGACGCGGCTGAGGGCGGCCGCTGAGCGGCCTCACGTCCCGCGCGGCTTTCACGTCCCCCGCGGCTTGGCGCGGGCGGTCGGCGCGGCGCTCGCCGGGTCCTCCGGCCAGGAGTGGCGGGGATAGCGGCCGCGCAGGTCCGCGCGCACGGCCGCCCACGAGCCGCGCCAGAAGCCCGGCAGGTCGCGGGTGATCTGGATCGGCCGGTGCGCGGGCGAAAGCAGATGAAGGGTCAGCGGGATCTTTCCGCCCGCGACCGCAGGGTGCTCGGCGAGGCCGAACAGCTCCTGCACCCGGAGCGCAATCGACAGGCCGCCGTCGGCCTCGTAGTCGATCGCCGCCGCGGTGCCGGTCGGCGCGTGAAAATGGGTCGGCGCCTCCTCGTCGAGTCGGCGCGCGAGGTCCCAGGGCAGGAGGGCGTGGAGCGCGTTCGAAAGGTCGTCGGCGCCGATCTCGTCGAGCCGGGTCTTTGCCGACGAGAAACGGCGCGAGCCACTCGGACTCCTCGGCCAGCCGCTTGTCCGACAGGTCCGGCCAGGCGTCGCCCTCGGCGCGGCGGAGGAACAGCACCCGGTCGCGCCATTGCCTGAGCGCCTTCGCTCCACGGCAGCCGGCCGATCCCCAGCGCCAGCACGCCCTCGCGCCAGCGCCGCGGCGCTCGCCTCGTCCGCGGGAACCGCCAGCGTCTGCTCGGCGAGCGTCAGCGCGCCGAGCCGCCGGCGGCGGCGCGCGCGCAGCGACGCCGAGGCGCGATCGAAGGTCGAGCTCGTCGGCCGTCTCGATCGAGGCGCCGGCGACCGCCTCGATGTCGGCGAGCGTCAGCGGGGCGGCGAGCAGGATGCGCGCCGAAGCCGCGCGGCCGACGACCTCGCCGATCGCAAGATAGGGCTCGCCGGCGAGCGCCTCATGCGCCTCGAGCGCCGCCGCCCGCCCGTTCGCCATCAGGAACTCGCCGCGCTTGCCGCGCGCCATGGCGATGCGGTCGGGATAGGCCGAGGCGAGCAGCGCGCCGAGGCGCCCCTCGCCCCCAACCCCTCTCCCCAAGGGAGAGGGGAGCGCGCCCTTCTCCCCCGGGGAGAAGGCCGGCCGTGGGCCCCGCGCCTGCTGCGCCAGTCCCCGCGCCAGCCGCCGCGCATCGTCGGCGCGCGGCGAGCGGTCGCGGCGGAAGGCGTCGAGGCGGGTCGACAGGTCGACCGCGTCGCCGCCGAGGCCGCGCTCGGTGAGCAGCACCGCGATCTCGGCGGCCGTGCGCGCTTCGCCCGCGCGGGCGGCGTCGACGACCATGCGCGCGAGCCGCGGCGGCAGCGCGAGGCGCGCGATCGCCCGGCCCTCGTCGGTGATGCGGCCGTTCGCGTCGATCGCGCCGATCTCGCCGAGCAGCGTCCGCGCCTCGTTGAGCGCGCCGCGCGGCGGGGGATCGAGAAAGGCGAGCCGCGTCGGATCGGTCTCGCCCCAGACCGCGCAGTCGAGCAGGAAGCCCGAGAGGTCGGCCGACAGGATTTCCGGCGCGGCGTAGGGCTGAAGCCCGCCGGTCGCCGCCTCCTCCCACAGCCGATAGCAGACGCCGGGCTCGACGCGCCCGGCGCGGCCGCGCCGCTGGTCGGCGTTGGCGCGCGACACGCGCACGGTCTCGAGCCGCGTGAGGCCGATGTCGGGCTCGTAGCGCGGCACGCGCATGAGCCCGCTGTCGATCACGACCCGCACGCCCTCGATCGTCAGCGAGGTTTCGGCGATCGAGGTGGCGAGCACGATCTTGCGCCGGCCGCGGCGGGGCGGGCTCGACGGCGCGATCCTGGGCGCGCGAATCCAGCGCGCCGTAGAGCGGCGCGACGTCGACGTCGGGCGCGCTTGATCCGCGCCTCCAGCGTCTCGGCGACGCGGCGGATCTCGCCCTGCCCCGGCAGGAAGACGAGCATCGAGCCCGTCTCGCGGTCGAGCGCTTCGAGCGTCGCGCGGGCGACCTCGTCCTCGATCCGCGCGCGCGAGTCGCGCCCGACATAGCGCGTGACGACGGGAAAGGCGCGGCCCTGGCTCTCGATCAGCGGCGCGTCGCCGAGCAGCGCCCGCGACCCGCGCGCCGTCGAGCGTCGCCGACATGACGAGGAGGCGCAGATCCTCGCGCAGCGCGCCCTGCGCGTCGAGCGCCAGCGCGAGGCCGAGATCGGCGTCGAGCGAGCGCTCGTGGAACTCGTCGAACAGCACGCCGGCGACGCCGTCGAGCGCCGGATCGTCGAGGATCATGCGGGCGAACACGCCCTCGGTGACGACCTCGATTCGCGTGCGCGACGAGACGAGGCTTTGCAGGCGGACGCGCAAGCCGACCGTCTCGCCCGACCTTCTCGCCGAGCGTCGCGGCCATGCGGGCGGCGGCGGCGCGCGCGGCGAGGCGCCGCGGCTCGAGCACGATCAGTCGGCCGCCCTTGGCCCAGGCCTCGTCGAGAAGGGCGAGCGGGACGCGCGTCGTCTTGCCGGCGCCGGGCGGCGCGACCAGCACCGCGCGCGTGTGCGCCGCGAGCGCCGCCCTCAGGGCGGGCAGCGCCTCGTCGATCGGAAGCGGGAAGCGTGGATCGAGAGTCATAATCTGGACCGAGGCTCGCGAAACAACTACCGGATGCGGCCGCGCCCCGAAGTCGGCGAAGCGCCGCCCGGCGTCAAGTGCGCCTCGAACCTGAGGAGCGTCGATGGACCAGCAGCTGATCGCGATCCTGCCGTGCAACGATCTCGACGTTGGGCAGGCGTTCTTCGAGCGGCTCGGCTTCCGGCTCGGGCCGGGCAGTCTGGCCGATTACCGGATGCTCGCGGACGGGCTCGGCGGCGCGATCCATCTCACCGAGACGGTCGAGGGATGGCTTCAGGCCGGCCGCAATCCCTTCGGCCTCTATCTCTACCGGGAGGATGTCGACGCCGCCGCCGCGGCGTTCGCCGGAGAAGCGCTGGGCGCGCCCGAGGACAAGCCCTGGGGCATGTACGAGTTCGCGCTCAACGGGCCGGACGACACGCTGGTCCGGATCGGCTGGCCGAGCCGCTTGCGCCGAACATGAGAACGGCGGGCCTTAAGGCCCGGCGTTCTCATTTCGCAAACGTTCGCTTTACGTGCCGACCGAGACCGCCGTGTGCAGCGTGGAAAGGTCGACCCGCACGCCCGGGCCCATGGTCGAGGAGACGGCGGCGCGCAAGAGGTAGTGGCCCTTGGCGCCCGCGGGCTTGGCCTTGTTCACCGCATCGACGAAGGCTTTGATGTTCTCGGCGAGCTTGTCCTCGCCGAACGAGGTCTTGCCGACCGAGCCCTGGACGATGCCGGCCTTCTCGGCGCGGAACTCGACCGCGCCGCCCTTGGAGGCGACGACGGCGGCCTTGACGTCCATCGTCACGGTGCCGACCTTCGGGTTCGGCATCAGGCCGCGCGGGCCCAAGACCTTGCCGAGGCGGCCGACGAGCGGCATCAGATCGGGGGTGGCGATGCAGCGATCGAAGTCGATCGTGCCGCCCTGAACGGCGGCGACCAGGTCCTCGGCGCCGACGACGTCGGCCCCGGCTTCCTTGGCCTCGTCCGCCTTGGCGCCGCGCGCGAACACCGCGACGCGCAGGGTGCGCCCCGTGCCGTTCGGCAGGTTGACGACGCCGCGGACCATCTGGTCGGCGTGCTTCGGGTCGACGCCGAGGTTGAGCGCGAGTT
The DNA here is from genome assembly GCA_963724785.1 of uncultured Alphaproteobacteria bacterium. Classification (GTDB taxonomy): domain Bacteria; phylum Pseudomonadota; class Alphaproteobacteria; order Rhizobiales; family Beijerinckiaceae; genus Roseiarcus. Next base: position 74,892 of record CAVRWC010000010.1, on the reverse strand, counting down.
CGACCGTCTCGTCGAACTTGGCCTTGGCGTTGGACTTGACCAGCTTCACCGCCTCGTCGAGGGGTAGAGCTTGGTGCGCTCGACCGCTTCGCGGGCGTTCTTGATGCGTTTGCCGTGCTTGGCCATGGGGCTTACTCCACCACCTGCAGGCCCATCGAACGGGCGGAGCCTTCGATCATCTTCATCGCGGATTCGATCGACTCGCAGTTGAGATCGACGATCTTCTTCTCGGCGATCTCGCGCACCTGCGCCTTGGTCACCTTGCCGATGAAGCCGCGGCCCGGCGTCTTGTGGCCAGAGGCCGGCTTCTTGCCGATCTTGAGGTTGGCCGCCTTCTTCAGCCAGAAGGTCACCGGCGGCTGGCGCATCTCGAAGGTGAACGAGCGGTCCTGATAGGCGGTGATGACGACCGGAATCGGCGAGCCCTTCTCCAGCTGCGCGGTGCGCGCGTTGAAGGCCTTGCAGAATTCCATGATGTTGAGGCCGCGCTGGCCGAGCGCGGGACCGATGGGCGGCGACGGATTGGCCGCGCCCGCCGGCACTTGCAGTTTGATATAGCCGGCGATTTTCTTCGCCATGATGCTGCTCCAAATACGGCGCGGCCCTCGAAGCTTTGGCTGCGAGGGCTCACGCCAGGTTGCAGGTTCGTGGTGCGAACGGAGACCCCGACTGGCGGTGCGGGCGTTCTTCCACGTCTGAGGGGCGGGTGGTTAGCAGGGTCGGGAGGAGAAAACAAGTAGGCCAATTCCCGGCAAGAGATATAACGGTTATTCTTTGCGCGAGCGCCCTGGTTTGCAAGTAAGGCCTGCTTAAGAATTGTGGGGAGCCTCCGTCGTGCCGGAGTTCGTTTTCACCGGTATCGAAGACCTTTCGCCGTGCGAACAACGGACCCTTGACGCCGTTTGCGGAGGAAAAGGCCACGCATTAAACGTCATGAGGCCGACGCAACCGGAACGCGCGCTATCGGATGCGAGCCGAATTTGTCTCATGGCTTATCTGCGGTAGAATTCAACAATACAAGCCGTCACAAACTGGCGTTAGATTGTATGGTGCGTGGATCGACGGTCGCATTAATCTTCGGGCTTGGGAAATAAAGTGGCCGATCGAATTAGAAAATTGCTGGATCACGGAGGAGATTGATTTCAGAGACGCGAATTTACTTACGGTCAGCCTAAAAGGAAGCCGTGCCCGTGGCGTCGATGGTGATCTTGTCAAAATAAGGGGAGTCCTTTGCTTGGCAGACGGATTCCGGTGTGATGGACTCATGCGACTATCTGGATCAGAAATCGGTGGAGCGCTCAATTGCAGCGGATCGAATTTCATAAACGGGCGCGCAAACGCGATCGAGATTTTTCGGGCCGTTCTCAACGGTGACTGTTTCCTTTCTGGAAGATACGACTATTTGCAACAGAGACTGCAAGCGTTCTACTCGATCGGAGGCGTCTATCTCACAGGAACGAAATTACGGGGTTCTCTGTATTGCAGCAACGGCAACTTCCGCGTCCCTGGCCCCAATGGGGACGCGCCCGAACGCGATGCTCTAAATCTCGCAGGCGTCGAGATCGGAGACAAGCTGGACTTGAAGGGGGTGTACTGGATGATCGGAAGGCTCGATCTGAGCGGCTCGACGATCGACAAGTTATGCGACGATGTGGACCTGGCCCGGTTCGCCCTAAGACCTCCAGAAGCCGCGCCCGGGCTGGGTTTATTTCAAAGGCAGGCCGTTCGTCTTCGCAATCGGTTCGGCCGGCCCGATCGAACTCAAAACAACATCGTCTTGGATGGCTGTGTCTATCGGCGCCTGGCCGCGCCCGCCGATTTTGCCCACCGCAAAAGCATCCTGGACCATCAGATCGCAGCGCATCTCGAGTCGGATTTCCGATCGCAACCCTGGGAGCAGATTGCCAAAGTTCTTCGCGAAATGGGATATCTCGAATGCGCGACGAAAATTACCGTTACGAAACAGACATATTTGAGGAGATCCGGAGAGCTTGGTCCGTTCCGCTTTTTCCACTGGCTCTTTGGATTATTCATCGGTTATGGATATCGGCCGATTCGCGCAACGGTTATCATATTTCTGGTGTGGGTCTTTTATTGGCTGTTGTATCAAAACGCATACAATCACGGTGTGATCGTAGACGCCAAGGATTTGCTCAAGACCGATCCGGGAGTGTTGGACTGCGATCCGACGGCGTCCAATCCGACCATCGGCTGTTCTTCTCAGCGCTCGGACGTGTCGGCATTCTCCGCGCCCATGTTTGCGGCGGATTTTCTGTTTCCCTTTGTCGATTTCCGGCAAGGCAAGGACTGGGCGCCGGCGGTCATTGTGCCACAGAAGGTCGAATTGGGCGCAAAGGGACGCCGCAAGTTGTCGCAGTTTGCTCGTTCAAAGTACGGCGAAGAGATTCGGCGCGCCATATGGAGCGAGATCGTAATCGGCTGGCTCGCGACCGCCCTGTTCGCTGCCGTCGTCGCCCGGTTGATCAAGAAGGACTGACCTGGCAGAGCTTGTGACGACCAGAATCCTCTCCATCGCCCCCCAAGACTCCACGGGCATCTCCGTCTCGATCGCCGCCTTGCGGCGGGCGCAGCGATAGGCTGAGGTGATGGCGTCGTCGAGGACGGCCTTCAGGCTCTGGTTGTCTGCGAGGAGATCTGCAATTCGCTGCCCGGCCGGCCCGCAGGAGCGCCGCCCTTTCGAGGCTCCAGGCGCAGAAATCGCTGACGTGCAAGGGCCGTCGGGTCGGCATTGCGGCCAAGCTACACGTGCGCATCAAGGCTGTCGATTGGCGAGATCGCTCGTCCCGCGCGCCCTCAACGCTCCGCGTGCTCGGCGTCGAACCGCCACACCTCCTCGAACCCCATCAGCCGGTTCATCTCGGCGAACGGGTAGAGCGGCGCGGCGGAGCCGAGGGACGAGCCCGTCTCGCGGATCTGCCGGTAGACCGTCGCGAGCGCGGCCGCGGCGGCGAGAAGCCCCGCCACCGGGTAGATGGCGATGGCGTAGCCGATCTCGGCGAGGCGCGCGTTGCTCAGCATCGGCGTCCGTCCCCCCTCGACCATGTTGGCGAGCAGCGGCCTGTCGCCGAGTTCGCGGCCGATCGTCGCCATCTCCTCCTCGGTCTCCGGCGATTCGACGAACAGAATGTCCGCGCCGGCTTCCGCATAGAGGCGTCCGCGGCGAATCGCCTCGGCCAGCCCGAGCGACGTGCGCGCGTCGGTGCGGGCGACGATCAGAAAATCAGCACTCGTCCGGGCTTCGGCTGCGACCCTAATCTTGCGCGCCATGTCCTCCGCCGCGATCACCCTGCGCCCCTGGGTGTGCCCGCATTTCTTCGGGAATTCCTGGTCCTCGAGTTGGATCGCGGCAGCGCCGGCGCGCTCGTAGCCCTGCACGGCGTGGCGCACGTTGAGAAGGCCGCCGTAACCGGTGTCGCCGTCGGCGATCAGCGGCGCGCCCGCCATCCGCGCCATCGCCTCGACGCCGCGAAACCATGTCGGAATAGCTCGCAAGCCCGGCGTCGGGCAGGCCGAGGTGCGAGGCGACCGTCCCGTAGCCGGTCATGTAGAGCGCCTCGAACCCCATCCGCGCCGCCATCCTGCAGCGACACCATGTCGTAGACGCCGGGCGCGGCGATCACGCGGGTTTTCGGACGGGCGTCGAGGACGTTCGCGGAGGTCGTCATGGCGGGGACCTCTCGTTGGCGCGGGCGGCGTCCTCGCACGGCGTGGCTTCGTAGCGGCTCCCGGCTTCGCGAGGCCGCCATATCCGACTCATCGCAAGTCTTTGAAATCGTTGACTAGCTCGACGCAGACGGCCGAATATGGCCTTGTCGTGAAATGACAAGACGACTTTCCGAAAACCGCGCTCGCCCTTCCGGTGCCGTGAGACGCGATTGCTGAGGAACCGCAGGAGCCGAGCCAGGACGTTGACGGCGCCCGGGACATGGGCCATCCTACGCCGACCGGCCGTACGACAGGCCGGATTCTTCGAGGGAGCGCCCATGACCATCGTCAAGCACAGCATCGACGCGGAAATGGCGGAAAAGGCAGTCGCCGCGGCCGCGAACAAGGCCGCCGAGCTGAAGCTGCGCATGTGCATCGCCGTCACCGACGAGGGCGGCGATCTGAAGGCCTTCCGCGGATGGACGGCGCGCCGAAACTGTCGATCCAGATTTCCCAGGACAAGGCGTACACCGCCGCCTCGTTCTCGATGGCCACCCATGCCTGGTTCGATTTCATCAAGGACGACCCGCCGCTGCTTCACGGCATCACCCACACGCCGCGGCTGATCGTGTTCGGCGGCGGGTTTCCCGATCGTGATCGGGGGCGAGGTGGTCGGCGCGATCGGCGTCAGCGGCGGCCATTACACCCAGGACATGGAGTGCGCGCGGGCGGCGCTCGCGGCGATCGGCTCGGAGGCGCAGTAGCGCCCTGCGCGCCGGCCGCCGCTCAGAACAGCGAGCCCTGCCCTTCGCCGCCCTTGCCGCCGGCGGCGCGCTTTGGCCGCGGCGGCGGCGCGGCGGGCGGGAGGCCCGCGGCTCGGGCGTCGAGCCGCGACCGGCGACAGCGGGAACCGCCCCGTCGGCGAACTCGATGGTCAGCCGCTGGCCCTCGCTGACGTCGGCCGCGCGGCGGAGCGCCCGGTCGGCCTCGTCGCGCACCAGCGCGAAGCCGCGCGCCAGCACACCGCGATAGCTGACCGCGCCGGCGTGCCGCCACAAGGCGAGCAGCCGCGAATGGCGGACCTCCACGCCGTCGGCGTAGGCGCGCTCGAGCCGCGCGGCGAACCGCCCGACCGCTTCGGCCCGCATTCCGTCCGCCGGCGCGCCATCGCCGCGCCCTCGCGCGCGAGCCCGCGCGCCGCCGCCTCGGCTGCGCGCCGCGGCCGCTCGATCAGGACGGGCCCGAGCCGGCCAAGGCGTCCGGCGACGCCGCGAATGCGCTCGGCGAGGCCGGCGAGATGGGCGCGCGGCGAGTGGCGGGCGAGCCCGCGCGCGTGGACCGCGAGGATCAGCGCGCGGGTGTCGAGCCCGCCGCGGATGCGGGTCAGACGAGCGTCTCGCCGGCGCGGTCGAGCCGCTGCCGCGGGCCCGCGACCAGAGCCTCGCCGGTCGGCAGGGCGCGAGCGAGCGCGCGCAGATCCGCGCGCCGGCGCTCGGCAAAACGCAAGATCGCCCCGCGCCGGCGGGCTTCGAGCTCGGCGATCGTCGCCATCAGTTCGGCCCGCACCGGCGCGGCGAACTCGGCCGCAGCCGTCGGGGTCGGGGCGCGCAGGTCGGCGGCGTGGTCGATCAGCGTCCAGTCGGTCTCGTGGCCGACTGCGGCGATCACCGGAATGCCGCTCCGCGCCACGGCGCGCACCGCGACCTCTTCGTTGAAGCTCCACAGGTCCTCGAGCGAGCCGCCGCCCCGCGCCACGATCAGGACGTCCGGCCGCGCGATCCGCCCGCCGGGGCCAAGCGCGTTGAAGCCGTCGATCGCCGCGGCCACTTCCTCCGCCGACGTCTCGCCCTGCACCCTCACCGGCCACACCACGACATGGACCGGGAAGCGGTCGGAGAGCCGATGCAGGATGTCGCGGATCACCGCCCCGGTCGGCGACGTCACCACGCCGATCACCCGCGGCAGGAACGGAACCTTGCGCTTCCGCGCGACGTCGAACAGCCCCTCTTCGGCGAGCTTCTTGCGCCGCGCCTCGAGCAGCGCCATCAGCGCCCCGACGCCGGCGAGTTCCAGTTGCTCGATGACGATCTGGTAGCTCGACTTGCCCGGAAAGGTGGTGAGCTTTCCGGTCGCGATCGACCTCGGCGCCCTCCTCGGGCTTCACCTTCATCCGGGCGAAGGCGGTGCGCCAGACGACGGCGTCGAGGCGGGCGTTCGCGTCCTTCAGGCAGAAATAGGCGTGGCCGGAGGAATGCGGCCCGCGATAGCCGGAAATCTCGCCGCGCACCCGGACATAGCCGAACCGGTCCTCGATCGCGCGCTTGAGCGCGTTCGAGAGTTCGCTGACGGTGATCTCGGGCGCGTTGCTCGCGCGGGGCAGCCGACTTCGGCCATCGTCCGACTATGCCCGAAGGCGGGTTGCGAGGCGAGCGCGGCGGCGGGCGGGTCGATCCCGCCCGGCGCCGCCCGCCGGCGGCCGCCCGTCAGGGCGTGACGCTCAGGCCGAAGTCGAACTTGCGCCGCGGCCGCGGGGCCGGCGCGCGCTTCGCCGGCGCGGCCTTCTCGTCGAACAGCTCCGCGAGCTTGTCCGTCATCGCCCCGCCGAGTTCCTCGGCGTCGACGATCGTCACGGCGCGGCGGTAGTAGCGCGTCACGTCGTGGCCGATGCCGATGGCGATCAGCTCGACCGGCGAGCGGGTCTCGATCTCCTCGATCACGTGCCTCAGGTGGCGCTCGAGATAGTTGCCCGGATTGACCGACAGGGTCGAATCGTCGACCGGCGCGCCGTCGGAGATCATCATCAGGATCTTGCGCTGCTCCGGCCGCCCGAGCAGCCGCTCGTGCGCCCAGGCGAGCGCCTCGCCGTCGATGTTCTCCTTGAGCAGCCCCTCGCGCATCATCAGCCCGAGGTTCTTCCGCGCGCGCCGCCACGGCGCGTCGGCCGCCTTGTAGATGAGATGGCGCAGGTCGTTGAGCCGGCCCGGGTTCGGCGGCTTGCCCGCCTGCAGCCAGGCTTCGCGCGCCTGGCCGCCCTTCCAGGCGCGGGTGGTGAAGCCGAGAATTTCGACCTTGACCCCGCAGCGCTCGAGCGTGCGGGCGAGGATGTCGGCGCAGGTCGCCGCCACCGTGATCGGCCGACCGCGCATCGAGCCGGAATTGTCGATCAGCAGCGACACCACGGTGTCGCGGAACTCCATGTCCTTCTCCTGCTTGAAGGACAGCGGCTGCTGCGGGTCGATGACGACGCGGGTCAGGCGCGCCGGGTCGAGCATGCCCTCCTCGAGGTCGAATTCCCACGAGCGGTTCTGCTGCGCCATCAGGCGGCGCTGCAGCCGGTTGGCGAGCCGCGCCACGACCGACGACAGGTTCTGCAGCTGCTTGTCGAGATAGTCCCGCAGCCGCTGCAGTTCGTCCGGGTCGCACAGCTCCTCGGCGCCGACGACCTCGTCGAACTTGGTCGTATAGGCCTTGTAGTCGATCGTCCGGCGCTCCATCGCGCCCGGCGGCGGCGGGCGGTTCTCGGCGGCTTCCTCCGCGTCGCCCGCCTCGCCCTCGTCGTCGAGCTCGGACGACGGCGCCTCGACCGTGTCCATCGTCCCTTCGTCGGCGTCGTCGGTCGCGTCGTCGGCGGCCTCGCGCTGCATCGAGTCCTGCGACTGGCTCTCCTCGCCTTCGCCTTCCGCGTCGTCCGGCTCCTCCGGCGGCGGGTTCTCCTCGTCGTCCGGCTTATCCTCGGCGTCGCGTCCGAATCGTTGGCGAGGCCGAGCGACGTCAGGAGCTTCTGAATGAGCCTGGCGTAGGCGCGCTGATCGAGAATGGCGTTGCCGAGCTTGTCGAGGTCGCCGCCCGCCTTCTCCTCGATGAAGCCGCGCCAGACTTCGGTCAGCCGCTCGGCCCCGGACGGCGGCTTCAGGCCGGTCAGGCGCTCGCGCGCCAGCATCGCCACGGCGTCCTCGAGCGGCGCCTCCTCGCGCGAGCGCGCCTCGGCGAACGGGCTCTTGTGATAGCGCTCGTCGAGCATGGCGGTGAGGTTCGCCGCCACGCCCTCCATGCGGCGCGCGCCGATCGCCTCGACGCGGGCCTGCTCGACGGCGTCGAACAGGGCGCGCGCCGCCGGGTTCTGCGGCGCGAGCCGGCGATGGACCGCCTCGCTGTGGCAGGCGAGCCGAAGCGCGAACGAGTCGGCGACCCCGCGCAGGATCGCCGCCTCGCGCGCGGTGGCCTTGCGCGGCGGATCGGGCAGCCTGGCCTTGGCCCCCTCGGGCCCGGTCACCAGCGCCGGCTTGTCGGTGGAGAAGCTGACTTCCAGATCGGGACTGCGGGCGAGCGCCCGGGTGCAGGACGCGATGGCCCGCTTGAACGGCTCGCTGGCCGCATCGGACCTTGGCGGCGGCTTTTCGGTTGTGGCTCGGCTTGACGTCGACGGTCGACATGGGGACCTGCGTTCGGCGGGCGCAGCCGGACGCGGCGCCCTGGAAAGTCCCTCTATAGGCCCCGCTCCCGCAGCGCGCCGCAAGAATTCGAAGCGCGGTCCGGAGCGCCCTTATTGACGGAACCGGTCCGCGATCTAGATTTGGGCTGCGGCCTCCCGGTCGCCCAGCTTGGGCGAGGGCTTGGCCCAACAAGAAGGCAACGTCCATGAACGCGCCTGCGTTTCCGGCCTCAGACCGTCGCCATCCCCGCCGAGTTCCAATCCTGTTTCGACGCCCAGCGCGCCGCCTATCTGAAGGCGCCGGAGCCGACCCACGCCGAGCGGATCGCCGACCTCAAGGGGCTCGCCCGGCTGGTCAAGGAGAACAGGGCGGCGATCGTGGCCGCGATCAACGGCGACTACGGCAGTCGCAGCGAATTCGAGACGACGTTCGCCGAAATCTTCCCGGTGCTCGACGGCGTTCACGACGCGACCAAGCGCCTCAAGGGCTGGATGCGTCCGCGCCGTCGCCGGGTAGACCGCATGGTTTTTGCCGGCGCCGGCAATCGGCTGATCCCGCAGCCGCTCGGCGTAGTCGGCGTGATCGTTCCGTGGAATTATCCGCTGTATCTGAGCTTCGGACCGCTCGTCAGCATCTTCGCCGCAGGCAATCGGGCGATGGTGAAGATGTCGGAGAACTCGCGCCGGCTGGCGGAATTGTTGATCGAACTCTCGCCAAAATACTTTCCCGAGGACAAGCTCGCCTTTTTCGACGACGGCGGCGGTCGGGGCCCGGCGTTTTCCTCGCTGCCGTTCGATCACCTGATCTTCACGGGTTCGGGCGGAACCGGCCGGGCGGTGATGGCCAACGCGGCGCGCAATCTGACGCCGGTGACGCTCGAACTCGGCGGCAAGTCGCCGGCGATCGTCGGCGCCCGACTTCCCGATCGGGACGGCGGCCGAGCGCATTTTGTGGGCCAAGACCTTCAACGCCGGCCAGACCTGCCTCGCCGTCGACTACGTCTTTCTGCCGCGCGGCAAGGAGACCGAATTCGTGGAGCATTGCCGGCGCCTGTTCGCCAAGCGCTATCCGGACGTCAACGGCCCGGACTTCACCGCGATCATCGACCAGCGCAGCTACGATCGCTTGACCGCGACCCTCGAGGACGCACGCGCCAAGGGCGCGATGCTCGTCAACCTGGCCGAGGGCCAGACGCCCGACGCGGCCAGGCGCAAGCTCGCGCCGCATCTCGTGCTGAACCCGACGCCCGATATGGAGGTCCTGCGGCGCGAGATCTTCGGGCCGATCCTGCCGGTTCGGGTCTACGACCAGCAACAGGAGGTCGCGGACGCAGTCAACCTCGGCGACCGCCCGCTGGCCATCTACCCGTTCACCAACGACCGGGCGACACGCGATTTCTACATTCAGCGCGTTCAGTCGGGCGGCGTTTCGGTCAATGACGCAATTCTGCACGTCGCCCAGCACGACCTGCCGTTCGGCGGGGTCGGGGCGAGCGGCATGGGGCACTATCACGGCCGCGAAGGCTTCGAGACCTTCTCGAAGCTGAGGCCGGTGTTTCAGCAGGGACCGGTCTCCTCGGCCCAACTGCTCATGCAGCCCCCCTATTCGGCGCTGGCCAAGCGGATGGTCGACTTCTTGATCTGGATGCGGAGCTAATAGGAAGCGCACCATCTGCGGCCATGGCAAGGGAAATTCCGCCGACCCGGGCCGTGACGATCGGGCGGGCTCCGAACTTGGGCGCAAGACAATCGACTCAAAGGCTTCGACGCCCGCCTGGCGCCCAGATTGCCGATTATGCTCAAACACGAGTTGCGGCCCGGAGGCGCGCCCGGCGCGAGGATGATCGAATAGAATGGCCGCTTCATATGTTCATGCCGACAAACCCGTTGGAGGTGGTCATGAATCGGTTTGAGCGCGCCTTGGTGACGACCCTTGTCGGCGCGGCTTTGTGGGCGGCCGCGCCGGGCGCGCCCGGCGTCTTCGCCGCGAGTTCGAAATGGCGGATCGACCCTGCGCGAACCGAGATCGCCTTTGCGATCGACGCCGTCGGCTTCCCCCGAACGGAAGGTCGGTTCGACGCGTTCGACGGCCGGATCGCCATCGACTTCGACCGGCCGGAGAAGAGCAGCGTCGCCTTCCACGTGCAGTCGGGCTCGGTGGACGTCGGCTCCGCGTCGTTCGGCGACTATTTGCGCTCGCCGGCCTTCCTCGACGCCAAATCTCATCCGTCGATCGATTTCGTCTCGACTTCGGTCGAGAAGGTCAGCGACCGCGCGGTGCGGGTCTCTGGCGACCTGACCCTTCTCGGCGTGACGAAGCCGCTGACGGTCAATGTCGCCGTCGATGAGGCCGCCGGCGCCAAGGGGCGGCTCGGGTTCCTGGCCAGGACGCGGATCGATCGGCTGGACTTCGGGATGAACTCGGGCTTCCCGCTGGTTTCGCGCGACGTCGACCTGACCATCCGCAGCGAGGCGGCCGAGCTTTGACCGCCAGCCCGCCGCGCTGGAGCCCGGTCGTCGTCGCGCTCCACTGGATCAACGCGGCGCTGATCCTCGAACTCCTCGCCCACGGGTGGATCATGACCCACGCCGTGTTTGGCGCGGCGGCCACGTTCGATCTCTATCAACTGCACAAGTCGCTCGGCTTCGCGGCGCTGTTGCTGACCGCGCTCCGGCTCGCGGCCCGCTTATGCTTCGCGGCGCCGGCCGCGGTTTATACGGCCCCTTGGGAGCGTCGGCTCGCCGTTTTCGCCCAGGCGAGCCTCTACCTGTTGACGCTCGCCGCCATCGTCGCCGGCTGGTTCGTCGTCTCGGCGTCGCCGCTGCCGATCCCAACCCTATTCTTCAATCTCTTTGTCGTTCCCAACATCGGCCAGCCTGACGCCGCCACGTTCGCCCTCGCCGCTGTCGCTCACAGGCTCGCTGCCTATGCGATCGCGGCGCTCGTCACGCTGCATGTCGCAGGCTCGCTGAAGCATCACTGGATCGACCGCGACGATGTCTTGACGCGCATGCTCCCTCGGCTTCCTCGCGCGCTCGGCCCCGCCCTTCGACCGGTCGCCCATGACCGGCTTATGCCGTTTGCAGACCCTTTCCCCTTCCCTCAAAGCCAAGGCGCGCGCGCTCGGCTTCGACGCCTGCCGCGTCACCTCCGCCGATCCGCCGCCCGACGGCGCCCGCGAACGTCTCGCGATCTGGCTCGACGAGGGCGCGCATGGCGACATGGGGTGGATGGCGGAGACCTTTCAGCGGCGCGCCGATCCGCGGGCCTTGATGGGAGGGGCGAAAAGCCTGATCGTCGTCGGCCTCAATTACGGACCGGAGGAAGATCCGCTGGCGGCGCTGGGACGCAGGACCTGCGGCGCCATTTCGGTTTACGCCCGCCATCGTGACTATCACGACGTGGTCAAGGGCAGGCTGAAGGAACTCGCGGCCTGGCTCGTCGCTACCGCAAGGCCCGGGGCGGCGGACGTGAAAGTGTTCGTCGACACCGCGCCCCTGATGGAGAAGCCGCTCGCGGCGCGCGCCGGGATCGGCTGGCAGGGCAAACACACCAACCTCGTCTCGCGCGCGTACGGCTCCTGGCTATTCCTGGGCGCGATCCTCACCAACCTGGACCTTGACGCGGACGAGCCGGAAAAAGACCACTGCGGGAGTTGCCGGGCCTGTCTCGACGCCTGTCCGACGGGCGCCTTTCCGGCGCCCTACCGCCTCGACGCCCGGCGCTGCGTCTCGTACCTGACGATCGAGTTGAAAGGGCCGATCCCGCGGAGCCTAAGGCCCCTGATCGGGAACCGGATCTACGGCTGCGACGACTGCCTCGCCGTCTGCCCGTGGAACAAGTTCGCCGCCGCCGGCCGTGAGGCGAAGCTCGCCGCCCGTGGGGACCTGAATGCGCCGCCGCTCGCGGACCTGGCGCGGCTCGACGATTCCGCCTTCCGCGCCCGCTTTTCGGGCTCGCCGATCAAGCGGATCGGACGGGACCGTTTCGTCCGCAACGTGCTCGTCGCCATCGGCAACGCGGGCGATCCGGCGCTCGCAACCGTGGCGCGGGAACGCCTCGACGATGAAAGCCCTCTTGTTCGCGGCGCAGCCGTCTGGGCGCTCGCGCAAATGCTTTCCCAAAAGGACTTCGGTCTTCTCGCCGAAACGCGAGCGGGAAGCGAGCCGGACCCTGACGCCGCGCAGGAATGGCTTTTCGCCGTCTGCGCACCCGTCAGGTAAGCGCTCCTCCCGCGCCGCCCGGCCTTTCCGCCTGCGGTCGCTAATGCACGGGCACGCTCTCGGTCTGTTGCCTCAGCTTCTCGATTTCGTCCTTGAGATGCAGCTTTTTGACCTTCAGTTCGTGAACCTTGATGTCGTCAGCGGCCGGATGACTTCTTCGGCCATTATCGCTTCTTCAATCGCCTGATGACGGCGCACCAGCTCATTGAGATGCGAGTCGATCGACATGGACTTGCTCCGTTTCACCCAAAACGACGGAAGTGTGACACATCGGACGGAGCGCGCAAGCGGCAAAATGGCGCACCAACAGAGGAATCTTCGTGACAAGCCGCGGTCACGTCGATGGGACCCAAGCGGCAGCGAAGCGCCGCCACGGGACGCGCCTGGACCCGTCGACGCCCTGTTGAACGGGCGTGCCGCCGGCCTCCGAAAGCCTTGCCTCGGCCGGTCGGCGCGCCCATAGTTGGGGTCGAAACCGGGTGCGCTCTCGCGCGCCGGACGGGTTGTGGCGTGGTGAGTCGATGGACAAGGAGCTGACCGAGGACGAGCGCGCCGCCCTTGTCGCCCTGATCGAGCGGCTGCGTGAGGAGCACCGCGACCTAGACGCCGCGATCGAGGCGCTCAGCGACGCCGGACAGGCGGCCGACAGGCTTCAACTCCAGCGTCTGAAAAAGCGAAAACTGCTGTTGCGCGACAGGCTCGTGCTGCTCGAGGACGAGTTGACGCCCGATATCATCGCCTGAACGGTCACCCGATGCCTTACCGGATCAACGCCGATCTGCCGCCTTCGGTCCGGGACCACCTGCCGCAACACGCGCAGGACATCTTTCGCGAGGCGTTCAATGCCGCCTACGCGGCGCACGCCCACGATCCTCGTCAGGAGGAGGCGGCCTTTCGCATCGCCTGGGCCGCCGTGAAACGGAGTTACGAGAAAGTCGGCAACTCGTGGGTTGCGAAGGCGTAACTGTTTGGGGGGCAAGCGGACGCCAGTAAAATTCTTGGCGACAGGGGGCGGCCGCAAGGCCACCCCGGCGGACGATATCTGCACCCGCCTCTCTGCGAGGGGCGAGAAGGAGAGGCGATCCGGTCTTTTGACCCTCCCATGAGAACACAGTTTGCTGCGCCGCCCTCTGCTTCCACGTCCGGCATGAAAGCCGGGCCGGCCTGGAACTGAGACGCGCCGAAGTCGCGACCAGCAACGCTGTAGGCCGCACGGCGCCGGTTCCATGGATTTTTCTAAGAAGCTCTTCTTCCTGTCGCCATTCAGAGAAAGTGCGGCTTGCACGGCCCCGTCGAACCAACAATCAATCGGGCATAACACGCGGGAGGCGGCGTTTACGGTAGCCGACCATGCTGAGCGAGGCAAAGCCGAGGCCGAACATGCCCCAGTTCGAAGGCGGTGGAACCGCTCCCGAGGCGAGGGCGATCGACGTATGAGCCGCCGTGCCGAGCCCCGCCTCGCTAAAAGGTCCGAGCCCGCCGTCGAACGTAACCGCCGCTTTACCGCCATTCTGTGTGCCCGCTTCCTCGGCGCCGACGAAGGTTACCGGCCCCGCCTTCGCCGCGCCCAGTGAACCCGCTATCACCGTGGTCGCAAGCAGAGCGGCGCGATAACCGCAAGACGACTTCACCATCGTCAAACTCCCCGAGGTCGGACCGCCATTTCGCCCCCGACAGGCTTGGCTTTTCGCTCCCCAAGCCCCGTCGGGCGTTCCGGCGGCCCGTTCAAAAGCAGTACCTCGTTCGAGTTATCTGATGTTGACATGCGTGTAAACAATGGTTTTAGGCGCGTGTCCGTTTTTGAACAATTCCGCGCCGTCGGGGACCACGGCTTGCCCAGGCGGGTCGCGGCTGATGTGCTATATCCGCCTCATGACCCGCTCATCGATCGCCGCCGGCGCGCTCCGGGTGACTTACGAACAGCACGGCCCGGACGACGGGTGGCCGTGTGTGCTGGGACACGGATTTCCCTACGACATCCATGCCTATGCCGACGTCGTCCCGATTCTCGCCGCGGCCGGGGCGCGAGTGATCCTCCCTTACCTGCGCGGCTTCGGGCCGACCCGCTTCCTGTCGTCGGACGCGCCGCGGTCGGGCGAGCAGGCCGCGCTCGGCTCGGACCTCCTCGCGCTCCTGGACGCGCTCGGGATCGAGCGTGCGGTTCTCGGCGGCTACGACTGGGGCGGCCGGGCGGCCTGCGTCGTCGCTGCGCTTTGGCCGGAGCGCGTCGCCGGGCTGGTGTCGGGCAATTCGTACAATATCCAGAATATTGCGCGGGCGATGGAGCCCTCGACACCGGCCGAGGAGGCGGCGCTCTGGTATCAGTACTATTTCCACAGCGAGCGGGGCCGGGTCGGCCTGACCCGGGACCGGCGCGGGATCGCGCGCCTCCTGTGGCGGCTGTGGTCGCCGACCTGGACCTTCGACGACGCGATCTTCGAGCGTACCGCCGAGGCCTTCTACGCGCCTGACTTCGTCGACGTCGTGATCCACTCGTACCGGCATCGATTTGGCCTCGCGGCCGGCGATCCGGCCTATGCCGAGATCGAGGCGCGTCTCGCCACGCAACCTCCGATCCGGGTCCCGACCGTCACCATCGACGGCAAGAACGACGGGGTGAATATCGGGACGGCGCATCATGCGCGAAAGTTTCTCGGCGCCCACGAGCATCGCGTCTTCGCCGACACCGGCCACAACCTGCCCCAGGAGCAGCCGCAGGCGTTCGCCAGCGCGGTGCTCGACGCCCGCGCCATGGCGCTCGGGGGCGGCGCGGCGCCGCTCGTCATCCGCGACGCGCGCGCAGAAGAATTTGAGGCGGTCGGCCGGATGATGTGCGCGGTCTATGCGGGGCTCGAGGGTTTCCCAAGGCCCCAATCGCAGCCGGATTACTACAGAACGCTGACGAAAATCGGCGAGCAGGCTGCGAAGCCGGGCGCCCGGCTCCTTGTCGCGCTCGAAAAGGAGCGGATCGTCGGCGCGGTCGTCTTCTACGCCGGCATGGACGGATACGGCTCGGGCGGGACAGCGGCTCAGGTGACGGACGCCGCCGGCTTCCGCTTCCTCGCCGTCGATCCCGAGGCTCGTGGACGCGGGATCGCCAAGGCGCTGATCGAGCATTGTATCGCGCTTGCGCGATCGGCGGGGCGTCGCCGGCTCGTCATCCATTCGGCCGAGGCGATGAAGGCGGCGCGCGCAATCTATGCGGCGCGCGGGTTTACGCGGGCGGAAGACCTCGATTTCGACCAGGCCTCGATGCCGGTCTACGGGTTCCGGCTGCCGCTGTAATCCGACGCGAACGCCCGAATGAAATCGGAGGGCGGCGTCTCGCCGCCCAATAGGGCGCCCGTCTTTCGATAGGCTAAGGGCGCGCGACAGGCGCCCTTCCCTAGCTCGCCATCGCCCCCGGCCCGGGAATTGCGCCGGGCGGACATTTGCCGAGGATGATCATGCCGAGCGCCTCGTCCTTGGTCATGTCCGTCACCCGGCCGGACCCGACGATCTGGCCGTTCTTCATCACGGTCAAGCGGTCGGCGAGGTCGAACACGTCGTGGATGTCGTGGCTGATCAGGAAGATGCCGATCCCGTCGGCCTTGAGCTGCTTGACGAGTTCGCCGACCTGCGCGGTCTCGGCCGGCCCGAGCGCCGCGGTCGGCTCGTCCATGATCAGGATCTTGGCGTTGAAATGGATCGCGCGGGCGATGGCGACCGACTGGCGCTGGCCGCCCGAGAGCGCGATCACCGGCTCCTTGAAGCGCCGGAAGTTGGGGTTCAGCCGCCCCATCACCTTGCGCGCCTCGGCCTCCATCGAGGCGTCGTCGAGCGTGCCCCAGCGGGTGCGGAGCTCCCGCCCGAGATAGAGGTTCGACGCCGCATCGACGTTGTCGGCGAGCGCGAGCGCCTGGTACACGGTTTCGATGCCGTAGCTCTTGGCGTCGCGCGGGTTGTTGATGTGGGCCTCTTGCCCGTTGACGAAGATCTGCCCGCCGTCGCGCTTGTAGGCGCCCGACAGGATCTTGATCAGACACGACTTGCCGGCGCCGTTGTGGCCGAGCAGGCCCACGACCTCGCCGGCATAGAGATCGATATAGGCGTGGTCGACGGCCTTCACGCCGCCGAAGGCGAGCGAAATGTCCTTCATCTCGACGAGCGGAGTGCGGACCTGAGCGTCCATCGGTCTAACCCTTCGCGGTTCTACGGCGATAGAAGGTGTCGAGGCCGACCGCGCCGACCAGCACCAGGCCGACCACCATCTGCTGGAAGGCCGAATTGAAGCCGAGCAGCACCATGCCCGACTGCAGCGACTGGATGACGAGGGCGCCAATCAGGGCGCCGTAGATCGTGCCGACGCCGCCGGCGAGCGATGTGCCGCCGATCACCGCCGCCGCGATCGTATAGAGCTCGTCGAGCTGGCCGAGCACGTTGGTCGCCGAATTGAGCCGCGCCGAATTCGATGCAGGCCGCGACCGCGGCGAGCATCCCCATCAGCGCGAACACCATGACTGTGATCCGCTTGGTGTTGATGCCGGCAAGCTCGGCGGCTTCCGGATTGCCGCCGATGGCGTAGACGTAGCGGCCGAACCGGGTGCGCCGTGCGAGGAACGTCATCGCAAAGCCGATCACCAGCGCGATCAGCACCGGGATCGCCCAGCCGGTCGAAATGAACAGCCCGCCTTCCGGGACGGGAATGTTATGGGCCTCCGCCCAGGTCGCCGCGACCCGCTCGGGCCAGGGATAGGCGTTGACGATCGTGGTCGCGCCGAGAACGATCAGGCAGCCGACGACGGCGATGAGATACTCCGCCCACATCGGCCGCTGCGGGAAGCGGAAGCGCGCGCGCCGCTGCCGGCCGGTGTACAGGCTGAAGACGATGCCCGCGCAGGCGAGCACGGCGATCGCCCAACTTGCGGTCGCCCCGA
Organism: uncultured Alphaproteobacteria bacterium; assembly: GCA_963724785.1. GTDB lineage: Bacteria > Pseudomonadota > Alphaproteobacteria > Rhizobiales > Beijerinckiaceae > Roseiarcus. Next base: position 57,654 of record CAVRWC010000010.1, on the reverse strand, counting down.
TGGCGCCGTGCGGTCCGCCGCCCATCAGCGCGAAACGCTCGTCGAGCGGCGCGATCGTCTGGCCGGTCGTCACCAGCCACGCCGCGCCGCGCCAGAACAATTGGCCGCCCAGCGTGACGATGAAGGCCGGGATGCCCAAGTAGGCGACCAGCGAGCCGTGCAGAGCGCCGATCGCCGCGCCGATGATCAGGGCGAGGATGACGGCGAGGATCCAGATCGTCGGGTTGTCGAAGCCGAGATACACCGGGAAGACGCGGACCTGCGCCACGCCGATGATCGTCGAGACGAAGCCGATGATCGACCCGACCGAGAGATCGATGTGGCGCATCACGATGACGAGCACCATGCCGGTGCCCATGATCGCGATCGAAGACGTCTGGACGCTGAGGTTCCATAAGTTTCGCGGGGTGAGGAACAGGCCCTCTCCGGTCTGAATTTGCGTGTAGACGTTGAATCCGACCCAGATCAGCAGCAGCGCGAAGATCATGCCGAGCATTCGCGTGTCGACTTCGGTCGCTCGAAGCAGACGGCGGATCGCCGGTTCGTCGGGGGCGGCGCTGGATGCGCCAGGCGCTGCGGAGGTCATGGGCTCCCCTCTCTATCTTTATCCGTCGGCGCCGTTAGAGCGCGGGGGCGCCGATCTTTTGATAAGAGGCCGCGCCGCCTGAGAGAAACGGCGCGACCCTCCATTCAAGCCCTGGAAAGGGCGCGGACTTAGGCTCAGTCGCAGAACTTGACCGTGCCGGGCTTCACGCCGTTGCAGACTTCGGCCTTGGTGATCCAGCCCTTGTCGACGATCACGTTGAGGTTGTCCTTGGTCACGGCGAGCGGCGTCAGCAGGACGCCGTCCACGGTCATGTGCTTCGGACCGCCGGAGAAGGGCTTCACGCCGGCAATGTTGGCCTTCTTCTTGCCGTTGCCCAGCGCCACGGCGGCGTCGCCCGCCACCTTGCCGAGATCGCGAGCGTCCTTCCAGATCGAGACGGTCTGGGTGCCGAGCGCGATGCGGTTGATCGCTGCGTGATCGCCGTCCTGGCCGGAGACTGGAACGGAGCCCGCCATGCCCTGCGCCGCGAGCGCCGCCACGACGCCGCCCGCCATGCCGTCGTTCTCGGCGACGACGGCGTCCACCTTGTTGTTGTTCTTGGTGAGGATCTGCTCCATGTTCTTCTGGGCGTTGTCGGGCTTCCACCCGTCGGTGTAGGACTCGCCGACGTTCTTGATCTTGCCGGCCGCCATTGCCGGCCCAAGCACTTCCTTGATGCCCGAGAACAGGAAGTCGGCGTTCGGGTCGCCCTTGTCGCCCTTGATGAAGGCGTAGTTGCCGGCGGGCTTCGCCGCCTCGATCGCCTTCGCCATCATGCGGCCGACGCCGACGTTGTCGAAGCTGACGTAGAGCACGTTCGGGCTCTCGATCAGGCGGTCATAGGCGATCACCGGGATTCCTTCGTCGGTCGCCTTCTTGACCGCCGGCAGAATCGCCTCGTTGTCCATCGCCAGAACGATGAGGACGTTGGCGCCCTTGGAGATCAGGCTTTCGACGTCGGTGAGCTGCTTGGCGGGCGAGGCCTGCGCGTCGGCCGAAATATACTTCGCGCCGGCCGCGTCGAGCGCCTTCTTGATCGCCGCCTCGTCGGTCTTCCACCGCTCCTCCTGGAAGTTCGACCAGGACACGCCGACCGTCAGATCCTTCGCCATCGCGGCGAAGGACAGCACGCTCGCCGAAGCGAGCAAGGCCGCCCCGACCGCCAGTTTCACGACAACTTTCATCATTTTCCTCCACTAGTAGCCCACTTAAGGAAACCTGAGGTCGGGTTCCTTCCGGGGGCCGGTTAAAAGCTCTTTGGATCGCTATCTCACCGGGCGATCGTGCGGGACAAAAACACTAGCTCCCAACTCCGCGCCGACGCAACCGGCGGGCCGCCGCCGCTCAAGGCAGATTGTCCCTCATCACGATCTCCACCCGAATCTTTTCCTGCTCGGCCAGAATGGGCTCGCGCCGCGCAAGCGACAGCAGGACGCGAATCGCCGAACGGGCCTCGTGACCGGGGTCCTGCACGATCACCGCGTCCACTGCGCCGCGCAGCAGGCCGCGCCGCGTGACCGGCGTGAGATCGTGCGCGACGAACACGACATCCGCCTCGCGGCCCGAATCGGCGAGCGCCTTGGCGACGCCCGGCGTCCCCGCACCGACGTTATAGAGGCCGATCAAATCAGGGTGACCGGCGAGCAACCTCGCGGTGAGCGCCTCGTTTGCGTCATCCTGATCGCCGCCCTCGACCGGGCTCAGCGCCGTCAGATGCGGATACTCGAGGCTCATGACCTGATTGAAGCCGAAGACGCGCTCGGCGTGGTCGCGCAGCGACTGCGAGCCGGCGATGACGCCGATCTCGCCCCTGCGCCCGCAGGCGAATCGCCCGATTAGCGAGCCTGCGGTGCGGCCCGGCGGCGACGTTGTCGACACCGACGTAATGAAAGCGCCGCGAGCCGGGCACGTCGGAGACGAGCGTCACGACCGGAGTTCCGGCGGCGACGAGGTCGTCGATCGCCGCACGCACGCTCTGATGGTCGAGCGCCACCACCGCGACGCCGTCAAAGCGTCCGGCCAGGGATTCGAGTGTGTCGGCCAGCGCTGCGGGATTGAACACGTCGGTGATGATCGTCTCGGCGCTGGCCCGTCGGGCGTTGAGCCATGCCGTCATTTCGACGACGGCTGCCGCGATCGCCTGCATGAAGATGTTGCCGCCTCCAGGCATCACGAAGGCGAACCGGCTCGTGCGCCGCCGCGCCAAATCGGCCGCCGCGGACGACGGACGAAAGCCAAATCGGTCGATCGTCTCCCGCACCCGCCGCGCGGTGTCCTCGCGTACGCCGGCGCGGCCGTGCAGTACGCGGTCGAGGGTCGCCACGCTCACTCCAGCCTCCCGAGCAATGTCCTTCAACGTGAGGTGGCCTGCCGCCATGTACCTGCTCTTTGCCTGACTTCATAGCAATCAGTGCTGAGGTGCGCAACTCAGACTTTCGAGGGACCCATGTTTGACCCATGTTCGATTGCCCTTGCGACGCCGGGCTGGCCCATGACAAACCTTCGCCAACAATCCGCCGCTTCAAAGAGGCGAGGCGAAGGGACATGAAACGAAACCCGGGACTTCTGGTCGCGACTGTGGCGGCGGTTGGCCTGATGGCGGCCGGCGCCGCTTTCGGGGGCAGTTGGGACGAGCGCGTCTTCGCGCCGGGCTCGCATGTCGACTTCGACGCGGTCGCCGCAGCCGGCCCGTCGGCGCTGCCCGCCCTCATCGAGAGAGGACGCCAACTCTTCAAGGCGAAGTTCACCACCGTCGACGGCGCCGGGCGGCCGAAGGCGACACAGGCGATCATTCCGACCAAGCGCAAGAGCGGCGTCAATCCGCCGTTCACCCGCACGAGCGGACCGGATTCGAACTCCTGCTTCGGCTGCCACAACGATCCGTTTGCGGGCGGCTCAGGCGACGACGTCGCCAACGTCTTCGTCTCCGAGGGTTTCGAAAGCGCCCAATTCGACAACATTGACCCCTCGTTCTCGAGCGAGCGCCACACCATCGCGCTGATGGGCGCCGGACTTGTCGAGCTTCTCGCGCGCGAGATGACGGCGGACCTGCAGGCGATCCGGGCGGCAGCGGTCGGGGAAGCCTGCGCGTCCGGCAAGGACGTGCGCGCCGACCTCGCCAGCAAGGGCGTGAGGTTCGGCTGGATCGTCGCCCATCCGGACGGGATCGTCGATCTCGATTCGGTCGACGGCGTCGACTCGGACCTGATCGTTCGGCCGTTCAGCCGCAAGGGGGTGTTCACCTCGCTGCGCCAGTTCACCATCAACGCGCTCAATATCCATCACGGAATGGAGGCCTCCGAGCGCTTCGGCGTGCGGTGGACGGGCAGCCACGACTTCGCCGAAAGCGGCGTGCCCGACGCCATCACCGCTGGCGACGTCTCGGCCCTCGTCGCCTTCCAGGCGACCCTGCCCCCGCCAACCATCAAGACTGGCCTTCCCAGCGACTGGCGCGCCGCCGCCGCGGACGGCGCGAAGACGTTCGACACGATCGGCTGCCCGTCGTGCCATGTGAAGACGCTGCCGTTGAAGTCGATGGTCTTCACCGACCCCGCCCCTTACGACATGGCGGGCACCCTGCGCCCCGGCGAGGTCAAGGCGCCGATCAGGATCGACCTCTCCGAACTGCCCTTCGCCAGGACCCTGGAGAAGAACGACAAGGGCGAGTGGCTGATCCCGCTCTACAGCGACTTGAAGCGGCATCTCATCGTCGACGAGCAGGTCAACGCGCTCGGCAACGAATTGCAGGCGCAGCGCTTTGTCGAGCGCGACGTATTCCTGACCCCGCGCCTGTGGGGCGTCGGCTCGACCGCGCCCTACGGCCACAACGGCTCCTTCCGCATGCTCGACGAGATCATCGCCGCCCACGGCGGCGACGCGCGCTTCTCCCGCGACCAGTATCTCGCGCTCGAGCCGGAAGAGCGCGACGCCGTCGTCGCCTTCCTGCGCTCGCTGGTGATCGAGGCGCCGTGATGAGATCCGTTCGTGACGCCCTGAGAGGCTCTTCCTGCTTCCCCGACCTCATGAGGCGCCCGCGCGGGCGTCTCGAAGGACGCGCCAGATGGCGCCGGCGCGCCCACCGGGGCGCCCTTCGAGACGCCTCGCCTGAGGCGCCCCTCCTCGGGAGGAGGCCGCGTTGGCAAGGAGCGCCCACCTTGAGGCCCATGACCCTGGTTTTTGCGCTCGCCGCCGCCCTTCTTGCGCGTTCAGCCTACGCCGCGGACGGACGGCTCGAACCGGCCGGCGACGTGCCGGTCATGCACGAAGAAGCGAAAGCCGCAGGCCTGAACAGCGTCTATGACGGACCTTGGGAGTTCTTCGTCGGCGGCGGCGGCGCAGCCTTCGACTGCGACGGCTCGGGCTTTCCCTCGGTGTTCCTCGCCGGCGGCAAGAATCCGGCCAAGCTCTACGTCAACATGTCGAAATCGGGGGGCCCGCTCAAGTTCGTCGAGAAGCCCATCGATATCGATCCGAAGCTCCTGATCAACGTCATCGGCGCCTATCCGATCGACATCGACGGCGACGGGCATATGGACCTGTTCGTTCTGCGCGTCGGCATGAATCTGATGTTGAAGGGCGGCCCGGACTGCACTTTCACCCTCGCCGACCAGGAATGGAATTTCGACGGCGATCCCGGCTGGACGACGTCGTTCGCCGCCGAATGGGAGCCGGGCCAGAAGTTCCCGACCCTCGCCGTCGGCCATTACGTCGACCGCGACGCGCCGGGCTCGCCGTGGGGCACGTGCCAGGACAATTCTTTGTTCCGGCCGCAACCGGGCGACAAGCCCGACTATTCCGTCCGCACCCCGCTCGCGCCGGGCTTTTGCGCGCTCTCGATGCTGTTCACCGACTGGAACAAGTCGGGCGCGCCCTCGCTCAGGGTTTCCAACGATCGGCAATATTATCGCGGCGGCGAGGAGCAGCTCTGGCGGATCGACCCGGGCAAGACGCCCCGCCCCTACACCCGCGCTGACGGTTGGCGGCACGTGTCGATCTTTGGCATGGGAATCGCCGAGGGCGACATCGACGGCTCGGGCTACCCACAATATTTCCTGACTTCGATGGGCGACGCGAAGCTGCAGAAGCTCGACCCCGACGAGGCCGGCCGCGGCGAATTGCCGGTCTATCGCGACATCGCCGCCGAAGTCGGGGCGACCGCCCACATCCCTTACACCGGCGGCGACAAGCGGCCCTCGACCGCATGGCACGCCGAATTCGCCGACTTCACCAACGTCGGCCTGCTCGACATCTTCGTCTCCAAGGGCAACCTCTCCCAGATGCCGGATTTCGCCGCCTACGATCCGAGCAACCTGCTCATCGGCCAGTGGAGCGGCAAGTTCGCGGAGGCGGGCGACCTCGCCGGCATTTCCGGCAACCGGGTCGGGCGCGGCGCGCTGATCGCCGACTTCAACCTCGACGGCAAGCTCGACATCCTCCAGATCGACCGCGGCTCGAACGTCGCCCTGTTCCGCAACCTCGGCGCGAAAAACGGCGACGAGGCGCCGCTGCCCCCAGGCAACTGGACCGAGATTCGCCTCGTCGAACCGAACCCCAACCGCAACGCGGTCGGCGCAAAAATCTCGGTCAAGACCGGCGTGCGCACCCAGACCCGCACGATCCAGATCGGCGGCGGCGACGCCTCCGGCCATGCCGGCTGGGTGCATGTGGGGCTGGGCTCCGCCGAGCGCGCGGAAATCCGCGTGCAATGGCCGGACGGCGAATGGAGCCCAAGCTATCGCGTGTTCGCCAACCAGTTCGTCGTCGTCGACCGCTTGAAGCCGCAGGCGTCGTACTGGTACCCGAGCCGCTGAGTGAGGGCGGCGCGCCCTCGGCGCCGCCGTTTCCTTCCGATCACTGCCGCAATTTGCGCCTCAGCCGGTAGGCGAAGGCCACGGTCAGGGCGTTGACCCGATTCTGGAGCGCCTGCTCGAACAGCGCCTGATCGGTCGGATTGGGGAAGTAGGTCGATGTCGCATGCACGCTCACTTGCTGCCCGTTCAGCGTCGCGACGCCTCTGATCCGGTCGGGGTCGCCAGGGCCTCCGTTGCCTAGGTAGATCGAGTCGACGACGACGCTCAGCGTTCCGCCGCTCGGGTCGCCCGGCGCAATATGGGACCCAAGAGCCTGCGCCAGCGCCCCGGGCAGCGCCTGCTGCGCCCATTGGGCCGTCGGATTGCCGCTCTGCGCGACGAGCGGCCCGGTATCCACCACGACATTGGCGATCCGGTAGCCGGAGATGGGCGCTGGCCCGGCGGCCGCGCCCGGAACCGCCGCCGTCTGCGTCGTGTTGCAGCCGGACAGTCCCGCGGCGGCAAGCGCGCCGAAACCGAAAAGCGCGACGCGGCGGGTGACAACGATATCTTGCATTGAGCGGTCCTCTGAACGATCGGTTGCCGGCGGTCTTACGCCTGAGATGACGGATTCTTTCGCCGGCCGTCAATCCCCACGAGGCTGGCGATGTCTCGATGGGTCCTTCACGCACAGACAAAACGGCTGAAGCCGAGTTCCGGCCAAGCCGCGCGCCAGGCTTCGACGAGGATCGCGCGACGCGCATCGTCCGCATCGACGGCGATCAGCCCGTCGACGACGGCGCGATCGAACGGCGTTCGGCCTTCGGCGAGCGAACGCGCTGCGGCTTCCGACATCACGACGACCGCATCGCGCTCTGCCGCGTCGTCGTCCTTGAGCCGCGGCGCGTCGGGACGGCAGTTCGGATCGAAGCCCGAGGGCGTCGCGCGAAAGAATCCCCACGTCGCCGTCTCGATCATCAGGACGAAAAACTCCGGCAGCGCCGCGAGCCGTTCCGGCGCGATCGTCCGCTCGAGGCGCTCCTGCACCGCACGCAGAGCCTCGACGGCCCGCGTCCGCGCTCTCTGCGCCCCGAGCGTCCCTTCCGGATCCCGAGGCGCCGGATCGAGGCGCCCCTCCTCGATCGCCGCCCGCGTCGCGACCGCGACCGGGAGCGTCATCGGATGATCGACGGCGAACGCGATATCGAGGTCGCAGATCGCGCACATGGCTTCAGGCCGTGACGATGTTGAACCAGAACTCGAAGCTGTCGAGCCACGAGACGAACTCGGCGAGCTTTTTCGGGTCGCCGCCGAGCTTCGCCTTGCCGTCGACGATGAGTTTCTCGAGCGTCGTCTGGCGGAGGATGACGTCGTTGAACGCGGCGCGCGTCGTGACCAGCGAAGCGTCGGGCTTGTCGATGCGTTTGCCCTTCGAATAGTGAAGCGCGCCGTTCTCGACCCCGAACGCGTATTGGTCGTTCGTGTCGGTCAGCTCGATGGTGAAGTCGACCGTCTTGCCCGCGGCGCGCTCGCCGTTGAGCCGCACGCCGAGATAGTCGAGGAACATGTCGAGCGGCATCGCGCGAATGATGTCGGGGCTCGACGTGCTCGCCGCCGGCAGCTTCGCGACGCCGTTTCTCAGCTCCTGCGCGCCGGTCAGATAAAAATTGCGCCATGGACCCGATTCCGACTGGTAGCCGAGTTGCTCGTAGGCGTCCGCGAGCAGAAGCTTCGCCGCGACGTTGGCCGCGTCGGCGAACACGACGTGGTTCACCACCTCCGCCACCCAGCGGTAGTCGCCCTGATCGTAGGATTCCTTGGCCTGGCGCAGCACATTGTCGGCGCCCCCATGAAGGCGACATAGCGCTTTCCCGCCTCGACCGGCGCATGCTGGTGCAGCGTCGCCGGCACGCCGTCGAAGAAGCCGAGGCGCAGGTTATATTGGGCGACGGCGTCGTGATAGACCGAGCCGTAATAGCTGCGGCTCGCCCATTGCGTCGCGAGCGAGGACGGCAGGCGGATCGCCTCGCCAATCTCCTTCGGGGTCATCCCCATATTGGCCATGCGCATGACCTGGTCGTGCAGGAAGCGGTAAGTGTCGCGCTGAGACTTCAGAAAGGTCATCGCGCGCGCGTTGCCCCAGGTCGGCCAATGGTGCGAGGCGAACACGACCTCGATGTCGGGACCGAACATGTCGAGGGCCTGCTGCAGGTATTTCGACCACAACAGGCCGTCGCGAACTTTCGCGCCGCGGAGCGTATAGAGATTGTGCAGCGTGTGAGTTGCATCCTCCGCCGCGCAGAACGCCTTGAACTTCGGCAGGTAGAACATGAACTCGGCCGGCGCCTCGGACTCCGGCGCCATCAGGACGTGGATGTCGATCCCGTCGAGCGTGATGACCTCGCCGGTCTTCGTGGCGAAGTCGGTCGGCAGGATGAGGCCGACGGTTCCGCTGGAAGTCGTCTTGCCGAGGCCCCCGTCGACCTGCCCGTCCGCGCTCTTTTGCAACAGGTTGCCGTACATGTAGGTCGCGCGCCGGCTCATCGCATTGCCGGCGATGACGTTCTCGCCGATCGCCGCCTCGGTGAAATGCGCGGGCGCGAGAATCTTCACCCTGCCGGCGTCGATGTCGACCTGCTTGACGACGCCGCGCGCGCCGCCGAAATGATCGACGTGGCTGTGGGTGTAGATGACGGCGGCGATCGGCTTGTCGCCGAGCGTCGGGATGACCAGTTCGCGCCAGACGGTCGCCGCGCATTCGGCCGAGATGAACGGGTCGATGACGATATAGCCCGAGTTCGAGCGCAGGATCGTCATCACCGACAGATCGTAGCCGCGCGCCTGCCAGACGCCATCGGCGACCTCGAACAAGCCGTGGATCATGTTGAGCTTGGCCATGCGCCACAGGCTCGGGTTGACCGAGTCCGGCGCGTCGTCCTTCTCGGTCACGCCGACGAAGGCGTACTGGGCGAGATCCCACACGGGCTTGCCCTCGGCGTCCTTGATGACGACCGGCTCGGGCAGCGATGCGAGTAGGCCGCGGCGGGCGTCCTCAAAATCCTGATTGTCGGCGAAGTTGAGGCTCTCCCGGTAGAGGGCGTTGAACGCCAGCGTGTGTTCGGTCGGCGGCTTCGGCGATGACGTCATAAGCTACGCTCCTTTTTTGAGAACTTGACGGGACGTGGCATGGACGACACCAGAGTGACAACGTCATCCGCGAACGGCGCCGACCACGCGCCGCTATTTGTCGATGGTCTCCAGCGCCACCTGCAAGGCTGCGCCGGAGACACGGAAGACGCCGGTGTAGGGCAGGCCGAGCTCGAGGATGAGGAAGATCGCAAAGGCGACGCAAAGCGCCCCGAAGGTCACGGCGGCCAGGACGAGCCCGTTCGACTTCACGAAAAGCCCCATGCCGAAGAACAGCACAATCGCCCAGATCGTCAGAACGATCAGGATGCCGGCGCTGACCGGGTGGCTCACGACCTGAAGGTCCATCAGAATCCGTCCCTGCTCGATCTGGCCGGCGAGAGTATTCGCAGAGGCGACCGCCTGCTTCTGCGCGTCGGTGTCGGGCTTGAGCGTTGCGAGGTAAGTCTTGGTCGCCTGGCCGGACGCGAGCGGGAGCGAGACCGACAACAGCTTCGGGTCGGGTTCGCCCCCGCCCCAGAAGGTGTCATAGGATTCCTGCACCGACTCCTTGAGCCGGTCGCGCGCGGGCCGGGTCTCGGGTCCGTATTGCGCAAGCGCCTGGTCGAGCAGCAGGATTTGCGACGACAGGGTCTCGATCTCCGTCTTCTGCGTGCCGAAGAACGCGAAACTCGCGCCGACCAAAGTGCCGAGCACCAGCGCGAGCAGAAGGCTCACGATCCCGGCCACCTGTCCGACGATGCTGCGGGCGCTGTCGTTCTTCTGCTCCTCGGGCAGCATCCTGTGCGCCGTCATCCCGAGCAGACCAGCGCCAAGAATGAGAATGAAGATGACGATCGAGACGATCGCGACGGACATCAGGCGTCCCCCAAAATTGCAACCGCCCATTTGGCCGAATTCGGGCTGCCCTTACGAGACCGCGATCCTGCAAAGGCGTTGGGAATTGATGCTTAGGACGAGCGCGCGGCAAGAGTCCAGAGACGTGTTCCTGCGTCTCACCTCGGCGAAAGACGTCTCCCCGGGCTGCGGCGCCCGCTAAATGAGATCGAGAATCCAGGTTTCACCGACGAGGTCGTGGCCGAACGCGCGATGCGGCGAACTGTCAGCGAGCCGGAACCCGGCCGCCTGATAGATACGCCGCGCCGCGACCAGACTCTCTTGCGTCCAGAGCGTCAGGCGCGCGTAACCGAGTTCCTGCGCCCGGGCAATGCACGTCTCGACCAGCGCTTTGCCGAGGCCCATGCCCCTTGCGCTCCGCTCGACGTGAAGCAGGCGCAGTCTTGCAAGCGAAGCCTCGTCGCCTTTCATCAGGAACACCGCGCCGACAATCGCCCCGCCGCGCTCGGCCACCCATGCGTCCTCCCGCGCGGGATCGAACGCGAGCACGAAGGCGCCGAGAATCTGGCAGGCCAGGCCCTCATAGGTCCAGTCCCAGCCGTATTCCTCGTGGTAGATTCGCGCCTGTCGATGCGCGATCCAGCCGACGTCGCCGGGCGCGAGCGCTCGCAGCCGCCACGCCGCGTCTTGGCCCGCGGTGGGGCCCGCGGTTTCCTCCTCGCGGCGATCGAGCACGGCGCGCATGTCGCCGATCGCTCTCTTCAGCCGCGCCCTGCCGCGCGCGTCGACCGGCGTCAGGAGACCGTCGATCTGCCGGCGCGCCCCGCTTTCCAGCGCGCTCGAGCGCCGCTTCGCCGGAGCGCGTGAGGGAAAGCCTGAGGCGCCGGGCGTGTTCCGGGCTCGCATGGGCTTCAACCCAGCCGCGGTCGCTGAGCCGCCCCACGATCCGGCTCAGATGCGCCTTGTCCATCCGCAGCGCCCGACTGATCCCGGCGGCCGTTTGTCCCGGCGCCGGCGCATGGCCGATCTCGTAGAGGACTCGCGCTTCCGGCAGAGAAACGTCGCCGCCGGGCAGCCGCCGGTTGAGCAAACCGATCTCTCGTGTGTAGAACCGGTTGAAACTGCGAAGCTCGTCGGTGAGAGTCATGCGGTCGCCACGAGTGTTGTCCCAGTCAACACTACCGCGCGCCGGGGGCGCGCCGCAAGCTCCCGGGCGAGGCCGGCTCACAAATGCGCGAGGTCGCTCGCGCGGGTTGCGTCCCCGACCCGAATGTCCTTATGTCGCGGTCCCTCCTCCGAACGGATTCTCGAAACAAGATGACGTGGCTTTGGGTCATGCTCGGCAGCGCGTTCGGCGGCGTGACTCGTCATTGGCTTTCCGGTCTCGCCACGCACGCCCTCGGCGGCTCCGACGTGAAGCACGCGCCGGCCTGAACGGATGGCGCTCAATGTTCACGGGTGGGGGTTCACTGCGCTGCTCGGCGGCCTTTCGGCGATTCCGGCGCTCGCGACCGACATGGCCCTTCCGAGCGTCGGTCTGGTCCAGGCGGATTTCGGCGCGAGTTCGGCTCAGGCGGCCTCCTCGATCGCCGTCTTCCTCGTCGGATTTTCGACCGCGCCGCTCGCCGTCGGCCCGCTCGCCGACCGGTTCGGCCGCAAGCCCGTGCTGCTGGCCGGGCTTGCGCTTTTCACCCTGGCGGCGATCGGCTGCGCGCTCGCGCCGTCGATCGTGGTGCTGATCGTCTCGCGCATCGTACAGGGCGCCGGCGCGGGGACGGTCGCCGTGCTGCCGCGCGCGATCATCCGCGACGTGTTCGAGGGCCGCCAGGCGCGGCTGCAGCTTGCAGCCGTCTCGGTCGTGTTCAGCGCCGCGCCGCTGATCGGACCGACGCTGGGCGCAGGCCTGCTTGCGATCGGACCCTGGCGGCTGATCTATGCCGCGCTCGCGGCCCTCGGCGTCGTGCTCGGCGCCCTCGTGCTCGTGATGCTGGTCGAATCCCACGACGCGGGCATGCGGCGCAGCTTGGCGCCGGCGACGATCGCCGCCGGCTACCGGCGTGCGCTGACCAATCGGATGTGCGCCGGCTTTTCGCTGGTCAACGGGCTGGTTTTCGCCGGCCTGTTCGCCTACGTCAACGTTTCGCCGCTTCTGTTCATCGACGGCTACGGCGTGACAGCGGCGGGCTTCGGCGGCCTGTTCGCCATGACCGCCTCGGGCGTCGTCGCCGGCTCGCTGATCAACAATTGGCTGCTCAGGCGCCATGCAACGCCGCGCGCCGTGCTCGACGCGGCGCTGACGCTGGCTACCGCGGCCGCGCTCACCGTCCTGGCGGCGAGCCTTGGCGGGCGTCCGTCGCTGATCTTCCTGATCGCGCCGACAATGCTCTACATCACGGCTTTCGGGCTCATCGTGCCCAACGCCGTGCACGAGGCCATCCACCCCCTGCCCGAAATCGCCGGCGTCGCTTCGGCGGTGCTGGTGTCGGCGCAGATGCTATGTGGGGCGATCGGCGGCTCGGTCGCCGCCGCGCTTTATCGTAATGGCACGCCGCTTGCGGTTGGCGTCGTGATGAGCGCCGGGGCGCTCGGCGCCGCCGCGCTCTATGTCGGCTGGCTGCGGTCGGGGGTCGAGCGCTAAACGACGATGTTTTCGGAGTTGCCTTGATGTCGTTCAACGTCCATGGCCGCGCGTTCGTGGTCTTTCTCGCGGCCATGGCGGCGTTGCCGCCGCTGGCGATCGACATGGCGCTGCCGAGCCTGGCCCTCATCCAGGCGGATCTGGGCGCGAGCCAAACAACGACCGCCGCGACGATCGCGATTTTTCTCGCCGGATTCTCGACCGCGCCGCTCATCGTCGGCCCGCTCGCCGACCGCTTCGGCCGCAAGCCCGTGCTGATCGTCGGGCTGGCGCTCTTCACCTTGTGCGGCCTCGGCGCCGGATTTGCGCCCTCCATCGGCGCGCTGCTCGCCTTCCGCCTGATTCAGGGCGCCGGCGCCGGCGCGGTCGGGGTGCTGCCGCGCGCGATCGTGCGCGACCTGTTCGACGTGCACGAGTTCGCGCCTTCTCTTGACCGCGATCGCGCTGGTGCAGGGAATCGCGCCGGTGATCGCCCCGAGCCTCGGCGCGCTCATCCTCTACATCGCGCCGTGGCGGACGATCTACCTGGCGCTCGCCGCGATCGGCGTGTTCCTGCTGGCGATCGGCTTCTCCCGGTTCCGCGAATTGCAGCCGGAAGGCGCGCGCCAGAGCCTCAAGCCGGCGGCCGTCGTCGCCAATTACCAGCGCGCGCTGACGAACCGCTTCTGTCTTGGCTTCTCGCTGATCCTCGGTCTCACCTTCGGCGGCATGTTCAGCTACATCAACACTTCGCCGCTCCTGTTCATGCAGGGCTACGGCGTAACGAAGGCGGCCTTCGCCGGCCTGTTCGCCCTGACGTCGATGGGCGTGATCGCCGGGGCGAGCCTGAACTCCGCGCTCGTGCGACGGCATGTGAAACCGAAGACGGCGCTCGACCTGGCGCTGTCCCTGACCGCCATCGCCGCGCTCGCCCTGCTCGTCGTCAGCCTCGCCGGACTCGACTCGTTCGCGATCGTGACAGGGCTCGCCTTCTTCTATTTCGTCGCCATGGGACTCATCTTCCCCAACGCGGCCTACGAGGCCGTGCACCCCCTGCCCGATATCGCCGGCATGGCGTCGGCGATCCTGCTGTCCAGCCAGATGCTGTTCGGCGCGCTCGGCGGCGCGCTCGGCGCCACGCTCTATCGCGACGCCTCGCCGCTGGGGATTGCCGAAGTGATGACGGTTGCCGCGCTCACCGCCGGCGCGCTCTACTTCCTGTGGCTGAGGCCGGTCATCGAGGAATGACGGGCGCCGCTTCGACCCACCCTGCTGACGCGGCCGATGACCGCCTCGCCGCGCTCAACGAGCGCGGCGACAACTGGCCGTTTCGACCGCAAGGCGCAGCCTTTCACTCCTGACCCTCGATGCCCTCGCGCAAAATCTCGAGCGCGAGCCACTCGTCCTCGGCCTTCTCCATTTCCGCCCGAAGCTCGCCGTAGCGATTGGTCGCCGTCTGGAACGCAGCCGGCTCGCGGGCGGCGAAATCGGCGTCGCCGAGTTTGGCTTCCAGCACATCCAGTTCGGCGCGCAAGGCGTCCATGCGTTGCGGCAAAAGTTCGAGCGCGCGCTTGTCGTTGAACGACAGCTTGCGCCTCGCCTGGGCTTCGCTCCTCGGCTTCGCCTCGGTCTTTTCGGCCTTGGCGGCGGGCGCCGATGTCGGGCCCGCCAGTCCGAAGCCGCGCTGGGCGACCATGTCGGAATAGCCGCCGGCATATTCGACCCACCGCCCGCCACCCTCGCTGACGATCACCGAGGTCGCGACGCGATCGAGGAAATCGCGGTCGTGGCTGACAATCAGGATTGTCCCCCTGTAGTCGCCGAGCAACTCCTGCAGGAGATCAAGCGTCTCGACGTCGAGGTCGTTGGTCGGTTCGTCGAGCACGATCAGGTTCGAGGGCAAAGCCAGCGCGCGGGCGAGCATGAGGCGGCCGCGCTCTCCGCCGGACAGCTTCTCAATCGGCGTGCGCGCCTGCTCCGGCCCGAACAGAAAGTCCTTCATGTAGCCGACGACATGCCGGCGCTCGCCGTTGATCGTCACGTAGTCGCTGCCGCCGCCGGTGAGCGCGTCGACCAGGGTGGTCGTCGGCGGCAGCGCGTCGCGCTTCTGATCGAGCCGCGCCATGACGACGTTGGTCCCGATGCGCGTCTCGCCCGTATCGGGCGCGAGCGTCCCAGTCAGCAGGTTGATCAGCGTCGTCTTGCCGGCGCCGTTGGCGCCGATCACGCCGATCCGATCGCCGCGCATGATGCGGGTCGTGAAATTCCTGACGATGGGCGTTCCGTCATAGGCTTTGCTGATCGCCTCCGCTTCGATCACCAGCGCCCCCGAGGCCCTGGCGTCCTGGGCGACCATGGTCGCAACGCCGACCGCCCGGCGCGCCTCGCGCCGCTCCCGACGCATGTCGGCGAGTTCGCCGACCCGGCGCATGTTGCGCTTGCGGCGGGCCGTCACGCCGTATCGCATCCAGTGCTCCTCGGCGACAATTCTTCGGTCGAGCTTGTGGCGCTCGGCCTCCTCTTCTTCCAGCTTGGCGTCGCGCCAGGCCTCGAAGGCGGAGAAGCCGCGGTCGAGCCGGTGCGTCGCGCCGCGGTCGACCCAGACGGTGGCGTTGGTCAGGTCCGCCATCAGGCGGCGGTCGTGGCTGACGAGGGCGAGCGCGGAGCGGCACGACGCCAGCCAGCTTTCCAGCCACTCGATGGCGATCAGGTCGAGGTGATTGGTCGGCTCGTCGAGCAGCAAAATGTCCGGCTCGGCGCTAAGCACCCGGACGAGCGCCGCGCGCCGCGCTTCGCCTCCGGACAGGGTGGCCGGTTTCGCCGCCGGGTCGAGCCCGAGATCGGCCATCATGGCGCGGGCCGCATAGGCGTCTTCGTGCTCGCCGAGGTCCGCGACCACGTAGTCGAGCGCCGTGGCGAAGCCCGCCATGTCCGGCTCCTGCGGCAGAAAGGCGAGCCGCGCGGTCGGCTGTTGGAAGCGGGTCCCGCGGTCCGGGGCCGTTTCGCCCGCGGCGATGCGCAACAGCGTCGACTTGCCTGAGCCGTTGCGGCCAACGAGCGCGATCCGCTCGCCCGGCGCGATCGACAGCTCCGCCCCGGCGAGCAGCGGCGCGCCGCCGAGGGTCACGGCGATGTCTCGAAGGTGCAGAAGGGGCGGCGGCATGGGGCGGCTCTCGTCACGAGCGGGATGCGAAAAAATGGATGCCGGCTTTTCGCTAAAATCCCGCGTTTTCAAAGACTCCAGAGGAAGACGCGTTTCGACGGAAACGCGTCTGGCTCCGG
Source organism: uncultured Alphaproteobacteria bacterium (assembly GCA_963724785.1). Lineage (GTDB taxonomy): Bacteria > Pseudomonadota > Alphaproteobacteria > Rhizobiales > Beijerinckiaceae > Roseiarcus. Next base: position 41,396 of record CAVRWC010000010.1, on the reverse strand, counting down.
CAGCCGCGAGGGATAGAGGCTTAGGCGCGAAAGGGAAAGGCTCGGGCGCCGATCCACGCGTCAGACAAGCAGGAAATCCCGGACCACGCCGATCTGGTCTTCCCCCAGAAGCGCCGGCGCGTGGCCGACGCCGGCGAACTCGATCAGCTTCGGCTTCGGCCCCCGCTCTGTCATCGCCTCGGCGACGCTTCGCGGCAGGACGTTCGAACTCCGCGCCGCGCAGAATGAGCGTCGGACAGGCGACCCGATCCCAGAGCGGCCAGAGATCGACGTCAGGCAGGTCCTGCTTGTAGGGGTCGCCGATCCGCGGATCGTAGGCGTAGCCGTAGCCGCCGCCGGGCTTCGGTCGCGACAGGACTTGCGTCATCCTGCGCCACTGAGCGTCAGTGAGCGCGCCGAATCCGGCGCTGTTCTGCCGGACGGCCCGCTCCATGGCTTCGATCGATTCGAACGTCGGATCGGCGCCGATGAAGGCGCCAAGCCACGCGAGCGCCGCTTTCGACACGAACGGACCGGCGTCGTTGACCACCAGCCTGCGGACCGGCGCGCCCGGCTCAGCCGCGAGCAAAATCCCGATCAGCGCCCCCATCGAGGTCCCGAGCCAGTCCACGCTCTCGACGTCGAGCCGCGCGATCAGCGCTGCGCAATCGGCGAGATAGGTCGGGAAGACATATTCCTCCGAATGGTTCAGCCATTCGCTGCGCCCGCGCCCCGGCATATCGGGGCAGACGACCCGGCAATGCCGGGACATCGCCTCGGCGAAGACATCGAAATCATGGGCGTTGCGGCTCAGTCCGTGGACGCAGACGAGCGTCCGCCCACCGGGCGGCCCCGGCCATTCGTCATAGGCGAGGCGGTGAAAGCCCGACGGGCCCAGGCAGGCGAGTTGGCGTTCGAGCATGGACGGGCCCTCCCAAGATCTCTTTTTTCGCGTATTGCCGCTGGACACTGTTCACGGCGAACGAGACTTAGCCTCCCGACAGCAACACGGATTCGACTCCGACGCGCGGCGCCGCCTCGCCTAATCGTCGATCGAGCGTACAGAGCGTCGCCCCGTGAGCCGCGCAAACCGACAGATGAAGCGCGTCCCCGGCGCGGAGGTTCAGTTGCGATTGATCGGCCAGTCGCGCCGCGGCGAAGAAGTCCGCGTGAGCTACTGTCAGGACCTGAAAGCTTTCGTAGGAGAGACGCGTGAAAGCCGAAAGCGCGGCGGCGCGATGCGGCGCGCTCAGCGCGCCGGTCCGGAGCTTGATCGACAGCGCCGACGAGAACTCCGTAACCGTCCAGTCGCTGATCGCGAGCGCGGACGCGTCCTGTTCAGCAAGCCAGGTCTGGCAAAGGGAGGTGTCCGTTTCGTTCGTCAGAGCGCTGACAAGCACCGAGGTGTCGACATACAGCATCAGTACCGCTGATCGTCACGCAAAGCGCGCAGCCAATCCTTCGCAGCCTCCGGCTGCAAGGGCATGGACGCAGTCAACGCTTTCAGAGCCGCGAGGTCCACGGGCTTGCGACGTTTCTCTACGCCCAAGAGCTGTGCGACCAGTTTTCCGCGCTTGGTTATCCGGATGGGTTCGCCGCGGGCGGCCCGCTCGACCAGTTCGCTAAGTCGCGCTTTCGCGCCCGCAAGAGTCACGTCCTCCATGCCACCCTCATGACCAATTCGTTGGTCACTTATAGCGCCAAGATGCCCCAATCGCCAATGTTTCCTCAGAGCCAAGCGGCCGCCCCCTCACGCCGCCTCGAGCGCTAGCCCCCGCTCGGCGTGGGCGACTTTCAGGCGGCCGGCGCGGATCATCGTGTTGATGTGGGCGAGCGCCTCGCCGAAGGCGAAGACGAGCTGGTGCGGATCGTCGATCGGGCGGCCGAAAATGACCGGCACGAGCTCGGCGGCGGTCTGCGGCGCGCGCCTGCAGGCCTCGACGATCGCCATGCAGCGCGCCTCGTGATGGGCGATGAGTTCGTCCGCCCGCGTGTGCAGCCCGACGAACGGCAGGTTGTGGCCGGGGAGCACCAGCACGTCCTCGGGCAGGCGGGTTTTCATCCGCTCCAGCGAGCGCAGGTAGACCCCGAGCGGATCGCCGTCCGGCTCCATCGCCTCGACGCTGACGTTGGGCGAGATCTTCGCCAGGATCTGGTCGCCGGCGAGGATGAGATTGTCCTCGGCCGAAAACAGCATGACGTGCTCGGGCGAATGGCCGCCGCCGGTGAGCACCGCGAACGTCCGGCCGCCGATCGTCAGCCGGTCGTCGGCCATCAGCCGCTGGAAGGTTTTCGGCGGCGGGGCGACCATGCGCAGGTATTGCAGGCCGTTGCCGAGCAGGATCTCGGTGCTTGCCTCGCTCAACCCATGCGAACGATAGAAGCCGCGATAAGGCTCCGACTTCAGCGCCGACGGGTCGAGGCGGATGTTGAGGGCGAGGAGATATTCGGTCTGGCTCATGGCGAGCGGCATGTCGAAACGCTCGCACAGCCAGCCGGCGAGTCCGATGTGATCGGGGTGGAAATGGGTGGCGATCAGCCTGGTGAGGCTACGCCCCCGCAGCGGCCCGTCGATGAGCGCCTCCCAGGCGGCCCGCGACGGCGGGTCGTCGATGCCGGTGTCGATCAGCGCCAAGCCCGCGCCGTCTTCGACAAGGTACAGGTTGACGTGGTTGAGCCGAAACGGCAGCGCGAGCCGCGCCCAGAACACTCCGGGCCGGACTTCGACGACCTCGCCGGGCTTTGGCGGCTCGGGACAGGGAAACTCGAGCGTTTCCGGCAGGACGTGGGTCGGCATCGAGTCTCCTTGTTCCCCCTCGCCCCGCGTCAGCGGGGAGAGGGCCGGCCCCCTCATCCTAACCTTCTCCCCGTGAACGGGGAGAAGGGACAGCGAGCGGCTGAAAGCGCGGCGCTTCGGCCGCGTCGAGCCGTCCGTCGGCGTCGGCGCGATAGAGGCCGCGCGCGGCGTTGTGCGGATGGGCCGCCGCTTCGGCGAGATTGAGCACCGGCGCGAAGCACACGTCCGTACCCTCGAGCAGCGCCCGCCACTCGGCGCTCGGCCGGCTCATGAACAGCGCGCGAAAGCGCGCTTTCAGCGCCGGCCATTGGCGCGTGTCGTATTGCGCCTTCGGGTCGAGGTCGGCAAGGCCGAGCTTTTCGAGAAGAGCCGCGTAGAACTGCGGCTCGAGCGCGCCGATCGTGACATAGCGGTCGTCGGCGCAGAGATAGGCGTCGTAGAAGGGCGAGTCGTGAAAGATGCTCGGCCGCCCGCCGTCGAGCATCCCGGTCGCGCGCGCCCAGAGCGCGATGCCGCTGAGCGCCGCGACCATGTCGAGGATCGCCGCGTCGACGACGCAGCCCCTGCCCGTCGCTCTCGCCGACAGGACCCCGCTGACAATGCCGAATGCCAGCCCGAGCGCGCCGCCGGCGTCGCCGAGCACGGTCGGAGGCACGACCGGCGCCGCGCCGGGCCGCTCGGTCAGCGACAGCGCGCCGGTCAGCGCCACATAATTGAGGTCGTGGCCGGCCGCCTGCGCCAGCGGCCCCTCCTGTCCCCAGCCGGTCATGCGGCCATAGACCAGCTTCGGATTGCGCAGGGCGCACTCGGCGGGGCCGAGGCCGAGCCGCTCCATCACGCCGGGCCGGTTGCCCTCAATCAGCGCGTCGGCGCCAGCGATCAGCCTCAACGCCTCCTCGACCGCCTCGGACGCCTTGAGATCGAGCGCGACGATGCGCTTGCCGCGCCGCAGCGGATCGTCGCTGAGCGCGTCCGGATTGCCGAGCGTCGCCTTAGAGGGCCGGACGATCGCGGTGACTTCCGCTCCGTGATCGGCCAGCATGCGGCCGGCAAGGGGCCCGGGGCCGATGCCCTCGAACTCGATGATGGTCAGGCCGGCGAGCGGACGCAGCATTGAGGAGCCCTGGCGGAGGAGAGAAACGAAAAGACCGTTCAGATCAGAACGATCAGTCTAGAACGATCTTTTGCCCACCCGCTAGCCGCGCTCCGGAAACAGCGCTTTCAATCCTTCGCGAGAGGGCGCCGCAACGCCGCGCTCGGTGATGAGGCCGGTGACGAGCCGCGCCGGCGTCACGTCGAAAGCCGGGTTGGCGGCGGGGCTGCCGGCCGGCGAGATGCGCACCCTCGCGACCTTTCCGTCCGCCCCGAGCCCCTGGATAGTGTCGACCTCGTCAGCCGAGCGCTCCTCGATCGGGATCTCCCTGACGCCGTCGTCGACCGTCCAGTCGATGGTCGGCGACGGCAGCGCGACATAGAACGGCACGCCGTTGTCCTTGGCCGCCAGCGCCTTGAGGTAGGTGCCGATCTTGTTGCAGACGTCGCCCCGCGCCGTCGTGCGATCCGTGCCGACAATGACCATGTCGACGAGGCCGTGCTGCATCAGATGGCCGCCGGCGTTGTCGACGATCAGCGTGTGGGGCGTCCCGTGGTTGACCATTTCCCAGGCGGTGAGCGAGGCGCCCTGGTTGCGCGGCCGCGTCTCGTCGACATAGACGTGAACCGGTATCCCCGCCTCCATCGCCAGATAGATCGGCGCAGTCGCGGTGCCGTAGTCGACCGTCGCGAGCCAGCCGGCGTTACAATGGGTGAGGATGGAGACCGGCGTCCCCGGCGGCTTCGTGGCGGCGATTGCGCGGATGAGGGCGAGGCCGTTGCGGCCGATGGCGCGATTGATCGCGACATCCTCGTCGGCGATCTCCGCCGCCAGCGCGTAGGCCGCGGCGGCGCGCGCCGCAGGCTCGAGCAGGAGGAGACGATTGCGGACGGCGTCGAGCGCCCAGCGCAGGTTGATCGCCGTCGGCCTCGTCGCGTGCAGGCGTTCCCAGGCCGCGTCGAGGTTGGCGTCGTTCGGGTCGTCGCGCATGGCGAGCGCCACGCCGTAGGCGGCGGTCACGCCGATCAGCGGCGCGCCGCGCACCCACATGTCGCGGATCGCCGTCGCCGCCTCGCCGAGCGTGGTGAGGGTAGCGACGCGGAATTCGTGCGGCAGCCAGCGCTGGTCGATGACGTCGACGCTCGAGCCGTCGGCGTTGAGCCAGATCGTGCGCGTGGCGCGTCCGTTGACCTTCACCCGTCTCTCCATCAAAAAACCGAACACGGGCGCATAGCATGGCCGCCCCGATGCGGAAATGCGTAGCCGCACGACTTGCGCCCGCATTCGGATTGCGTGGCTATTCGCCCCGGACGATGCTGGGAGGCATGGCCGATGGATCGCAGGAGCCTTCTCAAGATTATCGCCGGATTGCCGCTTGTCGGCGACTTTTTGATGCGGCGCGCCGCCTCCGCCGCCGCCCCCTCTCCGGCTGCCCGCGTCCGCCCTGGCGATCCCGACTGGCCATCCGACGACGCCTGGCAGGAACTCGGACGCGGGCTCGACGGCGAACTGATCAAGGTGCGTTCGCCGCTCTTCGCCTGCGTCGGAGCGCCGGCCGAAACCTGCGCGCAGGTGTTCAAGGCGCTCAAGAATCCGTACTATCTCGGCGATGAGGCTGGCCTCACCCAGTCGCTCGGCTGGGTCGGCGCCTGGACGTCTCGGCCAAGCGTCTACGCCGTCGCGGCGCAGTCGACCGCCGACGTCGTCGCCGCGGTCAACTTCGCGCGAAAACATAACCTGCGTCTCGTCGTGAAGGGCGGCGGCCATTCGTATCAGGGCAGCTCGAACGCGGCGGATTCGCTCTTGATCTGGACCCGCCGCCTGCACGATGTCAGGCTCCATGACGCCTTCGTCGCCGCCGGCTGCGAGGGGCAGGCGCCGCAGCCCGCGGTTTCGGTCGAACCCGGCGCGATCTGGGGCCATGTCTACAACGAGGTGACGACCAAGGGCGGCCGCTATGTCCAGGGCGGCGGCTGCCTGACGGTCGGCGTCGCCGGGCTGATCCTGGGCGGCGGCTTCGGCAGCTTCTCCAAGGCGTTCGGCATGGCCGGCGCGAATCTCCTCGAGGCGGAGATCGTCACCGCGGACGGCGACGTGAAGATCGCCAACGCCTGTTCGAGTCCCGACCTGTTCTGGGCGTTGAAAGGCGGCGGCGGCGGATTCGGCGTCGTCACCCGCCTGACGCTGAGAACGCACGCGCTTCCCGACACCCTGGGCATCGTTATGGCGGGCGTCAAATCCAGTTCCGACGACGCCCACCGCCGCCTCGCGGCGAAGGTTCTCGAATTCTACCGCGACGCGCTCTTCAATCCGCACTGGGGCGAACAGATCGTCTTTCTGCCGAATCGCGTCCTGAGAATTTCGACGCTCTTCCAGGGCCTCGATCGCGGACAGGCGCAAGCGGCATGGCGTCCGTTCTTCGACTGGGTCGCCGGCGCGCCTCAGGATTATGTCGTGGACCCGGCGCCACAAGTGCTGGCCGGGCCGGCGCGGCATTTCTGGGACCCCGCCATGCTCAGGCGACTACCGGGTGTGGTCATTCCGGATGACCGCCCGGGCGCGCCGCCCGACAATATCTTTTGGGCCAGCAACCTCGGCGAAACGGGCGTGGTCTGGCGGGCCTATCAATCGGCCTGGCTTCCCTCGGCACTCCTCGAGGACGACAAAAGGCAAAGTCTGGCGGATGCGCTCGTGCTCGCGGCGAGGCACGGCGTCGAACTGCATTTCAACAAGGGGCTCGCCGGAGGGTCCGCCGAGGCGATCGCCATGGCGAAGGATACCGCGACGAACCCGGCGGTCACCGAAGCATTCGCGCTCGTCATCGGCGGGGCCTTCGAACAGCCCGCCTATCCCGCCGTTCCCGGACACGAGCCGGACATCGCTGCGGCGAAGCGCGACGCCGCCGCCGTGACTGCGGCGATGGACGAAATCCGCAAGCTCACGCCGCGAGTCGCGTCCTACGTCTGGGAGACCGACTATTTCCAGTCCGACTGGCAGGACGCCTTCTGGGGCGAAAACTATCCGCGGCTGCTCGCGATCAAGCGGAAGTACGACCCGGATGGTCTCTTCTTCCTCCACCACGGGGTCGGCAGCGAGGACTGGAGCGAGGACGGATTCTCCCCGGCGAACTGACATGCCTTCGCGCATATTGCTCCCCTGGAACGCTTGTCGAGGCTGACTGTGCGCAGATATCCGCTCATCTCCCGCGTTGTCGCGCCGCTCATGCTCGCCGCATCGGCCTCGGGCCCGGCCGAGGCCGGGTCGATCGCCACCAACGACGCCGCGGTCGCGACGCTCGCCGACGGGCGAACGGGAACCATCGCCTTCGAGGCGCTGACGCCGAGGAGCGGACGAGCGCTCGCCATGCGGAAAGCGACGGAAGGGTCCGTGATCGCCGGCGTGCTGACTCTGCCGGCAGGCGCTGGCCCGACCGCGAAGGTTCCGGGCATGGTCGTGGTTCATGGCAGCAGCGGGGTCCTGAAAAACGAATGGGAGTGGGCGCAACGGCTCAACGCGATGGGCGTCGCGACCTTTGTCATCGACAATTTCACCGGCCGCGGACTGACCGAAACGGCGACAGACCAATCACGGCTGTCGCCCGCCGCCGACGCAGCCGGGGCGCTTGCGGCGCTTCGATTGCTCGCGACGCATCCTGCGATCGACGACAAGCGGATCGGCGTGATCGGGTTTTCGCGTGGCGGGTCCGCTGCGTTGAATGCAGCGCTGGAGCCGATTCGTCGCGGGGTCATCGACGACGGCCTCCGCTTCGCTGCTCACGTCGCGGTCTATCCGGGATGCGCTGTGCCATGGGTGTCGGCCCACCTCGATGGGTCGCCAATTCTCATGCTGTTAGGGGGCAAGGACGACTACACGCCCGCCGCGTTCTGCATAGCCTACGCCGATCGCCTGCGCGCAAGCGGCGCCTCGATCTCGGTGATCGTCTATCCGGACGCCTATCATGGTTTCGACAGCGCCAACCCGCCGCACTTCCGTCCTGGGCCGACGACCCTACGCAATTGTCACGGCGAGATCGATCTGGACGACGGCGCATTTACGATGCAGAGGGACAATGACAAGGCGACCGGCAAGGACGCCGTCGCTCTGTTGAAGAAATGCACCGAATACGGCGTCACCGTCGGCGGCGATCCGGAAGCGCGCGAGAAGGCGCCGAGCGACGTCGCCAATTTTCTCAAGACGACTTTCGCGATGTCGCGCTAGGACCTCCAAAAAGCTGAGATCGAAACTCATGACCTACATCCCCTCCCCCGCCCGCTACGATTCGATGCTCTACAATCGTTGCGGCCGAAGCGGCCTGAAGCTGCCGGCGATCTCGCTCGGGCTATGGCACAGCTTCGGCTTCAACCGGTCGCTCAATTCCATGCGGGCCATTCTGCGCACCGCCTTTGACCTCGGGATCACCCACATCGACCTCGCCAACAATTACGGGCCGCCGCCCGGCTCGGCCGAGATCAACTTCGGCGACCTCCTGCGCAGCGATTTTCGAGGGCGTCGCGACGAGCTCGTGATCTCCAGCAAGGCCGGCTACGACATGTGGCTGGGACCCTATGGCGAGTGGGGAAGCCGCAAATACCTGCTCGCCAGCCTCGACCAGAGCCTGAAACGCATGGGGCTTGAATACGTCGACATCTTCTATTCGCACCGCTTCGACCCCGAGACGCCGCTCGAGGAGACGATGGGCGCGCTCGACACGGCGGTGCGCCAGGGCAAGGCGCTCTATGTCGGGATATCGTCCTACAACGCGCGCCGAACGCGGGAGGCGGCGGCGATCCTGAAAAGCCTCGGCACGCCCTGCCTCATCCATCAGCCGAGCTATTCGCTGGTCAACCGCTGGCTCGAGACGGACGGCCTGCTCGACACGCTCGCCGAGGAGGGCATCGGCGCGATCGTGTTCTCGCCGCTGGCGCAGGGGCTTTTGACCGACAAGTACCTGAACGGGATTCCGGCCGACAGCCGCGCCGCGGAGGCGCATTTCTTCAAGCCGGACTTCCTTACCCCCGAGACGCTCGCACATGTGCGGGCCTTGAACGGCGTCGCCAAACAGCGCGGCCAGTCTCTGGCGCAGATGGCGCTTGCCTGGGCGCTCCGCGACAAAAGGGTGACGAGCGCGCTGATCGGCGCGAGCCGGCCGGAGCAGGTGATCGACAGCGTCAAGGCGCTGGACAACCTCGCCTTCTCGCCCGAGGAGCTGAAGACGATCGACGGCTACGCGGTGGACGCCGGGATCAATCTCTGGGCGCGGTCGGCGGAGCTGGGATAGCGATCAAGACAAGAGCCGCCCGACCTGGCGAGTCTGAAAGCCTGTTGACTAGGCCTGTACGGCGCCGTACGGAACAGGTATGACCGGGATCAAAGAGACAGCCGCCAAAGGCGCAGAGGAAGCGCGCAAATCGCTTCCTGGGCTGCTCGATCGCGCCGAGCGTGGGACGTCCACGGTGATCAGTAGGCATGGTCGCCCTGTGGCCGCGATCGTGCCGATTGCCCTGTACGAGGCGATCCTGCGGGCCCAGCCGCCCAAGCAGCGATCGCTTCTTTCGCTTGGCGGGTCCGGGGTTGGCCTGTGGGGGGAAGAGAGCGCGAACACGATCCGCGAGATGCGGGACGAATGGACCCGCTGAACATCGATGGCTTGCCCGCCAACGCCCTTGTTTTGGTTGACACCGCACCGATCATCTACGTGCTCGAAGGGCATCCTCGGTTTGCTCGACGGTTCTTGCCGCTATTCGAAGCCTATGAGGCCGGAGCGTTGCAGTTGGCGGTGACGACGGTCACGATCGCCGAAGTGCTGACGGGCCCGGAGCAGGCCAAGAATCATGCCCTCGCCTCGCAATACAGCGAGGTTTTCAGGTCGTGGACCGTGATTGCACTTGATTTCGACATTGCGGTGCGCGCCGCGGGGTTGCGGGCCATGTATCGATTGAAGCTGCCCGATGCTGTTCAGGCTGCGAGCGCACTCGCCATAAACGCGGACGCCCTGGTGTCCCACGACCGGGACTTCTCCCATCTCGGACCGAGGCTGACATCGATGCGGATTATTTGCTGAGATTTAACAGGTGAGTTTTGGCGCCAAGGGCGCCAAGACACAGAGCCGGTCGGTTGGAGTCAGACCGGTGCGCGGTCGGCGGAGCTGGGGTAAGACAGCGTCCACCCACGTCGTCCTTGCGGCATTGGTTGTCATCAAGCGATGGAGGGGAGGGCCAACAATGCCACAGAAACGCCCGCGCGTCGGAGTTGTCGGCTCCAGCAACGTCGACGTCGTGACCTATGTCGAGCGCATGCCCGCATGGGGCGAGACGATCGCGGCGCCGCGCTTCGAGATGAGTTTTGGCGGCAAGGGGGCCAATCAGGCCGTCGCCGCGGCCAAGCTCGGCGCGGACGTCGTGATGGTGTCGAAGGTCGGAGACGACCTGCTCGGCGAAAACGTGCTCGGCAACTTCAAGGCGCTCGGGGTCGATGTGAAGCACGTCGGCCGCGTCGCCAATCAGACGACGGGCACCGCGACGATCCTCGTCAACGCCGAGGGCGAGAATTTCATCCTCATCGTCAAGGGCGCGAACGGCGATCTGACGCGGGGCGACGTCGAGGCGGCGGCGAGCGACCTTGCGGCCTGCGACCTCATTCTGCTGCAGCTCGAAGTGCCGCTGGAGACGGTCTACGCGGCGCTCGAATTCGGCAAGCGTCACGGCGTCAAAACCGTGCTGAACCCCGCCCCGGCGCTCAGCACGCTCGACCCAGACAAGGTCCGGCTCGCGAGCTTCGTCACGCCGAACGAGACCGAGCTCGCCATTCTGACGGGCCTCAAGGTCGAGAGCGAGGACGAGATCGCTTTCGCCGCCAAGCGCCTGCTGCGCCAGGGAAACGAGACCGTGATCGTGACCCTCGGCGCCCGCGGCTCGCTCTTAGCGATGCAGGAGGGCGTCAAGCGCATCCCGCCGGTCAAGGTGCGGGCGGTCGACTCGACCGGCGCCGGCGACGCCTTCATCGGCAGCTTCGCCCGCTATTACGCCGCCGGCCTCGGCCTCGACGCGGCGCTCGACAAGGCGACGCTGTACGCCGCGGATTCGGTGACCCGGCGCGGCGCGCAAAAGTCGTTCGCCACCGAGGCGGAGTTCGAGGTGTTGAGCGCGTCTGGAGGGCGAGATGCTGTTCGGTAGAGGCCGAGTCCCTTCGCCCCGCTTGCGGGGAGAAGGTTAGGATGAGGGGCGGGGCGAGGCGAGGCGAGGGGTGGCGAAGCTGGCCGCTCCACCCCATCGCATCCCGCTCTACGCCGTCCGCATCGCCCGCCGCACAGCGCCGGAACCCGCCATGACGACGACCATCAGGAACACGCCGCGCACCACCGACTGCCAGTAGGCGCTGAGGCTGATCCAGCCGAGGCCGTTCTCGAAGTTGAGCACGTTGAAGATCAGCCCGAGCAGCAGCACGCCGGCAAGCGTGGTCGTGACCGAGCCGACGCCGCCGGTCAGCAGCGTGCCGCCGACCACCACCGCCGCGATCGAGAAAAGCTCCCACCCCACGCCCTCGGCCGGCTGGCCCGCGCCGAATTGCGCGGCGAGAATGACGCCGGCGAGGCTCGCGAACACGCCCGACTGGACATAGGTCCAGAACACGACCCGGTCGACCGGCAGGCCCATCAGGCGCGAGGCCTCCTCGTTGCCGCCGACCGCCAGCACGTAGCGGCCGAAGCTGGTGAAGTTGAGCACGACCGAGCCGTAGACGTAAGCCGCGAGGGCGATCCACGCGGGCACGGGAAAGCCGAGCCAGTCGCCCTGCCCGAGCCAGGTGAAATCCGTATCGTAGGAGACCGAGACCGACTGGTTGTGGGCGAGCAGGAGTCCCGTCCCGCTCGCCATCAGCATGCCTGACAGCGTGGCGATGAACGGCAGAATGCGCATGCGCGTCACCATGAAGCCGTTGATCACGCCGACCGCGACGCCCGTGCCGAGGCCGCCGAGGAGCCCCGGAACCAGGCCGTAGGACGAGAGCAGCGCCGAGACCACGCTCGCGCAGGCGGCCGTCGTGCCGACCGAGAGATCGATGCCGGCTGTCATGATGACGAAGCACATGCCAAGGCTCGTCAGGGCGAACATCGAGTTGTAGCGCAGCACCGAGAGCACGTTGTAGGCGCCGAGGAAGTGGTCGTAGCGCAGCGCGCCGAACAGGATCAGCAGCACGAGCGCGATCATCACCCGCTGCTGCGAAGCCCAGGCGAAGCTGCTCGGACGGGCCGCTCCGGCGGGGGTGTTGGACTGAACGGTCATTCGCTTTTCGCCCGCTGCTGCGACCAGACGGCGCCGGCGATGATCGCGCCTTTGACGACCAGCGCAGCCGCATCCGGAACGCCGTTGGCGAGCAGCGTGTAGCGCAGGAGCTGGATCAAGAGCGCGCCGATCAGCGAGCCGACCACGCTCGCCTGTCCCCCGGTGAACGGCGTGCCGCCGACAGCGACCGCGGCGATTGCGTCGAGCTCCATCCCGAGCCCGACCAGGTTGGCGTCGCTCGACGAGTTGATGGAGATGACGATCAGCCCCGCGATCCCGGCGCAGAGCCCGCTGATCGCGTAGACCCAGCGCTTGACCCGGTTGACCGGAACGCCGGCGAGCCGGGCCGCCCGCTCGTTGCCGCCGACCGCGAGAATATGCCGGCCGAACAGGGTGCGCTGGACCGTCCATGCCGCCACAGCGACAAGAGCGAGCATGATGATCACCTGGAACGGCGCGCCGAATACGCGCCCGAGCCCGATGAACTGGAAGGTCGGATTGTGGAACACCTGCAGGTTGCCGTTGGTCAGCACCTGCCCGATGCCGCGGCCGGCGATGAACATCACCAGCGTGCCGACAATCGGCTGGACCTGGAAGCGGGTGATGAACCAGCCGTTGAACCCGCCGAGCAACCCCGCGACCGCGACGGGCACGACGAAGGCGAGGATGTCGCCCAGGGCCGGATGGGCGACGCCGAACGGGCTGAGGAAGATGAGCGGGGCGAGCGCGCCGGCGATCGCCATCAGCGAGCCGACCGAAAGATCGATGCCGCCGGTCGCGATCACCAGCGTCATGCCGACCGAGACGATGACGATGGTCGCGACCTGGGTCAGGTTGACGTTGAGCGTCTGGAGGCTGGCGAAATGCGGCGTCACCGCGAAATTGAAGGCGAGCAGCACGATCAGCGCGGCCAGCGCGGCGTAGCGCCGCAGGAACGCCAGAAGGTCGGGCGCGGCGCGCCTGTCGGGCAGGGACGGCGCGTCAGCCACCGGCGATCTCCCCGGTCGCCGCGGGATCCTCGTGCGCCATGGCGGTCATGATCGCCTGCGCGGACGCCTGCGCATGGGGCAGGTCCGCGACCGTCCGGCCGTCGCTCAGGACAAACACGCGATCCGCGCCCTCGACAATCTCCTCGAGCTCCGACGAGATCATCAGGACGCCGAGCCCCTGGTCGGCCAGCTCGCGGATCAGCGACTGGATCTCGGCCTTGGCGCCGACGTCGATGCCGCGTGTCGGCTCGTCGAGGATCAGGAGCTTCGGATCGGAGCAGAGCCAGCGGGCGAGCAGCACTTTCTGCTGGTTGCCGCCGCTGAGCTCGCGGATCTTCTGCTCGGGCCCCGACGCCTTGATGGCGAGGCGTTTCATGAACCGTTCGACGATTTGCCGCTGGCGGCCCTCGTCGATCACCCCCATCGCGACGAGCCGCGGCAGGATCGCGAGGGTGAGGTTCTCGCGCACCGACATCTCCGGCACGATGCCGTCCGCCTTGCGGTCCTCGCTGCAATAGCCGACGCCCATGGCGATCGCGTCGGCGGGCTCGCGCGGCGTGATCGCCTTGCCCATCAGCCGGATCGACCCGGCGTCCGGCGGATCGGCGCCGAAGATCGCGCGCGCCGTCTCGGTCCGGCCCGATCCCAGCAGGCCCGCCAGTCCGACGATCTGACCCGCCCGGACGTCGAGCCGGGAGTCGCGGACACGCCGCCCGATCCGCAACCCCTCGGCCGACAGGACCTCGTCGCCCACGTGTCCCGCCGCGGCGGAAAAGCCGGTCGCGTGGCCGCGGACCGTCTCGACGTCGCGCCCCAGCATGGCGGCGATGAGATGAAGCTTGTCGACCTCGGCCATCGGGCGCGTCGCGACCGTGCGCCCGTCGCGCATCACCGTCACCCGGTCGCACACCTGGTAAAGCTCATCGAGGCGGTGGGTGATGAAGATCACGGCGACGCTTTCGGACCTGAGCCGCCGCATGACGTCGAACAGCACCGCCACTTCGCGTTCGTCGAGCGAGGAGGTCGGCTCGTCCATGATCACGAGCTGCGCCTTGAACGACACCGCGCGGGCGATGGCGACCATCTGCTGGATGGCGGTCGAATAATCCATCAGCGGCCGGCGGACGTCGATCGCGACGTCGAAGCGCCGCAGCAGTTCGACCGCCTCCGCGTTCATCCGGCCCCAGTCCAGGAGGCCGAAGCGCCGATGCTCGCGGCCGAGGAAGATGTTCTCGGTGACCGACCGGAACGGGACGAGATTGATCTCCTGGTAGATGGTGCTGATGCCGCCGCGCTGCGCCTCCTGGGGCGAGGCGAAGGCGATCGGCCGTCCGGCGAAGTCGATCGAGCCGGCGTCGCGACTGTAGGCGCCCGTGAGCACCTTGATCAGCGTCGATTTGCCGGCCCCGTTCTGGCCGACCAGAGCCATGATCTCGGCAGGCTGGACCTCGAGCGAGGCCTTGGCGAGGGCGTGCACGCCCTGAAAGCGCTTTTCGATGTCGCGCATGACGAGGAGCGGCGCCGACGTCGGCATGGTTTTTCGGCTCCGGTTTCTTTCCTCTTTCCCCGCCTGCGGGGAGAGGGAGATACGCGCGCCCTCACATGCGACACGCCCTCCCGCCGGCAGCAAAGCAGGCGGGAGGGATTTCGGCAAGCGGCGAACGAAGAGGCGCCTCAGTAGGCGGTCGGCAGGAACTCCGCCACGTTGCTGGCGTCGTAGAAGTGGTCGGGATTGATGATCAACGGCGGGATCGTCTCGCCGGCGGCGTACTTGTAAAGAATGTCGAAAGCCGCCGGTCCGAAGCGCGGGTTGCACTCGCAGGAGCAACCGAGTTTGCCGTCGGCGATCGCCTGGAGCCCGTCCTTCTCGCCGTCGATCGAAACCACGAGAATGTCCTTGCCGGGAGCCTTGCCGGCGGCCTCGATGGCGGCGATCGCGCCGAGCGCCATTTCGTCATTGTGGGCGTAGACGATGGTGGCGTCCGGATGCGCCTGCAGCAGCGTCTCCGCCACCTGCCGGCCCTTGTCGCGGGCGAAGTCGCCGGACTGGCTGGCGAGGATCACCAGATCGGGCGCCTTGGCCTTGATCGTGTCGTCGAAGCCCTTCTTGCGGTCGTTGGCGGGCGAGGAGCCGATGGTGCCTTCGAGTTCGATGATCTTGCCCTTGCCGCCGGTCTTGGCGATCGTCCAGTCGGCGACCCGCTGGCCTTCCTGGATGAAATTGGAGCCGATGAAGCCCAGATAATCCACGCCCCTCTTGGCGATCGCCTGATCGAGGTCGCGGTCGATCGCCAGCACCGGGATGCCCGCCTTCTTCGCGTTCAGCACGGCGGTCGCCAGCGGCTTCTCCTCGCGCGGCGCAAGGAAGATGAAATCGACGCCCTGGGCGATCATGCTGTTGACGTCGGCGACCTGCTTGGCGGCCGAGCCGGCGGCGTCCGTATAAACGAGTTGAGCGCCGCGCTTGGCGGCCTCGTCCTTCATGCTGGCGGTCTGCGCGAGACGCCAGGGATTGTTGCTTTCGGTCTGGGCGAAACCGACCTTGTAATGATCTTTCTTCTTCAGCGGCGGGACCTGTCCGAAGGCCGGAACAATGCCGAAGGCCGCGGCGCCCGCCGTCCCGATCAGCACGTGTCTGCGTGTTATGAGCATGTTGATTTCCTCCTCGTTCGCGGCGCTTTCAGCGCGTCGTGACGGCGCGACTGCCGTTCGGTTTTCGGGACGCGACGCGGCTCCCCGCGGCAACTGGCCGCTCCGCATCTTCGCGCTTGAACCCCGAGCGGCGCAGAGGATAATAAGGTGCTAAAACTTGTCAATGGGGAAAAGGAAGAAATTGACATTTTGCAGAGTTTTCAGGATGTTGTTCTGCTAATAATATTTTCATCGCCGGGCCGAGGTCAAGATGCTGGACAGAAAGGCCGCCGCCGGGAGCGTGGGCAAGCCCGACACCACGGGAAAGCGCGGGTATCGTCGCCGGAAGGCGCCTGCGCGGCGTCCGACCATGATCGACGTCGCCAGCGAAGCGCGCGTCTCCCAGACGACCGTCTCGCTGGTGCTCAATCACGCCGACGGCGCCCGCCTGTCGCCTGCGACGCGCCAGCGCGTGATCAAGGCGGCCGCCAAGCTCGGATACCAGCCGATGCGGCGCGGCGGCGCCCCGGCCGCCTCGGCCGCGACGACCATCGGTTTCATCTGCGACGAATTCTCGACCGACCCCTGGACCGCGATCGGCCTCGACGGCGTGCGCGAGAAGGCGTGGGCGCATGGCCTGACCGTGACGGTGATGGCGACGCGCGGCGACGCCGACATGGAGGCCGCCGCGCTCGCCCAGCTCGCTGAGCTGCCGCTCGCCGGACTGGTCTACGCGACCATCAACACCCGGCTCGTCGAGGACCCGGCCTGGACGTCGCGGGCGCCGGTTGTCCTGCTCAATTGCCACGCGTCCGGCGGCGCGCTCGCTTCGATCGTGCCCGGCGAGGTCGCCGGCGGCCACGCCGCGACCGACGTGCTGATCCGGGCCGGCCACAAGCGTATCGGCTACATCAACGGCGAAGCCAGCATGGAGGCGGCGCGGCACCGCCTGCGCGGC
Source organism: uncultured Alphaproteobacteria bacterium (assembly GCA_963724785.1). Lineage (GTDB taxonomy): Bacteria > Pseudomonadota > Alphaproteobacteria > Rhizobiales > Beijerinckiaceae > Roseiarcus. Next base: position 24,670 of record CAVRWC010000010.1, on the reverse strand, counting down.
TACCGCCAGGCGCTCGCGACCGCCGACCTGCCCTTCGATCCCGACCTCGTGCGCGAGGGCAACTGGCAGGCGCTGTCCGGCTACGAGGCGACGCGGACGCTGATGGCGGTCAGCCCCCCGCCGACCGCGATCTTCTGCGCCAACGACCTGATGGCGGTCGGCTGCTACGAAGCGCTGCGCGAGCTGGGCTTGAGGATCCCGGACGATGTCGCCGTGATGGGCTACGACGATCGCGAGATCGCCGAGCAACTGCATCCGCCGCTGACCACCGTTCTGCTGCCCCATTTCGAGATGGGCTCGATCGCCGCCGAATGGCTGATCGAAGCGGCCGGAGGCGGCGGGGCGCGAGCGCGGCAGATCAAGGTCGAGTGTCCGATCGTGATGCGGAAATCGGTTTGAGGTTGGACGCGGCCCCCGGTCCTCTCGCGGGGAGCGAACGACGCCACCGCGGATTCGAGCGTCCTTCGATGTCCCGGTCGATAGTTTACGGGCTCACACAGGTGTTATCTCGCGCTGACGCTGACGCCGACGCATCGCTTCGGAGCGATCTGGCCATCGAGCGTGCATTCCCGGTTCGTCCATGCACGGCAGTTGTGCGCCAGGAGCGGCGGTCTAACCCGTCGAATTGGGAATGAACGAATAGGAAAGGACCGGCTGAAAGGTCTCGATGGCCCTCCACTCCCCGCAGCGACGCAAAAGACGCTTGAACCCCGGATGACGACAAGCAGTAACGCCGCCGGGAACGGTGGAAGCTCGCCTCCACTGGAGATCAAGATAATTTGATCTGGCGCCGGCACGATAATCGCTTATATCTTTCCGAGCGTTGACAGCCCGCTGGGCGACGGCGTTTCGGCCGTTGGCTTCGAGCGACAAAAAGGGCGCAGCGGTTCAATCACAGGTCCAGTGTTCATGACAGCCGTCGTTCGGTTAGCGCTTGCGCGTCCCTACACCTTCGTCGTGATGGCGATTTTGGTGATGATCTTCGGTGCGCTATCGATATTCAGAACGCCGACAGATATTTTCCCCAATATCGGAATCCCGGTCATTTCGGTCGTCTGGGGCTATACCGGCTTGTCCCCGGACGACATGGCCGGCCGCATCGTAGCGCCCTATGAACGCGCGCTCTCGACCACCGTCAACGACATCCAGCATATCGAGTTGCAGTCGCTTCCCGGCATGGGCATTGTCAAAATCTTCTTTCAGCCGAACGTCGACATCAACGCTGCCCAGGCGCAGGTCACGTCGATTTCGCAAACCATCCTGAAACAGCTCCCTGCGGGCGCCACGCCGCCGATCATTCTGGTCTACAACGCCTCGAGCGTCCCGATCATCCAGCTTGCTCTGTCCAGCGACAAGCTGTCCCAGACAGAACTTTTCGATCTCGGGCAGAACTTCATCCGGCCGCAGCTGACGACGGTGGCCGGCGCGCAGATCCCGTTCCCCTATGGGGGCTCCACGCGCCAAGTGCAGATCGATCTCGACCAGAGCGCGCTGCGCGCCCACAATCTTTCCGCCAACGACGTCGGCGCCGCCCTCGCCTTGCAGAACCAGATCAATCCGGTCGGCACGGAGAAAATCGGCGCCTACGAATTCACCATCGACCTGAACGACTTGCCCAAGGCGGTCGCAGACTTCAACAATCTCCCGATCAAGGTGGTGAACGGCACGGTCGTGTTCATGCGCGACGTCGCCTTCGTCCATGACGGCTCGCCGCCGCAGACCAACGTCGTCCAGCTCGACGGGCGCAAGGGCGTTCTGATGTCCGTCCTCAAGATCGGCTCCGCGTCCACGCTCGACATCATCGACGGCATCAAGGCGCGCTTGCCCGGAATTCAGGCCACGCTGCCTCCCGGGGTCAAATTGACCTTCGTCGGGGACCAGTCCGCCTTCGTCAAATCGTCGGTCGCCGCCGTCGTCCGCGAGGGTCTGATTGCGGCGGCGCTCACCGGATTCATGATCCTCGTCTTTCTCGGCAGCTGGCGCTCCACCCTTATCATCACGATCTCGATACCGCTGGCGGTCCTGAGTTCGTTGATCGCGCTGTCCCTTCTCGGCCAGACCGTCAATGTCATGACGCTCGGCGGCCTTGCCCTTGCGGTCGGCATTCTGGTCGACGACGCGACCGTCACCATCGAGAACATCAACCGCCACATGGAGGAGCATGGCGAGGATATTCTGACCGCCATCACCCGGGGCGCGCAGGAAATCATGCCGCCGGCGACAGTGGCCTTGTTTTGCATCTGCATCGCCTTCGTGCCGCTGCTCGCGCTCGGCGGGGTGGCGGGCTACCTCTTCCGCCCGCTCGCGATGGCGGTCGTCTTCGCGATGATCGCTTCCTACATCCTCACCTACACGCTCGTGCCGACGATGGCGCATTTTTTGCTCGCCAGTCAGCATCATCACGCGGCGCCGGACGGTTCGGGCGAGCCGCCTCGCGTCGGGTTCTTCGGCCGCCTTCAGCGAGGCTTCGAGACTTATTTCGAGTGGTTTCGCCAAGGCTACCTGGGAGTCCTGCGATTGGCGCTCCTGCACCGTTTCGTCTTTGCCGGCGGCTTCGTTTGCGTCGCCCTGTTGTCTCTCGGGCTTGCCCCGTTCCTCGGGCAGGACTTTTTCCCCTCGGTCGACGCGGGCGCGATCAAGATCCACATGCGAGCCCCGACGGGAACACGAATTGAGCAAACCACAGTGCTGGCCGACCAGGTCGATCAGAAGATCCGCGCCATCATCCCGCCGGACCGGCTGGCGAGCGTCGTCGATAACATCGGCCTGCCCGTCAGCGGCATCAACCTCTCGTACAGCAACACGGGCACGATCGGCGTCTTCGACGACGACATTCTCGTGACCTTGCGCGAAGGAGCAACCTCGACCGACGATTACGTGAAGACGTTGCGCGAGCAACTCCCGCGGGCGTTTCCGGGCGCCACGTTCTCGTTCCTTCCTGCGGATATGGTGAGCCAGATCCTCAATTTCGGGTCGCCCGCGCCGATCGACGTCCAGATCGCAGGCAATGATCTCAAGGCCAGCCGCGCCTTCGCAACCAAGCTCCTGGCGAAGATCCGCCATGTTCCCGGGGTCGCCGACCCGCGCATCCAGGAGGCCTTCCAGGACCCCGCCCTCCGGGTCGACTTCAACCGCGAATTTGCCGGCGTCGTGGGACTCACCGAGAACGACGCCTCGACGAGCCTTCAGACGACCCTGTCGGGCAGCACCCAGACGGCGCCGACCTACTGGCTGAGCCCCGCTAACGGCGTCTCCTACGCCGTGTCCGTCCAGACCCCGCAATACGGCATCGACACCCTTGGGGATCTCAAGAACCTGCCGCTCGAGGCCGCCAACTCGCAACAGCTCCTTGGCGGTCTTGCGACCCTTTCCCCCGAGCCGCTCAACGCGATCGTTTCGCAGTATGACATCCGCAACGTTGTGAATATATATGCTGCGACACAGGATCGGGATCTCGGCAGCGTCGCCGCGGACGTCCAAAAAATCGTCGACGACTTGCTCGGCGAGCTTCCGAAGGGGGCGACGGTCACGATCCGGGGCCAGGTGGCGACCATGTCGGGCGCCTATCAGCAGCTCATGATCGGCTTGGCCTTCTCGATCGTGCTGATCTATCTCCTGATTGTCGTCAACTTCCAGTCCTGGCTCGACCCGTTCGTCATCATCACGGCGCTCCCGGCCGCCCTCGCGGGGATCGTGTGGATGTTGTTCCTCACCGGAACCACGTTGTCGGTTCCCGCCCTGACCGGCGCGATCATGTGCATGGGCGTCGCGACGGCGAACAGCATCCTCGTGGTCAGCTTCGCGCGCGAACAACTCGCGGAAGGCAAAAGCGCGGTCGAGGCCGCGCTCGAAGCCGGCGCCACGCGCTTCAGGCCGGTGCTGATGACGGCGCTCGCCATGATCATCGGCATGATGCCGATGGCCATCGAGCCGGGGCAGAATTCGCCGCTCGGGCGCGCCGTCATCGGCGGGCTCCTGTTTGCGACGTTTGCGACGCTCTTATTTGTGCCGACCGTATTCTCGATTGCGCACCGAAACCCAAGCAAGGCCAAGGCCGACGCGGCGGAGCCGCTCGCCGGCCTGCCTTCTCACGCCTGATCCGGAGCTCTTATGTCCTCTCAGTCCGCGCCTACGCCATCCCATCCCCCTCCGCCGAAAGCGCGCCGTTTTCTGCTTTTTGTCAGCGTCCTCGCGATCGGCGCCGTCGGCCTCGCGGTCTCCGGCATCATGGATCGCGCGAGGAGCAAACAGGAGGTCGCGGACTGGACCAACGCCCAGACCGTTCCGACCGTGCGCGTCGTGCGGCCCGAGCGCGCGGCCGAAGAACAGGACCTGGTGCTGCCGGGCAACGTCGCCGCTTATATCAGCGGCTCCCTTTTTGCTCGCGCCAGCGGCTATATCACGGCCTGGAATAAGGATATCGGCGCCCAGGTCGCCAAGGGCGAGATTCTGGCGACGATTTCGGCGCCGGATCTCGATCAGCAGCTCGAAGAGGCGAAAGGGCAACTGGTGCAGTTGCAAGCCGCCGTGCAGCAGGCGCAAGCGAACGCCGACCTCGGCCGGGTGACGGACCAGCGAACGTCGCAGCTGGTGACAGAAGGTTGGTCGAGCAAACAGCAGGGCGATACCGACCACCTGAACGCCGCGGCGCGCGCCGCGGCGGTGTCCGTCGCCAAAGCCAATGTCGTCGCGCAGCAGGCCGCGGTCAGCCGGCTTGAAGAGCTGACCAGCTTTGAACAGATCAAGGCGCCGTTCGACGGCGTTGTGACGGCGCGCAACGTCGATATCGGCGATCTCGTCAACGCCGGCGGCACGACCGGGCGCGCCTTGTTTCAGATCGCCGACATCCACCGCATGCGCATCTACGTCAATGTTCCCCAGGCCTTCCTCGGTGAACTCGCGCCGGGCGTCAAGGCGACGCTGCATTTACCCGGCCAGAAGGAGACCTTTGAAGCCGAACTCGTGTCCACGTCGAACGCGCTGGCGGAGAACTCGCGCACCGCCTTGATCGAGTTGCAGGCGGACAACCCGGACAGGAAGCTTTGGCCGGGCGCATTCGCTGAGGTTCACTTCCACATTCCCGCCGATCCGAACACGCTATCGGTTCCGCTGACCGCCCTGGTGTTCGGCGCCGAGGGCATGAGGGTCGCCGCGCTCGACGATGACGACAAAGTCATCTTGAAGCCGGTCACGGTCGGCCGCAATCTCGGCAATCGGGTGGAGATCGAATCCGGCCTGTCGCCGTCCGACCGGCTGGTCGACAGCCCGATCGAATCGACCCAGACCGGCGACAAGGTGAGTATCGCCAATCCGGACCCGAACGCGGTTGCGCGCGTGAAAGCCCCACCGGTCAAATCGCCAAGCCTCTGAAGACGCCCGTCTCGGCCCGTCTCCGGCGCGGCAAACGGCCGCCATGTGTTAAGACTTGCGCTGCTGCTCGTTGAGGGAGGAGACGATGACGGAAAGCCTGAGCGCGCTGGCCAGCGGCGCATTGAAGGATCTCGAGGGCGTTTTCGCCGCCATGCCGGAGGACGCGCTCGACGGACTGATCGAGGAGATCGTCAGGGCGAACCGGATCGTCGTCTTCGGCCTCGGCCGCGAAGGCCTGCAGATGCGCGGTTTCGCCATGCGGCTCTTCCACATGGGCCGAAACGTCGCGGTGTGGGGCGACATGACGGCGCCCCATGTCGGCGAAGGCGACCTTCTGATCGTTTCCGCCGGACCCGGCGATCTCCCGACCGCCCAGACGCTCGTCGGCATTGCGCGCGCCGCCGGCGCAAGGACCGCGCTGGTGACGGCGCAACCCGGCGGGGGCCTGGCCAGGCTGGTCGACGCCGTGACGGTGATTCCCGCCCAGACCATGGCGAACGACCGCGGCGGCCAGCTCGCCGTGCTGCCGATGGGCTCGCTGTTCGAGACGGCTGAGATGATCGCCTTCGAGCTCGCGATTTTGAAGTTGCGCCCGCGCTTCAGCGAGACCGCCGAGACCATGAGGGCGCGGCACACCAATCTGGAGTAACGAGGGCGGCCGCGTCGCGGACGGGCGCCGGGGGCAAAGGTCCGGCCTCGCAATGTTTTGCGGAAATACCGAATTTCTGCTAGAGTCAGGATGGGTTTGGCAAAGTCGGAGATCTGGATCGTCCCCGCTCCTGGGCGTTTGTTTCCATGGACTGGAGGGACAGAACATTGTACAACTTATTTAATATGTAAATTGCAAGCGCCTCCTCCCTGAGCGGGCGCTTGGGATCGCTCCGCCGCGCTTAGGGTGCCGCCACTGGACGAGATGATCCCCGCGCGCCTCTCGAGCCGAGGAGCCGGCGAATTTCAGAGAATCGAAAAAGGCGCCGGAAGCCGTTGAAAGGGCTCGAAACGGAATTGGAAATGGCGAGTCGCCGAAGCCGGCCCTACATCGACCAGCCGCCGTCGACGAGATGGATCTGCCCGGTGGTGAAGGCGCTCTCGTCGGAGGCGAGATAGACGGCGAGCGCGGCCACCTCCTCCGGCCTGCCGAGCCGGCCCATCGGCTGGCGATCGACGAAGGCCTGGCGGACCGCCTCGACCGGCTGGCCGCTCGCGCGGCTCAGCGAGGCGATGCGGCCCTCGAGCGACGGGCTCTCGACCGTGCCAGGGCAGATGGCGTTGCAGCGCACGCCTTTGCGGATGTAGTCGGCCGCCACCGCCTTGGTCAGCCCGATGACCGCCGCCTTGGACGCGCCGTAGACGTAGCGGTTCGGCACGCCCTTCACCGAAGAGGCGGCCGAAGCCATATTCACGATCGAGCCGGCGCCCTTCGCCAGCATGCCGGGCAGGAAGGCGCGAATCGTGCGATGCATCGACTTGACGTTGAGGTCGAAGGAGAAGTCCCAGTCCTCGTCGGAGCATTCGAGCGCGGCGCCGTGATGGACGAAGCCGGCGCAGTTGAACAGCACGTCGATCGGCCCGAGGGCGCCCGCGAGCGCGGCGACCTCGTCGTTCGAGCGCACGTCGAGACGCCGCCGGTCCGCTCCAAGGCCGGTGAGCGCGTCGAGGTCGATGTCGGTTGCGACCACGCGGGCCCCCTCCTCGACGAACGCCTCCGCCGTCGCCCGGCCGATTCCCGCCCCCGCGGCTGTGAGAACCGCAAGCTTGCCCGCCAACCGTCCCGTCATGACCGCACGCCTCCTGATGACGCCGGCTCCCCGGCAAGCGCCCCACCTTTAAGCGAACTTGCCGCCCGATCCCAGATGTTGGCGCCCTTCGAGGGACATATTGCCAAAGCCGGGCAAATTGGCATACACAGCCTCGCCGATCCCGGGACGCCGTCCCGAGGCCGTAGCGGCGCCGCAATAGCTCAGCTGGTAGAGCACCTCATTCGTAATGAGGGGGTCGGGAGTTCGAATCTCTCTTGCGGCACCATCCATCCATCGCGAACCCCATTGAGGAGCCGATCGCGATGCGAAAAGTTAGCGTGATCGCCATCGCCCTGCTTGGACTTACAGCGGCGGGATGCGCAGGCATTCAGGAGACGCGGCTCGCTCCCAACATCGTGAGGCTGGACGTAACCCCTCCCCTTGCGCCCTTGGGCCGCGACGCCGCCCTGCGACGCGCCGCAGAACTCACGCTTCGAAACGGTTACGACGCGTTCCGGCTTTCGCCGATCTACGCCATGGCGTTCAATGACTTTGGCGTGATTGTGATCATGTTTCACGCTGGCGATCCCGGCGCCGGGGGCGCATTCGACGCCGCGGAGGTGCTCAACAAAGCCTCCTTCTAAATCCCGGCGATGTGTTGCGCGCGAACTTTGATCAACGGTTTCCTGGCCCGGCGTTTCGCCTTCGGCCAAGAGGCAGCCCGGCCCACTTGCGTCCACGAATTCGAAAGGACTAAGCTGGCTTTTACGGCAGAGAGAGCCGCACGTTCCCGGCGTCATGGATGAGGTCAGGTGGTTTGAGCGCTCCGGGTCGACGATTTCGGGTTTGCATTCTGGCGATGGGCCTGAGCGTTCTGGCTCTTGGTTCGAGCGTCAATGCTGATACGCTCACCGCTGGTGAACGGGCCTATGCGTCTCACGACTATGTTCGGGCGGCTCCATTGCTGCTGATTGCCGCAGAGAACGGCTCCCCGACTGCGCAGACTTACCTCGGTTACATGTACCAGACTGGCCGCGGCGTGCCGCGGGATTACGTCGCAGCGACCAGCTGGCTGCAACTGGCAGCGGAACAGGGGGAGCCGACGGCTCAGTTTCTGCTCGGTTTGCTCTTTGACAAGGGCTACGGCGTGCCACAGGACTGGGTCCAGGCGGAGGTTTGGCTCAATCTCGCGGCCTCACAGGCTCGCGGAAATCAGCGAGACTACTGGGCGCGCATCCGCGACGCTGTTGCGGACAAGCTTACGCTCGACCAGTTGGCGGAGGCGCAGCGCCGCGCCCTCGCCTGGGTCCCAGTGGCAAGCAGCGGGGCGCCGTTGGTGTCGGCCCGGTATTGAACCCTGGCCCCAGAGTTGGCGAAGTCTGCTTCTTGCTCCCCTCGGCTCTCGATCCCGAAAAAGCGTGTCACACAGCCCCATCGCGCCATGCGTAGAGCGCCCAGCATATCCAGATCGAGGGCGCGAAAAAAAGACCAAATGGCACTCTGGCGGTGAAAGTGACCTCCCGGCCTCCGAGACGCGCGAAAAATGCAGCGGCGAGCGCAGAAAGCGCGGCGATATCGACGGCGATCGGCAATTGCGGCCAATCCAGCCACGCGCCAGCCGCGGCGGCGAGCTTCACATCGCCCAACCCCATTCCTTCCACGCCCCGCAGTCGCCGGTACAACCAGCGAAAGACAAAGAACACCGCAAACATGGCGGCGGCTCGAACGACCGCCTCCAGAATTGCGTCAAAAGGCGCCGTCGACGATTTCAGTCCCGCAGCCACAAGCCCGACAACAAAAGCCGACGCATTGAGTTCGTCGGGGATGATCATCTGTCGATAGTCGACGCCCGCGATGGCGAGGCTGATCACCGCCAAGGCGGCTCCCATGACCCCGCTCATTCCCGGCGCGACGGCAAAACTGATCCCGATCGCGCCACCCACGGCCACCGCGCCACACGCGATCTTCGCAAGCCTGACTTTCGAAGAAGGAGGCAAGCGGTTTCGCGCCTTCCGTCGTCACTGAAGCGGTCGCGCGAGAATGTTGAGGGCGTTTGGAATCGATACGGCCTGCGTTTTGCCGCCTCGCATTTTGGAGCGAAGCTCCTCTGCAACCATCGACGCATCGACGCCGTCCCGGATGATCTGAGGCTTGATGAAGATGATGAGCTCGGTGCGCGCATCCGACTTGCCTGAGGTGCCGAACGCGGCGCCTAGGTAGGGAATCTGATTGAGGACCGGGATGCCCTCGCGCGTCTTCTCCAGCTGGTCCTGGATCAATCCGGCCAGCAGCACGGTCTGCCCGCTTACCACCGAAATCTGGCTTGACACTTTGCGTTCGGTGATGGTTGGCGTAAGCGATGTCGTGCTGTTGCTTTCGAGCGGTACGGCGCTGATCTCCTGGTCGATGTTGAGCAAAACCGAACCGTTGGAATTCACTCGCGGTTGCACCCGCATGATAATGCCGGTATTCTTGTAATCGACCGTATTGACGACGGCGTTGTTGGCGCTCAACACGGTAGCGCTACCCGTAGATATTGGAATTTGGTTGCCGACCTCGAGCGTCGCTTCGCCATTGTCGACGACCACGAGCGATGGATTGGACAAGATCCTCACATCCGTGAGTTGATGCAGCGCGTTTATGACGGCGCGTGGGGTCAGAGCGTTGCCGACGACGACGTTCATCCCGCCGCTCAAGCCTTGCCCGACCGGGTTCGAGACGAGGTTGTTGGCCACGGTCGGGATCGTTCCGGTTGTCGTGTTCGAAACTGCGCCGCCCGCGAGCCAGAACTGCACGCCGTAATTGAGCTGATCGTTCAGGGTGACCTCAGCGATCGTGACCTCGATCGCGACCTGAAGTCTTGGCCGGTCAATTTGAATGAGGGCGCGTTCGATGATCTTGTATTCGTCTGCCCTTGCATAAATAAGCACTGCATTGTTCACGGCGTCCGCTGTGATGCGGACGTTCGGCAGTTGCGGGCCGCCGCCCTGGCCTAGAGACGACAACTCCGAGTTGAGCGTCGCAACAGGAAGGGCGCCGAACTGTGCAGCGGCGCTCCCCGTTGTTGAAGCCGGCGTGGACGCATTGGCGTCGCTTGCGTTTTGGGGTTTTCCGCCAGTAAGGCGCTCGTTCGGCGTCAGGGCTTTCGTTCCGGAAGCCGGAGCGATCTCGTTTGCGGCGGAGCCAGCCCCTGCGGACGTGGCGAATATCTGCGTCAACAATTGAGCAATCTGCTTGGCGTCGCCGTACTGCACCTTGTAAACTTTAACGCTTGCGCTCTCGGCGGACGGCTCATCCAGCCTGGCGATCCAGAGGGACGCCGCTCGAAGAAGCGCCGGCTTTGCCGCAACCACCAAAATCGAGTTCAGCCGCGCCACGGCTTCAAACTTGACCAGGTCATGACCGAGCCCCAACTCGCCGAGTCCATTATTTTTTCCAGTTCGGCGACGATCGGCTCGGGGGCGCTGTTCTGAACCGGATACATGCCGACGGACTGGCCTTGCAGCCAGTCGACATCGAAACTGCGGACAACGTCCACCGCAGACTGTCTCTCACTCCCTGAGCCGAGGACGAGGAGGAGTTGACCGCTCGGATCCGTGCGTATCGCTCCGGGTTTCGCAGCGAAACCTTCAAGCAACTTCAAGGCCGTCGTTCCTGACACATATCGGAGAGGAATGACGGTCATCCCGTATCCGGGCTCCACCCCCTCCGCGCTATCAGCCCGATCGACCCGCCCCCCGCCAGCGTCCACCGCCGGCGCAATGCGATAGACGGGGCCGTCTCGGACCATGATCAAATTGTTCGCGCGCAAAGCGCTCTCAAGAATGAAAAGCATGTCCTTCCTTGGAACGGGTCGCTCCGAGGAGAGTGTGACTGACCCTTGGGCGCGAGGGTCAATGACGTAACCGAGGCCGAGCGTGTCGCCGAGAATCGACTTGGCGACATCGGAAATCGGTGCGCTCTCGAAGTTGATGTTGTAGCCATTCCCGTCCCCTGAAACACCCATGGGCGCTGCCGGGGAGACCGGCGTCGGAGAAGCTTGGGGCGGACTCGATGATCCAAAAAACGAAAACCCCTTGGGCGCCGCGCTGCCGCCGGCGTCGGCGCTTCCCGTTGACCGGGGATAACGCGGCTCGAGATCGGCAGATCGAACGGCATCCGCTGCATTTTGCGGCTCGTCCGTGCGCTGCTCGAGATAGGACGTATTACACGCCACCAGCGCCATCGCGCACGTCGCCGCGAGAACGAGGTTCGCTAACGGTCGGGCGCGATCGATATCCAAGGCCAATGCGCGCCTGTCCAAGTTAGCGGCTGAAGATTGAAGGCGAGGTGAAGAACCATTAAACTTACGGCTGTGTCAAGTACGACGTGCTCGTTTCTTATGAGACTGGCGCCGACTTATCGCTCTGCAGCGCGGCCAATTGCCGCGCACTCTCACCCTGCCTTCTTGAGGGGCGTATAATTTTTGGCGCTTTTCGCGCCTAGGGCTCAAACTGAAAGGAACCTTGCACATATCCTGCACATTCATCTAGTGTATTGCGAAACCCAAAGAATAGAGGTCGCCAAGTTTTTTATATCTCAACGCAGGCCGTAGTCGATGTTGTATTTTACTAATGATCCTACGATCATGTTCCTTATCTATTGTTGTACCAATAACAATTTTACCATTGGCCCGGCCATGACGGTCCACATAATACACTTTTTCTAGGTCTTATAGAGCAGGTTGACGGAGGAGGAGCCGATTAGTATTTGGTCACCATGGGCCGCCAAAAGGAAGTATGTTTACGTGGATAATAAGTATATCCAGCGTCCCCAACCACGCAGCCGCGATAGCGCCAGGGACCAGTCGCTTAAGCTAAGCCTCGGTATCATCTGCTCAACTTCGTCCGTGTTACATATCCATCACCGGCGACGAAGTCGAGCATGAAGTACGTAAATGGTCAGTAATATGGCGGCGCTTGATCTGAACCAAAAGTCTATAAGCAGCTTTGGCGTCCAGCTGAAGGACCGGTTCGGATTTGATTCGCCGGACTTGCAGGAACGCAACGACGCGAAGTCCTTCGGGCATCGGTCGATCAAATGGCTTTGGGAGGCTAGCGCACTGTCGGCCGACGACTTCGCCGAAGAAGTGGCGACTTTCTTCGGTTATCCTCGGATGACGCTTGCGGAATTGATGGAGGCGACATCGTGCGCGGAGCGGTTCGCCCGACGTTTCTTGCGCGAAGCGGCAGTTTTTCCGTTCAGGACCGGCGAAGGCCGGTACGGTCTCGCGGTCGCTGATCCAACTGACCTGGCGACGCAGAAAGGTGCCGAGATCGTTCTTGGGGGGCCCGTCACAGTATCGGTTGCGTCCTTCGAGGAAATTGCAGCTGTGCTCTCGGAGCGCTTGGGGCCCGACGAGGAGAGAGTTGCGGCGCCGGCGCCGGGCCAAGCGCCGGGCCTGCTCGACGAAAGCATCGACAGTCTTCGCGATCTCGCGAGCGGGGCTCCTGTCGTTCGGGCCGTGAACGATCTGATCGAGAAGGCCGTCGACCTTCGAGCCAGTGACATTCATATCGAACCGATGCGAAACGGCCTCAATGTGCGCATGCGAGTCGACGGGCTTCTGAGAAATGTGCCCGCTCCCGCGCACGCGCTGCCGCAGGCCCTGGTTTCGCGGATCAAGATTCTCGCCGGCCTGAATATCGCCGAGCGGCGGTTGCCGCAGGATGGCGCCGCGCGCGTCGAGGTGGGAAATTCCGACGTTGACATTCGCGTATCGACGATGCCAACCCAATACGGGGAATCCGCGGTGCTCCGCCTGTTGCCGCGAGACCGAGGCCTGCTCGATCTTTCGAAGCTGGGACTGGCGCCGGGCGATGAGCGGACGGTAAGGCGACTGCTCGATCTCCCGCATGGAATGATCATCCTCACCGGTCCGACGGGCAGCGGGAAGACGACGACGCTCGCGACGATGCTCTCGGTTCTCAATACCCCGTCTCGCAAGATTCTCACCGTTGAGGATCCGGTCGAATACGAGATCGCCGGAATCAACCAGTCCCAGGTCAAGCCGGAGATTGGCTTGACTTTTGCGACTGCTTTGCGCGCGTTCGTTCGCCAGGATCCCGACGTGATCATGGTCGGCGAGATACGCGACGCCGAGACCGCGAACATCGCAGTTCATGCCGCGCTCACCGGGCATCTCGTGCTCACGACGCTCCATACCGAGACGGCCGTAGCTGCTGTACCGCGTCTCCTGGATTTGGGGGTCGAGGGTTTTCTTTTGAGGTCGACGCTGCGCGGTGTCATCGGACAGAGGCTCGTGCGCTTGTTGTGTGAACGCTGCAAAGCGCAGCAGCAGCTTTCCGAGGCCCACCTCGCCGCAGATCCTCGCTTCGAGGTCTGCGGAATCTCACCCGGAGAAATCATCTGGGCGCCGCGAGGCTGCGAGCGTTGCGGCGGCATAGGCTACCGAGGGCGCGTCGGCGTCTTCGAAGCCCTGGAGGTCGCTGGCGAGGTCCGCGACCTTGTCGGTTCCTCCGTCGACGCAAGCGCCCTGCGCGTCGCGGCGCAACGAGCGGGCCTCACCACGATGATGGAAGACGCAATCGACAAGTGCCGCCGCGGCTTGACTTCGATCTCCGAAGCCTTGCGCGTCACGACGGCGCAATAGTCCCATGGCAGTCTTTCAATATCGCGCGCTGTCCCAGGGCGGCGAGGTCGTCAAAGGCTCGATTGACGCGGGAGGCGTCGTCGAGGCCAGTCGCAGCATTGAGGCGCTTGGCCTTGTCCCCATAGAGGCCGTCGCCGCGGTTCAGCAGGAGACGATCAGGCGGACGCGGCGTTTCTTACCGTCTTTTTCGAAGCCCCGACCGGAGGATGTCACGGTTTTCACGGCGGACCTTGCCTTGCTTCTGCGAACCGGCGTCCGGATCAACGAGGCGCTGGAACTGCTTGTGGCCGACCCGGATATGGGGCGGATGCGATCGACGACGGCGGCGCTGACGACATCCATTCTTTCCGGAGAGAGTCTCGGCGAGGCGCTTTCTCGGCATCCGACGGTTTTCCCTAAGGTTTACATCGCTCTCGCGCGGGTCGGCGAGTTGTCCGGTGCGCTTGTCTCAATCCTCGAATCCTTATCGGTCGAGCGCCAGCGCGCCGAGACGCTGTCGCGCCGCCTCTACGACACGCTTAGGTATCCCGCTTTCCTGCTGCTCGCGGCAGGCGCGGTGCTGCTATTCTTTCTGCTGTTTGTCCTGCCGCAATTCGCCAATGTGTTTCGTGACTTCAACGCCAAACTTGATCCGGTCTTGGTGGCGTTCCTTGGCCTGTCGGACCTCCTCCGAACCAACGGCCAGGCGGTCGCGGCCGCGGTTCTGGTCGTGTTGCTCGCGGGATGGCTTGCGTTTCGGCAACGGCTCGTGCGCGAGACGTTCAGTCGCGCGATCCAGCGAATGCCGTTGATCGGACCGATTCTGGACTACAGACGATCGAGCCTGTTCTGCCGAAACTTGAGCCTTCTGCTGTCAAGCGGCGTTACGCTGGTCGCCGCCCTGCGGATTGTCGCCGAAACGATGGAGGCAAGCGGGACGACGTCAAAATGGTCGCTCGTCGTCGACAAGGTGCGGCGCGGGGGCAAGCTATCCGACGCGCTGAGCCAGACGGCGGCGCTTCCTTCGCTGGCGGTCCGGACGGTGCGGCTGGGCGAAGACTCCAGTCAGTTGCCGATGCTCATGCGACGCATCGCCGACTACTATGAGGCGAAGCTTCAGCGAAGCCTCGATCATGCGATAGGGCTGGTTGGTCCCTTTGCCATCATCTTGATCAGCACGATCGTTGGAGGCTTGATTGTATCGGTCATGACCGCCTTGATCTCAGTCAACCAAAGCATCGGTTAGGAGTGGCACATGAGGTTGATGTCTCTTATGGTTCGTCGGATCAGGGATCGCGACGGCGCCCCGCGCGGCGGCGAGGGGGGCTTTACTCTGATCGAGATGCTCGTCGTCATCACGATCATTGGCCTCGTCATGGCGCTCGTGGGTCCTCGCGTTTTGAGTTCGCTGAGCGATTCGAAAGTGAAGACCGCAAAGATCCAGATTGAGAGCTTCGAGGCTGCGCTTGACCTTTACTATCTCGACAATGGATCCTACCCGGCGTCAAACGAGGGCCTGAAGGCCCTGGTGCAGCGGCCCGCTTCCGCGGCGACATGGAACGGCCCCTATCTCAGGACTGGCTCGGTCCCCGACGATCCCTGGAATCACCCCTATGTCTACAGGGTTCCAGGGGACCATAGCCCCTACGAAATCGCCTCCTACGGAGCGGGTGGGGTCGGCGACACACAGCGCATGATCAAAAGCGCGACGCGGTGAAACCGCCGATGGACCGCAAGGCGGGATTCACGCTGATCGAAGTTGTGTGCGTGCTCGCGATTGTCGCGCTGCTGGCCGCTCTGGTCCTGCCTACGTTTCCGCGATCCACCTCGCAGCCTCGTCTCGCCGGCTATGCCGTGGATGTCGCCGCGTTGCTCAAAGGCGATCGAAACGCCGCCATTCGTAATCACACAATGGTTTCAACGTTTCTTGATGCGGACCGCCACACGGTGCGGTCCGGCTACCGTGCGGCCGTGATCAGCATTCCCGCGGATGTTGCATTCAATGCCCTGCTCGCCCAGCATTGCGCCGATCGAATTGTCGGGTCGACGATCGATTTCTTTCCCAGCGGCGGCTCCTGTGGAGGCGTGATCGCCATTTCGCGGCAGGGCGTCGGTTATCAGATACGGGTCAACTGGCTGACGGGAGGTGTTGAGGTGGTGGCGATTGGAAAGACCTAGTCGGAAGGGGAGCGCCGGCTTCACTTTGGTGGAGGCGTTGGCCGCGCTTGCCGTGCTGGCGGCGGGATTGGCCGCCATCGGCGCGTTGTCGAACACCAGCCTGCGCGGCAGCCTGGACGCCCAGCGGCGCCTTGCTCAGGTTTCCGCGGTGCAAAGAATATTGGCTGGCCTTCCGGCGCGGAACGCGCTCCCGTTCGGACGCGTGACAGGCGTTCTCGATCATTACTCCTGGCGCGTCGATAGCACGGTGCTCGACACCACCGATGCTGTGCGGTCGGCGGAATGGACTCCGCAAGGCATCGTATTGCTGGTGCGTTCGCCTTCCGGCTCCGTAATGGAGATCGACACCATCCGCTTGCGAAGGCAGCAGACGCGATGAGTGAATCGAAAACCGATGGCTTTTCTCTGCTGGAAGCGATTGCGGCGGTTGCGCTGACGGCGACGATCATTCTCGGGCTCACTACAATTACCGGACTTTGGCTGCCGAACTGGCGCCGCGGATTTGCGGATCTGCAGCGGGTCGATTTGGTCGGCCTGGGTCTCGATCGCCTCCTGGAAGACCTGTCCGTCGCCGAATATGTGACGTCATGGGGCGATGCGCCGGGTCCGTTTTTTGAAGGCGACCCCACCTCCGTGACCTTTGTGCGGTCCGCGATCGGTCCCAACTCCGGCCCGCAGCTTGATGTGGTCCGGATCGCTCAGTCTTCGGACGAACGGGGCCCCGCGCTAATCCGGTCGCATTCCAAGTTCTCGCCGATTGTGCACGGCCGACCGGCGCAGCCCTACGCCTTCACCGATCCGGTTGCTTTGATTCGGGCGCCGTTTCAAGTTACTTTCTCCTATGCGGGACCCGAGCATGTGTGGGCGCAGCGTTGGAAGAGTGAGGAGCGGCTTCCGGAGGCTATTCGGGTGACCATCCTTGACCCTTCCGGCCGAACACAGGCAGCGTCAACCGTGGTGCGATTGAAGATTACCGCCCCCGGCGTACCCAAGCCCGATTCTAAGGCGAACACGACCAACCCGACGCCTCCTGTGACAAACCCGGCGCCCCCCTCAGCAATCTCCGACAAGCAATGATGTGCGGCGCGGCAATCTCGAGCGGCACGTTTCACACGCGCAACGAGACTGGGTTCGTCCTTGTCGCCGTTCTTTGGATCCTCGCCGCTTTGGCGACACTCGCCTCGATATATTCCGCGTATGCAATACAAACTGCCGGCGCCTCGCACATATTGGACGATCGGGTCCAGGCGGAAGAATCCGTCCGCGCCGGAGTCGAAATGACGGTTCTCCGGCAACTCTCCGCTCCCGAGAAAACGCGCCCGTCTCAAGGCGGGTTCACATTGCGGATCGGTCGCACCGACGTCGCTGTCCGCTTTCGCTCTGAAGCGGCAAGGATTGACCTCAATGCGGCGCCCCCGATCTTCTTGCCGGAATATTCAAGGCGATTGGAGTTGATTCCGGCCAAGCGAAGAATTATGCGGACCGTATCGTCGGCTGGCGCACGAAATCCGGGTCAAACGCAAACGCAGACGAGACGAACCTTTACGCCACATCCGGGTCGGCCTATCCGCCGCGTCAGGCTCCGTTCGACAGTTCTTCCGAACTCGCTCTCGTCCTCGGGTTGCCCTTACCCGTAGTCGAGCGGGTCCTTCCGTTCGTAACGATTTTCAGCGGTCAGTCCGGAATTGACATCGCGAGCGCCGATCGTATGGTTCTGGCCGCGTTCCCTGAAATGACCCCCGCGATAATGAGCGCGGTCCTCAGGGCGCGCGCCATCGCGCCCGGTGATCAAGAGGCGTTGCTCTCCCAACTGGGGCCGGCGAGAAGTCGAGCCGTGCTCGGCGGCGCCAAGGCCGTCAGGTCCAGTTTCGAGGTCGCGTTCGACAATGGCAGGCGCGTGCATGCGGAGGTCGTTTTTCGCCTCAGGGATGGCGAGGGCGAGCCTTACGATATTTTGTCGTGGCGCGACGATTTCGACGGGCCTTCCCCGATGCCTTGGGATTCCGGTCAGTGACCGCAACATCGACCATTATCGAACACTGGTCGCGCTGGATCGATGACGTGGCGGCGGGCATGAGCCTCATGCTCCTGAGACTTCGACTGGCGCGCGCCATCGAACTACGCGAACAGGCGGACGGTTCGTTCCTTGCGTCCGAGCGTCGCCGCGGTCTGGCGACGCCGCTGAGCGAGTTGCCGCTCAGGCTCGATCAAGGCGCGCTCGTTGGTCCCATCCGTCAGAACCTTGTTCGAAGCCGTGTCGACGTCGTGCTTTCCCCCTCGCGTTTTGTGTTCAGAAATCTCGAACTACCGCGCGGCGCGGAACAGTTCCTCGAAGGCGTTGTGAGGTCTCAAATCGACCGATTGACGCCTTGGATCGCCAGTGAGGCCGCCTTTGGATGGAGCCCGCCCTCCGACGCCGGCCCTGACCGGATCGCCGTCATTGTCGCTGCGACGGATCGCGCGCTAATCGAGCCGTTCGTCAACGCGGTCGTGACCAGCCGCGCGGGCTCTGTGCAGGTCTCAACGCTGGCCGAGGGAGCGTCGATCGTCATTCCGGTCTTGTTCCAGCACACAGATCAGCGCGCCGACCGGCGACTGCGACGATACCTTGCGATTGGCTTTGGCGTCGCCGCTCTGGGATTCCTTGTCAGCTTCGGGGGCTGGCTCGTTGCCGGCGGATATTTTGAAACCCGAGAGAGAGAACTTCAGGATCAGATCACGCAGCGTCGCGCGGAGTTCGGCCAGCAAACCGGAACGGCGCTCGAGCAAGCCATCCAGTCGCTACAGGCGCGCAAGCGCGCCGCTCCCTCCGCGGTGCTGGTCATCGACGAGTTGTCTAAGGCGCTGCCCGACGACGCCCACCTGACCGAGTTGCGCATGGAGGACGGAAACGTCCAGATGGTCGGCGTCTCCCATGAG
This sequence comes from uncultured Alphaproteobacteria bacterium, assembly GCA_963724785.1. Classification (GTDB taxonomy): domain Bacteria; phylum Pseudomonadota; class Alphaproteobacteria; order Rhizobiales; family Beijerinckiaceae; genus Roseiarcus. Next base: position 5,833 of record CAVRWC010000010.1, on the reverse strand, counting down.
GCTCCGGCGCTGATCCGACTTATCGAACAGTCGGGTCGATTCTCCCAGGCGACGTTCTTCGCCCCGACGGTCCAGGCGCCGAACGGGAGCGAGACGTTTCACATCGAGGCTCATCCGGAGCCGCAAATCGCCAGGAGCGACGAGAATTGATGCCCATCAAGGGAGTACCTGTGACTTTCCGCCAGACGCTGGCCATGGTGGCCTACCTCGGCGCCGTTGCTGCTTTCCTTGTCGGATCGCTGGGGTTGATCGACGACCTGAAGACCCGGAGCGATCGAGTTGCAGAAGCCGCTCTGCGGCTTGACCAATTGTCCAGACGCTCGCCTCGGATGCCGCCTCGGATGACGGGCGAAATGGGGCAGTCGCTTTTTCTAAGCGGACGCACCATGACGATCGCGGCAGCCACTTTGGAGCAGCGCATCAAGGATACGGTCGAAAAGTCAGGTGGCGCCCTCACATCCTCACAGGTCGAACCGGATGGCCCGGACGCCAAAGACGGTTTCGTAAGGCTTACGGCCAGTATTGAGGTTGATCAACCAGGGATTCAAACGATTTTTATGAAATCGAGGCCGGGACGCCTTACTTATTCGTCGACAAGCTTTCAATTCAGTCTCCTGAGGACTTCGGTGAGCCCGAAAGCAACCATTTCCGGGTGACCCTCGCAGTCGTGGGCCAGTGGCGATCCTTTGAGTGACCTGTCCTCTGAGGGTGTTTGCCGTTCAGGAACCGCCGCCGCATCGCGAAGGCGTCCCGGCGCTTCGAGGCGGCGTCATGGGTTCGGACCGGACGTCGTGCCGGGAAGGGCCGGATCCCCGGGCCGAGGAAGATTGAGCGTCACTGTAACGCCATCCTTCTCCGCGATCGCCGATCGCGGAGAAACTGTGGTGATCCGCCACCCAAGCGCCTCATCACCTTCCCGGGTGGCCGACACGGTCCGCGTCAGCTTGTTGAACAGAACGGCCACCGGATGTCCGGGTCCTGTAATTGTTCCTATCAAAGTCAGAGGCGGTTCCTCAAGTTCTGTGGATACGCTCGCTTGCGCTTGCGGAGGAGCCGGCCCGCCCTGATCAGGGACTGCCGCCGCCGGCGTCGGAGAACGACGCGTCGCGGAGAACAGCGGTCGCACTCGGGTCGCCGATAGCGACTCCAGAGGAACGTTGCGGAACGGATTATCTACGGCGCCTTGATCCTTGGCGTTGACGGCGACAACTGCTCCCGCAGCCGGCCTATCGATCTCGCGAGAATCACTCTCAAGAAACGCCGTGACGCTGGGCGACGCGCTTAGGCAATTGGACGCGGCAAGCGCGAGAAGTCCGACGCCCGCAGGCAAAATCCGTCTAACATCCATGGGCCTGCCGGGCAATTTCAAGGACAACGTGGACGCCGCAACACCTGTCTGTCAAAAGGTCCTGCCGCTCCCCTTCCCATCGACAATAATGCTCGTTCTTGTCGAGAGCAATTCCCGCGGAAAGACGCAACCCCCAAATTCGCCCTTTCGTAGGATCTCCAATAGGGCCCTCTCATCGTGTCCGCCCGCAAACGCGGAGCCGGCCATCCGCCTGATACGAGCGTCGACCCCACGAACTCGAAATCGCTCTGGTGTTCAAAGGGGTTCACGCTCCGAACGCACCACCGAGGAAACGCCGGAACGCCAATCGGGCCAGTTCGATAACAGCCAGATCTTCCGCGCGCACGATCGGCTGATTGAACGACCAACGTTTGCGTCGCCGGTCCACGTCGGGGCGGCGGAGACCGCTCCGCCGCGCGGCCTATCGTCGCGGGCTCGCCAGCCCGCGTAAATCTTTGTTCTGCGCGTCCCGCGCGAGGCGCTTCACGGCGAAGTCGGCGCTTGACGACAGCTGTCCTGCTCAAGGTAACATAATCGAAGGAGCATATAGTCGCGCGGTCGGCGGCGTCCCTGGTCATCTGGTCGAGGTTACGGCATACGATGTAGCGCCGCCCGGCGAGCGTCACTTCGCCTCCCAGTCGACCTCGCGCCTTTCCTTCCTCAGGACGAAGGGAACGAACGGCGCCGGATCGCCGAGCACGAGTTCGCGCACCAACTTGTCGGTTCGCTCGCGCACGCCCCGCACATAGGGGAGCCTGCGCGCTTCGAGTTCGGCGATCGTCTCGGCGCTGATCATGCCGCGGTCGGCGACGACGCAGACGCGGTTGATGCGGAAGCGCCGCTGCAGGCGATCGATCGCCGGGATCAGGCTGCCTACGTCGGCGGTGTTGCCCGGCCACATCTCCGTGCACACGACCGGCCGTCGCCGTCGAGCAGCACGGCCAGGATCATCTGGTTGAGATCGGGCCGATGGTCTTTCGAGAAGCCGCGTCGCCCGAGCGTCTGGCCGCAGCGGCGGATGGCCCGGCTTGTCCGAATAGACCGCGCCGGACCGCTCCTCCAGAAACCGCCCGTCGATCGTCGCGGCGAGCTTCGCCAGCGGATGACCCATGTCGACGATCTGATCGAGCCGGGCCCGGAAAAAATCGCTCTGACTGCTGTCCCGACGCTCCTTCGGCCGCATCGCGAATCACTCCCGTCGCCTCTCCAGCGACAGAGAATCACGCCTCGAAGGCCCACTCAATTTGCAAGTTTGCCGCCCACTCGACTGTCCACACCGGCAAAAACGAGTGCTTCAAGACCCCCGCAAATGCCCGCAATCCGGGCGTCTCAGGGTTCTTCACGGGCGACTCAATTAGGGGGACAGCGCTCGAATGCCCAGCGTGTTGAACACGAACTCGATTCCCGTTCCGCGGTCCGAACGCCCCTACCCGCTGTTGCGCAGCCCCGCCGACACCCCGTTAATAGTCAGCTGGATTCCCGTCAGCACCTTCTCGCTCGAGGCGCGGCCGCGGTGCAGTTTCAGGAGTTCGACCTGCACGTGGTTCAGCGGGTCGAGATAGGGGAAGCGGTTGCGGATCGAGCGGTCGAGCAGCGGGTTGCCGGCGAGCAACTGCGGCTGCTCCATGATCGTGTTCAGCGAATCCACCGAGTTGCGCCATTCCCGCGAAATCCGGGCGAAGATCTTTTCGCGTAAGGGCACGTCGTCACATAGCCGCGCGTAGCGCGAGGCGATGGCGAGGCTCGACTTGGACAGCACCATATCCATGTTCGAGAGCAGCGTGCGGAAGAACGGCCAGCGCCTGTGCATAGCCTTGAGCGTCTCGAGCCCGGTCTCCGGATGGGCCTCGACATACACCTTGACCGCCGAGCCGAAGCCGAACCAGCCGGGCAGCATAAGCCGGCACTGCGCCCAGGAGAAAACCCATGGAATTGCGCGCAGGTCCTCGATCGCGGTCGTCTTCTTGCGCGAGGCCGGGCGCGAGCCGATGTTGAGGGTGGCGATCTCAGTGATCACGGTCGAGGACCAGAAGTAGCGCTCGAACCCGTCGGTCTCGTAGACGAGGCCGCGATAGGCGGCGTAGGCGGCCTTCGACAGTTCCTCCATCGTTTCGAGGAAGGCCGGATCAGGCGCCGGGCTCTCGTCCTGCAGCAGCGTCGCCTCGAGCGTCGCCGAGACGAGCGTTTCGAGGTTGCGGCGGCCGACGTCGGGGTTGGAATATTTGCTCGAAATGATTTCGCCCTGCTCGGTGATGCGGATCTGTCCCTGCACCGCCCCGCCCGGCTGGGCGAGAATCGCGTCATAGCTCGGGCCGCCGCCGCGGCCGACCGACCCGCCGCGACCGTGGAACAGGCGGATGCGCACGCCGTGCTTGCGGAACACCCCGACCAGCCCGATCTCCGCCTTGTACAGCTCCCAGCCCGAGGTGACGAAGCCGCCGTCCTTGTTGGAATCGGAATAGCCGAGCATCACCTCCTGCTCGCCGCCCTGCGATTCGACCAACTTGCGGTACTCGGGGATCGACAGCAGCCGGTCCATCACCCCGACGCAGGCGCGCAGGTCGGCGATCGTCTCGAACAGCGGCACGATGGCGAGCGCGGTTTTGCCGTCCGCGGTGACGAGCCCGGATTCCTTGAGGAGCAGCGCCAGCTCCAGCATGTCGGAGACGCTGTCGGTCTTCGAGATGATCGAGGTGCGGATCGCGCCCTCGCCATATCGGGCGCGGATCGCCGCAGCGACGCGGAAGAAGGCGAGCTCGCCGGTCGTCTCCTCGCCGTAGGCAAGAAAAGGAGAGATCAGCGGGCGCGGGGAGACAAGCTCCCTTCTCAAGAGCGCAATGCGTTCGTCCTCGCTCAAAGATCGATAGTCGAAGCCCGGCGAGACGGCCGCGAGGATCTCGGCGACCGTGCGCTCGTGGACGTCCGAATTCTGCCGCATGTCGATCGGCGCGAGGTGGAAGCCGAACACGTCGATGGCGCGCATGAGCCCCCTCAGGCGGCCACGCGCGACGATCGCGCCGCCGGTCGACTTCAGCGATTCGACGATCACGGCGAGATCGGCGGCGAATTCGCCGACGGACTTGTAGGCCGGCGCGTCGGCGATTGGCTGGCGCAACGCCACGACGTGATCGAGTTCCTGCGCCGTCTTGGCGAGTTGCGAATACATGCCGGCGATGGCGCGGCGATACGGCTCGTCGCTCCGGGTCGGCGCATCGTCGCCGGCCCCGTCGGCTAGCGCGGCGAGTTCTCGGGTGACCGGCACGAGCCCCGAGGCGAGCGACAGTTCCCCGCCGAGCTGATGCAGTTCGTCGAGGTAGAAGCCGAGCGCACGGGAGCTCTGCTGGCGCATCGCCTCGCTTAGCACGTCGGCGGTGACGAACGGATTGCCATCGCGGTCGCCGCCAATCCACGAGCCGATGCGCAAGAACGTGGCCACGCGTTGGCCGCGCCGTTCCGGATCGAAGGCCTCGAGCGCGTCCTCGATCGCGCCGTAGAGCCGCGGCAGCTCACGAAAGAAGGTGTAGTCGTAATAGGAAAGCCCGTTGGACACCTCGTCGAGCACCAGGAGCCGTTGCTGTCGCAACAGATTTGTCCGCCACAGGATCAGCACGGCGCGTCTGAGCTTTTCCTCAATCGCGGCGAGATCCGCCGGGTCGCCCAGGGCGCGCTCGCGCTGGTCGAGGAGGTCCGCGATCTCGAGTTCGCGCGTGAGGGTGCTCTTGCGGCGCACCTCGGTCGGGTGGGCGGTGAGAACCGGGCTCACCAGCGCGCGATCGAAGAACGCGGTCAGCGCATCGGGCGCGACGTTCGACTGGCTGATATGTTGGCGGACGTGGTGGAAGGCGTAGGCGAGCGAGCCGGGACGCGGCGCGGAGCCGGCCTTCACATGCGCCCGGTTTCGGCGGATGTGGTGCTGGTCCTCGGCGATGTTCGCGAGATGCGAGAAGTAGCTGAAGGCCCGTACGATCGCCAGCGTCTGGTCGGCGCTGAGGCTGTCGAGCGTGGCCTCCAATTCGCGCCGCGCGCCGGGCTCGTTGTTGCGGTGGAAGCGGATCGAGGCTTGCCGGATCTGCTCGACGAGCGCGTAGGTCTCCTCGCCCTCCTGCTCGCGCACCGTGTCCCCGAGGATGCGCCCGAGCAGCCGAATGTCTTCGCGAAGCGGCCGGTCCTTTTCGACGTCGTCGGCGAGGGTCGGGTCAACGGCCATGCGAGGCGCCTCCATCGAGCGGCAGCGCGCGGATGTCGCACGCGGCGGGGGGTCGGCGCAAGGCAAGCAAGATGAGGGCCAGAAAGACCGGTTCGACGACGAAAGCGCGCGTTGTTTTCCCTGTCATCCTCCTTCGAAGCGGCCCGCAGAGACGGCGCCTCGCCGCCCCAACGCGCCATTGACATCCGCCCGCCCCCGCCCCTATGAAGCGCGCCGTGCCCAGGTGGCGGAATTGGTAGACGCACTGGTTTCAGGTACCAGCGGTGCAAGCCGTGAAG
>CAVRWC010000009.1:0-140005 GCA_963724785.1 uncultured Alphaproteobacteria bacterium | reverse complement strand
TCAGTTTTGCTGCCGTAGCGGACCGCGGCCGTGAACGCCTCCTCTGGGCGAGGTAGCGGACGTACTGGAGTCGCGCCGAGAAAAACCGGAGCGAGTGCAAACATCGCAGAACCCGAAAGCGGTTTCGCCGGGCGCGCCCGACAGGACGAAGCTGGGCATTGTCATTGCAAGCGAGTTTCAATATTGCCCAAACGCCCGCAGCTCTTCCCGGCACGCCTCACTGAAGTCCCGCAATGGATCGACGCCTCTATCGATCCAATTTGCCCTCATTTCCTCCATGGTAATGTTTGGCGAGGCGTAGGTGTCAACAATGATCTGGGTGACGGTATCAGCGGCGCCGACGACCTTCGCCGACGAGATCAAGCGTATTCGGTTTGCTAGCGCGTAGATTCCGATCAACCGGCTGATGTCGTCCCGTTCGGTTTGCAGAGCGTCGGCGTAGAGCTTCGCCGCCTCATCGAGAAATCGGCCAAAAACGTCGGCTCGGCCTTCCCGCTCAGCGGATATCCGCTGGGCTCTGGTTTGCGCGTGTTGGGTCGTCCATGAGGTTGCAAACGAAGCCAGCCCGCCGATGGCGGTTCCCGCCAGCGCCGCGATGGCTGATAGGTACGTCGCTTCCATCGTCGACCTCGATTATTGGCTTGAGATGGGACATGCGATGCTCCGTTCCCATCGCAATTGGTTATGCTGTTCGGCTAGAGCGGTTCCCACTCAGGCGCATCCATATCCTGAGTGGGAGAAGAAGTTTCGGCAATCTGAGGGCTGGATCTCCTCGGTTGCGATGGCGCAGGCGCTCCAGAGGCCTTCAAAGCGTTCGCCTGGCGAGTTTGCGCAAGATGCTTTTGAACTTGGCGAAGGCCTGTTCGATCGGGTCGAGGTCGGGGCTGTAGGGCGGAAGAAAGCGGAGTTCGGCTCCGGCGGCTTCAATCGCGACTTTGACGGCGGCGCGCTTGTGAGCGCTGAGGTTGTCCATGATCACGATGTCGCCCGGTCTCAGCGTCCCGACCAATTCCTGTTCGATGTAGGCTGCGAACTTTTCTCCGTTGATCGCTCCGTCGAAGACGGCGGGCGCGGTCAGGCGGTCGTGGCGCAGGGCGGCGACGAAGGTCGTCGTCTTCCAATGACCAAAAGGCGCGTGGCCGATCAACCGCTTGCCGATCCCACACCGGCCGTAGCGCGGCGTCATGTTCGTGGACGCCCAGGTTTCATCGATGAAAACGAGTTTCCGAGGGTCGAGGGTCGGCTGGTTCTCCCGCCATGCGGCGCGCGCGGCGGCGACGTCCGGACGTTTCTGCTCGGCCGCGCAAAGCGTTTTTTTTATAGCTGATCCGCAAGCGCTGCAGAAACCGACCGATCGACGACTTCCCGACCTCGACGCCTCGCTCGCTCAACGTCTTCTGCAGTTCGAGCAGGGTCGCGCTCGGCGCCTGCTCGACGAGCTCACGCACGAGAGCCTCATGCGGGGCGAGCTTCGGCTCCCTGTGGCCGCCGAAATCCCCCGGACGGAAAGTTCCCGTCGCTTGAAAACGCTGCATCAGCTTGACCACGAAGCTCACGCTGACGTCGAATTGACCAGCCGCTTTGTGGCGCGAACTTCCCCCTTCCACGGCGCGCACCACACGCTCGCGGAGATCCTCGGAATACGGTTTCGCCATCCCAGCCGGCCTCCAGCCCGGCCTCAAAGGTGAATCCGATTTCTACCGATTCGGGAATCCCCCCTTCCGATTCCGTCCACACGGGAACCGCTCTAGAGGGGAAATCCTTGCTGGAAACGGAAGCGGACATGTCCTTAACCGCCACGCGAGGCAGACTTGTTCTGTCCTGCTTAGTCTCTGGCCAGGGGTCAATAATCCCAGAACTCCGGCACCCAGCGAAAGACGTCGCCGGCGATCGCCACGCGGCCGACAGATGGGAACGACAGGTGCGTGGCCACCAGCGGCTCGCCGGTCGCCGCCAACTCCCGCAAAAGACGGACTCGAACGCGAGCCGCCTCTTCGGGGTCGTGCTCGAAGCCGTTGTGCCAGTCGGGCTGCTCGAACCCGACCGCGAATACGGCGTCGCCGGCGAAAGTCAGCCGGTCGCCGCCAGACGACAGGCGGACCACGCTGTGCCCGGGGGTGTGGCCGCCGGTGCGACGGACGACCACGCCTGGTGCCACCTCGTGCTCCTCCTCGAACAGCCGCAACTGACTGCGGTACGCTTCCGTGAACCGCTTCGCGGCCGCCCGAATCGCATTCGGGAAACCCGGCGGCATAGAGGTGCGGGAGAAATCGGGCGACTCCCAGAATTTGACCTCGGCGGCCGCCACGTGGATCCGCAGGTCCGGACGCAGCCGCTCCCTGACCCCGTCGACCAGCAGCCCGCCAACGTGGTCCATGTGCATGTGGGTCAGCACCACGTCGGTCACGGCCCCCAGATCGATGCCGGCGTCCTCCAGGCGCTGGATCGTTTGCCCGGCCCGCGGCAACTGCAAGTCTGGATCGGCCCCTAGCCCCGCGTCGACGAGTATGGTCTGCCCGCCGCAGCGCACCACGACCACGTTCAACGCCCAGTCGAAAGCGTCCGGCGGCAGGAACATCGCGTTCAGCCAGGCCGAGCGCACCGCCGGGTCGGCGTTGTGAGCCAGCATTTTCGTCGGGAGCGGCAGCACTCCGTCGCTGACCACCAGCACGTCAATCTCGCCGATCCGAAGGGCGTATCGGGACGGAACCAACTCGCTGGGCGCCGCGCTACGGGTGTGTGAAGCGGTGTCTAGGTTCATTTGTCTCCTTGATGTTTGGGTTCAATTCTTCGAGGGGATGGTGAGGACCTTTTCCTTCGTGTCCACGACGAAGACGGGTAGCAGGCGAGCGGGCTCGGTCGCGCTCGCGTTCTCGCTGACGCTGTGACGGTCGCCGGGAAATTCCGAGAAGCTCTCGCCCGCGTGATAGGTCTTGACCGGCCCCCCGTTCACCTGGCTTCGGATCGCGCCTTCGAGGACCGTCGCATAGATGAAGGCGGAGGGCGGGTGGGTGTGCGCGACCGACGTTCCGCCCGGTCGGTATTCGACCAGCGCACCCTTGATGCTCTTGCCGGGAACGTTCGGCAAAGGCTGGTCGTAGACCAGCGTTACCCGTGACTTGTCTTCCCAGAGACTGTCCGCCGACGCGGCTGTCAGTGAGACGGACGCGAGCGCTAGAGCGGTTCCCGTGTGGACGGAATCGGAAGGGGGGATTTCCGAATTGGTAGAAATCGGATTCACCTTTGAGGCCGGGTTGGAGGCCGGCTGGGATGGCGAAACCGTATTCCGAGGATCTCCGCGAACGTGTGGTGCGCGCCGTGGAAGGGGGAAGTTCGCGCCACAAAGCGGCTGGTCAATTCGACGTCAGCGTGAGCTTCGTGGTCAAGCTGATGCAGCGTTTTCGAGCGACGGGAACTTTCCGTCCGGGGGATTTCGGCGGCCACAGGGAGCCGAAGCTCGCCCCGCATGAGGCGCTCGTGCGTGAGCTCGTCGAGCAGGCGCCGAGCGCGACCCTGCTCGAACTGCAGAAGACGTTGAGCGAGCGAGGCGTCGAGGTCGGGAAGTCGTCGATCGGTCGGTTTCTGCAGCGCTTGCGGATCAGCTATAAAAAAAACGCTTTGCGCGGCCGAGCAGAAACGTCCGGACGTCGCCGCCGCGCGCGCCGCATGGCGGGAGAACCAGCCGACCCTCGACCCTCGGAAACTCGTTTTCATCGATGAAACCTGGGCGTCCACGAACATGACGCCGCGCTACGGCCGGTGTGGGATCGGCAAGCGGTTGATCGGCTACGCGCCTTTTGGTCATTGGAAGACGACGACCTTCGTCGCCGCCCTGCGCCACGACCGCCTGACCGCGCCCGCCGTCTTCGACGGAGCGATCAACGGAGAAAAGTTCGCAGCCTACATCGAACAGGAATTGGTCGGGACGCTGAGACCCGGCGACATCGTGATCATGGACAACCTCAGCGCTCACAAGCGCGCCGCCGTCAAAGTCGCGATTGAAGCCGCCGGAGCCGAACTCCGCTTTCTTCCGCCCTACAGCCCCGACCTCGACCCGATCGAACAGGCCTTCGCCAAGTTCAAAAGCATCTTGCGCAAACTCGCCAGGCGAACGCTTGAAGGCCTCTGGAGCGCCTGCGCCATCGCAACCGAGGAGATCCAGCCCTCAGATTGCCGAAACTTCCTCTCCCACTCAGGATATGGATGCGCCTGAGTGGGAACCGCTCTAAGGCCCACAAGACGTGCTTGACCATGTTGGAACTCCGTTTCGGATGGCGAAAAGCTGTCATCGCCGGATCGATTCGCTCCTGGCGATGACGGCTCCGTGTGTCCAGTTCTGTTTTCTGATAAAGGCCAAGAGGTCGCCGCTGACCTGGTCCTGATGCGTCGCGGTGATTCCGTGCGGGGCGTCCGGATAGTAGACGTCCTTCGCGCCCTCGATCAGCCGCGCCGACTTGACTGCGGAATCCTTCACCGGGACGATCTGATCGTCTTCTCCGTGCAGCATGAGCGTGGGGACATCGAACTTCCTGAGATCGTCGGTGAAGTCGGTCTCGGAGAAAGCCTTGATGCTCTCGTAGGCGTTCTTGAGCCCGGACTGCATGCTCCAGAGCCAGAACTGGTCGAGCGTTCCCTTGGAGACTTTCGCGCCTGGCCTGTTTGCGCCGTAAAACATAAGCGCGAGGTCCTGGTAGAATTGCGAACGGTCTCTCGCCAGCGCGTTGCGCATCCCGCCGAAGACTTCGAGCGGCAAGCCTTCCGGGTTCGAAGATGTCCTCACCATGATCGGCGGGACGGCCGCGATCAGCACCGCTTTGGCGACCCGCTTCGTGCCATGCCGGCAGATATAGCGGGTGACCTCGCCGCCTCCGCTCGAATGGCCGACAAGCGTGACGCCATTCAGGTCCAGAGCTTCGATCAGTGCGGCCAGATCGTCGGCATAGCCGTCCATGTCGTTTCCGCTTGCCGCCTGGCTGGATCTGCCGTGACCGCGCCGATCGTGCGCGACGACGCGAAAGCCCTTCTGGGCGAGGAACAGCATCTGGCCGTCCCACGCGTCGGAGTTCAGCGGCCAGCCGTGCGAGAATGCGATCGGCGGCCCCTGACCCCAGTCCTTGTAGTAGATTTCGGTTCCGTCTTTGGTGCTGATCGCGCTCATGGGTCTGTTCGTTGTGTCGGATTGAAAAATTGAGGTCTCGCCCTCGCCGAGACTCAGCGAACCGGCTGGGCCAGAGAACGATCGAACCATTCCTTGAGACGGGTCGACCCAACCTGGGCGTCGCCGCCGGCCGTCAGCGAGCGATCGTCGAGCGTCGTTCCGAAGTATCGCGCATGCACATCGGCAACGACCGACCGCTTGTCGCCTTGCGCCGCCAGGACCTGCCGGGCGAGCTTGTCCATCGGGAATTTCTCCGGGCCGCCAATCTCGACCATGCCGTTCAGCGGCGCCGCGACGGCGAGACCGGCGAGATAGGCCGAGACGTCGTCGGACGCGACCGGCTGCACCAGCGCGGGCGACAGGCGAATGACGTCGCCATCGGCCCCGGCCTTGATGATGCTGTTGACGAACTCGAAAAACTGGGTCGAACGGAGGATCGTAAAGGAGATCCCAGAGGACTTGATCAGCTTCTCCTGAGCCACCTTCGCCCGCAGATACCCGCTGTCTGGAAGTCGGTCTGCGCCCACCACGGAGAGCGCCACGTGATGCTTCGCTCCGGCCGCGGTCTCCGCACCGAGAAGGTTGCGGCCCGCCGTCTGGAAAAACTGCAGAACGGCCTTGTCTTCGAACGAGGGCGAGTTCGCCACGTCCACGACGACCTTGGCTCCGGCTAGCGCTTCGGCCAGCCCCTCGCCGGTGATGGTGTTGACGCCGGTGTTCGGCGACGCCGCCACGACCTCATGGCCGCTGCTTCGACGGAGGCGGTTCACGACATTCGAGCCGATAAGCCCGCTGCCGCCAATGACGACGATTTTCATCGGTTTGTCCTCGAGTTGATTTCAATTGCGCCAATGTGCGATCGACAACCGGATGATGACTGAGAGCGGGCCGGAAGACCTTGTGGCGGGGTTGAATTTCGCTTGTGCCCGGCTTGAAATTCCGTCCAAATGGCGGTGCGCCATCGATTGCAGGTTGGACGTCAGTCCGCGCCAACCGCCTCGACCGGACGCGGCCGCCTGAGTACGATGGGAGCGGCAGTTGCAATTCGCGTTCGGCGACTGGGTTCTGGATTCCGACCGACGCGAACTGTCGCGAGGCTCCGAGCCTATTGCGGTCGGACCCCAGGTCTTCGATCTGCTGGTGTACCTGGTCGAAAACCGAGACCGGGTCGTCAGCAAGGACGAACTGTTCGACATCGTATGGCGAGGGCGGACAGTGTCCGAATCGACCTTGACCAGTCATATCAACGCCGCGCGCAGGGCGCTCAGCGATAGCGGTGAGGAGCAGCGCCTGATCCGGACAATCTCGCGCAAGGGATTTCGCTTCGTTGGCGAAGTCAAAGAAGCGCAATCGCGGGGGGCAGCCAAACCGACAAGAGCGGAAACCGAACCCAATTCCAGCAAAGCGGATGCCGCGCCGGTCGGCGCGCTTGCCCTACCCGACCAGCCCTCGTTGGCCGTCTTGCCGTTTCTAAACTTGAGCGGCGATCCGGAGCAGGACTATTTCGCCGACGGCGTGGTCGAGGACATCATCGGGGCGCTGTCACGCATGAGATGGCTGTTCGTCATCGCGCGCAATTCGAGCTTTACATACAAAGGCCGTGCTGTCGACGTGAAGCAGGTTGGACGAGAGCTGGGCGTGCGCTACGTGCTCGAGGGCAGCGTCCGCAAGGCGGGGAACCGGGTGCGCGTCACGGGGCAGCTCATCGACGCCGCGGCCGGCGCCCATCTTTGGGCGGAGCGTTTTGATAGCACGCTCGACGACCTCTTCGATCTGCACGATGAATTGGCGACGAGCGTCGTGGGCGCAATCGCTCCGCAACTCGAGCGGGCGGAGATTCAGCGCGCGACACATAAACCGACCGAACGCCTCGACGCCTATGACTACTACCTTCGGGGCATGGCGCGCTTTCACATAGGCGACCGTGAGGGCACGAGCGAGGCGCTGCAATTGTTCCGTCAGGCCTTCGAGCGGGATCCCGATTTCGCATCGGCCTATGCGATGGCTGCCGCATGCCTTTTCTGGAGCAAGTTCAACGGTTGGGCCGCCGATCGGTCACGGGCCATCGCCGAAGGCGCCAGATTGAGCCTCCGCGCCGTCGAACTCGGCAAGGACGATGCTGTCGCCCTTGCCCGGGGCGGGCACGCGATCGCCAATTTCGTCGGCGACATCGATAAGGGCGTCGCTCTGATCGAGAAGGCCCTGGTGCTGAATCCGAACCTCGCCGCGGGCTGGTTTCTCGGCGGTTTCGTGAAAATCATGCAGGGCGACCTGGATGGCGCGATCGATCGACTCGCTTACGCCATGCGTTTGAGTCCCCTGGATTCCGAAATGTACCGGATGCACGGAGGAACGGCGCTGGCGCATCTGTTCGCCGGCCGTTTCGACGAGGCGGCGTCCTGGGCGGAAAGGGCGCTAAGCGACCTTTCCAGCTTTCTGATCGCGGTTTGCATCGTCGCTGCCAGTCATGCGCTTGCTGGCCGAATCGACGAAGCGCGGCGAGCGATGCGCAATCTGCGCCGGCTCGACCCGACGCTTCGCGCATCCGGCATCGACGATTGGCTCCTCTTCCACCGCCGGGAATATCTCGCCGCGTTATCTAACGGGTTACGACGAGCCGGGTTGCCGGAGTAAATCGCCTGCGCCCGGCTGCAACCCTCTCTTCCAACGAGCGGCTGCTGGACGCTCGATTGAGAGCCAAGCCATGGAGATTACACGATCAACAAGGAGCGCAGGCTTTTCGCGCGCCAGCCGCATTCCGCTTACGGCCGCTTTCCGCGATTCTGCATGACGTTTCGGATCGATCGGCAATGTCGCCTTCGGATCGAAACCACGCATTCCGTGTTCACTCAGCGACGGCGAGTGATGGCGCTGCTTCACGTGCCAACCCTACCGCGATGGGTAACACCAAAGGTCATGACCTCTGACCGACGCCGACGTGGGCCCAACTGGCGCATTCCGATTGAGGTGATGGTTTCGGGCGAGGCCACGATGTTGTGAAATGAACCCCGTTTTTGGGACCGGAGTTTAAGTTGGAGACCGGCCGCTCCGTTTGATAGACGGAGCAAACGAGGAAGCGGGTGAACGAGGGCCAACGGGTCAGCATGTAGTGGATCGCTTTGGCGAGGTCGTTCTTCGGCGACAGCCGCTCGAGCTGCTCGCGCATGTAGCCCTCGAGCGCGGCGACGAGCGGCTTCGATCGCTCCTGCCGGGCCGCGCGCCGTTCATCGAACGACTTGCCGTTGATGGCGCGCTCAATGGCGAACAGCTCGTCGATGCGGCGCACGATCTCGACCGCGATCGGCGCCTTGGTCAGCTTGGCGAAGTCGAAGAAATCGCGCCTCCCATGCGCCCAACACGCGGCTTCGACGACCGGCGCGGGCTTGCGGCCCTTCTCGTAGAGGGCGTTGTAGCCCGAGAAGGCGTCGGCCTGCATGATCCCCGACCAGTCGGCGTCGCCGCCGGCGGACCCTGGCCGCCGAACGGTCGATCGTCGCGAACGTACACCCAGAGCCTGCCGGTGTGCGTCTTGATCTTGGCGAGCACCTTGACGGTCGTGTCGTCGACATGCAGGCGCTCGGCGGCGAGCACATGCGCGCGAAGCTCGGCGAGGATGGGTTCGAGGGCGGCGGCGCATCCACCCACCCAGTCGGCGAGCGTCGAGACCTCGATCTCGATTCCCTCGCGGGCGAAGGCGGCGCTCTGGCGGTTCAGTGGCAGATGGTCGCAAAACTTGCCGACCAGGATCATGGCGAGCAGGCTCGGGCCGGCGAAGCCGCGCGGGATCGAGTGCGACGGCGCCGGCGGCTCGCTGACGCCATCTGCAGTAGCAAAACCCGGACAGTCCACCGGAAGGTCAGCGCCTGATTGCGCCCACCGACCCGCTTCCTCTCCCTTCATAGCCCGTCGCAAGACCGGCGTCCTCGCAGACATCCTTCTTGGGGACGGGGAGTTTTGCTCTTTGGGAGAGGGAGTTTTGCGCCGTCGATCCCTTCCCACGAATGTCAGGCCTGATCGCGCGCCAGACATTCTTATTCGAGGCCGATGTAACGTCTTCGGCTTGGAGGCGAAGTACAAGCGCGTCCCTCGAGGGACAATCAGCAATCAGGAGAAAGCTCATGTCGGCCAAGACTGCCATCACCTCGCTCGTTCTCGCCAGCGCTCTTTCGAGCGCGCTCGCGACGCATCGCCTTCGCCGCTCCCTTGACTGACGCGGAAAAGGCCGCCGCGATGGCCGCCCACAAGGAGAAGTGCTTCGGCGTCGCCCTGAAGGGCCAGAACGATTGCGCCGCCGGCCCCGGCACGACCTGCCAGGGCACCTCGACCGTCGATTTCCAGGGCAACTCGTGGAAGTTCGTCCAGGGCGGCACCTGCACCTCGATCGCGCTGCCGAACGGCAAGCACGGCTCTCTGACCGCGATGTAATCCAGCACAGCGACTTGCATGCCAGCGCCGGAAAACGGGGACAGCCATGAGCGAGACAGCCTGACCGCAATGTCTGAGCGGGACGCCTCTCGCCCTCGCTTTCCGGCGCATCCCCTGGCGGGATCTCGCCGGGACAAGCTTCAAGCCCCAGCATCTGCAAGCGATCCTCGCGGGGCCGAAGCCTCGTGGCTTCTTCGAGATTCACGCCGAGAACTACATGGGCGCCGGCGGCCCGCCTCATCGCGCGCTCGAAGTCCATTCGCAGCGACCATCGCCGTTTCGCTGCATGGCGTGTGCATGTCGATCGGCGCTCCGCAGCCCTTGGACACCGCGCATCTGGCGCGGTTCCGCGACCTCGTTCGGCGCTACGAACCGGCGCTCGTCTCCGAGCATCTGGCCTGGTCGACGCACGAGAACGTCTATTTCAACGACCTGCTGCCGCTGCCCTTACACCGAGGCGACGCTCGCGACGGTGTGCGATCACATCGACGAGGTCCAGGAGGCCATCGGCCGGCCGCTGCTTCTGGAAAATCCTTCGACCTATGTCCTCTTCCGCGAATCGACGATGAGCGAGACGGATTTCATCCGCGCGGTCGCCCGGCGCACCGGCTGCGGCCTGCTGCTCGACGTCAACAATGTCTTCGTGTCGGCGACCAACCACGGCTTTTCGCCGCTCGACTATCTGTCCGATTTTCCGCTCGGAGCCGTCGGCGAGATCCATCTCGCCGGACATACGCGAACAGAGCGACGACGAGGGCGAGCCGCTGCTGATCGACAGCCACGACCGACCGGTCGCCGACGCGGTCTGGAAGCTGTTCGAGAGCGTCGTCGCACGAGCGGGGCCGATCCCGACGCTGATCGAATGGGACAGCGAGATTCCGGAATGGCCGCTGCTCGAAGCGGAAGCGGCCGCCGCGCAGGCCATTCTCGACGCGCGGCCCTCGCCCTCGGGAGGCGAAGCCATGCGGCCTGACCCTTCCGCCGCACGCAGCGCGCCGCGGCCGCCTTCTCGTCGGCTCTGCTCAACCCGACCGCGAGACGCCGGCGCTCGTTTCCGGACCGGCGGGCAAGGCCGCGGCGAAGCGCTACGACGTCTATCGCAACAACGTCACGGTCAGCCTGATCGACGCGCTCGCTGCTGTCTATCCAGCCGTGCAGCGCATCACCGGGGTCGATTTCTTTCGCGCGATGGCGCGCTTTCACATCCGCGAGACGCCGCCGACTTCGCCGCTGCTGTTCGAATACGGCCGGGACTTTCCGGATTTCATCGAGCGATACGAATATGCTCAGGGGATGCCGTGGCTTCGCCGACACGGCGCGCATCGAGCGCGCCTGGCTCGACGCCTACCACGCGGCTGACGCTGCGCCGCTGGCGGCGTCCGATCTGGCCGCCTTCCCGCCCGAGCGTCTGGCGGATCTCGTGTTCGCGCCCCATCCGGCGGCCCGGCTCGTGCGCTCGCGTTTCGCCGCGGTGACGATTTCGCCGCCAATCGCGAGCCGGGACCGGTCGAAGCGATCGACGCGAGCGAGGCCGAGGACGCGCTGATCACGCGGCCGGAACTCGATGTGGTCGTGCGCCGGCTCGCGCCGGGAGAAGCCGAGTTCCTGTCGGCGCTGATCGCCGGACGACCGCTCGGAGAGGCCGCGGGCGCGGCGCTCGAAGCCCGTCCCGAGTTCGACATCGGCGCGGGCGTCGCGACCCTGATCGAATCCGGCGCATTCGTTTCGGCAAGACTTGGAGACCACTCATGACCAGCGTGTCGCGACAGTCCCCTTCGAGCGGGATGCTCGTCTCTGTCGGCCGGTTCGTGGACAGGGTCGAGCGCATCGTGCGCGCAGTCGCGCTTCCCTCGCTCGTCCAGTTGGTCCTGCGGTTCGCTCTGGCCACGCCGTTCTGGAGGTCCGGCATCCTCAAGTGGGACGGCTTCCTTCGGCTCAGCGACACCGCGGTGACCCTGTTCACCGACGAGTTCATGCTGCATCTGCCGGGCGGACCCTATCCGTTCCCGGCGCCGGCCGTGGTGGCGTTCCTCTCGGGCTGCGCCGAGATCACTTTCCCCATCCTGCTGGTGCTCGGCCTTGCGACGCGCTTTGCGGCGCTCGGCCTCCTGTTCATGACCCTCATTGTCGAACTGACCGTGCCCGACGGATGGCCGATCCACATCACCTGGGCGGCGATGGCGCTCGCCATCATCGCCTGGGGACCGGGGCGGATTTCGCTCGACTTTTTGATCCGCCGCGTTCTCGGACTGCCCAATCCCTGATCAATCCTTGGGATAGGCCATTTCTTCCACCGTCCTGACCAGACGCTCGAACGGCGCCGCGGAGACATGGTTCTGCCCGCGAAAGGGATTGTCCAACAGGATGATGAGGGAGAGAACGAGAGCGATCGAGGCGCTGAGCATCGCGACCATGACCATGTGCATCGTAAAGTTCGGAACCCCGAACAGGCAGCTGAACAGGATGGTCAGGGCTGCGCCTGCGATCAGGTTCCACCACAGGATCGGAGGCAATCCGTCCCCGGCGGCGTGGAAACGTCCGCGTCGCGCGTCGTAGAGCGCGTTCAGGCTGTGGATCATTTCGGTCTCGATCACCTGGGCCCCCGGCTCGGAGGGCTTGAATTGCGCTAGAGACAGGTGAAACTTATCGAGCAACTGCCATCCGGCTGCGTCCTCGACGCGTCCGGCGGCGAGGGCCGGCCATTCGTCCTGCACCACCGTCTCGGCGTAGACGAAAAGATTGTGCCGAAGACCGGTCGCCAGCGGATTGGGAAGGCCGACCGTGTCGCGATAGAGATTGCCGACGAGATTGGCCTCCGTCTGCACCAGCGCGTCGGCCGTGCCGAAATCTTCCCACACCGCCACCGCGATGAAGGCCAGCAGAACCGCATAGATCACGCCGATGACCGCGAGGATGAATCCTGATGACCTCGTTGTGGGCCCGGCGAATCGAATGCGGCACGACAAGATGAAACAGGGCCAGCCCGAGGACCGACAAAGCGGCCAAAATCCCGACCACAGCGCCGACGGCCAGCGTTGTCGGCAATTCGGTGATCCAATTGTTCAACGCCAAAAACATGCGCCACCTCGAGGATCCTTGGCCCTCATTTCCCGAAGCCGGGCGAAGTGGGCCTGCCGACAATTCGCCCGGAATCCATCCTGCGTTACTGGAGCGCCCTCGCGCCCGCCTCGACCGCCGCCTCCGGCGCGACCCATTCGAACCCGGCGAACTGGTGGCGGGCCCAGGTGAACTGCCGCTTGGCGTAATGCCGGGTGTCGCCTTTCCCCGCTCGGCCGCTTCCTCGCGCGTGAGCCGCCCCTCGAGATGGGCGATCAGATGGGGCACGCCGTGAGCGCGCATGACCGGCAGGGCCGGATCGAGTTTTCGGCCGGCGAGCCTTAGAACCTCGTCGAGCGCGCCTTCGGCGAGCATCGCGTCGAACCGGGCGTCGATGCGGCGGTAGAGGGCCTCGCGGTCGGGGGCGAGGAAAAGGCCGCCCCATTCGCCCGCCTTGAGCGCCGGCTCGCCGCGCGCGCCCTGGAAGGCGGCGAGCGGCCGGCCCGTCGCGGCGAGCACTTCAAGGGCGCGCAAGATGCGCTGCCGGTCCGATGGCCTGAGCCGCGCGGCGGTCTCCGGGTCGGCCGCCGCGAGTTCGGCGTGCAGGTCGGGCGTCGGGCGGCCCTCGGCTTCCGCGCGCACTTTGGCTCGGATCGCCTCGGGCGCCTCCGGCATGTCGGAAAGGCCCTCGGTCAGGGCGCGGAAATAAAGGCCGGTGCCGCCGGCGAACACCACCGGACGATCGCCGATTTCGGCGAGGATCTCGCGCACGCGGCGCAGCCAGCGGCCAACCGAGAAGTTGACGGCGCCGTCGATTTCGCCGAAGAGGCGGTGCGGCGCTTGCCCCTCCTCCGCGCGTGTCGGACGCGCGGTGAGCAGGCGCAGGTCGGCATAGACCTGCATGGAATCGGCGTTCACGATTGTCGCGCCGAATTCCCGGGCCAAAGTCAGCGCCGCGGCGGACTTGCCGCTCGCCGTCGGTCCCGCGAGGAGGAGCGCCTTCAAGCCGTCGTATCCGATCGTGAGACTGAAACCCGCATGTCCTCGACCGTTCTTGTCGCCACGCTGATCGCCGATGCCGGGCGCGCGCCGCTCAGCGATGCCCGAATCGATCGCGCCGCGCTAGCCCTCGGCGGGATCGAGCGCCGGCGCTGGCTCGACGAGGGCGTCGCCGCCGATCTCGTCATGGTCGGGGAGATCGAGCAAAAGCGCGCCGCGCTCGAGGCGCATTTTGCGGGCGAGCCGGTCGATGCGATCGTGCAGCCGCTCGAGGGGCGGGAGAAGAGGCTGCTGGTGGCCGACATGGACTCGACCTTGATCGGCCAGGAATGCGTCGACGAACTCGCGGCGCTTGTCGGGCTTGGCGCGCATGTCGCCGCCATCACCGAGCGGGCGATGCGCGGCGAGATCGACTTCGAGCCGGCGCTGCGCGAACGCGTCCGACTGCTCAAGGGCCTGCCGCTCGACGTTATCGAAGACGTGCTGGAAAGCCGCATCGAACTCAACCCCGGCGCGCGCACGCTCGCCCGGACCATGCGGGCGCGCGGGCGCGCGGGTGGTCATCGTCTCGGGCGGCTTCCGCCAGTTCACCTCCGCCGTCTCCGCCCTGATCGGCGCGGACGAGGACCGCGCCAACACGCTCGAGACCGCCGACGGAAAGCTGACCGGCGAGGTCGCCGAGCCGATCCTCGGCCGGGAGGCCAAGCGCGCGGCGCTGATCGAGGTCGCCGCCCGGATGGGCGTGCCGCTCGACCGGACGCTCGCTGTCGGCGACGGCGCCAACGATCTCGCCATGCTGTCGGCCGCCGGCCTCGGCGTCGCCTATCGCGCCAAGCCCCAGGTCGCCGCCGCCGCGCACGCCCGCCTCGATCACGCCGACCTCACGGCGCTCCTCTACGCCCAGGGCGTCGCGCGCAAGGCGTTCGTCGAGGATTAAGCATGGGGCCCGGCGAAAATCGCGGACGACGGCACGCCCGGCTCATCGGCCTCGCTGCGGGCGTGCTGGCGCTGACGACCCTCGCCGCCGGCGGGCTCGCCTCCGACCGCGACGGCCTTTGGCAGGTGGTCCGCGCCTGCGTCGCCGACCAGCGGTTAAGCGGCCTGCCGTTTCCCTGCCTCGTGGTCGACCTGACCGACGGTGAGGCGCGCGGCCATGTCCTCCTGCGTCCGCCGTGGTCGAACGACCTCGATTCTGTCGCCGACCCGACCGATCGTCGGCGTCGAGGATCCTATCCTGCAATCGCCGGACACGCCGAACTACTTCGCCGAGGCCTGGCGGGCGCGCACGATGATCGCTACGGTCAACGGCCGGCCGCCGCCGCGCGACGAAACTGCGCTAATCGTCAATTCCCGGATTGTCCGGTCGCAGGACCAGCTTCACATTCATATCGGCTGCCTCGTTCCGCGCGCCCGGCGCATGCTCTCCGACGCAGCCCCCTTGCTGCCGCTGGACGCGTGGCGGCTGCTGGACCCGGTCGTTCCTCATCAGCCGTTCTGGGCGCTGCGGGTGCGCAGCGCCGACCTCGCCGGGGTCGAGCCGTTTCGTCTCGTCGACGCCGAACTCGGCCGCGCGGTCCGCGACCGGGCCTCGCTGATGATCGTGGTCGCCGGCGCCAAGGTCGATGGCGACGACGAGTTCCTGATCCTCGCCTCCTATGTCGACGCCCCGGGCTCGTGGTGGCCGGCCGGGGCGGAGGATCTCATCGCGCGGCATTGCGAGGGCGCGCGCTGAAGCGGCCCGCGCCCGCGCCGAAAGCCGGCGGAGCGCGGATCGCCTGCGACGGCTTCACGCAGCCATCTGCAGCGGCGAGGACGCCATCTTCAGCGCCGCGATCTGAACCTGGCTCACGCGCGATTCCCACCCGGCCAGGAACTGAACCTCGCCGGTCAAGCTCTTGTAGTAATCCAGCCGCGCAGCCGTGTACCGCTCCACAAGGTCGTCCGGCCTGAACGTCTTGACCGCGGCGAGAGTGATGGGGCCCGTCGACCCGTCTTCCGTGACTCCGACGATCCTTTGCAGGGTTTTCACCGCTCGGCCCGGACCGGCGTTCACGCCAAAATCGAACACTTCCAGGTCGAGCCCATCGGGGAGCGCGCCGCACTGCATCTTGTTCCAGTAGTTCGCCCGGTAGATTTCCTTTGCCTGCTCCTGCGTGAGCGCCTTGACGTCCTCGGCGGTCAGGCTGTTCTTGCCCTCCCATTCTTTCAGGGTCTCGAGTGTGATTCCGAAATTGGTCGGCCCCCCACGATCGCCCTGAACGTCGGAGTATCCGCCTTCCATCCGGAATATGTACGGCACGCAGGCTTCGAACCGCTGCGAAGCGTCGGCGGCGTCGTTTGACGGTTTCGCCGTCTTGGCCGGCGGCCATGCGCCTGTCGAGGGGGAGGCGACAGGCGGAGTCGGGATGACCACCGGCGCCGCCGCCTTTTTGCCGAGCGCGTCGATCGCCGCGTTGGTGTTTTCCGACTGCGTCCGCTGCAGGTTGATGGCGGCTGCGTCCTTGTTCTGGGAACCGGCCGACGAGCCGAGCCAGAAGTTCACGACGGTGGCGAAGGCCGCGGTCAGCGCGCCAACGGTGATGTTGATAATGGTGATTATGAAATTGTTTTGGTCTGGGCCAGGCTTCGGGCCGTATTGGTACAGCAGCACCAGGATCATCAAAAAAACGAAAAACCCCGCGATCACGAGATAAGAAACAACCGGAGCCGTCCAAGCGATGCTCGAGTGGATCGAAGCCAGAGCGTCAAGACCTTTCCTGGCGTCCGACGTATTGTCGTTGGCCATCTTCTGCTGGCTAAGCTGGTCCTGTCTCTGCTGGGCCGCTTCCGCGTTTTGAGTCCGGGTCGCCTCGATCGCGAGTTCCGCGAGTTTTTGTTGAAGAGCCGCCTGAACCCCGGGATCCGCGTCCAGTTTCGATTTCGCGGCGCCGACGTCGCTCGTTCCCAGCGTGCTTGAAACGACATCGACAAACCTGCCGGCAAGTTGTCCGGTGTTGTCGCTGGCAATGAGTTTGATCACGTCCGGCAGAACCGCAGCCGCGAGTCCGATTAGCGGATTCATGTCTCCCTCCTCATGCGCTGCCGAGAGAGCCGTCAAACGCCCAAGACCACGCCCTGGTCGCGCGGAACTCTCGAATGCCGGGTCGAAGACCGCACATGGCGAGTCTCCGCCCGCTCACTGACCTCGAATTAGCAAGGAAAAGACACAATGAATGTGAGCGCGATCACATGTGTGCGGAAGCGGACAGCGGGACGGGCGCTTGGGTCCGGGTCGGCTTCCGGCCGCGCCAGTCATCGCGCGCACGTCACCGCCGCGATCGCCTGTTTTTCCCGCGCGGCGATTGCGCCGGCGCTGAGCGGGGCCGGCGTGGGCGCGGCGAT
Organism: uncultured Alphaproteobacteria bacterium; assembly: GCA_963724785.1. Classification (GTDB taxonomy): domain Bacteria; phylum Pseudomonadota; class Alphaproteobacteria; order Rhizobiales; family Beijerinckiaceae; genus Roseiarcus. The sequence continues at coordinate 122,985 of CAVRWC010000009.1, read as the reverse complement.
GGGGATCAGCGCGCCGCCGCCGAGAAAGGCGCCGACCGCCTCGGCGTCGATCATGGCGTGCGGGACGGCGAGCGCCACGCCGCCGACCCGCTTCGGCTCCTCGACGATCGGCGCGACGACGCCCGCGAGCCCGCCCGACCGGTCGAACGCCGGGCCGCCGGCCGCGCTCCGGTCGAGCGCGGCGACGACCGCCGGGCTCTCGCCGGCCGTAGGCGTGGCGGAGACGGCGGACACGCGCGTCCCGTCGGCGCTCAGCACCACGAGATCGGACGCGAACGCGCCCCTGAGCGGCGGCCGGGCCCCGGCGCCGAAGTCGCCGGAAAGCAGCGCGAGCCCGGTCGCGGCGTCGGACCGCTCGAACCTTGCGGGCTTGCCGGCGACGTTGGGATTGGGGCAGTCGTCGGGCTTCAGCGCGGTCAGCGCGCGCCCCGGCGCGACGATCAGCGCCGTCGCCGACGGCAAGGCAGGCTCAGGCGCCGCCTGCGCCGCAGCGGCCGGCGGCCCGGCGGTCGAGGCCGTCGCGCCCGCCGCCGGACCCGACTCCGGGAACGCTTCGAACGCATTGGCGACGGCCAGCGCGATCCGGTCGAGATCGTTGCGCTGGGCGGGGTAGGCGAAGGTGAAGCCGCGGATCGGCGGGTTCGCGCGCGCGCTCAGGTCATAGCGGGTATAGAACTTCCGGCCGCGGTCCTCGCCGGAGACGACCAAGAAGGCGCCCGGCTTCATCGCCTTGTATGAGACCTTGCGGCTCGCGGTCCCGGCGGCGAGGCGCACGTAGAGCCCGGCGAGATCGCCGCCCGCATCGGAAGCAAAGTCGAGGGTGACGCCGCTCGTGGCGTCGAGGAGCTTCGTGGGCGCGCCGATCCGGGCGCCGGTCGACGGGTCGACGATGGTCTTGAAGCCGACGGCGGCGCGCGCCTTCCGCCCGGCCGCGAGCAGAGCCTGGAGCTGGCCGGCGGAGAGGAGACCGTCGCCCGGCGCTTTCTGGGAGAGCTCAAAGGCGACGATCGAATCGCGCGTGCGCTTGCCGAAATCGCCGTCGGTCGCGCCGTTGTAGAAGCCGAGCCAGACGAGCGCGTCCTGCGCGGCTGTGCGCGTCAGGAGCGGCAACGCAAGGAAGGCCGCCTTCTGCGCGTCGAAGGCGGCGTCGGTCGCAGGAGCGGCGGGTTTCGCAGGCGGCGACTGCGCCGGGGCGGGCAGCGCGCCGAACAGGGAAGCGGCCAGAAGGAGGGGGAGGAGAGCGGGCCGGCGTTTCATGGGTCCCCCAGAGCGCCGTTTCGGTCTGCGCCGCCCCGATGGTAGTGGAAGACGGGCGTTGACGAAACCGGCGTCGTGCGGGGGAGGCCCATGCGCTCTTTGGGCGCGGCGTCGGCTATGTCGACGCCCATCTGCTGGCGTCCGCGCGTCCGACTTCGGGAACGTCGCTCTGGACTTACGACAAGCGGCTGAGGCGGGCCGCAGAGGCGTTGGGTCTGGCGGCGATGGGTGAGCATGATTGAGCAGATTGCTCCTCGCTCCATCGGAGGGCGCCCGTTTTGGCGCGTCGGGCGGCGAAACGCCGCCCGTCCGATCGGCGGAACCGTGGTTCGCCTTCATCGAAGGGCTGCGATTCTGGCCGACAACAGCGGCGGCTATGGTAGACGAGCCCGACGGGACGGACGCCGGCCGACGCGGCGCTCGGTCTCGGGGGACCCTGCGCATGTTTCGAGCCGTCAGCCGCATGGCGATTGCGGTTTTTCTTTTGGCGGCCGGCGCAGCGCAGGCGGCGGAAGACCGGAACAGGCTATGGCCAATTGTCCGCACCTGCGCCTCCGCCTACAGGATGGTCGGCGTATCCTTTCCCTGCCTCAAGGTCGAACTTCCCGGCGGGGCGCTGGACCGCGGTTACGCTGTGCTGCGTCCGCTGAGGTCGAACGACCTGATCCTGTCGCCGACCCGCGAGACTGTCGGCGTCGAGGACCCGTTCCTTCAGTCGCCCGGGGCGCCGAACTATTTCGCCGCCGCGTGGCAAGCCCGTTCGTTTCTCAAGGGTCCCGACGGGAATCCGCCTTCCCGCGATGAGGTTGCGCTCATCGTCAACGCTCAGGGTTCGCGCTCGCAGGATCAGCTTCACATCCACATCGGCTGCCTGCGGCCCGACGCCCGGCTTTTCCTGAATGAGGCCGCCCAAAGAATGCCGCTCTACGATTGGACCCGCGTGGGCCCGGTCCTTCCCCGGCAGGTCTACTATGGCGTGCGGGTCAAGGAATCGGACCTCGAACAGCTCAACCCCTTTCGCATTGCGGCTCATGGCGTTCGTGGGCGCGGCGGAGAACCCGGGCGGGCTGATGGTCATGGTGGTCGGGGCGCGCGTCAAGGCCGAAGACGATTTCCTGATCCTCGCGTTTTTCGAAGGCGTATCCGGCGCCCTGCGCCATACCGGGGCCGAAGTTGTTGCTCGACCGGAGCTGCACGGCGGCGTCCCCGCTCGGTTGACGTGCGCCAGCGCGCCCTTATTCGAGGCGCGGCGTGGTATAGGAGACCGGCGTCACGCCGTGGAGATCGGGCTCCCGGCTCTCGGACCACGCCTTAAACCTACCTCGGGGGTCACCTTGCTCCAGGCTCTTCGCGCCGTCCTCTTCGCGTTCCTTTTCGCGGGCGCGGCCTTCGCCGCCGAGGTCAGGCCCTACCTCAACCAGGACATGGCGAGCGACGCGGTGCGGCTTGCCGAGACGCTGAAGATCGAGGCGGGCAAGATCGGCGCCCAGGCCGCCGGCAAGTCGCCGGACGACCTGCGCAAGGCGGCCGCCGCGGCCGCCATCGCCGGCAAATACGACGTCGCCGCCAGACTCGCGGCCGCCGCCGTGGCCGCGGCGCCGAAGGACCCGGTCAACTGGCTCGCCTACGCCGATGTCGCGATCAAGGCCGACGACGCCCAGGCGGACAACCGCTGGGATCTCGTCACGCAAGGGGCGACCGCCGCCTACGCCGCCTACCAGCGCGCGGCGACGCCGGCCGCCCAGGCCGAGGCGCTGGCGACGCTCGGCGGCCTGCTCGCGCGGCACAGCGCGTGGCGCGGCGCGCTCGACGCCTACAAGGCGTCGCTCGACCGACGCGACGCGCTCGACGTGCGCAAGACCTACGAGGCGTTGCGCGAGCAATACGGCTTCCGCATCCTCGACTACAAGGTCGACAACGAGTTGACCAATCCGCGCGTCTGCTTCACCTTCTCCGAGCAGCTCGCGCGCAAGACCGACTTTGCCCCCTATGTGGCGGTGTCGGGCGCCTCGAACACGGCGATCTCGAACGAGGATCAGCAGATCTGCGTCGAGGGCCTGAAGCACGGCGAGCGCTACGCCATCGTGCTGCGCCAGGGCCTGCCCTCGGCGGTCGGCGAGAGCCTGCTCAAGGCTGCCGATTACGAGATTTATGTGCGCGACCGCTCTCCCCAGGCCCATTTCGCCGGTCGCGCCTATGTGCTGCCGCGCGAGGGCCAGGAGGGCGCGCCGCTCGTCACCGTCAACACGAGCCGGGTCGCCGTCGACGTCTATCGCATCGGCGACCGCAACCTCGTCGCGACCGTCAGCCGCGACGACTTCCTGAAGTCGATCGACGCCTCCCGCGCTCAGGACATCGCGAACCAGGACGGCCAGAAGGTGTGGAGCGGCTCGATGGCGGTCGCGAGCGACCTCAACAAGGACGTGGTGACCGAATTCCCGGTCCTGAAAGCTGTCGGCAAGCTCGATCCCGGCGTCTATCTCGTCACCGCCCGACCCTGGAAAGAGGAGACCCCGCAGTCCGACCAGCCGGACGATGCGCAGCTCGCGACGCAGTGGATGGTGGTGTCCGACCTCGGCCTCACCGCCATTTCCGGCGACGACGGCGTGCATGCGCTGGTCGAGTCGCTCGGCTCCGCCGGCCCGGTCGCAGGGGTCGAACTGAAGCTCGTGGCGCGCAACAACGAAGTGCTGGCGGTCAAGACGACCGGCGCCGACGGGCGGGTCGATTTCGATCCGGGTTTGGCGCGCGGCAAAGGAGGCTCGGCGCCCGGGCTTCTCGTGGCGACGATGAACGGCGACTACAATTTCCTCGACCTGGCGCAGAACGCCTTCGATCTCACCGACCGCGGCGTCGCCGGCCGGGACGCGCCGGCGGGCCTCGACGCCTTCCTCTACACCGAGCGCGGCGTCTATCGCTCGGGCGAGACGGTGTTCGCAACCGCGCTGCTGCGCGACGCCAGGGGCGTCGCCCGCGCCGGCCTGCCGCTCACTCTGGTGGTCAAGCGCCCCGACGGCGTCGAGTACAGGCGCGCCACGCTTGCCGACGAGGGGCTCGGCGGCCGCGCCTTTGCGATTCCGTTGCTGGCGGGCTCGGCTCCCGGAAAATGGAGCATCCAGGCCTACGCAGACCCGAAGGGCGATCCGATCGGGACCGTCGAGTTCCTGCTCGAGGACTATATCCCCGAGCGGCTGGACTTCACGCTGACGCCCGCTCGCGCCTTTGTGGCGCCCGGCGAGCCGATCGCGCTGACGCTCGACGCGCGATTCCTCTATGGCGCGCCGGCGAGCGGCCTCGACGTCACGGGCGCGATCCGCCTTCAGGCGGTTGCGGGCGGCGCGCTCGCCGGCTTTCCCGGCTATGTCGCGGGCCTCGCCGACGACGACTTCACCACGGTCGAGACCCAGTTTACCGACAAGGTGACGACCGACGCCAAGGGCCATGCCGAGCTATCGGTCGACCTGCCCGATGCGGCCTCGACCCGGCCGCTGGAGGCGAAGCTGATCGTCGACGTGGCGGAGCCCGGCGGTCGCACGGTCGAGCGCACGGTCACCCTGCCGGTGCGGGCCAAGGGCGTCGTGGTCGGCGTCAAACAGGATTTCGACGCGTCGATCAGCGCCGGCGATGCCGCGACTTTCGAGGCGATCGCGGTTGCGCCCGACGGGACGCGCGTCGCGCGCAAGGGCGCCAAATGGTCGCTCTACCAATTGACCAACGACTACCAATGGTTCAACGCCGACGGGCGCTGGAACTACGAGCCGGTCAAGTCGTCGAAACGGATCGCCAGCGGCGTCATCGACATCGGCGCCGACGCGCCGGCGAAATTCTCGGCGCCGGTCCAATGGGGCGCACACCGACTGGACATCAAGACGCTCGACGGGGAGCAGACGAGCCTGACGTTCGACGTCGGCTGGTCGGGCACGGCGAGCGCCGACACGCCCGACAACGCCGTCGTCACCCTCGACAAGACGGCTTACGCGCCCGGCGACGAAGCGAAGCTGCGCATCAATTCCGCCTATGTGGGCAAGGCGACCGTGGCGCTTATCGGCGAGACGGTCGAGCGCTTCGTCGACGTCGACCTCGTCGCGGGCGACAATGTCGTGCCGTTCGCCGTCGGCGCCGACTGGGGTCCCGGCGCCTATGCGGTCGCGCTGACCCACCGCCCGCTCGACGTCAAGGCGCGGCGCATGCCCGGCCGGGCGATCGGACTCGCCTGGTTCGCCATCGGGAGCGGCGGGCGCAAGCTCGACATCGCCCTCGGCGCGCCGACCCTGGCGAAGCCGCGCGAGCCGATCGCGATTCCGATCGCGGTCGCCGGCCTTCAGCCCGGCGAGGAGGCGCGTGTCACCGTCTCGGCGGTCGACCTCGGCATCCTCAATCTCACCGGCTACAAGACGCCGGACCCGGGCTCGTATTTCTTCGGCCAGCGCAAGCTGCCGGTCGAGATCCGCGACCTCTGGGGCATGCTGATCGACGGCATGCAGGGGGAGGCCGGCGCCATCCAGACCGGCGGCGACGGGAGCGGCAATCTCGAAGGCAATCTGCCGACGCAAGCCCCGCTCGCTCTGTTCTCCGGCGTCGTGAAGCTCGACGATGAGGGCAAGGCGACGGTGAAATTCGACCTGCCGTCGTTCAGCGGCGCGGTGCGGCTCGCCGCCGTCGCCTGGAGCAAGGACAAGGTCGGTTCGGCCCAGCTTGACGTAACCGTGCGCGATTCGGTCGTCGTCTCCGCGACCCTGCCGCGCTTCCTCGACGTCGGCGACCGATCGCAAATGACCGTCGACATCGACAACGTCGACGGCGAGGCCGGCGACTATACGCTCGACCTCGACCTGCACGGGCCGCTGACGGCGGACGCCGACGCGCTTCGCACAACCTTTCATCTCGACGCGCGCCAGCGCCGCTCGACGGCGATCCCGATTGCGGCGGCCGGCGTCGGCGTCGCCGATTTCGACCTTCGCCTGACCGGACCGAAGACCGATCAGGCGCAGCACTTGAAGCTCGGGATCGCCTCGGGCGCGCCGGACGTCTACCGCCGCAAGGCGACGCCGCTGCGGGGCGGCGCGAGCGCGACGGTCGCGGGCGCGCTGCTCGCCGATTTCATCCCCGGAACCGGCTCGATCGGCGTTTCCGCCTCGCCGTTCGGGGCGCTCGATGCGCCGGCCCTGTTGCAGGCGCTCGACCGCTACCCCTATGGCTGCTCCGAGCAGACGGTCAGCCGAGCGATGCCGCTCCTCTACGCCAACCGCCTCGCCTCGCTCGAAAACCTCGGGGTCGATCCGGACATCGGGCCGCGCGTGAAGCAGGCGATTGAGCGCGAAATGAGCCGGCAGGGCGCCAACGGCGCCTTCGGCATGTGGGCCGCCGACAGCGGCGACGAGGACGCCTGGCTCGACGCCTTCGTCAGCGATTTCCTCACTCGGGCCCGCGAGCAGAAATACGCCGTCGCCGAGGGCGCCTTCGACCAGGCGCTCGACCGGCTGCGCAACACGGTCATCAACGCGCCCGAGCCGAACGCAGACAACAACGCCGCGCTCGCCTATGCGCTCTATGTGCTGGCGCGCAACGGGCGGCCGGTGATCGGGGATTTGCGCTACCTCTCCGACGCCAAGCTCGGCGCCTTCGCCACGCCGCTCGCCAAGGCGCAACTCGGCGCTGCGCTGGCGATGCTCGGCGACCGGGCCCGCGCCGGCAAGGTCTTTTCCGCCGCGCTGACCGCGCTCGCCGCCGAGAAGGACACGGGCGTCGCGCGCCCCGACTATGGCTCGAAGCTGCGCGACGCAGCCGCGGTGCTGGCGCTCATCGCCGAGGCCAATCCCGCAGCCGGCGACATGCCCGCCGACGCGATCGCCACGGCCGGCGCCGCGGTCGATGCCGCGCGGGCCGACCGATCCTATACAAGCACCCAGGAGAACGGCTGGATGGTTCTGGCGGCGGAAGCGCTCGCCGAGTACGAAAGCCTCGGGTCGTTCACCGTCGACGGCCAGCCGGTGAAGGGGGCGCTGAACCGCAGCTTCGGCCCGAACGCGCTCTTAGGCAAGACCGCGACCATCGCCAATACCGGGCAGGCTACAGCCGAACTCGTGACCAGCGTTTCCGGCTCGCCGATCGCACCCGAGCCCGCCGCGTCCAACGGCTATGCCGTCGAGCGGACCTTCTATGGGCTCGACGGCAAGACGATCGACCTCAGGAGCCTGGCGCAGAACCAGCGCGTCGTGGTGGCGCTGAAGGTGACCGAATCCGAGGCGCGCTACGCACGGCTCCTGATCGTCGACAAGCTGCCGGCCGGACTCGAGATCGACAATCCGGCGCTGGTCGACGGCGGCTCGGTCGAGGCCTTCTCGTGGCTGACGACCGACGAGACCCCGACGCATACCGAATATCGCGATGATCGCTTCGTCGCCGTGTTCGACCGCGCGCCCGGCCAGTCGGCGTTCATCACGCTCGCCTATGTCGCGCGCGCCGTCGCCCCCGGCCGCTACGTCCATCCGCCGGCGACGGCCCAGGACATGTACGCCCCCGAACGCTACGGCCGCACCGCCTTCGGCGAATTGGAGGTGACGGCGAAGTGAGCCCGCTGTCGTCGCCACGGATATCCTGTGCTCCGCAGCAAACAGAACCGCCGGAAGCGCCGGCGCCCCATGGCTTCAGGATAACCGCTTTCGCGGGTATGACAAGGGCCAGGGGCGCGCCGTGATGCGCGCGCGTGCGGTCCGCTTCTTGGCGATCGCCGCTGCCGCGGGCGTCGCCCTCGTCGTCGTGCTCGCCCACGCCGCCAACCTCGCCTGGACCGGCTACGCCGACTCCCTTGGGCCGCTCGACCTCGCCGCCTCGCGAGGGGGCTCGACGGTGGTCGTCGACCGCGACGGGGGGCTTCTGCGTCCCTTCACCCTGGCCGACGGGCGGTGGCGGCTCCCGGCGAGCGCGCACGACGTCGATCCACGTTACCTAGCCATGCTGGTCGCCTACGAGGACGGGCGCTTCTACGCGCACCACGGCGTCGACCCGCGCGCTCTTCTTCGCGCGGCCGGGCAATGGCTCGCGCGCGGCCACATCGTTTCCGGCGGCTCGACGCTCTCCATGCAGGTCGCGCGCCTGATCGAGCCGCGCGCCGAACGGACGCTTCCGGCGAAGCTCCGCCAGATTGCGCGCGCCGAAGCGATCGAGCGCGCGGTCGGCAAGGCGGGCGTGCTCGACCGTTACGTCACGCTGGCGCCGTTCGGCGGCAATCTCGAAGGCGTGCGCGCCGCCTCGCTCGCCTATTTCGGCAAGGAGCCGACAAGGCTGACGATCGCCGAGGCGGCGCTCATGGTCGCGCTGCCCCAGTCGCCCGAGGCGCGCCGGCCGGACCGTTTTCCCGCGGCCGCGCGCGCCGCCCGCGACCGCGTGCTCGACCGGGTTTTCGCGCGCGGCGTCATCAGCGCCGAGGAGGCCGCCCGGGCGAAAGCCGAGCCGGTCCCTCAGACGCGAAAAGCCTTTCCGGAGCTTGCCGCCCACGCCGCCGAGGAGGCGGTCGCGGCCGACCCGAAAGCGAGGGTCATCCGGCTTTCGATCGATGCGCGCCTGCAGGCGAAGCTCGAGACGCTCGCCAAGGAGAGCGTCACGCGGCTCGGGCCGAAGCTGTCGGCGGCGATTGTCGTGATCGACAACACGACCGGCGAGATCCGCGCCCGCCTCGGCGCGGCCGACCCGGACGACGCCTCGCGCGACGGCGCGATCGACATGTCGCGCGCGCCCCGCTCGCCGGGCTCGGCGCTGAAGCCCTTCATCTACGCGCTCGCCTTCGAGGAGGGGCTGGCGCATCCCGAGACGGTGCTGTTCGACCGGCCGATGCGTTATGGCGCCTACGCGCCCGAGAATTTCGATCTCGGCTACCAGGGCACGGTTACCGCGCGCAAAGCCTTGCAGATGTCGCTGAACCTGCCGGCGATCGAGCTTCTGGCCGACGTCGGGCCGGCCACTTTTCTCGCTCGCCTGCACGGGGCGGGGGCCGAGGTGGCGCTGCCGAAGGAGACGCCGATCGGGCTCGCGATCGGCCTCGGAGGCCTCGGCGTGTCGCTGACCGACATCGCGCGCCTCTATTCGGGGTTGGCGCGCGGGGGAGAGGCGCCCGCGCTAATCGAGCGGCTCGACGGCGCGGGAGCCATCATCGGCCCGCGTCGCGTCACCGATCCCGTCGCCGCCTGGTACGTCGCCGACATTCTGCGCGGCGCTGCGCCGCCGGCCAATGCGCTGAGCGGCCGGATCGCCTTCAAGACCGGCACCTCCTACGGTTTCCGCGATGCGCTGGCGATCGGCTTCGACCGGGGGACGACCATCGCGGTGTGGGTCGGCCGGCCCGACAACGGCCCGACGCCCGGCCTGATCGGTCGGCAGGCCGCGGCGCCGATCCTGTTCGACGCGTTCGAGCGGCTCGGGCGCGATGTCGAGATCGTGAAACCGCCCAATGGCGTCTTGACCGCGGCCATCACCGCCGACCTGCCGCCGCCTCTGCGCCATCTGCGCAAGGACGCGCCGAAGACCATGGCCGCGACCGAGACCGCGGCGCTGAAGATCGCCTTTCCGCCGGACGGCGCGCGGGTCGACCTCGGCATCGCCGAGGGCGCGCGCGACGTGCGGCTCGCGCTGAAAGCGCTCGGCGGCGTCCCGCCATTCGCCTGGTACGTCAACGGCGCGCCGGTCGGCGAAGCGGAGCTCCGCCGCAACGCCGCCTGGAAGCCCGACGGCGCCGGCTTCGCCCGCGTCACCGTGGTGGACAGCAAAGGCGCGTCGGACGCGGTGACGGTGAGGCTGGAGTGAACGGCAACCCCTCTCCCAGAGGGAGAGGGGCAGGGGTGAGGGGATCGACCGCGATGGTTGGGGAACGACGGCAGTTCGCACGCGATTTGCGTAAGGCCCCAACTGTTGCGGAGGAGCTTCTATGGAAGCATCTCCGCGGCTCCCATTTGCACGGCGCGAAGTTTCGTCGCCAAGTCCCTTTCGATCGCTACACTGTCGACTTCTACTGCCACGCCGCGAAGCTTGTCGTTGAAATAGACGGACGCCAGCATATGAGGTTCTCGAACGGATGGGCGTCCGCGTGATCCGCTTCACGAACGCCGAGGTTATCGGCGATCTCGACTCCGTGCTCGCGCGGATCTCTGCGGAATTGCGGGCGCCTTTCGCTTAAATCCCGGGTCCCCCTCACCCCTGCCCCTCTCCCTACAGGAGAGGGGTTCCAGGCCACGCTTCCATGAGCGCCCTCAGCGCCGAGACGAACGCCAGCGGCTGGTCGATCATCACGTGGTGCTCGGCCTCCGGGATGACGATGTGGGGCGCGCCGGGCGGAAGGAAGCTCATCAGATAATCGGCGTCGTCGGCCTTGAAGAGCTTCGAATTCGCGCCACGGATCAGCGCCAGCGGAGCAGCGCGCGGCGGCGACGATCGGGGCCGGGTCGATCCGGCCGAATTTCTCCCAGAAATGCGGATCGAAGCAGAGCGACCAGCCGGGCATGCCCATGTTCGTCGACCGCCTCGCGAACCGAGCGGCGGGCGATGGCGTCGAGGATGTAAAGATGCTCGACCGGCTGCGGCGGCATCAGGCGGAAGCGCGCGATGACGCCGGCGAGCGACGGCTTTACGCGCGCGATCCGCGAGGGCTGCGGCGGCGAGGGCGGCCGAAAGTTCTGGGGCGCGAAGAAGGGCGGATCGACCATGACCCCGCCGGCAATGTCGTCGCCGAAGTCGCGCGCGAGACCCATCGTGACCCGTCCGCCGAACGAATGGCCGACGACGATGGGCTTGCCGGCGGCGAATGCGCCGGCGGTCTCGCCCGCTGCGCGCGCCTCGCGCACGAACTGCTCGAAGCCGTAGCGCTCGCGCCAGTCCGAGCGTCCCATGCCGCTGAAGGTCGAGGCGACCACGCGGCGCTCGGCGGCGAAGAACGGCGCTATGAAACTCCACCAGTCGGCGTGGGCCGCGCCGCCGTGCAGGAACATGAGCCCGGGCTTGCCGCGCCGGCCCCAGGCGAGGACTTCGATCTTCGCTCCCTCGACCTCGATAAAGGTCCGCTCGGGTTCGTCAGCCAGGACCGCGTCGAACCACGGCGGCGCCGCCGGCTTCGCCCCATGAAAGGCCGCAAGCGGCGCCATATGCTGCGGATCGGTCACAAGCGATACCCCCTGCGGAGGGCGCAGGCCCCGCGCGCCACGGCGGCGAGACGCCGCCGCTCCATGCTCACGCCACGGCGCCCGCGACGCCGCCCCTTCCGTCACGCGACTTCGAACAGGCCCGCAGCGCCCTGGCCGCCGCCGATGCACATCGTCACCACCACATACTTGACGCCGCGCCGCTTGCCTTCGATCAGCGCGTGGCCGACGAGGCGCGAGCCGCTCATGCCATAGGGGTGGCCGACCGCGATCGCGCCACCGTCGACGTTGAGCCGGTCGTTGTCGATGCCGAGCTTGTCGCGGCAGTAGATCACCTGCACGGCGAAGGCTTCGTTCAACTCCCAGAGGCCGATGTCGTCGATCTTGAGGCCATGGGTCTTGAGCAGCTTCGGAATGGCGAACACCGGACCGATGCCCATCTCGTCCGGGTCGCAGCCGGCGACCGCGACGCCGCGATAGACGCCGAGCGGCGCGAGGTTGCGCTGGCTCGCGAGCTTCGCCTCCATCAGCACGCAGGCGCTGGCGCCGTCGGAAAGCTGCGAGGCGTTGCCGGCGGTGATGCAGGCGCCCGTCGCGACCTTCTGCCCGCCTGAGAACACGGGCTTCAGGCCGGCAAGGCCGGCGAGCGTCGTGTCGGCGCGCGGGCCCTCGTCCTGCTTCAGCGTCACTTCCTTGTCGGAGACGGCGCCGGTCGCCTTGTCGGCGACCTTCATCACGGTTCTCAGCGGCGCGATCTCCGCCTCGAACCGTCCGGCCGCCTGACCGGCGGCGGTGCGCTGCTGCGACTGGAGCGCAAAGGCGTCCTGCGCCTCGCGCGAGATCTTGTAGCGCTCGGCGACGATCTCGGCGGTCTCGAGCATCGACATGTAGACGTCGTTGCGATGCGCGACGAGCCATGGGTCGCGGTTTCGGAAGCTGTTGGCGTTGATCGTTCTGGACCAGCGAGATCGAACTCGAGCCCGCCGCCGACCGCGATGCTCATGCCGTCGACTGGATGATCTCCTTGGCGGCGATCGAAATCGCCATCAGGCCCGAGGCGCATTGCCGGTCGACCGACATGCCGGCGACGCTGGTCGGCAGGCCGGCGCGCAACGCCGCCTGCCGGCCGATGTTGTAGCCGGTCGAGCCCTGCTGCATCGCCGCGCCGATCACGACGTCGTCGACCTCGGCGCCCTCGACGCGGGCGCGCTTCAGCGCCTCGGCGATCGCGTGGCCGCCGAGAGTCTGGGCCTGGGTGTCGTTGAACGCCCCGCGATAGGCTTTGCCGATCGGGGTGCGTGCGGTGGAAACGATGACGGCTTCACGCATGGGAGTGCTCCTTGTAGGGTCCCCTCGCCCCGCTTGCGGGGAGAGGGCTAGGGTGGGGGGCTGCGCTGAGGATCAAGGTTGGCGCGAATGCTAATGTCGAACGTTGGCGCCGCCCCTCAGCCGGCGCTTCGCGCGCACCTTCTCCCCGCAAGCGGGGAGAAGCGACGATCTTCACACCTTCGAAAACGAGCCGCCGTCGGCGGCGAGCTTCTCCAGGAGCGCCGCCGGCTTGAAGTCGTCGCCGAACCGGACCTGAAATTCCTTCAGCTTGTCGAGCACTGTCTTCAGCCCGACCGTGTCGGCATAGAACATCGGGCCGCCGCGATAGACCGGCCAGCCGTAGCCGTAGATCCAGACGACGTCGATGTCGGAGGCGCGCTGCGCCTTGCCCTCTTCCAGGATCTTCGCGCCCTCGTTGATCATCGGATAGATGCAGCGCTCGAGGATCTCCTGCATCGGAGATCGTCCGCTGCGCCACGCCCCTTCGACGCGGCGAAGGCGCGGATGATCGCCTCGACATGCGGCGACGGCCTGGCGTTGCGTTCGGCGTCGTAATCGTAGAAGCCGGCGCCGGTCTTCTGCCCGCGCCGCCCCTCCTCGCACAGGATATCGCGGATGCTGCCGCGCTTCGACGTCTCGGCCGCCCAGCCGATGTCGAGCCCGGCGAGATCGCTCATCGCGAACGGTCCCATCGGCAGGCCGAAATCGGTGAGAACGCGATCGACCGGCCCACGGGGTCGCGCCTTCGAGGATGAGCTTGCCGGCCTCGCGCTGGCGCTCGGCGAGCATCCGGTTGCCGACGAAGCCGTAGCAGACGCCGACCGTCACGCCGACCTTGCCGATCTTCGGCGCGAGCGCGGCGACGGTGGCCAGCGTGGGTCTCGACGTCTTCGCGCCGCGCACGATCTCGAGGAGCCGCATCACGTTGGCCGGCGAGAAGAAGTGCATGCCGAGTACGTCCTCCGGCCGCTTCGTCTTCGCCGCGATCTCGTCGACGTTCAGGTAGCTGGTGTTGGACGCGAGGATCGCGCCGGGCTTGGCCACTCCGTCGAGCCGCTCGAAGATCGCCTTCTTGAGGTCCATGTTCTCGTAGACGGCCTCGATCACGAGGTCGGCCTCGGCGAGCGCGGCGAAGTCGAGCGTCGGCGTCAGGCGGCCCATCCGCTCCTCGACCTCATCGATCTGTCATCCGGCCCTTCTTGGCGGTGTTCTCGTAGTTCTTGCGCATGAGCGCGACGCCGCGGTCGAGCGCCTCTTTCGCCGTCTCGATGATAGTCACCGGAATTCCGGCGGAGAGGAAGTTCATCGCAATGCCGCCGCCCATCGTGCCCGCGCCGATCACGCCGACCCGGCCGACCGGTTTCGTCGGCGACGTCCGGGCCGATGTCGGCGATCTTGGCGGCCTGCCGCTCGGCGAAGAACACGTGCCGCTGCGCTTTCGACTGGGTCGTCGGCCGAGAAGCGCCATGAACATCTCGCGCTCTTTCGCCATGCCCTCGTCGAACGGCAGGTCGACGGCGTTCTTCACCGATTCGATCGCCTTCTCCCACGCCTCGAAGCCGCGGAACTTTCGCGCGTTGGCCTTGCGGATCGCCTCGAAGATTTCGGGCCGGCCGCGGGCCGCGACGAGCTTCTCGTCGCGGTCGCGGACCTTCTTCAAGGGCGCCTTTTCCGCGATCAGCGTTCTGGCGAAGGCGATCGCGCCTTCGCGCAGCTTGCCCTCGTCGGCGAGCGCGTCGACCACGCCCCATTCCCTGGCCTCGCGCGCGGAAAACGGCGCGCCGGAGAGAATGACGTCGAGCGCGCGCTCGGGGCCGACGAGGCGCGGCAGGCGCTGCGTGCCGCCCGCGCCGGGGATGAGGCCGAGCTTGATCTCCGGCAGGCCGCATTTGGCCGACGGGACGGCGATCCGGTAGTGCGCCGTCAGCGCGACCTCGAATCCGCCGCCGAGCGCCGTGCCGTGCAGGGCGGCGACGACCGGCTTTCTGGCGTTCTCGATGCGGTCGAGCACGTCGGGCAGGTGAGGCGCGGCGTGCGGCTTGCCGAACTCGGTGATGTCGGCGCCGGCAATGAACGTGCGCCCGGCGCACAATATCACCGTCGCCTTGACGGCGGGATTGGCCTCCGCCTGCTCGACGCCGAGCAACAAACCTTCGCGGACGCCTTGAGACAGCGCGTTGACCGGCGGCGAATGGATCGTGACGATCGCGACCTCGCCTTCGACCGTCAGGTCCGCGACCGGGTTGATGGACGTCACCGGACTTCCTCCCTCAAAGGTTCACAAGTGATCGATATGCTATCCGCGCGGCCGCGCAAGGGGCAAGGGGAAGAGCCGTCGAAGTTTCGCGGCCAATCGCTAAAAAACCCGGATGGCGGCGTAACGACCGTCCGGCTCGTACGTATCATGCGAGAACGGACGCCGCTCGGCGCGGCGCCGAATGCGCGCCGAAGACCCGGGTTTCTCAATCGCCGGAGGGATAATTCATGACAAGCACGACCGCCCGATTTGGCTTGCGCGGCTCTGCTCGCCGCCGGCCTCGCCGCTGTCGCCTGGTTTGCCGTTTCTCCGTCCACGGCCGAAGAAGCGCGCCGCGCGCCGCCGCCGACCGTCGACGAGCAGGCCTCCGGGTCCCAGCGCGAGGTCGGCAGTGTTGGCCGGCGGCTGTTTCTGGGGCGTTCAGGGCGTGTTCCAGCATGTCGACGGGCGTCGTCTCGGCCGTCTCGGGCTATGCCGGCGGCGCCGCGGCGACGGCGCATTACGAGATGACCAGCCAAGGCGACACCGGCCACGCGGAATCGGTCAAGATCACCTTCGATCCGGGCAAGATCAGCTACGGGAAGATCCTGCAGATCTATTTCTCGGTCGCCCACGACCCGACCGAGCTCAACCGGCAGGGCCCCGACGACGGGACGCAGTACCGCTCCGCCATCTTCCCGACCAGCGAGGGCAGGCGCGGGTGGCTAAGGACTACATCGCCGAGTTGAACGCCGCCCATGCGTTTTCTTCGCCGATCGTCACGACCATCGAGCCGGGCAAGACCTTCTATCCGGCGGAGGCCTACCACCAGGACTTCCTCGCCCGGAACCCGACCTACCCCTATATCGTGTTCAACGACCTGCCGAAGGTCGAGGCGTTGAAGCGGCTGTTTCCGGAGGCCTACCGCGCCGAGCCGACGCTGGTCGGGGCGAAGTCTTGAGGGAGCTGTCTCTGTAGGCGCGCTCAGCCGGCGGACGGTCCTTAAGGACGCCGTGGGTTTTGCGGCCGCGGTTGTTCGACCGCTGCGACTGCGTCGGGCTCACGACCCGTCGATCGTGAGCCCGATTTTGCCGAACTGACGGCCGGATTCGAGCAGGTCCATCGCCGTGTGGATGTTGGCGAGCGAAAAAGTCTCGTCGATATGCGGCGCCAGGCTCTTCTCGACGATGAAGGCGACCATGTCCGCGAATTCCGCGCGTGTGCCGAGCGTCGAGCCGAACACCTGAAGCTGGCGGATGAACAGGCGGCGCAAATCGGCGGAGGGGTCGTCGCCGGTGGTCGCGCCGCAGGTGACGAGCCTGCCGCCTCGCACCAGCGCCTTCATCGCAGTCGGCCATACGGCCTTGCCGACGTTTTCGATGACGACGTCGACGCCGCGCTTGGCCGTAATCTCCATCACCCGATCGAGGACCGAGTTGCCGCCCTGGTCGTGAACGGTCTCCGCGGCGCCGAACATTGTCGCGCGTTCGAGCTTCGTCGGATCGCGAGAGGTGACGATCGTCCGAGCGCCGATCGCGCTCGCGATCTGTGTCGCCGCGAGCGACACCGACCCGCCGACGCCGAAGATCGAGCGCCGTCTCGCCGGGCTGCAGCCGGGCCTTCGTCTTGATCATGCGCCAGGCGGTAAGCCAGGCGACGCTGAGCGACGCGCCCTGGACGAAATCGAGCGATCCCGGCTTGGCGACGAGGCTGCCCTCGGGGGCGCAAACAAATCCGGCGAAGGTCCCGTCGACCTGCTCGCCGAAGATTTTTCCGCGCGTGCACAAGACCTCTTCGCCCTTCAGGCAGAACTCGCAGGTCTCACACGGCAGGCCGGGATAGATGACGACCTGCATCGCCGGCGCGGAACTTCGAGCCCGCGTCCGCCTCCTCCACCATGCCTGCGCCATCGAGCCCGAGGATGATCGGCAGACGATGGGTGATGCCGGCGCCGCTGTTGCGCATGTAGAGGTCGACCCGGTTGAGCCCGCCGGCGATCATGCGAATCAGCACTTGGCCGGGCTGGCGCTCGGGGATCGGCAATTCGTCGATCCGGAGGACCTCGTTGCCGCCATGGTCGTGAATCCGGGCGGCGAGCATGGTCATCCTGTCTTCTCCGAGGGCGCGACTGACAGAACGCGGCGATGGCGTCAAGAGTCGCGTCCGGCTGCTCGAATTGCGGCGCGTGGCGACAATTGTCGAGGATCAGAGCTTTCGACGGGCGTCGGGCGCGCGCGCCTCGATCGCGCGAACCTGCGCGAGCGTGCCGTACTGGTCGTCCGCGCCCTGGATGACGAGCGCCGGCGACCGCCAGCGTTCGACGAACGCTTCGATGTTCCAGGCTGCAAAGCCCGGGTCGAGCCAGGCGCCGCTCCAGCCGAGAAAGGCGGCGTCGACATGGGCGTGATACCGGGCGAGCTTCGGCTTGAGGTCGCCGGTCTCGTAGGCGCGCTTCGCCTCGGCGATCGAGGCGAGGCCGGCCGGCTCGGTGAAGAGGTGCGGCGCCATCAGGACGAGCCCCTTCACCCGCTCGTCGTCGCGCTCGCCGGCGTAGATCGCCGCGATCGAGGCGCCGTCGCTGTGGCCGACGAGCACGCCCCGCTGGAATCCGATCGACGCCGAGGACGAGGGGCAGGCTGAAGCGCGCTTCGCGCGATCATGTAGTCGAGCGGCCGGGGCAGGGCGATCGGATCGGAGCGGCCGTAGCCGGCGCGCGAATAGACGAACACGCCAAAGCCGGTCGCCTCGGCAAGTCTTTGCGGGAAGTCGCGCCACAGCGCGACGCAGCCGAGGCCCTCGTGCAGAAGGACGATCGTCGGCGCCGCGTCGGGCGGCGGCCCGAACGCCGCCGCCTCCAGCCTCTTGCCGTCGGCGACGATCGCGCCGTGCGCGTCCTCGCTCCAGGAGAAGGCTTTCATGACGGGACGCGGCGCCGCCTAGCGAGGCGGCATTCCCTCGAAAGTCGGCAGGCCCTCCGGGAGGCAATGGAAAGCTTGTCGGTCGCTGGCGTAAATCGCCATTTGCGGGATTCCAAACTGGCTCGGATCATCGAATGTTCCGACCTTGAGGATGACGAACGGAAGATCGGGGCGAAGCGTTGTGAGATGCGTGCCGCATTCCCCGCAGAACTCCCGCGTGACAGCTTTCTCGAGGTCATCGCGCTTGAACTGCCGAGGCGCGCCGCTCGTGTATCGGAAACCCGCCGGCGGCATCACCATGAACATGTTCGGCGCGCCCCCGGAGAAATATTGGCACGGGCGGCAAAGGCATTCCGCCTTCAGCACAGGCTCTCCTTGCACTTCGTAGCGGACCTTTTTGCAGTAGCAGCCGCCCTGCACTTTCATGCCTTCCTCCTTGAGCCCGGCCGCGTCCCGTCAACAGCGGCCGACGCCCATCAGGCCCGGCGGAGTCAAGAACGTCAAGCGCCGCCTATTCCGCGGCGATCTTCAGCGCGCGGATCGCGTTCTCCTTGAGGATCAGGTCGTGAACCTCGGGCTTGAAGCCGGCTTCCCGAAAATCCTTGATCCAGCGGTCCGGCGCGATGAGCGGGAAGTCCGAGCCGAACAGCATCTTGGTCTTGAGCTGGCTGTTGGCGTACTGAACGAGTTGCGGCGGAAAATACTTCGGGCTCCAGCCGGAGAGGTCGATGTAGACGTTCGGCTTGTGCAGGCAGACCGACAGCGCCTCGTCCTGCCACGGCCACGACGGATGGGCGATGATGATCGTCATGTCGGGGAAATCGACCGCGACGTCGTCGAGATGGATCGGGTTCGAATATTTCAGCCGCATGCCGCCGCCGCCCGGCATGCCCGTGCCGATGCCCGAATGGCCGGAATGGAACACCGCCGGCAGCTTGCAATGCGCAATCAGCTCGTAGAGGCCGTAGGCGATCGGGTCGTTGGGAAAGAAGCCCTGCACGGTCGGATGGAACTTGAAGCCCTTGACGACCCCGGCCTCGATCAGCTCCCGCGCCTCGCGCACGCCGAGCTTGCCCTTGTGGGGGTCGATCGAGGCGAAGGCGATCATCATGTCGGAATTGGCCGCCGCAGCCTCCGCCACCTCGTCGTTCGGGATGCGGCGGTCGCCGATCTCGAACTCGCTGTCGACGGTGAACATCACGAGGCCGATTTTTCGCTCGCGATAATAGGCGACGGTTTCGGCGATGGTCGGCCGCTTGCCGGCCTTGAAGTACTTGTTCGCCGCGTCCTCGTAGGGCTGCCAGAAGGCGTCGGCCGGCTGGCGGCACGAGACTTCCGCGTGGGTGTGGACGTCGATGGCGATCAGGTCGGCGACTTTCATGGGGGATGTCCTTTCGAGAGCGCTTTGCGCTCGAGGAGAGACGTCGGCGGTCCCTTCTCCCCGCTCGCGGTCGCTCGCGGGGAGAAGGTTAGGATGAGGGGCGGGGCGAGCGCGCAATACGGCCAATCGCCAAGCCCCTCACCCCCGCCCTCTCCCCGATTGATCGGGGAGAGGGGGAAACTGCGTCCAGCGCCGTCATGGGATCGTGCGCGCCGAGGGCGGCTCGGCGTAGAGCTCCTCGACCGTATCGGCGCGCAGCGCCAGCACGGCGCGCTGGTTGATTGAGCCTTTGTCGGTGAGTTCCCCGGTGTCGAGCGAGGGCGGATCGTCCATCAGGATCAGGCGTGCGATGCGCCGCGAGCTGCCGCCCGCGACCCGGTTGAAGGCGGCGAGCAAAACGGAGAACTTCTCCCGGATGTTGGAATGCATCAGGACTTCGGCGTCGCTCGCGCGCTCGTCGAGTCCCGACAGTTCCCGGCAGGCCGGGACGTTCGGCACGACCAGCGCCGCGGCGTCGTCGCGGTCGTGGCCGGCGACGACGAGATCCGTGACGTAAGGCGCGCAATGGGCGATGAAGCGGAGTCGGAGCGGGCCGACGCTGACCCAGGCGCCCGTCGCGAGCTTGAAGTCCTCGGCCACCCGCCCGTCGAATACGAAGCCAAGCTCCGGATCGCTTTCGTCGAAGAATTTCAGCGCGTCGCCGAGCTTGTAATAACCCTCTTCGTCGAACGCGCCTTCCGTGAGGTCCGGCCGGCGCCAGTAGCCCGGAGTGATGCTCGGGCTCTTCAGACGCGCCTCCAGCTTGTCGCCGTTCTGGACCAGCTTCAGTTCGACGCCGTGATTGGGAACGCCGACAACGCCGGGGGCGCACGCCTTCTCGGTGACGCTGAGCGCCGACGGGCCGGTCTCGGTCGACCCGAGCGAAGTCAGGATCGGCACGACATGGCCGGCCGTTTCGCGGCCCAGCCGCTCGAACGCCTCGCGCACGTAGGGAGCGAGCGCCGCGCCGGCGTAGACGAACGCCTGCAGATGGGCGAACAGGCTCTTGCGCAGAGCGGCGTCGGACTGGACGTAGGGCAGCAGCATCTCGAAGCCCTTCGGAACATTGTAGTAAATGGTCGGCGACACGTCCTTCAGGTTGCGCACGGTGGCGTCGATCGCGCCGGGCAGCGGCCGGCCCTCGTCGATATAATACGAGCCGCCGCTCGACAGCACGAGGTTGAAATTGTTGTTGCCGCCGAAGGTGTGGCTCCAGGGCAGCCAGTCGACCAGCACCGGGGCGACCATGCCGTAGCTCGGGTTGACGCCCTTCAGCATCGCCTGGTTCGACGTCATCATCTTCTGGGTGTTGATGACGCCCTTGGGCGAGCCGGTCGAGCCGGAGGTGAACAGGAGCTTCGCGACCGTGTCGGGGCCGACCTTGGCGTGCGCGGCGTCGACCTCGGGTCCGGCGGGCTTGGCGATCAAGGCCTCGAAGGGGGTCGAGGGCCATTGCGTCGGCGGATTGACGCCGAACACCACCTCGACGGTCTTCGGCACGCCCGCCGCGAGCGCGAGGGCGAACCGCGCTCCGTCGCTGACATAGACGAGGCCGGGGGTCAGGATCTCGAGGATGGTCTTCAGCTTGCCGTAGTCCTTGGCGACCAGCGAATAGGGCTGCGACACCGGCGCATAGGGGACGCCCGCGATCATGGCGCCAAGGCCGATCAGCGCGTGATCGACGCTATTGCCCGACAGGATCGCGATCGGACGCTCGGCGTCAAGCCCGCGATCGATGATCGCCTGCGCGATCCGGCGGGCGAGGTCGCGCGCTTCCGCATACGTCACCTTGCGCCACGCGCCCTCGACCCGCTCGGCCAGGAACACCCGGTCGGGCGCGGCGCGCGCCCAGTGGTCGAGCCAGTCGGTCATCGACCGCGGATAGGCTGCGAGCGGCTCCGGCGAGATCACGATGATCGAGCCGTCCGCGCGGCGCTCGACGGCCACATGCGGCGGCCCGAAGGTCAGCGGGATTTTCATGGGCGATTCCTCCGCAGTGATCTTTTGTCCGCTGCTCCGCGCTTCTTCGAAGGGTCGGCGTCTCGCCGCCCGTCTTTCGACGGGCTTTCGGCGCGCGGGACACGCACCGTCCGATTTCCGCGGCTCATGACAATCGTTTCAGCTCTGCCGCAGCACCTTGGCCGCGCGCTTCTCCAGAAAATCCTTCAGCCGCTCAGTCGCCTCGGGGCTCATCTCGGCGATCGTCGCCATCAGCGATTCGGTGAGGAGCCCGCTCGACGGGCTGGATTCCTGGATGCGCGGCAGGGCGTGCAGCACGGCGAAATTGGTGGTCAGCGTGTTCGAGGCGGCCTTGGCGGCAAGTTCGAAGGCCTTCTCGAGGCCCTTGCCGTCGTCGACGAGATATTGCGTGATCCCGACGGCGTGGCCTTCCTCGGCGTTTAGCGTGCGGCCGGTCAGCATCAGGTCCTGCACGCGCGAGACGCCGATCAGCCGCGCGATCCGGACCGAGCCGCCGCCTCCGAGGAAGATGCCGCGCTGGCCTTCCGGCAGGCCGTAATAGGTCGAGCGTTCGGCGACGCGGATATGGGTCGCGGCCGCAAGTTCGAGCCCGCCGCCGACCACCGCGCCGTGCATCGCGGTGACGACCGGCGTGCGGCCGAACTCGATCGCCTCGAACGCCCGGTGCCACAGGCGCGAATGCATGACCCGGTCGAGCGGGCTCAGCTCCTCGGCGACCTCGGAAAGATCGAGGCCGGCCGAAAAATGCTGGCCTTCGCCGGTCAGCACGACCGCGCGGACGTCTTCGGGCAACCGGGTGAAGAAGGTCTCGAGCCCGAGCACGGTGACGTCGTCGAGCGCGTTGCGCTTTTCCGGGCGGGCGAGGCGGAGATGCGCGATCGGGCCGCGCCGCGTCGCCTTCAGCGAGGCCGGCAGATCGAGGTCGAGAGGGTGTTCGGGATCGGCGGCGGTCATGGCGGTTTCCTTCCTATTCCTCAACCATCTGGATTCTATCGGCGCGGCGCGGGCGCGGCGGAGACGCCTTCGTCCTTCATCATCCGCGCCCCAGGCCGAGGTAGCTTTCGATCACCCGCTTGTCGCCGGCGAGTTCGGCGGCCGGCCCCTGCATGACGATCTCGCCGAGCTCCATCACATAGGCCCAGTCGGCGATCTGGAGGGCGGCGCGGGCGTTCTGCTCGACGAGCAGGATCGACACGCCGGTCTCCTTGAGCTCGCCGACGATGTGGAAGATCTCCTTCACGATGCGCGGGGCGAGGCCGAGGCTCGGCTCGTCGAGCATCAGCACCCGCGGCCGGCCCATCAGCGCCCGCCCCATCGCGAGCATCTGGCGCTCGCCGCCCGACAGCGTGCCGGCCTTCTGGCCGCGCCGCTCCTCGAGCCGGGGAAAGCGCGGCGAAGACGTCCGCGAGCCCGGTCCGGATCGCCTTGCCGCCGAGCCGGTAGGCGCCGAGGCGGAGATTGTCCTCGACCGACATCGAGGCGAACAGCTCGCGCTTTTCCGGCACCAGGCTGAGGCCGCCCGCCACCCGCTCCTCGATCGGCTGCGTCGTTGAGGAGCCGGCCGTCGAAGGCGACGTCGCCGCTCATCGGCAGGACGCCCATGATGGCGTTGAGCAGGCTCGTCTTGCCGGCCCCGTTGGCGCCGATCACCGTCACCACGCCGCCCGCGGGCATCTCGATCGAAGCGGCGCGCACCGCCTCGACCCGTCCGTAGGAGACGCTCAAGCGGTCGGTCCTCAGGATCGGCGCGCTCATTCGACGCCCCCGAGATAGGCCTCGAGCACCACCGGGCTTTCGGCGATCGCCTTCGGCGCGCCCTCAGCGATCTTCAAGCCGAAGTCGAGCACGACGATATGGTCGGTGAGCTGCATCACGAAGTCCATGTCGTGCTCGACCAGAAGCACGCTCATGCCGTCCTCGCGCAGCCGCTTCAAGAGCTCCGCGAGTTCTCTCTTCTCGCCGAAGCGCAGGCCCGCCGCCGGCTCGTCGAGCAGGAGAAGCGCCGGATCGAGGGCGAGCGCCCGGGCGATCTCGGCGACGCGCGCCTGGCCGAGCGCCAGCGAGCCGGCGGTTTTATGCATGTGCGGAGCCAGGCCCACACGCTCGATCTGCCGCGCGGCTTCGGCGATGATCTCCGCCTCGCGGGCGCGGTCGAGACGGACGAGCGAGCGAAGCGCGCCGACGCGGGCGCGAAGGTGCGCGCCGATGGCGACGTTCTCCAGCACCGACATCCCCGGCACCAGCTTGACGTGCTGGAAGGTGCGGGCGACGCCGCGCGCGGCGATAGCGCGCGCCGGCAGGCGGTCGATGCGCTCGCCGAGGAAGCGGATTTCCCCGGAGGTCGCCTGCGCGACGCCGGTGAGCAGGTTGAAGGTCGTGCTCTTGCCGGCGCCGTTGGGGCCGATCAGGCCCACGATCTCGCCGCCGCGCACGGTGAAGCTTACCGCATTGACCGCGACCAGCCCGCCGAAGCGCTTGCTGATCGCCTCGACCTCGAGCAACGGCGAGCCCCTGTCGCTGGCGGGCCTTTTCGGCAGGGGCGGCGCGGAAAGGTCGATCGCCTTCGGCTCGGGCGGCGGCCCGAGGCGGCGGAGCATCGGCCACAGGCCGGCCCGCGCGAACTGGAGGGCTGCGACCAGCAGGACGCCGAATACGATCGCGTCGAGGTTGCCGCCGCCCTCCATCAGCTTCGGCAGCCAGTTCTGCAACTGATCGTTGAGCACCGCGAAGACGCTCGCCCCGACGACGCCGCCGAGCACGTAACCCGAGCCGCCGAGCACCGCCATCAGCAGATATTCGATGCCCGCGCTGAGGCCGAATGGCGAGGGACTGACCGACCGCTGCACATGGGCGTAGAGCCAGCCCGACAGTCCGGCGAGGAGCCCCGCATAGACGAACACGACCAGCTTCGCCTGCGCGGTGTCGACCCCGAACGATTCGGCGAAGGCGCCGCCGCCGCGCAACGCGCGAATGGCGCGCCCCATGCGGCTGTCGAGCAGGTTGTCGCTGAGCCAAATCGCAATCATCACGGCGAGCCAGATGAGGTAATAGACGGCGCGGGCGTCGATCAACGGCCAGGGGCCGACGGCGATCGGCGGAATGCCGCTGATCCCGTCATAGCCGCCGAGCGCGGGGATATTGCCGAACAGATAGAAGAGGCTGATCCCCCAGGCGATGGTGCCGAGCGGCAGGTAGTGGCCGGAGAGCCTGACGGTGACGAGCCCGATCGCCAGCGCTGCGAGGCCGGTCGTGATGAGGGAGACCGGCAGCGTCGCCCACGGCGAGAAGCCGAACTGGGTCGTCAGGACGGCGGTCGTGTAGGCGCCGAAGCCGACCAAGGCCGCCTGTCCGAACGAGGTCATGCCGCCGACGCCGGTGAGCAGCACGAGGCCGATGGCGACCAGGCTGGCAAGGCCGATATAGCCCGCGAGCGTCACCCAGAACGCCGGGGTGAACGGAACGAGCGGCAGGGCCGCCATCAGCCCGACGACGATCAGGCCCAGGAAGTGGGTGGAGAGGCGTAGGGAGAGGCGGGGCGAAAGGCGCGACGCCAGGCCCATCGGGCTCACTCCTCCTCGTCGTCGGCGGGCGCGCCGGCGGCATAGGAGCGCCACAGCAGGAACGGGATGATGATGGCGAAGACGATCGCTTCCTTGAAGGCGCTGGCGAAGAAGGCCGAGTAGGATTCGAGGAGGCCGATGGCGAGCGCGGCGAGCGCGGTCATGGGATAGCTCGCGAGCCCGGCGATGATCGCGGCGACGAAGCCCTTGAGGCCGATGAGAAATCCGGTGTCGTAGGCGACCGTGGTCAAGGGGCCGATCAGCACGCCGGAAATCGCGCCGATGCCGGCGGCGAGGGCGAAGGCGATCCGCGCCGACCCGTCGACGCGCACGCCGACGAGGCGGGCGCCGAGCCGGTTGACCGCGGTCGCCCGCAACGCCTTGCCGAGAAGCGTGCGCTCGAAGAAGAAGAAGAGGCCCGCCATCACCGCCGCGGTGATCGCGAGCACGGCGAGGCTCTGCATCTTGACCACGATCGGGCCGACGGGGACCACGCCCGACAGCATCGGATCGAGGCGCGAGCCCTCGGCGCCGAACACCGCGAGGCCGAGGCCGGTCATCGCCAGATGCACGCCGATCGCGGCGATGAACAGGATCAGCACGCTTGCGTCGGCCAGCGGCTGGAAGGCGAGCCGGTAAACGAGCGGCCCCATCGGCACGATCAGCGCGAGGGTGAGAGCGACGTCGAGCGCCATGCCGAGCTTCAGCGGCGCGAACGCCGAGACCAGCGCGAGCATGAGAATTGGAAAGGCGACGTCGCGAGCGGCGATCAGCGCGAGGCGGCGCGCCGGCAGACGACCCCTCGCGCGCAAAAGCTCGACCACCGCGGCGGCGAGGCCGAAGCCGACCAGCAGCTTCGCCGTGCCGGGCAGCGCTCCGTTCTCCAGCGCCGCCATGGTCAAGGCGCCCCACGCGACGAACTCGCCCTGGGCGACGAAGATGACCCGCGTCACCGTGAACATCAGCACGAGCGTGACGCCGAGCAGCGCGTAGACCGCGCCGTTCATCACGCCGTCCTGGGCGAGGAAGAGAAGGATCGTCGGGCTCATCGGTCCCTTCTCCCCGCTCGGGGGAGAAGGTTAGGATGAGGGGCGGGGTGATTAGCCGCAGCGGCCAATCGCCAAGCCCCTCACCCCGACCCTCTCCCCGCAAGCGGGGAGAGGGGGATTTGCGCAGCGTTTCCACCTGATGAGTCTCGCTCTAGCGACCCGCGTCACTTCGGATCGGGAAGCAGCGTCCACTTGCCGTCGACGATCTTGATCAGCACGCGCGAGCGCTTGTCGAGGCCGGAGTGGTCGGTCGGCGAGTAGCTGTAGACGCCATGGTTGGCGGCGAACTCGTGCGTGGTCTCGACGGCGTCGCGGAGCGCGGCGCGGAATTCCGGCGTGCCCGGCTTGGCCTTCTCCAGCGCCGCCTTGACCCCCCCGAGCATGATCGCCGTGCAGTCGGCGAGATGCGCGCCGAACGCCGCGAACGGCGTCTTGTTGTTCGCCTCGTAGGCCTTGATGTAGGCGAGGCCGACCGCCTTGCTCGGGTGGCTGTCGGGGAGGAGGCTCGCCGCCACCACCGGCCCCGCGGGAAAGACCGTGCCCTCGACATCCTTGCCGCCGACGCGCACGAACTCCATCGTCGAGACGCCGTGCGTCTGATAGATCGGCTTGGCATAGCCGAGCTCCTTCAGCGCCTTCTGCGGCATGACGGCGACGGTGCCGGAGGCGGCGATCAGCACGGCGTCCGGATTGGCCGAGAGGATCTTGAGAGCCTGCGCGTCGACGCTGGTGTCGGTGCGCTGGAAGCGCTCGACGCCGACGATCTCTATGCCGCGCTCCTTCGCGGCGGCCTTGGCCGCCGTCAGCCAGCCTTCGCCGTACCCGTCGGTGTAGCCGAGGAAGCCGATCGTTTTGACGCCGTTCGCCTTCATGTGATCGAACACGGCGGCGGCCATGATCGCGTCGTCCTGCGGGGCCTTGAAAACCCAGCGACGCTTGTCGTCGAGCGGCGAGACCGTGGCCTTGGTCGGCACCATGGCGCAATAGGGCGTCTTGGTTTCGGCCGCGACGTCGACCATGGCGAGAGTCGAGGGCGTCGCCGACGAGCCGATCAGAATGTCGATCGCGTTCTCGGCGATAAGTTTGCGCGCATCGGCGACCGCCTTGGTCGGGTCGGTGGCATCGTCGAGAACGATGTATTCGACGCTTTGACCGGCGATCTCTTTCGGCAGCTGCGCGACCGTGTTTTTCTGCGGTATGCCGAGCGCGGCCGCCGGCCCGGTCTCGGAGACGACCACTCCGACGTGGATCTGCGCTTGAGCCGCGACCGGCAAGAGCGCCGACAGCGACGCGCCGAGCATGAGGCCGGAGAGTTTCGGGGACATGGAGCCCGCTCCTTGCTTGACTGCGTTTCCTGAACCTTGAGCGCGGCCCGGTTCATCCCAGGTTTTGGTTCGCGCAATAATTGTTATTGAACATACCGATCCTTCCGTGTCAATGTGGGGCCGCGAAGGGTTTGGCGACCTCCCGTGCCGCGGTCGGTTCCCGGCCGCGCCCCTGTGCGCATGGGCGTTGACGACAACGAAGCGCGGGAGGCGCGGGTGAGCGCGACGGCTTCACGGCCCCGCGGGGCCGCAGACAAGGACGAGGCGACCGGCGGCGACGCGCCGGTCCGGGAGCGCGCCGGCGTCGACTACGGGCCGCTCGACCAGCGGCTCGGCTATCTCTTGCGCCGCGCCCAGATCGCCGTGTTCAAGGATTTCTTCACCGCCTTCGAGGCCCATGACATTCGTCCCGGGCAATATTCGATCTTGACGGTGATCGAATGCAATCCGGGCCTGAAACAGGGCGAGGTCAGCGCCGCGCTCGGCATCAAGCGAGCCAATTTCGTCGCCATGATCGACCTGCTCGAGAGACGCAAGCTCGTCCGCCGCGACCCGACCCCGGGCGACAGACGCAGCTACGCGCTGATGCTGACCGCCAAGGGGTCGCGGCTGATGGCCGAACTGCACGCGCTCGCCGAGCGCCACGAGCAGAAGATCGTCGAGGCGATCGGGCCCGAGACCTACCGCAGCCTGGCTCAGCCGTTGAAGACGATCGCGCGGCTCGTCGACGGGGAGGGCGAGGAGGGGTGAGGGCAGCGCATTCGGACGCTCGCGCTGGACCAGCGATGGCCGAACATGTGTCGCACCCTTGCCCCGCGGAAGTCGGCGGGGCCAACGCTCCTTTGGAGACCGTCGCGCTCGTGCTAGGCTGATCGCTCCCGGAGACGATGGGGTGAGCCATGTCCGCGATCGGGTGGCCTCGTCTGGGCCTGGTTATCGCAGCCTTCCTCCTGCAGACCGCCCTCCTCAATGCGGCGCTGCCGACCAAGCCGGATGAAGCGCCGGCTCGCCCCTCGCTGGCCGGCGAATTCCTGATCGCCGCGCCCTCGATGGGCGACCCGCGGTTCGAGCGCGCGGTGATCTTGATCGTCCAGGACGACCAGAACGGCGCCCTTGGAATTGTGCTCAACAAACCGCTCGGCGAGCAAACGCTCGCCGGGCTGCTCAAGTTCGGTCGGCGAAAAGAGCGCCGATGTCACGGGCAGCGTGCGCATTTTCTCGGGCGGTCCGGTCCAGCCGGAAGTCGGCTTCGTCGTCCATAGCGCCGAGTACCGGCAGCCGGAGACCCTCGCCATCAACGATCGCCTGTCGCTCACCTCGAGCGTCAAGATCCTGCGCGACATCGCCAACAAGACGGGGCCGGTCAAGATCCTTGTGGCCTTCGGCTACGCCGGCTGGGGGCCGGAGCAACTCGACAAGGAAATCGAGGCTGGCGCCTGGGCGACCGCCGAGGCCGATCCGACCCTGGTTTTCGACGCGGACAGGGACAGTCTCTGGGACGACGCCTGGAGCCGCCGCACCCAGCATCTCTGAATGCGGCGCAGCGTTGGATCACGGTCCGGCCGCGAAAATGTCCGAGCCGAGCGCCTCGGCGGATCGTGCGTTCCTGAGCCCTATCGCTTCGCGGTCGCCGGCGCGCCGCCGACGAACTGAATGAGGCCGAGGCAGGCCCAGGTGAGGGCGAAGGCCATGATCGCGAGCGCGGGGGGCTCGTAGGCGCGCGAGGCGCCGATCAACTGGAGATAAGGCCCGAAGGCGGGGCGGTCGAGCAGGCTGGCGAAAGTGAACTCGCCGATCACGATGGCGAAGGTCAGGAATGCGCCCGAGAGCACGCCCGAACGGATGTTCGGGAGAATGATCTCGACAAGGATCCTCAACGGCCCCGCCCCCTGGCTCTCCGCCGCCTCGGTCAGCGTGCGCGCGTCGATCGCCTGCAAGGCCGTATCGACTGCGCGGTACATGTAGGGCAGGCCGAGCCCGACATAGCCGAACATCAGCAGCGCGTCGGCGCCGCGCGAGGTCGAGGCCAGCGGCAGGAAGGACGACGAGCCGTAGAGGCGGATGAAGCCGAACACCAGCACGATCGCCGGAATCACCAGCGGCAAAAGCGTGATGAATTCGACGATCCCGGCTAGATGCGGCAGCCTGAGGCGAACGAAATAGGCGGTCGGCACGACGATCGCGGCGACCACGACGATGGTGGCGAGCGCAAGGGCCGTCGAATAGAGGAACGAGGCCTGGAAGGCTCCGCTTGCGAACACGGCCCGATAGGCGTCGAAACTGTATTCGCCGCGACGCATGCGCAGCGAGAACTCGAACGTCGCGACAAGCGGCGCGAGGAAGTAGACCACGCCAAGTCCGACCGCCGCCCAGGCGCCGGGGCGTCCGCGGCTCATCGCAGCCGCTCCGAGCGCCTGCGCAGGGCGAGGTAGGCGAGGTTCGACAGGCCGGTGATCGCCAGCATCCCGACCGCCATCGCGTAGCCGAGGTTGGGGTCGTGCAGCACGTCGCCGCGAATCTGGGCGTAAAGCAGGATCGGGGCGATGTTGAACGACGAGCCGGTGAGCGCATAGGCCGTCGCGATCGCGCCGAAGGCGTTGGCGAACAGGAGAAGCGCCGCGCCGAGCGTGCTTGGCCAGAGGATCGGCAGGGCGATCATCCGCCAGTATTGAAAGGCGCTCGCCCCCAGCGTTTGCGCCGCTTCCGCCCACTCGGATTTCAGGCCGTCGATCGCGGGGGTCACGACCAGGACCATCAGCGGGATCTGAAAATAGAGATAGGTGACGGTGAGGCCCCAGAACGTCAGGATGTTGAAGCCGTGCGCATAGAGATCGAATCCGAGATTGCGCAGGAGCATGGTGACGAGGCCCAGCCGCCCGAGCGTCGCCATGAAGGCGAAGGCGAGCGGCACGCCGGCGAAGTTGGAGGCGACGCCGCTGAAGGTCATCAGCGTCGGACGCACCCAGGCCGGCAGGCCGCCTTTGAGCGCCGCGAGCGCGAGCCCCAGCCCGAGCAGCGCCCCCATCGCGGCCGAGGCGGCGCTGATCTCGAGGCTTAGCAAAAAGGAGAGCCGGATCGACGGCTGGCCGAGCCTCACGATGTTGGCGAAAGTGAAAGCGCCGCCGCGGTCCTGGAAGGCGCCGACGAGCAGGCCCGCCGTCGGCGCGATCAGGAACATCGCGGCGAACACGAAGAACGGCGCGACGCCGAGCCAGGCGCCCCAGTCGGGACGGCGGGCGAGAGGGCGGGGGGCGGGCGCGGAGGTCATGGCGAAGGAGGCGCCTTCGGCGGTTAGGAGGGCGCGCGTCTCGCGCGCCTCGGGGCGGCGGGACCCCCTTAATTGGCGGAGTGTCCGGAAGGGCGTCGTTTCCGGACGCTCGGGTCCCGATCGTGTCCCTACTTCGCGACCGTCGCGCCGACGACGGCGTCCCACTTGTCGGCGATGACCTCCTTGGCCGCCTTCTGCTCGTCGAGGGTGGGGAACTTCGCCTTCGCATAGCCCGCCGCGGGCGGCAGGGCGGCGAGGACGTCGGCGGGCGCCTTGCCGGTCTCGACGAGATTATTGAAGCGGATCGGGTGGCAATAGCCCTTGAGCCAGCCGATCTGGCCCTCGTCGGAATAGAGGTGCTCGAGCCAGAGCTTTGCGGCGTTCGGATGGGGCGCATAGGCGCTGATCGCCTGGACGTAGACGCCCGCCACGACGCCGCTCTTCGGCACGACCACGTCGACCTTGGGGTTGCCCTTCAGGTTGTCGCGGGCGGCGAGGGCGTTGTAGTCCCAGAACACCAGCACCGGCGTCTCGCCTTGGGCGATCGACGCCGCCTTGCCGATCGCGGGAACGAAGTTGCCGTTTTTATTGAGCTCGGCGAAGAATTTCAGACCGTCTTCCGCCGCCTTGGCGGCGTCGGTCGCGCCGCCCGCGAGCCCCGCCGCATAGACGCCCATTGTCGCCTGGTTCGACGCCCTCGGGTCGCCCGCGAGTGCGACGGCGCCCTTGAGCTCCGGTTTCTGCAGGTCCGACCAGTCGGCGGGCGGCGTCTTCACGATGTCCGTGTTCACCGCGAAGGCCAGCACGCCGTAATAGTCGCCGGTCCAGTAGCCCTCGGCGTCTTTCGCCGTGTCGGGGATCGTGTCCCAGGTCGAGACCTTATAGGGCATCAGCAGACCTTCGGCCTTGGCGGAGGGGCCGAACGACAGGCCGACGTCGATCACGTCCGGCGCCTGCGGACCCTTGTTGCTCCTGTTGGCCTTGATCGCCTCCACTTCGTCGCCCGAGCCGCCGTCGGGATTGAGTTCGTTGACCGCGATCCCATATTTCGCCTTGAAGCTGTCGATCAGCGCGCCGTAGCCGCACCAGTCGCGCGGCAGCGCGATGACGGTGAGCTGCCCCTCCTGCTTGGCGGCCGCCACGAGATCGTCGAGCCCCGCGGCCCGCGCTTGGGACGGCGGCGGTCGAGCAGCAGAAGGCCGGCGGCCGCGCCGAGACGATGGTGAAATGTTTTCGTCATGGTGTGGCTCCCGTACCGGCGCGTCGCGAATCTGGCGGCCTTGCAATTCGCTTTGACTAGTCATAGTCAGATGACGTTCCCGTGTCGGGCTTCGGCGGCGCAAATGGGGTCAGTCGCAGGCGCCCTGCCGCCGGGCGAGCGCCGCGTCATACTTTCGCGCCATTTTGCGCCGCGTTGGGCGCGTCCCCGCGGCTCCCGAGGGCGAACCAGGTTCCGTTGTCCCGTGCGCGTCATCCTGACCCTGATCGCGGTCGCGCTCGTCACCCTGCTGACGGCGGCGCTGATCGTTCCCTATTTCGTCGACTGGTCGGCCCATCGCGACGAGATCGCGGAGCGTCTCGAAGGCGTGACCGGCGGCCGGGTGACGCTGAACGGGCCGGTGACGCTGCGGCTCCTGCCGACGCCCTATCTCGAGGTCGGCGCCGGATCGGCGGCGGGCGCGGGCGCGGACGCGCCGCGGCTCGCCTTCGATGGCGCGCGGCTCGAACTCGCCCTGGTCAAGCTCGCGAGCGGCGCCTTCCGGTTCACCGACGTCCGGCTGGACGAAGCCGGTCCTGACGCTCAGCCCGCGTCGGCCGACGGCGCGCTCGTCCTGCCCGCCGCCGGCTTCGACCGCGCGCCGACGCGGTCGGGGCCGATCGGTTCTCGGTCCGGGACGGGACGATCCGGATCGCCGGCGAGGGAGGCGGGCCCGGTTGGACGATCGAGGGCGTCGAACTCGACGGCGACGCGCCGACGCTTGCCGGGCCCTACCATGTCAACGGCCGGGCGTCCGGGCCGGGCGGCGCTCCGATCGTCTTCCGCCTCGCGTCGGAAAAGGCGGGACCGGGCGGCGCGCCGGTCCGGATCGCGGTCGAGGCCGGGCCGGTCTGGCCCGCTCTGGAATTCGACGGCGCGCTCGCAGGCTCCGGGACGAACGGGCCCAGCGCTGCTCGGCGCGGCGGTCATCACAGGGACGGCGCAGGGCGTCGACGGGCCGACGCCGTGGCGAGCGGCTGGAAAGCTCGCGGCCGATCTCGACGGCGCGACGCTGACCGGCGCGGAATTTCGCTTCGGACCCGAGGAGCGGGCGCTGCGCGCAGAAGGCTCGGCTTCGCTCGCGATGCGCGGCGGCGACACGCGCTCACCGTCGACGCCAAGGCCCGAGAGGCCAATGTCGACGCGCTGCTCCGCCGCAACGGCGAGGACGCCGTCGCCGCCGTCGCGGGCCGCCGCCGCGCTTTCCGCCGTGCTGGCGCCCGCGCTCGACGGCGCTCGCACGGCCCGGGTCGAGGCGCGCGTCGCGGTCGAGACCGCCATCCTCGGCGGAGACACGATATCGGGCCTGTCCGCTGCTCTCAAAGCGGAACCCGGCGCCCCGCCGACCGCCCGTTTCGAACTCGGTCTGCCCGGCGAGAGCCGCATCAAGGCCGAGGGCGAAGTCGAGACCGGCGCGGCGGCGAGGTTCGTGGGCGCGATCGACTTCTCCACTGGCAATCCGGGCGGGCTCGGCCGCTGGGCCAGCGAGGGCGCCCCGGAACTCGCAGCCTTCGCCCAGGCGCTCGAGGAAGCCGTCCCGGCGTCGCGCTTCGCCGTTTCGGGCCAGGTCGAGGCGGCGGCGGTCGGAGTCTCCGGGAAGGAACCTGCGGATCGCGCTCGGGCGCTCCGTCCTGACCGGGGCGCTCGCCGTCACCCGGCCGGTCGGCGGAGACCCCGGCCGGATCTACGCCGACCTCGGCGCCGATTCGCTCGACCTCGATGCGCTGCCGAGCTTCCAGGCGGCGCGGTCGCTGATCGGCGACTACGACCTGTCCCTGTCGCTCGAGGCCAAGGCGCTCAGCCTCGCCCATGTCGGCGAGGCCGGGATCGACGGCGCCTCGCTGGTCCTGAAGGTCGGCAGGACCGGCCCGAACCTCACGCTCGACCGCCTCGCCATCGCCGGCCTCGGCGGCGCCGCGCTCGAGGCGACCGGCGCGGCCGGGCCGAACGGGGTGACGGCGGCCGGACGCCTCGACGCGGACGAAACTCGCCGATTTCGTCGCGCTCGTCTCCCGCCTCGCGCCCGGACCCTGGACCCGGACGCTCATCCAGCGGGCGCCCCTCCTGTCGCCCGCGTCGATCGCCTTCGAGGCGCGTGGCGGCCCGGCGTCGGAGGGCGCGCCGGCCCTCGAGGCGCTGAAAGCGACCGGCACGCTCGCTTCGACCAGGGCCGCGCTCAGCCTCGAGCCGGCGGCGAAGGGCGGCGGGCAGGCTTTCTCGCTCGTCCTCGACTCCCCCGATTCCGGCGCGCTCGCGCGGCAGCTCGGCCTCGGCAGGGCGGCGGCCCCGGTTGCGGCGGGCCAAGCAAAGGCGAGTCAAGCAAACGCAGGCCAAGCAAACGCAGGCCAAGCAAAGGCCGGACAAGCAAAGGCCGGACAGGCGAAGTCTGGATCAGAGAAGGCGGGACAGGCGAAAGCTGGACAAGCGACGGCGGGACAAGAGACGGCGGGGCACATGGAGCTGCACGGCTCGGGCGCGTGGGACGCCGGCTTCGACGTCGACGCGGCCGCTTCGCTCGCCGGCGCCGCGCTGACCGGCCGCGGCCGCTTTGCGCCGAAGGCGCAGGGCGACGAGGCGCGCCTGTTCGGCGCGTTGAAGGTCGCGGGCGACAACGTCGCGCCTCTCGCCGCCCTCTTCGGCGTCGCGACTGCGGGCGGCGCGATCGGGCCGGTCGAGGCGTCGGCCGACGTCACCCTGCGCGGCGAGCGCTGGACCGCCTCGCGCATCGCCGCCACGGTCGCCGGCGTCAAGGCAAGCGGAGCGCTTGCCTACGAGGCGCCGGCGGCGCCGGGCGAAACGGTCGCGAGTCCCGATCTTCGAGCGCGCCGAGGAGGCGGTCGACGGCCCCGCCGCCGCTGCCGCCGGCGCCGCCGTCACCGGCGAGGTGTCGTTCGACCGCCTGCGCCTCGCCGACCTCGCGGCGCTGGCGCTCGGCCCGCCGCAACCCGCCGGCGCGGGCAAGGTCGTGGTCGGAGGCGAAATTCGCCGCCCCGCCGCTCACCCTGCCCGCCGCCGCCGTGCGCGTCCACGTCGGGACGCTGAACCTTTCCGACGCGCTCGCGGGGCAAGGTTTCTCGACCAGCCTCCGTCTCGGCGGCGGCCGGCTCGATCTCGACGACGTGGCCATGACAGCTCGACGGCGCCGCTGTCTCCGGCCGCGCGACGTTGAGGCGCAGCGGCGATACCGCGACGCTCGACGGCGCCCTGACCGTTGAGCCTGTTCCCGGTTCAGGCGGCCGGGATTCTCCGGTCGGGTGGGCGGCCGTCTCGACGTTGCCTCGACCGGCCGGAGCCCCGCGGCGCTGGTCGCGGGCCTCGCCGGCGGCGGAACGGCCGAATTCTCCGGCGCTGCGCTGGCGCGCAGCGATCCCGGCAGCGCTGGAGCGGGTCGTGGCCGCGGCGCAGGCGCCAGAGGCGCAGATCGACGAGACCAATGTCGCCTACCTTTTCGCCGCCGCGCTCGACAAAGGCCCGCTCGCCATCCCCGACGGATCGGCGCCGATCGCGTTAGCGGCGGCACGATCACGGTCGGCCCGATCGCCGTCCCTCTTCCGCGCGGCGCCGCGACGCTGACCGCGAACTTCGACCTCGTCCGCCCGGCGCTCGAGACGCGGCTCGCGCTCGCCGCTCCGGCGACCGGACTGAAGTTCTGGTCGGGGCCGGACCCAAGCGCGACGGTGACGGTCGAGGACGCGCTCGACGCGCCGAAGCGGCGGGTCGACGTCGCAGGCCTTGCGGCCGGGCTCGCGACCCAGGCGATCGCGCGCGAATCCGACCGCATCGCGAGCCTCGAAGCCGATATTCGGGAGCGCGCGTTCTTCAATCGGCGGCTGAAGGGCGAGCGCTTCCTCGATCGGCGCAATGCGGAGATCGAGGACTGGCGCGCCGAGCAGGACCGTTTGAAGGGCCTCGCACAGCATCTTGCCGCGCAAAGAGCCGAAGCGGAAAGACTGGCGGCTGAGAAAGCGGCAGCCGAAAAGGCGGCCGCGGAAGAGGCGGCGGCCGAGAAAGCCGCAGCCGAGAAGGCGGCGGCGGAGAAAGCGGCGGCGGAGAAGGCGGCGGCCGAAAAGGCTTCGGCGGAGCGGTCGGCCTCGTCGCCGGAGCGCCAGCCGGACGCGCCCGAAAGCGCCCCGGACCTTGCCGGGCCGCCGTCGAGCGCGGCTTCGACCGGCCGCGATGAGGTCGACGGGGCGCCGCCCGGGATTCCGGCGCCTCCGCCGCGGCCCAGGCCTCGACCCGAGCGATCGGCGCCGCCCGAGCCGACCGCAGGCGGCCTCTACTGACGAGCCTCGTCCGAGGTCGGCCGTTCCGGCGCGACCCATTCGAGGACGAACACCCGCAGGGCCGACGACAGGTTGGCGTCGCCGCGCGCGGCGTCGACCTCGGCGGCGAGCCCGTTGACCGAGAGGCGCCGCTCGGTCGCAATCGCGCTGCAATCGCCGCCAGAACGCATCCTCCAGCGAAACGCTGGTGCGGTGGCCGGCGACGACGAGCGAGCGCTTGACGACGCGGGCGCGCGCGGCCTCAGTCGCCATCGGGGCGGTCGAGCCGGATGAGAGTCGAGGGCGCGCTCGGCCTTCTCGCGCTCGGCCTCGACCTTTCGCCGCTCGGCCTTGGTCATCCCGAAAGCGGCGCGGTTTTCCGCCGCGGCGGTCTCTTCGCGCGCGCGATCGCCGACGTTTGCGCGCCTGACGCAAGATTGACGAGATCGCCCATGGTCCGGAGGCCCTTCCTCGCGTTTGTCTTGCGGGGGCTATTCTTGCGTCGGCTATTTCTTGCGAAAGGCGTCGATCGACACGACCTTGGCCGCCGCCGGCTGCTCGCCCTTGTCCGGCGCAGCGCCGGGCCTGCCCGCGGCAGGCGCTGGCCTTTCTGCCTCCGGCTTCGCCGCCGGGGCAGGCGGCGGACTGGGCTTCGACTCGCAGCGGAGGCCGGACGCCATCTGGGTCGCCGGCGGCTCTTCGGAGACGCGCGGCTCCAGCTTGAAGCCGAACGGCACCGACGGATCGGAAAAGCCGGTGATGGCGTCGAACGGAATCGTCAGGCGCTCCGGCCTGCGGGAGAAATTGAGGCTGACCTCGAAGGCCTCCTGGGTCACGACGAGGTCCCAGAACTCGTGCTGGAGGATGATCGACATCTCGTCGGGGAAGCGCGCCCTGATCGCCGGCGGCACGACGACGCCCTGGCGCCTGGGTCTTGAACGCGATGTTGAAATGGTGGTCGCCTGGAAGCCCGGTCCGCGCAGCGTCGGCCAGCACGCGGCGGACGACGGCGCGCAGCGCGTCCTGAACGAGAAGATCGTAGCGGATGAGGTCGGTCGACATGCGCAGGGTCCGCTTCCGTCCTAAACTTATCCGTGCCTCCGGAGGGCTGCAAACCGCACCCGTCGAAACGCCGCCGCTCCCAAACCCCGCTCGCGACCGGGTTGCGGCCAACCGGAAAAAGAAGTGGAGGCTTCTGTTGCCAGGCGCCTCCTGACCCCGCCTAAAGGTGCAAACCCTTAGGACTTGAATCCCAGTACCAGCACCGCATTACGCGGCGAGGGCCACCGGAGCATAGTTGTCGTTGGCAACTATAAGTTTGACCCGATAACGGCGGTATCATGCCGGGCAAAAGATCGTCCTTTGGGTCCCCCGTCGAACCTATTTCGCCCCCGCCCAAACCCGCGTCTCGCGCGGGCTTGGGTGGAGGCGCCGGGTACTGCCCCCGGGTCCGAAAGACTTATTTCGACGCCCATTTATCGCCATAGCCGACCTCGCGGCCGGCGACTCCAATATAGGAGCCCAAAGGCGGAGAGGAAAGGGCTTTCGTCGCAACCGCCCGGCTCCTCCGTCCCGCCGGCGTCCAGGCATTCGGAAGGACGCCGGCGACAGTCGAATTCAGTGGACGTTTACATCCTCCCGCGATATGCCAAGCGACGGCGGTCCTGGCGAGGCCGCCCTTAGGGGATCGCTTAAGGACCGTCGGGCGGCCATGCGCCGCCGCAGTGGGACGAATTGCCGGGCGACCATCGCCGGCGCTGCGGACAATCGTTCGTTGACGTGCGGCTTGACGGGAATTTCGTTTCCGGGCGGTCGCCGCGCAAATGCAATCGGAAGAGGAGTCGTTCGTGTCCCTCAGCCAGGTCATGTACATCTTGTGGCGCCGCGGGTGGATCGTCGCGCTGACGTTTTTGTTCGCGCTGATGGTCGCAGCCGGCGGTCCTGACTGTTCGTTCCCGGCCGCTACGACGCGACGGCGACCGCGAGCATCGATCCCGGCAACATCAATCCCGTGACCGAGACCGCTGGCACAGTCGCCGACGATCGGGATCGATTCAGGGCAACCTGATGCAACTCGTTGCAGAGCCAGCGGGTCGCCCTGGATGTCGTCAAGCGGCTGAATCTGACCGCGAATCCGTCCGTTGCAGGCGAGCTATCGCAACTCGGATTCGTTCGGCCGCGCAGGGCATCGACGAGTGGATGGCGGCGACGATCCTCGAAGAACGTCGACGCCAAATTTGAAATGGGCACGAACGTTCTGAGCATCAAGTACAAGACGTAACGATCCGCAGCAGGCCGCCCTGATCGCCAACGCGTTTCTGGCCGTCGACGATCGACGAGTCGATCGCCATGAAGGCCGCCGCCGGCGATCAGACCGCGCGCTGGTTCGCGCCGCAACTGGACGAATTGCGCAAGGATCTCCAGACGGCGCGGAGCGCGCTCGAGCAGTTTCAGTCGCGCACGAACGTCGTGGCGCCGACCGCCACGGGCGGCGACTCGGAATCTGCGGCGCTTTCACGCCGTCACCTCGGACCTGGCCACCAACCGCGCCTTGCTGACGTCCCTCCAGAGCAGGCTCACGTCCGGTTCGACGGATCTGGCGACCGATCCGACCGATCCGGACCTGCAGTTGATCAATTCCCTCAAGGAAAAGATTTCGACCACGCAAGCCGAAATCGAGGCGGGCAAGAATTCGCTCGGCGCGAACAACCCGAAGATGGTGTCGGCCGCGGCCAACCTCGCAACGGTGCGCAAACAACTGGCGGACGCCACCGACAAGTCGAGAGAGCACCTGAAAGACAAGATCGCCGCCACGCAGAGCCAGATCGCTTCGCTCGAGGTCGCCCAGGCGCAGGCCCAGAAGACCTTGATCGCCGCTCAGGCGCAGCGCGACCGCCTCGGCGATCTGCAAAGAGACGTCGTCTTCAAGCTCGACGAACTCAATGCGCGCGAGCGGGCGGCGGCCCAGGCGAGACTGCAAAGCAAGCTGACCTTTGCCGACATCGCCGTCCTGGACAAGGCCGAGCCTCCCATCGCTCCCGCGTTCCCGAAGCCGCTGCTCGTCATGCCGGTCGCGATCGGCGGCGGGCTGGCGCTCGGCATGATCCTCGCGCTTCTCGCCGAGGCGACCGACCGGCGCGTCCGCTTTCCCGCCGACTTCGGCAACGCGACTTCGGCGCCGTTGCTTGGGCGTCATCGAGGCCTCGACAAGGCGCGCGGAGGCTTCGCGGCCGGCGGTCGTCGCGGGGCCTGCTGCCCGCGAGCTGAGTTCCTTCGCGCGCGCGGGCCTCCGAGCTCGGACCGGGCGCCGGAGACGCGGCGCCTGCCGCTGCGCCCGCAAGGCGTAGCGGGCGTGGGCGTGTCGGCGCCCCGTGATCGGCGCCGGTCGCAGGGCGGTGGAGACCGCGGCGCCGCGTCCCGATATGATCGGCGGGTTTCGATATGGCCCGTCGCAGTCGATCAAGCCGCGGCGTCCGGCGGGCCGAGGCAGGGAGTTCGCCTGATGTGCGGCGTTTGCGGATGCGGCCAGGCCGAGGTCGCTGTCGGGAAGGCGCAAGGCCGGCGCCGAGCCTCACGGCCACGAGCAGGCTGCCTGCACGATCACGGCGACGGGACCGGGCCCGCACGTCCACCCGCACGCGCATCACGACCACCGAGCACGACGCGCATACCGGCGACGTGGCGCGGAGCATGCTCACGCGCATGACCACGGCCGCGCCGCCCACGCGCCGGGCGTCAGCGCGGAGCGGATGATCAGGATCGAGCAGGACATCCTGTCGAAGAACGACGCCTTCGCCCGCGAGAACCGAAGCGCCTTCGCCGCCCAGCGCCTGTTCGCCCTGAACGTCGTCTCGAGCCCCGGCTCGGGCAAGACGAGCCTGCTCGTCAAGACGATCGAGGCGCTGAAGGGCCGGCTTGCCGTCGCGGTGATCGAGGGCGATCAGCAGACCTCGAACGACGCCGATCGGATCCGCGCGACCGGCGCGCCGGCGATCCAGATCAACACCGGCAAGGGCTGCCACCTCGACGCCCACATGGTCGGCCACGCGCTCGAGACGCTGCGGCCCGAGAGCCGGCTCGGCGCTGTTCATCGAGAATGTCGGCAACCTCGTCTGCCCGGCCGCCTTCGACCTCGGCGAGGCGCGCCGCGTCGTCGTCCTCTCCGTCACCGAGGGCGAGGACAAGCCGCTCAAATACCCGGACATGTTCGCCACCGCCGACCTCATGCTGCTCAACAAGGCCGACCTCCTGCCGCATCTCGACTTCGACGTCGGCCTGTGTCTCGCCAACGCGCTGAGAATCAATCCGAACCTGCAGACCCTGACCGTCTCCGCGCGGACGGGCGAGGGGATCGCGGCCTTCGTCGCCTGGATCGAGGCCAACGCCGCCCGCCACGCCGCCGCCGTGGCCAAGGCCTGAGCGCCCATGGGCGCCGCGCCGGCGTCGCACGCGAGCGGCCGGCGTCTGCGATTGCGTGTGCGCGGCGCCGTTCAGGGCGTCGGCTTCCGGCCGTTCGCCTATGGCCTCGCGGCGCGGCTTTCGCTCAGCGGGCTTCGTGCGCAACGACGGCGAGGGCGTGCTGATCGAGATCGAGGGGCCGCGGGCGCAGGCGTTCCTGACCGAGCTCGAAACGGCGCCGCCGCCGCTCGCCCGCATCGACTCGATCGAGGTCGCCGTCGATCGCGCCGATCGGCGGCGAAGGCTTCGCGATCGACGCGACCCGGCCGGGCCGGTCGACGACCCGCATCGGCGCGGACGCGGCGGTCTGCGAGGCCTGCCTCGACGAACTGTTCGACCCGGCGAGCCGCTTCTTCGGCTATCCGCTGATCAACTGCACCCATTGCGGGCCGCGCTTCACGCTGACGCGGGCCCTCCCCTACGACCGGGCGCAGACGTCGATGGCGCCGTTCCCGATGTGCGAGGACTGCGCGCGCGACTACGCCGATCCGGCGAACCGGCGCTTCCACGCCGAGCCGATCGCCTGTCCGCGCTGCGGGCCGAAGCTCACGAGGCCGGTCGCCGAGGCCGCCGCCGCCTTGCGCGCGAGGCGGGATCGTCGCGCTGAAGGGGCTCGGCGGGTTCCATCTCCTGTGCGACGCGCGCGACGAGGCCGCGGTCGCCGACCTTGCGCCGGCGCAAGGGGCGCGACGCCAAGCCTTTCGCCGTGATGGTCGCGAACTTGGCGAGCGCCGAGCGTCTGGCGGAGATCGGCCCGGCCGAGCGCGCGGCTGCTCGCCCATCGTGCGCGGCCGATCGTGCTCGCGCGAAGCCGCGGCCTCCTCGCCCCGAGCGTCGCGCCGAACCTCGCGCGACGTCGGCCTGATGCTCGCCTACACGCCGCTGCACTGGCTCGTCCTGCACGCGCTCGCGGGCTGGCCCGACTTCCGATCGCTGGCGCGACGCGCCCTCCGACCTCGCGCTCGTGGCGACCAGCGCCAATCTCGGCGGAGAGCCGCTGGTCGCCTCCGACGAGGACGCGGACCGGCGCCTTGCCGGCGTCGCCGACCTGATCGTCGGCCACGAGCGCGCGATCGTCGTCCGGGCCGACGATTCGGTCGTGCGCGTTCTCGACGGCGCGCCCGCCTATCATCCGGCGCGCGCGCGGCTTCGTTCCCGACCCGATCGACCTCGGCGAGGACGGGCCCGAGCGTGATCGCCGCCGGCGCCGATCTCAAGAACACGATCACCATCACGCGCGGCCGCGAGGCCTTCGTCTCGCAGCACATCGGCGATCTCGACGACCGCGAGACCATCCGCTTCCGCGACGAGACCGTTCGGCATCTGACCTCGATCCTCGAGGTCGAGCCGGAATGCGCGGTCTGCGACCTCCATCCCGATTTCGTCTCGACCCGCGCCGCGGAGGCGTCGGGCCTGCCGGTCGTCGCGGTCCAGCACCATGTCGCCCATGTCGCGGCGGTCGCGGCCGAGAGGCGCTGGAGCGGGCCCGTCCTCGGCGTCGCGCTCGACGGCCAGGGCTTCGGGGCGGACGGCGCGCCGTGGGGCGGCGAACTCATCGTCCTCGACGGCGCGCGGTGGGAGCGGGTCGGCTCGCTCGAACCGCTCGCGCTGCCGGGCGGCGACAAGGCGGCGCGCGAGCCGTGGCGCATGGGCGTGGCGATGCTCGAGCGGCTCGGCCGGCTCGACGACGCGGAGCGCCTGTTTCCCGGCTCGCCCGACGCGGCGCGGCTCGCCGGCGCGCTTCGAGCGCGGCGCGCGCTTCGCCGAGGACGACGAGCCTCGGGCGCCTGTTCGACGCCGCGGCGGCCTTCGCCGGCGTCTGCCTCGTCCAGCACTACGAGGGACAGGCGGCGATGGAGCTCGAGGCGCTGGTCGACACGCCGCGCGTCGTCCCGGGCGGCTGGACGCATCGCCGGCGGCCGGCTTGACCTCTCGCCCGCGATGGGCGTCGATGCTCGACGACGCGGCTCAAGGGCCGCGAGGCGGCCGAGGCGTTTCATGGTACGCTGATCGCCGGCCTCGCCGAATGGATCGGCGCGGCGGCGGCGACGCGCGGGCTTCGGCGCGTCGCGCTCGGCGGCGGATGCCTGATGAACCGCGTGCTGGCCGAGGGGCTCGTCGCGCGCGCTCGGCGCGGCGGGTCTCGATCCGGCGCTGCCGCGAGCGGTTCCCGCCAACGACGGCGGCGTGTCGTTCGGACAGGCCGCGTTCGCGCTATCCCGCGCGCGCGCCGGCGGCGACGGGTTGGAGACGTGACGATGTGCCTCGCGATTCCCGTTGAAGTGCGCGAAGTGCTGCCCGACGACATGGCCAAGGTCAGTCTCGACGGCGTGATCAAGGTCGTCTCGACCGCGCTGATCGAGGACGTCAAGGTCGGCGACTACGTCGTGCTGCATGTCGGCTATGCGCTGGCCAAGATCGATCCGGAGGAAGCGCAGAAAGACGCTCGAGCTCCTGAACGCCGTCGGAGTCGTCGCCTGAAGGGAGCGGCCCCATGAAATACGTCGACGAATACCGCGACGGCGCGCTCGCGCGATCGATCGCCGCCGAGATCGCGCGCGAGGCGACGGCGGGATCGGACCTACCGCCTGATGGAGTTCTGCGGCGGCCATACGCACG
Source organism: uncultured Alphaproteobacteria bacterium (assembly GCA_963724785.1). GTDB lineage: Bacteria > Pseudomonadota > Alphaproteobacteria > Rhizobiales > Beijerinckiaceae > Roseiarcus. The sequence continues at coordinate 79,919 of CAVRWC010000009.1, read as the reverse complement.
CCATCTCCCGCTACGGCCTCGAGGACCTTCTGCCGCCGAACGTGCGGCTGATCCACGGGCCGGGCTGTCCGGTTTGCGTCTTGCCGATGGCGCGGGTCGACATGGCGATCGCCTGCGCCGCGCCTGCCCGGCGTAACGCTTTGCGCCTACGGCGACCTGATGCGCGTTCCGGGCTCGGGCGGCTCGAGCCTGCTCAAGGCCAAGGCGGAAGGCGCCGACATCCGCATGGTCTATTCGACGCTGGACGCGATCCGCATCGCCGAAGCCGAGCCGGCCCGGGAGGTCGTGTTCTTCGCCATCGGGTTCGAGACGACCACGCCCCCGACCGCGCTCGCCATTCGCGCCGCTCGCAGCGAAGGGGCTCCGGAATTTCTCCGTCCTCTGCAATCACGTCATGACCCCGCCTGCGATGCGCGCCATCCTGGATGGGGCGAGCGAGGACGGCGAAGCGCCGGTTCTGATCGAGGGCTTCATCGGCCCCGCGCATGTCAGCACGGTGATCGGGACGCGTCCTTACGAGCCGTTCGCGCGCGACGACGGCAAGCCGGTGGTGATCGCCGGCTTCGAGCCGCTCGACGTCGCGCAGGCGATCCTGATGCTGGTCAGACAGATCAACGACGGCCGCGCCGAGGTGGAGAACCAGTATATCCGCGCAGTGACGCCGACCGGCAACCTCAAGGCGCAGGCGGAAATGGCGGCGGTGTTCGAGACCCGCGAGTCGTTCGAGTGGCGCGGACTCGGCTTCCTGCCGAGGAGCGCCCTGCGGCTGCGGGCGGAATTCGGCGCTTACGACGCCGAGCGGCGCTTTGGCCTCGCCGAGAAGCCGGCCAGGGACAATCCCGCCTGCGAGTGCGGCGCGATCCTTCGCGGCGCCAAGGCGCCGCGCGATTGCAGGCTGTTCGGGACCGTCTGCACGCCCGACACGCCGATGGGCTCCTGCATGGTCTCTCCCGAAGGCGCCTGCGCGGCGCACTGGACCTACGGCCGCTTCCGCGACAACGCACGGGCCGAGCGGCGGAAGGTCGTCGCGTGAGCCTGGAGAAGCCGGTTCGGCGCAGGCTCGACCTCAGGAACGGCCGGGTCGACCTGTCGCACGGCGCGGGCGGGCGGGCGATGGCCCAGCTCATCGAGGACATATTCCATACGGCCTTCGACAATCCGTGGCTGCGCGCCGGCAACGACCAGTCGGCTTTCGACGTCGCCGCCGGGCGGATGGTGATGACGACGGACGCCTATGTCGTCTCGCCGATTTTCTTCCCCGGCGGCGACATCGGTTCGCTTGCGGTCAACGGCACGATCAACGACATCGCCATGGCGGGCGCGCGCCCGCTCTATCTGTCGGCGAGCTTCATCATCGAGGAGGGCCTGCCGTTCGCCGACCTCAAGCGGGTGGCGACGAGCATGGGCGAGGCCTCGCGCGCGGCGGGCGTCCCGATCATCACCGGCGACACCAAGGTCGTCGAGCGCGGCAAGGCGGACAAGGTGTTCGTCTCGACCGCCGGCGTCGGCGTCGCGCCGCCGGGAATCGTGCTGTCGAGCGACGCCGCTCGCCCCGGCGACGTCGTCATCCTCTCGGGAACCATCGGGGACCACGGCGTCGCGGTCATGTCCAAACGCGAGAACCTCGAATTCGAGACGGAAATTCTGTCGGACACCGCGGCCCTTCACGGTCTGGTCGCCGAGATGGTCGCCGCGGCCGGCCCCGGGCTGCGCGTCATGCGCGATCCGACGCGCGGCGGCCTCGCGGCGACGCTCAACGAGCTCGCGCACCAGTCCGGCGTCGGCTTCACGATCGAAGAGGACGCGATCCCGGTGCGCGCCGAGGTCGCCGCCGCCTGCGAGTTGCTTGGGCTGGACCCGCTCAACGTCGCCAACGAAGGCAAGCTCGTGGCGATCGTCGCGCCCGAATTCGCCGACCGGCTCGTCGCGGCGATGAGGGCCCATCGACTGGGCGCGCAATCCTCGGTCATCGGCCGGGCGGTCGACGACCCCAATCGCTTCGTCGAGATGCTGACCGCCTTCGGCGGGGGGCGGATCGTCGACTGGCTCGCCGGCGAGCAATTGCCCCGCATCTGCTGACGTCGTTCCAAGGCCGCGCGGAGGCGCGGCCCGGCGGCGACGCTCAGTTCTTCGGCGCGTCCTTTTGCTGCTCCCCGCCGGGCTTCGCGGCGGCCGGAGCTTCGGCGGGAGCGGTTTCGCCGCCCGCTGCGGGCGCCGCCGCCGCCGGCGCCGCGGGCGTCGGCGTGGCCATGATCCGGGCGTAGTCCCCCTCGAACTTCGACGACGCGAGCGCCGCGCTGGAGGTGTCCTCCGCCGCCTTCTTGGCCATCGCGGCGGCGAGCTGGCGCTTGCCGAGCTGCTGCGCCTCGTCCGCCGTCAAAGGCTTATCTTCGACCGAGGTCACTTTGAAGAAGCTCGCGCTGTTCCTCGAGCGAATGAAGAAGACATCGTCAGGCTTTCTCGCCTCCAGCGCAGTGAGCATCTGTGAGGGCATTGTCGCGCTGTCGAGCGCGCCAGGTCCGCGGCTGTACTTGATACCGAGTTCATTCAACTTGGCTTCTACCTGATCAATGGTCTTGAAGTCCTTGGTATCCGCGGAGATCGTATCCATGTTGCTCGTCGGCGGGAAGGAGACCTGCTCGATGTTAAAGATCTGCCGTTTGCTGAACTGGTCGGGGTGCCCCTGGATATAGGTGTCGATCTCGTTCTTGGAGATCGCGCTGACCTTGGAGCCGAGCTCGCGCTGGACGTAGGCGCCGGCCAGAATCTGTTCGCGAGATCGCAACAGGTCGAGATGAACGGTGGGTTCGCGGTCGAGTTTGGCGGCGATCGCTTGCTGGTCGAGGTACTTTCGCTCGAGGATGCGGCCCAGGACGGCCTTGATCACATCGTCGGTGCGTTTGTCGGCCGGCACGTTGTCCAGACGAAGCTCGTTGTCCAGTTCCTGCTGCGTGACGTCGTCCGGGCCTATGTGGGCGATGACCTGTCCAACGACCGCCGGGGCCTCCTGTTTCTTCCCGCATCCGGCGAGCGCGATCGCGCCAGTCAGGGCCAGAACCGTCGCGGCGAGGCGCCACCGTCTGTCCATAAGTCGTGTAGCATGAAGCAACGGTGTTCTCCCGGTTTGAGCCTGCCGCTGCGCGTCTCGCAGCGGTCCGGCGCGAATCCAAACTCCCTGCGCGCCTCCCCTTCAGGCGTCGGGGTGCAGCGCGACGTTATCCCGCATCGCAGCCATTGCGGCGCGAACGCTATAAGGCGAATTGCTCGAGTTTGCTAACGTGGGAATGTTACAAACGCAAATCGAATATCCCGCCGCCGCGCCTCCGGGCGCGGCCCTGCTCCAGATTAAAGGTTCTTGGCAGCTTTATGAAATCCTTACGGCAATCCGACCCAATCGAAATCGAAACCTTACGCTGCGCGGCCTACCACGCCGGCGATTAAGGAGTTGGTCATGCTCGATCTTGCGTTCGCCGCGCTCGGATTTGCGCTCATCGCACTGATGGGGCTTTACGCTGTAGGCTTGCGACGCCTTTAGGAGCGCGGACGATGACCGAACCGATGATTGGGCTGGCGGTGGCGGTGCTGCTCGGCCTTTATCTCCTCTACACCCTTATCCGACCCGAAAAATTCTGATCCCGAGGACTTCGCGATGACGCTTGCCGGCTGGTCGCAAATCGCACTGGCGCTCGCCCTCGTTTTGGCGTGCGCTGTGCCGCTCAGCGCTTACATCGCCCGGGTGTTCGCTGGCGAGCGGACGTTTCTCTCGCCGGTCCTTGGGCCGATCGAACGCGGCTTCTACCGGCTGGCCGGAGTCGACCCGGCGAGAGAGCAGGACTGGCTCGGTTACGCCGTCGCGATGGTAGTGTTCTCGATCGCCGGATTCCTGTCGCTCTACGCCTTGCAGCGGCTGCAAAATGTCCTGCCGCTCAATCCGAGAGGTTTCGACGCGGTCCCGCCCGACCTCGCCTTCAACACCTCGACCAGCTTCATCACCAATACCAATTGGCAGAACTATAGCGGCGAGACGACGATGAGTCATCTCACGCAGATGCTCGGCCTCACCGTCCACAACTTTCTGTCCGCCGCCACGGGCCTGGCGATGGCTTTCGCGCTGGCGCGCGGATTTGTGCGGTCGTCGGCCCAGACCGTCGGCAACTTCTGGGTCGACGTCACCCGGATCACCCTCTACATCCTCCTGCCGATCGCCTTCGTCCTCGCCTTCGCGCTGGTGGCGCTCGGCGTTCCGCAGACGCTTGCCGGCGCGATCGACGCGACGACGCTCGAAGGCGCGAAGCAGACGATCTCCATCGGGCCGCTCGCGAGCCAGGAGATCATCAAGGAACTCGGCACCAACGGCGGCGGCTTCTTCAGCGCCAATTCGGCCCATCCGTTCGAAAACCCGAACAGCTGGAGCAATCTCCTGGAGATCTGGGCGCTCCTCCTCGTCCCGGTCGCCTCGGTGCTGGCCTTTGGCCGCCTCGTCGGCAACGTCCGGCAGGGCGCCGCGATCCTTGGCGCGATGGCGGTCTTTCTGCTGCTCGGCGTTCTCGTGGTCTACTGGGCCGAAGCCGCCGGCAATCCGCTGCTGACGTCGCTCGGCCTCGACCGGTCGCTCGGCAATTTCGAGGGCAAGGAGATCCGCTTCGGCCAGGCGATGTCGGCGCTGTTCACCGCAGGCACAAGCGGCACGAGCACCGGCGCGGTCAACGCGATGTTCGACTCGTTCACGCCGCTCGCAGGCCTCGTGCCGATGTTCAACCTGCTCGCCGGCTGCATCTGGCCGGGCGGAGTGGGCTCCGGGCTCTACGGCTTCCTGATCGTGGCGATCATCGCCGTGTTCATCGCCGGCCTCATGGTCGGCCGGACGCCGGAATACCTCGGCAAGAAGATCGAGGTGCGCGAGATGAAGCTCTCGATGCTGGCGGTGCTCGTCTATCCCCTGGTCGTGCTCGGCTTCGTCGGAGCCTCCGTGCTGCTGCAGACGGCGCTCGACAGCCTCGGCAACGGCGGCCCGCACGGCCTGTCGGAGATCCTCTACGCCTACGCCTCCACCAACGCCAACAACGGCTCGGCCTTCGCCGGCCTGAACGGCAACACGCTCTGGTTCAACACCACGCTCGGCCTCGCGATGCTGATCGGCCGCTTCGCCTATGTCATCCCGGTGCTGGCGCTGGCGGGGTCGCTCGCGGCGAAGAAGAAGATCCCGGCCTCGGCCGGCACCTTCCCCACCGACGGGCCGCTGTTCGTCGGCCTGCTCGTCGGCGTGATCGTCATTCTCTACCTCCTGCAATATTTCCCCGCCCTGTCGCTCGGGCCCGTCGTCGAGCACTTCCTGATGCTCGCCGGCAAGACGTTCTGATCGAAAGGCTTGGGTCCCCATGTCCTCGCACAAGCCGCAAGCGCAGAGCCTGTTCGACGCCCGGATCATCAGCGCGGCGGCGCTCGACGCCCTGCGCAAGCTCGATCCGCGGAAGCTGGCCAAGAACCCGGTGATCTTCGTGACCGAGGCCGTCTCGGCCGTCGTCACCCTGCTGTTCGTGCGCGACCTTTTTGCCCATAACGGGCAGGCTTGGTTTTCCGGCCAGATCGCCGCGTGGCTGTGGTTCACCGTGCTGTTCGCCAATTTCGCCGAGGCGGTCGCCGAGGGGCGCGGCAAGGCGCAGGCGGACGCGCTGCGCAAGACGCGCACCGACACGCCGGCCAGGCGCTACGTCGACCCCGACAAGCTCAATGGCCCCCTGGTGGTGGTCAACGCGCAGGACCTCAAGCTCAACGACGTGGTTCTCGTCGAGCCCGGCGAAATCATCCCGGGCGATGGCGAGATCCTCGATGGCGTCGCCTCGGTCAACGAATTCGGCGATCACCGGCGAATCCGCGCCCGTCATTCGCGAAGCCGGCGGCGACCGCTCGGCGGTCACCGGAGGCACCACGGTCCTGTCCGATTACATCAAGGTGAAGATCACCGCCGCGCCGGGCTCGACCTTCATCGACCGGATGATCGCGCTGGTGGAGGGGGCGGAGCGGCAGAAGACGCCGAACGAGCTCGCGCTGTCGATCCTTCTGTCCGGCCTGACGCTGATCTTCCTGATCGTCTGCGTGACGCTGTGGCCGATCGCGAAATATTCCGGCACGGAGCTGTCGGCGACCGTGCTGATCGCGCTGCTCGTCTGCCTCATTCCCACGACCATCGGCGGCCTTCTGTCCGCTATCGGCATCGCCGGCATGGATCGGCTGATCCGCTTCAACGTGATCGCCACCTCCGGGCGCGCCGTCGAGGCCGCAGGCGACGTCGACACGCTGCTGCTCGACAAGACCGGCACGATCACCTTCGGAAATCGCATGGCGACCGAATTCCTGCCGGTCGGCGGCGTTGGCGCCGAGGATCTCGCCTCGGCCGCGCTCGCCTCGAGCCTCGCCGACGAAACTCCGGAGGGACGGTCGATCGTCGCGCTCGCCAAGGGCGACTACGGACTGCCCGAACCCGACCTCGACCCCGCCGACACCAGGGTCGTGCCTTTCGCCGCGCAGACCCGCCTTTCCGGCGTCGACGTCGGCGGCCGGTCGATCCGCAAGGGCGCCATCGACTCTATCCTGCGCTATCTGAAGACCTCGATGGACAAGGCGCCGGCCGAATTCCGCCTCGCGGTCGAGCGGGTCGCGATGTCGGGCGGCACGCCGCTCGCCGTAGCCGACGGCGGCAGGCTGCTCGGCGTCATCCATCTCAAGGACATCGTCAAGCCCGGCATCAAGGAGCGCTTCGCGGCGCTGCGCGCCATGGGCATTCGCACGGTGATGGTGACGGGCGACAATCCCGTCACCGCCGCCGCGATCGCGTCGGAAGCGGGCGTCGACGACTTCCTCGCCGAGGCGACTCCGGAGGACAAGCTCGGCTATATCCGCAAGGAGCAGTCCGGCGGCCGGCTGATCGCCATGTGCGGCGACGGCACCAACGACGCGCCCGCGCTCGCCCAGGCCGACGTCGGCGTCGCCATGCAGACCGGCACGCAGGCCGCGCGCGAGGCGGGCAACATGGTCGACCTCGACTCCAACCCGACCAAGCTGATCGAGATCGTCGAGATCGGCAAGCAGCTCCTGATGACGCGCGGCTCGCTCACGACCTTCTCGATCGCCAACGACGTCGCGAAATATTTCGCCATCCTGCCGGCGCTGTTCCTGGCGACCTATCCGGAGCTCGGCACGCTGAACGTGATGCGCCTCGCTTCGCCCCAGTCGGCGATCCTGTCGGCCGTGATTTTCAACGCGCTGATCATCATCGCGCTGATCCCGCTGGCTCTGAAGGGCGTCGCCTACCGCGCGGTCGGCGCGGCGGCGTTGCTCCGGCGCAACCTGTTCGTGTACGGGCTCGGCGGCCTGATCCTGCCGTTCATCGGCATCAAGGCGATCGACCTGATCGTCGCCGTGCTGCACTTGGCCTGAAAGGGCGACCCGATGATTCAACACATCCGCCCGGCGGTCGTGCTTCTCGTCCTGTTCACGGGTCTGACCGGCCTCGTCTATCCGCTCGCGGTCACGGGCGTCGCGCAGCTCGCGCTGCCGCGCCAGGCGAACGGCAGCCTGATCGAGAAGGACGGCGTCGTGATCGGCTCGGCGCTGATCGGGCAGAACTTCAAGTCGGACCGCTATTTCCATCCCCGCCCGTCGGCCACCACCGACACCGACCCCAACGACTCGACCAAGACCATCGACGCGCCCTACAACGCCGCCAATTCTTCCGGCTCGAATCTCGGGCCGACGTCGCAGAAGCTGGTCGACCGGGTCAAGGCCTCCGTCGAGGCCTGGAAGGCGAAAGTCGGTCCGGGGCCGGTCCCCGCCGACGCCGTCACCACCTCGGCCTCCGGGCTCGATCCCGATATTTCCCCGCAGAACGCCCTGGCGCAGGCGCCGTCCGTGGCCAAGGCGCGCGGCCTGCAGGAAGCCCGCGTGCGCGCCTTGGCGGCGGCGTTTGTCGAGCGGCCGATGTTCGGATGGATCGGCGAGCCGCGGGTCAACGTTTTGCGGCTGAATTTGGCGCTGGATCAGCTAAAGTCGCCGTAGCAGAGTGGGGTCTCGGATGGCCCAATCGAGTCGACCCGACGACGGACGACCGGATCCGGACGCGCTTCTGGCGGCGTTCCGACGGGAAACCGCGGGCCGGATGAAGGTGTTCCTCGGCGCCGCGCCGGGCGTCGGCAAGACCTACGCGATGCTGCTGGGCGCGCGACGCCTCAAGGACGAGGGCGTCGACGTCGTCGTCGGCCTGGTCGAGACCCACGGGCGCGCCGAGACCGGCGCGCTGCTCGAGGGGCTCGAGGTCCTGCCGCGCCGGATCATCGAATATCACGGCCGGGCCATCGCCGAGTTCGACATCGACGCGGCCCTCGAGCGCAAGCCCAAGCTGATCGTCGTCGACGAGCTCGCCCACACCAACGCCCCCGAAAGCCGTCATCCCAAGCGCTGGCAGGACGTTCAGGAACTGATCGCGGCGGGCATCGACGTGTGGACCGCGCTCAATATCCAGCATCTCGAAAGCCTCGCCGACGTCGTATCGCGGATAACCGGCGTCACGGTCCGCGAGACGGTGCCCGATCGTGTCCTCCAGGAGGCGAGCGACGTCGTCCTCGTCGACATCACCCCGGACGAGCTCATCCAGCGCCTCAACGAAGGCAAGGTCTACGTCCCCGAGACAGCGCGGCGGGCGATTCAGAACTTCTTCACCGCCGGCAATCTGACCGCGCTGCGCGAGCTCGCCCTGCGCCGCACCGCCGACCGGGTCGACGACCAGATGGTCGACTACCTGCGGCAGAAAGCGATCGAGGGTCCATGGGGCGCCTCCGAGCGCCTGCTCGCCTGCATCAGCGCCGCCGAGGTCTCCGAGCGGGTGGTGCGGCGCGCGGCCCAGCTTGCAACCTCGCTCAACGCCGCCTGGACGGCGGTCTATATCGAGCCGGTCGGCCACGTGAACGACGCGAAGCGGGCGGCGCAGCTCGCCAAGAATTTCAGCCTCGCCGAGCGGCTTGGCGGCGATGTCACCCGGCTGCAAGGCGCCGACTTTTCCGAGGAAATCCTGCGCCTCGCGCGGCGCGAGAACGTGACCCAGATCGTGCTCGGCCAATCGCGCGCGGGACAGCTCGCGCGTCTTTTCGGCCGCTCGCTGCCAGACGCCATCATGCGCCGCTCCGGATCGATCGAAGTCCATATCGTTCCGCACGAGGAGACGGACCAGCCCAAACCCTTCCTGCCGAAGCCGACGATCAATCTCAAGGGGCTTGGGGCCGAGATCGCCGCGGCGCTCGCTGCGGTCGTCTGCGCGGTCCTGGTCGGGGAGGCGTTGACCGCGGCGCTCAAGCTTCCGAACCTGTCGATGATCTTTCTCGCCGCGGTGCTGCTGACCGGCATGCGCTATGGCACGAGGGCGGCGGTCATCGCTTCGTTCCTGTCGTTCGGCGCCTATAATTTCTTCTTCATCGAGCCGATCTACAGTTTCACCGTCGCGCAGCCGCAGGAGCTGTTCGCGCTGCTGATCTTCCTCGGCGTATCGGTCCTGACCGGCTCGCTCACCGGCCGCACGCGCGACCAGCGCATGGGCGTGATCAAGAACGCCGAGGTGATGCGCTCGCTGTACGACTATTCGCGCAAGCTCTCCGGCGCCTCGAAGGCCGACGACGTGCTGTGGGCGGCGGCCGCGCATCTGCACTCGATCTTCGGGGGCCGATCGTGCTTCTGGTGGCGGAGGGCGACGAGCTCAACCTGCGCGCCGCCTGGCCGCCGGACGCGCAACTCGATCCCGACCACCATGACGGCGGCCCGCTGGGCGCAGCAGAAGAACGAGCCGGCCGGCTGGGGCACGGGCACGCTGCCGAGAGTCGATTTCCAGTTCCGCCCGCTGATCGCCGCGCGCGGGCCGATCGCGGTGTGCGGCTTCGAGCCCCACTCGCGCGACCAGCCGATTTCCGGCGACGACGAGCGGGCGCTCGCCTCGATCCTCGACCAGACGGCGATTGCGCTCGACCGCGTCCTGCTGGCGCGCGACGCCGTCAAGGCGGCGGCGATGCAGGAGAACGAGAAGGTGCGCGACGCGCTGCTCGCCTCGCTGTCGCATGATCTGCGCACTCCGCTTGCCGCGATCGCGGGCGCGGCGACCTCGCTGCGCGCGCTCGGCGACAAGATGAAGCCGGAGGAGCGTGTCGAACTTTTGCACTCGATCGAAGAGGAGACGGCGCGCCTGTCGCGCTTCGTCGCCAACCTGCTCGACATGTCGCGCATCGAGGCGGGCGGGCTCAAGGTCAATCGCGACTTCGTCGACGTCGCCGACGTCGTGCAGGGCGCGGTCGAGCGCAGCCGCAAGGCGTTCCCCAAGCAGCCGGTGAAGGTCAACCTCGCGCCCGACCTGCCGTTCGTGCGCGGCGACGACAAGCTGCTCGAGCAGGTGCTGTTCAACCTGCTCGACAACGCGCACAAATACGCCGCCGACAGCGGCGCGACCATTCACGGACGCCGGGAAGGCGACGACGGTCGTCCTCAGCGTCACCGACGAAGGGCCGGGCGTGAAGCCGGCCGACCTCGAGAAGATCTTCGAGAAGTTCTACCGCGGCGGGCGAGCGGACGGCCGCAAGCCCGGCACCGGCCTCGGCCTCTCGATCTGCCGCGGCCTGATCGAGTCCATGGGCGGAACGATCGTCGCGCAGAGCCCGGCGGTGCGGCGGAGGGGAACCCGCATCGTCATTCGTCTTCCCGCGGCCGAGCCTTCCGCCATCGCCATGAAGGCCGCCCCATGAGTCCGTCGAGCGACTGCCGCGTTCTTGTCGTCGACGACGAGCCGCAGATCCAGCGATTCCTGCATGTCGCGCTGACCGCCGCAGGCTACGACGTGGTCTCCGCCGAGACCGGCGCGCAGGCCTTGCGCATGGCCGTCACCAGCGCGCCCGACCTGATCGTGCTCGATCTCGGCCTTCCCGATCGCGACGGCAAGGAGGTGCTGCGCGAGATCCGGACCTTCTCGCAGACGCCGGTGATCATCCTGTCCGCGCGCGATCGGGAGTCGGAGAAGATCGAGGCGCTCGACCTCGGCGCCGACGACTATGTCGAGAAGCCTTTCGGCATCGGCGAGCTGACGGCGCGGCTGCGGGCCGCGCTGCGCCACAAGGCGAGCGTGGCGCAACCCGCGCCGCGGATCGAGATCGACGGGGTCGTGATGGATTTCGAGAAGCGGCTCGTCACCCGCGACGGCGCGCCGGTCAAGCTGACGCCGAAGGAATACGACCTCCTCGCCGTCCTTTTCCGCAACGCGGGGCGGGTCGTCACCCATCGCCAGATCCTGTCGGCCGTCTGGGGGCCAGCCCATACCGAGGATACGCAATATCTGCGCGTATTCATCGGCCAGCTCAGGGCCAAGATCGAACGCGACCCGACCTCGCCCAAAATCGTCACGACCGAGCCTGGGGTCGGCTATCGCGCTGCTGAAGCCTGAGGCGCCGCGCGGGTCCTTGTTTCCATCGCTCTGATGAATTCGTGCGGCGCCGGCGCATCCATCTTCGGCGCCCCGACACGGGAATCCGCGACAAAAGCCGCTGGCATGCTCGTTGCGTGATCGGCCCCTGGCTCCTGCGGGGTCAGGCTGTCACGGGCCCTGCCATCAGGGCGTATTCGACGAGGTCATTAATGTCCTTGACAAAAAGCATATACTTTCGCGCGCGGCGGGCGCGCTGATGGGCGGCGCGCTGGCGCTCGGCGTCACCGCCGCCTGGGCGGACGACGACACGATCAAGATCGGCATCCTGCATTCGCTGTCGGGCACGATGGCGATCAGCGAGACGACCCTCAAGGACGTCATGCTGATGCTGATCGACGAGCAGAACAAGAAGGGCGGGGTGCTCGGCAAGAAGCTCGAGGCGGTGGTCGTCGATCCGGCCTCGAACTGGCCGCTGTTCGCCGAGAAGGCCAAGGAGCTGATCGAGAAGGACAAGGTCTCGGTCGTGTTCGGCTGCTGGACCTCGGTGTCGCGCAAGTCCGTTCTGCCGGTGTTCAAGGAGCTCGACTCGATCCTGTTCTATCCCGTGCAGTACGAGGGCGAGGAATCCGAGCGCAACGTGTTCTACACCGGCGCCGCGCCCAACCAGCAGGCGATCCCCGCCGTCGACTACCTCATGAGCCCCGACGGCGGCTCGGTGAAGCGCTGGGTGCTCGAAGGCACCGACTACGTCTATCCGCGCACGACCAACAAGATCCTCGAGGCCTACCTGAAGCTCAAGGGCGTGCCGGCCGAGGACATCATGATCAACTACACGCCGTTCGGCTTCTCCGACTGGCAGACCGAAGTGTCGAAGATCAAGGCCTTCGGCTCGGCCGGCAAGAAGACCGCGGTGGTCTCGACCATCAACGGCGACGCCAACGTGCCGTTCTACAAGGAACTCGGCAACGCAGGGCATCAAGGCGACCGACATTCCGGTCGTGGCGTTCTCGGTCGGCGAAGAGGAACTCGCCGGTCTCGACACCAAGCCGCTGGTCGGCCATCTCGCCGCCTGGAACTACTTCGAGTCGATCGACACGCCCGCCAACAAGGCGTTCATCGACAAGTGGCATGCGTTCACCAAGAAGCCGAACCGCACCACCAACGACCCGATGGAGGCGCATTACATCGGCTTCAACATGTGGGTGAAGGCGGTCGAGAAGGCGCAGAGCTTCGAGCCGGACAAGGTCATCCCGGCGATGATCGGCGTCGCGGTGCCCAACCTCACCGGCGGCCTCTCGACGATGATGCCGAACCACCACATCACCAAGCCCGTCTACATCGGCGAGATCCAGGCCGACGGCCAGCTCAACACGGTCTGGCAGACGCCGGGCACGCTCGTGGCGCAGGAATGGTCGCCCTATCTCGAAGGGTCGCGCGACCTGATCGCCGATTGGCGTCCGCCCATGTCCTGCGGCAACTTCAATGTGAAGACCGGCAAGTGCGGCGGCTGATCGCCTGACCGCCTGACAGCACCGCCCCTTCCGCGCGCTTACCCGCGCGGAAGGGGCCCATCCGAAACCGCGCCGCACGAGGCCCGATTGCTCTCCGCCTTTCGCCAAAGCGCGCTCGCCCTCGCGCTGACCATCTTCGCTCTGCTCGGCGGCCTCGCCTTTTCCGGCGCGGCGCGAGCGGACGCCCTCGACGACACGCTCGGCGCGATTCCTGACCGACAAGTTTTCCGACAGCGAAAAGGCGATCGGCGAACTCGTCGTCGAGGCCCCGCCGCAGGGCGCGGCGATTCTCGAGGCTTTGAGCGAAAACCGCCTGCTGTTCGACGCCGGCCAACCGCGTCGTCGCCTATCGGTCGGCCGACGGAAAGGTCGTCGACGCCAAGACCGGCGCCGTGATCGCCGATACGTCGTCATTCAAGAAGGTGCGGGTGAACAACGCGCTGCGCAGCGCCATCGATGGCGCGCTCGGCTCTCTGACCCTCGCCAATCCCGATCCCGAGAAGCGCCTCGCCGCCGCCGGCAGAGGTGTTCAAGTCCCGCGACGCCAAGGCGCTCCCGGCGATCAAAGCCCAGCTCGCCAAGGAAAGCGACCCGCGCGTCGCCGACGCGCTGAAACTCGCCGTCGCCGCGATTGTCACGGCCAGCGATCAGGCGACCTCCGCCGACCGGCTTTCGGCGATCGAGACGCTGAAAGCCCGCGGCGACCAGGACGCGCAGAACCTGATCGACGCGCTCGACCAGAAGACGACCGACCCGGAGGTCAAGGCCGCCGCGGATTCGGCGCTCGCCTCCATCCATACGCGGCTCCTGTTCTGGGGCGCGGCGCAAGACCTCTGGTACGGCCTCTCGCGCTTCGTCGGTGCTGCTGCTCGCGGCGATCGGCCTCGCCATCACCTTCGGCGTCATGGGCGTCATCAACATGGCGCACGGCGAGATGGTGATGCTCGGCGCCTACGCCACCTATGTCGTCCAGCTCCTGCTGCCGCCCTCGCTGCAGAGCTGGTCGCTCGCTTTCGCCATTCCGCTCGCCTTCATCGTCGCGGCGGCAGTCGGCGTCGCGATCGAGCGCCTGGTCATCCGCTATCTCTATACCCGCCCGCTCGAGACGCTGCTCGCCACCTGGGGCGTCTCGCTGATCCTGCAGCAGACGGTGCGCAGCCTGTTCGGCGCCAACAACCGCCTCGTGAGCAATCCGCCGTTCATGTCGGGCGCCTTTCAGGTCGGCGGCCTCGAGATCACGACCAACCGCATGTGGATCATCGTGCTGGCGATCGTCGTGTTCGTCGGGTTGCAATTGGTGCTGCGCGCCACCCGCTTCGGCCTGCAGATGCGCGCCGTCACCCAGAACCGGCGAATGGCGGCGGCGATGGGCATTTCGACCGCCCGGATCGACATGCTCGCCTTCGCGCTCGGTTCGGGCGTGGCGGGGATCGCGGGCGTCGCTCTGTCCCAGATCGACAACGTCTCGCCGAACCTCGGCCAGGGCTACATCATCGACAGCTTCATGGTTGTGGTGTTCGGCGGCGTCGGCAATCTGTGGGGCACCGCGCTCGGCGCGCTGATGATCGGCGTCGCCAACAAGATCCTCGAGCCGGTGATCGGCGCCGTCCAGGGCCAGATCGTACTCCTGGTCATCATCATCCTGTTCATCCAGAAGCGGCCGCGCGGCATGTTCGCGCTCAAGGGCCGCGCGGTGGAAGCATGAGCCGGCGTCTCGACCAGCATCGGCCTCGCCTTCCTCGTCCTGTTGGCGGCGGCCGCGATCCTCGTGCCGGTCCTGTCGCTGGCGACGCCGGCAGGCTCGCCGTTCAACATCCCGCCCTATCTGGTGCAGCTGTTCGGCAAGTACCTGTGCTATGCGATCCTGGCCGTCGCGCTCGACCTCGTCTGGGGCTATTGCGGCATCCTGTCGCTTGGCCACGGCGCCTTCTTCGCCCTCGGCGGCTACGCCATGGGCATGTATCTGATGCGCCAGATCGGAACGCGCGGCGTCTACGCCAATCCGATCCTGCCGGATTTCATGGTGTTCCTGAACTGGAAGGCGCTTCCCGTCGCCTGGTGGGGCTTCGACTGGTTTCCCTATGCGATGCTGATGGTCATGCTGGTTCCGGGACTCCTGGCGCTCGCCTTCGGCTGGTTCGCCTTCCGCTCGCGCGTGACCGGCGTCTATCTCTCGATCATCACCCAGGCGATGACCTTCGCGCTGTTCAAGGAGTTCTTCCGCAACGATTTCGGCTTCGGCGGCAACAATGGCCTCACCGACTTCAAGGACCTCATTGGCTTCTCGCTGCAGGCGGCCTCGACCAAGGCGGCGCTGTTTTCGGCGACCGCGATCGCGCTGATCCTCGCCTATCTCGTCTGCCCGCGCGATCATCGGCTCGAAATACGGCAAGGCGCTGGTGGCGATCCGCGACGCCGAAAGCCGCATGCGCTTCCTCGGCTACCGGGTCGAGAACTACAAGCTCTTCGCCTTCGTCGTCTCGGCGGTGATGGCGGGCGTGGCCGGCGCCCTCTACGTGCCGCAGGTCGGCATCATCAACCCGAGCGAGTTCGCCCCGGCCAATTCGATCGAGGCGGCGATCTGGGTCGCGGTCGGCGGCCGCGGGACGCTGGTCGGCGCGGCGCTCGGCGCTATCGCGGTCAATTTCGCCAAGACCTGGTTCACCGGCGCCTTTCCCGAATACTGGCTCTACGGGCTCGGCGGCCTGTTCGTCCTTGTCACGCTGTTCCTGCCGCGCGGCCTGCTCGGCCTCATGCTTGCAGCGCCCGCGCGACAGCGCGCCGAAGGTCGAGGCGCCCGCGCTCGCCGTCGAGGAGGGCGCCGACCCATGACGCTCGCCGAAACCAGCAACCCGACCCTCACCTCGTCGATCCTCTACCTCGACGGCATCAGCGTGTCCTTCGACGGCTACAAGGCGCTGCGCAGTCTGTCGCTGACCCTCGCGCCCGGCGAGATGCGCGCGATCATCGGCCCGAACGGCGCCGGCAAGACGACGATGATGGACGTCATCACCGGCAAGACCCGGCCCGACGAGGGCGAGGCGATGTTCGACGGCAAATACGATCTCACCCGGCTCGACGAGGCCGAGATCGCGACGCTCGGCATCGGCCGCAAGTTTCAGAAGCCGACGGTGTTCGAGAACCATACGGTCGAGGATAACCTGCTGCTCGCCGCCAAGGCGCCGCGCAGGCGTCGCCGCGACCCTGTTCGCCCGCCACGAGCCGGACGTGCGCTCTTCCATTGACCGCATCCTCTTCACGACGCGCCTCAAGGACCACCGCGACCGCGTCGCGGGCTCCTTGTCGCACGGGCAGAAGCAGTGGCTCGAGATCGGCATGCTGCTGGCGCAGGACCCCAAGCTCCTCCTGGTGGACGAGCCGGTCGCCGGCATGACGGACGCTGAAACCGCGGCGACCGCCGAGCTTCTGCGCGAGATCGCGCACACCCATTCCGTCGTCGTCGTCGAGCACGACATGACCTTCGTGCGCGAACTCGGCGTCAAGGTGACGTGCCTGCATGAAGGCGCAGTGCTCGCGGAGGGCACGCTCGATCAGGTGAGCGCGGACCCGCGCGTGATCGAAGTCTACCTGGGGCGTTGAGGGCCGAGATGGGAACGCTGCACAGCGTGGCTCCCTCTCCCCGCTTGCGGGGAGAGGGCTGGGGCGAGGGGCGGGGCGATTGGCCGCGGACGACCCTCCAGCCCCTCATCCTGACCTTCTCCCCGCAAGCGGGGAGAAGGGACGAAGACTGCGGGGTGCCATGCTGACCGTCGATCGCATCGACCTCTTCTATGGCGCGGCGCAGGCGCTGCGCTCGGTCTCGGTCCGGGCTGAGGCCGGACGCATCCTTACCGTGCTCGGCCGGAACGGCGTCGGCAAGTCGTCGCTGCTGCGCGCCATCGTCGGCCAGCACATGGTCGCTTCCGGCGCCATCCGTTGGAACGACGAGGACATGACCCGGCTGCCGGGCCATCTGCGCGCGAAGAGCGGCTTCGGCTACGTTCCTCAGGGGCGCGAAATCTTTCCGCTGCTCACCGTGCGCGAGAACCTGATGACCGGCTTCGCCGCGCTCAAGCGCTCCGAGCGCGTCGTCGACGACGAGATCTTCTCCCTCTTCCCGGTGCTCGGCGACATGCTCGGCCGGCGCGGCGGCGACCTGTCCGGCGGCCAGCAGCAGCAGCTCGCCATCGCCCGCGCGCTGGTGATGAAGCCCAAGCTCCTCATCCTCGACGAGCCAACCGAAGGTATCCAGCCCTCGATCATCAAGGACATCGGCCGGGCGCTCGTGCATTTGAGGCGCAAGGGCGACATGGCGATCCTGGTGGTCGAGCAATATTTCGAATGGGCCCGCGACATCTGCCGACGACTACGCGGTGATGGACCGAGGCGCGATCGTGCTGTCGGGAACCCGCGCCGAGATGGATGAGGCCGCGGTGCGGGGGCGGATGACGGTGTGAGGCTCGTTTGATGTCTTGACATCAAAAGTCCACGCATCAACATTTTGTTCATTCGGACGACTTTGACGCTCGACGACGATCTGGCGGGCCTGCGGAAACAGCGAGCGCGCGCGCTTGGCGTTCCCTTCAAGGAAGCCGTCAGTCGAACTATCCGGGCGGGGCTAGGCGAGGCGGGCGCTGACCGCGTCAGCGTCCCTCCTCGACGGGCTATGAAGCGCGGCTGCAAATCGGCTCACGCCGCCGTCGCCTGCTCCGGAGCCGGGTCTTGCGCGGCGGCCCCGACCTTGTCGCAGGGGATCTCCACGTCGATCTCGAGCGTCGAAAAGCCCGCGGAGCGGTCCATCTTCACCGAGAGCTTCTCCGGGTCGATCTCGACGTGGCGGCGGATGGTCGCGAGCAGTTCGTCGCGCAGGATCGCGACGAGGTCGCGCGGGCCGACGGCCACGCGCTCGTGCGACAAGCAGGATCTGGAGGCGCTCGCGCGCCACCGGCGCCGAGCCGCGCGTCTTGAACAGGCGGAAGAAGCTCATGCGGCCCTCCGGCTGAACAGGCGGTTGAACAGGGTCTTCTTCTCGTCCGGGACCGCCATCGGCAGGGTCTCGCCGGCGAGGCGGCGCGCGGCGTCGCGATAGGCGCGGGCCGCGAGGCTCGCCGAGCCGTTCATGGTGATCGGCGCGCCGACGTTCGAGGCGCGCAAGACCTCCTGGTCCTCGGGGATGATGCCGAGCAGCGGGATCGACAAGATGTCGAGGACGTCGGCGACGCTCAGCATCTCGCCACGGCTGGAGCGGCCCGCGTCGAAGCGGGTGAGCAGCAGGCGCTTCTCCACCCGATCGCCGGCCTCCGCGCGGCGGGTCTTGGCGTCGAGCAGGCCGATGATGCGATCGGAGTCGCGCACCGACGAGATTTCGGGGTTGGTGACGACGATCGCCTCGTCGGCGAAGCGCATCGCCAGCAAGGCGCCGCGCTCGATGCCGGCCGGACTGTCGCATAACACCCAGTCGAAGCTCTGGCGCAGCTCGCCGATGACCCGCTCGACGCCTTCGTCGGTCAGCGCGTCCTTGTCGCGGGTCTGCGAGGCGGCGAGCAGATGCAGGGTCTCCACCCGCTTGTCGCGGATCAGCGCCTGGGCGAGCTTGGCGTCGCCCTGGGCGACGTTGATGAAGTCGTAGACGACCCGCCGCTCCGCGCCGAGCACGAGGTCGAGATTGCGCAGGCCGACGTCGAAATCGACGACGCAGACCTTGTCTGCCCGTCTGCGCCAGGGCCGCGCCGATCGAGGCGGTCGAGGTGGTTTTGCCCACCCCGCCTTTTCCAGATGTTACGACGATCACCTTGCTCATGGGCTCGTTCCTCTTAAAAAGTTCAGTCCAGGACGCGGAGCTTGAGCTCCTCGCCCACCAGCCGGACCTCCAGGCTTCGGCCCTCGAATGCGGGGTCGATGGTCTCGGCCGTCACGTAGACGCCGCCGATGCACAGGAGTTCTGCGTGGGCTTCCCGGCAGAAGATGCGCGCGTCAGGCGCGCCCGAGATGCCGGCGATCACGCGCCCCTGCAGGGCGCCGTAGACGTGCACGGAGCCGCCCGCGACGATCTCGGCGCCGGAGGCGACGCGGCCGACGATCGTCACGTCGCCCGTCGGGATGCATGATCGACTGGCCGGAGCGCACGTTGCCGTCGACGATCATCGGCTCGGCGGGCGGCGCGGCCTTCGCCGGCGCCGCGGCCGAAGGCGGAGCGTCGGCTTCGACGAGCGACGCCGCGCTCACCGTCCGGCCGCCCGAGACGACCGGCGGCAGGTGCGGCCCGACCAGCGCGCGGCTGGCGTTTTCGACCCCCATCACCCGGATATGGCGCCGCGCCAGGGCGCCGAGCAGATCACGATAGGCCTTGAGCTCGATGTCCAGCCCGGTCATTTCGAGGATGACGGGTTTTGCCGCGAAGAAGGTCGGCGAGCGGACGAGCCAGGCGTCGAGCGCGGCGAACCACTCTTCAAGCGGCAGCGCCGGCTCCAGCACGAAGGCCAGCAACGACCGGCCCCGGAAATTCAATGCCTGCTGAGGGGTAACATGCGCGTTCATCATGCCGATCCGTTGGCGCTTCGTTAACCATGTTTGGAGCCGATTGGTTGATGAAGGGTTAAAAAGCGGGCTGTCGGGGCGCGATTGGCGGCGCGTAAGGTGCGATCGGGGTTGCCCTCTTGTTTTGGAATACACCTCTTGTCTAGATGTCTGCTGAGCCAGGAGGCGCGACGTGGCGGCGCGGCGGTCAAACGGAAACGCGCGCGCGCCGCTGTTTGCGAGCGTCGGCGAAGCTCTCAAGCGGGAGATCGACTGCGGCCGCTTCGCCCAGGCCGACCTGTCGCCGGGGGAGCGGGAACTGGCGCAAATGCTTGAAGTTTCTCGCACCACCCACCGACGGGCGATCGGGGGGCTCATCGACGAGGGTGTGTTGGCGCATCGCCACGGCGCGGGCGCGTTCGTGCGGCGGAGCCGCCCGCATGTCGAGCAGCTGTCGCGCCTGACGAGCTTCACCGAGGACATGAGGCTCCGGGGTCTGGCCGCCTCCTCGAGGGCCATCGAGCGCGGGGTGTTCCTGCCAACGCCGGAGGAGTCGCTGATGCTGGACATCGCCTTGAGCGAGACGGTTTTCCGCCTGTCGCGGCTGAGATTCGCCTACGGCGTGCCGATGGCGATCGAGCGCGCCGCCGTGCCGACACGCTTCCTCACGCTGCCGCCAAACGCGCGGCCGCCCGTCGACGGGGCGCTGCAATGACCGAAACCTTCATGGCGGCGGAGATCGCCGAGACCGGGCAGGCGCTGCGCCGCCAATTGGACGCGAACCGCGCGGCGACGGGAAAGCTCGCGGCGGAACTGCGCGCGGGCGAGCCCGACTTCATCGCGACGATCGCCCGCGGCAGCTCCGATCATGCGGCCGCGTTCCTCAAGCATGCGGTCGAATTGAAGCTCGGCCTCGCCTGCGCGTCCCTCGGTCCCTCGATCGCCTCGCTCTATCACGCGCCGCTGCGGCTTGGCCGCGCGGTGGCGATCACCATCTCGCAGTCGGGCAAGAGCCCCGACATCGTCGCCATGCAGCGTGCGGCGAAGAGCGGGGGCGCAACCACGATTGCGCTGGTCAACGACCCGGATTCTCCCGCTGCGGCCGACGCCGACGCTCTGCTGCCCCTGCTCGCCGGAGAGGAACGCTCGGTCGCGGCGACCAAGTCGATGATCGCCGCGCTGGTCGCCGGCGCCGCGCTGGTCGCGCACTGGAGCGAGGACGCCGATCTCGCCTCGGCGCTGGAGCGTCTGCCGGCCATCCTCGACGGCGAGAGCGGGCGGCCGCCGGAACGGGCGGTTAGGGCGCTCGCCGCCGCGAATTCGCTGTTCGTCATCGGCCGCGGCGCGACCTTCGCGGTCGCAATGGAAGCGGCGCTGAAGCTCAAGGAAACCTCGGCGATCCACGCGGAGGCGTTCTCGTCGGCCGAGGTGCTGCATGGGCCGGCGGGCGTGATCGCGGCGGGTTTTCCGGTGCTGGGCTTCGCCCCCGCCGACGCCGCCCGCGACGGGTTTTTCGAGACAGTCAAGCGACTCGCCTCGTTCGGCGCGGCGCCGCTGATCGTCGATGTCGAGCGCCACGCCCGCTGGCCGACGGTGATCGCACCCGACGCGGGACACGCGATGGTCACCCCGATCGTCGCACTGCACGCCTTTTATCGGCTCGCCGAAGAGATCGCCCGCCGACGCGGCCGCAATCCCGACCAGCCGCCGCATCTGATGAAGGTGACGCGGACGGTGTAGACCGGCCCGCGGAGCCGGCGACCTCCATCACCTGCTCGGCGGCCTTGGGTCAGCGGCTCGCGCCCGTCAAGTCCAGACCCGCGGCGGCCCGGCGTCTCGGGGGCGCGCCGCGACGCCCCCGAGACTCCTTGCGTCGAAGTCCAGGCGCGGAGGGCCGTCCTCCCCCGCTGCGCAGGAGACAATGGCCCCCTCAAGGTCCCAGCCTTACTGGCTCGCCTGCACCTTCTTCACATAGTCTTCGACCGCCTCGACGACCTTCTTGTCGGGATTGGCCTTGCAATATTCGATGACCTCGTGGATGCCTTCCTTGGTCCGCGCGACGTTGATCGAGTGCCTCTTCAAGTGGCCGTTGAACCATCCGCTGTACCAGGTCCCGAGGAAATTGGCGTCTTCCTGGTAGGTGTTGGCAAGCTGCGCGCAGGTCAGAGCCTTAACATTCAGATAGCCCTTTGCATCCGCATAGGTCTTCAAGTCGACCTGGGCCTGGGACGCCGAAGCCGACGCGGCGAGCGTCGCCGATGCGACGAGCGCGACGCGCCAGTCGGCGCGTCGGAGCGAAGCAAACAGTTTCGCGTAAATGATGTTTGAGATGTCCATGTCTTTCACTTCCCAATTTGCTGAATTCTGCTAGGATGGCGCACGAAACGTCAGGCTATTTCTCGTCGTCTACCGTAATGCCGGCTTCCTTGCGCATCTGCTTGATATTGATGTCCATCGCGGTGATCACCTTCTTTTCCGGATGGGCCTTGCAATAGACGATGACGCGGTGCTCCAGCTCCTTGGCGCGATCAACCTTCAACTTGCTGTAGTCCGCCAGGCCGTTGTACCAGCCGCTGTACCAGACGGTCAGGAAGTCGGCGTCTTCCTGCCAGGTCCCGGCCAACTGTTTGCAGGTCAGCTTCTGGACGTCGAGATTGCCCTTGGCGTCGGCGTAGGCGGTGAGATCCGTCTGGGCCTGCGCCGCCCCGGCGCAAAGCACCGCGGCGCAAAATGGAATTACAAATTTCATTCGTGAACTCCTCCCGGTCTTGGGCGCTTTCGACCCTCGACTGCGTTTGAATGCGATCGCCGTCGCCTGAAGCGCACGAATCGCCCACCCGGCTCGAGGGGCGAACCCCCTCAAAAATCCGGTCGGACAGCCCCCTTACGCGAAAAGCCGGAGAGCGACAATCGAGGGCGGCGACGTTGCTTGGCGACAATCGCGAAAGCCGAGGGAGGACGATCTTCAGCGCTATCCCGCGTTGCGCGCCGCAATCATCCGCGTGCTCGCCCGGGTGCTTGCGCAGACGATGACGATCATCGAGGATCTCGCCTTCCATGACGTGCGCGGCCGCATTGCGCGCTATCTTCTCCGGTGCGCGGCGCGCAACGGCGCGCCGATCGAGCCGGGCGCGCTGATCCGCGTCGACCTCGCCATGGAGGAGATCGCCGTTCTCCTCGGCTCGACGCGACAGACGGCCTCCACCGAATTCAACGCCCTGATTCGCGCCGGCGTGATCGAGCGGCGCGGCGCGCGGCGCTTTGCGCTGCTCGATCCAAAGCGCCTCATGGCGCTCGCCCGGGTCGAGGACGAGACGCTGTCAGCCGGCTGACAGACCCCGCCGCGTGCTGCTGTTCGATTGCCGCGCGCAACGGCTGACGAGGGCGAGATGGGAAGATTCGATCGCTATGTGAGTTTTTCGAACGCCGACTGGGAGGCGCGATCGAGTCTGGTCATGGTCGGGCTGAGGCGACACATCGAAGCCGGCGACAGTCCCTTCTGGGCCTATTTCGAGCGCCAGAGGGCGCTCGCGCACGAGCGCGGGCTCGACGATCTGCGTGTGCTGCACAACTTCCTGCCGACGTTGCGCGAACTTCTCGACGAACTCGGCGACGACGAAACGCTCGCCCTGCTCGAGGACCTCGAAGAAACTTGCATGTGACGACGATAGTCCCTGCCGCCCGTGCAGGCGACGGCGTCGCCCTCAGAGCCTCACGACCTCCCCGGTCCGCATGCTCTCGTCGGCCGCGAACACGATGCGCAGCGAGTTGATCGCGTCGGCCCAATGGTCGGCGAGGTCGACCTCGCCGCGGATCGCCCTCAGGAACAGCCGCTGCTCGCGCTCGCAAAGCTCCTGATGGCCCGGCTCGTCCTCCGTCGACTCGATCGCGTCGGGCTCGACGAAGCGGCCTTCGCGCGTCGAGCGCGGCGTGGTGGATGCGCAGGGCGTTGGTGCGGGTATGGGCGTCGTGGTCGGAGGACTTCACGTCGGCGCCGGCGGCCTCCTTGGCGACGATCGACACGCGAGCCGTTCGGCCCGATCATGTCCTTCACGAAGAAGGCGGTCTCGCTCATCATCGGCCCCCAGCCGGCCTCGTACCAGCCGACCGAGCCGTCGTCGAAGGCGATGTGGAGATGGCCGTAGTTGACCATTGACGGGGCGATCTCGTCGGTGAGCCGCGCCCCGACCGCATGCACGAGAACCGGCTTCGCCCGCGTGACCTGGCACATGACGTCGACGTAATGCACGCCGCAGTCGACGATCGGCGAGGTCGACGTCATCAGGCTCTTGTGCACCTCCCAGAACGAGCCGGACGACTGCTGGTTGAGGTTCATCCGCATGACGAGCGGCTTGCCGAGCGTGCGGCCGATCTCGACGAAGCGCGTCCAGGACGGATGGACGCGCAAGATGTAGCCGACGAGCAGCGCCTTTTTGGCCGCGCGCGCCGCGGCGACGATTGCCTCGGCCGCCGCCAGCGTGTCGGCGAGCGGCTTCTCGCAGAACACATGCGCGCCGGCTTCGAGCGCCTCGAGGCGCCATCGGGGCGTGATGCTCGGTGTAGGCGGCGATTGCGACCGCGTCGGGCCTCAGCGCCGCGAGCGCCTCGCCGAGGTCGTCGTAGCGCGGGATTCCGGCGAACTCCTTGTCGAGGTCGCGCCGTCCGGCGGCGTTGCGGGTGGCGAGGCCCACGAGCTCGAAACCGTCGATCGCCTGGTAGGCGCGGGCGTGGCTCGCGCCCATCGTGCCGAGCCCAACCACGAGAACGCGCTGCCTTTTTTCGCTCAACGGACGCCTCCTCTTCGTGGAGTGTCCCCATCGTAGCCGCTCGCGGTTCGCAGAGCCACGGCCTGGCGCGTCGTCACGAGGCCGGCCGGCGCCCGGCTTGGGAACGTCGGCCGCGGCCACAGCGTTCTGGCGTCGGCGAAAGCGCGAAACATTATACTTATCAGGCATGTCGCTCTGACGCTTGCGCCGGGCGGGCGCAGGCCCTATAGCCGGCCCCGGCTCCAAAGGAACAAGGCATGGCTCAGGTGCAGGAACGACGCCCGGCCTCGAACTGGGCGCCGGGCAGCGCGCCGCCTCCCCCGGAACCGCCCAGCCTCGCCGCTCGGTTCGTCGTCGTCCTTCCGGCGTCACCGCAGGATACTGCGACGGGTCGGCCTGGCGGCGAGCTTGCTGATCGTCGCCATTTCGCTGACGATCTTCGTGCGCACGCTGATGCGCATCGACCTCGCCAAGTTCAAGGCGGCGTTCGCGGCGACCGGCGGCGATCAGATCCTGATGGCCTTCGGCTTCACCGCGCTGAGCTATCTGGCGCTGACGGGCTACGACGGGCTGGCGCTGCGCCATCTCCGCGTCAAGGTGCCCTACCGGCTGACCGCGCTCGCCTCCTTCGCCAGCTATGCGGTCTCGTTCACGCTCGGCTTTCCCGCTGGTGACCGGCGGGGCGGTCCGCTACTGGCTTTATTCGCCGGCCGGGCTCACCGCCGGGAACATCGCCAGCCTGACGATCGTCGCCGGCATCACCTTCTGGCTCGGCATGGGGCTGATCGTCGGCGTCGGCTTCATCTCCAGCGCCGACGCGGTCGCCGAGATCGACCACTTCCACCCGCTCGCGAACCAGCTGATCGGGCTCTCCGCGATCGGCCTGCTCGATTGCTCTATCTCGTCTGGGTCGGCGTCCTGCGCGCGCGCCGCGCGCCGATCTTCGGCAACTTCAAGCTGCCGGGCCCGCTGCTGACGCATTGGACAGATGGCGCTCGGCGTGATCGACGTCTGCTCGGCTTCGGCGGCGCTGTACGTCCTCCTGCCCAAGGACGTCGACGATCGGCTTTCCGACCTTCGCCACGCGTCTATTCGTTCGCCGCGATGCTCGGGATCGCCAGCCACTCGCCGGGAGGACTCGGCGTGTTCGAGGCGACCATTCTGCAGGCCGTCGGCGGCGACGTCGACGCCTTGCTCGCCTCGCTCCTGTTGTTCCGCGGCATCTATTACATCGTGCCGTTCATCGCCGCGATGGCGCTGCTCGGCGGCGCGGAGGCGACGCGGCGGTGGCGCTTCATCCGCGAGGCCATGTCGGCGGCGTCCGACGAATGAGCGGAGCCGAGGCATGACCGTTTCCGGAGCCAGACCGCCTCGCCGACCTGATCCAATCGCCGTTCGCGGCCCAGCTCGTCGCGGCGATGCCGGACGCGGCGCTGATCGTCGGCGCCGACGGCCGCGTCGCGGCGGCCAACCAGCCGGCGCTGAACCTCCTGTCCGTCCTGAAGCTCGGCGATCCGCTGGTCCTGGCGCTCAGGGCCCCCGACGTGGTCGACGCCTACCGCCGGGTGATGGCCAGCGGGGAAGCCGAGACCGTGCAGTGGATCGAGCGCGTCCCGGTCGAGCGGCTGTTCGACGTCTGCGTCGCGCCGCTGCCGGCGCCGGACGGCGAGGTCGAGGCGGCGCTGGTGACGCTGCGCGACCTGACCGAAATCCGGCGGGTCGAGCGGCATGCGGGTCGACTTCATCGCCAACGCCAGCCACGAGCTGCGCACGCCGCTCGCCTCGCTCCTCGGGTTCATCGAGACCCTGCAGGGGTCGGCGCGCGACGACGAGAAGGCGCGCGACCGCTTCCTCGTCATCATGCGCGATCAGGGCCGGCGGATGGCGCGGCTGATCGAGGACCTGCTGTCGCTGTCGCGGATCGAGCAGAAGCAGCACCTTCGGCCGGAGACGGTGGTCGATCTGGCCCAGACGGTTCGCGGCGTCGTCGATGCGCTGTCCCCGATGGCCGAGGAGCTGGGAGGGGAAATCCGGTTCAGCGCGACCGAGCCTGTCCTGGTGAAGGGCGACCGCGACGAACTGCTGCGCGTCGCGGAGAACCTGATCGAGAACGCCATCAAGTACGGCGTGCGGCCCGACGCCGACGGCGGGCTCGTCGAGGTGACGGTCGCCACGACCGAGAAGGAGGCGCTGCTGACGGTGCGCGACTACGGCCGCGGCATCGCGCCCGAGCACCTGCCGCGCCTGACCGAGCGCTTCTATCGGGTCGACGCGACGCAGAGCCGGGCGCGCAACGGCACCGGACTGGGCCTCGCCATCGTCAAGCACATCCTGACCCGCCATCGCGGCAAGCTGAGCATCGCGAGCCGCATCAACCACGGCTCGACCTTCGTCGCGAGCGTGCCCCTCCACGTCCAGCGAAAATGACCGTCAGGCGGCGCTGGAGACGGCGGCGCTCGCCGTCCGCAGGCTGTCATGCCGTCGACGGACATTCCAGCGATTGCATCAAACTCAACGAATACATATAATTGATCATGTCACAAAACGATAGCCGCAGCGTCATATAAGACTGCTGTTGACGGCGTAGAGGTAGCGCGCGGCGCGTCGTAAGCCGCCGAACCGCAGCGGGAACCCGCGGCCTGACCTATCCGGTCTGTCGGAGAGCCAATAATGTTCATGAAATCCATCCTCACCGCGGCCGTGATCGCCGCCGGCGTCAGCATGGCCTCGGCCGCTGACATCTCCGGCGCCGGCGCGACCTTCCCCTTCCCGATCTACGCGAAGTGGGCCGACGCCTATAAGAAGGACACCGGCAACGGCCTGAACTATCAGTCGATCGGCTCGGGCGCCGGCATCAAGCAGATCAAGGCCAAGACGGTGACGTTCGGCGCGACCGACGCGCCGCTGAAGCCCGACGAACTCGACAAGGACCGGCCTCGCGCAGTGGCCGATGGTGATGGGCGGCATCGTCGCCGTCGTCAATCTCGACGGCGTGAAGCCGGGCGACTTCCGTCATCGACGGCCCGACCCTCGCCAACATCTATCTCGGCAAGATCACCAACTGGAACGATCCCGGCGCTCAAGGCGCTCAATCCGAAGCTCGACCTGCCCAATCTGCCGATCGTGCCGATCCATCGCGCCGACGGCTCGGGCACGACCTTCAACTTCACCTACTATCTCGGCGAAGTCTCGCCGGAGTGGAAGGACAAGGTCGGCGTCGCGACCACGGTCGACTGGCCGGGCGGCATCGGCGCCAAGGGCAACGACGGCGTCGCCAACAACGTCGCCACCACCAAGGGCGCGATCGGCTATGTCGAATACGCCTACGCCAAGCAGAACAAGCTGACCTACGCCATCATGGTCAACAAGGCGGGCAAGGTCGGTCGCCCCGACGCTGGAAGCCTTCCAGGCCGCGGCCGCCAACGCCGACTGGGACCATGCGCCGGGCTTCTACCTGATCCTGGCCAATCAGCCGGGCGACAAGTCGTGGCCGATGACCGCCGCCACCTTCATCCTGATGCACAAGGATCCCCCGACAAGGCCGCCGCTCGAACGACGCGCTCGACTTCTTCAAGTGGGCCTACGAGAAGGGCGGCAAGATGGCCGCAGGACCTCGACTACATCCCGATGCCCGACAACGTCGTCAAGCTCGTCGAGGCGATGTGGGCCAAGGACATCAAGCTAGAAGTGAGCCAAGTTCGGGGGCGAGCGCACGCGTTCGCCCCCGCTTTCCCGCTCGGAAACTTCCCACCCCAAGCACGAATGTTGAAGCGACAATGACGGCAACCGCACTTCAAACTCCCAAGCCGCGCGCATTCTTCGGCGATGGACCGCGCGCGCGCGCTCGGGCGGCTGAAATTCTCCGACAGCGGCTTTCGCCTGATGACGCTGGCCTCGGCGCTCATCGTTCTCATCCTTCTCGCCGGGTGTCGCGATTTCGCTGTTCATCGGCGCCTGGCCCGCGTTCCGCGAGTTCGGCGTCGGCTTCCTGTTCTCCGACGCCTGGAGCCCGCCGCAGGAGAAGTTCGGCGCCGCGACCGCGATCTACGGCACGCTGGTCACCTCGCTGATCGCCATGCTGATCGCCGTTCCCGTCGGTCTGGGCATCGCCGTCTTCCTGACCGAGCTCTGCTGGCTGCCGTTGCGCCGGCCGATCGGCGTCGCCATCGAGCTGCTCGCCGGCATTCCCTCGATCATCTACGGCATCTGGGGCGTCTACTACTTCCGCCCGGTGATGCAGTCCTACATTCAGCCGTTCCTGATCAGCACGCTCGGCAACGTCCCGGGGATCGGCTTCCTGTTCCAGGGGCCGCCCTTCGGCTACGGCGTCCTGACCGCCGGGCTTGTGCTCGCGCTGATGATCCTGCCCTTCATCACCGCGATTTCGCGCGACGTGTTCGACACGGTTCCGCCGGTGCTGAAGGAGGCGGCGTACGGGGTCGGCGCGACGACCTTCGAGGTGGTCGGCAACATCGTCATTCCCTATACGCGGGTCGGCGTGATCGGCGGCGTGATGCTGGCGCTTGGCCGCGCGCTCGGCGAGACGATGGCGGTCACCTTCGTCATCGGCAACGCGACCAAGATCCAGACCTCGATCCTCGCGCAGGGCACGACCATCTCGGCGATGATCGCCAACCAGTTCGCCGACGCCGATCCGGGCCTGTTCACCGCGTCGCTGCTGGCGCTCGGCTTCATCCTGTTCGTCATCACGTTCATCGTTCTTGCGGCCGCGCGCTGGCTGCTGGCCAGTCTCGAAATGAAGGCGTAAGTCGATGGCCGACCTCTATTCCGGGCGCAAGCGGCGCAACGTCATCTGGACGACGCTCGCCTATGGGGCGACGGCGCTCGGCCTCAGCATGCTCGTCATCATCCTGGCCACGCTGCTCTGGAACGGCTTTGGCGGGCTGTCGCTCGACGTCTTCACCAAGAACACCGCCCCGCCCGGCGTCGTCGGCGGCCTCCTGAACTCGATCGTCGGCAGTCATCATCACGACGGTGATCGGCCTGGCGATCGGCGCGCCGCTCGGCATTCTCGCGGGAACCTACCTCGCCGAATACGGCCGCAACGACCGCCTCGCGGTCGTCGTGCGGTTCATCAACGACATTCTGCTCAGCGCGCCCTCGATCGTCGTCGGCCTGTTCATCTACGAGCTGCTGGTCGTGCCGGTCGGGCACTTCTCGGCGCTGGCCGGCGGCGTCGCGCTCGCGGTGCTCGGCGCGCCGATCATGGTGCGCACGACCGAGGACATGCTCAACCTCGTGCCCGACACGCTGCGCGAGGCGGCCTCGGCGCTGGGCATGCCGCGGTCGCTCGTCATCCGCCATATCGCCTACAAGGCGGTGCGCTCCGGCATCATCACCGGCGTGCTGCTGGCGATCGCCCGCATGACCGGCGAGACGGCGCCGCTGATCTTCACCGCGCTCGGCAATTCGCTGTTCACCCTCGATCCGCGCGGACCGATGTCGAGCCTTCCGCTGATCATCTACGAATTCGCCCGCAGCCCCTACGCCGAACAGCAGAAGCTCGCCTGGACGGGCGCGCTCATCCTCACCTTCGCGGTGCTGGCGCTGAGCATTATCGCCCGCGCGCTCTCCGCCACGGCCACACAGAAGTAATTCAAGAGGCTTTCGCTCATGAACAACGAGGTCGACGCGCCGAGGCCCGCCAAGGCGCCGAACGCAAACAAGGACAAGGTCGTGGTTCGCGGCCTGAACTTCTACTACGGCAAGACGCGCGCGCTGAAGGAAGTGAACCTGTCCCTGCACGAGGGCCAGGTCACGGCGTTCATCGGCCCGTCCGGCTGCGGCAAGTCCACGCTCCTGCGGGTGCTCAACCGCATGTACGACCTTTATCCGGGCCAGCGCGCCGAAGGGGAAGTCCTGCTCGACGGCGAGAACGTCCTGTCGAAGGACCTCGACCTCAACCTCCTGCGCTCGCGCGTCGGCATGGTGTTCCAGAAGCCGACGCCGTTCCCGATGACGATCTACGACAACATCGCCTTCGGCGTCCGCCTCTACGAAAAGCTGCCGAAGTCCGAGATGGACGCGCGCGTCGAATCGTCGCTCAAGCGGTCCGCGCTGTGGAACGAAGTCAAGGACAAGCTCAACGCCAGCGGCCTCAGCCTGTCCGGCGGCCAGCAGCAGCGCCTGTGCATCGCCCGCACCGTGGCGATCGCTCCGGAAGTGATCCTGTTCGACGAGCCCTGCTCGGCCCTCGATCCGATCTCGACCGCCAAGATCGAGGAGCTGATCGACGAACTGGCCGGCGAGTACACGATCGCGATCGTCACCCACAACATGCAGCAGGCCGCGCGCGTGTCGCACTACACCGCCTTCATGTATCTGGGCGAGCTGGTCGAGTTCAACGAGACCGACGCCATCTTCACCTCGCCGCGCGACAAGCGCACTCAGGATTACGTCACCGGCCGGTTCGGCTGAGGGAGCAAACGCCGTGGTCGAACATACCGTCAAAGCCTACGACAGGGAGCTCGATACGCTCGAGCGCCTGATCGCCGAAATGGGCGGCATCGCCGAGAAGATGGTGAGTCGACGCCGTCGACGCGCTCGCCAACGCCGACACCGTGCTTGCGCATCAGGTCGTCGCCGCCGATCCCCGCCTCGACGCGCTGCAGCGCGAGATCGAGGATCTCGCGGTGATGACCATCGCCCGCCGCCAGCCGGTGGCGGTCGATCTCCGGGAGCTGATCGGCGTCATCCGCGTGGCCGGCGATCTCGAGCGGGTCGGCGACCTCGCCAAGAACATCGCCAAGCGCACGATCAAGATCGGCGTCGAATCCCGGGTTCCGCGCGCCATCGTCGGCATCCGGCACATGAACGAGGTCGCGACCGAACTGATGAAGGACGTGCTCGACGCCTACGCGCAGCGCGACGCCGAGCGGGCGCGCGAGGTGTGGGAGCGCGACGTCGACCTCGACGCGCTCGAAGACTCGGTGTTTCGCGACCTCCTGACCCACATGATGGAGGATCCGCGCAACATCTCGTTCTGCGCCCATCTGCTGTTCTGCTCCAAGAACATCGAGCGGATCGGCGACCACGCCACCAACATCGCCGAGACCGTCGTCTATCTCGTCACCGGCCAGACGATGCCGTCCGAGCGCCCGCGCGGGCGGCAGGAGACCGACATCGACGTCGAAGCCGCCGGAGACGACGAATGAATCAGGCGCGCAAGGAGAACGTCCGCGCCGGCGCGGCGTCGGCTCCGCGCATTCTGGTGGTCGAGGACGAGAGCCGACCTCGCGGTGCTGCTCTCCTACAATCTCGAGGCGGAGGGCTACGTCGTCGAAAGCGTGGAGCGCGGCGACGAAGCGGAGCTCCGCCTCGCCGAAAACCCGCCCGATCTCGTCATTCTCGACTGGATGCTCCCAGGCGTCTCGGGCCTCGAGATCTGCCGCAGGCTGCGCGCCCGCGAGAACACCCGCACGCTTGCCCGTCATCATGGTGACGGCGCGCGGCGAGGAGGGCGAGCGGGTGCGCGGCCTGTCGGTCGGCGCCGACGATTACGTGGTCAAGCCGTTCTCGGTGCCGGAGCTGATGGCGCGCGTGCGCGCGCTGCTGCGGCGGAGCCGCCCCGAACGGATCGCCGATCGCCTCGCGGCCGGCGACCTCGACCTCGATCGCGAGACCCGGCGGGTGCGGCGCGGAAACCGGGATATCCACCTCGGACCGACCGAATTCCGGCTGCTCGAATACCTGCTCGAGAAGCCCGGCCGCGTGTTCACCCGTGCTCAACTGCTCGACGGAGTCTGGGGACAGGCGGCCGAGATCGACGAGCGCACGGTCGACGTGCATGTCGGCCGGCTCCGCAAGGCGCTGTCGCGCGGCCGCGAGCGCGATCCGATCCGGACCGTGCGCGGAACCGGCTACGCTTTCGACGAGACGTTCGGCAAGGCGTGACGCCGCCGAGGCGGGACGCGAAAAAGTGGATGCCGGTTTTTCGCGAATCCCGCGCCCTTGGACTCTGAAGCGGCGCGATGATCACCGCAGCGCGAGGCGACGTTCGCGATCCCGTTCGCGCCGGCGCGCGTCGCTCGGCTGATAAGCGAGGCCGCCGTGATAGGCGCAGTAGGGTCCGACATGGGTCTGCGAGCCGCAATAGCGAAACTCCGCGCTGGTCGGGTCGCCGAGCGGCCAGCGGCACATGGCCTCCTTCAGCTCGACGATGGTGACCCTGACCGACATCGGAAGCACGACGCTTTCCATCTCCTGCGGCCGCGTCTCGGTCAGCGCTTGCGGCTCGATGGCGAGCGCGGTCGCGCCGCGGACCATCCGCGCCGGCGGTCGCCGGCGCGGCGCGCGACGCTGCGGCCGGCCGCCCGCTGTTGTGGGCCTGGGCCTGGGCGCGACGGCGCCGCGGCGGCGCTCGGGGATTTGGCCCGCCCCGCGAGGCCAAGCCGATGAACCTTGCCGATCACGGCGTTGCGCGTCAGCCCATGACCGAGGAGGCTCGCGATCTGGCTGGCGCTCTTGCCGTCCATCCAGGCCTGCCGGAGCTGTTCCACTCGTTCGTCCGTCCAAGACATCGTCGCCTCGTTCGTCAATATCGTCGTCAAAGTCCGGCCCTCCACAGAATCCGGCGCCGGCGCCCGGCGACCCGCGCCGTCGGGCGAAACGCGAACCATTCACGCTTTCTGAAGCCATCACCACGATATCTCGTGGCCATCGATGCGAAGCGCTACACTAGTCGTTGAATCGCGCGCAAGAGTCGGCGCCCCCGTCACGCCCGGCTTTTCAACAGCTCTCGACATCGGAAGCCAGCGTGCACGGTCTGCCGCGAGCGATTGCGCCGAGTCGGGTCAAGACCTTAGCGGCTGCAGAATCGGGCCGGCGATCCGAGGAAAATTCTCGATCGGCCCCACGGTCATTTGACCAATTCCAGGCGTTTCCGCTATATTTGCTGCGTGTCGGCGGCCGCCCCAGCGGGGCGGCGTTTTTATTTGGCGCTCCGCCCGAGCCGCGTCGCCGACCAACGAGGACAAGGAGTTCTTGACGTGGATTCCGTTCAGGCGACCTCTGCGATCGTTCCGACCTATGCGCGCGCGAACGTCGCCTTCGAGCGCGGAGAGGGATGCTGGCTCATTTCGACGACCGGCGAGCGCTACCTCGACTTCGGGGCGGGCATCGCCGTGACCTCCGTAGGGCACGCCCATCCGCACATGGTCGAGACGCTGATCCGCCAGGGCTCGAAGCTCTGGCATGTCTCGAACCTCTACCAGAACCCGGAGGGCGAGCGTTTCGCCCGGCGTCTCGTCGACGCCACGTTCGCCGATCTCGTGTTCTTCACCAATTCCGGCGCAGAGGCCAACGAGGCGGCGATCAAGATGGCGCGCCGGCGCCAGTGGATCGGCGGCCATCCCGAGCGCTATCGCGTGCTGACCTTCGAAGGCGCCTTTCATGGGCGCACGCTCGCGACCATCGCCGCCGGCGGGCAGAAGAAGTACCTTGAGGGCTTCGGGCCCGAAGGTCGAAGGCTTCGACCAGATCCCGGTCGGCGACCTCGAAGCGGTCGAAGCCGCGATCGGACCGGAGACGGCGGCCATCCTGATCGAGCCGATCCAGGGCGAGGGCGGCGTGCGCACGATCCCGCCGGCTTTCCTGCGAGGCTTGCGCGAAATCTGCGACCGGCGCGAGCTCCTGCTGATCTTCGACGAGGTTCAGACCGGCGTCGGCCGCACGGGGCGCTTCTTCGCCTATGAGCACACCGGCGTCCATCCCGACATTCTCACCTCCGCCAAGGGCATCGGCGGCGGGTTTCCGATGTCGGCGTGCCTCGCCACCGCCGATGCCGCGCGCGGCCTTACGGCCGGCGTGCACGGCACGACTTTCGGCGGCAATCCGCTCGCCATGGCGATCGGCAACGCGACGCTCGACATCGTGCTCGCGCCCGGCTTCCTCGATCGCGTCGCCGAACTCGGCCTCCTGCTCAGGCAGCGTCTCGCCGAGCTGAAGGACCGCCACGCCGACGTCATCGAGGAGGTGCGCGGAGAGGGCCTGATGGTCGGGCTGAAACTCAGGGTTCCCCCGGGCGACTTCGCCGCGGCGGCTCTCGCGGAGAAGCTGCTCGTCATTCCCGCCGGCGACAACGTCGTGCGGGTCATGCCGCCGCTCGTCGTCTCCGCCGAAGAGATCGCCGAAGGAGTCCGGCGGCTCGACGCCGCCTGCGCCGCGGTCGAGGAACGCCTCGCCGTCGCGATCAATTGACGCATCGCATGAACGCAGTCGTCCAAGCCGCTCCGCGGCACTTTCTCAGCCTCCTCGACCTTTCGGCCGGGGAGCTTCGCGGCATCCTCGACATGTCCCTCCGGATCAAGCGAAGCCGGGTCAAGGGCGTCGCCTCCGAGTGGCGTCCGCTCGCCGGCAAGACGCTGGCGATGATCTTCGACCGCCCGTCGACCCGCACGCGCGTCTCGTTCGACGTCGGCATGCGCGAACTCGGCGGCGAGACCATCATGCTGACCGGCGCCGAGATGCAGCTCGGCCGCGGCGAGACCATCGCCGATACGGCCCGGGTGCTATCGCGCTACGTCGAGGCGATCGTCGCCCGCATCCTGAGCCAGGAAGACCTGTTCGAAATGGCGGCGCAAGCGACCGTGCCGGTTATCAACGGGCTGACCAAGCAGTCGCATCCCTGCCAGGTGATGGCCGATATCCTGACCTTCGAGGAATGGAGGGGCCCGATCCGCGGCCGAAAGATCGCCTGGAGCGGCGACTACAACAACGTTCTTTCATCCTGGATCGACGCCTCGGCGCGCTTCGATTTCACGCTCGACATCGCCTGTCCGCGCGAGTTGCAGCCGTCGGCCGAACGGATCGCGGGCGCCCAGGCGGCCGGCGCGCGTATCAGGCTCGGCGAGGATCCTGAGGCCGCCGTCAAGGACGCTTCGGCGGTCATCTCCGACTGCTGGGTGTCCATGGGCGACGAAGACGAAGGGCGCCGGCATAATCTGCTTCAGCCGTATCAGGTCAACGCCGGCCTGATGCAGGCCGCCGCCGCGGACGCCATCTTCATGCACTGTCTGCCCGCCCATCGCGGGGAGGAAGTGACCGACGAGGTCATCGACGGCCCTCGGTCCGCGGTGTGGGACGAAGCGGAGAACCGGCTGCACGCGCAAAAGGGCGTGCTCGCCTGGTGCCTCGGAGTCGATCCATGAGTGGGCCTGAGCGCGCGGCCTCAGCCCGGGTCGTCGACGACATCGTGCTGCCGTTCGCGGTCGAGGCGCTTAGCACGCGCGGCCGGCTGGTGCGGCTCGGACCGGCGATCGACAGCCTGCTCAAGCGCCACGCCTATCCGGAGCCGGTGTCGAAGCTCCTCGCCGAGGCGGCGACGCTCGCCGCGTTGCTCGGTTCGACCCTGAAGCTGGAAGGTCGCTTCCAGTTGCAGACCAAGAGCGACGGGCCGGTCTCCATGCTGCTCGTCGATTTCGACGCGCCGTCGAATATTCGGGCCTTGGCGCGATTCGACGAGCAGAGGGTCCAGCGCGCCGCTCCGGGCGCCGATCTCCTCGGGCGCGGCCATCTGGCGTTCACCATCGATCCCGGCGGCGACATGACCCGCTACCAGGGCGTTGTCGCGCTGGAAAATCAGGGGCTGGAAGTCGCGGCGCATCACTATTTCGAGCGATCCGAGCAAATTCCGACGCTGGTGCGGCTCGCGGTCGGCGAGACGGTCGCCCCTGAAGGCCGAGCGTGGCGGGCCGGCGGGCTGATCGTGCAATATCTTCCAGCCGCCGGGCCCGGTCGCCGCGCCGACTTTCATCCTGGCGATGCGCCGGAGGGGATCGAACCGCACACGGTCGAAGAGGACGACGCCTGGGTCGAGGCCCAGGCTCTGGCGTCGACGACCGAGGCTCACGAACTGATCGATCCGACGCTGTCGGGCGAAAGGCTGCTTTATCGCCTGTTCAACGAACGCGGCGTGCGTGTTTTCGAGCCCACCCCGCTCGCGGCCCAGTGCCGCTGCTCGGCCGACGGTGTGGACGCCATGTTGCGCAGCTTCCCGCCGGAAGAGGTCAGGCACATGATCGGGGACGATGGGATGATCGGCGTCACATGCGAGTTCTGCTCGACGAAGCGCGTCTTCGACCCGGCGGACTACGGCGTCTAGGTTCGATGGACGAAGCTATGTTCAAAGCGCGGCTCGCGACCGCCGCCGCAACGGTCGAGGGCGAACTCGAAGGCCTCCTCGCGTTCGAGGCGCGGCCGGGGGAGCCCGCGCGTCCAACCCGGCTCCTCCAGGCCATGCGCTATTCGACGCTCGGCGGCGGCAAGAGGTTGCGGGCTTTCCTGGTCATCGAGACCGCGCACGCGCTGGGACGCAGCGACCGCGGGCCGGTCCGGGCCGCCGCCGCGATCGAGTGCCTGCATGCCTATTCGCTCATTCATGACGATCTTCCGGCGATGGACGACGACGATCTCAGGCGCGGACGTCCAAGCGCCCATCGCGCCTTCGACGAGGCGACCGCCATCCTCGCCGGCGACGCCTTGCAGACGCTCGCCTTCGAGATCCTGGCCGATCCGGACACCGACGCGAACGCCGAGATCCGCGGCGCGCTTTGCGCCGGCCTCGCCCGCGCCGCGGGGCTCGCCGGCATGGTCGGCGGCCAGATGCTCGACGTCGCCGCAGAGACGTCTGCGTCGCCGTTGTCGACCGAGGCGATCGCGCGCCTGCAGGCGATGAAAACAGGCGCGCTGATCAGGCTCAGCGTCGAGGCCGGCGCCCGGCTCGCCGGCGCCGGCGAGCCGGCCTTCGTTGCGCTCTCCGCCTACGGCGCGGCGATCGGCGCGGCGTTCCAGATCGCCGACGACCTGCTCGACGCCGAAGGCGACACGGCGACGCTGGGCAAGCGCGCGGGCAAGGACGCAGGCCGGCACAAGGCGACGCTCGTCGCGGCGCTGGGACTGGAGGGCGCGCGTCGGGAACTCGCGGCGCTTGTCGCGAAGGCGAAGGCGGCGGTCGACGCGGCGGGTCTCGGCGAGGGCGGCGACGGCCTGACAGCGACGGCGGATTTCGTCGCGTCGCGAAGGAACTGAGCCTTCCGCCGGTCGTTTCAGCATTCGCGTTGTCCGGCGCCGAAACAGCGCCAGACAGCAGCTTATCGCTAGCGTTCGCATCAGGAGATCGAAATAGGCCTCGGTGAGGACCGACATGGCGGCTCAACGCGTCTGAAGACGCGTGCCCGTTCCGCCCCCGGCGCCTGCCCCGCGCCGTTCGCTGGGTATCCTTGACGTCAGCGTGAACGAACAAAATGTCCTGAGCGGCGAGGCGCGCATGGTCTTTGGACGGTTCTCCTGGGGATGGATCGCTTTGGCGGCGATCCTGGTCGTTCTGCTTCTGGACGTTGGCCGCTCGGTGCTCGTCCGGGAGGCGATGGTCGAGCCGGTGTCGATCTGGAAGCCGGATCCGAAGCTCTATGCCGACATGCCGTGGCCGCCCGCGACCGGCGCCCCTGCGACGGCGACTCCCGTGCAGAAGCTCTATTTCGAACATTGCGCCGTCTGCCACGGACCGGACGGGCGAGGGAACGGACCGGCGGCGCCGTCGATGATCCCGCGTCCGCGGGACTTCACCCAGGGCGTCTACAAATACAAGTCGACGCCCGCCCGGGACCCCGCCGAGCGATGATGACCTGTACGCCGCGATCGCGGACGGACTCGCGGCCAGCGGCATGCCGGGGTGGAAAGACATCCTCGCGCCGGATGAGATCCGAGGGCTGGTCGGCGAGGTCAAATCGATGTCGTCTGCTTTCGCGCGACGCGGGTCGCCGCTCGCCGTCCCAGCTGCGGCCGGCGCCGACGGAAGAGAGCGTCGCGCGCGGCAAGTCGCTTTACGCCAGCGCCGGCTGCAACGCATGTCATGGCGACGACCTGCGAGGCGGCAAAGCGCTCGAAGACGCAAAAGGCTATCCGGTCGTATCGCGCGATTTGACCGCGCCCTGGACGTTCCGCGGCGGCGCCGCACCCGAGCAAATCTGGCTTCGCCTGACGACCGGGCTGGCGCCCGGCCCGATGCCGCCCTACGCCGAAACGCTGGACGCGAGCCAGCGCTGGGATCTGGTCAACTACATTGTCGCGAGCCAGCGCATCGCCCCCTGGGCGCCGGGAGGCCGGCTCGAGGGTCGTGGGGAAGAGCCGGATCCTGTCGCGCGGGGGCGCTATCTGGTCCACGCGGAAATGTGCGGCCTCTGCCACACCGAAGTCGATTCCAGCGGAATCTATCGGGAGGACCGCTACCTCGCCGGCGGCATGCGGGTCGGCGCGCTGCCGCAGGGCGTCTTCGTCAGCCGGAACCTGACGTCCGACCCGGAGACGGGCCTCGGGGACGCGTCGGTCGGCGAGATCGCAGCGGCGATCCGCGAAGGCCGCGGCCTCGAGGGGCGCACCCTCAATATCTGGGGCATGCCGTGGATGTACCTGCATCGGCTCAGCGACCCGGACGCGGAGGCGATCGCGGCCTACCTCCAAACGCTGCCGCCGGTTCACAACGCCATCCCGTCGCCGCTTCACTACGGCTTTGTCGAGACGATCGCCCGGAAGCTGGTGCGCGGAGGGTTTCCCGCCGCGCCGCCGCCGACGCTGACTTACGCCGACGGGAGCTTCGCCAACCCGCCGAGCCCTGCGCCGGATCGGATTCAGGACTGGCTCGTCGCGGGGCAGGTGGCGGCCGCGATGGCGGCGATTGCCGCCCTGGTCCTGCTGACGTGGTCGCGCAGCCTCTGGGTCCCCGGCGCGGGTGGGTTCGTCACGCTTTTCCTGCTCCTCGTCGGCTGGTTCGTCTACACCACGCCGGCGATCGGCCTTCTGCCGCCCGAACGGGTGGCCGAAGGCGCAAGCGGCAGCATTCCGACGCCCGACGTCAGCGGACTCCCGCCGGAAACGTCCGCCATGGTCAGACGCGGCCAATATCTCTTCAGCGTGGCGTCCTGCGCCTTCTGCCACGCGAACGACGGTTCCGGCGGCTTCAAGCTCAACGGGGCCTTCTCGTCGGGCAGCGGGTTCGGCACGATCTTCATCCCCAACATCTCTTCCGACCGGGAATGCGGGGATCGGCGCCTGGAGCGACGCGGAGATCGCTCGTGCGATCCGAAGCGGCGTCTCGCGTGACGGCAGGCCGCTCTACTGGCAGGGAATGCCCTGGGATCATTTCTCCAACTGGGACGAGGAGGACATCCGCTCGATCGTCGCCTATCTCCGAATGCTGCCGCCAGTCGCCGAGAAGGTACCGGCGAACGAACCGCCGTCGAGCAATGATTGCAAGGCTTACACATTCTGGGTGCACAAGACCCGGAAGCCCGGCTGCAGCGGGTGAGCGGTGGTCGCTTCGCTGCTTCAGCGCGCTGCGGGCGCGGTGTCGTCGACGCCCACGATATAGCCGAGGCCGCGCGCCGTCTTGATGATGTCCACGCCGAGCTTCTTGCGAAGACGCCCGATAAACACCTCAATCGTATTGGAATCGCGGTCGAAATCCTGCTCGTAAAGATGCTCGACGATCTCGGTGCGCGAAATGATGCGCCCCGCGTGGTGCATGAGATAGGACAAGAGCCGGTACTCGTGGCTGGTGAGCTTGATCGGCTGTCCGTTCACCGTGACGCGGCCGGCGCGCGCGTCGAGCCTCACCGGACCGACCACCAGGTCGCTGGAGGCGTGTCCGGCAGCGCGGCGCAGCAGCGCCCGCATGCGGGCCAGAACCTCCTCCATGTGGAAGGGCTTGGCGACGTAATCGTCGGCGCCGGCGTCGATGCCCTGCACCTTGTCGCTCCAGCGGTCGCGCGCGGTGAGGATCAGCACCGGCATGGTGCGTCCCGCCTTGCGCCAAGCCTCCAGGATCGAGATGCCGTCGCGCTTCGGCAGGCCGATGTCGAGCACGACCGCGTCGTACGGCTCGGTATCGCCCTTGAACCAGCCCTCCTCGCCGTCGAACGCGCGATCGACCGCGTAGCCGGCGGCTTCGAGCGCCGAGGAAATCTGACGATTGAGATCGCGATCGTCTTCGACAACCAGCAGGCGCATCCGGGCTACTCTTCTCTCGCCAACTCAGTCTTTGGAGGGCTGCTCGTGGGGAGGCTGCTCGTGGGGAGGCTGCTCATGCGCGGTAGCTGCTCGTGTGCGTCATGCGCGTCCTTCGTCTCATGGCTTTCGTGGGGGGGCCGCGCGATCAGCTTGCCCGTCCCCGCCTCCATCTGCACGTGGATCAATCGGCCGTCATGGTGCAGGAGCGTTATCACATAGACGAAGTCGTCGCCGCTGACGCAGAGCTTGGCCGACAGGGCCTCCGCCTTGCGCTGCTGCGCGGCGGCCTTGAGGACGGCGTAGGGTTCGAGGAGCTTGTGCGCCTTCACCTGATCGCGCGTGTCGGCCGCGCTAAGGCAGACGGTCTTGCCGGGTGCGGCGTGCGGTTCGGCCTCAGCGGCGCGCGCGGCGGCGCAACTCATGACGAGGCAAACGACCGCGGCGCGACTGACGATGGCGGGCGCGGCCATGACGACGAAGCCTCTGTTTCAAACTGGGGCCACCATCTTCGCTTTACCGGCTGAATGCAATCTGAACAGGCCGTCGATGAAGCGCGTGAGGCGCCGCCGGCGATTGAATGGGCGAGCATTTCGGGCGCATGGATCGGTCATGCGCTTGCGCCGCCTTGTCCTCAGTCTTGCGCCTTCGCCCTGTTTCTGGCGGCGGCCTCGACGTCCGCCGGCGCGCTGGTCGGCGCAGCGCCGGACGAGCGATTCGCCGACCGGGTCGCGATGGTGCTGATGCGGGGCCCGGGCGAAGCGGGGTTCTGCTCGGCGTTGGTCCTCGACGACCGCACGCTGCTCACGGCCGCCCATTGCCTGAGGCCGGTCCGCGACATGGCGGTTCACTACCGCGACGCTGCGGGCGCTCCAGTCGTCATCCCGGTCGAGGCGGCCGTCGCCCATCCGCAATACCGCCCGGACGCGATCCGGGCCCGGGTCGAGTTCGATCGACATCGCGCTCATTCGAACCGCCCGGCCGCTGGACCCCCGTTTCGTCGGCGCGGCGCTTGGCGTCCGGCGATGGGCCGGCCGTCGGCGATCCGGTCATCCTGACCGGCTACGGTTCCACGCGCGAGGGCGACTGGAAATCGGGCGGAAGCCTGCGCAGCGTGACGCTCGCCGTCCGTGCGCCGGCCTCGACTGTGCTGGTCTGGGCGGCCGATCCGGACGGCAAGGTCGCGGGCGCCTGTTCGGGCGATTCGGGCGCGCCCGTCTGGTCGGCGGACGGCGCGACGGCGGTCGCCATTGCGGCCTGGGCGCAGGCGCCGCATGGCAAAGGTTGCGGCGGCTTGACCCAAGGCCCGCGCCTCGCGCCGCTCAAAATCTGGATCGGCGAGGCGAAGAGGAGGCTCTCGGCGACCGGTTTTCAAGAATAAGCTTGGGCGGCGCGCGCCGCGAGCGTGTCCACGGCAACCCTCAGCGGCGCCTGCACGAAAGTCGCGCCCCCCGCGGCGGCGCGACCGGCCGCGCCAGGCTCTTATGAAAACAATCCGCCGCGCGATCCGGCGACCGCGCCGATGATGGTGAGGGCGGCCGCCGCGAGCAGCACGAGGTGGACGCGGAAGAGCCGGCGCATGAGGCCCTCGGGGTCGCGCGCCGCCTCGGCTTCGAGGCGCCGATGGGCGAGGGGTTCGATCAGGAACACCGCGATCATGAACAGCGCCCAGACGAGGACCATCGCGTCCATCCACCAGAAAGTCGCGTCGCCGAAGCGCAGCCACAGATCTTCCCGCCAAGTCATCCATAAGCCGGTCGCTCCGGCCAGCGGGATCGTCCAGCGGACCTGGGCGGAGAACCGGTTCTCGATCGATTCGAACAAGGCCCAGCCCTTGCGCGCATCCGAGGCGGCGCGGGCGAGCGGCAGCGCGACGAGGGTGACGAAAGAGACGCCGCCGATCCAGTGGGCGACGAACAGCACATGCAGGGCGCGTGCGAGCTCGATATCGTCGATCATGGCAACCCCAAGCCCTGTCGTTGTCCGCTGGCGACGGTGAGCAGCATAGGCGGTCGAGGCGGGAGCGCCTTGACCTCCGTCAAGGCGAAGGGCGCGACGGCGGCGCTGCAGCGCCAGTCGCCGTCCTGTTCGTTTGTGAAGCGCTGACGACCTGGCCCTCCGGGCCGCCGCATCCCCTCGATCATTCCGGCCCCGCTTTCGCTTGAATTCGCCGCGCCCTCCGTGCCATCTGCGACGCCTGAGGCTCGTTCCGTCGCACGAGCCGTTCGACGACCGCGAAGGACAATGGGAATGCGACTGCTGATCGCGCTGATTCTGCCGTGGCTGACGTTTTTCACGATTGGCCGCCCGTTGTCCGGAATCCTGTGCCTCGATTCTTCAGATCACGCTGATTGGATGGCTCCCGGCCGCGATCTGGGCCGTCTACGCGCTCAGCCAGTACAAAACCGACCAAAAAATCGAGCGCGCGCTGAAGCGGCAACCCGATCGGAGTTGACTGGCCGCGACTACACCGGCATCCAAGGCTCGGGCTCGGTCAGGCTCGCCGCCGCTTCGGCCCGCCCCGCTCTCGATCGCCGCCATCGTCGCCCTCAGCACATCGGTCACGCCGTTATGGGTCGCCGTCGAGAGCAGGAACGGCTTCGCTCGCCGGGCGCCGGACTCGCGCGGCCGGCCCGTTGGTCCGGATCGACCGCTTCAGCCGCTCGAGCTGTTTGGCGAGCGTCTCCTCGTCGACGGCGTCGACCTTGGAGAGGGCGACGATCTCGGGCTTCTCGTCCAGTCCCTCGCCGTAAGCCGCAAGCTCGCGCCGGATGGTGCGATAGTCCGCGCCGGCGTTCGCTCCGGTCGCGTCGACCGAGTGAACCAGCGCGCCGCAGCGCTCGACATGCCCGAGGAAGCGGTCGCCGAGGCCATGGCCTTCGTGCGCGCCTTCGATCAGTCCGGGAATGTCGGCGAGCACGAAGTCGCGCCCGTCGACCCTGACCACCCCGAGGCCGGGATGGAGCGTGGTGAACGGGTAGTCGGCGATCTTCGGCTTGGCGGCCGAGACGGCGGCGAGGAACGTCGATTTGCCGGCGTTCGGCAGGCCGACGAGGCCGGCGTCGGCGATCAGCTTGAGGCGCAGGACCAGCGTTCGCTCGATCCCTTCCAGGCCCGGATTGGCGCGGCGCGGCGCGCGGTTGGTCGAGGTGGTGAAATGGGCGTTGCCGAAGCCGCCGTTGCCGCCCTGGGCGACCACGACGCGCTCGCCCTCCGTGGTCAGGTCGGCGAGCATCGCGCCGGTCTCCTCGTCGAACACCTGGGTGCCGACGGGAACTTTCAGCACCGCGTCGGCGCCGCGCCCGCCGGCGCGGTTGCGGCCCATGCCGTGCATGCCGGTCTTGGCCTTGAAATGTTGCTGGTAGCGGAAGTCGATCAGCGTATTGAGGCCGGCGGCGCATTCGACCACGACGTCGCCGCCGCGGCCGCCGTCGCCGCCGTCGGGGCCGCCGAACTCGATGAACTTCTCGCGCCGGAACGAGACGCAGCCCGCGCCGCCGTCGCCGGAGCGGATATAGACGCGGGCCTGATCGAGAAACTTCATGCGTGGCGGCCCGCGTCCATGTGCGCCTGGGCGAATTGCGCCTGGTCGAGCGCCTGCCGCCGCGAGGCGACCCAGTCCGTCCACGCGTCTCGCGTCAGGCGGAAGGTGTGGCATTCGACGAGCCCGCCGCGCGCCGGCGCGCCCTTCAGGCCGCGTCGAGGCGATCTCGAAGCCGCAGGTCTCGAGCACATGGCGCGAGGCGTCGTTCTCCACCCGCACGTTGGCGAGAATCTCGACGGCGTCCGTCAAGCCGAAGCCCGTCTTCACCATCGCCCTGGTCGCCTCGGTGGTCAGACCCTTGCCCCAATGCTCGGGCGCGAGCACGAAGCCGAGGGTGAGGCGGTCGCCGCCGCGCGATTCGAGACTGATCGAGCCGATCGCATCGAGTTTGCCCCTCTTCGGGGTCATCACCAGCGTCAGGTCGCGCCCAGAGGCGTTGCCCTCGCGCCCGGAGTAGATGAAGCGCTCGGCCGATCCCGGCGGATAGGGGTGAGGGATGCGGGCCGTATAGCGGGCGACCTCCCACAGCGAGCAGAAGCGGTGGATCGCCGCGGCGTCCGCGGCGCGCGGCCAGCGCAACCACAGCCGCGCTGTCTCCAATCGGAAGACATCGTCTCTGGCAAGATCGGGAAACATATTTGCTCCGGCTGCCCGCCTCGAAAAGAGGCGCTAAACGACGAAGGAGACGCGGCGGCCGCATCCCCTTCGTAAGCTGGGCTTACCGGACGGAGGAAAAGGCCTTTCGCCTTTCACACTCATCTCGAAGCTTCTTTGGAGAGGTCTCGAGAACGTCCGCGGGGGCTGGTCGCCGAAGCGGGGTTCTCGTCTTGACCCCGCTTTATTCTGCTGCTTCTTGTTGAATTCGTACGCTTACATATTGCCGACCGTCGCCTTTATGCTCGAAACACACTTCGCCGTGCGCAATGGCGAAAAGAGTATGGTCTGTGCCCATGCCGACATTGCGGCCAGCGTGAAATTTCGTTCCGCGTTGACGCACCAGAATGTTG
Organism: uncultured Alphaproteobacteria bacterium; assembly: GCA_963724785.1. Classification (GTDB taxonomy): domain Bacteria; phylum Pseudomonadota; class Alphaproteobacteria; order Rhizobiales; family Beijerinckiaceae; genus Roseiarcus. The sequence goes on along the minus strand of CAVRWC010000009.1, from coordinate 35,106 downwards.
CCGGCGAGCACCCGCTCGCCGCCGAACTTCTTCACGCCGAGACGGCGGCCGTCGGAGTCGCGACCGTTGCGCGACGAACCGCCTGCCTTCTTGTGAGCCATTGTCCTGCTCCGACCCTGTCTAATGCGCCGCGCCTAAGGGCGGCGAAGTTGAAACCCTTATATCCCAAAAGACTGAACGAGGGAATCCGCTCGTTCGCCTCCCGCTCACACGCCCGCCTGGATGCCGGTGATCTTGACGACCGTCAGGTCCTGCCGGTGGCCGCGCTTGCGCTTTGAATTCTTGCGGCGCCGCTTCTTGAACGCATACACCTTCGGGCCGCGGGCCTGCGCGACGATCTCGCCAGTGACGCTGGCGCCCGCGACATGCGGGGCGCCGATGGTGTTGGTCTCGCCGTCGAACAGCGCCAGAACCTCGTCGAAGACCACCTCTGCGCCGGCTTCGCCGGCCAGGGACATGACGGTGATCTCTTTATCGGCGGCGACCGTGTATTGCTTGCCGCCGGTCTTGATGACTGCGAACATCGTTTTTCTCCGTGTTCCGCCCGGCTCGTTACGCGGGAACCCGCGCGGCCGGCTTCTTTGCAGTGGACCGAAATCGCAGCCCCTTCACGAGAGCCGCGGGCGAACGCTCGGATTTGAGGTTTTGATGCGCCGCGGGGACGCAAATGGCCCAAAAGCGAAAACCAAAAGCGCGGCCTGGGGGCCACGCTGGAGCGCCGCGCTTATAGAGACGCCCGGAGCCGGAGTCAACGAAAGAAGCTGGTCTGGAAAGTTCGGCGGCGCCGGCCGGCTGAGCCGATCAAACCCGCGAGATTGTCGGATCGGACAACGATTGGCGGAGATTATCCGGGTCAACTTGCGCGGGCCGCCCGGCGTTCCGTTCCCGGTCCAACTCGCGCAAAGCGTCGTCAGGCGAAGGAAACTCAATCTCGACGCCGTTGTCCAAGCGGTTGACAATCTGCTCGGCCCGACGCCGCCAGGAGTGATGTCTATGAACCAAATCGCGGGCCCGGTCGACGTGTCGTTGATTCTCGGGATTGCGGCGATCTTCGTCCAACCGCTGGACCAGATCTGAACCATCCGGCGCGACCTGACAGACCGCATTGAGAGGATAAAGCCGCTGGTATTCGCCGCTCTTCGGCAACACGCCGAGCAATCGTGTTCCCGCAGCCAGGCCTTCGACATAACGCGACGGCATCGGGCTATAACCGCCTGAGCGATCCGGATGCGGCGGCGTCACCAGGAAATATTGCGCCTTTGCTGCGATTTCTCCCAGTTGCTCAGTCGAGTACCGGCCATCATTTGAGTAAATATAGGTGAGACCCCGCGATTGGCAGTACTCGAGCAGCGCATTGTGGAGCGATTTGTCGCGCCTCCCCATCCAAAATGCAAACACCGGCTTCTCTTCCCCCCGAGGATAGAACACTCCGGTGTCAGCTCCGAAGGGGAGCCATTCGAATTTTGCGTAACGATATCGCGGCTTCAACTCCGCAAGGGCTTCCGTATAGGACAGGAAGCAGGGATCAAGGCGATGGACCGTCGCAAAATAACCGATCTTGTCGCGTAGGTATTTCCACGCGTCGATGATGAAAGCGGACCGGTGGGCCGAGAATCTTAGAAACGCCGCAAGATGAATTGGAGGTTCGGGGCGGGCCCCCCGGTTCTGCACCCAAAACATCGTGTCGCATTGTCGGACGTCCGCCCAAACGCCGCGCCACTCCTGAAGTCGATTTCGAGACAGGGGAGGAGGGCAGATGGTCCGCGCGGAACGCCACTCGCTCATCGCGGATAATAGCGGGTCCGTGACAGTCGTGTGAAAGACTGGCCGACTGAGTAACGAGTTGGACAGGAGACCCAGTTCCATGTTTCACCGCCTTATAGGGAACAGACAGACAGTCAGTGCGTCAATATGAGTCCGGATTCAAAGCGCTTATATTACCCGCTTATTCGCCGGGCCGCATTGATTCTTGCGACGCCACCACGGAAAAATCCGCCGACTTGATAGATTCTGCATTATTCCCAACGGACATGGTCCCCTTCCGGTAACATTATGATGATCTCACCCACTTGATGCTGCTGGGTATGTTAACACGCCAGCGGTACAACGCGTAAAAATCGGTTGTTTTTTCGCCGGTCCGCTATTTCATTAAAGAAATTCTACTTCGAGTTTCTTGACACCTGCAACTCGATCCAGGCGTAGGTCTTTTCCAGCCCTTGCCGCAGCGTTGCGCTCGGCGCCCAACCCAACTTCTCTCGAATCAATCGATTGTCGGAATTCCGTCCGCGGACGCCAAGCGGGCCTGGGATATGGCGCTTCTCGATCTTCTTTCCGGCGATATCGGCAATCATGTCGGCGAGTTGGTTGATCGTGACCATTTCGTCCGATCCCACGTTGACGGGGCCGACGAAGTCAGATCGCAGCAGTCGCTTCGTGCCCTCGACACATTCGTCGACATACAGGAAGGATCGCGTCTGCTTGCCATCCCCCCAGATTTCGATGGCGTCGCCGGACCTGGCGCGCGCGATTTTCCGGCATAGCGCGGCGGGAGACTTTTCCCGGCCGCCATCCCACGTCCCCTCGGGACCAAATATATTGTGGAAGCGCGCGACATGGGTCTGCATCCCGTAGTTTTTTCGGAACGCAAGGAACAGACGTTCGCTGAACAGCTTCTCCCAACCGTATTCGCTGTCCGGAGCAGCCGGGTAAGCGGAATCCTCGGAACACTTGGGATTGTCAGGGTCTTCCTGATTATAGGCCGGATACATGCAGGCCGAGGACGAGTAGAAAACCTTTTTGATGTTTCGCTTATGGCAGGCGTCCAGCACGTTCAAATTAATCGTTGCAGAATTATGCATTATGTCTGCGTCGTTCTCGCCGGTGAACACAAAGCCGGCGCCGCCCATGTCGGCTGCGAGTTGATAAACTTCGTCGAAGCGCGTATCGATCAGGGAACGGCATACGCTCTGCTCCCGCAAATCTCCTATGACGAAGTCATCGGCCACAGTATCGCAGTATTCATGAAACTTAAGGTCGACTCCTCGCACCCAGAAACCTTCTTGTTTCAGGCTCTTTACCAATTGTCCGCCAATAAATCCGCCGGCGCCGCAGACCAAAGCTTTCTTCATCCTGCCCATCCGTTCATATCAAAATTTATTACATTCATTTTATATAATGGCTCGCGGGATCGGTCAAGCGGATGGCGTCCCCGACAAGAGCTTTGCTTTCGGGTAAAGGCGGATTTTGGACGGGATCGGAGACGCGATTGCGGCTGTTGATTCGGAAGAATGCGATGTGTCGCCGTCCGATTTGAGATCGCCGACGCGTCTGAAGATAACGTGGAAACTGTAAAAACTTCTCCCGTCTTCGGAGGATCCTGCCTGCGATCTCCGAAGAACACCGACTACGCCTCACTTCTTCCGCGTGGGCGAGCATTCTTCCGAGGCAAGGGCGCCTGCGCAAGAGGCCGAGGTCATCGGCCCCTGGCCACAGGCGCTCTCAGTCGATCAGCCGGTAAGCCGGAAGCGTCAAAAATTCCTCGAATTGGCCGGCAAGCGACATGTCCGAGAAAAGCTGGATCGCCTCGGGGAAGCGGCCGCCCTCGTAGGCCTTGGCGCCGACTTCCCCCTTGACCCGCTCCATCTCGCCCTCAAGCGCCCTGCGAAACATGTCCGGCGTCACCTCGCGGCCGTCGTCGAGTTTGGCTTTCAGGTGGATCCACTGCCACACCTGCGCGCGCGAGATTTCGGCCGTCGCGGCGTCCTCCATCAGGTTGTAGATCGGCACGGCCCCGCGGCCGCGCAGCCACGCCTCGATATATTGCACGCCGACGCGGATGTTCTCGCGCAAGCCCTCCTCGGTGCGCTTGCCTTTGTGCATCGCGACGAGGTCGGCGGCGGTGACGTCGACGTCGTCGCGCTTGACCGAAAGCTGGTTCGCGCCCGGCATCAGCCGGTCGAAGACCTCCATGGCGACCGGCACCAGGTCGGGATGGGCGACCCAGGTGCCGTCGTGGCCGTTGCTCGCCTCGCGCTCCTTGTCGGCGCGCACCTTGGCGAAGGCCGCGTCGTTGGCGTGCGCGTCGCCCTTGACCGGGATCTGCGCCGCCATGCCGCCCATGGCGAAGGCGCCGCGCCGGTGGCAGGTCTTGATCAGGAGCAGCGAATAGGCGTTGAGGAACGCCTGACCCATGCTCATCACCGAACGGTCGGGAGTGAGGAACCCAGCATTCTTCCCAAGCCGCTTGATGAACGAGAAGATGTAGTCCCAGCGGCCGCAGTTGAGGCCGACGATGTGGTCGCGCAGTTCGTACAGGATCTCGTCCATCTCGAACGCCGCCGGCAGCGTCTCGATCAGCACCGTCGCCTTGAACGCGCCCGTGCGGCGACGCCGAGCGTTTTTTCGGCGTGCGAAAAGACCTCGTTCCACAGGCGCGCTTCGAGGTGGCTCTCCATCTTCGGCAGATAGAAAGCCACGGTCGCGCCCTTGGCCATCTGCGTCTTCGCGCAATGGAACACATAGAGCCCGAAGTCGAACAGCGAGCCCGAGATTTCCTGGCCGTCGACGGTGACGTGACGCTCCGGCAGGTGCCAGCCGCGGGGGCGCACCATGAGAACGGCCGGATTGGACTTCACACGATAGGCCTTGCCGCTCGCCGGGTCGGTGAAGTCGATTCGCGCCTTCCCACCGGTCCTTCAGATTGGCCTGGCCCTCGATCATGTTGGCGAACATCGGCGAGGTTGCGTCCTCGAAGTCCGCCATGAAAACCTTGGCGCCGGAATTCAGCGCGTTGACGATCATCTTGCGGTCGACCGGGCCGGTGATCTCGACCCGCCGGTCGATGAGGTCGGCCGGGATCGAGCGCGACTGTCCAGTCGCCGTCGCGGATTGCTTTGGTTTCGGTCAGGAAATGCGGCAGCTGGCCGGCGTCGAACAGCTTCTGCCGGGCCGTCCGCCGCGCCAGAAGCTCGCGCCGGCGCGCGTCGAAACGACGATGCAGGTCGGCGAGGAAAGCGAGCGCATCGGGGCTGAGGATTTCCGCCTGCCGGGCGCCTGTCTGAGCTTGGACATGGATACCTGCGGCGGCCGAGTGCGCGGACATGGAGCTCCTCCGGTTGGGCGGCGACGATCGCGGGAGCCTGTCCTAGACTGTTTCGCCGCCCTTGGGGAGGGCCGACGCCGTACGGAGGCTTCCTGCTCGCCGGAGAGGAGCGGCCGCGCTTGCACGGCTCGCTGTGAAAGCATCGGAAGCGAGGCGCCCAGTCCCTTTAAATCGACCGTGCCGACACGTTCGCCGGCCGGCCGCGGGACGCGGCCGATGTCGGCCCGCGCCTCTGGCGCCTACGGCACGCGCGCCTCCAGCGCGTCCCTGATCTCGTCGAGCACCTTCGGGTCCTCGATCGTCGCCGGGCGTCGCCCAGGTATCGTGGTCGGCGATCTTCTTCATCGTGCCGCGCAGGATCTTGCCGGAGCGGGTCTTCGGCAGGCGGTCGACGACGAGCGCGATCTTGAACGCCGCCACCGGGCCGATCTTGTCGCGCACCAGCTTGACGACCTCCTTCTCGATCTCCGCGTTCGGCCGGTTGACGCCGGACTTCAGCACGATGAAGCCGCAAGGCTGCTCGCCCTTGATCTCGTCCTTGACGCCGAGCACGGCGCATTCGGCGACGTCCGGATGCGAGGCGACGACCTCCTCCATGCCGCCGGTCGACAGGCGGTGGCCGGCGACGTTGATGATGTCGTCGGTGCGGCCGAGGATGGTGAGGTAGCCGTCCTCGTCGATCGTCCCGGCGTCGGCGGTCTTGTAGTAGCCGGGGAACTCCTTGAGGTAGCTTTCCCTCATCCGCTCGTCCTGCCGGTAGAGGGTCGGCAGGCAGCCGGGCGGCAGCGGCAGCTTGATCACGATCGAGCCCATCTTGCCGACCGGGACGGGGTGACAGGCCTCGTCGACGATCTCGACCAGCGTATCCGGGCATCGGCACGGTCGGCGAGCCGGGCTTGATCGGCAGGATGCCGAGGCCGACCGGATTGGCCGCGATCGCCCAGCCGGTCTCGGTCTGCCACCAATGGTCGACCACCGGCTTGTCGAGCACCTTTTCCGCCCATTCGACGGTGTCCGGATCGGCGCGCTCGCCGGCGAGGAACAGCGTGTGCATCGAGCTGACGTCGTACTTCTTGAGCAGCGCCGCCTGCGGGTCCTCCTTGCGCACGGCGCGGAACGCGGTCGGCGCGGTGAAGAAGGCGCGGACCTTGTATTCCTCGATCACCCGCCAGAACGCGCCGGCGTCCGGCGTGCCGATCGGCTTGCCTTCGTAGAGGACGGTCGTGCAGCCGTGCAGCAGCGGCGCGTAGACGATGTAGGAATGGCCGACGACCCAGCCGATGTCGGAGGCGGACCAGTAGGTCTCGCCGGGCTTGACGTCGTAGATCGCCGACATCGTCCATTTGAGCGCGACGATATAGCCGCCGATGTCGCGCACCACGCCCTTCGGCACGCCGGTCGTCCCCGAGGTGTAGAGGATGTAGAGCGGATCGGTCGCCGCGAGATCGGCGCAGGGCGCGCGCTTGCCGGCGGCCTTGGCGGCGCCGACCAGCGCCGTCCAGTCGTGGTCGCGGTCCGGATTCATCCGCGCCTCGATCTGCGGGCGCTGGAACACGATCGACCGACTTCGGCTTGGCCTTGCGACAGGCCGATCGCGAGATCGAGCAGGGGCTTGTATTCGACGATCCGGCCGGGCTCGATGCCGCAGCTCGCGGTCAGGATCACCTTCGGCTCGGCGTCGTCGATGCGGGTCGCCAGCTCCTTGGCCGCGAAGCCGCCGAACACCACCGAATGGATCGGCGCCGATGCGGGCGCAGGCGAGCATGGCCACGATCGCTTCGGGGATCATCGGCATGTAGATCAGGACGCGATCGCCGGCGACGACGCCGAGATCCTCAAGGACGGCGGCGAGCGTCGCGGTCTCGTCGAGCAGCTCCCGGTAGGAGATCGTCCGCTTCGTCCCGGTCACCGGGCTGTCGTAGTAGATCGCCGCCTGTTCGCCGCGTCCCGCCTTCCACATGGCGGTCGATGGCGTTGTAGCAGGCGTTGACGCGCGCGTCGGGGAACCAGCGGCCGTAGACGCCGGCCTCGGCGTCGAAGATCCGCTCGGGCGCCTTGATCCAGGAAATCTCGCGCGCGGCCTCGGCCCAAAAGGCTTGCGGATCGGCGCGCCACTGATCATAGGTCTGCCTGTAGCCGCTCATTCGTTTCGCTCCCTTCGCCGCCGAGGTCGTTTGAGTGGCGCGCAATTTCGCGCCGCGGGCGTTTAAACGCAACGCCGGCGCGGCTAAAACTAACGGCTTAGGTCCCATTGTCGGGCGGGGGAGCTTTGGGCGCGACGATGTCGGGCGAACTGGACTTCTATCTCGTCGCGATCCCCGCCGTGATCGTCCTCGGCCTGTCGAAAGGCGGGTTTACCGGCCTGAGTTCGCTGGCGATGCCGATGCTGTCGCTGGCGATCTCGCCGGTCAGGGCCGCGGCGATCGTCCTGCCGGTGCTGATCGTGCAGGACTGGGTCAGCGTCTGGGCGTTCCGCCGCGACTTTTCGCCGCGCAACCTCGTCATCCTCGATCCCGGCGTCGATGATCGGCATCGCGGCCGGGCTGGCTGCTCGCCGCGCGCGTCAGCGAGGACGCGGTCCGGCTCGCGGTCGGGGTGATCTCGATCGTCTTCGTCTTCTACATGCTTCTGCGCGACCGGCTCGGCCTCGCCGCGGTCGAGAAGCCGGGCGTGCCCGGGCGGCGTGCTGTGGGGCTCGCTCGCCGGGCTTCACCAGCTTCATCAGCCACGCCGGCGCGCCGCCGTTTCAGGTCTACGTCATGCCGCAGAACCTGAAGCCGCGCGTCTTCGCCGGAACGGCGACGATGTTCTTCGCCGCCGTCAATCTGATCAAGCTGCCGCCCTATTTCCTGCTCGGCCAGTTCAGCCGCGACAATCTGAAGGTCTCGCTCGCGCTCATTCCCGTGGCGATCCTTTCGACCTTCGCCGGCGTCTGGCTGGTGCGCCGGGTCGACGCGCAGCGGTTCTACGCGATCATCCTCGTCATCACCTTCCTGATCGGGGTCAAGCTGACCTATGACGCTCTCCATGCGCTCGTCTAGCCCTGCGGCGTCCGCGGATCCCGCCCCGCCCTCCGGCGGTCGGATCGCCGCGCAAATCCCGAGCTTTCGCCGCGGTCGGCCTGATCGGTTATCGTCGTCGATGCGGGCATCACCTATGGCGGCGCGAAATATCTCGGCCTGTCGGCCGAGCTTGCTCGCCCGCCCGGCTTCATCGTCGCCACGATCGTCAACTTCCTGCTCAATCGCGCGATCACCTTCCGGCATTCGCGCGCGCCCTTCCGGCGCGCCTTCGTGCGCTACTGGGTCGTCGCCTCGGCCGGGCTCGCCGTGAACTACGCGGTCTATTCGGTCTGCGTGCAGCTTGCGCCCCGGTTCGGGATCGCCGTCACGCCGGCGATCCTGCCGCTGTTCGTCGCGGCCGGCGTCGGCGTGGCGATGGTTGTGACCTTCCTCGGCTTCCGCTTCTTCGCCTTTCGTTGATGAGGGCGTCGAAGCCCCTCCTCAACGGCGCTTCGCGCGGTATGATGGCGGCGGACCGCCTCGCATCCGACGGCTGCCTCGCCGCCCGCGTCCCGGATCTGTGTCAGAGGAACACAATGTCCCAGTCGTCCTACGAACGCGATCTCGATCGGAACCCCGCGAATTTCCAGCCGCTGACCCCGCTGACCTTTCTCGAGCGCGCCGCGCAGGTGTTCCCGGACCGCCTGGCGATCGCGCATGGCCCGCTCCGCCGCAACTATCGCGAGTTTCATGCCCGGTCGAAGAAGCTCGCCTCGGCCCTGGCCAAGCGCGGGTTCGTTCGCGGCGACACGGTCGCGGCGATGCTCGCCAACACGCCGGCGATGCTCGAGTGCCATTACGGCGTTCCGATGTGCGGCGCGGTGCTCAACACGCTCAACACCCGCCTCGACGCCGCGGCGCTCGCCTTCATGCTCGACCACGGCGAAGCGAAGGCGCGTGATCGTCGACCGCGAGTTTTCCGGCGTCATGGCCGAGGCGCTCAAGCTCGCCAAGGTCCGTCCGCTCGTCATCGATTACGACGACCCGGAGTACGACGGTCCGGGCGCGCGGATCGGCGAGACGGAATACGAGGCCTTCGTGGCCGAGGGCGACGAAGCCTACGAGCGCGCCTTCCCGCTCGACGAGTGGGACGCCATCGCCCTCAACTACACGTCGGGCACCACCGGCGATCCCAAAGGGCGTCGTCTACCACCATCGCGGCGCGAGCCTTCTGGCGGTGGGCAACATCGTCACCGCCGACATGGGCCGGCATCCCGTCTATCTCTGGACGCTGCCCATGTTCCATTGCAACGGCTGGTGTTTCCCCTGGTCGATCAGCGTCAAGGCGGGCGTGCACGTCTGCCTGAGGCAGGTGCGCGCCAAGACGCTCTACGACCTGATCGCCGAGCACAAGGTCACCCACCTCTGCGGCGCGCCGATCGTCATGTCGATCCTGCTCAACGCGCGCGAGAGCGAACGCCAGCCGCTGCCGCACCTCGTGCGCTTCTTCACCGCCGCGGCGCCGCCGCCCGCCGCGGTGCTCAAGGCGATGCGCGAGGCGGGCTTCGAGGTCACCCACCTCTACGGCCTGACCGAGGTCTACGGCCCTGCGGTCGTGAACGACTGGAAGGACGAGTGGAACGCGCTCGGGGCGGAGGAGCAGGCGCATCTCAAGGCGCGCCAGGGCGTCCGCTACCACGCGCTCGAGGCGCTCGACGTCATGCATCCCGACACGATGGCGCCCGTGCCCGCCGACGGCCAGACGATGGGCGAGGTGATGTTTCGCGGCAACGTGGTGATGAAGGGCTATCTCAAGAACAAGTCCTCGACGGACAAGGCCTTCGCCGGCGGCTGGTTCCATTCCGGCGATCTCGGGGTGAAGCACCCGGACGGCTACGTCCAGCTGCGCGACCGCTCGAAGGACATCATCATCTCCGGCGGCGAAAACATTTCCTCGATCGAGGTCGAGGACGCGTTGTTCGAGCATCCGGGCGTCCAGCTCGCCGCGGTGGTGGCGCGGCCGGACGAGAAATGGGGCGAGACGCCGTGCGCCTTCGTGGAAATGAAGCCCGGCGCAGACGGCGACCGCGGAGGAGCTGCTCGCCTGGTGCCGGGAGCGGCTCGCCCACTACAAGTGCCCGCGCACGATCGTGTTCGCCGACATCCCGAAGACCTCGACCGGCAAGGTGCAGAAGTTCGCCTTGCGCGAGCGCGCCAGGCTGCTCGAGCGGCAGCCGGGCTGACCGGCATGCCCGCGCAGCCCTGGCCCGGCTATTGCCGCGCGCTGCTGGCGTCGTCGGTCGCCTCGGCGGCGGCGCGTTTTCCCGGGCGCGGCGAAGACGCGCCGGAACGCGTCCACGGCGTGCGCAAGACGCTGAAGGAATCGCGCGCGCTGGCGCGGCTTTTTCTGCCGAGCGTCGGCGAGCCGGCGCGGGTGACGATCGCCGCGCTCGCGGTGGTGCGGCGCAGGGTCGGCCGGGCGCGCGATCTCGACGTGATGGAGGGCCGCCTCGAACGGCTCGCGCCGCCGCCGGAGATCGCCGGCGCCGCTCGGCGAGGCGATCGAGCGCGAGCGCGCCGCCGCCAAACGCGCCCACACCGGCTTCGCCACCGCCGCCTCGCGCGCCCAGCTCAACGCGATCGTCAAGCGTCTCGAAGGCTGGGACCTCGGCGCAAGTCGGCGACGACGACATCGCGGAAGCGGTCGCGCGCACCTATCGACAGGGGCTTCGCCGCGGCCGTCTCGCGTTCGAGGGCGGCGATCCGGCGGCGCTGCACGCCTTGCGGTCGCGCGTCGTCGACCTGCGCTACCAGCTCTCGGCTCTGTCTCCCGCCTGGCCCGCGGCGCTCAACGCGCAGTCCGAAGAACTGAACGCCCTGCGGGACACGCTCGGCGATTTCAACGATCTGAACGTGCTCGGGCGGTTCGCGGCGGAGCGCGGGGGCCTTTCGCCCGAGGCGCTGGCCGGCTCTGGGCGAGCGGCTGCGAAGCCAAGCAGAGGAAGCTTCAAGCGCCGCGCCGCGATCGAGTTCGAGCGCCTGTTCGCCGAGACGCCGGACGCCTTCGCCGCGCGCCTCGTCCGCCTATCTCCGGCATCCCCTGGGCAAGCTCGAAGCCCGGCGTCGACGGCGCCGCCAAACGGACGGAGCCTTCCTCTCGGCGCCCGCGTGATCGGCCCTCGGAAGGCGCGAGCGCGCCGGATGCGCCGTCGTCAAAAATCGACGGCCAGCCCTTTGACCTCCCAGTCGCCGTAGCGGACCGGATCCTCGCCGCCGCGACCGCCGATTTCGCGCGGGCGTTCCGGCGCGCCTTTCGCCCGTCGCGCCTCGGCCTCGGCGAGCGCGCGGCGCGCGGCTGGAGGCAACTCCCGCTTGCGCGGCTCCTTTGAGGCGACGCCGTCCTCGCCCGGGGCCGGAACCTCGTCACTCGCGCCCATCGTCGTGCACTCCGCTCGCCAGACGCCCTCGAACGGCCGGCGCATTCTATCCGCAGCCCCGCGAACGCATCAATGCGCGCAAGAACCGGACGCGACGGGAGAGCTGTCGCTCGGCTCAGTCTCGACACGTGTTGCTAGCCATTAAATCAGCCGGCCCGATTGCCGCATGGGTCGATCGCGTCGGCGTTAACAGTTATGTTAACAGTTGCCTTGCGTTGCAGTGCAAAAGTCGACATAGTCGAACTCTGACGCAGGGGAGCGATCGGGAATAATTTGCATGACCGTCCGCTATAGGCGTTGGCTCGGGAATCTTGGCGCGCGAAATCCGCAAGACCTTGTTAGAGCGTCACCTGACGTAGGGATCCCGGCGGCCGGCGAGGTAACGCTGGCTCAACCGGATCTGGATTTGCTGCGCCCCGGACCCCTTCGGCCGAGTCCGTTCGCACTCGCCGGTTCGCCCGATGCGCAGACAGCGCTCGAGGCTCAGGGCTTCGAGGAGGCCCGGGCCGACTACGTCGCGGCTGAGGCGGTCATCCCGAGTTCTCGGCTGGAAACCTTGGAGCGCCGCGCTCTTCCGAGCCTCGACGAGGCGTGGATCGGCGCGCGGACGCTGCGCGATCAGAGTCTTCTGCGGCTCATGCTGGCGCAGGACTCGATCCGCGTCGCCGTGACCGAGGGTGCTGTTGTCGAGTTGCGCGCCTCAACCGGCGATCAGCGCGATTCCCTGCTGCCGGTCGCCGCCGCCGTCGAGATCAACGCCAGCGACGCGAACGCCGCCCAGTCTGCCATTCGCAACCTGAAAAGCGAATGGAGCGTGATCTTTATCCATGACGCGTTGCAGTTCCTGACCGAGACCCGGCAGTTTCTTGGCCTTTGCTTTTCCAAGCTCACGGTTGGCGGCGTCATGCTCATCAGCGTGCCGCACCAATTCCTGTACGAACGCAAGTTGCGGCTTCCATCGCGGCGCAATCGGTTGCACAGACGCTTTTACACGCCCAACACGCTGCTTGCGGATGTCGAGGAGGCGATCGACCCGTGCGAGTTCCGGATTCGCTTCCTCGGCGATAGCGACGCCGGTTATGCGCTCTGGGAGGGCCTGAACGCCGACCCTGAAGGCGGCCAGGATATCCTCCTGGCGATCGAAAAAACCGTTCGCCCGCCATGGCGTCCCGAACTGGACGCGGACGAGATTTGGGCCGAGACGGCGACGAAGCCAGTCCGCTATCTCCCGTTGGATACGGATCAGCCGGCGCAAATCAGAGTCATTTCGCCCGATTCGCAGGGGATTGACCGCGTGATCGTGCTGAAACTCGATCACCGCGGCGATTTCCTGTTGGCCACCGAGGCTTTCAAGTCCCTGCGACAAGCTTTTGGGAGCGCTGAACTCAGTCTCGTCTGCGGCTCGTGGAATGCCGCCGACGCGAAGCAGAGCGGCTTCTTTGACGAAGTCATTCCGTTCGACTTCTTTCCCGAAGATGATTCGGCCCGGCAGGAGCGGCCGTCGAGCGAGACGCTGATCAGGGGCTTCGCCCGGCAGATGGAGGGCAGAGTCTTACGATCTTGCGATCGACTTGCGCCTGTACGACGACACCCGGACAATCCTGCAGGTGATCGAGGCGCGCAACCGCGCCGGCTTCGACCGATATGATCTGTTTCCTTGGCTGACCATCCGCTTGGACACGCCGAGCGCGACCGTCGACGATCGCGCCGAGACAGGGGTCATGACGGCGGCGCGCTTCCATACATCGAGGGGCGCCCACAGGACCTATGAGATCGCTTTCGAGAAATCGTTCTGGCCGACAGAGACCCGCGCGATCGTTTGGGGACCCTACCAGGAGTTGAAACCTGGCCGATACCAGCTCGAATGCCTGATCGAGCCGCTCGACGAGGACTTCAAGATCCTGTTCGACATCGTCAAGGACTCGGGCTCGCGGACTGTGACCGCGGGGCTGATGCAGATCGAGCGCGGTCGGCGCCCCCGCCTCGACCTTCAAGTCGACGAACGCATCCCGGAGTTCGAGTTCCGACTGGTCGGGCAGCCCGACGTTCGAGGTCAAGCCGTTCCGTTTCATGGGCCTGCGATACCTGCGTCCGAGCATTATCCGTGGCGCGCACCAGTCAGAAGCGATGGCGCTTCTGGCTCGTCTTGCCGAGCTTCGTCTGCGCGCCGCCTACACGACGGAACTGCTGTGATGGGGGAAGCGGGCGCGCCGTTTCCGGTGGTGATCTCGCCGTTCGCCAACGAGCGGCTTCGGCAATGGCCTTCGCGCCACTATCGCGCATTGATCGAGATCATTATCCGCGAGCACGACCTTCCCGTGGTGGTTGCCGGAACTCGGGATCACCGAGCGTCTGCGAACGACATCGTTCGCGGCCTGTCGTCGGAGATGGTCGCCAACGCGTGCGGCTCCTGGGCGTGGGGCGAACTCGTCAAGGCGGTCGACCGGGCGCCTTACGTGGTGGCGAACAACTCGGGCGTCGCGCATCTCGCCGCCGCGCGCGGACGTTGGACTCTGTGTATCTTCGCGGCGAGCCACGCCCATCACGAATGGATGCCGCGCGGGCCGCGGGTGGTGACGATCGTCAAGGCGGTCCCATGCTCCCCTTGCGAAATCGGAATCGAACGATGTCCGAACGGCGTCGATTGTATGGTCGGCCTTCAACCAGCCGACGTATTCTGGTGTTTTGATCACGCGAGAGGCGCCGCGGCTTGGTCGAGGCGGCGCGAACCCAATAAGGCCGCAGCGGCTCTATGAACGTCTATTTATTTCGTTCACCTGACCGGCGCCGACCCCGGCATCAGCGGAATTCCGAGAGTCGTCAAGAATTTGGGGCGCGAACTCGCCTTGACTCCCGGCGTCGAGCTGGTTCCGGTGAGCTGGAGCAAGGATCGCGAAGCGATCGTCCATACCGAACAGAAACTGCTGGACAACCTCGCCCGCCATGGCGGCCCTGAGTTTACCGCCTCGATCGAGGCTCGCAACCCGATCCGCTCGGCTGTGGGAGACTGGCTTCTCGTCCCGGAAGCGCCGCACCTTGGCAGCCACGACCCGGACTATCCCTCGCTGCTGATCGATCGGCTGATCGGCTTCGCACGCGGCGTCGGATTGCGCGTCGCGGCCGTCTGTCATGACATCATGCCGCTGACCCATCGCATTCGGCCGCGAGCGGAGCCGGGCTTTCGCCGACATGGTTTCCGACGACAACCGAAGCGACGACGGCGAGCGGCAAAGGCTCCGCTTCGCCGTGTACGCTCACGCCCTGGCGTTGGTCGATCTCGTGCTGCCGGTTTCGCGGACGAGCGGGACCCTTCTTGCCGACTGGCTGACCCGACAGGGACATCAGGCGGCGCTCCTGCCGCCGATCGAACCGATCCTCCTGCCCGAGGAGGTGCGGGCGACGCCTCGAGTCATTCCCCAGCAAACTCAGGCGAGCGCGCCACGGTCCCATCGAGTTCCTCGCGGTCGGAACGGTCTGCACGCACAAGAACCAGCTTGCCGCGATGACGGCCTTTCAGCGCCTGATCGACCGGCGGCCGGACCTCGACATCCGGCTGAACGTGGTCGGCGCGGTCGCTCCCGACGTCGCGTTTTCGGCAAGCCAGCTCGCGAAGCGGTCCAGGGGCAGGATCGTCCTGCATGGCCACCTGTCCGAGGGCAGGCTCGAAGCGTTGCGCGCCGCCTCGCGCGCCAATGTTTTTGTCTCCCTCGCCGAAGGGTACGGCTTGCCGGTGGCGGAAAGCCTGTGGGGGGGCAAGCCGTGCCTGTGCTCCAACGAAGGAGCGATCGCCGAGATCGCGGCGGGCGGGGGTTGCCTCCCCGTCGATCCGGGGGATCTCGACGACATCGAGGCGGGGTTTGAGACTCTCGCAACCGATGCGAAGCGATACGACGAACTTCTGCAGGAGATCGCCGCGCGGTCGATGCGCAGCTGGCGGGACTACGCGAGCGAGGTCGCCGCTCGGCTC
Source organism: uncultured Alphaproteobacteria bacterium (assembly GCA_963724785.1). Lineage (GTDB taxonomy): Bacteria > Pseudomonadota > Alphaproteobacteria > Rhizobiales > Beijerinckiaceae > Roseiarcus. Next base: position 19,599 of record CAVRWC010000009.1, on the reverse strand, counting down.
GTCGACTGTATGGAGGGCCGTCTGCGGCGGCGCATTCCATCTTTTCTCCGCGAGACGGCGCCGACGCCGCGCAACGGGCCGAGCCGCCGCGCGCCTTGCTCGCCCTGGCCGTCTCGGATCTGCGGGTGCCGGACGCCTACGTCTCCGGACGGAAGCGGCCGATCCGCCACAATGGCGCCATCCGCTTCGATCGCGACGCCGATGGCGGGGTAAACGAGAGCGTGTTGTTTTTCGGGCCCTACGCCCGGCTTGACGCGGGCCTCTACGGCTTCGCGTTCGACGGCGAACTGAGCGGCGAACTCGACCTCGCCTTCACCGCTGACGAGGGCGCTTCAATATTCGCACGCGTCTCGGTGTCGAGTTTCGCCGAGCCGATCGTCGTTGATCTGCCTCGGTCGGTCGACAAGTTCGAGATCGTCGGGAGACGGACGCCGAATCTCGAGCGCCTGATGCTGAGGGGCGCCTTCGTCGAGCACCATGCGCATGGTTGCGGGCTGCGGGAGCCAGGCCCTGCTTCCGTCTCGCCCGCGGCAGCCGACGTTGCGATGCGGGCGGCTCGGGCCGAACCTGCAGCCGAAGAGCCGGTCTATGGTCGCGACGACAACGGCCGGCCGATGCGCTTCCCCTGCACGATCCCGGCGGATGGGATGCGGGTTCCCGACGCCTACGGCGTCGGCGCCCGAAGCGTGCTCCGGACGGACTCGACGATCGCCTTCCGGCTCAAGGACCACGGCCGCGTCGGCGAGAGAAACCTGTTTTTCGGACCCTATTTTCGTCTCGAACCCGGCGACTACACGATCCGGATCGATGGAGACCTGCAAGGTCGTCTGCAGCTTCGGGTGACGCGGAAATTCGCCTCGGAGACCCTCCTCGACACGATCGTCAAGAGCTTTGCCGACCCGATCCGGTTGACGCTGACCAGCCCGGCGGAAAAGGTCGAGGTGATCGGCGATCGGTTGACCGATACGCGGTCGATGACGCTGCGTGCGATCGAGATTCTTCGAAAGACGGCGTCGAAGGAGGAGCCTCCAATTCCGGAGCGAGCCCGCTCCTGCAAGCTCCGCGCCCGGGGGAGATGGGGTCGAACGCCGTCGGGTGCGGTCGGGGGCGGCGCGTCGTCCGACGTCTGATTCGACAGCGAGGGCGTGAGCCGCTCGGGGGATGAATGTCCACGATGAGCAACGGGCCTACCCAGACGTTTTCGTCCAGCCTCGCGGTCCAGATGCGGGTTATTTTCGCGTTGATCGTGCGCGAGGCCCAGACAAAATACAGCCAGGAGACGTTAGGGTTCTTCTGGACCGTCGCGGAGCCGCTGATCCTGACATGCGGGGTCATTCTTCTGTGGACGGTCACGGGCCGAACTGACGCCCACGGCGAGGTTACCGTGTTCGGCATGGCGCTTACGGCCTATTCGCACATCCAGCTCTGGAGACTTACCGTCTCGGACTCGATAGGGTCGATCAAGCGGTCAGGATGGCTCTTCTATCACCAGAACATCAAATTGTTTGATGTTTTCCTCGCGCGAAGCCTCCTCATCAGCGTCAGCGTCTTTACTTCTTTCGTCATCGTCGCGACGGTCGGCGTATTGTTCGATTTCATGCAGCCGATGCGAGATTCCGGCGTGGTTGTAGTCGGCTGGTGCGCGGACACCGTTTTTTGCATGTCCTTCGCGTCAGTCATCGGCGGTGCGTCGGAGTTTTCGGAGTTCATCGAAAAGATGATCCATCCCGTCCTCTACCTCACCTTGCCGCTGACCGGCGCCTTCACGTTGACGACTTGGCTGCCTCCTCGTGCGCGAGCCCTAGTTGACTGGTCACCGCTGGCGAATGCTTGCGAGATGTTTCGCGCCGGGGTGTTTCCGGAATCGGTGAAGACGAGTTGGAGCCTGCCCTACATGCTCGGCTGCTCGCTCGTCCTGTTCCTCATCGGAATCCCGCTTATGATCAAGGCGCGCAAGATCATCAACGTGCAGTAGGATATCGACTGCGGCGCGGGCTACGCCGATTGCCTTTTGGCGTGGCGGCGCTTCCGCGTCGCCTGTCGAATTCGCGCCCGCAGTTCGATCGTCGAATCCTTTCGGCGACGGCGTCGACATTGCACGTCAGTGGTACGTCCAGTTTGAGCCGTTGCAGAAAACGAGGTCATTGGACGAGCCGGTCGACGAAACCGTCGCGTTGTAGGTCGGCGACGACGCCCCGTTGGTGACGTAGGCAATCTCGCCCGCCGCCGCAGTATTGCAGGCCGCCAGGTTGGCGACCGTCACGCCCTGCAGCTTTGGATAGCCGTTGAACGTATGAACATTTTCGCTCAACTCCCCGAGGGCGATATTGCCGCCCTCGTTAAGCTTGAGCGCCTGCGTATAGGAATTATATCCGTCGAGGATGCTCAGCGAAGACCCGCCGCCGAACCCGCCAGAGGATGATAATTGCCAAGACACATCGTTGATATTTGTATTCCCCTCAAAGTATATAGATGCAATTCCGTTGGCTGGAACAAGAAAGGCATTTGCTGCGCCGCTGGTTGGATTTATTTCCAATGCGTTGCGGCCATTCTGCGCATTGTCGACGGTGACGTTTCCGGTTGCGTTGTTCGTCAATGAACCATTGCTGTAGGTCTCGCCGAAGGCGTTGTATTGACCCCAGGCTCCGTCGAGTGTGTAGGCCGCCCCGTGGTCGAGGTTTGTGATGCTCGCGGTCGACCCGGAGGCCCCGGTGAGATGCATAGCCCCGGTGACCCGGCCGCCATTGATATGGAAACTGTTGAACCCGTTCGTCGGCGCCAAGGAGAGACCCGACACGTACATGAGCACGGAATTGATGTCCCACTCGTCAACCGCGGTCCCCGGGTTGAGCGCGAACATCGGCGTGCTCGGGGCGTCGATTGCGAGGTCTTGCACCGACATGCGGTCGATCGCGTTCCAGGTGCTGTCGGAATAGAACACCGCGCCGCCGTTCGCGGCCGTGGCGAGGTTTTCGATATGGCCGCCAATGATGCGGAAGTCCGTTGCGTCGATCGAGGGCACGCCGCCCGTGGCAAGGTTGACGAACTCCCAGAAATGCGTCGCGGCGGCGCCCCCGGAAGTGAACTGGACGCCATAAAACTGGATCGTGTTCGGGCCGCCCGCAGACCCGGCCAGGCCGCCTTCCGTCCGGACATAGGCGTTGGAAGCGTAATCGTTTCCGCCGTTGATCCCAAACCGGCCGCCGAACCAGTACACTTCCGGATAACCATTGAAGTCGGCGAAAACATCCGAACAGCGCTGCGCGCTGCCGCCGTATATTTCCGTATGGATGCCTGCGCCGGCCGGAATGTCGGAATTGAACGCCCAGCACTTGGCCGAGTTGTCTGACAATACGTTATTGATTGTGTTGTGATAGCCGTAAATCTCAATCCCGATCGTTCCGGCGGAAGGCGCGCCAGCGCGCGTAATGGTCCCATTGCGCAGCGCCGTCGTTCCATTAGAGGCATAGGATCCAAGGATTACGCAAGGCGAGACGCCTGCGTCGCAGATGATGCCGCCGCCAACGACCGGATACCCGGGGCCAAATCCGCCGAGATCGAGCGTCACCCCTGGCGGAACCGTGATCGTTGCCGCCGCCCGGCAAAATCTTCCGACGGGCACGACCGCAAGGCCGCCGTAGTTTCCTAAAGTCGAAAGAGCCTTATTGAGGGCGACAGAGTCGTCGGTCGTTCCGTCGCACTTCGCGAGGAAATCCGTGCTGAGATCGAAAACCCTGCCGACCTCGGTTACGCGGTCGGCGAGCGACGTCGCGCCAGGCGCGCCCGTCCCCTCCAGCATCGCCGCCCCGATCTGCGAATTGCCGGTCGGAGTGGGTACGAGCGACCCGCCCATCTGTTGGGCGCGGGCCGGATAGAGGAGACACGCAGCGGCTACGACAAAGACAATAAAACGTTCCACGAAAGCTCTCCGAAGGATGCGCTGGGTCTGCGGGAAGGCGAACCCGTCCAGGAAGTCGGTTAGGGAGGCGGTCGCATGCCCCCCTTGGACCCGAATCTATGCCCTTGCGACAGGGTCGCCGGGATGAGGCGTTTGAGAAAACCAACCCACGGTATCTTCTTGTCCCATGGGCGCCCCTCCCGGGTCAAGAAAATGTTCGCTATTTGTTCTTGGGATGCTTTCAGTCGACTGAGCCACGAACCTCGGACGGTCCCAGGGAATTTGGGCGCCGAAAGGGCTTCAGCCCGTTCGACATCGCTCGTTGTCTTCAGTTAGGAAAACAGGCTATCGGGTGTTGTTTACGTCGTCCGCCGATGCAAGTCGCTCAAGGTCGATTGAATGGTTGACGCCGAAAGCAAGGACCGTCTTTCCTCGAACGAGCGGTTCGTGACGGACCTCTACAGAGGCGTTCTCAAACGCGAACCCGACCCGGACGGCCTTCGGGACCATTCGGAACGGCTGGGGTCGGAACCGTCGTTTGACGACGCGGCCGCTCTCCTTTCTGATTTTGTCAACAGCGGCGAAAATTCGAAGCTGACCGTCTTTCGCAATCTCCATAGTCGCGTCGGAGCTTTCAAGCACATTGCCTCGATCGGTTCACACTGCCTGACGAGCTATACGCTCAAGCAATCCGGCCTGAAGGACTTCTCCGGTCCGTTCGACTGGATCTTTTCAAATGTCAGAATGGTGATCCATTGCCTGAGCGACGACTTCTCCACCTTTCTGAACCGGCGCTGGCATGAAATCCGTCCCCGCCGAATTGCGCGTGGCGGAAGGAGCAAATCTAAGTGAGCACGTATACTACCGGGACAAGTTCGGAGTTAAATTTGTTTTCAACCATTTCGATATCACGGAAGAGAGCCATTACCAGTATTATGTTCGGTGCGTTGAGAGATTTCGCGCCGCGATCAACGGTCGGGATCCTTGCCTCCTTCTATGCATAACTCAAGAAGTGTCTGTCGGAGACTTTGAAGCGCTGTGCGCGTTGTTCACGCAGAAGGACTGCGTCAGCGTCCTTTGTGTGCGCGCGACGCCGGACTGTCCGCACGTTTTCGGCATGACTCTTAGCGCCGAGCGGGGCAGGCACAAATTGTACGACCTGCGCATGAAGGGCGATCTCGGTCCGCTGGCCTTCACGGACCCGGCCGAATTCCCTGCTGTTCGCCAGCTTGTTGACCTGCGCCGCGAGCGCGATCGGGCCGTAATGCTGCGCCGCGGCTGGACCAACGCGACAACGCTCGAGCGATTGCGTGTAGCGCTCCGGGCGATGCAAAGCGCTACATTGATTCCACCGGCACAGCCAGGCCAAGCTTCCGACCGTCGACTGAACGCCCGCTCTCTCGCGGGGATAGCGGCGGCGGGGTCACGAGCTCCACGAGCCGGCCGCCCCTCGCCTCGGACTCGATTTCGGCGACCAGGCTGTGTCCGTTCAACGATGTGGGAAGTTCAATTCCGTCGAACTCTCACCCTACTTGAACAGTAAACGAGGCTCTGCGTGTGCAAGGCCTTGATATTATTGGGGTCAGTTGGCGTCGTTTGCAAAATGTAGTGCCACGTACGATCATCTTTTGCGCTTGATGTTTGGTCTCGACTCGGATTCTGTGGTGCTCGATTGAGGGAGCGCCCATGTTCTTCCGCCTCAAGAAGTCCGGCGAACGCGGCTACGTGCAGATCGTCGAGAACAAGCGCGACGGCGCCGCCGTCCGCCAGAAGGTGATCGTCAGCCTCGGCCGCGCCGACGAACTGGCCGCCTCCGGCGCGCTCGCTTCCCTCATCGCCTCGGGCGCCAAGCTCACCGACCAGGTGCTGCTGATCAACGCGCTCGACGAGGACGCCGAGGGCGCGCTGTCGGTCGCCGCCAAGCGGATCGGCGGGCCGATGCTGTTCGGCCGGCTCTGGGAGCGGCTCGGCGTCGCCGATGTCCTGGCCGATCTGCTGAAGGCGCGGGCGTTCGAGTTTTCAGTCGAGCGCGCCGTGTTCGTCGCAGCCCTGCATCGGCTGTTCGTCTCGGGATCGGATCGTGACTGTTCGTCGTGGATGGAGGATTACGACATCCCCGGCGCCGAGGGGCTCGACCTGCATCACTTCTACCGCGCCATGGCCTGGCTCGGCGAGGAGGTGGAGGAGAAGCCGGACGGGGCGCTCGCGCCGCGCTGCGTCAAGGACCTGATCGAGGAAAGGCTGTTCGACCGCCGCCGCGATCTCTTCACCGACCTTTCCGTCGTGTTCATGGACACCACCAGCCTCTCCTTCTACGGCGAGGGCGGCGAGACGCTGGGCGAGCACGGCTACTCCAAGGACTATCGCCCCGATCTCAAGCAGATGATCCTCGGCCTCGTCGTCGACGGCGACGGCCGGCCGATCTGCACCGAGATGTGGCCGGGCAATACCGCCGACGTGACGTCGCTCCTGCCGGTGGTCGACCGCTTGCGCAAGCGTTTTTCCATTGGCCGAATCTGCATCGTGGCCGATCGCGGCATGATCTCGGCGGCCACCATCGCCGGGCTCGAGGAGCGCAAGCTCGAATATATCCTCGGCGCGCGCGAGCGCTCCGACGCGATCGTGCGCAAGATCGTGCTCGACGACGACGACCCGTTCGTTCCTCTGCTCATCGAGCGCAAGGCGGGAGAGACCCAACTCTTCGTCAAGCAGGTCAAGATCGAAGGCGCCCGTTACGTCGTCTGCCGCAACGAGGCGGAGGCCGCAAACGACCGCAAGGAGCGCGAGGCGATCGTGGCCGCGCTCGACGCCCAACTGAAGAAGGGCGACAAGGCGCTGATCGGCAATTCCGCCTATCGGCGCTATCTGCGCAACGCTGTGGCCAAGCGCCCGATCATTCGAGATCGACGCCGGCAAGCTCGCCGAGGAGGCGCGCTTCGACGGGATTTTCGTGCTCCGCACCAACGCGAAGGTGACGCCATTGCAGGCGGTCCTGCGCTACCGCGATCTGCTCCAGGTCGAGGACCTCTTCCGCCGGACCAAGGCGATCATGCGCACCCGGCCGATCTTCCATTCCTCCGACGCCGCCATCCGCGGCCATGTTTTCTGCTCGTTCCTGGCGCTCGCAATGCAGAAGCATCTCGACGACCTCCTGCGCCAGACCGGCCTCGTTCCGGAATGGAAGGACCTCCTGCGCGACCTCGACCGCCTCGCCGAAGTGCGCATCCGCCATCGCGGCGCCGACTGGCTGGTGCGCACCGACGCTGCTCCCGCCGTCACCACGCTGTTCAAGAGCGCCCACATCGCCCTGCCGCCCCGCGCCCGTCAGGCCCGACCGCCGCCGCAAGCTCCCTCGAAATCCGCCCGAACCCGACGCGGCCGCCCCCGCCGTAGTGCCACGCCAACTTGAATTTCGCCAAAACGCCAATCTAATCAATTCCTTGCAAAAATCAGGTGTTCAAGTCGGGTTTGACGGCTGCGATTGCAGGCTTACCCTCGGTCTTGGTCATGGCGGAGGTTCTCCAGTGAGAATCAGGTGACTCGGACATCACCAGCCTGCCATGACCGCCTCTCGCTCTCAGCGATTTTGCAGAACCTCCCGCACGCTACTTCGCAGTCTGACGGCTTCTCCCTGGGCGATATCCCCATTTCGTCTTTCGGCCATGCGAACCAAGAATTGGGAGCGCGGAGCGAGACACACCATGGATGGCGCAGCCCGAAACGCCTGTGCCGAAGCGAGGCTCGTGCGTCCGTGCGCGCGTCATCGGTCTGCGATCGCCGGTCAGGGCGCCAACCCTAGGCTCTTGGCTACAGCCGCCTCGCGCTCTCCCCGCAAGCCGATGTGCCGCCCCTCCTCCATGGCAGTCGCGGCGGGGACCCCGCTCTTGGCGCGGTAGAGCGCCCACATCGCGCCGACCCGGTTGCCCGACGCGCAATGCACGAGGACCGGCAGATCCGCGCGGTCGCCAAGTACGTGCGAGAACTGGACCACCTGCGCGCCCGAGGGCAGTCCTGTGACCGGAATGTTGAAATACCGGAGGCCGGCGGCCTCGACGGCTCGTCGCTCCTCGTCAGTCCCCTCCTCGGGACTCCGCAGGTCGACCACCGCGACGAAGCCGGCGGCCTTGAGTTCGCCGATCGCGCCCTCACCGAGGCGTCCCGCCGTCGCGACGTCATCGCTGACCCGGGTGTAGTTCGAGACGGCCAGGCTGACCCGCCCGGCCGCCGACTCGGCCGCCGCGGCCCAAGAGGGCCACGCGACTCCGGGTGCGACGATGAAGGCGGCGCTCGTCAGCACCACGGCGATCGAAATTTGATATGGGCGTGTCATGGGCAGTCCGTGAGGGCTCGAGGAGCTAGGCACATTTCGGGAGACGGCAGAAACCATCCCGCCCCCGCGACCGGTTCGGCGGAAGCTGTCGGAGTTCCTGTCACTAACCCTGGCATCCGCCTTCGTCGTGGCTGGCGCAACTCGATTCCGGCGAGAACCGCGTCAAACTTCCACCAAGGAATGCTTCAATCGCCTGACCGACCTTGGGGCGCCGCCTTTCTCGTAGACGTCGATACCAACCTGATTGAAGCCCTGGAGGGGCCGCATCCCCATGCCGCCTGCGATCAGGATTCTGATGCCGTGATTTGCCAGGAGTTCGACCGGAACCATGCAACCGGCGTGCCTGTGGGCAACGCCGGGAAGCGCGTCTACTTTGGTGACCGCACCGTTGTCGATCTCCACGAGTGTAAAGAGGTCGCAGTGGCCGAAATGGCCACTGATCTCAGCGTCGATTCCTCCGGGGGCGCAGGAGGGAACCGCAACAACCCAAGTCTTGTTCATGGCTATGTTTCCTGGTCTTGCCGAAACGGAAATTCAGCGCATTCTCCTTGGCGGCCTGGCGATGCGGTCCGCGCGGACCCGGGTTCCAGTCGCGGAATTTGGCCCCGCTTCATGGCTTCGACCAAGGCGGCGATCGGGCGCTGCGATTGGTCCCTCCACACTGCGAACCCCGCCTTTTGCAGTTCAACCAAGGCGTGTCCGCCGATGGACGAGATGACCACGCCTCGCACCCCCTGTTCCGCGAGTTGCCGGACGCGCTCTTCGCAGCCTCCGTCGTCATGAGCAGGCGCGTGCAGGACCGACGCTTTCACGCCGCCGTCCTCGCCGATCTCGACCAATGTGAAACACCGGCAGGTTCCGAAATGCGCCGACACCGAAGCGTCGAGGCCGCCGGAGCTCTTGCTTGGAAAAGCGATCATGGTGTCCATGGCACGACCTCTCAGGACGATTCTTTTGTCAGTTGGCGCGCGGGCGGCGACACGGCGACGTCGATCGGCGAAATTGGCGTGATCTCTCCACGCACGAGGCATTCCACCGCCTCGCGCGCCGTTAGCGCCCCGAGTCCGTCAACGACCCGGATTCCTTCCTGCGCCAGGGCCAGCGCCGCCTTGGCGCCCACGAAACCCGTGAGAAGGACAGTGACGCCCGCGCTGGCGATGAGCGCCGCCGCGCTGTCGCCGCGCCCACTTCGACGACCCGTGTCGGCGCTGTTGGACGCGTAATCGAACGTCATCGTCGTCGGGTTGACGATCAGAAAGCCGGGCGCCTGGCCGAACCTCGGAGCGACCGCGGCGTCGAGCGACGCAGCATGCACCGACACCGCAACGCGCGTGTGCGCGGCATCATCCCGGAGCACCGAAGCTGCGTGCGTCTTGACCTCGACGCTCGCCGTCGCCTCGATCCGCAGAGCCAGCCCGCCGACCAACGCCTGGGAAACCGTGCGGCGAGCCGCGGCAAGGATGCGTCCGAACGTCTGGCGTGAGACGCCCATATGCTGGGCGGCCTCGGCCTGCTCCAGGCCAACGAGGTCGGCAAGCCGCAGCGCCTCCAGACCGTCCAGTGGGAGCGCGAGGCGGCGAAGCTCTTCGGGCGCCGCGCTGACCGGCCTGAATTCCGTGATCAACGGCGCCGGACTCACGTACCGGCGCTTGTTCGGTCTCGACATTGTTAGTTCTTGGTTATGAGCATATGCTCATTATGGTCCCTTTCGACCAGCCGTCAAGGCGAGGCCGGAGCAGAACGAGCAACGACGACCACGCCAGTGGCCTGCTCCTGGCTGCCGATCAAACCGGATTCGTTGTCCATTGCGACCATTCGTCGCATCGACCGACACCATTATGGGCATATGCTCATAATTGAAAGCGAGGGCCTTCGCAGTGTCTCATTCCTCCTCCGAAACTTTCATCGCGCCCGAACAGGCGGTCCCGCCTTCCCGTCGCGATTTTCTCTACCTGGCCACCGGATCTGTCGCCGCGGTGGGCGCGGCGGCAATGGTTGTTCCGCTTCTCGACCAGATGAATCCCGATGCATCGACGCTCGCCGCGACGGGCCCTATCGACATCGACATCTCCAAGATCCAGCCGGGAGAGCGCATCGTCGCGCTCTGGGCCGCGAAGCCGGTCTTCATCATCAACCGCCCACAGGCCGTGCTCGACGAACTCCGCGACCCGAAGCACATTGCGCGACTGCTCGACCCCAACTCCGAGACCCGGCAACAGCCCGCCTACGCGGCCAACTGGGGCCGTTCGATCAGGCCCGAGTTCGTGGTTATGGTGGGCATCTGCACCCACCTCGGCTGCGTGCCGCTGTTCGAGCCGCGGCCCGATCCGGTGAACCCGGCGCCCAATTGGCCAGGCGGCTTTTTCTGCCCATGCCACGCTTCGAAGTACGACCTCGCCGGCCGGGTGTTCCGGGGAGTCCCTGCGCCTTACAACCTGCCCATCCCGCCCCATCACTTTCCCGACGAGAAGACGCTGCGGATCGGCGCGAACCCGCCCGGCCAAGATTTCGACTTCGGAACGATTCTGCAGGTTTGAGACTGACGGCAACCGCCGCCAACTCGGCGTCATGCCAAGAGCACAATGTGGCCGTCCGGGCGGGCGCAGACGAGCACGAGGACGCTTGGTCACGGCGGCGGCGAATTCGCTGCCAAGAGAGGAGGACCATTCCAGGGAGCGCTTTGGACACCACGACAATGGATGTCGGCATCGGCAAGTGACTTCGCAGTCTCGGCCTCGGCGAATATGAGACCTCCTTCGCAGAAACCTGATGACGGCGAAGTTCTTGCGCGATTGACGACTGAGGAGATCTGATGAAACTCGGCGTCGTTGCTGTCGCCGACCAGCGCAAGTTTCTGACGGCGCCGACGCTTTGGGAAATGACGCAGCACCGATTTCGTAGTGCGCCGACAGCTTACGGTCGTGGTCGCCGACCTCGTCGGATCTACGGCGCGCTCTCGTCGCAGCTCGACCGGGAAGAAATGCGCTCGGTCGTGGGTGCCTATCGCAGTCCTGCGCCAAGGTCATCGAGATTGAGTGCGTCAAGTTCTGCAAATGGCGGTCATGGGTTTGCTGGGTTAGGCGGCTTTTCGGAGGTCGGTTTTCTTGTGTTCCCTGAGGTCGTTCATATTGAGGTAGCGGTGGGCTTCGAGCCAGTTCTCATGGGTTTCGACGGCTAAGGCTCGGACGAGACGCAGACATGCCTCAGTGTTTGGGAAGATACGCACGACGTGGGTTCGGCGCTTGATCTCCTCGTTGAGGCGTTCGAGCATATTCGTGCTCTTGAGATGCTTATGGTGCTGGCGGGGCAGACGGTAGAAGGTGAAGGTTTCCTCGATCGTTTCCTCGACCCAGTCGACGAGCTTGTCGTAACGATTGCCCCACTTGGCGATCCATGCGGACAAATCGCGGCGGGCCTCCTCGACGGTTCTCCGGTCATAGAGCCAGCGCAGCTCCTGCAGGCAGTCGTCGTCGGCCTTGCGCGGGAGATGGTCCAGGGCGTTGCGCAGGAAGTGCACGTAGCATCGCTGCACGGCCGCCTCCGGGAGAACCTCGCGGATGGCTGCGCGAAGGCCGGCGTGATCGTCGGCGACGACGAACTCGACGCCGTCGAGGCCGCGGCGGCGCAGACCGATGAGGAAGTCCTTCCAGGAGGAGGCGCTCTCGCGGTTGGCCATGTCGACAGCCAGGATCTGGCGGCGCCCATCCCAGTCGATGCCGACCGCGATCAGCACCGCCTGGCTAGCCCGAACTTCCGAGCGGGTTAAGACGGGGAGCTGAGGTTTTGTGGGGCGGTGGGGGGATTTGCGGCGGTTTTGTAGGCATGTAAGATGCGACTTGACGTCGGCCTGAGGCCGTGATTCAAGCTGATCATGTACGTCACGCGCATTCCGAACCGCGATTCGCGCCCCGCTGTGCTGCTGCGCGAGAGCTACCGCGAGGACGGCAAGGTCAAGTCGCGCACCCTCGCCAACATCTCGGACTGGCCGGAGGCGAAGGTCGAAAGTCTGCGCCGGGTGCTGGCGGGCGAGACCCTCGTGCCGCTCGAAGCCCAGCGCTTCGAGATCGCTCGGGCTCTGGCGCACGGCCACGTCGCCGCCACGCTCGGGGCGGCGCGCCGGCTCGGGCTCGACAAGATCCTGCCCAAGGGGCCGGAGCGTCAGGCCAGGCTGATCCTGGCCATGATCGTGGCGCGGATCGTCGAGCCGGCCGCCAAGCTCGCCACCGCCCGCCAGCTCAGCGAGGCGACCGCCGCCCACTCGCTCAGCGCGGTGCTGGGCCTGGGTGAGGTCGACGAAGACGAACTCTACGCGGCCCTCGACCTTCTGGGCCGCAGCCAGGCCGGCATCGAGAAAATCCTCGCCAAACGCCACCTCGAGGACGGCGTGCTGGTGCTCTACGACGTCACCTCGAGCTATCTGGAGGGGCGGCGCTGCGAACTGGCGCAATTCGGCTACAGCCGCGATCATCGTCCCGACCGGCCACAGATCGTCTTCGGCCTCATGTGCACGTCCGAAGGCTGCCCGGTCGCCGTGGAGGTGTTCGAGGGCAACCTCGGCGATCCGAGCACGCTCGCCGCTCAGGTCAAGAAGCTGCGCGCGCGCTTCCGGCTGAAGCGCGTCGTGCTCGTCGGCGACCGCGGCCTGATCACCAAGGCGCGCATCGACACCGATCTCGCGCCCGTCGGCCTCGACTGGATCACCGCGCTGCGCGCCCCGGCGATCAAGGCGCTCGCCGCCGAGGGCGGCCCGCTGCAGCTCTCGCTGTTCGACGAGCGCGACATGGCCGAGATCGTCTCGGACGACTATCCCGGCGAGCGGCTGGTCGTCTGCCGCAACCCGGAACTCGCCGCCGAGCGCGCGCGAAAGCGTGTCGAACTCCTCGACGCGACCGAGACCGCGCTCCTCAAGATCCGCGCGATGACCGAGAAGAAGCGCAATCCGCTGCGCGGCCAGGACACGATCGCCCTCAAGGTCGGCGCCGTGCTCGACCGGCGCCGCATGGCCAAGCACTTCGACCTCGTCATCGCCGAGACCGGCCTCTCGTGGTCGCGCAAAGCCGAGGCGATCGCAGCGGAGGCCGCGCTCGACGGCGTCTACGTGATCCGCAGCTCTCTTCCCGCGGACGGCTTCGCAGCCGCCGACCTCGTCCTCGCCTACAAGGGCCTCAGCCACGCCGAACGCGGCTTTCGCGACCTCAAATCCGGCGACCTCGACGTCCGCCCGATCCACCATCGCCGGGCCCACCGGGTCCGCGCCCACGTCTTCTTGTGCATGCTCGCCTACTACGTCGTCTGGCGCATGAAGCGAGACCTCGCCCCGATGCTGTTCAAGGACGACGATCCCGCCGCGGCCGCCGCCCAGCGATCTTCTCCCGTCGCCAAGGCCAAGGTCTCCCCCGCCGCGCGGCGCAAGGCCATCAGCCGGCGCGCCGAAGACGGCCAACCCGTCCACAGCTTCCGCACCCTCCTGCAGGACCTCGCCAACCTGACCCGAAACACCGTCCGCTTCGGCGACGCCCGCCCCGCCACCATCCTCTCAAGGCCAACCCAAACCCAGACCCGCGCCTTCGAACTCCTCGGCCTCAACATCGCCGCGTAGGCAGAAACCCAGACCGTCATCGAATCACATCAACGACTTATGCTAAAAAGCAGTAACCGGGGCAGATTCCCGGGCGGGCGGCTACGCTTGCCCGGCCGCGATGAGCACTGCGAGGGGCGGGACGTGTGGTCCCGGGATTCCGAGGCGGGCGCCGAGGTAGTCGAAGAACGAAACTTTGAGTTTGGCGCAGGTCTTGGCGAGGCCGAGCATGACGTCGCGGGCGATGCGTCCGTTTTCGCTGACGGTTCCGCCGGAGACTTTTCGCTTGGTCACGCAGGTGCGGATGTCGTTTTCGGAGGCGTTGGTGTTGAGGGGAATCTCGGGCCGTTCGAGCACGCTGTCACGCTGCACTTAAACGGGGTCTGATTCACTCTTGGTGCACGCGCCCCGGCACAGCGCGCCCGATGACGCCCTGGCATGTTTTGCCGGTATGCTGCAGCAAGGGCGATGAAAACATCAGCGTCATGGTCACCCACGCCAAGCCTAAACGTCGTCAGCGTCCAACTGGGAGTACAGGCTTGGACGGTAACGGTGGACAACCGGCAGCCGACTTCCTGTCCGGGATGCGGTACGCAGTCCACATCGCGTCACAGCGCTTATTCGCGAACGCTTCGGGATCTGTCCGCTCAGGGATCACCGGTCATCATTAAAGCACGCTTGGCGCGCTGGAGGTGTCGAAACCAGCGATGTGGTCGGCGCATCTTTACCGAGCGCCTTCCGGGTCTTGCGGCGCCGTTCGCGCGCCAGACCGCTCGCTTGGCGAGTATCGTTCGGCTGCTTGCCCATAGCGCTGGCGGGCGGCCCTCGGAGCGGCTGATGAAACGGCTCGGCATGCCGGTCAGCGACACGACGATCCTGCGCAGCCTGAAGGAGCATGCCAGAACTCGGTCCGATGACGGCGCGGTTCATGTGGCTGGCATTGATGATTGGGCGTGGCGGAAGGGCGCCAACTACGGCACGATCATCGTGGACCTGGAGCGCCGTCAGGTAGTGGACCTGCTGGGGGATCGTTCGGCGGCGACCGCGGCCAACTGGTTCAAGGAGCATCCGGAAGTGGAGGTGGTCAGCCGCGACCGCGCTGGCCTCTATGCGGAGGCTGCGCGTCAGGGCGCGCCGCAGGCGAGGCAGGTCGCCGATCGCTTTCATCTGCTGCAGAACTTCCGCGAGACCGTTGAGCGACAACTCGGACGCTTTGAGGCGCCGATCTCGGATTCTCAGGTCGACGCCAGAGATAACCAGGCGACGTCCCCGCTTCCGGCACGATCGGATTGTCCTTCTGACGCTGTAACACAGAAGCGCTTGATGTGCCGCGGGCGCCAAGCTGTTCGACAGGAGCTATTCGATAAGGTCAGGACGCTTTTTGAAGGGGGTAGTTCCGTCAGGGAGATCGCCCGCAAGCTCGATCTCGGTCGCCGACGGGTCGAACGCTGGGTTCGTCGCATCGATTTGCCAGACCGCAACACAATGGCGTCAAAGCCTTCCACCCCAACGTATTTCAGCGCTTTGCTGGCGAGGCGTTGGGCCGAAGGCATTACCAAAGTCCGGCACCTGTTCGATGAGATACGCCGTCATGGCTATACCGGGTCCTACAGTCATCTGGCGCGCTTCCTCGCTCCCTGGCGCAGCTGCGAGCCTTCATCCGATGGCGACGAGCACGTGCGTGCCGAGCAAGAGGAGCCAGCACCGGTCCGCTTACGAACATTGGATCCGATGACCGGTCGTGCGATCTCGCCGCTGACCGCGGCGGCGCTTTGCGTCAAACCCCGTGGCCAGATGACCGCTCGGCAGGTCGCCAACGTCGATGCCCTAAAGGCGTCGTCGGCCGACTTCACCGCGATGCGGCGCCTGGCGATGCGGTTTCGAGGCCTGCTTCGCGGTGGAACGCCGGAGAGGCTGGATGCCTGGCTCCTCGACGCACGCGCGTCCGGCATCTACGCGATGCAGCGTTTTGCGAGGACGATACGCCAGGACCTGGATGCCGTTCGGAACGCTGTGTCGGAACCGTGGAGCAACGGGCAAACCGAAGGACAGGTCAACAAGTTGAAGACCCTCAAGCGAGCGATGTATGGCCGCGCCGATGTCGATTTGCTTCGCGCTCGGATGTTGCCGTTGCAGGAAGCCAGCTTGCACCAAGAGTGAAGCAGACCCTCTAGCCGTGAGAATCCGGAATGAGCGATTTCAACGCGTTAGCGAAGAGCAGGTAATTTGAGAAAGCACACGTAATTTGAGAAAGCCGCTTGGCTTCGGACATCTTATCTGAGAATCTGCGTCTCAAACGATTTGACCCGATTCGAGGCGGAGTGAGCGAGGACCGGCCGGAGCCTGAAACCCCCGCGGAGAGCGCGCGTTGGCGCGAGGGGTTCCGCCGACACGAAGCCATCCGTGGCGTGTTGGAACGTCATTCCGGATTGCTTCGGACCGCCGACTTGAAGGACGTCGCGTGGGATCTCGGTGTGAGTCAGGCGACGCTCTATCGACTGATCACGACCTACAAGGCGCTCGGAACCGTCGAGGCCCTGATGCCCCGGACGAGCGGCCGGCCTGCAGGCCTTCGGCTGCTCGACAAGAAGGTCGAAGCGCTCATCGCAAAGTGCATTCGCGAAATCTACCTCACGCCGAACAGGCCGACGCTGAAACGATTGACGGACGAAGTGCATGCCAAATGCGCCGCCGCCGGATTTTCATTGCCGGATCGCCGGACCATTCGAGCCCGCGTGCTGGCGATCCCGGAACGGACGAGGGCCTTACGCCGATCGGATGCCTTGGGCGTCAAAGCGACAAAGCCGACGCCGGGCAAGCTCGTGGCGACCAGACCCCTCGAGATCGTCCAGATCGATCACACCGAGGTCGACGTCGTCGTGGTCGATGAAGAGAAGAGACAGCCGTTGCCGGGGCGTCCCTGGTTGACCCTGGCGATCGACGTGTTTTCTCGAATGGTCACTGGATTTCATCTCTCGATGTCCGAGCCCTCGCGGCTGTCGTTAGGGCTATGCATGTTGCGGGCGACTTTCGACAAGGCGGCCTGGCTCAAGGTTCACGATGTCAGCGAGGAATGGCCTACGTCAGGTCTTCCGGAAATGATCGGGGTTGATAACGGTTCCGATTTCAAGAGCGCGACCTTTCGGCGCGCCTGCGAAAACGAGGGCATTCGAGTCGAGTTTCGCCCGCCAGGCCGGCCGCACTACGGAGGCCACATCGAACGGCTGATGGGAACGATGATGAAGGACGTGCATGCTTTGCCGGGCACGACTTTCAGCAGCGTCACTGAACGCGGGCGGCAAGACCCCGCCAAATCCGCCGGTCTCACCTTGCACGAGCTCGAGACATATTTTGCGATCGAGATCGTCGAGGGCTATCACCAACGGATTCATCGGGGCCTGCAACGCGCGCCGATCGCGGTTTGGCGAGAGTTCATCGGCGGAACGCCGCTGCGAATGCCGAAAGATCGCATGGCCTTTTGGGTGTCCTTCCTGCCGGAAGCGCGCCGCAAGTTGCGGCCCGATGGCGTCCACATGTTTGGCTCCCTGAAATACTGGCATGGCGCTTTGGCCACTGACCTCGGTCGTTCGGGACGAGAAGTCGTCGTGAAGTACGATCCTCGCGACATCTCCAGGGTCTTTGTCGGCAGGCCGTCTGGACATTTCGTGGAAGCTCACTGGAGCAATCTGACTTGGCCTGCCGTGTCTCTGCATGAATGGGAAAATCAGCAACGCGAGCGGGGCCGTTCGGCGCGTTTGGAGCGAGACACGGGCGCCGCCTTGCGCGCGACGGCCAGGAAACGAAGCCTGATCGAACGCGCCAAGCGGCTGACTTACGAAGCCAATGAAAAGCACCTACCGCTATCGCGAAGACCCGTGGACGGAATGGGATTGGGATCGCTGAAGGGCGTCGATTTGTCCAAACCTGTACCGGGAGAAGGGTAGGGACGGCCATGAGCGTGAGCGCATCACACGCGAACGCCGCGACGACGGAGCTTCTTGATCTGCCCGCCCAGCAGCGAATCCGCGCGATACGCTCGGAGCGTTGGGTAAGCTATCCCAGGGTGCAGAAGACGATCCAAATCCTTGAGCAGATTCTCGACCATCCCCGCACGACGCGAATGCCCTCGATCGCGATCTTCGGCGACTTTGGCATGGGCAAGACCATGCTGATGCAGAAGTTCTGCGCGGACCATCCGCCAGGCGTCGACGCCGAAACCGAGCGACATCGAATGCCCGTCCTGGCGCTCCAGATGACGAGCAGGCCCGGAGAGCGCCGCTTCTACGCTCAAATCCTCGACGCGCTTGGAGCGCCTCACAATCCGGGCGCGCGCATCGTCGATGCGGAGCGTTCCGCGCTAAACCTGCTCAGGGCCGCCCAGATCCAGATTCTCGTCATCGACGAAGTGCACAATATCCTCTCCGGCTCCTATCGGGAGCAGCGAACCATGCTGAACATGCTGCGGTTCATCAGCAACGATCTCAAGGCGTCCCTCGTCTGCTTCGGAGTGATGGAAGCGCGCGAAGCCATACAAGGCGACGTGCAACTAGCGCGCCGGTTCGACGTCTTGACCATGCCGCGCTGGGCCGCCGACGAAACTTTTGAGGAGCTGATCCGCGCCATCCTGCGCAATCAGCCCATGTGCGAAAGAAGCGTCCTGACCGCAAAGGCGCTGCGACATATTTTTGTGACGACAGACGGAATCACGGCGCGGATATTCCGCATGATGAACGCCTTGGCGATCGCCGCCATCGAAAGCGGGCACGAGAGAATCACCGACGAGGCCGTCTTGGCCTGGACGCCCTTGGTGAACGGTGAGGCGGCATTCGTATGATCGGTAAAGCGAACGATCTGCCCCGCGCGCTGCCCCTAATCGCGCCGCCGCGCGCCGATGAGCTCCTGTCGTCATGGCTAATGAGGATTGCGCAGGATTACTATATCCCGCCGCGCGGCTTGCTGACCCATATGGGTCTTTCCTCGCCATACGTGGAGCGTCTGGACCTGACGCTGACCTTCGCCCAAGCGATAACCATGAGCGGCTTTGTGCGGCGGCCGCCGGACGCCATCATCGGGATGACGCACGCGAAACTCCCGCCGGACTGTCAGACTCTTGCCCGAGTGAGACATCCACAACAATCCTGCCGGTCATGCGCGTCGCAGCTCAAACGGGACGGCGCGGCCGGCGCGGTTCTGAAAAGCTGGATGCAGGGCTGGCGCGTCACTTGCCGAGCCTGCGGCGGCGCCATCACGGATGTCTGGAGCGACGTAGACAGGGCAGGGACTACGGCCCATGGTCGATTCGAAGATAGCGCTAGGGCAGGGGAGGAGATTGTCGAGGCCTACGCAGCAAGGCGCCAATCTTTCCAGGTCTCTCCGGCAACCATGTTGCGGCTGCTGCTGCTGCGTCGCCGTCCCACGCCCCAGGAGATACGAGACCAGGCGGAGTTGCCGCGGCGCTTGATCGGCACGATCATCCCCGACTTCGACACTATCGCCGACGATCACGGGTTGAACACGGCGATTGGGAGATCCGCTGTTCTGCCAATGATCATTCGGGTTCGGCTTCTCGCCGGCGTAGCCGCCGTGATGACAAATCCGATTGAGCAGCTTTCCCGCCTGCGTCAATCGCGAGCATTCGGCCCGCAATTTGATAGGGTGCTGGCGCAAGATCCGATCGTGGCCCCCGACACGCTGCTGCAAAGCCATCTAACCTGAGAATCTACGCCAAGCATTATCAAGTTAAATGGCTTTTTCCGAAGCCCCGCGCCGGTTTCTCACCTCAAGATGTCGGCC
>CAVRWC010000008.1:0-57553 GCA_963724785.1 uncultured Alphaproteobacteria bacterium | reverse complement strand
CCGCCCGATCTTCTTGGCGGCGAGGACATTTGCCGCCGCGATCGACGACGAGACGAGCTGCGTCATTGTCCAGAGCCCGGATTTCTTCGGCGCCCCGCGCGACCTCGCTCCGATCGCCGCGGCCGCCCATGCCCACGGGGCGCTCCTGATCGCGGTGTTCACCGACCCGGTTTCGCTCGGCGCGCTGCGCTCTCCGGGCGAAATGGACGCCGATATCGTCGTGGGCGAAGGACAGGGGATCGGCAACGCCCTCAATTTCGGCGGCCCTTACCTCGGATTGTTCGCGACCCGGCTGAAGTCCGTGCGCCAGATGCCGGGACGGCTCGCCGGCGAGACGGTTGACGCCGACGGCCGCCGCAGCTTCGTCCTGACGCTGTCGACGCGCGAACAGCACATTCGGCGCGAGAAGGCGACGAGCAACATCTGCACCAA
This sequence comes from uncultured Alphaproteobacteria bacterium, assembly GCA_963724785.1. GTDB lineage: Bacteria > Pseudomonadota > Alphaproteobacteria > Rhizobiales > Beijerinckiaceae > Roseiarcus. Next base: position 57,121 of record CAVRWC010000008.1, on the reverse strand, counting down.
CTCCGGTCTTTGCGCGCTCGCCTTCTCGATCCACCTCGCCCTGCTCGGCGGCGTCGGCCTGAAGCGGCTGGCGAATGTCAATCACGCCAACGCGGTCCAATTGGCCGATCGCCTCGTCGCGCTGCCCGGCGTCGAGATTCTCAACCCGTATTTCTTCAACGAATTCACGTTGCGAACGCCGCGGCCGGCGGCGGAACTGATCGAGGCGCTGGCGCAGCGCGGCGTGATCGGCGGGCTGCCGGTCTCGCGGCTCTTGCCCGGCGCCGGGCTGGACGACTGCATCGTCGTCGCCAGCACCGAGGTCAACAGCGACGACGACCGCGCCGCCTACGCCAAGGCCTTGGCGGAGTGCCTGCGAGAGCCTTCCGAGGAGACAACCGTCGATGAACAGCCAAGGCCGTCCGACGCGCCCGGAAGCCGCTGAAGCGGTCGCGCGGCGGACCTTCACCGGCAATCGCGCCCTCGACATGGAGGAGGCGCTGATCTTCGAAGCCGGCCGCTTCGACGCCACCGGCGTCGATCTCGAGGACCCTGCCCCCTTTCGCCTCGCGGCTGGGGCCGACCGCCAGCGCCAGCGCGCCCGATCTGCCCGGCCTGACCGAGCCGGAGGCGGTGCGCCACTACGTTCGCCTGTCGCGGGACAATTATTCGATCGACGCCGGCCTTTATCCGCTCGGCTCCTGCACGATGAAGCACAATCCGCGTCTCAACGAGAAGATGGCGCGGCTGCCCGGTTTTGCCGACGTGCATCCGCTTCAGCCGGCATCGACGGCGCAGGGCGCGCTTGCGGTGATCGAGGCGCTCGCCGGCGCGCTGATGACCTTGACGGGGATGAGCGCGATCGCGATGTCGCCGAAGGCGGGCGCGCACGGCGAACTCTGCGGCATGATGGCGATCAAGGCGGCGATCGAGGCGCGCGGCGAGAGCGCGACGCGGCGTGTGGTGCTGGTGCCGGATTCGGCGCACGGCACCAATCCGGCGACGGCGGCCCTGATCGGCTTCTCGGTGCGTCCGGTGCCGGCCGGCGACGACGGGAACGTCAGCGTCGAGGCGGTGAAGGCGGCGCTCGCGCCGGATGTCGCCGCGATCATGCTGACCAACCCGAACACCTGCGGGCTGTTCGAGCGCCAGATCGTCGGAATCGCCGAGGCGGTGCGGGAGGCGGGGGCGTACTTCTATTGCGACGGCGCGAATTTCAACGCCATCGTCGGCAAGACCCGCCCGGGCGACCTCGGCGTCGACGCCATGCATATCAACCTGCACAAGACGTTCTCGACGCCGCACGGCGGCGGCGGCCCGGGCGCGGGCCCGGTGGCGCTTTCGGAGCGGCTCGCGCCTTATGCGCCGGTCCCGTTCGTCGTGCGCGACGGCGAAGGCCTTCGCCTCGTGGAGCATGCGGAGGGAACCGACTCCTTCGGCCGCATGAGCGCGTTTCACGGCCAGATGGGCATGTTCGTCCGGGCGCTGAGCTTCATTCTGTCGCATGGCGCGGACGGGCTGCGTCAGGCCTCGGAGGACGCGGTCCTGTCCGCCAATTATGTCCGCGCGTCGCTCAACGACGTGATGAGCGCGCCCGTTCGGCGACCGCGTCTGCATGCACGAGGCGCTGTTCGACGACCGCTGGCTGAAGGACACCGGCCTCACCACCCTCGATTTCGCCAAGGCGATGATCGACGAGGGGTTTCATCCGATGACGGTGTATTTCCCGCTGGTCGTTCATGGCGCGATGCTGATCGAGCCGACCGAATCGGAATCCAAGGCGAGCCTCGACCGATTCATCATGACGCTTCGGGACCTCGCTTTCGCCGCGAAAGCCGGGGATCGCGACCGGTTTCTCGGCCGCGCCGATCCACGCTCCGCGCCGCCGGCTGGACGAGACGCGCGCCGCGCGCCAGCCGATCCTGCGCTGGACGCGACCGCTCGCCGGCGTGAAAATGTCGCGCCGTCCGGGACGACACGCGTCTTTGTCCTGAGACGGAATTGTCCTAAGAGACTCCCTCGGGCGGGAGCATGCCCGCTCGGGCGGAGCGCCAGGAGAACATGCCGAAGAACTGGATCTGTTGCGCAGCCGCCGGCCTTCTGGCGATCCTGGCCGCCTGTGGTTCTCCGAGCCTGGGCCTCGCGGGCGACGCAGCGCCGCCGGCTGCGGTCGCGCAATCCGCGTCCCCGCCCGCCGCCGCCCCTTCCGCTCCGGTTACCGCGCCTCAAACGCCGGCGCCTTCGACCAGCCAGACGCCGGGCGCCCAGGCGCCCCGCCGCCGCCGCGCCGCAGCCGCCAGGGGAGTCAAGCGCAACGCCGCCTTCCGGGGGATCGGAAACGGCAAAGCCAGGGGAAGCGAGCAAGCCGAAGGCCGAAGGGTCGACCGGCGAGATCGTCGATCTCGCGCAGCGTCCGTTCGCCTATATCGAGGGCAAGGCCGACCGCGACGAGGTCTACGCGGCGATTCAGGGTTCGCTGGGCCTCGTCAAGCGCGACATGGACAAGGCGGGCCTGAAGCCCTCCGGCCGGCCGATCGCCGTGTTCATCGAGTCCGACGACACAGGCTTCCGCTATCGCGCCGGATATCCGATCGACTCCGCGCCGGAGGGCAAGACGGCCCTGTCCGAAGCCGTGAAGGTCGGCGTCACGCCGAGCGGCAAGGCGATGCGGTTCCAGCATCTCGGGGCCTATGCGGACATCGACGCGACCTACGACGCAATCACCGCCTATCTCGATGAAAAGGGGATCGACGCCCAGGATTCGTTCGTCGAAGAGTACGCCAATGACGTGAAGGATGTCGGACGATCCCAACCTCGAGGTCGACATCTACGTGCTCCTGAAATAGGCCGGCGGCACGGGCCTTCGTTCGCCGGGATTGATCGAAGTCAAGAGGCCGTGACGAAACTCGAAGTAGGGCCTCCTCAGTGGGAAGCGGATATCAGATGACCACGGGCAGTGACGTCGTCGCGCGCGCATTGACGCGACATAAGGCGGACCCGACGCGCCTTGTTCAAATTCTGCGCGAGGCTCAGGAAGAGCTCGACTGGATATCTCCGGAAACGGCGCGGGCGATCGCCGGAGGTCTCGGCGTCCCGATCACCCGGGTCCAGAGCGTCGTCCAGTTCTACTCGTTCCTCTACGACCGGCCGCGGGGCCGTTATCGCGTTCTCTTCTCGGACAATATCACCGATCGGATGCTCGGCAATGCGGCGCTGGTCGAGCACATGCTCAAGCGCCTGAAGCTGCGCCGCGGCCAGGTTTCGGCCGACGGCGCCGTGAGCGTCGACCTCACGTCGTGCACCGGCATGTGCGACCAGGGGCCGGCGATGCTGGTCAACAATTTCGCGATCACGCGGCTGACGCCGAGACGGATCGACGAGATCTGCGACCTCATGCGGATCGGCGCGCCGCTCGGAGAATGGCCGGCTGAGTTCTTCCGGGTCGACGACAATATCCGTCGCTGCGAGACCCTGCTGACGCCGCTCGAGCCGGGCGTCGCGCTTGACGCCGCCATCGCCCGCGGGCGCCAGGGCATGATGGATGAGATGAAGCGCTCGCACTTGCGCGGCCGCGGCGGCGCAGGATTTCCGACCGCCACGAAGTTCGAGGGCGCCCGCAACGCGCCGGGCGCGCAGAGGTACATCGTCTGCAACGCCGACGAGGGCGAACCGGGGACGTTCAAGGACCGCGTCCTGCTCAACGCCTTCGCGGTTCGCGTGCTCGAAGGCATGGCGATCTCCGCCTATGCGGTCGGCGCGACCAAGGGCTTCATCTATCTGCGCGGCGAATACAAGCACCTGCAGGAGCAGCTTCAGCGCGACATCGACGTCATGCGCGCCAGCGGACGGTTGGGGACGTCGATCCGCGGCGCGCCGGGCTTCGACTTCGATATCGAGATCCACATGGGCGCCGGCGGCTACATCTGCGGCGAAGGCACGGCGCATGATCGAATCGCTCGAAGGCAAGCCTGGCCGGCCGCGCGTGAGGCCGCCGTCCATGGTGGAGGTCGGCTATCGTGGGCAAGCCGACCGTCGTCGACAATGTCGAGACGCTTGCGCATTGCACGGAGATCGCGATCGAAGGCGGCGCAAGCTTCGCCAAACGCGGAACGAAGACCTCGTCCGGCACCAAGCTGATCTCGATATCCGGCGACTGCCAACGACCAGGCGTCTACGAATACCAGTTCGGCGTGACGATCGGACGCGTCCTGCAGGACTGCGGCGCGCATGCTGTCACCGCGGTGCAGATCGGCGGCGCCTCGGGCGTCCTGCTGACGCCCGACGAATTCAGCCGCAGGATCGCCTTCGAGGACATCCCGACGGCCGGCGCCTTCATGATCTTCGGGCCGGACCGGGACATCTTCGAGGTGGCGCGGAATTTCGCGCATTTCTTCGCCCATGAGAGCTGCGGCTTCTGCACGCCCTGCCGCGTCGGCACCGCGATCCAGCGCAACATCATGGAGAAGATCGCCGATGGGCGCGGATCGAGCTACGAGGTCAACGACCTCAAGCGTCTCGGCGAATTCATGAAGCGCACCAGCCACTGCGGCCTCGGCGAGACCGCCGGCAACGCGGTGCGCGACGCGCTGAACAAGTTCCGGCCCGCGTTCGAAAGGCGGCTCCACGCGCGCGACTTTGCGCCGGCGATCAATCTCGAAGCCGCTCTGGAGCCGGCGAGGCGGATCACCGGTCGCGACGACGCCGAAGCGCATCTCGAGGTGGAAGGCTGAAGGCGAATGGACAACGAATTCACAATCGACGAGCAGCCGGTTCCTTTCGTCCCCGGCCAGACGATCCTGGAGGCGGCGAAGGCCGCGGGAATCTACATTCCGCACCTCTGCTTCCAGCCCGATTTCAAGCGCCACGGCGGCTGCAAGCTCTGCACCGTCCTCGTCAACGGGCGGACGCAAACGGCCTGCACCCACAAGGCGGCGGTCGGACAGGAAGTCGACGTCGACACGCCCGAGCTGAACGCCATGCGGCGCTCGCTCGTGCAGATGCTGTTCATCGAGGGCAACCACTTCTGCCCGGGCTGCGAGAAGAGCGGCGCCTGCCAGTTGCAGGCGCTGGGCTACGAATACGAGATGCTGTCGCCGCACTTCGTCGAGCTCTTACCCTCACAGGGAAATCGACGCCTCGCATCCCGACGTCCTGATCGACTTCAATCGCTGCATCCTGTGCGAGCTCTGCGTGCGCGCCAGCCGCGACGTCGATCACAAGGAGGTCTTCGCCGTCGCCGGGCGGGGGCTCGACGCCAAGCTGATCATCAACTCGGCCGACCGGCAAGCTCGGCGACAGCGCCTTCGCCGTCACCGACCGCGCGGCGAATGTCTGTCCGGTCGGCGCAATCCTCGTCAAGCGCGTCGGGTTCGCGACCGCGATCGGCGATCGGCCATTCGACCGCGAACCGATTAGCGCCGAGGCGGAATCCTGCGAACTTCCGGAGGCTCGATGAGCGACCGTCGCCAGACAAGGTCAAGATCCGGCTTGCGACGACCTCGCTCGCCGGATGCTTCGGCTGCCACATGTCGTTCCTCGACATCGATGAGCGCTTGTTCGAGCTTGCGGAAATTGCGGAGTTCGATCGCTCGCCGCTGACCGACGTCAAGCATTGCGGGCCTTGCGATATCGCGCTGATCGAGGGCGGCGTCTGCAACGCCGACAACGTTCACGTGGTGCGCGAGCTGCGCAAGAACGCCAAGATCCTGGTCGGCGTCGGCGCCTGCGCGATCAATGGCGGGCTGCCGGCGCTGCGCAACCGGTTCGCCGTCGACGATATTCTGACCCGCGTCTATCGCGATCCCGTCACCGACGAACCCTGCGTTCCCAATTCGCCGGAATTGCCGCTCGCGCTCGACAAGGTCTACCCGCTGAACGAGATCGTGCGCGTCGATTACTCCCTGCCGGGCTGTCCGCCATCCGCCGACGCGATCTGGAAGTTCCTCACCGACCTCATCCTGGGACGGATGCCGCGTCTCGACCACAGCCTGCTCCACTACGACTAAGGGTCCTCGCCATGCTGAACCTCGAAACCGCCGAGTCGCCGCACAGGTTGCGGCGGATCGCTATCGAGCCGGTCTCACGCGTCGAGGGACATGGCAAGGTCACCATCCTTCTCGACCAGGAAAACCGCGTTCATCAGGTTCGGCTCCACATCGTCGAGTTCCGGGGCTTCGAGGTCTTCATCGAAGGGCGTCCGTATTGGGAAGTGCCGATCGCCATTCAGCGGCTGTGCGGCATCTGCCCGGTCAGCCATCTGCTCGCCGCGACCAAGGCGATGGACCTGATCGCGGGATATGGCCCGTTGACCGCGACCGCCGAGAAGCTGCGTCGCCTGCTGCATTACGGCCAGATCGTCCAGTCGCACGCGCTGCATTTCTTCTATCTGTCCTCGCCGGACCTGCTGCTCGGCTTCGAAAGCGAGGTCGCCAAGCGCAACATCGTCGGCATCGCCGCCGCGTTCCCCGACCTCGCCCGGCAAGGTGTCATGACCCGCAAGTTCGGTCAGGAGGTCATCCGGCATATCGCGGGCAAGCGCATTCACGGCACCGGCGTCATCCCCGGCGGCGTCAACAAGGCGCTGAGCGTCGAGGATCGCGACTCGATGCGGAGCGGCATCGATCAGATCGTGGAATGGTCGAAGGAGGCGGTCGGCCTCGTGACCAAGCTGCACGAGACGAGCCCGGAATTCTACAAGGTGTTCGGCGAGGCGCGCGCCAACATGATGGGCCTTGTCGACCCGCGAGGCGCGCCGGATTTCTACGACGGCGGCCTGCGCGCCCGCGACCCCGACGGCGCGCCGATCTTCGATCACGTCGATACCGCCACGTACAAGAGCCTGCTGCAGGAGGACGTCAAGAACTGGACGTACATGAAATTCCCGCACATCAAGACGCTCGGCGCGGAAAAGGGCTGGTATCGCGTCGGGCCGCTGGCGCGCATCCAGGTGTGCGATTTTCTGCCGACGCCGCTCGCCGAGATCGAGCGACGCAAATTCATCGAGGTCGGCGGGGGCAAGCCGCTGCATGGCGCGCTCATGTATCACTGGGCGCGCATGATCGAGATGCTGCACGCGGCCGAACTGGCGCGCGAACTCCTCGACGATCCCGACATCGTCGGAACCGATCTCATGGCCGACAAGGGCCCGCGCCGGGGCGAGGCGGTCGGGGTGATCGAAGCGCCGCGCGGCACGCTCTTCCATCACTACCGCGTCGGCGAGAACGACCTTGTGACCTATTGCAACCTGATCGTCTCGACCACCAACAACAATCAGGCGATGAACGAGGCGATCCGCGCGGTGGCGCAGCGTTACCTCTCGGGTCACGAAGTGACCGAAGGGCTCCTGAACCACGTCGAGATCGCGATCCGCGCCTATGATCCGTGCCTCAGTTGCGCGACCCACGCGCTCGGCCAGATGCCGCTCGAAGTCAATCTCGTCGACGCCGACGGCGCGCTCGTCTCGAGCCTGCGGAAGGGGTGAGGTGCGGCGGCGAACGTCCCTTCTCCCCGCTCGCGGGGAGAAGGTTAGGATGAGGGGCGGGGAGATTAGCGGCGGCCAATCGCCCGGGCCCCTCACCCATGCCCTCTCCCCACATGCGGGGAGAGGGGGGTCGCGTGCGCGCGTCATTCCCCCGCTAGAGACGAGAGCCGTGCACGGCCGCGAGGGTCGATCCCTCAGCGAAGCTCTCTAAATGCGCCTCGTCGTTTTCGGCTGGGGCAACGACGCGCGCGGCGACGACGGCCTTGGGCCGATGCTGCTCAACCGGATCGCGCGCATGGGCCTCAAGGACGTCACGACGATCGAGGATTTTCAGCTTCAGATCGAGCACGCGCTCGATCTCGAAGGCGCGGACCTGGCGCTCTTCCTCGACGCCGGCAAGGACACCCCGGCGCCGTTCGTCTTCCGCGCAGATCGAAGCCAGGCGCGACGCGACCCACTCGACCCACGCCCTGTCCCCGGAAGCCGTCCTCGACGTCTTCGCACGCTCCCTCGGCCAAACGCCCCCGCCGTCCTTTGTGCTCTGTGTGCGCGGCGAACGCTTCGAACTCGGCGAAAGCCTGTCGGAGGAGGCGCTGGAGCGGCTGGAGGCGGCGTGGGAGTTTGTGGGGCGGCTCATGCAGGAACGGTCGCTGGACGCATGGCGGGGGGCGGCCGTGAACGCGTCGGGGGCGAGCGGCAATTAGCGGCGCCGACCCGCGGGGGGATAACCCGGCGGCGGCGCGCGCCCCCTCGACTCTGCAAGCGTCCGGTGCTTCCATGTTGACGCTTAAGCTGATTGTCTTGGCGCCAGGGGGGCCCCGATGCTTCGAGCGACGACGCTGGTCTCGGTCTTGATAGCGCTGCCGGGCGCGGCGTTCGCGCAAGCGAACGCGACGCCGGAGGCCAAGACGGACACGGTCCAGGTCCACGGCAAGGCGCTTCCGCTGAGTTGCGCCGAGTGGTTGCGCAACGGGGACGGTTCGTGGACGAACATCAGCCCGCTTCTCGTCGGGGAGGAGACCGTGAAAGAGGTCACCTTGCGCGGCGCGAACGCCAAGCCCCTCGAGCTGAAGTGCGCGAACGGGGCGCCTTCCTCCGCACCGTCCGCGTCGGGCGAGAAGCCGAAGCATCAGCATCATCATCAGCATGGGACCCCGCAGCCAGCCGACGGGACGTGACGCCGCTAAGGGGGGCTGGAAGGGACCAGGAGCGCTCTGCTCTCGTTCTGCGTCATGGCCGGGCTTGACCCGGCCATGACGGGTGTTTTTCGACCGAAATTCGGTCTAACCAGATCATTGAAACAAAAGCTTGCAAAAAACAGAATCCTAGCGCAGTCTGATCCTGTCGCCCCTCGGATTGAACACGATGACGTTCGCCCCGCGCCCCGACCTGCCCCCCGCCTGGCGCGCGCCTTCATTACGACGGGGTCGATGGCCCATCGACAGACGGGACCGACCCTTCAACGCGCCGCCCCGGCCGGAACTCAAACCCCCCGCAACGTCTTGAAAAGGCTCAAAACCGGAGCCGACAGGGCGCAACCGACCGAGCCTCGGTCACTGCGCCGCGTCGGCCACCGCGGTGAGCGCCGCCGCGCCGGTCTCGAACTGCAGCCGCGCGAGACGGGCGTAGAGGCCGCCTGCGGCAAGGAGCGAAGCGTGGGTTCCGTCTTCCACGATCGAGCCCGCCTCGATCACCAGGATGCGATGCGCGTTGACGATGGTCGCCAGCCGATGCGCGATGACCAGCGTCGTCCGACCCTTCATCAGCGTCTCGAGCGCGCTCTGCACCAGGGTCTCGTTCTCGGCGTCGAGCGCGGAGGTCGCTTCGTCGAGCAGCAGCACCGGCGCGTCCTTCAGAATGGCCCGGGCGATCGCGATCCGCTGGCGCTCGCCGCCCGACAGCGTCACGCCCCGCTCGCCGAGCTCCGTGTCGTAGCCCCTCGGAAGGGCGGAAACGAAGCCGTCGGCTGCGGCTTTCCTGGCGGCCGCGACGATCGCCTCCCGGGTCGCCCCGGGCGCGCCGTAGGCGATGTTGTCCGCGACGCTGGCGCCGAAGATGAAGGCGTCCTGCGGCACCAGCGCGATTTCTCGCCGCAAGGCGGCGGGGTCGAGTTTCGAGACGTCGACGCCGTCGAGCGTCACGGCGCCTCGCGACGGATCGTAGAAGCGCAAGGCGAGCTGGAACAACGTCGACTTTCCCGCTCCCGATGGGCCGACGATGGCCACGACTTCGCCGGGCGCGACACGGAACGTCACGTCGCAGAGGACCAAATCCTCCTCGCGGCCGGGATAGGCGAAATCGACGGACGCGAACGCCAGCGCGCCGCGAACCGGCCTCGCCAGCACGGTCGGCTCAGCCGGGGGCGCGATGCGCGGCTTGACCGCCAGGAGATCGCCGATTCGCTCCGCGGCGCCGGCGGCCTGCGACACGTCGTTCCACACCTCGGACAATTGCCCGAGGGCGCCGGCGCCCAGCACGGCGTAGAGGACGAACTGCAGCAGGACGCCCCCGGAGATGCGCCCCGCCACAACGTCCTGGGCGCCGAGCCACAGCACGATGACGACGCTGCCGAACGCCAGGAACAACGCCGCGGCGGTGACGATCCCGCGCGCTTGCGACATGCTACGGGCCGCCTCGTACGCGCCGTAAGCGGCGTCCCGGTAGCGCTTGGCGGTGAAGTCCTCGGCCACGAACGACTGCATCACGCGCACCGCGGAGAGACTCTCGGTCGCGAAGGCCGTCGCGTCCGCGAGCGTATCCTGAGCGCGGCGCGACCGCTGCCGGACCGCCCGTCCGGCGGCGAACAGCGGCAGGACAATGATCGGGATCGCGGCGAGGACGAAAGCCGAGAGCTTGGCGCTGGTGACCACCATCATCCCGATCGCGCCGACGAACATGAAGAGATTGCGCAGCGCGATCGACGCCGTCGACCCGAAGGTCGCCTTGAGCTGGGTGGTGTCGGCGGAGAGGCGCGAGGCGATTTCCCCGGTCTTCTCGGCGTCGAAAAAGCCGGGGTCGAGGCGGGTGAGATGCGCGAACAGGTCCGAACGCAGGTCCGCGACCACCCGTTCGCCGAGAGTCATCACAAGGTAGTAGCGCGCTCCGGAGGCGATCGCGAGCACGGCCACGACCACAAGCATGGCGATGAAATAGACGCGGATGACGCCGCCGTTCGCGTCGGAAAAGCCGAAGTCTATCATCTTTCTGACGGCGATCGGCACGACCAGCGTCGCGGCCGACGCGACGAACAGCGCGATGAGCGCCGCGACGATGCGCCCTTTGTGACGAAGCGCGTAGGGGAGCACCGATCTCAGGGCGCCGAGTCTGGCTCGGGACGCTCGTTGATCGGCGTCAGCTGCGGAAGTCATGTCGCGTGCGGCTCCAGTTTTCGTGCGCGCTTTAGGGGGCCAAGTTTGGGCCGAAATCAAGGCCCCCGCCTGCGACCTATTGCATCGCGTCGCCGGGCGCCCTATAGCAACCGCCATCCAAAGAGCCGCCGGACCTCCGGACGGCTCTTTCCTTATTGCGCCGAGACCCTTGACGATGAAAGCCGATATTCACCCGAACTATCACATGATCAAGGTCGTCATGACCAATGGCGTCGAGTTCATGACCCGCTCGACCTATGGCGAGGACGGCGCGACCCTGCACCTCGACATCGATCCGAACACGCACCCGGCCTGGACCGGCGGCTCCCAGCAGCTGCTCGATCGCGGCGGGCGCCTGTCGAAGTTCAACAGCCGCTTCGCGGGTCTCGGCATCGGCGGCAAGAAGTAGCCATAGCCGGCAGTCCCTTCTCCCCGCTGGCGCGGAGAAGGTTCGGATTGCCCTCTCCCCGCAAACGGGGCGAGGGGGCGGGCAGAACCGCGGCTAGACAGGCGCCAATCTCCGTACGTTCGTCACCTCCCCGCCGCCGTTTGCGGCGATCCGGGCGCGCGCCTCGACGAGGGGCTCGCTGACCACCGCCATGTGCCAGCCGCTCGCGTGAAGCAGCGTCCCGGCGTCGCGGAGAACGCCGACATGGCCTTTCCAGAAAACGAGGTCACCGCGCGCGAACGGCCCCCGGCGAGGCGCCGGCTCGCCGAGCGCAGCCTCCATCATGTCGCTGTCGCGCGGCGCGGCGTGGCCGGCCGCCGTCAGGCCGGCCTGAACCAGCCCTGAGCAGTCGATCCCCTCTGACGTCCGGCCGCCCCAGAGGTACGGCGCGTTCAGGAAAAGCTCGGCGACCGCGACAAAGTCCGACGCGCGGGAATCGGCGTCCGCCAGATGGCGCGCCCAAAGCCGGAGGCCGTCGGCGGTCATGGCGAAGTCGCCCTCCTGCCTGACGATCGCGACCCGCGCGCCGAACGAGAGCGCCATCCGCGGCGGGATCTTGATCGACGGACCGGGATAGGCGTGGGTGCGAAGCGCCGCGACGCGGTGGGTCGGCTCCGTTCCGGGGCCGAGCCCGATCGACGGCAGGTAGCCGACGTAGCCGTCGCGGTCGAGCTGCGCCCATGACCAGCCCTCGCTTTCGTCGTAGACCGTCACCCCTTCGCCGAACAGCGCCTCGGTCTCGAGCGGTGCGTCGGCCGCGGGCGAACGCCGGAGCGGCGCGCTGGCCTCGATCACCTGGAGCAGGCGGCCCTCGACATAGCGGGGCGCGTCGACGACGCCGCGGAGATGCACGGCGGCGAGGTCGGGGCGGGCGGCGGTCAGGCGGCGGTCGGGCGGGACGGACATGGGGCATGGGGTAGCAGGATTCGCCGCGCTCGTCGCCGGGCCGCAAAGCCTTTTCGCCGCCGCAAGGAGGCGGTAGCCTCCCGAAGACTTGAGAGGAACGCCGAAATGAACGCCCCGCACCCGGTCCGCGACGACAGCGCTCGCGCGCCCTTGGACGCTTATGGCGCCGTGACCCACGAGGTCATCAACCAGCCGGTCGAACTCATCGACGTCAATCTCTACGATTCCGACGCGGCGCTGAAGGACGCCGTCCGGCGCGAGGGGGCGGACTGGGCGGCCAACAGCCTCGGGGCCTTCGGCGGCCGGGCGGGGTCGGCCGCCTATCTGGAGCTCGGCGCGCTCGCCAACAGGAACCCGCCCGAACTCGACACCCACGACCGCTACGGCCGGCGGGTCGACCTCGTCCGCTTCCATCCCGCCTATCACGAGCTGATGCGGTCGGCGATCGAGGAGGGCATCCATTCCGCGCCCTGGACCGACCCGCGCGAGGGCGCGCATGTCGCCCGCGCCGCGCGCTTCTACATGCAGAGCCAGGTCGAGGCGGGGCACGGCTGCCCGATCACGATGACCTTCGCTTCCTTTCCCTGCCTGAAAGTCCAGCCCGACCTCGCCGCCGACTGGCTGCCGAAAATCACCGCCCGCGTCTACGACCCGCGCAACGTCCCGGCCGCAGAGAAGCAGGGCCTGACGATCGGCATGGCGATGACCGAGAAGCAGGGCGGCTCGGACGTGCGCGCCAACACCACCCGCGCTTTTCCCGTCGGCCCCGGCGGGTCCGGGCAGGCGTACGAGCTCGTCGGCCACAAGTACTTCGTCTCGGCGCCGATGTGCGACGCCTTTCTCGTGCTCGCCCAGGCGCCCGGCGGGCTCTCGTGCTTCCTTGTTCCGCGCTGGCGGCCGGACGGGACCAAGAACCCGCTGCAGCTCATCCGCCTGAAGCGCAAGATGGGCAACGCCTCGAACGCCTCGAGCGAGACGGAGCTGCGCGGCGCGCTGGGCTTTATGGTCGGACCCGAAGGAAGGGGGGTCGCGACCATCATCGAGATGGTGGCGATGACCCGTTTCGACTGCATGATCGGCTCCTCCGCGGGCATGCGGGCGGCCGTCGCCCAGGCGATCGATCATTGCCGGCAGCGCAGGGCCTTCGGCGCGCTGCTCGTAGACCAGCCGATCATGACGGCGGTGCTCGCCGACCTCGCGATCGAGGCCGAGGCGGCGCTGGCGCTGACGATGCGGATCGGACGCGCGCTCGACCATCGCGACGACAGCCATGAGGATGCGCTCGTCCGGCTCGGCACGGCGATCGGCAAGTACTGGATCTGCAAGCGGACGCCGGGCCACGCCTACGAGGCGATGGAATGCATCGGCGGCTCGGGCGTGATGGAGGATGGCCCGATGCCGCGTCTCTATCGCGAGGCGCCGGTCAATGCAATTTGGGAGGGCAGCGGCAACGTCCAGTGCCTCGACATTCTCCGCGCCGTGGCCCGCTCGCCCCAGACGCTCGAAGCCTATTTCGCCGAGGTCGGCGCGGCCGGGGGCGAGAGCGCCGCGCTCGACGCCCACGTCGCCGCGCTGAAGGACGACATGCGCGACCTCGCGGACTTCGAGGCCCGCGCCCGCGACCTTTGCGACCGCATGGCGACCGGCCTTCAGGCCGCGGCGCTGATCCGCGCCGGCTCGCCGGTCGCCGACGCCTTCTGCCGCTCGCGGCTCGAGAGCCGAGGCGCGCACCATTACGGGGCGCTGACCGGGATCGACGCCAGGGCGATCGTGAAGAGGGCGGCGGCGCGTTAGGCCCCGTTTGAAAAATGCGCCACGGCATGCACGGATTGGCGTGGGGTCGGAGGCCTACGACGACGCCGCGTTGAACCGCCGCCCTCGCCGCTCCCTCACGCCACCCGCCCGCTGCGGAACGCCTCGACGGTCTGCATCACCCCGCGCAATTCGGCGAGACCCTTCAGGCGGCCGATGAACGAATAGCCGGGATTGGAGCGCTTCAGCCGGTCGTCGCCGAGGAGATGCCCGTGGTCGGGGCGCATCGGGATCTCCGCGTCTTCGCGCCCCTCCCCGCGCCGGCGCTCCTCCTCCGTCATCAGCGCCGCCGTCAGCGCGACGAGGTCGGTGTCGCCCGCGAGATGCTCCGCCTCGAAGAACGAGCCGTCCGGCTCGTGGCTCACATTGCGCAAGTGGACGAAATGGATTTGCGGCCCGAATTCGCGCGCCATCGCGACGAGGTCGTTCTTCGGGTTCGAGCCGAACGAGCCGGCGCAGAGCGTGAGGCCGCAGGCCGCGGACGGCACGGCTTCGAACAGCTTGCGTACGTCGTCCGCGGTCGAGAGCACGCGCGGCAGGCCGAAGATCGGAAAGGCCGGATCGTCGGGATGGATCGCAAGCCGCGCCCCTTCCGCCTCGGCGACGTCCGCGATCTCGCGCACGAAGGCGATGAGGTTGGCGCGCATGGATTCGACCCCGACGTCCCGGTAGCGCGCGAGCGCGTCGCGAAAGCTCATGCGGTCGTAGGTGAAGTCGCGCGCCGGCAGCCAGTCGATCAGCGTCCGTTCCAGCGCGGCCTGCGCCTCGGGCGGCATGCTCTCGAGACGAACTTTCGCCGCGGCGATCCGTTCGGGCGCGTAGTCCGCCGCCGCGCCGTCGCGCTCGAGGATGAAGAGATCGTAGGCGGCAAAATCGACCGCATCGAAGCGCAACGCCGTCCCGCCGTTCTTGAGACGCCAGTCGAGGTTCGTCCGCGTCCAGTCGGTGATCGCCATGAAATTGTAACAGAAGACCTTCACGCCCGAGCGCGCCGTATTGCGGATCGACTGCTTGTAATTGTCGATTTTTCGGCGAAAGTCGCCCGTGCGCGTCTTGATCTCCTCTCCGACGCCGATGCTCTCGACCACCGTCCAGGCGAGCCCGGCGCGCTCGATCGCGGCCTTCCGCGCCGCGATCTCGTCCTCCGGCCACGCCTCGCCCTGATTGCGGTGATGGAGCGCCGTGACCACGCCGGCTGCGCCCGCCTGGGCGACGTTCTCGAGACTCACCGGATCGTCCGGCCCGAACCAGCGCCAGGTCTGCAGCATGCGAAGCCTCCGCCCCGTCACCCTAGGACCCGGGCGGCGCCCTCGGCAATCCCGCCCGCGAAAACCGGCCGCCGCGAAGCGCCGGGCCTATATCTTGCGTCCGATCGCCAGGAACTTTTCGGCGCGCGCCTCGCGGATCTGGTCGGGGCTCATATTCTGCATCGCCTTCAGCGCGTCACCAATCGCCCGGCCGGTCGCCGCGACGGAGGCCTCGGGGTCGCGATGCGCGCCGCCGAGCGGCTCGGACACGATCCCGTCGATGATGCCGAACTTGAGAAGGTCCTGGGCGGTGATCTTCATGCCCGTCGCCGCCTCCTGCGCCTTGGAGGAATCCCGCCACAGGATCGAGGCGGCGGCCTCGGGCGAGGCGACCGTGTAGATCGCGTGCTCGAGCATCAGCACCTTGTTGGCGGTGGCGATGGCGATCGCCCCGCCCGAACCGCCCTCCCCGATGATCACCGCGACATTGGGAACGCCGAGCGCGAGGCAGGCGTCGGTCGAACGGGCGATCGCCTCGGCCTGGCCGCGTTCCTCGGCGTCGACGCCGGGAAAGGCCCCCGCGGTGTCGACCAGCGCGATCACCGGGAGTTCGAAGCGATCGGCAAGCTCCATCAACCGCACGGCCTTGCGGTAGCCCTCGGGTCGCGCCATGCCGAAATTGTGCCTGAGCCGGCTCTCGGTGTCGTTGCCCTTCTCCTGGCCGATCACCACGACCGACGCGCCGTCGAACCGGCCGAGGCCGCCGACGATCGCCTCGTCCTCGCCGAAATAGCGGTCGCCGGCGAGCGGGGTGAAGTCGGCGATCAGACCCCTGACATAGTCGCCGCAGCGTGGCCTGCCCTGGACCCGGGCGACCTGAGTCTTCTGCCAGGGGGTGAGGGCCGCGTAGAGGTCCGCCAGCGCCTTCTCGGACTTTGCCTCCAGTTTGGCGATCTCCTCGGCGAGCGCCGGGGACTCGCCCTTGGCGACGACTGCATGCAGTTCGTCGATGCGGGCGTCAATGTCGGCGACCGGTTGTTCGAAACTGAGATAGGTGCGCATGCCAACCTTACCGCCGCCGCCCCGGCCCGAGCGGCGCGGGAAACTGGCCGCAGGCCGAGGGGAAGTCAAGGCAGCAGAACCGCGCAGCCCGGCGCCAGGGCTTCTCGTCAGCTGGGGTAAGCCAACACCTGTTCTGCAGTTGGCAAGGCGGATTGAGCGCCAAGTCCGGTGGTCGAGAGGGCGGCGGCGCGGTTGGCGAACCGGAGAGCCTCGCTCCAGTCCAGTCCCGCGCCGAGCAGCGCATGAAGGCATGCAGCGGCGAAGCAGTCGCCCGCGCCGGTGGTGTCGACGATTTTGGGCGCAAAGCCCGGCGACGAGAGACGCAACTCGCCCGCCTCGACCTGCGACCCGTCCGCGCCCAGCGTGGTGACGACTGCGGCGACGAGCCCGGCAAGAGGCCGTCCGAGCGCCGCATCCGCGAACGCTCGCGACTCTGCATTGGAGAAAAGGACGTTGAAGCCCTCGACCGCATCGAGCAAAGCGGCCGCGTCTTGCGGACAATCGGCGCGCTCGATATCGAGCGACGCGCTCGCGCCGGAAAGCCGCGCGGCGTCAACGACTCGCCGGCAAAGCGCGACGTCGCCGACGGACGTCAGATGGACGTGGCTCACGCCCTCCATCACCGCCGCGGTCAAATCGGCGGCTTCCGGCCGATAGGCCGGCGTCATCAGCTTGATTAGCGATTTCTCGCCGTCGGGCGTCAGCAGACTGATGCAGCTGAACGTCTGCGCGCCTGCAAGGCGCGATATAAAACTTGTGTCGACGCCCGCCCGATCGAGGGCTGCGACGGCGAACTCTCCATCCGGATCATCGCCGACGCGACCAAGAATACGGACTCTGGAGCCGAGCCGGGCAAGGGCGGCCGCAACATTGCCGGCCATGCCGCCCGGCGCTTTCTGCAGGACGCCGCCGTTCACCTTGCCGTCCCGGGTCGGCAGCCGGTCGACCCCGATCAGCACATCGACGTCGATGTCTCCTATGCAGAGGAAGAGGGGACGCTCCTCGCTGGACGATCGCAAGACGGCGCTCAAGTCTCGCTCCGCTCGGCGCCCGTGATGTAGCCCACCAACATCGGCCCGGTCAGGCCTGCGACAGGCCGGTCCGCGACCTTGCGGCCAAGACGCAGGACGACGATCCGATCACAAACCTCGAGCACCTGCTCCATGTTGTGCGTGATGAGCACGACCGCGATTCCTTGAGAGCGAAGACGCCCGATGAGATCCAGCACATGTCGGGTCTGGCGCACGCCGAGCGCCGCGGTGGGCTCGTCGAGGAACACCATACGACGACTCCAGCCGACGGCGCGCCCGATCGCGATGCATTGACGCTGGCCGCCGGAAAGATCCTGAACGCGCTGCCGGACGGAGACGGTTCCGCCGATCCCGACCTGGTCGAGAATCGCGCGGGCGCCGGCGCGCATCGCCTTCTTGTCGAGCCAGCCAATTCGACCGAGCGGTCCCAGGGAAGAGCGAATCTCGCGGTTGAGATAGAGGTTCTGGACGACGTCGCCATGCATCACTAGGGAAAGGTCCTGATGCACGATCTCGATGCCGAGTTCCGCGGCGCGTTTCGGCCCGCCCGAGCCCAGGGACTCGCTTTCCACCCGGATCTCTCCTGCATCGGGCGTGTAGTAGCCGGCGATGCAACGAACGAGCGTCGACTTCCCTGCGCCGTTGTCGCCGACCAGCCCGAGAACCTCGCCGGGCCAGACCTCCAGATCAATGTCCTCGAGCGCGTGCAGGCCGCCGAAGGTCTTCCGAAGGCCCGCGATGCGGAGGAGGGGTTCTGTCGCTATGGCCATGGCGTTCACTCGGCAGGCTGGCGCTGGCTGATTGCGACAGCGACGACGATGATGATTCCCTGGACGACAATCTGTTGCTGAACGGTCGCGCCCATGAGGACGAGGCCGTTGACGATCATGGTCATGAGAAGCGAGCCCATCAGAGCGCCCGGCATGCTGCCGGATCCGCCGAACAGGCTCGTGCCGCCGATCACCACGCCCGCAAGAACGGTGAGGAGGTCGCTCGATCCGAGGGTGTAGACCGCGCCATGCACCTCGCCGGCATAGATCATCCCGGCCAGGGCCGCCGTGCAGGACGAGATGACCATGACGGCGACACGTACGCGGTTGGTATTGACGCCGAGGGCGCGAGCGCTGGCGCGGTTGCTGCCCGTCGCCATCACGCGCCAGCCGAAAGCGAGGTTCTTGAAGGCGAGCTGCGCCACAAGGAAGCCAAGAACGAGCCAGACCACGGCGTTGGACAGGGGTCCGATGGTCCCGGAACCGAAAAGGTCCGTGTAGGTGTCGTTGACGATCGGGACGTCCTGAAGCTGGGTCGAGATCTGGGCAATGCCGGTGTATAATTGCATGGTGCCGAGCGTCACCAGGAACGAAGGCACCCTGAGCCCGACGATCAGGAGACCGTTGAGCAGACCTGCGCCGACGCCGGTTAGAAGTCCGAAGGCGATCCCGGGAACCAGCCCATTGTGCCTTAGCCCGAGGGCCGTGAAGAGCGCCGCCATCGCGACGACGGATCCGATCGACAGGTCGATTTCGCCTGCGGTGAGGACGAAGACGGCGCCGAAGGCCATGAGCGCGATCGGGGTGACCTGCGAGACGATCGACGTCGCGTTCTGGGCGGTGAGGAATCCCTTGTCGCCGACCGTCGCGGCGAAGAAGGCGAAGACCAGAGCGAATCCGAGATAGACCGTGAGGTCGCTCCACCGGAAGCGCGGCCCCTCCGAGACGCCTTCGTTCCGGCGCGCGGGTTGGGCCGCGGCCGCATCGGCGGCGGTCTTGCTTTCCGTCATGGCTCGAGGCGGCGACGCTTCGGCCCTCGTCGCTTTCCGCCAAGCCTATTTACCCAAGGCCTTGGTGACCTCGGGCGGCGGAGCGGCATGATAGCTCTCGTCGTAAGCCTGAAGAATATTGTCCTTGGTGATCGCGATCGCCGGAACCTCGACATAAGCCGGCGCCTCCTTGCCGAGAAGGCCATAACCGATCACCGCGGCCAACGACTTGCCGATCGAATAGGGGTCGTCGACCGTCAGAGCCTTCACGGCGCCGCCGGTGACCAGCGAAACAGCGACAGTATTGGAGAGGTCCATCGTGCCGACCGCGATGTCGTCGCGGTGAGCGGCGCGAACCGCCTGAAGCACGCCCGAGGCCGGATCGGCCCATGGCGCGTAGATGGCTTTGAGTTTGGGATGTTGCAGGATCATTGCGCTCGCGACCTGGAACACGCGGCTGGGGTCGGAGAATCCCGCGCTGACGATCTTGATGTTGGGGTACTTCTTCTCGATCGTGGTCCGGAACGCGGCGTCTCTCTGGTTCACGACGTAGGCGTTGGCGTCGAAATAGAGAAAGCCGAGCTCGCCCTCGCCGCCCATCGCCGCGGCGAGATCGTCGGCCGTCTTCTGGCCCATGGCGTAGAGATCGTCGCCGACGAGGCCGACATAGTCTTTTCCTTGCTGGAAGCCCGAAGGCATGTTGCTGATGAGCGCAAGCTTGACGCCGGCTTCCCCCGCCTTCTTGAGCGCGGGACTGAGTTCGTCCGGGTTTATCGGCCAGGTGACGATTCCGGACGGCTTCTTCGCCAGAATTGTCTGAACCGCATGGGCTTGGTCCGAGGCGCTGAAATTCGAATTGCTGAGGCCTGCGATCTCGATCCCCAGCGCTTTGAACTCGTCTTCCGCGCCGCGCGTGACCGCGTCGGCCCAATCCGAACTGGTCTGGAAGAGCAGCGCCGCCGAGTGATGTCCGTCGCGCAGCTTCTTGATCTCGTCCTCCGTGAAGGTCAGCGCGCTCGCAGGCTGGCCCTTCGCGTCATTCGGACCGACGGTCGAAGTCACGACCCCTTTGGTGGCGAACTCCCCCCCGACAATCTTGTCCGCCGCCTGAACGAGACCGCCATCTGCAAGGAGGATTGCAGCCGAAAGCAGCATCGGAATGCCGCCTGTGAGCCTCCGATGAGTCGTACCGCGCTTGAAAACATGCATGACCAGGACTCCGCCGTTATGAAGCCTCACCCATTCGGCCGACCGGGGTCGCGCCGAAAGCATCCAGGGGCCCTGATGGCTCGTCAATGCGGATGGTTCTCCGCGAGCCAAGCGACCAGATTCGTCCAGAGCTTGCCGTAGCCCTTCCAGGCCAAAAAGGGAGGCGGCCCCCAGTGGGGTCCGCAATCCGAGGAAAAGATCGCGCTGCGTCCGCGCCCGAAGCTGCGCACGGCGATAAAGGGGTCGTCGCCGATGCATGCGAGCACGTTCGCGTCCGCGCGGGCTGTTGACCGGTTGTAGCCCAGGAACTGCGGCCAGTCGGAGAGGCCGGCGAGGACCGGATGATCGGGCTCGACAACCGTCGGTGTGATTCCCTGCGGACATTCGCGGCGGTCGTCAAAGGGAAACAATTCGATCGGCAGCGCTTCCTCGATGGGGCTGCCCCTGTAGTTCCCTTTGGCCTGGATCCCCTGAAACGTGAGATAGCCGCCGACCATAAGCAGGCCGCCGCCATCGTTCACGAAGTCGTGGATGAGTTGTAGCCGATTGGGCCAGCTCTCGGACCGGATAGCCACCCGGTCCGGAAGCAGAAGCGAGTTCGCGCCGATGTCGCTCAGGATCACGACGTCGAAGGCGTCGAGATCCTCACGCGAGAACGGAAACGATTCCATCGCGATATGGCTGGGCTGATAGGTCACTTCGACGCCGCCCGCCCGAAGCGCGGCGATCATCTCGGTTCCACCCTCGTGATACGAGGACATGTCGAATGAGTTCGAAACCTTTGGTGTGGACGCTATGCGTCATCCAGGACTTGCCGGCGAAAAGAACGCGTGCTGGATTTGGCATCGGCTCCGATCTCTGAAGCGGTTCCGGCCAGGGGCGGTCCGCTGGCCGTGGGCCTGTCGGCTAAACGTTTAACTCACGCATTTCCAACCTTCAAGGGGAGGTCCGCGTTCCGGCCTTTCGGAGGCTTGCAGGAGTTCTCGAACGATCAGCCGCGCGTGAAGGGTGACCCGCTCTGGAGGTCCGGCGTCCGCCAGCATCCGGGCTTGAAGAATCCGGACCCCATGTTCCGCGAGGGCCTCGATCGGCTGCCTCGCTGTCGTCAGACGGGGCGCGAAGGTGCTCGCCCACGCAAAATCGTCGATGCCGCCCAGCGAGATGTCAGCCGGGCAGGAAAGGCCCAACTCGGTGATGGCTTGCATGGCGCCGATGACCATCTCGTTGTTCGAGACGAAAAGCGCGGTTGGGCGTCGGGATCCGGCCAGCAAGTCGCGCGTGAGTTCGCGCGCCCGGTCCTGTCGGAAGTCGCCGTAAATCACGGGGGCGGCGTTCGGGTCGAGCCCGAACTCGATAAGGGCGTCGCGAAACCCTTCCACCCGTTCGGTCGTGTTGGCGAGATGGCGCCATCCCGCGACTGCGGCGACGTGGGTGTGACCGAGGGACAGGATATGTCGGGTGACTTCCAGCGCCGCCTGACGATTATCGATCGAGACCGCGTCGAACCGCGACTCGGGGATAACGCGGTCGACCATCACGATGGGGCGGGGGAAATTCGAGATCGGCGGCTCGAAGTACATGGCCGCCGGACCGGTCGGAGCCAGGATGACGCCCTCGACGCGATGTGCGGCCAGAAGTTGAAGCGCCGCCAGCTCTTTCGCGGCGTCGTGGTCCGCTTCACAGAGCAAGACGTTGTACTTCAGCGAATTGGCGATCGAGCCTATGCGGCGCACCAGCTCCGAAAAGAAGGGATTGGTGATGTCCGCGACGACCACGCCGATCAGCCTCGTGGATTGCATACGCAAGCCCCGTGCGACCCTGGAGGGCGCGAAGCCGAGCTGAGCCACCGCTTCGAGGACGCGGGCCTTGAGAGGAGCGCTAACGAAGCTCGTTCCATTGATGACATTCGAGACCGTCGCTGTCGAAACACGGGCCAAGCGGGCGACGTCCTTGATTGTAGGGTTGAGCAAAGCGCGCCTCGCTGCTGGGCTGCGGACAGAATCCGAGACCCGGACAAGATCCGGACAACGGAACTCTCTCGCTAACTTCGCAATGAAGATCAAGTTGCCAGATAGGCCTGTCCCGGAAAGGCGAAAGCGACCGGCGGGACAGTACGCCCCTTTGCGCCTTCAGTCGCAGTCGCCCTTGTATTCATACTTATCGGCGGTCGCCGCGTCTCCGCTCTTCACGGTGACAATCTCCGTCAGGGTCGTCTTGTTCAGCGTCTCGCCTTTGACCAGCTTGGCCGCCAACTCCATCGCCACCTCTCCCTCCTGCTTCGGGTCCTGAGCGATCAGGGCGTGGATGCCGCCATTTTTGAGCGCGCTGACTTCGGCGCTGGCCGCGTCGTAGGCCACGACCTTGACCTTTCCCAGAGCCCCGGCCTGCCGGAGCCCCGTGAGCGCCCCGATCGCGCCTTGGTCGTTCGTCGCGAAGACGCCAGCAAGCTTCGGATGGGCGGAGAGCGTGGAGGTTACGATTTCCGCCGCCTTTTGAGGATCGTCGCTCTGGTATTGGGCGCCAAGATAGACGACGCCGGGATACTTCTTCAGCTCCTCTTCAAAGCCCGTCGTTCGGGCGTCCTGCGCCGCCGAGCCGGGGGGCTGGGTGATGACGAGGACTTCCCCCTTGCCGCCAAGCAGCGCGTCGAGCGCGTCGGCGGCGAGCCTTCCGCCCTGCGCGTTGTCGGTGACGATCTGAGTTTGGACGAATGAGTTGTCCTCGATCGTTTGGTCGACCGTGACGATCCGGGTTCCCCGATCGGCCATTTGCTTCATCGGCGTGATGAGGGCCTTGGCGTCGGTTGGCACGATGACCGCGACGGCGGGCTTCATCGCCGCAACCGCGTTTACGACCGGGATCTGGCTGTCGGCCGCAAACTGATCCGGGGCGGATATGGTAAGCGCGAGCCCAAGCTCCTTCGCCTTCGCCTTCGCGCCGCACGCTAGCGCCTGATAAAAGGGGCTTCCTTTCACGCCGAGCACCAGCGCGACGGCCGGCTCGGCCGCGTTCGCGGCGGTGGAGGCCGCCAAGAGCGCGAATGTCGCTGCGGCGCCAAAGATCATCTTCATCGGTCGTCTCCTGCCATATTGCAGCCTCAGCTGCGTTCCCGAGCGCTTCGCTTGAGCTGATCGATCCACACGGCCAATATCAGGACCGCGCCGGTCGCCACCGTTTGCCAGAACGGCGGAATTCCAAGGATGACAAAGCCGTTCAAGAGGACGATCGGGATAA
This sequence comes from uncultured Alphaproteobacteria bacterium, assembly GCA_963724785.1. Taxonomy (GTDB): domain Bacteria; phylum Pseudomonadota; class Alphaproteobacteria; order Rhizobiales; family Beijerinckiaceae; genus Roseiarcus. The sequence continues at coordinate 33,586 of CAVRWC010000008.1, read as the reverse complement.
ACACGCCGACCACCGTCCCGACGATGCTGCCGATCCCGCCGAACAGGCTCGTTCCGCCGAGCACCACGGCCGAAATCGTCGAAAGGTTATCCATGGCGTGGCCGCCGATCGTGGTCGTCGCGAAACGCGCGGTCGACATCATCGCGGCGAGTCCCGCTAGCGCGCCCGACAGCACGTAGATCGCGACGATCCTGCGCCCGACACGGATTCCCGCCCGGCGGGCCGCTTCCTTGTTGGAGCCGACGGCGAAGACGTGGACGCCAAAGCGCGTGAGATGCAGGACGATTGCGCCAATCATGGCGACGGCGGCCGCGATCACGACCAGCACAGGAACTCCGGCGATCGTTCCGGACCCGATCTGATCGACCAGGATCTCCGGAACGGCGCGGATGTCGACGCCATTCGTAAGAATTTGCGCGAATCCGAGCGCCATCCCGAAAGTGCCGAGCGTGACGATGAGGGGCGGAATGCGCGCCGCCGAAACAAGCACGCCGTTGACCGCGCCCCAGAAGGCGCCGCTCACGAGCGCGGCGGCGAGTCCGACCAGAACGACGGCCCATCCGCCCTGTGTGGCGCCATACGTTCCGCCCGCGGCGCCGGAAAGCCACAGCATGATTTGGGCGGACACGATCGAGGCGAAGACGAGGACCGTCCCGACGGAAAGGTCGATCCCGCCTGCGATGATCACGAATGTTTGTCCGACCGAGAGAACGAGAAGGATGGCCGCATTGATCGTGAGCATCGACAAATTGAAGCTCGAAGCGAATTGCTCCGGCCGCAGAGTTGCAAAAATCGCGACCAACGCGATCAACAGAAGGAAAATCCACCCGCCGCCGAGGAGGCCGCTCCAACGCTCCAGAGGCGAATGCCGCTCGTTGTCCGCTTCCTGCAGAGACGTTGCGCTCATGCGACGTTCTCCTCGACCGCTCCGCTCGTCATCGCCGCCACGAGCCGATCGACAGTAGCCTCCCGCGCCGCGAACCGGGCCACGCGGCGCCCGAGGCGAAGAACCTCGATGCGGTCCGCCACGGCGAGCACCTGCGGCATGTTGTGGCTTATGAGGACGACGGCGATGCCCTGGTCGCGAACTTGCCGGATCAGGTCCAGCACGCGCCCCGTTTGAACGACACCGAGGGCCGCTGTCGGTTCGTCCATGAAGATCACGCGATCCGCCCACATGGCGGCGCGCGCGATCGCCACCGACTGGCGCTGCCCGCCCGACAACGACGACACCGGCACGCGGGGCGAGCGAAGCCGGACGCCGAGGCGCTCAAACTGTTCGCCAGCCTGCCGGCGCATCGCCGGCCGGTTCACGAAGCCGAGGCGGCCCAGAAGGCCCGGTAGCATGATCTCGCGTCCGAGAAACAGATTTTCGAACGGCGGCAAGTCGGCTGCGAGAGCGAGATCCTGATAGACCGTCGCGACGCCATGCGCCTGCGCGTCGTTGGGAGAATCGAAGGCGACCGGTTTTCCGGCAAGAAGGATTTGTCCCCCGTCGGGCCGGTCAGCGCCCGACAGGATCTTCACCAGCGTCGACTTGCCAGCGCCGTTGTCGCCGATGAGGGCGCAGATTTCGCCGGCCTGAACGGCGAAGTCGGCGCCGTCGAGAGCGCGCACATGCCCGAACCGGCGGTGGATCGCGCGGGCTTCGAGCAGCGGCGCGGACATTAAGGCGATCCTTCCGTCGAGAGCCCGATATTGTTCGCGAAAGCGTTGAACTCGCCGTAGGCCGCCGCGGTCAGGGCCGCCCAATGAGCGAACGCGGCTTCCGCTGTGGGAAATTTCCAGATCTCGACGGTCTCGAAGTCCTGTTGCCCACGGATATGGTAGCGGCCCAGGCGCGAGCCGCCGGCCGCGATGGACCTTTCCGCAGCCGCAGTCCAACTGCTCAGATGCGCGGCCTGAGTCGCGCTGTCGAGCCCGTACCAGTGCGGCCTCGGCCTCGCATAGTGAATCCAGATGCAATCGCTCATGCTAGTTGCGTCCGGTTAGATGAGATCGGCCAGCGGACGGAGCCGGCCGACATAGTGTCGCGAGGTTGTGAACTTGAAATCCGCCGCCGCCTCGTGGCCACGCATCGCAACGTCGATCGAACCGAGTGAAGGAGCCTCCCAGGCGCCCGCGTGATGCCAACGACTCGCCCAATCGAGTCGGTGTCGTCCCGCAATATTGATGCCAAGCGCGAGGTCGCCTTTGAACGCGACGTCGCATTCCTCATCGTATACGCGGCGTTCGGGCCTCGTCGCGGCGGACCAGGCGTCGTTCCACTCCCACAACGCGAGAAAGCCCCAGGCGTGGCCGCTCTGCTCGCCGCGCCCCTCCACAGTTGAGAATTCCCTCGGCCCGAGCAGCCATTCCGTCGCAAACCGCCGGGCCCAGCCGGCGCGCTCGAGAAGGACCGTTCCGGCCAGCGCCTCCGACAAGGAGGGAGCCTCGAACACCCCCACCATGTCCGCGTCATGGGCGAACGCGCAGTCGAACGCGCACGGTTCCGCGGGAGCCCTCGAATTGAACATCGCGCGCAGGGAAGTCAGCCAGCCTTCGGCCTGTAACGTCCGGAGCAGGTCCAGCAGGCGGCGAGTTTGCGCAGGTCCAAAGACACCGGGCTCGAGCGGTTGCCGCTTCGCGATAAAGGCGACAAGGCAGCGTCCGCTCGGCTTCGCGGTAAAGATGTCGGTGGCTTCCGTCAGAAGCGTCATGGCGCGCCCCGGATTTTCGCGACCGCCGTCATCAACTGCTCCACCCGTCGTGGGTCGACCGGATTCCACCACCGGCCATCATGCTTGAGCCACTGGCCGACGATGGCGCCGTCGGCGGTCGGAAAGAGCGAGGGAACCAGATCCGCCGTCAGTCCCGATCCGACGATCACGGGGAGGTTGGTGCCCGCGCGAACTTCAGCGACTTCCTGCGGCTCTGTGGGCGAGCCCGTGCGCGTTCCGCTTGCAATGAGCACGTCGGCGTCGAACCATTCCGCGTCGGTCGCCTGTTCGGCGATGCTGCGGTCGGCGGTGATGGCGTGCGCTCCGAACTTCACGTGCACGTCGGCGAAGATCGCCACGTCACCGGCCCGGATGTTCGACCGATAGCGCATCGCTTCGGGTGCGGGGCCGTTGAGGAATCCCTCGTTCGCCACATAGGCGTTGACCCACTGATTGGCGCGCACCCATCGCGCGCCGACGGCCTTGGCGACGCCAAGGGCTGGGATCACCCCGTTGGCGACGCAGGTGATGCCTATCGGATTCTGGAACGACTGCCTGCACGGCAAGACAGGCCGCGGTAAGCGCCGCGACAGTCGACGGCCCGATATGCTCCGGTCGGGCGAAGGGCATGTCGCTCGCGTTTTCGATAATGATTCCGTCGATCCCGCCCTGGGAGAGCGTCTTCGCATCCGCCTCGGCGGCTGCGTAGATTGCGCTCATCGGCTGCCCGTCATAACGGGGGGCGCCGGGAAGCGGGGCCAAATGAATGACGCCGATGATCGGCTTGCGCGCCTCAAAAAGACGTTCGAGCGCATTGGATTTCGGCGGCAGCACCTGAGGCGCACGGTTTGGTTTGGGATGAGCGGTCATTGCGTCCGTTGAGATGCGCTGCTTCCAGACAGTTCGATGATGAAGCGATACCGGTCGGCCCGGTAATGCATCGTCGCGTATTCCATGGGGCGACCGTCCTCGGCGTGCGAGCGGCGGCGCGCGACCAAGAGAGCCGATCCAGGCGCAACTTCGAGTCTCCGCGCCATCGCCACGTCGGCGACGGCGGCCTCGATATATTCCTTTGCGCCCGCGATTTTCTGGCCGCAGACCCTGGCCAACCACTGGTACAGAGATCCCGAGTCGAGTTCCTCCGGGGTCGGCGCCCGGCCTGCCGCCAGAACCCAAGGGGCAAGCCACGACTTGGACATGCCGATCGGTTCGTCGTCCGCGAGCAGAAGTCTGCGGATATAAAAAGCATCGGCGCCGTCGCGCAGGGCAAGCGCCTCCGCGATCTCCCCACTCGCGGGCTCGGTCGCCGCGCTGAATGTGGCGTAAGAGGCGCGCAAGCCGCGCCTGCGCATGTCTTCGGCGAAGCTTGCGAGCGCGTTGACCGGCCGCTCGACCTTGGGGGCAAGCACGATCGAGCCGCGGCCTGACCGGCGGCTGATCAGTCCCTCTTGCCGCAGCCTCTCGAGAGACGCGCGCGCTGTCGCCCGGCTGACCTGGAAAGCCGCGTTGATCACGGCCTCCGAAGGCAACACGTCCCCGGGTTGGAACTCGCCGCTCGCAATGGAACGCCGCAACCGGTCGGCGATCTGCCGCCAGAGCGGCGCGGCGTCAGCCGATAAATGCCCAGTGTCCCATGTCATGATTCGGATTGTACGAACGTTATGATGTTTCGTCCAGTCGAAGATCCGCTGCATGCATGCTGAAATATGCGGCGACTGCAAAAAATATCGTCAAAACAGTGAATTAATGAAAGGCGCCGATGCCGCTTGTCAGCCGAGGAATCTTGTGAAACGATTAAGTGATGCGATGTCTCACCCTGTCTTACCCATCGTCAGGAGCAGGTCATGAAGGACATTCCCGGTCGAATGCGCGGCTGCATCTTGGCCGCCGCCTGTATGGTTGCCGCCGCAGTTCCGGCGCGAGCCGCTGAGCCCTTCGATAGCCCTCATTCTGGGCGTCAAGGGCAGTCCGTTCGACGATGCGCTCGCCTGCGGCGCACTCGACGCGGCCAAGCGGCTCGGCCTTCACATCGACCTCTTTGCGCCGGATCATTTCACCGGAGAATCGCAAGCGCCTGTCGTTGACGCGGTGACGGCGCGCGGCCCCACCATCACGATCATCTCGCCCGCCGACGCGAATGGAGTGACGCGGCCATTGAAGCAGATGGCCGCGCGCGGCGCCAAGATCATAACGGTCGACACCGTCATCGCCGATCCATCGTTCGTCGCGAGCGAGGTCGTTACCTCGAACGTCGAGGGCGGAAAGACTGCGGCCGCGGCGATGATCGAGGCGATTGGCGGCAAGGGCTCGGTGCTCGTCATTACCAACCCGCCGGGCTCGGCGGCGCAGGATGAGCGCGCCAAAGGCTTCGAGGAGGGTCTGAAGTCGGCTTCCGGAGTGACCTATCTCGGGCCGCAATATCAAAACGATGATCCCCAGAAGGCGGCGGAGATCGTAACGTCGACGCTTGCGGCGCATCCGGATCTGGCGGGCATATTCTCGACCAACGATCAGGGCGCGATCGGCGCAATCACCGGCTTGCGGCAGGCGGGAGCAATCGGGCGCGTCAAGCTCGTCGCCTATGATTCCGCCGCCGCGGAGGTCAACGCCTTCAAGAACAACCAGATCGCGGTCCTCATCGCACAGGATCCGAAGCGCGAAGGCGAAATGTCGGTCGAGATCGCCAAGAAGATCCTCGATGGCGCAGCCATTGAAAAGCAGGTGCTTGCGGACACCGTGCCGATCAGGAGCGGCGAAACGGCGAAGGCGGACCGCTATGAATATAAGAGCGATTGTTCGCTGAGCTACTGACGCATCAGGACATTATCCGCCATGCCAGCGATCACGCCCGACCTTGTCAACCTATTCGTCGAGAACGACGCGCTTCGTCTGGCGGAGCTCGTCCGGCAAAAGGAAGTGACGCCAGCGGAATTGACCGAGACCGCAATCGCTCTGATCGAGAAGACGGACCCGAAGCTGAACGCAGTCGTCATCCGGGACTTCGAGCGCGCAAGGGCTCGGGCCTCGGAGCCTCCGCCTCAGGGGCCTTTCGGGGGCGTCCCCTATCTCCTCAAGAACATCGGCTCCGGTTGCGAAGGGCTCCCGCTGACCAACAGTTTGCCGTTCCGGAAGGACTACGTAAGCCCATCCGATTCGGAGATGGTGCGGCGGATCAAGGCGTCCGGCCTGAACATCCTGGGACGAACCAATGTCCCGGAGCAGGGGTGGTGCATCGCGACAGAGCCGCGGATGTATGGCCCGACGCTCAATCCCTGGAACACCGCCGTGACAGCGGGCGGTTCGAGCGGCGGGGCGGTTTCCGCGGTTGCATCGCGGATGGCGCCGATGGCGGAGGCGAGCGACGGCGGCGGGTCGATACGGGCGCCCGCTTCGTGTTGCGGAGTTGTGGGATTGAAGCCCTCGCGAGGGCGGATCACTTACGGACCCGAAGATGTCGACGTCTGGTTCGGAAGCGTCTCGACCTTCGCAGTCACCCGCACGGTGCGGGACGCGGCGGCGTTCCTGGATGCGACCGCCGGCGGTCTGCCCGGAGATCCCTACACGCCTCCCAAGCCGGCGCAGAGCTGGCTTGAAGGCCTCCGCGAGCCCCTTCGACCGGTGAAGATCGGCTATGCGCTGGCCTCGCCTTGGGGACCGCCTTTCGCCCCCGAAGTGAGCAAGGCGATGAACGAGACCTTGTCGCTCCTTCAGGACCTGGGCCACGTCGTCGAAGAGCATGCGATGATCACTGACCTTGAGGCGGCGTGGCGCGATTATAATCAGATGAATTCGGTGCAGACCGTGCTCGAATTCGACGACATGGAGAAGGTCCTCGGGCGTCACGTGCGAGAAACGGAGCTCGTGGCGTTCAACTGGGCATGGCTCGAGCGCGGCCGCTCGCTTTCCGCTCGCGACTACGCGGCGAGCGTCGCGGCGGTTCGAAAAGCCAACCAGCGCATACAGTCCGAACTTGCGCCGTTCGATGTGTTTCTCACGCCGACCCTGACCCAATTGCCGCAGCCTGTCGGCTATTGGGACATGAACGAGCCGGACTTCGACAAGTATATCGCGAAATGGGTGGATGCGGCGTTCCTATTCCCGTTCAATCTTTCGGGTCTGCCAGCAGTATCCGTGCCGGCGACCTGGACCGACGAGAATATTCCGGTCGGCGTCCAGCTCGTCGGACGCTACGGCGATGACGCCGCCATTCTTCGTCTCTCGGCGCAACTCGAGCAGGCCAGGCCCTGGATTCAACGCCGTCCTTCGATCTACGCCGGGGCCTAGTCCGAAGCGACGATGGCTTGCGTCGGTGATGTCGACAGAAACTGGAAGGGAGCTCTCATGCTGAAGCACATAGTCCTATCAGCCGCGATTTTGTCGGCTGCGCTGTCGTCGGCCTTGGCCGAGGACAAGCTGCCGGTGACGCAGAAGACGTGTTCGGAACTCCTGGCCTTCTACAAAAACCTGCCCCTCACTTCGACCCTGCCGTTGCCCGAAGGGCCGGTCGCCATCCCGGGAAAGTCGGGAGACATCACAATCGGCTTTTCGCAGACCGGCTTCAATCACCCTTGGCGCGTCGCAATGCTGGCCGCCCTTCAGGCGGAAGCCTGCCGCCATCCGAACGTCAAGCTCGTCGTCGTGGACGGGAACGTCGATGTCGCGAAGCAGAACAATGACGTGCGCGATCTGCTCGCGCGCGGCGTCGACGCGGTTCTGATGAGCCCTGTGGAATCCGGGGCGCTCGTTCCGGCCGCGCGCGCCGTCATGTCCGCGGGCCTCCCGCTGATCGTCATGGACCGCGACGTCCCGACCGACAAGACTCTCTTCATCGGCCAGAGCAACATCACGATGGCGGAAGGCGTCGCCGAGAAAATGGCGAAGGACCTCGGCGGAAAGGGCAATATCGTCGTGATCACGGGGCTCAAGGGCTCGTCCCCCGCCGTGGACCGTGACAAGGGCATGAAGAACGTTCTCGCCAAATACCCGGACATCAAGGTCCTTGCGACCGGCGACGGGCAGTGGATTCGCGATCCGTCCGTGCCGATCATGGAAGACTTTCTGACCGCCTATCCGAAGATCGACGCAGTCTTCTCGCATGCCGAGGAGTCCGCCTGGGGCGCCCAGCTCGCCATTGCGCGCGGCAATCGCTGCAAGGACGACATCAAGCACTATACGTTCGATGGCTCGAACGCCGGCTTCAAGGCGACCAAGGCCGGGACCTTTCAGGCGGACGGGAACTATACGCCCTTCATCGCCGACATTGGCCTCAGGGCCGCGATCTACAAGCTGATGGGCAAGGACATCCCTGGCGAGCAGGCGTATCAGTTTCCGGGCAAGGAGCTTGTGCTCCCTGACAGCCCAACCGTCGTCGCGGCCAACGCCGATGAATGGATCGGACGCGGCTGGGGCGACTTCGAGCCGACCCCTGATCCCTGCAAGAAGTAGCGAACGTCTGCGATGCTTGCGGACGGGAGCGACGAAGCCGACGAGCGCCTCCAACCTCTGCTTCAGGCCAGAGGCGTTGGCAAGTCGTTCGTCGGCAACCGCGTTCTCGATGGCGTCGATCTCGATATCCTGCCCGGCGAGGTGCAAGCGATCGTGGGCGAGAACGGCGCCGGCAAGTCGACCCTGATCAAGATCCTGGGCGGCGTCTATCAACCGGACAGCGGCAAGCTCATCGTCGACGGCGAAGCGCGGCGGTTCCGGTCGCCGCGTGAGGCGCTTGGGGCGGGCGTCGTCGTGATTCACCAGGAATTGTCGCTCGCTCCGAGTCTCTCGGCGGAGGAAAACATTTTTCTCGGCCGATTTCCGCGGAACGCCTTCGGCGTTGTCGATCGTGCTCGGATACGCGCCCGGACGCGACAAGTGTTCGAGCAACTCGGCGTCACGGTCGCGCCTCAGGACATCGTCGGCGCCCTCAGCATCGCCCAGCAGCAAATGGTCGAGATCGCCAAGGCCATCTCGGCCGATGCGCGCATTCTCGTTCTCGACGAGCCGACCGCCGTCCTTGATGAGAACCGCGTCGAGGTGTTGTTCGCCACGATCGATCGCCTCCGCGGGAAGGGGCTGGGAATCGTGTTCATTTCTCACCATCTCGAGGAGATCTTTCGCATCGCCGACAAGGTGACGGTGCTGAGGGACGGCCGCATCACGGGAGTTGCGCGCGTCGCGGAGGTCAACCAGGATTGGCTCATCGCCAGGATGATCGGGCGCAATTTCCCGGCCCATGTGGCGCACGCCAGGAAAGTCCGGCAGCCGGCTCTTTGCATCCGCAACCTGTCGGTTTCCGGGGAGCTCTCGGATATCAGCCTCATCATCGGCGAGGGCGAGATCGTCGGCCTCGCCGGGCTCGTGGGCGCGGGCCGGACGGAGCTGGCGCGTTCGGTCGTGGGCCTGAGCCGACCCTCGTCAGGCAGCATTGAGGTCTTTGGACGCGCCGTGCGAGTCCCCAATCCGGCCGCCGCCGCGCGGCTCGGAATCGCCTATGTGACGGAGGATCGAAAGGCGCAGGGCCTGCTTCCCAATCGTCCCGTCCGGGAGAACGCCACGATCGCAAACTTGCATCGGTTTGCTCGTTGGGGGCTCCTCCGCCTGTCTGCGGAAGCCCGCTATGTGCGCGACATGGTGCGGCGGCTGGACGTGAGGCTCGCGAGCCAGAACGTCGAGATCCGCACGCTGAGCGGCGGCAACCAGCAGAAGGTGCTCATCGGAAGGGCGCTCGCCATCGAGCCTCGGATCCTGCTTCTGGACGAGCCGACACGCGGCGTGGACGTCGGCGCGAAGCAGGAGATCTACGCGCTCATCGAACGGCTTGTCGCAGAAGGCATGGCGGTCATGCTGATCTCCTCCGACATGGAGGAGATTCTTCGCCTTTCGGACCGGATCGTAGTCCTGCGTCGCGGAAGGGTCGCGGCGACGGTTTCGCGCGCCGAAGCCTCCGAAGGCGCGATCATGCGGGCTGCGGCTCTTGCGGCCTGAACCGAAAATCGGACTGGACCGACCTGGCCGGCGGGCGGCCGCCGTTGCGCGGACGTGGCAGCGGTTGGGCGTGCTGGCGGCGCTCGTGCTGCTTGTCATCGCCGCCTCGTTGCTGTCGCATCGCTTCCTGACGGTTCCCAATCTCCTCAACGTGCTTCGCCAGGTGTCTATCGTCGGCATTCTCGCGATCGGCATGACGTTCGTCATCCTCGCGCGGGGTATCGATCTCTCCGTGGGTTCGATCCTCGGAATAGCGGTGGTTCTGTTCGCGGGTTCGATGGACAGCCGGGGGATGATCGTGGCCATTCCGCTTGGAATGGGCGCGGCGGCGCTTGCGGGCCTCGTCAACGGAATCGGCGTCGCCTACGGCGGGCTTCCGCCCTTCATCATGACGCTGGGTATGCTGTCCTTCGCGCGCGGGCTTGCTTTCATCTATACGGGCGGCACGCCGGTTCCGATCAACAACGAGAGCTTCTACGCCCTCGGCAATGGCTATCTCGCCGGAATCCCGATCCCGGCGCTCATTCTGATCGCGACCCTTGTCGTCAGCGGCTTCGTCCTGCAGCTGACGCCGTTCGGGCGATCGGTCTACGCCATCGGCTCCAACGAGGAGGCCGCGCGGCTGTCCGGTGTGCCGGTCAAAGTCTATACGACGACCGTCTATGTCATCTCTGGCCTTATGTCGGGGCTCGCGGGCCTTGTCTACGCTTCGCAGCTCAGCATCGGGACGCCGATCGCGGGGCAGGGCTACGAACTGGACGCCATCGCGGCGGTCGTGGTCGGCGGCACGTCGCTGTTTGGCGGCAAGGGATCGGTCGCCGGCACGTTCCTCGGCACGCTCATCATCGGCGTGCTCGCAAACATCCTCAATCTCACGGGGGTCGACCCGTTCGTTCAGCAACTTTTCAAGGGAGGGCTCATCGTGGCGGCAGTTTTCATCATGAGCCGGTCGAGGGGAACATGAGCCAGCCCGGAAGCTTCGAAGAGGCGCTGAACGCTCTGCGGCCCAGCGTCGACCGTCACGTCACGCGCGACCGGGTGCGAAGGTATCTGTCCGCGCTTGTGGATACGCCTGCGCCGTCGACGGCCGCCGCCGTCATGCGCGTTCCCGTCCTGAAGCGGCTGCTTGCCGCGGACGGCGCCTTCGACAGCGGGCGCCTTCGGCTCGATCCTGATCTCGGCGGCGTCGGCAGCCCGGCGATCTTCACCGGCGGCGCCGGCGCCGAGAAGCCGTTCTGGGGTTTCGCGCACCTCGACACGATCAGCTATCTCGTCCAGCCGGACGAGGGCGGCCGCATGCCGCTTGTCCCGTATTGCGTGCATCTCATGCACGACGGCGAATGCGCTGCGAACGCTTACCGGTATGATTTTGAATCGAACGGCTATCGGTTGGTCGCCGAAGGCAAGATCGAATCGAAGGACGGGGCGCCTTACTTTCGATCCTTCTCCCCTGAGGTTCGGCTGGGTCCCGGCGACCGGATCGCGCCGTTTTCTTCGTTTCGCGATGTGGGGCAGGACGGCCTTTTCACGGGTCTCATGGACAATGCGGGAGGCGTCGCGGCGCTGGCGATCGCCGCGCCGGTTCTCGCGGAAGCCGGCGTCGAAGCCATGCTGGCCTTTCCCGACGAGGAGGAAGGACCGGTGGGCGCGGGCAACCAGACGATGTGCCGGGGCAGCAGCCGCATCGCGAGCCTTTTGCCCGCTCCGCGACTGGCGATAATCGCCGATGTTCAGCAGGGCGGAGGCGATCCGGACGCCGACACGAGGGGAGGCGTCGAAAACTCGACCAGGTTGGGCGGCGGCGCGGTTCTCGCCGAATTCTCGAGCCTCGCGCGCGGAGCCGTCATGCCTTTCGACCTGTACGGATTGGCGCGGCGCATGGCTGGCCTGATCGCCGATTTCGGCGTACGGGTGCAGGAATTGAACAACGCCTATTCCTCGCGCAGCGACGATGTGAGCGTCATGCTGAAGACGCCCAATGTTCTGCTTCTCGGCTATCCGGGATTTAACCGGCATTTCGACCGTGGGCTTCCGCGTGCGCATCTCGACGATGTGACGCATCTCGCGAAAGCCGTGGTCTACGCCTCGGCCCTTGGCCCAATTCTCGATCGTCGGCGCGCTGCTATGCTTGGGCTCGAATCGTGATCGATATTGTCACGGTTGGATGGCTCACGATGGACGACATCGTGCTTACCGATCATTCCTGTCGACCCGGGGTGCTTGGCGGCGGCGCCCTTTATTCCGCCGTCGGCGCGCAGATCTGGTCCGATCGCGTGGGCGTTCATTCGGTGACCGGTCGCGCAATCTACGAGGACGTGCAGGCCCAGATCGCCGCGCGCGGGTTGGACGGCGAAGGCGTGTCCGCGATCGACGGCGGGGGACTGCAGCTGTGGCTGTTGCACGAGAGCGAGACATTCAAGCAACAAGTGCCCAAGCTGGCGTCGTCGACGGCCGACGAAATGGATCGCGGCCGGGGTCCCGCGCCTCAATCCTACCGCGAAGCGCGAGGCTTTCACGTTGCGCCACAAACTCCGGCGGGAACTGCCGAGAACGTGCGCACGCTTTCTGCACTGCCGCACCGGCCCGTCGTCACCGTGGACATCCTTTCGGACGAATACATCGATCGGCGTCTCTACGTCGATCTTGGCTTTGCGCGCGACGCCTCCGCGTTCCTGCCGAGCGAGGCGGAAATCATGCGAATTTGGCGGCCGTCGGACATCGGCGGATGGTTGCGCGAGACGGCGTCGCGGCTCAAATGCCATATGGCGGCAAAGCTCGGCGAGCGCGGGTCGCTCGTTTGTGACTCGGAGAGCCGTGTCTTGATCCATACGCCCGCGCATCCCGTCACGGTCGTCGATACGACGGGGGCCGGCGACGGCTATTGCGGGGGGTTCGCAGCGGGTCTTGCCGCTGGCCGCCCACTCGCGGAATGCGCCGCAATGGGTTCGGTGTCCGCGTCTTATGTTGTCGAGGCCTGCGGCGCGCTCGCGACGGAGCGGCCAGGCGTCGCCGCCCGTCAGGCTCGGCTCGACCGCGTGCTTGCGGAGACCCGATATGAGAAGCCGTAGCGCTCCGCCTTTGCGCGCGGGCTGGGAGACGCGATCCGCTCGCGGGTGAAGACAATGCCTCAAACATCAGCCGTCATCGCGAGGATCAGGCAAGCGCTCGACGCCCGGCATGCCGTGGAACGGCTTCAGAAGGCCATTTCCATCCCGAGCGTGACAGGAGACGAGGCCAATTTCGCTCAGATGGCTCAAGGGAGAGCTCGACGCTCTCGGAGCCGAATCCGCATCCAGCGAATTTGCCGAAGGCCGCCCCAATGTGTGGGGCCTTCGGCAAGGGAGGAGCGGCGCCGACACGATATTGCTGATCGGCCACACGGACACGGTTCACGTCCGCGGCTGGAAGGAGCGATGGGCCGGGACCGAGCGGGAAAGCCCGTTCGCCAGCGCTTTGGCCGACGGCGCGGTCTGGGGCCGCGGGGCGAGCGATCTGAAGGCGGGCCTGTGCATGACGCTCGAGGCGGTCCGCACCCTCGATCGCGCGGGCCTCCCGGTCGATCCGACTCTGCTCTTTGGCTTCGTCGGGGATGAGGAGAGCGGCGAGCCGGGCAGCGGCGTCAGCGCCGGCGTGCGCGCCTTCAGCGCGCTCATCGCCAGCGGGGCCCTTCCCAAGCCGGACATGGCCATCTATGTCGAGCCAACCATGCTCGACGTCTATGTCGCTCACATGGGGTTCCTTCTTTGCGACATCCGGGTCATCGGCAAGTCCGCCTATTTTGGCGTGCCCGAACTCGGCGTCGACTCGCTGAAGGGCGCGAAGGCCGTGCTCGACGCCGTCTGGAGATATTCCGACGAACTCGGCGCAGGCCGCTCGCATCGCCTGGTGGGCCCGGGTTTCGTGCTGCCGACCGGGATTTCAGGGCGGCGGCTATATCGCGGTTCCCGGCGAATGCACAATCAACCTGATCGCGAAAATCCCGCCGGGAACCCGCCTGGATGATGTGCGCGACGGCCTGGAGTTCGCGGTGCGCGCGGCGCCGATGGACAGCCGCATCGAACTGCAGTTCCTCTACCCGAGTTTTCGCGACCATCCGATCGGGGGCCAGCCCTTCGAAAGCCTGATCGACGAGGCTCGCCTGCGCCGCTTCGTTTCGGCGGTGCGCGCCGTTCGGCCCGAGCGGGGAAACATCGAAGCGGCCCCCTATTGGTCGGAGTTGCCGATCCTCTCGGCGCTTGGGGTTCCGGGGGTCTATTTTGCGCCGGGCGATATCCGCATCTGCCACACGACCGAAGAGAACGTAAGCCTTCAGGATTATTATGACGGCATTGTCGCGCTCGCGGGGTTTCTGTCGGGAGTAGAATTGTCGTGAGCGGGTCGCGCGCAGTCGGAGAACGACGGCGTCCAGCGCCGCGACGGCCTCGGACATCGCTTATACGGAGATCGCCATGTTTCTCGACCTCATCCGGCGGCGCAACCCACGACTGATCGAGGCCGCGATCCGTCTGCATCAGAGGGGCGAACTGCCCGCGAACACCTATGTGATCGACCTCGACGCTGTTGAGAACAACGCTCGCGCGATCTCTGTCAGGGCGGAGGGACTTGGCCTGACCGTCATGGCGATGACGAAGCAGATGGGCCGCAACGAGTCCTTCTGCCGCGCCGTGATGCGCGGAGGAATAAAGCGCAGCGTTGCGGTCGACATGGAATGCGCGCGGGCCACACGACGCGCGGGCATGGAGGTCGGGCATATCGGCCACCTTGTTCAGGTTCCGAAGTGGGAGGCTGACGAGGCGGCCCGGCTGGTTCCGGCCTGGTGGACCGTCTTCAATTTCGAGAAGGCGGGCGAGGCCGGGGCGGCTTCCCAAAGACGCGGACGGGAGCAGCCTCTCCTTGCCCGCATTCAGGGCGCGAGCGATCGGTTTTATCGCGGTCACGAAGGCGGGTTCCCGGCCTCCGACGTCGCCGCGACGGCGGCGGCTCTGAACACGATTCCAGGCGCTCGCTTCGCCGGCATTACCACCTTTCCGGCGCTGCTGTTCGATGCGGCGAGCCGCACGGTGAAACCAACGGCAAATCTAGAGACTCTGCGGCAAGCTTCCGAGACGTTGGCGCGCCTCGGCTACAAGGGAATCGAAATCAACGCCCCCGGCACGACCTCGAGCGTGACGTTGCAATCGCTCGCCGACGCCGGCGCCACGCAGGTTGAACCCGGACACGGGCTGACAGGAACGACCCCGTTGCACGTGACCGAGGATCTTCCTGAACTGCCGGCGGTCGTCTACCTGACCGAGATTTCGCATCTCTCCGGGGGCGAAGCCTTCTGCTTCGGCGGCGGACTCTATATCGATCCGGTCTTTCCCGACTATCCCGTGCGGGCGATCGTCGCCCGAGAGCCGAGAATGGACGACGGGTCCCTTCGCGCCATTGAGATTCCCGCCCCTGCCGCCATCGACTATTACGGCATGATCGATGCGGCGGGCCCAGGCAAGCCCGAGCCCGGAGATAGCGTTGTCCTTGGATTCCGTGCGCAGGCCTTCGTGACGCGCGCGTTCGTTGCGGGCGTCTCCGGGCTTTCGCAGGGGAAACCCGTGGTCGAATCGATCTCTCACAGCTCCGGCGCGAAATCTGATTGGGTCGGTGGAAACGGGCTCCGGCCCAACTGACGCGCCTGGATGACCATAGCCTGCGGCGTCGACGCCCATGACCTGAGGCAGCGTACGCGTGATCCCGGCTCCGATGTCGCGCATGTGAGATCGCCGCGATTGAGCGACCCGGCGGCCGCCTTGAGAACCGACTCGCCCGACGCGGCCGTCGGATCGGCCAACTCACGCCCGTCCGACCGCGCTTCTCGAGGACAACTGCTTTCGCTCGCCTCTGCCCTCCCAAGGGTCCGCGCGTCCGACGGGCGCGACGTTTGATGGGACGATATTCGTTCGCTAGCGTACTATCGAGCCCTCCGCCGCTGATTCTCTTTTTGCGCTTACAAGAGAACCAGACTCTCGATGAGACCGCGGCAAGGACGGTGGGCGGGAGGGGAACGAAATATCAGGGAATTTCGTCACATGAAGCCCCGAAGCGACAAACGAGGACTGCCGGCTCGCGCGGGCTGCCCCAAAGCGGCCTACGCGCCGCTGCTGCGGCTCGACCGGGATTCCGCCGCGAGGGCTATGAGATTTTCCGGACTCGGGGGTCGCGGCGGAGGACGGCGCGTCGTCGCTGGGTGGGACGAGGATCCCCTGACCCTTGCAGTCGAGGCGGGCGCGGATCATCGATCGGGCGCCCGACACGGTGGTGTTCGCATCCTCTCGGGCCTTCCGCGACTCGAAGTCGCGCCCAACGCAGGGGATCGTGACGTTCGCGCACAAGGGGTTCAACCAGGGCAACGAGGTCGTCTGCTCCTGTCGGCGCGTCGCCCTGATGCTTAGGAAGGTCCAATGAGGCTTCGCTCGCTCCTGTTCGTTCCCGGCGATTCGCAACGCAAGTTCGCCAAGGCCCAGGCGTCCGGCGCGGACGCGCTGATCCTCGACCT
Source organism: uncultured Alphaproteobacteria bacterium (assembly GCA_963724785.1). Lineage (GTDB taxonomy): Bacteria > Pseudomonadota > Alphaproteobacteria > Rhizobiales > Beijerinckiaceae > Roseiarcus. Next base: position 17,377 of record CAVRWC010000008.1, on the reverse strand, counting down.
TGAGGACTCTGTCGCGCCCGGCCAGAAGGCGGCGGCGCGCGCCCACGTCGCGAGCCTTCTCGAAAACAAGGAGCCGCGCGACTGGTCCTTCTTCGTGCGCACCAATGCGCTCGACACGGGCCTGACCCTCGACGATCTCGCCGCCGTGGTGAAGCCGGGACTCGATGGCGTCCTCGTTCCGAAAGTCAACGGCGCAGACGACATCGTCCGCTTCGGCCACTATCTCGACGCCTTCGAGACCAGGGCCGGGATGTCGGTCGGCTCGGTCAGGATCGCGGTCGTCGCAACCGAGACGGCGAGGGCGATGTTCGCCCTTCACACCTACGCGCCGGCGCATCCGCGACTCGCCGCGCTGACCTGGGGCGGAGAGGACCTGGCGGCGGCGCTCGGCGCGACGGAGAACAGGGAAGCGGGCGGCTGGACCTTCCCGTATCAGGTCGCCCGCGCGCAATGCCTGTTTGCGGCCGGCGCCGCCGAGGTCGCGCCGATTGACACGATCCATGCCGATTTCCGCGACGCGGAGGAACTCGAAAGCGACTGCCGCCGTTCACGCCGCGACGGGTTCCTTGGCCGCATGGCGATCCATCCCGACCAGGTCGCCATCATTAACCGCTGCTACACGCCGTCGGAAGAGGAGATCGCCCATGCGCGTCGGATCGTCGAGGCGTTCGCGGCCAACCCCGGCGCGGGCACGCTCGGAATCGACGGCAAGATGGTCGACATCCCCCATCTGAAGGCGGCGCAGAAGACGCTCGCGTCCATCTGAACAGAGGAACGAGAAGTCGTGGACGCGGCCGACCGCCGGCCGATCTGCACGCTCAAGCAGACCCTTCCTCGCCTCGCTTGGCTGTCGCTTTGCCGGAATCGTCTTTCCGGGCGACCGCCTCGACTTCCGCATATGGCAGGAGGGGACAGGGGCTGCATTTCAGGCCTTTGTGGGCGAACGCAAGGCGCTCGCTCTCGCCGCGCGGTTGAAGGCGCGCCTCAAACTGGTGGCGGGGGCCGCTTCTGCTCGCAGGCTGCATCGCGACAAGTCGGCGCGTGCTGGCGGCCGAGACGCTCGGCGTCGACTCGCTTCCCTCGGGGGTCGTAACGGGTCTAGAGTTCCTGCGCTTTCGGGGAGGGGTGCAGCATGGACGGCTGCGTGGCCGTGTTCGACGTCGGCAAGACCAACGTCAAGCTGATCGTGTTCGACCGTGGCGGCCGGGTCGTCGCCGAACGATCGCAGCCCAACGCGCCGCTTCCCCCCGACACGCGCTGGCCCTACCTCCGGCTCGACACCGAGCGCGCGTGGGCCTTCTTGCTTGCGGCGCTGAAGGACGTCGGCGCGGCGGCGCCGATCGAAGCGGTGTCGATCTCGGCGCATGGGGCGGCGGGCGTGCTGGTGACCGAAGCGGGCGTCCAGGCGCCGCCGGTCGATTACGAGTTCGACGGGTTCGCCGCGATCGACGCCGACTACGACGCGGCGCGGCCGCCGTTCGAGGAGACGTTTTCGCCACACTCGGCGCGCGGCCTCAATCTCGGTCGGCAGATTTTCTATCTCGAACGCAGCTTCCCGCGGGATTTCGCCGCCGCCAGCGCGTTTCTCTGCTTATCCGCAATATTGGGCCTGGAGGCTGTCAGGCGTCATGGCGACCGAACCGACCGCGCTCGGCGCCCATACCGATCTGTGGCGGCCGAGGGAGGGGCGCCTGTCGAGCCTCGTCGAGAAGCAAGGCTGGGCGCATCTCTTCCCGCCGCAGCGGCGCGCCTGGGAGACGCTCGGGCGGCTGAAATCCGAGATCGCCTTGGCGACCGGGCTCTCCCCCTCCGTGCGCGTCATCTGCGGCGCGCACGATTCGAACGCCTCGCTCGTCCCCTATCTCGCCTCGCGGGACGATCCGTTCACCGTGGTCTCGACCGGAACCTGGGTGATCATCATGGCCGTCGGCGGCAAGGGGACCCTGAACCCCGCCGACGACACGCTCGCCAATGTCGACGTCCTGGGCCGTCCGGTGCCGACCGCCCGGCTGATGGGCGGCCGGGAGTTCGCCGTGCTCGCGGGCGAACCGCCGGCGGAGGCGAACGCGCCCGACATTGCGGCGATCGTCGCCTCCGGCGTCATGGCGATGCCCGCCTTCACCGACCAGGGCGGCCCGTTCGCCGGCCGCAAAGGCTGGATCGAGGGCGCGCCGCCCCCGACGCCCGCCGGGCGCTCGGCGCTCGCAACCCTCTACTCCGCGCTCATGACCGCGTACATGCTCGAACGGCTCGACGCCCCGGGCGATATCATCGTCGAGGGCGGCTTCAACCGCACGCCGGCCTTTTCCGCCGTGCTCGCCGCGCTCATGGCCGAGCGGACCGTCTTGATCGCGCCGGCTTCCGGCGCGGCCGAGGGCGCCGCGATGCTGGCGCGCTGGGGCGAGCCGCACGAGCCGCCGAAACTCGCCCGCGCGCGGGCGTGGGACGTCCCCGGCCTCGCGGCCTACGCTGAAAGGTGGCGGGTCGGGCTGCCGCAGGCTGCGCCGAACGCATGATGGGACCGACCACGGCGCAACGCCGTTGAGTGCGCCAGAGCGGGATGCGATCGGGTGGAGTCGCTCGCAACCCCCTCGCCCCGCAAGCGGGGAGAGGGCCGGGGAGAGGGGCCGGGCGATTGGCCGCGGCTTCTCCCCAGCCCCTCAACCTAACCTAACTCCCCGCACAGCCCGTCGAGGGACGGGCGTCTTTCGACGCCCTTCGGCCCGTCGAAGGACGGGCGTCTTTCGGCGCCCTTCGCGGGGAGAAGGGACCCGGCCTCCACCGAACGGCATCCCACCCTAATGATCGGTCGCGCGGGCCGACCGATGGCCTCTTCGAGTGGCGCGGAGCGCGGCGCGGGTCTAAATAGGGGCACTTTCCGTACGCAAGGAAGCAAGAGCAATGAACGTCGAGCATGGTCCCTTCTTCACCCGACGCCCGCATCCCGCGCCGGTCGCGGACGCCGCGCGCGCGACGTTGATGGAGGATCCCGGCTTCGGGCGGGTCTTCACCGACCACATGGCGACCATTCGCTGGACCGAGGCGCGGGGATGGTGCGACGCCGAGATCCGGGCGCGGGAGCCCTTCGTTCTCGATCCCGCCGCCGCGGTGCTGCACTACGCCCAGGAGATTTTCGAGGGCCTCAAGGCCTACCGGCTGAGCGACGGGGGCGTCGCCCTGTTCCGCCCCGAACAGAACGCGCGCCGCTTCCAGGCCTCGGCCGAACGGCTGGCGATGCCGGTTCTTCCGGAGGCTGCGTTCCTGCGGTCGATCGAGGAGCTGATCAAGGCGGATGTCGCCTGGGCTCCCGGCGGGGACGGCAGTCTCTACCTGCGTCCCTTCATGTTCGCGAGCGAGGCGTTTCTCGGCGTCCGCCCGGCCTCGGAGTACCTGTACGTGGTGATCGCTTCGCCCGTCGGCGCCTATTTCAAGGGCGGCAAGAAGGCGGTCACCGTGTGGCTGTCGGACCACTACACGCGCGCCGCGCCGGGCGGGACGGGCGCGGCCAAGTGCGGCGGCAATTACGCCGCGAGCCTCGTTGCGCAGGCCGAGGCGATCAAGCACGGCTGCGACCAGGTCGTCTTCCTCGACGCCGCCGAACGGAAATGGGTCGAGGAGCTCGGCGGCATGAACGTTTTCTTCGTGTTCGACGACGGCTCGCTGCAGACGCCGCCGCTCGGCGGCACGATCCTGCCCGGCGTCACGCGCGACGCGATCATCACGCTCGCGAGGGCGGAAGGGCGGACGGTGCGCGAGGAGCGCTTCAGCTACGAGCAGTGGAAGGCCGACGCCGCGAGCGGGCGCTTACGCGAATCCTTCGCCTGCGGCACGGCGGCGGTCGTCACGCCCGATCGGCGAGATCAAGGCGGACGAAGGCGGCTTCGTCATCGGCAATGGCTCGGGCGGCGCGGTCGCGGAAGCGCTGCGGGCGAAGCTCGTCGGAATCCAGCGCGGCGACCTCGCCGACGAGCACGGCTGGGTGCGGCGGGTGATCTGAGCGGCGCGCGCCCCTCCGGAGAGCACGGAGCGCTCCCGCGCCGCCTCGACCGGCCGGTGAACGACCTTGAACGGGAATAGCCGCGGGGGTCGCGGTGCGCCAGGATCGAGCATTCCCGAAGGTGCTGCAAGCGCGTCAGTTTCGATTCGGTCCGCAAAATTCTTCCGGGCGATCGGACGGCAGGTGCCGACGTTTAGCGGTCCTCCCGGATCGCCGGTCCGTAGGCGCAGATTTGGTAGGAAAGCGGGCTTTGCCTCTACGGGTGGAATCCGCCCAAACCGGGAGTTTACGTGCCGAGAGAACCGACGGGCGAGTCGAGGTAACGGGGACCTCCTTGGCCGCGACCGCGAACATCGTAGATGGGTGGGCAAGCGGTCGTAGACACGTGCACGCTGGGCAGAGGACCGCCCGGCGGAGCCGGGCACGGCCCTCGCCATCAGTCCCAGAACCGACGCGAAGGTCGCCTGCCATGCTCGCGCGCAACACGCCGCTCGCTCCGATCGCGACGAGGAAGACGAGCGTCGCGAGCGACACGGGGGCGACGATCGTCCCTGTCCCGGCGGGAGAGAGGAGCCCCGCGTCTCGACCTGGACAATCGACGATTAGCGCTGTCCTGCGTTTAAAATCGCGTTAAGTGTATCAGCATCCAACTCGCCTGTCACCTTTCGACCGGTACGACTTTGGAATAGAGAAATAAGTCACTCGTTTGCGGACCCGGCTTTCCGTCCACACTCCCCACAGGGTATCCAAGTTGAGACAGCGCTTCCTGAGCCTTTAGGAGCTGCGACTGTTCCTCAGAACTTGGCGTGATCGAGTTCAGGAAGACTTTTGGGCTGTAATATTTCAAGCTGCGAGCCACCGGACATAAGAATGGCTATCGCCGACCCGTCGCGGGAGATGGAAATATCGACAGGAGGCGTAGCCAGCGTGCGAGAATCACGCAAAACTATCGCACGCCCATCTCTCTTGTAGATAAAAATTTCGCGCGAGGATCGACTTCCAACGACAATGAACTTTTGTCCCCGGTCGGATGCGAGCAGGAGAGGTGTTTTGTTTGGATCACCTGCAGCCGGGCCTGGGGCGGAAAAGTTAAGGTCAACAGACTGGACAATCTGAAAGACACCGAACGCTTCGTCCAACTCCGCGAGGAGTAAACAACTCACCGGACCGAAGTCGGCCACGAGGATTGACGCCTTCACGTTCTCGTCGGCGGCTGTTTCATCGGTCGCATTCAGCTTCAGTGGAAAAGGAGCAGAGCCCGGGAGCTTTGAAATCAGAACCGGCAAATAGCCAATCCACTTTCTAAACTCAGGTCGTATGCCGATACGCCGCGCGGCCTTGTACTAGAGACTAGCAGCACTTGTCCGATTTGCGTCAAATCTGAGACACCGAACAGGTCATGATTAGTCGCCAACACTTCAGGGACAACGGCTCGCAATTCAGCACACGGTCGTTCCTTGAATGATTGCTCATCCAACATATATATTGTCTCGGAATCGGAGGCGCCTAGGTAAAGTGATTCGGAGGAGCCAAGGTTCTCTCCTTTGACAAATGGAGATTTGCCGATTGTTATCGTTGGTTGACCGGACCCAATATTGAGCACTATTCGTGAGCAAACGTGAGTGTTAACATTCACCCGGCTTACGATGGTCTTTCCAGCGGAATCCCCCTCGTCAAGGGTGCCAGCAAAAGATATGAAATAATCACCAGCTTCAGCTTTTGAGATTGAAATGTCGTCAATAGACTGGTGGTCAAGGGGGATACGCCAAAGGAGCGCCTCGTCGCCTTGAGCATTCCGCCCCTGAGCCTCTCGTGCTTTCTCAGACGCCAAAGCCATTGATCCGTCCGGTAGCCAACGGACTTTGTCGGCGACGAACGGAAGCGGTACCAGATGGACTCCATCCGAATTGGATTGTGCAAAACTTAGACTGGCGCTACCGGCATAGAGGAAGAGGAGGAAGCCGATCGCAAAGAAGAAGGAACTGTGACCAACGAGGCGCTGCATCAGCCCACTACTCCTTGTTCTTGTTGAGGTGGTCCTGATGGATGTGGAAGTGTTTCGCGGGCAATTGTTTATTGTCGTTCAAGGTGACGACAACAGAAAGCGAAATGTCCATAGTGTCTGGCCTGTCTTGGTCCTTATAGCGGTCAGCGTCATCTAGAATTTGGGATAAGTTGAAGGAGCCGCCGCAATCAGGGCTGGCGCCTTGAGATTGAGGGCTGGCGCCCTCAGATGTTGGGGGGGCCGCCCCCTCAGGTGGTAGGACTATCGGCAGTTTTTGAAATCCGTGCCTTTGTTGAAACTGTTCATTTCTGTCATAGTAAGAGAACGTAGGTGTAACGCTGACGTTACTCGGGCTCAAGCTTGTTGGAATGAAATTGTCATAGCAAAGGCGCAATTTCACGTTGGCGTCGGGAAGAAAGCTGGGGACAAGATTCCATTGAAATTGTCTCTCGACTTGCCCAAGCTCTACCTCATCGTCAGTAACGCTTATTGGTAACAATAACGGTCTGGCTACATACATTGGAACGACAATGCCCATTCCGTTAAGACCCTTTTCTTGGATAACGCCGATGATATTCCGGTTCGCGCTGCTATAGACCGGTGCCCCGGCCTGATTGCTGTCTATTTTAATGCCGGTTTCCCACAGGACTCCGGTCTCTGTCGCGCCAGTCCCTGATGGTGTCTGAAACTTTCCTTTGTCATCGTACCCTAATGTTGCGAGGAGGGTGCCAACTGCTAAGGTGGACGAAAAACTCAATTTCAACGGATTATCGCGCGTAAGACCCTTTACATGAAGCAACAGGAGTTTGTGTTTCAGATCTTCAGAGTAGATGTCAGCCAGCTGATAATCTCGGTCCGGTCGCGTTTCGGGGGTAGCAAGCGCAACTTTGATTTCTAACGTTCCCGAATTAAATTGCCCTAAGCTGTTCAAGAGGTCATATGTAGTGAGAACCAAGCCGTCGTCGGAAGCGACAAACCCCATTCTATAGCTGCGAGGCGGGCCTGCTGCCCCCACGGGCGTCGCGGTCGCCTGGATTACCACAAGCTGGCCGCGCAGTTTGCGCAAATCGGCGTCCAAATCGGCGTCTGCGAGGGCGACAGATGTTCCACAGACCAACGCAACACTCAATCCGCCACTCAGAACGGAGTTCATGATGGCGCTCCGAAACCGCTGATGCCTGATATCAGGCTTATCAAGCTCTTGATTTCAGCGCTAGCCCTGAAGGCCAGCCTCTGAGCCTTTTTCCTGATCGCGCTCGTTGTTCTGAGGGTGATTTCTAGGCGCCGGGAGCGCTCAGCATCGAGTTTTTAAGGGGCAATGCTTATTGCGCCTTGGGACTACACAAGGCCAATATTTCTCATGATTGCCAATACTTCTTATGATTTGGGCGGTACAGACAACGCAACCACCAGCTAATTGCGCCCAGCCGCGCATCCTTTAAAGTCCAGCTCAACACGGTCACCCGACCACATAGACAATCAATTAGGCTGATCGGCGACAGCCGGGGTCTCTGTTAAGATCAGACCACCGCCAGTTCCCAGCCCAATGGCAGTAGCTAGACAAATCAGTTGCAGAAGACGTAGCATGGTGGCTCTCCGCTCAAGACCCCTTATCCCAATTTCGTAGCTTTGTCAATTCTGAACAGTGCGTTTCGGGTATTAACCGCGTTAACGAAAAGGCGCATTCCAGCGGATGGGACAACGCTACCCCGGCAAATGTACCCGCGTCAGGCCCCCTGGTCAACTCTTGGCACAGTCAACTCCCGCCGCCTGCAACAGGAGGCGGCCAAACTGAATCGGTGTGAAGAAGCTTGCGTTCGACGCACCGTAGGCGATCCCGACCAGGCGGCCGCCGCTGTCGAAGACGGGTCCTCCGCTCATCCCCGGGACGATCGGCGCCGACATTTCCGTCTTGAACAAGGCGTTCGGCACGTCGGCTGACACATTGCCCGACTTCACCTTTCGGCCTCCGCTGAACCCAACCGCGGTTACCGGGTCCGTAGCCGCCAACATCTGGCAGCGAGGGGAGCCCGCAGGCGTTATCCCAGCAGGCAGATCCCCTGGGTTTACATACAACAGGCACATATCCGCCTTGAACGTATCACATCCGAACAAAAGAGCCGGCCTGAGGTCGTTCTGGGTGACGAAGGAGACCTTGATCTGGTCCGAAGTTGGCGAATTGGGGTCTGTCTTCGCGTGCTCGATGACGTGATGCGCGGTCAGGACCCAGCCATCCGCGGTTATCAGGACCCCTGAGCCGACGTCGACGATATTGCCGCCGCTGCTGACCACCTGGATGAACGCCGTCGATGACTGATCGAGCGCGCGCGCCTCTTCAGTTACCTGACACGCCATGATCGCCACCAGGGTCGTTTGAGCGACTCTAAGCATATGCAGCTACCTTCACGTAGGACCGCGGCCGCTGATTGACATTTTTAGAGCGGTATGGTTAATTTTTGTTGAGATTGAGGCAGGAGCGTGACCGCGCCGCGCTCTGAGATCTAGCTTTAGGGCGATGTGGAGAATTTAGAGTGATGGCACCGTGACATCTTAGTCAGGCGGGCGTCTGTCCAGCAAGAGCGAACCGCCGGCAGGCGCGGGGCAAAAAGGTACTATACGTCAGTTGTTTACTGTTACTGATTGCTGGAGCAGCGGGCTCTCGGGGTGCGGTTTGATTGTTCCAACCAAGAGCCTGTTGAAGTCTGACACCCCGCAGTTGCAGGAAAAGTCTGGGCTCTATATGTCCGAACAAGGGAAGTACGAGAACACGATTGTCGACCACATTTCCTGCGAGATCGCCAGCGGCTTGGCGAATCTGGCGCGATTTAACCTTCCCTGGGTCGCGCAGTGGGGAACCTCGGTCACTTTGACGATAACCGCCCAGGATCAAGGCGGCCTGAGCCCATCGCTCTCGACGTTCAATCCGATCCACACAATCGTCCGCACTTTCTCAACCGGGGGCAACGTCACGATTGCCCGGTCGTTCGGATTGGCGGCAGGGGTGTCCGGCGCCGCCACTGCGACGAGAACAGAAACCATACAATTTACTTATTTGAACTCCGACCTACTGCAATTCGCCGCGGAACGGCAGTTGGACTGCTCGATCTACGAGCCCGGGGTTGAGATCGACGGGGACCTGAAAATCCGTGAGTTCTTGTTCGACAAGGCGACGCTTGCTCGATTGGGCAATTTGTCCGGCTTCGATCGGAGATCAATCAACTTCGAAAAAATGTCGGCCGCCGACAGAAAGCTGCAGCCGTGGCAATGGGCTGTCTATAATACGTTTTCGGAGGAAATCTCCTTTGTGGCGGCTTTTGGCGGCAGTGTAACCCCAGCATGGCACCTCTATCCGGTCTCCTACAACACCAGCGGAACCACGATTGCGGCTGAACGGACTTATACCAACGACCTGATCATAACCGTCGGTCCAGTCGCCCCGGGCAGCGCCCCCTCCGCCTATAAGCCGCTCGCTCTGGATTCCTCCGCGCAAGCTCAGCACAACGCGAGAGTCAATGCGAACGCCATTGCGACATCAATCAAGGGCCAACCGGCCCAATAGGAGGAAAGTGATGCTCCCAAGAACAATTGCCTTCGCATTCCTCGTTGGCCAAACGTGCTGCGCGCTCGCCCAAGACCAGCCCGCGCAGAGTCAGCGAATAAACCCCGGTTCGCCGGACAACCCGGGTTCAATCGTCAAATTTGCTGGCGAATGCAAAGGCAGGCAGGATGCCGGGAAGAAATGCTCATGCGATCCCGCAACGCACATTTGCGCTGGTATTTGTGATGTTAATGGAGGGTGCAATTAGCCCTCCGCGTCAATGACGGAATTCCGGTCGCCCAGCAGCTAGCCCGCCTGGTTTTCGGCAACGCACCGCTGCTGGGTCCGAGCGAGCGGGAACGGCTGCATAGCGGCGTGTAGGTCTAATGCGCTAAGCGATTTGGCGACGGCCGCTTCTTGCGAAGTCCCGCCGCCCTGACGGGGCGGCCGAACGCGCACAAGTGGCGCGTTTGTCAGCTTCAACGACCGGCAGCTTTCTGAGGTTCATCGCGCGTCCCCGGCTGACCGGCAAGGGCGGCTCAGGGTCGACTTCGCCCGTTCCCCACACCCTCGGCGAACGACCGCACCGTGCGCACAGCAGCCAATCCGGGGAGCGCCTCCGAATTATAGCCGGCTTGTGGAAGCTAGACCGCGGCTCGCTTCGCTCGGATAGTGGGATAGTGCGCCACGCGATCTGTTCTGTACGTCCCCTGTCCCGCCCGCTCCCGGCTTTCGCTCGGCCCGCCGCCCGCGCCTGCACATTCCTGCGTCCGAGAAGCCTATAGCATCGCGCTACGCTCATCCGGGCCGGTCGTGGGCTCGCGAAACAAAACCTTGCCGATGGAGGAGCGAGGGCGCTATCTTTGCCTTTATCTGAATCGGGATCGTGCATGTCCGAATTCCCCGAAGTCCTGGCCCCTGCCCGCGTCACGCCCATCCGCGATGGCGCTTGCCTCCCTGTGGAGGGCGGCGAGCATGGCTGGCGGGCCTCCTGGCGCTGCCGGCTCTCGGGCGCGAGGTCTTCGACGACCTCGGCGCCGTCGACTGGGCGGACGCGACCGGTTCGAACGCGCCCTTTGGGTCGCGGCCCGGCGGAGCGCGGAACCGAAAGGCGGAGCAAGTTGCTGGAAAGTCTCGATTTCGGGACCGGGACGCCGCCTGTCCCCCACGCTTCGCGCCCCTCCAGGGTCGGACGCCCGTTCTTTGCCCTCCTCGGAAAGCGGGATCGAGAGCCGCCGCTCGACCCTCTCCCATGAGCGAAAAAACCCTCCTCGACGCCTTGCCGCGCTCAATTGTCCGCGTCCGCGAACATGACGGCGGCGAGCCTTGGGACCGGAACCGAAAGCCGCCGCATGCTGTTCAAAAGTCTCGATTGCGGAGCCGGGATTGCGCCTGCCGGCGGCGTCTAGCCTCTCACATAGACTCCCGGCGCCTCGCACAAAGGCGGCAGGCCGTCGTCGGTCGCCCCCATGCGCGGCGGCCCGGCCTCGTCGCCCGAGCCCGAGGCCCTGAGCCAGGCCTCCCAGGCCGGCCACCACGAGCCCTCGTAGGACGGCGCGGCGGCGACCCAGGTGTCCGGCTCGACGTAGCGCTCGTTGCGCCCCATCGTCATCAGCTGATACGAGCCGCGCTTCTGCGCCGGCGGGTTGACGATGCCGACGTTGTGGCCGCCCGAGGCCAGCGCGAAGGTCACGTCGGTGTCGGTGAACAGGCAGATCTTGTAGACCGAGCGCCAGGGCGCGATGTGGTCGCGCGCCATGCCGACGACGAAGATCGGAGCGCGGATGTCGCGCAAGGCGATCTTGCGGCCCTCGACCGCAAAGCGTCCCGAAGACAGGCGGTTCTCGAGGAACAGGCCGTGCAGATACTGGCTGTGCATCCGCGCGGGCATGCGGGTCTGGTCGGCGTTCCAGGCCATCAGCGCCGTCATCTCGTCGCGCTCGCCGAGCACGTATTCGCGGATGAACTTGCCCCAGATCAGTTCGTCCGAGCGCAGCGCCTGGAAGGCGCCGGCCATCTGCCGGCTGTCGAGATAGCCCTGATCCCACATGAGATCGTCGAGCAGCATCACCTGCCCCTCGTCGAGGAACAGCATGATCTCGCCGGCCTCGGCGAAATCGGTCTGGGAGGCGAGCAGCGTGAGGCTTGCGATCCGATCGTCGCCGTCGCGCGCGAGCGTCGCCGCTTCGATCGCGAGCACGGTGCCCCCGAGGCAGTAGCCGCAGGTATGGATCTTCTGGTCGGGAACGATCGCTAAGACCGCGTCGAGCGCGGCCTTGACGCCGAGCCGGCGGTAATCGTCGAGACTGACCTCGCGGTCGCGCGCATCCGGGTTCTTCCACGACACCATGAAGACGGTATGCCCGCGCTCGACCAGCCAGCGCGTGAGCGAACTCGTCGGCTCGAGGTCGAGGATGTAATATTTCATGATCCAGGCCGGGATGATCAGGATCGGCTCGGCCGACACCTTCTCCGTCGCCGGCTCGTACTGGATCAGCTCCATGAGGTCGTTGCGGAACACGACCTTGCCGGGCGTGACCGCCACATCGCGTCCCACCGCGAATTTTTCCGATCCGGCCGGCGGACGGCCGGCCAGCATGCGATCGTAATCCTCGAGCCAATTGGCCGCGCCGCGGACGAGATTGTGCCCGCCCTCCTTGACGGTCTTGGCGATGCTCACCGGGTTCAGCCACGGGACGTTGCCCGGCGAGATCATGTCGATCGCCGCGCGCGTCATGAAGGCGACCTCCGCCTCACGGTCGCGCACGAGACCCGGCACGTCCCGCGTCGCCTCCGCCCACCAGGCCTCGGCGCCAAGGAAATTCTGGACGAACACGTTGAACGGCCATTGCTCCCAGCCGGGATCCCGAAACCGCCGGTCGGTCGGCAACGGCGCGAACGGCGGAGCGTGCCGGCCGTCGGCGAAAGCATAGGGAAGCCAGAGGCTGAAACGCGCGGCCGACATCGCCGCGCTCTTGGCGAGTTCGGCGCGCTTGCCGGGCGCCTGCGCGAGGTGCAGCGCCCAGTCGGTCCATGTCTGAAAGAGGGCGTTGGGCGATATGCCCTGAGTGGCGCGCGCCAGCAGCGCGCGCGACAGGCGGTCGACCGTGGCGAAATCGGGCCGACGGTCGCCGAGCCGCTTCTGCGGCGCGCAGGGGATCACCCCCGGCGCCTTGGCGCGCTCCAGAACGCGGGTGGCGAGCGCTTCCGCCATCGCCGTCTCCCGCTGATCCGCCGGCAGCAGCACGGCAATCTGACTCGAGGTCCTGTCGTCCATGATGTCCGTTCCCGGGGGCGCGCCTGAAGCGCGTCCCACGATTTTTGCACTGGAACCTTCCTACTATCGCCGGGCCGATTCCGCGTTGATCCTCGTCAATCGCGATGAAGCTCCGTAAGTCGGCGCGCGTCGCGAGCGGATTGCTCGGCCCCTGCTCGATCGCATCCCTTGCCGGGGACATGGGCGCCGAGGGGGTCAGCGGCGAACTCGGGGACGATCGCAACATAAGTATATATAGATTGTAGACATGCTTGACTTCAAAAAACCCAGGCGCCATCGTGGGGCCGCGAGAGGAGAGAAGGAACTGGATATGAGCGATACGGCCAAAGCCTCGCTGCCCACGCTCGATTTACGGCGCTTCGACGCCCAGGGAGAGGAGCGCAAGCGCTTCCTCCGCGAGTTGAGGGACGCAGCGAGAACTTACGGCTTTTTCTATCTCGTTGGTCATGGCGTCGAAGACAGTCTGATCCGAACCGTGCTCGCGCTCTCCCGGCGCTTCTTTTCCCTGCCGGACGCCGAAAAGCTCGAGATCGAGATGGTCAACTCGCCCCACTTTCGCGGCTACACGCGCGCGGGTTTCGAGTACACGCGCGGGCAGCAGGACTGGCGCGAGCAGGTCGACATCGGAGCTGAAAGGCCGGTGCTGGCGCTGGATCCGGGCTCGCCGGCCTGGAAACGGCTCCAGGGCCCGAACCAATGGCCTTCCGCGCTCCCCGACCTGAAGCCGGTTCTGCTCGACTATCAGGAGAAGGCGACCGCGCTGGCGATCCGGATCATTCAGGCCTTTTCGGCCGCGCTTGAACAGCCGGAGGACGTGTTCGCGCCGATCTATTCGCCTGCTCCCAACCAGCTCATCAAGATCATCCGCTATCCGGGACGTTTGGCGGGCGAGAGCGATCAGGGCGTGGGCGCCCACAAGGACTCAGGGTTCCTGGCGGTCCTTCTGCAGGACCAGGTCGCAGGCCTCCAGGTCGAGGGCGAGGACGGCTGGATCGACGCGCCCCCGGTCCCCGGATCCTTCATCATCAACGTCGGTGAAATTTTCGAAATCGCCTCCGGCGGTTATCTGCGCGCCAACGTGCATCGCGTCGTTTCGCCGCCGGCCGGCCACGACCGGCTCTCGGTCGCCTTCTTCCTCGGCGCCCGGCTCGACTCCGAAGTGCCGTTGCTCGCCTTGCCGCCGCATCTGGCCGCCGAGGCTCGCGGGGTCACGCAGGACCCTCTCAATCCGCTCTTCCGCGAAGCCGGCCGCAATTATCTGAAGGGCCGGCTGCGGTCGCACCCCGACGTCGCGCGCCGCCATCACGCTGATCTTCTCGAACCTTCCGACGGCAAGTCCGAACTCGCCTCGGCCTACTGACGCCCATCCTTTTCTTCTCTCAGGAGACTTGATCTTCATGGCCACCGACAGCAAGCGTTTCGAGACGCTCGTCCTGCACGGCGGATCCTATCGCGCCGATCCGGTAAGCGGATCGGTCGCGGTGCCGATCCATCAGACCACGTCCTATCAGTTCCAGGACACCGGTCACGCCTCGCGGCTCTTCGCTCTCGAAGAACTCGGCAACATCTACACCCGCGTCCAGAACCCGACCTGGGACGCGCTCGAGCAGCGCGTCGCCGCGCTCGAAGGCGGGGCCGCGGCGCTCGCCGTCGCTTCTGGTCAGACCGCCTCGGCCTTTTCGGTGCTCAACCTCGCCCAGGCCGGCGACAACATCGTCTCCTCGACCGACCTCTACGGCGGCACCTGGACGCTGTTTGCGCAGACGCTCAAGCAGTTCGGCATCGAGACTCGCTTCGTCGATCCGACCGACCCCGAGAATTTTCGTCGCGCGACCGACGACAAGACCCGGGCCTACTACGCCGAAATCCTGCCCAACCCAAAGCTCAACGTCTTCCCGATCAGGGAGGTCGCCGACATCGGCCGGTCGTTCGGAGTTCCTCTGATCGCCGACAACACCGCGACGCCCCTCATTGCACGGCCGCTCGAACATGGCGCGGCGGTGGTCGTCTATTCGGCGACGAAGTACATCGGCGGCCACGGCAACTCGATTGGCGGCCTGGTCGTCGACGGCGGCAACTTCCCGTGGGAACAGCACGCCGACCGATTTCCGCTGCTCTCCCAGCCCGATGACGCCTATCACGGCGCCATCTGGATCGAGGCCGCAAAGCCGCTCGGGCCGATCGCCTATTCGCTGCGCGCCCGCGTCAAGCTGCTGCGCGACATCGGCGCCTCGCTGTCGCCGTTTAACGCCTTCCTGCTTTTGCAAGGTCTGGAGACTTTGCCGCTGCGTCTGAGGCAGCACAATGAGAACGCCATCGCTGTCGCGAACTTCCTCAAGGACCGCAATGACGTCTCGCATGTCATCTTCCCCGGGCTGCAGACCGGAGAGTCACGCCGTCGCGCCGACGCCTATCTCAAGGGCGGCTACGGCGCCTTGGTTGGTTTCGAGCTGAAAGGCGGCGTTGAGGCGGGGAAGCGGTTCATCGACACGCTGAAGCTCTTCTACCACGTCGCCAACATCGGTGACGCGCGCTCGCTCGCCATCCATCCCGCCTCGACGACGCATCAGCAGCTCAATGGCGAAGATCAACTCGCCACGGGGGTGACCCCTGGCTACGTGCGCCTGTCAATCGGCCTCGAACATCCCGAGGACATCATCGGCGATCTCGCGCAGGCCCTCGACGCCGCGGGCGACGTCTCGGATGCGGGGCAGGCGCGCAAGGCCGCGTGAACGCCCGGGGCAAGAAAATCAAGAAAGCGGAGTCCGGTATGATTAAAATCAACAAGCCAGCCGCCGTATCGCGGCGCAACGTCCTTCGGGCCGCGGGGGCTGTGGGCGTCGCCGCCACGGCCGGCGTTCTTGGCGGCCGCGTCTTCTCGCCGGCGATTGCGGGCCCACCCCGAAGATCCGCCTCGGCTGGGGCGACGTCGCGGCGTGCCATTCGCCGCTCGGCTTCGGCGTGGCGAAGGGCATCTACGCCAAGCATAATCTCGACATCGAACTTTACCCGTTCACCTCGAACGGCCAGACGGTGATCCAGGCGATCGCCACCGGCAAGGCAGATGCGGCCGCGGGGCTGATCGGCGATTGGCTGAAGCCGCTCGAACAGGGCTTCGACGTCAAGCTGTTCGTCGGCTCGCATGGCGGCTGCGGACGCCTGTTCGCCTCGGAAAAATCGGGAGTCAAAGAGCTCAAGGACCTCAAGGGCAAGACGATCGCCACCTTCGTCATGGGCGCTTCCCCCCAGACGGTGCTCCAGGTCTCGATCTTCAAGGCGGGCCTAGATCCAAACGCCGATGTGGACTGGAAGGTCGTGCCGTTCGACCTGGTCGGCGAAACGGTCGCCCGCGGGGAGGCGGACGCAGGGATTCATATCGACCCGTGGGCCTGGTCGATCGAGAAGAAGAACAATCTCATCCATATCGCCGACACTCAGAGCGGCTATTACGAAGGCCATACCTGCTGCGTGCTCGGCGCCAACGGTCCGTTTCTCGCCGCCAACAGGGACGCGCTCCGTCGTCTGGCCGAGGGCAACATCGAGGTGCACGAATATACCGCCAACCATCCAGGCGAGGTGGCGAAGTGGTACGCTGACAATCTGAAGCCCGCGGGGCTGACCGAGGCCGATCTCACCGAAATCCTCGGCGCGCTCGTCTATCACAACCATCCGGTCGGTCAGGCGCTCGTCGACCAGATCCGGATCGGCGCGGAAGACCTGAAGCTGGTGAAAGTGCTGGATCCCGAGACGGATCCGAAGACTTTCGCCGAGCGGGTGACCGTGGACATCCTGGCCTGAGCATGACCCAGGCGACACAACTTGCTGGACCGGTCGCGCGCTCGTTGGCGCGATCGGCCGGTTGGTCGATCTGGACGCCCGGCCTCTACGCCGCAGCGTCCTGGGCCATTGCGGCCATCGTCACCAAGGCCATGCCGAACGTGGTTCCCTGGGGCAGCGATGACCTGTTCGCGCTTCTCGTCGGCCTCGGCGCACTTGGGTTCGCCGCGCTCGCGTTCGCCAGTCCGCGCAACGGCTGGATCCGCGAGACGCTCGACTACTACGGACCCTGGTTCATCGCCATCGGCGTGTGGCTGGCGCTGTGGGAGTTCACCACGGCCAAGACCGGTTGGCTGCCGAAGCCGTTTTTCTCGGCGCCGACCGGCCTCCTCCATGTTTATGTGACCGACTGGCGCCGCCTGCTTGATCTGCGTCGGCTACTCGCTCCGCCTATGGGGGCTCGGTTTCGGTCTCGGCGCGATCGTCGGTTACGTCGCGGGCGTGGCGCTCGGCTGGTCGAAACCGTTCGCCTATTCGGGGCCAGCCCGATCCTAAAGCTCATCGGCCCCGCTCCGGCGACAACCTGATTCCCGTGCACGTTCTACTTTTTTCCGACGACCTTCGACGCCAGCGTATTCATCGTCGCGCTCGCCTCGGGCATTCCGGTGACGATCTTGACCGCTTCCGGCGTGGGCTCGGTCAACCGGGCGTACTACGACGTCGGCCGAATCTCGGGGCGAAGCCCTGGTATCTTGATCTCGCGCATCGCCGTTCCGGCGGCGC
>CAVRWC010000007.1:0-41241 GCA_963724785.1 uncultured Alphaproteobacteria bacterium | reverse complement strand
GGCTTCCATGAAGTGGAATCGAATCGAACTGAGTTGGACGCGACTCATGGACAAATTCCCCTTCGCGCCGCTCTGGTCATCCGATGGCGACACTGAGGATCACGATCTGATCGACGCCGAAATCCCAACGGTCGGCCGAATTGATGAGGGACGCCCGGCCGCGTTTCGTCCCGACGATCGGGGAAAGCGGAGCGAGTTTTCCCTGCATATCAGCTCCTGATCGGATGCGTCAGGGCGAGTTCAACTACGTATGACCACCGAGTTCTCGGTTTCAGCTCGCAGCCGCCGATTTCGTTGGCGCTCGCCGGACTTACCAGTTCTGTCGAACGGCGCCCCTTCATGAGTATTTTCCGAGGCTATCAAACAGCCCGCTTCTGAAGCTCTTGAGCATGGCATTGCGATCGCGAGCAGGTTCCGGAGCGGGCGGCGCGTGCAAAACGCCGTCCGCGGCCGGCGATATCGGCCGCAGCGATCATAAATTGAGGAGACAAACGATGAAGAAATCTTACCAGACCCGCACGGCCCGGGCTCTGTTCGAACCCACGGAAGCCGGCGCCCTGAAACTCGCCAACCGCATCGTGATGGCGCCGCTCACGAGAAACCGCGCCGGCCCGGGCCTGGTCCCGGGTCCTTTTGCTGTTGAATATTACGCCCAGCGCGCCACGGCCGGCCTGATCATCGCCGAAGCCACCCAGATCTCGGCCCAGGCGCAAGGCTACGCGGATACGCCGGGCTGCTATACGGACGATCAGGTCCGGGGCTGGAAAGCCGTCACCGACGCCGTGCACGCCAAAGGCGGGACCATCGTCGTTCAGCTTTGGCATACCGGCCGCGTCTCTCACACGAGCTTCCAGAAAGACGGCCGGGCGCCCGTCGGGCCGTCTGCGATCCGGGCGAGAACCAAGACCTTCGTGGCCAACGAGGGGTTCGTCGACGCGTCGGCGCCGCGCGCGCTCGAACTGGACGAGATCCCTGGCATTGTCGAGACTTCCGCTACGCCTCGACCCGCGCCATCGAGGCCGGGTTCGACGGCGTGGAGCTGCATGGCGCCCACGGCTACCTGCTCGACGCCTTTCTGCGCGACGGGACCAACCATCGCACCGACGCCTATGGCGGCTCGATCGAGAACCGCGCGCGGCTGCTCCTCGAGGTCGTCGAGGCTTGCGCGGACGCCATCGGCGCCGGCCGCCTCGGCGTTCGGATCTCGCCGGTCTCCACCGCCGGCGACTCTCGCGACAGCAATCCGCAGGCCCTCTTCAATCATGTCGTGAAGGGTCTCAATCCGTTCGGCCTGGCCTATGTGCATGTGGTGGAGGGCGAGACGGGCGGACCCCGATACACGATTCCGTTCGACTATCCCGCGCTGCACGGCTGCTTCGACGGCGTCTGGATGGTCAACAACGGCTATGACCGGAAGATGGCGATCGACGCGGTCGCGAGCGGCCGCGCCGATCTGGTGTCGTTCGGGCGCCTCTTCATCGCCAACCCGGATCTGGTGGAGCGCTTGCGGGAGAACGCCCCGCTGAACCCGCTGATGGGTCAGGAGACGTTCTACGGCGGCGGCGCCCACGGCTATACCGACTATCCCACCCTCGAACAAAGCGGCGCCGCGACCGACGCCGGCGAACTGGCGCCGGCCTGAAGGGCCTTCCGGGGGTCGCGTCTAACCCGACTGGGCCGCCCGCTCCTTGAGAAGTTCGGCCAAGAGAGCTTCCTGCTCGGCGATTCGGGTGGCTGTTCTCGCCTCGTCGGCGCCGCCGGAATAAGCCGCCGCCTGCTCGGTAAGCTCGCGGATATTGTCCCGAACATCGGCGATACGGGTTTCGAGGTCTGCAGAAGGCGTGGTGTCCGACATCGTCATTCCTTTTTGGGCTCGATGGCAAGAGGACGGCAAGGGGGGTCGCGACCCCACAAAGCGCAGGCTCGGAATTTGCTCAAGTCATGGCGCCGGATTCGACCCTGAGGCCATCCGGGTCATGAACTGGCGAATTATTGCCCCAAGGCGGGTCGTCCGCAATCTCGGCGACGGCGTCGAGCGTTTTCCGGCGCTGCCCTGTCGGACCGGGCGGGAAGAACGGCGCCTGGTGAGCAGGCCGGGCGAGGGACAGGGCGATCGTGCCGAGGATGCCGCCCAAATAACTGACGATTTGGCATCATCGCTTCGATTTGACCGCCGCAGCGCGCTAGCGCTTGCGAGCCGGTTTGAACTCGCGCATCAACGGGCCGAACTCGCGCTTCTGGGTATCGTCGAGGCTCGCGTAAAGAGGCTTGCTCGCGTCGATGACTTTTCGCAGGTCCGCCGCGCCTTTCTCGATGTGATCGGCCATGATGGTCATCCGGTCGATCGGCGACGGGCGTTCGCCTTGAGCCATACGTTCCCGCGCCGCGGCCCATCGGTCGGCGCGAGCCTTGGCGGCGTCGCGGATCGCCGACTCAAAAGCTGGCCAGTTCTTGACTTGCTGTTCGTTCAGTTTCAGGGCGGCCTTCATGCGGCGAGATGCGCGTCGAGGAGGACGGACTGACGTTCCTGAATACGCTGGATATCGGCTGCGCTCGGCAAAGCCGCGTCGGGGCCGGACGCCGCAAAGGCGGTCGGGGCGAAGCTTGAAGCGGCGAGGCCGGCGATCGCCGCGGAGGCAAGAAGAAGTCTTCTCATGAATTGCACCTTGAAGGTTGAGGGATTTCGTCCTCGGCGGGAGCACGGCGCCGCTATGACCGCCCTGTGTTCGGCCGTGCTCGCGCGGGCCCGAGAGCCCGCAGCGGGGCTAAAGGGCCCCGCCGTGACCACGGGCCGGTTTCAATAGCCGTAGGGGCCGCATAGGCCGAGGACCACCTGCATGGGCGCGCAACCACCGCCGTAGTAGACCCCGCCGCCATAACCACCGCCGTAGCCGCCGTAACCGCCGCGATACACGCCGCCGCCGCGGTAGACGCCGCCATGGTAGGCGCCGCCGACGCGGTATCCGCCGGCATGGACGCCGCCCACGTGACCGCCCCCGACATGTCCGCCGCCCCCGTGGAACTCAGCGGCGCCTGCCAACGACGGCAGCCCAACCGAGCCTGCCGCAAAAGCCAGCGCTATTGCGCCGGCGAAAAGAATACGCGTCGTCATGAGTTTGACTCCAATGGCTGAGAGACCAGCAAGTGGCTCCGTTTGAATGACTTCGCGCCGTAGGCGCCAGACTCTGGAAACTACCTACGGCTGGAGGCAGAGAGATGCGCGTCCGCTGACGCGACGGCGCGGGCGCCGGGGCGAGTGCGTCGCCGCTTTCCGTTCAATCGAGTTTCGCCGTCAGGGCGCATTGCGCGACACGTGGGCGGACTCGGATCGCGCTTCCTTCATTGCGTCAATGACCGATCGAGGGTCCGCCGGTTGGGACATCGCTTCGGCCTGTTCATCGACCCGGTCGTGGAGGTGCGGACTGTCCTGCCGAAGCTCTTCGAGCAGGGCGATCACCTTGGCGATCTTCTGCTCACTCAGGATCGTCAGCTCCAGATTGAGAAGTTCCTGGCGCTGGGCAAGGCGATCGTCTCCTCTTTGCGTCGTGAGGATCAGGATAACCAGATAGAGGGACGCCAGCGACGCCGCGCCCGCCAGCCATGCGAAGGGCGGCGGATCGATCGCGCGATAACCGATGGCGGCGCCAAGGCTGTTCCAAATCACCCAGCCGGCAACGAAGACTGTCAGCGCCGCGATGAAGCTGGCGCTGCCCAGGAGCGATGTGATGCGGTCGACGATGCGTTGATGATGCGTGGTGTTCGCATGGTGCTCGGCGTGGAGCCCGGCGATCGACTGGATCGTCTCTTCAATATGGATCGGCGGGATCGACGACGCGTCATCCGTTTCAGGCACCGGCCCTCCTTTGCGATGGGGTCTGCCCGGGGGTCTGCTTGTTCCACATGGATCCGGCCGCGGAAACTCGAAGCAGACCGCGCCGGACAAGGTGGCGCACGCGTTGAAGATTGGCGCGCGCCGGGTTCAGCGAGAGGCGGTGGAAGCAAACTCCTCCGGGCCGCCGGACCATGGGCCCCGACGACGCCCTCGCACTAGGCGCCGTCGATCGATCAGTATTGATCGTAATGGTGGTGGTAATGATGATAGGAGTGATAGGCGTAGCCGCGACGGTAGTTTCTGTGATTGGTGACGGAGTTTCCGACTGCCGCGCCCCCCACGCCGCCGACGACGGCCCCGACTGGACCGCCGACGACAGCCCCGGCGACCGCGCCCCCGACCGCGCCGGTGACAAGACCATTTTGGTCGGCCAAGGCAATTTGGGATGACGCGCAGAGCAATGCGGCGGCCGAGAGAATAATAACAATTCGTGACATAGAGATCTCCTGCAAGGCGGCAAAATCGCCGCCGCTCTGTGGCAGTTAGCCGCTCACCGACCCGAACGGTAAGCATCGGAATCTACTCAGAGCTAATCCAATTCAGCCGCCCCTCGCCCCGGTTTTGGCGACGCTTCCCGGCGATTGACAAGTCCGGCCATCGCGGGCGCCCCACATTTAGTTGCGTGAAATAGGTAGTTTCCGAGCCTGTAACTTTGTCAAATTACAGAATAGACAAATTTGTAGAAGGCCATGCGCACACATTCTGTTTGCGCGGCGCTGATCAAACTGAAGAAGGGCGCAGCAATGGACACGAATACCTTATTGATCATTCTGGTCGTGATATTTCTGTGCGGTGGGTTCGGCTTCTATGGCCGGGGCCGTTGGTTCTGAGACGCCGCCGCTGCTTCCCCGGCGGCGGCGAAATTTTCCCGCACACGGGGGGGCGATCGACAGCTTTCGGTCGCCCCATGAACAGCGCCCGTCTTGACGGCATCGCGTCGGCGAATTGAAGGCGTCGGCAACCGCTTGCCACAACGCGCGTGCCTCGCATCTGTCGGGAATACCGAACCGTCGAGGCTTGAGAAGCTTTCAACTTCGCACGGAAACGCATTCCGCGGCATCTGGAACAATGCGCGCCGGCCTGGACCGCCGAGCCGGCGCGTCGGCTTGCTAAGTTACCGCGATATCGTTCTCTACCGACGTGGCTCCCGGCGCCGACCATGCGGTCTTGCCCGCGAGGTCGCGCGCATTCCAGGTCGTGACCTGGCCCGTCAATTTGATCTTGCCGCCCTGCGTGCTGACCTCGATGGTGTTCGGGTCGTAGAACCAGGATCGATGCAGCGCGCGCGTGATGTTTTGGCCGACATCGTCGGCGTTCACGGTCGGCTTGATCTCGATCTGATTGGAGACGCCGACGACGCCGATCAGAGTCCGGACGGCCTGCGTTGCGGCTTCCTTCTGGAAGTGCCAATCGACTTCGCCAGTCAGCGTCACCCATCCTTTTTCCACATTGATTTCGATGGCGTCGGGGGGAACGGACGCGTCCCATGCCAAACGCTCGATCGCCGCCCCGGCGATGGCCTCATCGCCGCGCCTGACGTCGTAGGGAAGGTTGACCTCGATTTCCTCGGCCACGGCCTTCACGCCTTTGACCCGAGCCGCCGTCCTCTCCGCCGCGACCTTTTGCGGGAAGCTTTGGACGTGCCCGGTCAAGGTCACGACGCCGGCGTTCGCGGCGACGCCGATATGCGCAGCGTCAATGCTCGGCTCCCAGCCGAGTTCGGCCATTACCGATTCCTGGAGCTCTCTGTCTTCTGACATTTGTGCTTGTCCCTTTGGTCAGCGTGGCCGCATCTCTCTTTGCCCCGCGAACCCCGGCGGCGCGCGGCCGGGCGAAGGGATTGCCGCGATCGGAGTTCGCGTGCTTGGCGGGCCCGAGTCACCCTACGAGGGGCAATCGCTCCCCGACAGACTCGGAAACTACTCAAGATTGACGGCGCAGAAAGCGATCGACGTCGTCGCGAAATGGGCGGAAGCCTACCGAATGGACCAGGCGCCGGCGACGCCGCCTTCGGGCTGCGGCATCCGCCAGCGAAGCCTGCTCGCGACGTCAGGCGCGGGATCCGGGCCAGCCATAGTGCTTGTGAAGCCGATTTGCGTATTCGTCATCGAAGGCCACGAGCGGATCCCAGGGCGGGCTCGCCTTCACGCGCTCGCGAGATACGTTGAGCTCGACATGGCGATCGAACCAATCGATCGTCTTGACGGCGATCGGCGAGATCAGCACGCGTTGCCCGAACCACCAATTGCGGGTGTCGACGATGAAATACCGAACCTCCCAGTCCGCGTCATCGAACATGAGATTTTCGACATGACCGATTTCGCCGTCAACGGCATGAACGCGGTATCCAGTCACTTCGACGACGCTGCGCAGATGCGGATCAACTCCCAAAGTCGGCCCGCCGTCGCGGACCTCCGCCGCTTCGGTCGAGCCCAAGCCCATATATTGCGGCGCGGACAAGGGCGAAGCCATGGCTCCGGGGATCGCCGAGAGGTTGGCGCCGCCCCAGAGCGGGTCCCAGCCGTAATAACTGTAAAGCTGGGCCTCCATTTGCAGCGAAACCGGCTGATCTTCAGCCAGTTCCGGGCCGCCTTCGACCTGGGCCTTCGTCAGCGCCACAACGAAGCGTTGCCGTTCGAGGTCCTCTTGCGAAACGGCAGACGGATGGATGAGCGCCTTGCGGCCCGTAAGCCAGGTCCCGCAATCCACGACGAGCCAGCGCACTTTCCAGGACGCATCGTCGAACAGAAAGTCGACGACAGTTCCGATCCTGCCGTCGGTCGCCTCGATCGAGAAGCCTGTCAGAGGGGATATGACCTGCAACATGGGTTTGCGCCTTTGCGAGTGAGTTGGTGAGAGCTCCTGCGGCTTCGACGTGTCGGCCTCGAACGAGCCCATGCGCGCGTGGTCAGCTTTTTTTGGCGTTGACCAAAGGCAGGCCCTCTACGTCGAGCGACTTCGATAATCCGTCTAGATATACGTTGATCATCGCACGCCCTCAATCGTCTCGGCTAAATCGGTGCGCACGCATTAAGGCGCGCGGGATTGCTGAGAAGGCCGCGTTACGCATGGGACCTCCCGTCATCACGGCTTGACGCTCAGGCTCTCGCCTGGCGTGCGAAGGGAAGCGCGGGCGGAGGGGAAACGGTCGCCGGCGTCCCTCGAAGCAGAACGATCCGCGTCCGAGCGGCTTGCAATGCTCACTATAACCGCCAAGCGACATGGCGCGAGACTCGGAAACTACTCACGCGAATGAGGCAGTGGCGTTCGAGGCGGGTTCGCGTCCCGATGATGAAAGGGAGCGGCGTGCCGCCTCAAGGAAAGCGCGGTTTCGCTGGAGTTCAGGCGGAATGCGCCAATCCCGTTCTCTTTGAGCGCGCCCGCAAAGTTCGAGCCCAGGCGCCCTGTCGAAGATCGGCTTGGGTAGTTTCCGACGCTTGTTTCTTTGAGGCCGCGGCTGTCCAAGTACAGTCGACGCAGCGACAGGCCGGAGTTCAATTGGCCTTGAGCGACATTGAATGCTGGCGCGGAAGGTTACCCAAGAGATATACCCCATGGACAAGAGAAACGCCGTCCAGTTGCGATTGGCTTTGTCGGCGGCGGCATTCTGCGCCGTGCTCGCGGCGGCAATCGCGAGCGGCGCTCATCGCGCCGCGCCGGTGTCTGCGGAGACGGCTCCGGAAACAGGGCCAATTCTCGCGAGGTCGATTTCGAGGACGACAACGACCCCGCGCCTGGAGAAGACGGAAGCTTCGCAGGACCGCGTCACTCCGCCCCTATGATAAGCCGCTTCCGCGCGGGACCTCACGACGACCCCCAGGGTCGAAACAAAGGAGACAGGCGATGGCCAGGATCGAAATCAAGGAAGTCGAGCAACAGTTGAATCACCGACTGCTGTTTAGCGTCCGCGTCAGCGGGGACAAGGACCACATGGAATTCCCGATCGGCATCCCGGATCAGGGATCGCCGGTCGCAAACGAAGCCGCGGTGCTTGCCTCCACCCTCGCGTTTGCCAAAGAACTCGAGGCGGCGGCGCATGTCCGGTTGGAAGCAGGAACCCATCGTTAAGAGGTCTCTGCGCGAATGAGTAGTTTCCGAGGCTGCCGTCTCTTGAATGGCTCGCCTAACGTTTCAATGCAGACGCGAACGGCGCAATTCCAAGCGCTGTGACGCATCTTGGCAAGACGCAAGGAGCGCCAGTCATGGACAGGAACAGAATCGCGGGTTCGATCAAGGAAATCAAAGGCGCCGTCAAAGAGGCCATCGGCAAGGTGATCGGCGACGCCAAGTTGCAGAGCGACGGCAAGGCCGACAGGGCTGTCGGCAAGGTTCAGAATGCCGTGGGCGGCTTGAACGACGCGGTGAGCGATGCGGTGAAGAAACCGTAACCAATGCCGCTTGCGCCGCGACGAAGTTTATCTGCCAGGTAATCGAAATATGAGCACGATTCTCCTCATCATAATTCTTATCCTCATCTTCGGCGGAGGCGGGGGGTACTACGCGCACAACTACTACGGCGCCCCCGGCCTCGGAGGCGTCCTCGGCATCGTTCTGATCGTTGTGGTCGTCTTGTGGCTCATGGGCCGCTAAGTCGTTTCGCGCGCAGGCGCAAGCCGCGCTTCTCACGGGATCGCCATCGCGTGCAGCGGAGCGACGCGGCGGTTCAGGGCCACGGCCTCTGACCTTCATCGCGGCCGATCGCTTCAATCGCGATGGCGGTGTCCTGTTGGGCGACTTCGGTCCGAGGACGAAGGGCCAGTATCATGACGTCGTCGCCAGACGCGGAGGGTCTTTGGCGTCGTTCTGGTCGTCATCGCGATCTGGTTCATGTGGGAAGGTCCGGCCGAGCCAGAGACGTTGACCCGTAGAATCGCCATCGCCGGGTTCGGACAAGCAGCCTGAGATCGAGGCGTCCGAGGCCTTATTGGCGGATATGCCGCTCCCGCCCGACATGAAGGCGTTCCTTTCTCGGCGGAATATTTGTCCTGGCGACGTTGACCGCGGCGTATGTCGCCAGAGACATCGTCCTGTCGATGATCTTCGCGGTGATGCTCAATCACTTGATGCAGTGAGGCCCATTCTCGCGGATTGAAGACCGTCTCAGGGCGCGTTCGTTGGCTCCTCCGCGCCGCCCGACGCGAGGAGCGCCAACCGGGCCAGCGCGGGCAGCGACTTCGACCCGGTCCTCTTCATGATTGCGGCGCGATGGTTCTCGACGGTGCGCTGGCTGATGTTGAGATCGGCCGCGATGTTCTTGCTGGGCTGGCCGGCGAGCACTCTTTCCATCACGTCGCGCTGTCGAGGCGTCAGGCCGGTGAGGTGAGCGCTCGCCGATTCTCGCAACTTCGTCAATTTGCCGGAATCCTTGGACAGTTCGAGAACCCGGTCGATCCCTGCGATAAGTTCTTCGCGGCCAATCGGTTTCTCGATGAAATCGAGCGCGCCGGCCTTCATCGCCTGGACCGCCATCGGCACATCGGCGTTTCCGGTGATCATGATCGCCGGCAAGCGGTGACCCTCCTCATCCAGTTTCGCCAGCAATTCGAGCCCGCTCATGCCCGGCAAATAGGCGTCGATCAGCAGGCACGCGGACTTGCCAGGATCGAAGGCTTCGAGAAAAGCCTCGCAGCTCGCATAGGTCTCGACGACGCGGCCGTCGTCTTCGAGCACCGCGCGAATCGCCTCGCGAACGCGGTCGTCGTCGTCGACGACGATGATCGTCGCTCCGCCCGAAGCGCCCACGGGTTCATGAGCGTGATGAGGGCCCAAGACGAGCGGGCCCGGCGGCTTCGCCAGGAGCTTCTCGATTGCGCGCGTCAGATCGTGCAGTTTGACGGGCTTGTGGAGATGAACGCAATCGTGAAGGGCGATATCGCGCAGGGTGTCGGTCGAGATGTCGCCGGTGAGAATGATGAATGGAATTCGTCGACCGAGCTTCCCGGCTCAGTTTCTGAGAGACTTGAACTCCGTTCATGCCGTTTGGCAGATTGTAGTCGGCGAGGACCAGATCGGGCCGCGTCGTCGCGTGCGCCAGCGCTTCCAGAGCAGCCGGGCCGTCGACGGCCGTCGAGACCTGATAGCCCTCATCGTTCAGGAACAGCTCGAGGTGTTCGCGGACTTCCGGGTCGTCCTCGATGATCAGGATCGCTCCAGTGCGCGGCGCCGCGTGCGTCGATGCGTCCTCCGCCACGCTCGGGTGAGGAACAGGCGCCGCAACGTGGCCGCCTGGCGCAAGCGGGACCTCGATCGAGAAGACCGACCCCTTTCCTTGCAGCGAGCGCACCCGGATCGGATGGTGGAGGAGTTCGCCTAAGCTCTTGACGATGGAAAGGCCGAGGCCGAGCCCCTGGCTGCGCTGGCGGGCGGCGTTGTCCACCTGATAGTATTCTTCGAAGACCGCCTGCAACTCCGACTCGGGGATGCCGATCCCGGTGTCCCAGATCTCGATGCGCAATTTGCCCTGGCGCCGCCGGCAGCCGAGGAGCACCCTGCCGCGCTGGGTGTATTTCAGCGCGTTCGAAATCAGGTTGCGGACCATCTGCTCGAGGAGACGCCGATCGCTTCGGATGGACAGGGCGCAAGGGATCACGTCGAAACGCAAGTCCGGCTGCCTGCGCGTGGTAAGTCAGTTCCTCCCTGAGGCGATCAAACAGGTCGTTCACCGGGAAGTCGGCCGATTTCAGGCTTAACGGATCCTACTTCGATCTGGTTGATGTCGAGCAGCGTATTCAGCATGCCCGTCATCGCGCCCAATGCGTCATCGACGCGGCCGACCAGCTGCTGAGCCTTTTCCCCGTCGACTCTCTTCTCCAGCAAGCCCTGGAGGAGGGAAAGCGTTTGCAATGGCTGCCTGAGATCGTGGCTCGCCGCGGCGAGAAAGCGCGTCTTGGCGATGCTCGCCAATTCCGCCTGACGCTTTGCGGCGGTCAGCGCTTCCGCCGTGCGCCGCCGTTCGGTGACGTCTTCATAGGTGATGACGACGCCTTCGGTCTTCTCGTCGCTGGACGCGGTAGGGCATGATTCGGCGGACGAACCAGGCGCCGCTCTGACCCTTGATTTCCCGTTCGACCGGAGTCTGAGTCTTGAGAACCGCTTGCGCGTCGTCGAGGAGAGCGTCGTCGGCCGCGAGCGACTTGAGGTCCGTGAGCGGGCGCCCTACGTCGCCCGGAATCACGTTGAAAAGCGCTTTTGTCGCCGGCGTGAAGAAGCGGATGTTGAAGCGCGTATCGAGAAAGATCGTCGCGACTTTGGTGCTGTAGAGCACGTTCTGCAAATCGTCCGAGGTCGTGCGCTGGCGCTCGAGCGTTTCCTGCAACTGGCTGTTGAGGGCGTTCAGTTCCTCGTTGAGCGATTGAAGTTCTTCCTTGGAGGCGAGCAGCTCCTCGTTCGTCGATTGGTATTCCTCGTTGACGGACAACGCCTCCTCGTTGATCGCCATCTGCTCTTCGCTCGAGACCTCGAGATTGCGAACGGCGCTCTGCAATTCGGTCTTTGGTCGCCTCCAGCTCCCGTTCGAGCTCGGCGACCCGGGGAACGTCCGCGGGCGCCATGCTGCCGCTGCGCCCCGCTTGCGGCTCCGGCTCCTCGACGAAGCAGACCAGCAACAGGTCTTCGCGGTCGCGCGGCGCCGGAATGACGACGATGCTGAGGGATGCGGCGCCTGTCGCGCCCTTCGTCCGGCCGCCGGACATCACGACTCGCGCATTCTCGCTCAGCGCGCGCTGAACGGCCGATCTCAGCTTCGTGCGCAAGCCCTCGCGCGCCATTGCGATCAGATCATTGACGGGGCGGCCCGATACGACCTTGAGATAACGATCCACGGGTCCCTGGAAGTAGAGACATTCGAGTTTGCGGTTGATCAGCACTGCGGCGGGACCATAGGCGTCCAGCACCATCCGTCGACAAAGCTCGGCAAGCTCGATCTGGCGCGAAGGCGCGGACGCCGGGCCGGGACGCGCGCGCAACCGGGAGCCATCGACGGCATTCGACGACAGGGCGAAATCGCCCGGTCGGGCGCCGCCGACGCGGCGATAAATGCGTTGAGGCTTGGAAATGGCGACGAACCGACCGTCGGCGACGCCGACCGTCTCGGCATCCCCGACGAGCAGAAGTCCGCCTTCGCGCAACGCGAAGTGGATGATGGAGATGACCTTGGCCTGCGCCTCCGGCAGGAGGTAGATCAGAAGGTTCCGGCACGATACGAAATCGAGACGCGCGAATGGCGGGTCGGCGAGCACGTCGTGCACCGTGAACACGACGTTCGACCGCAGTTCGGCCGAGATGCGGTAGCTGTGATCCTCCTTGGAGAAAAACCGCGCCAGTCGTTCCCGCGACACGTCCGCCTCGATCGAGTTCGGGATAGAGGCCGTCGCGAGCGCTCGCCACCGCGTCGGGATCGACGTCGGTCGCGAAGATCTGCAACTTGATCTCGCGTTTCGAGGCGTCGATCTGCTCGCGAAACAGCATGGCGAGGGAATAGGTCTCCTCGCCGGAACTGCAGCCGGCGACCCAGATTCTGAGCGGCCGGTCCAGCGGGTGGTCGCGCACGAGGTCGGGAATGACGCTCTTGGCCAGAAATTCGAAGACCGCCGCGTCACGAAAAAAGCCGGTGACATTGATCAGCAAATCCCTGGAGAGCTGATCGCGTTCGTTCGCGTCCCGACGCAGGAGATCGAAATACTCGGCGGCCGTCTTGACCCCCGCCAGCGCCATCCGCCGCTCGACGCGCCGCTCGAGCGTGCCGTGCTTGTAGAGCGTGAAGTCATGAACCGTCATGGTGCGCAGGACAGCGATCATGTCCGGCAGGAAGTCCTCCACCGACTTCAGCGCGGGCGATTTCGGCGCCTCCGTGCACGAAGACCTGACCGCGCTCGCGCGCGACCAGCGCCTCCGCGATCTTCGCGGCGCGGAGCACGAGATCGACCGCGCCGGTTGCGACAGCGCTGCGCGGCATGCCGTCATAGTCGGCTTCGCGGATGTCCTGGGCGATGACGAGGCCGCCTTTCGCCTTCACCGATTTCAGGCCGAGACTGCCGTCGGCCCCGGTTCCGGAAAGGACCACGCAGACGGCGCGCGATCCGTATTCGCGAGCCAGCGAATTCAGGAGGAAGTCGAAAGGAAGCCGCGCGCCGTGTCGCGCCTGCGGCTTTGAAATCCGCAACGCGCCCTTGTCGTCGGCCGACAGATAGACGCCAGGCGGAATGACGTAGACGCGCTCGCGTTCGATCGCCATTCCGTCGGTCGCCAGCAGGACCGGCATCGACGTATGGCCCGCAAGCAGGTCGACCATCATGCTGTCGTGGGTCGGATCGAGATGCTGGACGATGATGAAGGCCATGCCGTTGACGGCCGGCAGCGCGTCCAGAAGCTTCCTGCAGGCGTCAAGGCCGCCGGCCGAAGCGCCGATCGCGACGACCGGAAACTCGGCAGTCTTGCTGGCCGAGAGGGACTTGGATATCCAGCGCGATCGCTTCCCCTCGAGGGTATGATTGAGGCTTTCCGGCATTCTGCGATTTTTC
Organism: uncultured Alphaproteobacteria bacterium; assembly: GCA_963724785.1. Taxonomy (GTDB): domain Bacteria; phylum Pseudomonadota; class Alphaproteobacteria; order Rhizobiales; family Beijerinckiaceae; genus Roseiarcus. Next base: position 27,831 of record CAVRWC010000007.1, on the reverse strand, counting down.
TCGAAGAGTGGCGCTCCAACGAAACGGACGAAAGATCAATAGCAAAATTCACGAGCGATTGCGACCTGTTTCAACGCAGTGCGCTCAGGGGCGAGCAAATGTTCGTGAGCGAAGGGCCTGAGTAGTTTCCGATTCTTTCTGTGGGGAGAGGCTTCAACCACATTCCATTCTTCATGATCGACGCCAAAGGCTTGCGGCGACGGGAGAGTTGATCGCAAATGAGTGCATCGATGAACATAGAGCGCGATATTCCGCGACGATCATGGCGATGCTTCCTGGCGCCGCGCTCGTCGAACTGCGACCGACAGGATCCTTTCCGCGTGGCGTAGTCGCGGCCCCCGCGCACTTCTGTGCGCCGGGGCGGCTCCCTTGGGCGGCTCGTTGCTCTCTGGATTTACGTCTCGCGCGGCGCCAAGGGGGCGCTTCTTGCGGGGGGACCAAACCTCTATTGGCGCCGCCGTCCTGTTCTCGCGGCCGTCCCAGTCCTTCGCAACCGTGCTGCTGGGCGGCGAAACCCGGGGCGTCGCGGCAATTCCCTGACGAGAGGCGGCCATGGCCCGGCGTGAGTAGTTTCCGAGGCTGCACATATCGCCTCTCCGCCCATACCATGATTTTTGACATGTCCGTCCTGCGCTCCGCCTTGGCAAACAGATTGTCGCTCGCGAACGAGCGCTGAATTCGACCGCCTAGCTTCGTCCTGATCTCGAGGTTCAATCATGCACGCGACCCACAACACATTATCCGAAAATGTCCGCACCCAGACCGGAGAGATTTTGAACAGGCACCTGGCGGCGGCGATCGATCTGCACGGCCAGTTGAAGCAGGCGCATTGGAACGTGAGGGGTCCGACCTTCATCGCGGTCCACGAACTGTTCGACAAGGTCGCCGAGGAAGCGGAGAGCTATTCCGACTTGCTGGCCGAACGCGCCGCCGGCCTCGGCGCTGTCGCCGAAGGCACGGTCCAGGTCGCGGCCGAGCGTTCCTTCCTCGTCCCCTATCCGCTGCGGATCGCCGACGAAAAAGAGCACATTTTCGCGGTCGCCGCGACGCTTGCGGCGTTTGGGCAATCGGCTCGCGAGGCGATCGGGCAGTCGGCGACCATTGGCGACGCCGATACGGCGGATCTCTTCACCGAGATTTCGCGCGGCGTCGATCATCAGCTTTGGCTGGTCGAATCTCATGCTGCTCCAAAATGAGCGAAATCGTGGACCTCGCAACGGACCGGCCCGGGAATTCCGACGGTTCCGGGGAAATCGTCAGGGCGGCGATCGCAACCGACCCTGCTGCTTCGCGAGCCGATGCGGTTCGCCTGGGGCGCCAAGACAGCGTCGCCGTCTGGGTGAACGAGGGTGGCGCAGGCGGGGAGGTGCTTCGATGAAGGCGCTGCGCACTCTGGTCGTGGAAGACGACGCGATGATCGGCGGACTGCTCGCCGAGACGCTCGAGGGTCTGGGTCATACCGTCTGCGCCGTAAAGCGCAACGTTGCCGATGCCATGGCCGCCGCTTCGCATTGGCGTCCGGATCTGATGATCGTCGATGTCGGCTTGGGCGAAGCCAGCGGCATCGCAGCGGTCAAGGAGATCCTTCGAGCAGCGGGTTTGTCCCGCATGTGTTCGTCACGGGCGATATCGCTGAGAGGCATGTCGCTGGGATCCGAAACGGTCCTCATTCAAAAGCCGTTCCGCGTGTCGGACCTTGAGCGAGCAATTCAGCGGGCGTTCGCGGCGGCGCCCCTCTCTGACGAAGTCGCGAAGTGAACCTGGGGTTGACATGACCCATGCCGCACTGTCGCCCCTGATCGGGCCTGAGTTCGACCAATTCCTCGGCGCGCCAATCAGCGAGGATCGCAATGGAATGACGCTCAGCGTACTTTCCGCGCTTGCTCGGCTCGACCTCGATCCCTGGCGGGAGGCCACGAGCCTGTCGCGAATGCCGAGGGACGCGGCCGCCAAAAGATTGACCGCGCTGATTGACGCGTTGCCGCGCGAGCCGGCCAGCGCCGTTCCGTCACAGACGAGCGCCGCGGATCTCGTTGCGCTGTTGCCAAGGGGCAAGACGCCCATTATCCGTCCGCCGAGTGGTATGGTCGCTGAAGTCGGGCTTCGGCAGACGCACATCCTCCTTGGGCTGAGCGCCTTCGCCATCATGACGCTCATTGTCCTCACGCTCTGGGCGACGATTACTCCAAAGCCCGAAAGCGGCGCCAGTCCATCGGCCCCGCGCGGCGACGCAGCGACAACGACGACCAGCAAACTCGATCGCTAGCTATCGGCCGCCTGTTGCGCCGCGCCACTTCGGGATCACCTTTCCGACGGCGCGCGGTTCGGCGCGCGGACGATGCCGGTGGGTCGATATCGCCATGGTTCATGACACATCGCCGGCGCGCACTCGAGCGTCTCGCTGCACGGACCGAGCATGACGTGCCTGGTCGACGTTCTCGAACGAAGGAAACGGTTGCGTTCCGCGCGCCGGCGACCGCAGGTCAGATTGCGTCGTAGAAATCGAAGTCGGGATGCCGCAGAGCCGTGGCCGCTCCAATAAGGATGATGGTTTGGCCTTGTTCCTTCACGCGGATTCGGCAGCCTGTCAGACCGAGGTTTCTCGCCAGGCTGACGACCTTTGGCCACGCCGCCTTCGGACTATAGAGCGGGACCGAGCGCTCAGCTGAGATGACTTCCTCGCCTTTGATAACTTCGAAATCATATGTATTCACTAAGGTTGTCTCCATTGATCCAGCGGGTTTCGAAATGTTATCGCGCAGGTTCCGCGCTGAATCTCGCGTCTATGTTAACCCAGAAACCATCGGCAATCGAGGATTCCAAGAATGTGCTCGGGGTTTCTAGAGCGAAAGGCTTGCCGCTTGTATTGGTAACACTACGTAGTGCAGTGCACCCTTGGTCGTTTTTCCCTTGTCTTCGGAGCGCCGACCACGCCCGCAAAATTCGCGATTCCGGCAAGGCGCATTCGATCCCGCGACGGTTTTCACGGCCATTCAATCCGCGGGCGCGGTGGTGGTCGGTATCGATCTCATGCGAGCCATTGCTTCGTGCGTCGATGAGCTTGCTGCTCGGTGAAACGCTCGACGCTTCCACCCGATCATTCTGTTCCCCGGGCGCTCGTCAGCCTTGCCGAGCGCGAGGGGGTGGTCGAGTGGGTTGGGAGGACTGGCCTGTCGTTAACTGGCGCGCAGAGCATGGAATAGGGCGTCGCCCGCGTTTTGGCTCATCCATGCAGTGCAGCGAGCCCGTCACGCTCCTTGCGATTGGCGCTTCTTGCGCGTGGCCGCCGCCTTCCGCGCAGATTTCTGGCGATCCCCGGGCGTCCGACCCGTGCGGGGCGTCCTTCCCAATTGCGTCCAGTCCGTCTCGCTTATTTCGACGCCATAGAACTCGGCCGCCTTCTGGATATTCGCGAAGGCCAGTTTTCGATCCGCGTCGCCGACGCCGGTTGTCTGATCGAAGCGGGCGATCGCGTTCCTCACATGACTTGCGTCCGTCATCGGCTCCTTTCGCTGCTCGGGAAAGGCGAAAACGCTGTCGGGCAGGTCGCTCTTGGCGGTGAGTTCGCCGTGTTTCTCGTGCGGCTTCCAGGTCGGCTGCATCGCGGTCTCCGTACTTCTCGTCGTTGGGTTACATGCGGCGAAAGCCGCCGCCCTTCCTGATCGGCAGAGCCGCCACAGAACGCTTGCCGATCGACCCGCTGGACCTCCTCCCTAGACGCGCTTGACGCCCACTTGTTCCCACGGGCGGTGCGCCGGCGGAGCCCAGGACGCTTCTGGCGGGGCCGAAAATCTGCGCCGATGGATAATGGACCGAAGAGTAGCGCTCGCTCCCTCTGAAAGCGGCGCGCCACCGCGTCAGCTCACAACAAGCACGACTTTTCCAGCCGGATGCTCCTTCTCCAGGAACTGTTGCGCCGCCGCGGCCTCTTCCAGAGGGAAGATCCTGGCGATGACGGGTTTCACTTGTCCGGAGTCGATAAGCTGCGTGATCTCGGCCAGATCCGCGCCGCTCTCCTCGACGGTATAGCGCATTCCACGCGCGGCCCGTTCGGCGGCTTTCTCTTCGGAAGGCTTGGCCAGCGTGGACACGAGAACCCCGCCGGTCTTCAACACGCGCCACGAGCGCTCTTGCGTGTCTCCGCCAACGAGGTCGAAAACCATGTCGACGTCTGCAACCTCCTCTTCAAATCTCTGCGCTTCATAATCGATGACTTTGTCGGCGCCCAGTTCACGCGCGAAGGCGAGGTTCCGCCCCGACACGGTGGTCGCGACATGCGCGCCCTTCGCCTTGGCGAACTGGATGGCGAAATGGCCGACGCCTCCTGATCCGCCCTGGATCAGAACGCTCTGTCCCTGCTGAAGCCCGCCGTGGCGAAAGAGGCCCTGCCATGCGGTCAGCGCTGCAAGCGGCACGGCCCCAGCCGCGACCGCGTCGAGGGCGTTCGGCCTTGGCGCGGCCTCGTCCTCTCTGACCAGGACATATTCGGTGTAGCCGCCGCGGTCTATCCCCGGCATGGCAAATACGGCGTCGCCGATTGCGTATCGCGCCGCCCCTGGACCGCGCTGAACGACAATTCCTGAGACGTCCCGTCCGGGCACGTAGGGGAGCTGGCTCTGCCTGACCGCCGGATAGAGCCCGGCGCGGATCTTGTAATCGACCGGATTGACCCCCGCCGCCTGGTTCCTGACAAGCATCTCGCCCGCGCCGGGAGTCGGAACCTCGACCATCTCTTCGAGGAGAACCTCCGGGCCGCCAAATTGTTCGATCCGCACCACTCTCATCGATGATGCAAACTGCATGGCCGGTTCCTTTCGTGACGCGCTGCACCAGCGATCTTTGCTTCACGGGCGATGAAAGCGGTGCTGTTTCAGCATCTCGACGAACGCCTCCATATCGAGCGCGCCTTCGAGCACGCCGTCGGCGCCGGACGGCAGATGGACGCCCTCGCGAAGGCTTTTCCCCTCCGCGAAGAAGGCGAGCGGCTTGCCGTGCCAAAAGGCCTCGCCGAGGAATTGATGGGCAAGTCGCGACTGCGCGAGGCGTTCCGCATGGCTTCCGCCCGGCAGGATCGCCGCGTCATAGAGGACCGAAGGGGCGTTTGGCGCGGCCTTGTTCACCTTGACGGGCTCGCCGTTGTCGGCTGCGACGTGTCCGGCATGAGGCGCGATGAGATCGAAGAGCGCCTCCGCGTCTGCGAGGGCGGCGGCGATTTCCTCGAGCATCCCGGCGTCGACCCCATCGTCGATCAGGATCGCGATCTTGCGGCCTTTGGCGCTTTCAGCGCGCTTGTTCATGCTGAGCGCGGGTGAACGAAGCTCGCCTGCGCCAGGATTGATCGGACCCGCGGGCGTCGGCGCCGAAGGCGTCGGATTTTGAGGATCGCCGGCGGGCGCGACGCGGAGTCCCGTTTTAGCCGATACGCGCTCCGCAAGATCCTGGGAGATATTGACAAGCAGTTCGTTCATCGCGCGCTCGCGCACCGCCTCGGTCTCGACCATGTTGAGCTCGAACGCGAAGGCTGCGGCGATATGGTCCTTCTCCCAGTCGCTCATACTGTTCCAGAACATCGTGGCCTGGCTGAAGTGGTCCGAGAAGCTGGGGCTTCGCTTCCGGACTTTCGCGCCTTCGACCGAGTCGGCGAAGCTCTCGAAAGGCGTCCGGCTCGCCGGCCGCCCTGGGCCGGTCGTCCGTCGCCGAGGGAGTTGGGGAAGTAGGAGACGCGTCCCGAATTGATTGTCCGGCGCCCCTCCGCATCGCGCTGGTTGTTGTGAACGGGGCAGAGCGGCCGGTTGATCGGCAGTTCGGCGAAGTTGGGGCCAACGCGCTTGAGCTGGGTGTCAAGGTAGGAGAACAGGCGCCCTTGAAGGAGCGGGTCGTTGCTGAAGTCGATGCCGGGAACAATGTGGCCGAGATGGAAGGCGGCCTGCTCGGTCTCGGCGAAGAAGTTGTCGGGGTTGCGGTTCAGCACCATCCGCCCCACGCGCCGGACGGGAACCTCCTCCTCGGGGATGAGCTTGGTCGGGTCGAGGATGTCGAAGCCGAACTTGTGCTCGTCCTTCTCCTCGACGATCTGGAGTCCCAACTCCCATTCCAGGAAGTCGCCGCGCTCGATCGACTCGAACATGTCGCGACGGTTGAAGTCCGGATCCTTGCCCGCGACCTTCTGCGCTTCGTCCCACCACAGCGAATAGACGCCCTTGATCGGTTTCCAGTGAAACTTGACGAAGCGGGACACGCCTTTGGCGTTGACGAGCCGAAAGGTGTGGACGCCGAACCCTTCCATCATGGCGAAACTGCGCGGCAGGGCGCGGTCGCTCATCACCCACATCAGCATATGCGCCGATTCTGGGGTCAGGGAGACGAAATCCCAGAACGTGTCGTGCGCAGAGGCCGCCTGGGGGATTTCGTTGTTCGGCTCAGGCTTCACCGCATGGATGAAGTCCGGAAACTTGATCGCATCCTGGATGAAGAAGACCGGCATGTTGTTGCCGACCAGATCCCAGACTCCGTCCTCCGTGTAGAACTTCACGGCAAAACCGCGCACGTCGCGGGGCGTGTCGGCGGAGCCTCGCGAACCGGCGACCGTGGAGAAGCGGACGAAGACGGGCGTCTGCTTCGAGGGATCGCTGAAGAGCTTGGCTGAGGTCAGCTCCGACAGATCCTCATAGACCTGAAAATAGCCGTGCGCGGCCGCGCCGCGGGCGTGGACCACCCGCTCGGGAATGCGCTCGTGATCGAAGTGGGTGATCTTTTCGCGGAGGTGAAAATCCTCGAGCAGCGTCGGACCACGCTCGCCGGCCCGCAACGAGTTCTGGTCCTCTGCGAGCGGCAAACCCTGGTTGGTGGTGAGAATGTCGCCCGCCTTCAGAGTATCCTTCTGGAGCGCCTCGGTCTTCAGCGTCTCCCCGCGCGCCGCTTGTTTGTCGGCGCGACTCGCCTGACCGGACGTGCGCGACTTCGGTTCGGAGGCGGCATTGACCGAAGATTTGGATTTGGAATTGGCCATGGGAACGGGCTCCTGCACAGCAATCCCCCTATCAATCGGCTCAAAGCGGTCCGGTTCCCTCCTCCGCCGGTCCGATTTTGCAGACCGCCCTCCAGCGCGCCGGACATCCCGGGCGCCAAGCCGCGCGGGGACAGCCGCGGTTACCTACGGGCGGAGCCGGGCTCGGCCTGCATGCGGTGCCGTTCGGCCAGCATTCCCGCGGGCGTGAGATTGGCGATCGCGCTTTGCAGCTTGTTCATCCAGCCAGTTACGACGTCGCCTTGGCCATTCAGCATGGCTTCAAACCCGGTCTTGGCGACATCGGCGGCGTCGTCCTTCTTGCTCGCGCCGATCTTGGTGTCCTGCATGCCGGCGCGGTCGAAAAATTCCGTCTCCGTAGCGCCCGGCATCAGACAGGTCACCGTAACTCCGGAGTCCTTGAGTTCGTTGCGGAAGCGCGAAGGCGAAGGAATTGAGGAAGGCTTTACTTCCGTTGTAGACGGCCTGGTAGGCGCCGGGAATAAAACCGGCGATCGAACCGGTGATGAGAATTCGCCCGCGGCCGGCCTCGCGCATGTCCCGCCCGACGCGCTGAATGAGGTCGAGAGTTCCCGTCACGTTGGTGTCGACGACTTTCCGCCACGCCTCCGGATCCTGGTCGAGAAACGCTTGGCCGAGGCCCCGCCCGGCGTTTGCGAGCAGGGCGTCGACCGGCCGGTTCCTGGCCTGAATGGCCTGATAAAGCTGATCGACGCCTGCGCGAGCGGACAGGTCCGCCTGGACGGCCGTGACCTCCGCCCCGGTCCGGCGCAGTTCGTCCGCGGCGGCTTCGATCGAACGCTCGTCGGCCGCTATGATCAGGTCATAGCCTTTCTTCGTTGCATATCGGGCGAGTTCCAGGCCGATGCCGGAAGAGGCGCCGGTGACGACGGCGAGATTTTCCATCGCGCGCTCCTTAGCGTGAGGTCACGGGTTGATGACGACTTTGACGCAACCGTCCTGCTTGTCTCGGAACGTCTTGTACATGGCCGGTCCGTCTTCGAGCCTGGCGCGGTGGGTGATGACGAACGACGGGTCGATCTCTCCCTTCTCGATCCGGCCAAGAAGCTGGGGCAGGTAGTGCTGGACGGGCGTCTGAGCCATGCGGAACGTCAGTCCGCGATTGATCGCCGAGCCCATCGGGATGTTGTCGAGATAGCCGCCGTACACGCCGACAATCGAGACGACACCGAAGTTTCGGCAGCACTGGATCGCCTCTCGCAGCACGTGAGGACGATCCGTTCCGAGGAACGTCGCGACCTTGACGCTGTCCAGCATGGAATCGGCGGTCGCGGTGGTCGAGGCTTCCGTTCCGACGGCGTCGATGCAGGCGTCGGCGCCGCGGCCATGGGTCAGCTCCTGAATGCGCTGGTAGACGTCGTTCGTCTTGAAGTCGATGGTCTCGGCCCCTGCATCCTCGGCCAGCGCCAAGCGTTCCGGAACCGTGTCGATCGCGATCACTCGGCCGGCCCCGAGGAGGAACGCGCTGCGAATGGCGAATTGTCCGACGGGGCCGCAACCCCAGATCGCAACGGTCTCGCCGCCCTTCAGCCCACAGAAATCCGCAGCCATGTAGCCGGTCGGAAAGATGTCCGACAGGAACAGCACCTGTTCGTCGGACAGCCCGTTCTCGATCTTGATCGGGCCCACGTCCGCGTAGGGCACGCGAAGGTATTCGGCCTGCCCGCCGGGGTAGCCCCCGAGGATGTGCGAATAGCCAAACAGCCCCGCCGGCGAGTGGCCCCAAAGCTGTTCCGCCGTCTCGCGGTCCGGGTTCGTCCGCTCGCAGCCCGAATAGAATCCGTTGCGGCAGAAGAAGCACTCTCCGCAAGCGATGGTGAACGGCACGACCACCCGGTCGCCAACCTTGAGATTGGACACGCCGGATCCGACCTCGACGACCTCGCCCATGGTCTCGTGGCCAAGAACGTCGCCGCTCTGCATCTTGGGGATCAGGCCGTCGTAGATATGAAGGTCGGATCCACAAATGGCGCAAGCGGTCACCTTGATGATCGCGTCGCGGGCCTCTTCGATCTTCGGATCGGGGACGGTCTCGCACCGGATGTCATGCTTGCCGCGCCAGGTCAGAGCTTTCATGGAAGGCCTCGAGAGGGAAACGGGCCGGCAGCCCGATTGACCCTCCAAACGTCGGTCGAGGCCAGTCGTTCCAGGAGCCGCGAGCCTTTCGGGAGAGCCGGGGAATTGTCCAGGCCCGGCCAGCGCCCCGGCGCGGTCTTCGCTGGACCCGCGCCGGTGATGAACACGCTCGTGCTTCTGGAAATCGCGCTTCGTCGCCGCTCTGGGTCGCAGACCAAAGGCCGCGGTCAGCCGAACAGAACCTCCGGCGACACCTTGTACGGCGCGAGCGAGGCGTCGGTCTCGACTTTGAGGGCGCTGTTGAACAGATTGTTGACAATCATCAGCGCGCCGAACGCGGTGAGGTCGACGATCTCGGCGTCGGTGAACTGAGCTTTCAGCCGGCTGTAGAGCGCGTCGGACACGCCGTTCGCGTCCAGCGCGAGCTGACGGCCGAAGTCGGTGAGCGCCTTCGCCCGTTCGTCGAGCACGAGATGATCCGGGTCTTCACCCCAGCCGACGATCGCACGGCGCATGAAAAGGGAACACAGTTCGCAGCGGTTGGCGCGCGAGATCGCGTTGCAGAAACAGGACCGCCTCGCGTTCGCCAAGGAACGGCTTCACCCGATCGAACAGCGCATACCATTCGAGCACCGCCTTGAGCGCGACCGGCGAGTGCAGAAGCGTCGCCTTCATATTGGTGACCACGCCATGGGCGGCCACGGTTTCGCTCCATATCGCCTTCTGCTCGGGCGTGGCGGCCTCCAGTGTGACCGGCGCGACTCGGGGCATGCTCGAAACTCCATGGGTTTTCGTTGTGGCTCAGACGCCTTCGAGCGCCTGGGCGATGTCGGCGATGATGTCGTCCGGGTCCTCGATGCCGATCGACAGGCGCACGAAGGCCGGCGAAATGCCCGCGGCCTTCTGCTGCTCGGCATTGAGCTGGCCATGGGTCGTCGAGCCTCGGATGGATCGCGAGGCTGCGCGCGTCGCCGATATTGGCCAGATGATAAAAGAGCTTCAGCCGGTCGATGAAGCCGAGCGCCGCCTTTTCGCCGCCGACCGGTTCGAAGCCGACGAGGCCGCCGTAGCCGATCTTGAGGTATTTGTCTGCGCGCTCGCGGTCGAGGCCGGTCTGCAGGCCGGGGTAGACGACCTTGCGCGACCTTCGGATGCGCGGCGAGGAAGGCCGCGACCTTGGCGGCGTTGTCGAAATGGCGCTGGATGCGCAGGGGCAGCGTTTCGAGGCCCTGAAGCAGTTGAAACGCGTTCTGTGGCGAAAGGCTGGGGCCGAGGTCGCGCAGCAGCGCGGCGCGGGCGCGGAGCACGTAGGCGATCGGCCCGAACAGCTCCGCCAGTTGAAGGTAGTTGCGGTCTCCGTAGCCCGGGTCCGGCCGGTGGATCAGCGGCTGGCGCTCGGGAAAGTCGACCCATGGGAACTTGCCGCTGTCGATGATGGCGCCGCCGATCGTCGTTCCGTGGCCGCCGATGTATTTGGTCGCCGAATAGACCACGATCGCCGCGCCGTGATCGAAAGGCTTGATGGCGAGCGGGGCGGCGGTGTTGTCGATGATGAGCGGAATGCCGAGCGGCCGGCCGATCGCGGCGACTTCGGCGATCGGGAACACCGAGAGCTTCGGGTTGGGCAGCGACTCGCCGAAATAGAGCCGTGTGCGGGCGTCGGTGGCGCGGCGGAAATTCTCGGGATCGGACGGATCGACGAAGCGCGCCTCGATCCCGAACTGCTTCAGGCGCTCCTTGAAGAAATGGACGGTGCCGCCGTAGAGATCGGGCGACGAGACGATGTTGTCGCCCGCCTCCACCAGGGTCAGGACGGCGAGCGCGGTCGCGGCCTGCCCGGAGGCGACGCCGAGCGCGGCCGCGCCGCCTTCGAGCGCGGCCAGCCGCTGCTCGAACGCATCGACGGTCGGGTTGCCGACGCGCGAATAGGTGAAGGCGATCTGCTTCGAAATTGACGATCCTGATCGCCGTGGCGGTGTCGGGGAAATCGAACGACGTCGACTGATAGATCGGGACCGCCGTGGCGGAGGTCGCAGGGTCATGCCGGAAGCTGCCGCCGTGCAGAACGAGCGTATCGGTGGCGAGCCTGGGAAGCTGCGCGGTCATTGAGGGTCCCTTTCCAATTGCGGCTCGAAGGCCGCTTGCGAGCTCAAAGAAATCGGCGGCGTTTCACGTCCCTCTCACGCGACCACGCGCGGACGGGCGCGTTCGCCACGTTCGCTTCGCTCGAGCCGCACGATGTGCTCGGCCCATCGCGCCGACCATTCGCGAAGCTCGGTCGGCGTGAGCGGCGTCGGCGTCTTGGAGACCTCGTGCCCGGCGATGGTGCGGGCGAGCGCGCGATAGACGTCGGCCTGCTCGGAATCGGGCGCCGCCTCGATCGTGGTCTTGCCGGACAGCTCGGCCTGCGTGACGGTCATCGAGCGCGGCACGTACTGGACGATCGGCGTCGAGGTGCGCTCGGCGAAATCCTCGATGATCTCGCGCTGGAAATCGGTGTTGATCGAATTGGCGATGATCCCGCCGAGCAGCGCGCCGCCGGAGTTGGAGAATTTCTCGATGCCGCGGAAGAGGTTGTTGGCGGCGTAGATCGCCATGAAGTCGGCTGAGGAGACGGTGAAGACGTGTTCGGCGATGCCTTCGCGCACCGGCACGGCGAAGCCGCCGCACACCACGTCGCCGAGCACGTCGTAGATGACGATGTCGAGATCGAGGTCCTCGAATATGCGCTGCTGCTTGAGGAGCTCGACCGCGGTGATGATGCCGCGACCGGCGCAGCCGACGCCGGGAGCGGGGCCGCCCGCCTCGACGCAGTAGATGCCGCCATAGCCCTTGAACACGGCGTCGTGCGCGTCGACGCGGCGCTTCTCGGCGAGAAGGTCGAGAACGGACGGGATGTACTCGCCGCCGCGCAGCGTGTTGGTGGAATCCGCCTTGGGATCGCAGCCGAACTGCATGACTTTGAGGCCGGATTCGGCCAGCGCCGCCGAGATGTTGGAAGTGGTGGTCGACTTGCCGATGCCGCCCTTGCCGTAGATGGCGATCTGCTTCGGTTTGCGGGACATGGGTTCGGGCTCCTTGCGAAACGGGCCGGCCTGCTCAGCCGTGCGAGAAGGTTGGTTCGGCGCGGACATCGTCGCCGTAGAGGTCGCGGGTGAAGTCGGTGAGGCCGGGCACGCCGACCGCGTCGGCGCGGCAGCGCTGGCAGTGGGTGAACACCCGCAGGTGCTTCGCGGCCGCGGCGCGGGCCTTGTGACGCTCGATGAAGCGTCGGCTCTCTGAGATGCGACAGCTGATGCTCGGGGATGAGCGGGATGATGTTGATCATCCGGGCGCCGGCCTTCGCCACCGCCGCCGCGACCTCGCCGATATGATGGTCGTTGACGGTCGGGATCAGCACCGTGTTGATCTTGATGGTGAGGCCGAGGCTCGCCGCCCGCGCGACGCCTGCGAGCTGGTTGTCGATCAGCCGCCGCCCGGCCTCGACGTTCCGTTCACGCGCTTGCGCCTCCAGGCGATCATCGGCGAGATCCGACCCTGGATCTCCGGATCGACGGAATTGACTGTCACCGTCAGCGTCGTCACGCCGGCCGCTCGCCAGCGCGTCGACGCGCTCGGGCAGCATCAGACCGTTGGTCGAGACGCAAAGCGTCAGTTCGGGCCAACGGGCGTGGATGCGGGCGAATGTTTCGATGGCGTGGCCCGAGGCCAGCGGATCGCCTGGCCCGGCGATTCCGACCACCGCCAGGTTCGGCACCAGGCTCGAGCCGCGCGCTCGGTCGTCGCGACCGCCTCGTCGGGCGAGAGCAGCCGGGCCGCCACGCCCGGCCTCTGCTCGACGCGATTGAAGTCGCGCCGGCAGAAGGCGCAGGCGATGTTGCAGCCGGGAGCGACCGGCAGGTGCAGCCGCGCCGCCTTGGCGTGGCCCTCCGCGGTGGTCGAGAAGCAGGGATGCCGGCCTTCGAGATCGGGGAACGCCGGCGTCATCGCCGCCGTCCGCATGATGTGCGCCGGGCAGGCGCTTGACTGCGTGCGCGCTCATGCGTCCTCCCGCTCGAACAACTGGGCGTAGTCGGCGAGCTGGCGCACGGTCGCGTCGACCGGATCGTCCGTCTCGAAGGCGAGGATGCCGAGTTTGTCGAGCCGGTTGATCGCGCATTCGCCGATGCGGGCGACGACCACCGCCCGGCAATCGGCGACGGCCGCAACGGAGGCGTCCATCAGTTCGTCGGCCCGATCGGAGCCGACGCCGCAGGACGGGCGATTGACGCGGCTTTCGACATGGCGCGCGCCGTTGGGGCTCGATCTCCCAGATCTCGAACCGGGTCGCATGGCCGAAATGCTCCGACACCCGCACGCCGCTGTGGCGTGCCGATGGCGACGCGGACCGAGCGCGCCGGCGTGGGGCGAGAGGGGCTCGGCGCTCATGAGAACGCCGCCTCCGGGTTCTCCTCGGTCGATTGCCGGACGACCGTGGTGTAGGTCCGCTCCAGGAGTTGCAGCGCGCCGCGGTAGCCGACGTAAGAGCGGGCCAGCACCACTTCGTCGGTCGCCGGATAGCTGATCTCGACCAGCGGCGCGCCGATGTCGCCGGCGACCGCCGCCTCCCAGGTCGAGCCGAACACGATCGGATATTCGCCGACGCGGGCGCGCGCCGTGCGATCAGCTCGCGGGCGCGAAAGCCGTCCGGCTCGAACACCGGGCTCGCCGTCGATGCCGGGGGCGAGCTCGCGGAAAGCGCGCGACGATCGCCGCGCGCTCGCTCTCGGGCGGGTTCTCGGTCAGCACGAAGGCGCCGGGGTTGAGGCCGAGATCGCCGACCAGGAATTTGGCGATCGCCAGCACATAGGCGCTTTCGCCGACGATGTTGACCTCGGACGGCAGCCGGTACTGGCTAGTGCAGCCGGCGTAGAACTGAGCGAAGTCGCGCAGGTAGTGGTAGTAGGTCCGCTCTTCCTGCCGGATGAAGCCTTCCACCCGCTCGGGATCGGCGCCGACGGCCTCGCCGACGCGCCTCAGGAAAGCGCCGGTCGCCCGCGCGCCGATCGGGATCGCCGGCTCGTGCAGGACGCGCTGGCCGTAGGCGTCCTCGAGGCGCCTTGCGATCGAAAGCCCGAGCCAGGGCGACAGCACGATGTTCAGCTCGGCCGACGGGATCGCCCGCCACTCGCTCAGGCCCTCGGAGGCGGGCCCGAACAGGATGTTGACCGTAAGGCCGACGCCTTCGAGGATGCGGCGGATTTCGGCGAGGTCGCCGCGCCAGAACGGGTTCTGGTAAGGCAGCAGCGACCAGACGTTGACGAGGCCCTTGCGGGTCTCGGGGGCCGGACCCGCGAGCTTTGCGACATACTGGTCGAGGATGGCGCGAACGACCGTCTCGTGGCCGGTGAAGTTCGTGCCGCGATAGCCGAGCGTCTCGGCGAACACGATCGGCACGCCGCGCCGCTGGTAGGTTTGCACGACGTTGCCGACGTCGTCGCCGACGAGACCGGGAACGCAGCCGCTCTGGACGACGTAGAGCTCGGCCTCCATCACCTTGAGGGTCGAGGCGATCAGTTCGTCGAGCCGGTCGGCGCCGCCGAAGATCACTTCCTTGTTGCCGATGTTGGTCGAGGGGACGTGGAATTCGCCGCCCTGGTAGCCGGAGACGCCGGAAAGCGCGTGGAACTGCTTTGTGCGCGCAGCCCGGTCCGCAATGGGTGATCGGGATCGCGCCCTCGATGGCGATGACGGAGGCGAGCGCGCCGAGCGCGCAGCCGTAGCGCACCTGTTCGATCGGGCCGGCCGAGGCGGAGAAATCGCGGCGGCGCCGTCGTCGAAGCGGGATTGAACGGTCATGGTCTCTGTCCCTCGCTTAGGCCGCGTCGTCGGCCGCGAGGGCGTAAGGGTTGGTCTCCTCCAGCCACCATTGCTGGTAGGGGAAGCGCGAATGGGCGGCGACGTCCTCGTAGAACCGGCGGCGCGGCAGAACGCGCAGGATGGCGCGGCCGATGGTGAGGAGTCCCTCGTAGCCGAGGCCGTCGTTGGAGTAGAAGATCGGCAGCACCGGGATGCCCATCCGGCCGGCGAGGATCGCGATCGCGCCGGTGTGGCGGCAGATGACGAAATCGGGATTGGCGCGCTTCAGCGCGGCGTGCGCCTGGAAATGCTGGTCCGGGCTCACGGTGAAATTCTCGATGTCGCCGGTCTCCTGGACGAGATGCCCCAGCGAATCCTGCTGCGGATCGCGGCTGTCGGTCGAAGGGTCGTGGTGGAACGAGAAGGCGTCGTCGACGGTGACGCCGAGTTCCCGCAGGTCGGCGATGAGCCCGTGGGCGAAGGCGGCGCCGGCGGCGACGAAGCCCTCTCTTGCCCTTGAGCGCCCTGCGCAGCCGTTCCAGTTCCGGCGCGATGCGGGCGCGTTCCGAGGCGATCACCGCTTCGACCCGATCCTCGCGCTTCGTGACGCGGGCGATGTCGCGCAGCCAGTTGTCGGTGGCGTCGAGCCCGTAAGGCAGGGGCGCGCGGATCTCGGGAACGCCGTATTCCTGCTCGAGCCCGGTCGCCAGATAGGACAGGACGAAGCACATGGTGACGGTCGCCGCCGCGGTCGACAGGTCCGCGAGGCGCTCGAGCGAATTGCCGCCCATCACCAGATTGACCTTGAGGCCGAGCGGATTGACCAGCGGCGAGAACACGTCCGGGCCGCCGAGGTGGATGACGTTGAGGAGGTCGTCGCGCTTCTCGTTCGGCCGGTGCGGCACGAGGCGGCGCAGAATGCCGTGCTCGATCACGTCCCAGCCCGACGACCAGTGGCGCGACTTGAAGCCCTCGCAATGGAGCGGCACGACCGGAATGCCGATCTCCTCCTCGAGCCTGCCGGGCCGTGCCGTCGACGTCGTCGCCGATGACGCCGGTGGCGCAGGACGTGGCGACGAAGATGACGCGCGGGCTATGACGCTCGAAGGCCTGAACGATGGCGTCCGCCAAGCGGCTCGACGCCGCCGAACACCATGTCCCGTTCGCCGAGATTGGTGCAGATCGACTTCGGGTCCTCGGGCTTCCAGCCGCGCCGCGCCGCGAGGTCGCGCGAATAGCGGGAGGTGAAGGACTGGCTCGACGGCGCAGCCGATCGGCGCGTGCTGGATGACCACCGCTATCCTTGATGATGGTGGCGTTGGTGACCGCGATCTGCTCGGCGCACATCGAGGCCTGCGAATAGGGGCTCGACAGTTCGCAGAGGCGCCCGCCGCCCGGACCGCAATCCCGGCCGCAGCCGTAGGTGAAGGCGGAATCCCGGGCGAGTTCCGCAGCGCCGCCCTCCCATTGGGTGATGGTCCCGAGCCGCTGATCGCGCGTTTCGGCCTGCGGGGTGCGAAGATTGATGGCCATCAGGTGAGATGCTCCTCGATCGGCGCGACGCTCCTCTTCGGAGGCGGCCGACGTGATGCTAAACATATCTTCTATGGATTCGCTAGACTTAAGCGCGCGAAATCACCGTCGCTGAGCGATCTGCGCAGGGCGCGACCTCGCGCGGGCCTCGGCCGGAGCCGTGCGCATGGTCGAGCGCTTCGCCCGATAACGTCCCGGCTTTTGACGGGGTTCAGCGGTTTGGCCGTCGCGTTCGGCCCGTCCGGGCCGAGGGACAAGCGCAAGCGACGGTCCAGCGCTCGATTGCGACGTTTTGTAGCGCTTCCGTCGTCGTAACTCGCGCGGCGCGGCGCCTCAATCCGTCTCGTGGAGCCCAATCACCTTCGCGACCGCCAGGCGAAACGGAAAGGCGCTCTGAGCTCCCGGGATCAGCGACGCGGAGGCGGCTTGAGCAGACAGAGGGGCGTTGCTCGCTTTGAGAGACGACGCGGTCACGCCGCCTCGAGCGCCTGGTCGAGATCGCCGATCAGGTCCGCGGCGTCCTCGATGCCGACGGAGAGCCGCACGAGTTGAGGGGTGATGCCGGCGGCGCGACGCAGCGGCTCGGGGATCGAGGCGTGGCTCATCGTCCAGGGATGGCTGACGAGGCTCTCGACGCCGCCGAGCGACTCGGCGAGCGCGAAGTACCGGACACGTTCGAGCGTCCGCACCGTGCCCTTCGGGACCGCCCTTGGTGAAGAACGACACCATGCCGCCGCCGCTCGCCATCTGCCGCGCCGCGAGATTGTGCTGCGGATGGCTCGAAAGGCCCGGATAGCTGACGCGCTCGACCTTCGGGTGACGCTCGAGGAAGCGCGCGACTTCGAGGGCGTTGGCCGCATGCCGCTCCATGCGCAGCGGCAATGTGCGCAAGCCGCGCAGCGCGAGAAAGCTGCTGAACGGATCGAGCACGCCGCCGGTGGCGTTCTGCAGGAAGCGCAGCCGCTCGACGAGATCGGGATCGTCGCGGACGATCGCGGCGCCGCCGACGATGTCGGAGTGGCCGCTGACGTATTTCGTCACGGAATGGACGACGATGTCGAAGCCGAACTCCAGCGGCCGCTGCACCACGGGCGAAGCGAAGGTGTTGTCGGCGACCGTGATCAGGCCGCGCGCCCGGCCGATCTCGGCGATCGCGCCGAGGTCGGCGATGCGCAGCAGCGGATTGCCGGGCGTCTCGACCCAGATCATCCGGGTCGCCGGCGTGATCGCCGCCTCGATCGCCGCGCGGTCGCTGGCGTCGACGTGGGTGACCGTCAGGCCCGCCGAGCGCTCGCGCACCCGATGGAAGAGCCGCCAGCTTCCGCCGTAGAGGTCGTCGGAGGCGACGACATGCGCGCCGTGGTCGAGGAGTTCGAGCACCGCGGCCTCGGCCGCGAGGCCGGAGGCGAAGGCGAAGCCGGCCGCGCCCGCCTTCGAGTTCGGCCAGCGCCGCCTCGAACGCCGCGCGGGTCGGATTGCCCGAGCGCGAATATTCCCAGCCCGTGTTCACCCCCGGCGAGGACTGCAGGAAGGTCGAGGTCGCGAAGATCGGCGTGATCACCGCGCCGGTCGTGGGCTCGGGCTTCTGGCGGCCATGGATGGCGCGCGTGGAAAGGCCCGCCGCGCTGCCCGTTCTTGTCCTGTCCGTCATCGTCAGTCCACTTGCCGCCGGAGATGATTGAGGAGATCGATGCGGGTGATCAGGCCGAGGAACCGCTCGCCGTCGACCACCACCGCGACGTAGCCCTTGTCGAACACCGGCAAGAGATCGCCGAGCGGCGCTGCGACGGGAACGGTCTCGATCGCGCCCGACATCGCGGAGCGGACTTCGACGCGGAACCGCTCGGGGTTCGAGAACACCGCCAGCAGCAGGTCGGATTCGTCGATGATCCCGACGACCCGGTCGTTTTCCAGCACCGGAAGCTGGCTGACGTCGTAGAGCTTCATGCGCGCGTAGGCGACGTCGAGCCTGTCGTCCGGCGCGACCGTCACCGCCGCGCCCTCGTCGTGGCGGCGGCTGATCAGGTCGCGCAGGTCGCCGTGCCGCGGCCTCCACAAGAAGCCCTGGTCGGCCATCCAGAAGTCGTTGAACATCTTCGACAGATATTTGTTGCCGCTGTCGGGCGCGACGACCACGACCCGCTTCGGCGCCGTCTGCTCGCGGCAATATTTCAGGGCGGCGGCCAGCGCCGTGCCGGTCGACGAGCCGACCAGGGCGCCTTCCGCCTTGAGCAGCGCGCGCGCGGCGGCGAAGGACTCCGCGTCGTCGATCGCGTAGGCGCGGGTGACGCGCGAGAGGTCGGCGATCTCGGGCACGAAGTCCTCGCCGATCCCCTCGACCAGCCAGCTTCCCGGCGTCGCGCGGCGCCCTGCCCTCGACCACGTCGACCAGGATCGAGCCGACGGGGTCGGCCAGCACGATCTCGGTCGACGGGCGAGACCTTGGCGAAGAAGCGGCTGAGGCCCGTCAGCGTGCCGCCGGAGCCGACGCCGCACACGACCGCGTCGACCTCGCCGTCGAGCTGCTCGAAGATCTCCGGCCCGGTGCCGAGCTCGTGCGCGAGCGGATTGGCCGGGTTGCCGAACTGGTTGATGAACACCGCGCCGGGCGTCTCGGCGGCGATGCGGGCGCGCCTTGTCCTGGTAGTAGTCGGGATGGCCCTTGCCGACGTCGGAGCGCGTCAGCACCACCTCCGCGCCCATCGCCTTCAGGTGAAAGATCTTCTCCCGGCTCATCTTGTCGGGAATGACGAGAACGAGCCGGTAGCCCTTGGCCGCGGCGACCAGCGCGAGGCCGAGGCCGGTGTTGCCGGCGGTCGCCTCGACGATCGTCCCGCCGGGCTCGAGCCGCCCGTCCCGTTCGGCGGCCTCGATCATCGCGAGCGCCGGCCGGTCCTTGATCGAGCCGCCGGGATTGGCGCCTTCGAGCTTGAGGAACAGCCGGCAAGGGCCGGCCGCGACCTTGGTCAGTTCGACCATCGGCGTGCCGCCGATCAGGGGCAAGAGCCCCTTCGTCGGCTTCGGAAGCGCGGACATTCCCGCTGTCCGGACGGAAGGCGACATTCATGGCGACGTCAGCTCCTTGAACAGGGACGATAGATGCGCAGCGGCGCTTTTTCAGGGCGCCCACTTGCGGCGCTGCGGGGTCAACAGGCTCAGCGAGAGGACGCCGAAGCCGAGCCAGAAGGCGCTCGTCCAGTAGGCGATCACCGTCCTCGGATGGGAGCCGAGGCACAGGACCTTGGCGAGCGCGCAGATGTCGGAGTCGCCGCACGAGGCATCGGCCGGCCTCGCTCCAGGACAGGTAGCCGTACTGGACGACGTCGCCGAAGGTCGCCCACCACCAGACGAGCGCCGCGGCCAGGGTCACGGCGCCGGCGGCGAGCAAGAGTTTCGGCGACGCCATTGGCTTCCCCTCAGGTCTCGAGGCCGAGCGTTCCCAGGATCTGGCGCCGAAGGGCGACCAGCTTCGGGATTGTCGCGGTGACGCGGATAGGGAAGGTCGACGGCGAATTCCGCCTTGATGCGCGCCGGGCCGCTCGCTGAGCACGATGACGCGCGCCGAGAGCAGCACCGCCTCCTCGACATCGTGGGTGACCAGAATGGCGGTGAACCGCTTGTCCCGCCAGAGCGAGAGCAGTTCGCCCTGCAGGGTCAGGCGGGTGAGCGAGTTGAGCTTGCCGAGCGGCTCGTCGAGCAGCAGCAGCGCGGGATCGTTGACCAGCGCGCGGGCGAGCGAGGCGCGCTGCGCCATGCCGCCCGAGAGCTGATGCGGATAGGCGCGTGCGAAGCCGCTCAGGCCCACGAGCCTCAGCGCGTCGTCGACGCGGCTGCGCTGCTCGTCGAGCACGCCGCGCGCGGCGAGCCCCGTCGCGGCGTTCTTCCAGACCGTCGTCCAGGGAAACAGGGTCGGGTCCTGGAACACCAGGATCCGCGACGGGTCCGGGCTGTCGATGATCGCCCCGTCGGCGGTGATCGAGCCCTCCGTCGGCTGGTCGAGACCGGACACCAGACGCAGCAGCGTCGACTTGCCGCAACCCGACGGCCCGAGCAGCGCGACGAACTCGCCGGCCGCGACGCTGAGATCGATCGACTCGAGCACCGGCAGCGCCGAGCCGCGCAGATCGAACGCATGGCTCACGCCGCGGATGTCGATCGCGACATTCTGCGTCGCCGCGCGCCGGCGCCGCGCGCAATGCGCTGGCTTGCGGCGCCATCAGATGAACCCTTCCTGCCAGCCGAGCAGCCGGTCGCGCACGACGAACAGGAGCTTCACGAGGCCCGCGCAGATGAAGCGCCATGATCACGATCGTCGCGTAGACGTTGGCGTAGCCGGAATAGTTCGTCTGGAACTGGATGTACCAGCCGAGCCCATATTTCGAGCCGAGCATCTCGGCCACGACCAGCACCGCGAACGAATAGTAGAGGGCCATGAACAGGCCGACGAAGGTGTGCGGCAGCGCGGCGGGGATGGCGATGCGCGAGACCAGATACCAGGGCTTCGCGCCGAGGTTGCGGCCGACGTCGTAGTAGGCCCGGTTGACCGAGGCCGACGCCCGAGGACGTCAGGATCATGACCGGAATGCCCGAGGCGAGCGCGACGATGAACACGCTGGCGTCGAAGGTGGTCGGGAAGAAGTAGAACGTGCACGGGAATCCAGGCGGTCGCCGGCACCGGCCCGATCAGCTTCAGGATCGGCATGCCCCAATAGGCGAACGGCTTCGACCAGCCGAGCGCGACGCCGCCGACGTAGCCGACGATCGCGCCGAGCCCGAAGCCGAGCGCCCACAGCCGCAGCGAGTAGCCGATGCAGATCGAGCAGCCGCTGCCAGTCGGTCACATAGACGTGGAGCAGGCCGGTCGGCGCCGAGAAGAACGGCTTCGGCAGCCAGCCGGTCTTGGCGGTGGTGAACTCCCACAGCGCCAGCCAGACGCCGATGGCGATGAACCAGGGCCCGTAATAGTCGAGCGTCTCGCGCAACCCGGCCGCTGCGCGGACTGGCGAACGCGAGCGCCGCGAACGCCAGCGCGCCGAGGCCGACGAGGATCGCGAACAGATCGTCGCTGCCCCAGGGAACGACGTTCGGCAGGGCCTTGGTGACGATGGCCGCCGCCGCCCAGGACGCCGCGGCGTAGAGCCCGGGCGTCCAGATCGGCCGACCGAGACGGCCGCGCCAGCGAGCGGCGCGACCGGTTCGAGCGACTTGCGTCGCCTGGGTCATGCGTCAGGCCAGGATGTTGACTGTCACCCGCTCGGCGAAGGCCTTCGGATCGGTCTCCGGGTCCAGCACCTTGACGAGCTTCAGGTCTTCCGCGCCGATGCGGATCTGGTCGACCAGCGCCTGACCGACCGGATGGTCGTGGTAGACGAGCGCGCCGAGGATTTCGGTGAGATCGGCCTCGGTCAGGCCCGCGGGCTTGAGATTGTCGGCGTACCACTTCGCCACCTCGTCGGGATGGTTGGCGGTATAGTCGTGGACCTCGATGTTGGCCTCGGCCAGGCGACGGAGCGCGTCCTTGTTGGCGGCGAGGAACGTGCCGTTGGCGCCGAGCACGCAGCAGGTATGGCCCTTGTAGTAGCCGCTCTGGGTGTCGGCGATCTGGACGAGGTTGTTCTTCTTCTCGATCGACCAGGCCCACGGGTCGATGTGGATGCCGGCGTCCGCTTCGCCGCGCGCGACCGTCTCGCCGACGAGGTCGAACGGCACCACCTTCCAGTTCACGTCGGCGTTCGGGATCGATGCCGGCCTTGGAGATCGAGACCTGGAGCACCGTCTGCGGCGACGCGCCCATGACGAAGGTGGCGATCGTCTTGCCCTTGAGGTCCGCGAGCGTCCTTGACGCCCGGACTTCTCGGAGGCGAACAGGCGCCCGCAGCCGCCGTGCGAGCCGACGAACAGCTTGACGTCGAAGCCCTGCTCGAGCGGCTTCAGCCAGTCGCCGATCAGGCCCGCGGCCGCGTCGGCCTTGCCGGTGGCGATCGCCTGGATCACCGTCTGGCCGTTCGAGGTGAACGGATAGAGTTCGATGTCGAGATTGTGCTTGGCGTAGATGCCCTTCGCCACGCCGAAGCCGAGCGGCGAATGGCAGGCGGCGACGTCGCCCCAGCCGAGGCGGATCTTCGGCGCGGGCCCCGCGATCGCCGGCGAGAAGACGCTGGCCGCCGAGCGCGCCGGCCGCGGCGGCGACGCCGACGGCGCCGGCGGCCCTGAGGACGTTGCGCCGCGAGAGCGGCGGCTGGCTTGTTCGATTTTGGTCATGACGGACTCCCTTCTGATTTGCTTGCGACCCGGCGCCGTTCACGCGGCCTTGCGCGCCGGCGCCGCATCCGAGACGCCGCCCGCGGCGTCGAGCGCCTGCGCGAGATCGCCGATGATGTCCTCGGGATGTTCGAGGCCGATCGACAGGCGCACGTAGCCGGGCGTCACGCCGGTGGCGAGTTGATCCTCGCCGTTGAGCTGCTGATGCGTCGTCGAGGCGGGATGGATGGCGAGCGAGCGCGCGTCGCCGATGTTGGCGACGTGGTAGAAGAGCTTCAGCGCGTCGATGAACCGCCTCCCCGCCTCGACGCCGCCTTTCAGCTCGAAGCCGATCGAGGCCGCCGTAGCCGCCCTTGAGATAGGCGTCGGCGCGGCGGCGCGACTCTCCGGTCTGCAGGCCGGGGAAGATGACGTGCGAGACGTCGTCGCGGTCCTTCAGGAAGTTCGCGACCGCGATGGCGTTCTCGTTGTGCTGCCGGAGACGCAGCGGCAGGGTCTCGAGCCCCTGCAGCAGCAGGAAGGCGTTGAACGGCGACAGCGCCGCGCCGATGTCGCGCAGAAGCTTGACGCGGGCGCGCAGCGAATAGGCGATCGGTCCGAGCGGCTTGGCGGCCTCGATCCAGATCGCGCCGTGATAGGCGTCGTCGGGCTGGGACAGCAGCGGGAAGCGGTCGGCGTGCTGCTCCCACGGGAAATTGCCGCCGTCGACGATCAGGCCGCCGATCGAGTTGCCGTGGCCGCCGATGTACTTGGTGGCGGAATAGACGACGACCGCCGCGCCGTGCTCGAGCGGCCGCGCGATCAGCGGCGTCGCGGTGTTGTCGGCGATCAGCGGCACGCCGAGCGAGCGGCCGATGTCGGCGACTTCGCGGATCGGGAAGACGTTGAGCTTCGGATTGGGCAGGATCTCGGCGTAGTAGGCGCGGGTCTTGGCGTCGGTCGCGCGGCGGAAATTCTCCGGGTCGCTCGGATCGACGAAGCGCGTCTCGATGCCGAACTGCTTCAGCGTCTGCGCGAACAGCGTCCAGGTGCCGCCGTAGAGGTCGGTCGAGGAGACGATGTTGTCGCCGGCCTGGGCGAGGTTGAGCACCGAATAGGCCGAGGCCGTCTGCCCCGAGGCGACCGCGAGCGCCGCCGCGCCGCCTTCGAGCGCGGCGACGCGCTGCTCGAGCGCGTCCCAGGTCGGGTTCTGGACGCGGGTGTAGATGTTGCCGAGCTCCTCGAGCGCGAAGAGCCGCGAGGCGTGGCCGGTGTCCTGGAACTGGTAGGAGGTCGTCTGATAGATCGGCACCGCGACCGAGCCGCTGACCGGATCGGCGCGGTAGGATCCGCCGTGCAGGACGAGCGTCTCGAAGCGCTTGCTGTCGGTCGTCATGAAGTCTGGTCTCCTGAAGAATGGGAAGGATCGGCGTCAGTAGGCCGAGGCGAGTTCGGGCTTGCCGTCGGAAGGCTCGAGCAGGTCGGCGTGATGGCGGCGCGCGACGTCGGGATGCGACCGCAGCCGGCCCTTGAGGTAGTTGCGGCCGACTTCGCGGAAGAGCGGATTGAGCGGGTCCTGCGTCACGCCGCGCGCCTCGGCCGCCAGATGCGGCGGCAAGGCGAGCAACGGGCACTTCGGAGTCGAGCCGGGCGCCGAGGAAGAAGGCGACCGAGAGCCGGTCCTCGCCGGCCGGCGGCGAGACGACGCGATGCACGTTGGCGCGCAGATAGCCGTCGGAGGCGATTTCGAGAATCTCGCCGACGTTGACGATGAAGGTTCCCGGGACCGGCGGCGCGTCGATCCAGCCGTCCTCGCCCTCGACCTGAAGACCCGCGACCTGGTCCTGCAGGAGGACCGCCATGAAGCCGGAATCCTTGTGCGCGCCCACGCCCTGATCGCTCTCGCCCGCCGCGCGTCCGGGATAGCGGATGATCTTGATGAGCTGGTTCGGGGCCGGCGCGTAGATCGGCTCGAACACGTCTTCGGGCTGTTCGAGCGCCGCCGAGAAGGCCTGCAGCACGCGGACCGCCAGCGCCGTCGCCTTCTCCTGATAGTCGAGCAGGACGGGCTTCAGCTCGGGGAAGCGCGGACGGCCACTGGTTCGGGCCCTGCAGCCGCTTCCAGGCCGGCGAGCCCGGATCGCAGCGCCAGCGCCGGCCGTTCCGCCCCGATGTCGACCTGCTCGCGCCAGTCCTGCTGCCCGCGCGTGTACTCGAAGCCGGCGCGGGTGTAGCCGCGAAAATGCGGCGAGTTGACCATCTCGATCTCGAGCTTTTCGGCGTCGGGCAGCGAGAAGAAGCGCCGCGAGAGCGCGAGCACGGATTGGATCAGCCCGTCCTCGACGCCGTGACCGACGAGATAGAAGAAGCCGTAGGTCCGCGCTGCGTCCCGGAGGTCCGCAAGAAAGCGCCTGCGCTCGTCTCCCGCGGCGTCGAAGCGCCGCAAATCGAGCGTCGGCAGCGAATTCTTGGCCTGTCCGCGCGTCATCAGAAGTTCCTTCTTCTCCTCTCGCGACCCGCACGATGGCGCCGCATATCATGAAGTCAAGCTTGTCTACAATCTATATATACTTATGTTGCGATCGTCCCCGAGTTCGCCGCTGACCCCCTCGCGGCCATTTCCCCCCCACGGGCCAGATTCAATAGAGCAGGGGCCGAGCAATCCGCTCCACGCGACGCACGCCAACTTACCCGCGGAGCTTCATCGCGATTGACGAGGATCAAGGCGGAGCCGGCGCGACCGATTGTATTAAGTTTACAGCGGAATAAGCCGCAGGACGCGCTCGGTCGCGTCCCCGGGAACGGACGCCATGGAGGAGAGAACCTCGAAAAAGGCCGCCGCGCTGTTGCCGGCGGATCAGCGGGAGCAGGCGATGGCGGAAGCCCTCGGCGCCCGCGTTCTGGAGCGCGCCAAGGCGCCGCGGGTCGTCCCCCACTCGCCGGCGCAGCGGCGGCGACCATAAACCCGATTTTCGACGGCCGACCGTCTGTCGCGCGCGCTGATGGCGCGCGCCACTCAGGGCGTCTCCCCCGACGCCTTATTCAGACCTGTGCCGACTGGGCGCTGCATCTGGCGCAGGCGCCCGGCAAGCGCGCGGAACTCGCCAAGAGCGCTACGATGTCGATGTCACAGTTCTCCCTCTGGCTTCCCTTCGCCTTCGCCGACGGCCGGCACGCCCCGCCCTTTGCGACGCTGCCGACCGACCGACGGTTCAGCGACCCCGGCTGGGCGCAATGGCCGTTCAATGTGTTCGTCCAGAATTTCCTTGGCGCCGAGGCCTGGTGGGCGGAAGCCACTCGCGACGTGCCGGGGCTCGTGCGCGATCGCGAGGCCGAGGCCGCGTTCTTGACGCGCGCGGCGATCGACATGGTCTCGCCGAGCAACGTCCCCTGGCTGAACCCGATTAGCATCGCCAAGACCGTCAAGGAGGGCGGGTTCAACCTGGTTCGCGGCGCGGGCAACTGGCAGGAGGACTACGACCGCATGCTCGCCGGCCGGCCGCCGGCCGGAGCGGAAGAATTCGAGGTCGGACGCGACGTGGCGATTACCCCCGGCAAGGTCGTATTCCGCAACGACCTCATGGAGTTGATCCAGTACGAGCCGGCGACCGAGAAGGTGTCGGCCGAGCCGATCCTGATCATCCCGGCCTGGATCATGAAATATTACATCCTCGACCTCGAGCCGAAAAACTCGCTCGCGCGCTGGCTGGTCGAGCGCGGGCATACGGTCTTCATGGTGTCGTGGAAGAACCCGGATCAGCGCGATCGCGAGGTCGGTCTCGACGACTATCGCCGTCTCGGGGTGAAGGCCGCGCTCGACGCGGTCTCGACGATCGTCCCCGACCGGAAGATTCACACCTGCGGTTATTGCCTTGGCGGCACGGTCCTGGCGATCGCCGCGGCGACGCTGGCGCGCGACGGCGACGACCGGATCGCAAGCATCACCCTGCTCGCCTCGCAGACCGATTTCGCCGAGGCCGGCGAGATCATGCTGTTCCTCGACGAAGGGCAGGTGATGCTGCTCGACGATCTCATGTGGGACCAGGGCTATCTCGACAGCCGGCAGATGGCCGGCGCCTTCCAGGCGCTGCGCTCGGACGAACTGATCTGGGGCAAGTTCATCCGCGAATACGTGCTTGGCGACCGTGACGAGATGTCGGCGATGATGGCCTGGAACGCCGACCAGACCCGCATGCCCGCGCGGATGCACAGCGAGTATCTGCACGGCCTCTATCTCGAGAATCGCCTGTCGTCGGGGCGCTATGCGGTCGAAGGCCGCAAGATCGCGCTGCGCGATATCGGCGCGCCGATCTTCGTCGTCGGCATGTCGCGCGACCACATCGCGCCGTGGCGTTCGGTCTACAAGATCTGCCTGTTCACCGACACCGACGTGACCTTTGCGCTGGCGTCGGGCGGCCACAACGTCGGCATCGTCAACCCGCCGGCCAAGAAGCGCGGCTCCTATCAATTGATGACGATGGGGCGTAACGACCGCTACGTCGAGCCGGACACCTGGGTCGCCGCCGCGCCGTCCTACGAGGGATCGTGGTGGCCGGCCTGGGAGGCATGGCTGAGGGCCTCGGGCTCGGGCGACGAGGTCGAGCCGCCGCGCATGGGCGCGACCGACGTGGGCCTGCCGCCGCTGTGCGAGGCGCCGGGAGTCTACGTGAGAGGGTAGGCGCCGCCGGCAGGCGCAATTCCGGCTCCGCAATCGAGACTTTTGAACAGCATGCGGCGGCTTTCGGTTCCGGTCCCGAGGCTCGCCGCCGTCATTTTCGCGGACGCGGACAATTGAGCGCGGCAAGGCGTCGAGGAGGGCAAAGAACGGGCGTCCGACCCTGGCGGGGCGCGAAGCGTGGGGGACAGGGGCGGCGTCCCGAATCCGAATCGAGACTTTCCAGCAACTTGCTCCGCCTTTCGGTTCCTGCGCTCCGCCGGGCCGCGACCCAAAAGGGCGCGTTCGAACCGGTCGCGTCCGCCCAGTCGACGGCGCCGAGGTCGTCGAAGACCTCGCGCCCGAGAGCCCGGGGCGACCAGCAGGTCAGCAAGTCCCATCTCGCCGTCCTCCACAGGGAGACAAGCGCCATCGCGGATGG
>CAVRWC010000006.1:0-25256 GCA_963724785.1 uncultured Alphaproteobacteria bacterium | reverse complement strand
TCACGCGCAACGCGGCGCGCCGCCAGCCACGCCTCCTCCGACGGCGGCGACACAGAGGACGGTTGCTGGCGTTTGCAGTCGTTGCGGCAAATCGAGCGGTCACTGAAATCGGTAGCGGAAAATTTGGCCCCCTTTAGCTCCTAACCCTTAACAATATCTGACGTTTGTGCTGATGAAATCGCTAACGGAAAGCGACAGTCGCTGTGTCGCTTTTGCTTAAGGATGTCAGTTTGACGCGCTTAGCCAAAAACCCGACGTCGGGTTTTTGCCTTGCGATGTCAGCGACGCCCAGCCAAGGCCGTGATTCATTTGATGTTTCCGACCTAGCCGGCGAAGATTGCGGCGAAGTCCCTCCTGACCGATTTTCGCCTCCCGGAAGGCCCGCCGTCGATGAAGTCCCCCAGCGCCCTCCGCCTGCTCCCCTGGCCCGAGATCGCGCTGCCGCTTGCGGGCGCTGAGGACGCGCTCGCCCGTCTCGACGAGCGGCTGCGAACGAGCCCGATCCGCGACGGCTGGATCGCCAGGACCCATTTCGCCGACGCCTGCGCCGCGCTCTTGCTCGAAGGCCAGCTCGTCCACATCGAAGACCTCGTGCTGCACGACGCCGGCATGGACGTGCGGACGCCCACCCACGAACTCACCCGGGCCCACGCCGTGCTGGCTGCACGCCGCCGCATCGCCGGGGCCGAAACCGGTTGGGCGTTGTCGCCCGCCGGTCTCGAAGCGCTGCGGGGTAGGGGAGGGCAGGGCGACGCATCGCATGCCGAGGTCGAAGAACCCGAGCGCGTCGATGGCGACGACGAGGCGTTTGATCCGGCGATCGCCGCGCGACGAGTTTTCGGAATTGTTCGCCTCTGTCGACGCGGCCATCGCGCATGCCGACGAGACCCTCGCCGGCGAACGGTGCCCGCGGCCCCAACCGCGGGCGAGCGTGATCCGCTCGTCTACGACCTCGACTGGGACGAGGATGTGCGCCTTGCCGAATGGCGCGTTCGTCGATCAGTCGCGCGACTTGCCGCCGACGCTAGCCGCCGCGATTGCCCACGAGGCCTGGAGCGCGATCGAGCCGCTGCAACGCGCGCCCGGCTCGGCCGCCTCCCGCCGCCGCGCTGCTCGCCGATCGCGGCAAGGCGCGCGCGCATCTGCCGTGCCTCGCCGAGGGCGCGAAGGCCGTGCACCGCGAACGACGGCAAAGCCGCGACGCGTCCACGCGTCTCGTGGCGGAGCTCGAAGCGATCGCCGCGGCGGCCGACGAGGGCCTGAAGCAGCACGACCGCTGGCTCCTCGCCCGCACGCTTCTTCTCCGAAAGCTCGACGGCCGCCGCTCCAACTCCCGGCTGCCCGAGTTGATCGAGTATGTGATCTCGAGGCCGCTGGTCTCGGCCGGCATGATCGCCAAGGAACTCAACATCACCCCGCGCGGGGCGCAGAATCTCGTCGCCGAGTTGGGCCTGCGCGAGACTACGGGGCGCGGACGATATCGGGCGTGGGGCGTCTTGTGAGCGATCATGAGCCCGTGCTCACGAGACGTCGCCAGCCTTCGATTAGGCCGCCGATTCCTACACGGGCAGGGGTCGCCGCCCCGACGCTTTGAGCGCGACCCGCGGCCAACGGCGCGAGCATAGGCTGCCAGCAAAGCGGCAAGGTCGGCACGCTGCGTCGGCGCCCGCGCGAACCGCGGCGATCCCTGACGCTCGTCGACGACATCTACGAAACGCGAGATCAACCCGTCACGGCCTCCCGCGGCCGGGGCCATTCGACATCGCATGACCATGGGAGGCGATGACCTCTGCCCTCAAGGGTAAACTCCAGGGCGGCGTTTGTCTCATCGTCATTGGCACGGAGGGTGGACGGCGCATGATGCACGCCGCGGATTTCGCGGAACGGATGCAGCTCATTGGGTCGCGGCGCGCCGAACAGGTGGTCCCAGGCGTCGGAGCCGATCCCCATGATACATGAGAGCCCCCCGTCCGCCCGCCCGGAAGCCGACACCACGGACAAGCGAGGACAGAATGGCACAGAGACCACGCACCGTAGCCTTTGGCTCCTCCCCCGCACCTATGGTGACGACGAGAAAGATGGCGGCGCGAGTGAGCCGCGCATCGACCGCCTGGGAGCGTGCTGTAACATTCTGAGAGACCGAAGAAGGCACGCTCAACTCCTTGGGCAGTCTGTCATCGACCATCAATATGGCACGCGGACGGGACATCGCCGGCCGCCCGAAATCGGCGCGCCGACCCACGTCCAGGACCGTCATTGCGTCAGCTTGTAGGATTTTGGCGCCAGTGCCAACGAGAACGCCGCTGGCGACGATCAGATATTCGGCGCAGGTGGGCGTGCCATCGAAGTCATGCCGTTCCAACGGATCGTCCGCCAGGAATGGTCCGCCTTCTCGGGCTGCGCGAACCAGACGTCACCCGCATAGCGGGGGCAGATGCCCGGATTCGAGCACCCTACCTCGGCGTCGTGCTCTACCGCATCCCGCGCACCGGTGTTGGTGAGATCGGCGCCAAACTTGTCGCCGCGCGAACGATCCGCTGGACCTCAAGCGGGGCGTCGATATCACGGCGGCCGCCGTGGTCATGCGAGGCTGGGCGAGATCGCGCCGACGCGCAAAGATTCGCCGTCGGGTTCCGGCGCGGCCGACAATCCCTCGACGTCGGCTCCATAGCTGATGCTCAGGTCGGCCTGGAGCCAGCGGCTTCCCGCCTGTCGTCGAAGACGGCCCAATTAAAGCCCAAGAACTCATAACGGACGCACGCGCCCCGGAACGCCGATGGGGCATTCGAGCGCTTCCCGATCCCAGCCACCCGTTTCGGCCGCGGCCGCATAGGTGGCCGACAGGAAGTCGAGCAGAAGAGCCTCGGGGTCGGACGCGGTCGCGACCGTGTCATACGGGAGGATGAATTCCCCAAGCGTCGTATCGAAGTACGCGCCGGGCGTAACTGTTCGTTCGCGGAAATTCGGCGGCGCCGGATAGGCGTAGGAGTAAAAGGCCGCGCGCGGGAACCCGTCGGCGCCAGGCCAGAACCCAGCGCTGCTTACCTCGTGCGAGTAGGCTTCACGCGCGACATTGTCAGGGAGACCGGGCACGCCGCCGGGATGAGGGGGCGCGGAGCGGCCTGAAAAGCGGGTTACCGCCAAGTCGAAGCTGCCCCAGAAGAAGTGGACCGGGCTGACCTTTCCGAGGAAGCTGCTGCGAAAGAGCTTGAAGATGCGATCCGCGTTCACGAGCGCCCGCCAAAAGCGATGGACGGCGGCCGCGTCGTAGGCGGAATGGATTCGATCCTGCGAAAAGCGGATGGGGTCCGGTATCTCATTCGGCATCTCGTTAATGGCTACGCCGGCGCCCAAGCCGTTCAGGATGGCGATCACTTCGCGATAGAAGTCGGAGACCGGTTGCGGCCTTAGCGGCATGATTCGTTCGTCGCCTGCACTCGTTCGGACAGCCAGTCGATGACTGACAAAATCGAACTCGATCTCTACAATTTCGGCGCCAATCGGGATCGGCGAGGTGGTTAGTCCGCGAGCGGTCACATATAGCGGGACCTGCCAGCTATGATTGACCCAGGGGGTCATGGCGAGTCGGATCTTGCCCACAATCTGGGTAAGGAGGTGCAAGGTCGCGGCTGTTTCGCGCCAGCTCGAATACGTCAAATCGGGCCACTGTGCTTGTAGGCGCTCCATCAAGGTTCTCCTGTCCAAGCTCGTCGAACGCAAACGATTACCGAAATCTGATCGTAGCTGATGCGAAAACAACTTTGACCTGATTTTGCCCGTCAGGCCTTGTTTCGAAAGGCGTCTCGATGCGCGTTTCTCTACTCATGGTAATCGCGACGGTCGCGATCGCAACCTGCGGCCCTGGCCGCGCCGACGACGCCACCGCCACCGTCGCCGTAGCTCCGCAATATGGCTCAACCCACGTTTATGTCGCCCCCGAGGAGGTCGATCGCTTCGCCGCGAGCTTCCTCGCGACTTTTGGCGGTCGAAGCACCAAGCCGGTGATTGCCACGGTGACGCCGACGCCAAGCAGCGCCACATCCCAGCTTCTTCAGACTCCGGTCGGAATGGTGTCGCTCTTCGGCTTCAAGACGCCGATCCCCTATCCCTTCGGTTCGGAACGAACCGGTTATCTCGTGACGGACATCGATACCGCGATCAAAGCGGCTCGCGCCTCTGGCGCCGACGTATTGGTCGAACCGTTCCGCGATCCGATCGGCCGCGACGCAGTCATCCAGTGGCCGGGCGGCGTCAATATGCAAATTTACTGGCACTTCGCCAAACCCACGTACGAGCCGCTCGCGACGGAGGCGGAGAACCGGGTCTACCTCTCGCCGGACCGCGCCGACAGCTTCGTCAGTAGCTTTCTAAAATTCTCGCACGGAAGGGTCGTCTCTGACGACGCTCATGCGCCCGGCGTCGAGATCGGCCGACCCGGCGAGATTTATCGGCGGATCCGCCTGGACTCCGATTTCGGCAGGCTGACGGCCATGGTCACGAACGGACACCTGCCGTACCCCTATGGCCGCGAACTCACCGGCTACGAAGTCGCCGACCTCTCCGAGACCCTCGACAAGGCGAAGGCGGCCGGCGCCCGGGTGCTCGTTCAGCCCTATACGGCGGATGGACGCATCGCCGCGGTCGTGGAGTTTCCGGGCGGGTACGTCGCGGAAATTCACGCACTCGCAAAAAACTAGATCCGGGGGGCTCCCTCCGCGACCGGCTTCGCGACGAGGCGAGCCGGAGCCGCGAGCGGATCTTCAATCCGCGCGATCGCGCCCAAAGAAAGTTGAGGGGAGGGGCCCAGCAAGCGGTTGTTCCGATGCTCGAACTAGCGCGTATCAGCGCGGGCCCCGTTACTCTTCACGCGGTCGCCTTCGCTATAGCGCCATATCGAACACCAGCGCTTCGGTCCGCTCATGGCCCTCTATGCGGACTTCGTCCGCCTCGTCGATCGCAATCCCGTCTCCTGCGCCGATCTTCTCGCCGTTGACGGAAAGCTCTCCGTCCGCCACCTGGACCCAGACGCCCCGTCCGGCGCGCAGCGCGAGCGAAGCTCGCTCTCCGCGTTCGAGCGCCGTCGCATAGAGATCGACGTCCTGATGGATGGTGAGGGAGCCGTCGCGGCCGTCGCGTGACCCGACGAGACGCAGCTTGCCGCGCTTCTCCTCCTTGGCGAAGGTCTTCTCCTCATAGCCCGGCGGCAGACCTTGCTGTTCCGGGATGATCCAGATCTGCAGGAAGCGAACGGGATCGGTCTGGCTCGCGTTGTATTCGCTGTGGCGCACGCCTGTGCCTGCGGACATGCGCTGCACGTCGCCCGGCCGGATCACCGAATGCTCGCCCGTGCTGTCCTTGTGCTCGAGGGCGCCCTCGAGCGGATAGGTGACGATCTCCATGTCTCGGTGGGGGTGGGTTGGAAATCCCCCGCCCGGCGCCACGCGATCCTCGTTGATCACGCGCAACGGTCCGAAGCCCATGAACTGCGGGTCATAATAGCTGCCAAAGGAAAAGCTGTGCTTGCTGTTGAGCCAGCCGAAGTTGGCCGAGCCTCGATCTTCCGATTTCCTGATGTTTTGCATTGAGTTCCACCGCGTTCTGGTTGAGTTGCTCCCTATGTGTTTTCAACGCTGGTGGATACAATGGCGCGCGTCGCCGACAGTCTGTCGTCAAATGGGAAACAATCGATGGACAAGCTCGGCGTTTTCGTTCCCGATCCCGGCGGTGGGGCATGTGTTTCATGGGTTCCGGTATCTCGGGATCATTCTGGTCACGGCCATTCCCTTCGGCATCTATGATCTCGTCGAGGCGATGGACAATGTCGAGAGCGCCGCGGCCGCCGGCGATTCCTTCCCGACGACTCGCGTGCTCAGCGCCGACGGCGTCATCAGCCTGATCGGTTGCCTGCTCGGCAACCCGTTCATCAACGCGGTCTACATTGGTCACCCGGGCTGGAAGGCGATGGGCGGCCGCATCGGCTACTCCGCGGCGACCGGCGTGGTGGTTCTCGTCCTCACCTGGCTCGGGATCGTCGCCCTCGTGTCGAGCCTTATCCCGGTCGTCGCGATCCTGCCGATCCTGCTCTACATCGGGATGCTGATCGGGTCACAGGCTTTCCAGGAGTCGCCGAAAGCGCATGCGCCGGCGATTATTCTGGCGATGATTCCGCAGATCGCAGCCTGGGGCAAAACGATGATCGATGGCGCGCTCGGCGCGGCCGGCACCAACGCCGCCACGGTCGGAATGGCCAAGCTCGGCGCCGTGGGCATCCTCTATAACGGCCTCGGGACGCTCGGCGGCGGCGCGACGCTCGCCGGGATCATCCTCGGCGCGGTCACCGTCTTCATCATCGACCGGCAACTCGAGAAAGCAGCCGCCTTCGCGCTCGCTGGCTCGTTGCTAACCTTCTTCGGCTTCATTCACGGAGAGGAGATCGGCGTCGCCCAGTCGCCAGTTGTCGCCCTCGCCTATCTCGGCGTGGCCGTGATGCTGTTCGCATTCGACCGTTACGCTCACATCGCGCCGGCCGCGCCGCCCGAAGAGCACGAGCACGGCAAGCTGGAGGCGCAGCCGGCGGAGTAGGGGCGTTTAAGTCATAGGACGGGGCGAACCCGATCGACGATCGCGGCGCCGAAGCTCGAGCGGCGCCGCGTACCTTCTCGGCGGTTCTGCGTGTCGCTCATCATTTGCCTCATCGTTGTTTCACCGACATCGATGAACTGACGCCCTGCCCGATCCTTTCTTGGCGACGTTGGGGACGGAAACGCGCGTGCTCCAGTCGCCCGAACCGATGGCGCTCGTGGTACCTTCCCGACGGTCTGGCGAAACGCCTTGTGGTAATCTCGCCGACGACCGCGGTCAGTGGGCAGTTGGCGACCCGCTCGGCTTCCTTGGCAAGGCGGAAACCAGTTTGTTCAGCCATACGACTGCGCCTGGCGTCTCGCGCCAAGCCGGTCCACAATCCCTGACGTAGTCGGTCGCCTCGTCAGCTCCGCCCACCGTGATGTAACCGTCTTCTGATGTCGCCGGCGGCTCGACTCCAGCTAGGATGGCAGGGACGTGCTGGTTGGCCGACCAGGCGTCCTGCACCACCCGCGCTGTCTTCTTTTCCGCCGCATGCCCGTCCCGGAAGGCGACCAGCGCGCGAGTGTAGAGCCAGTAGGCGCTCCATTCGTCTTCATAGGCCGCAAGCAGTTCCTTCACCGCGGCGGCATCGTCGCGCCTAAGCAGGCAGCCCAGCAGCAGGTAGCGGATGCCCTGGTTGTCGCCAGGGTTCAGCTTCAGCATCGCGCGAAAGTGCTCAACCGCCGCCGCCTCCTCACCCAGATCGAGAAGCGTCAGCGCCAACCCGTGCCGAGCGCGCATGTACGGGCGGGTTTCGAGAAAACCCCAGAAATGGCCTTCATATTCCTCAAAGCCTTCAGGACCGAGCGCAAGCTCTCCAGCATCGAGTCCGCGCGCATAGAGATCGCGGGCTTCGGCAGGGCTGGCGGCTTCCTCGGCCAGGAGATTGAAGGCATCGGCGCAGAGCGGTGAGATCGCCAGCGCCTTGTGGGCAAGCGCGATGCGCGAGCGTGAGGTGGCGCGGTCCCAAGCCTCGTACATGACCTCCTGCGCCTTAGCGATGGCGGCATCGCGGCTGCGGGTGCCAATCGCCGCCAAAACGCTCTCCATCGCTCGGCGATCCGGCAACGCTCCAGCTACAGGAGTCTTCGTCTTCGACTTCGTCTTGGGCAGCGTCGACGCGGCCGTCCGTGGCTTTCTGGAAACGCGCATGAGTCCCTCTTGCTTTTTTCCTCCCCAACTAAAGCTCACCGATCCGGTGCAGGGCAAGACGGCCTGATGTCCCGCCGAGTCGAACGGAGCTGATTTCAGCCGAAGGTCGGCGCGCTAGCGGCTATGCCGTCCGCTCGGTGCTTCATCCGCCCCAGGCGCGCATCGCCAGCAATGCCGTGCCATACGCGGCTTCGCTCGAGATCGGCTCGATGAACGGGACGCCGAGCTTTCTCTCGCGGATGCGAGTCCAGGCGGGATTCCTGGCGCCGCCTCCGACCGTGCGCATCGAGACGAGGGCGGGCGCCCCGAGTTCGGCGAGCCTTCGGTAGCCGAGCGCCTCGACGCCGGCTATGCCTTCGAGGATCGCCTGGAGAAACTTTTCGCGACTTTCTGGACGCGGAGCCATGCGTGGCGGGAAGTCCGGATCGGCGATCGGAAACCGTTCGCCCCTCGCGGTCAGGGGATAATAGTCGAGCCCGGTTTCGGTCTCCGGGTCGATAAGGGGCGTGAGAACTTCGATCTCGTCCGGCGAGAAATGGGCCAGAAGCGCCGCGCCGCCGGAGTTGGACGCGCCGCCCGCGAGCCACATGTCGAGCAGCCGATGGCTGTAGACCCCGTAGCTGAGGCGCGAAGATTGGCTTATCCGACAGAAGCTTCAGGGTCAGTGACGTGCCGAGCGCGGTCACGCCGTCGCCGACGGTTCTTGCGCCCGTCGCGAGAAACGAGGCGCAGCCGTCCGTCGTTCCGGCCGCAATGCAGACGTCCGCCGGCAGACTGAATGCGCGCGCTGCGGCCGTGGTGATGGATCCGACAGAGACGCCCGGCGCGACGACGTCGGGCAGGAACGCGGCGTCGACGCCGACGCTTTCGATCCATCCGGGCCAGCGGAGGGCGACCGGGTCGTAGCCGGTCTTCAGCGCATTGTTGGCGTCGCTCATGAATCGTCCGCTGAAACGGAAAGCGATCCAGTCGGCCTGATGCAGAATCTTGGCTGGTTTCAGTTTCAGGAACAGCGCCGCTCGGGCAAGGCCGCTGGTCGGTCCGCGCGCGGCGCTATCGGGCGGCGCAGCGGCGTCGATGGCTGAGAGGAGGGCGGAATCCTCGCAAGGGTCGTTGTACATCCGCGCGAGCGCAAGCGGCTCGCCCTCGACGTTAACTGGGACCAAGGTGCCGGAGGTTCCGTCAACGGCGATCGCTGCGACTCTGCTCCGGGCGATGCCGGTTAGGGCGGCGCCGAGGGCGCCCTCGACCGCCGCAAGCCACGTCAAAGGATCGCGAGGATTGGTGCCAAACTCCGCCATCGACGCCCGGCCGTCTGAGCGCGTGGCTCCCGTTTCATCGATCACCACGGCGCGGGCGCCCGAGGTGCCGACGTCGAGTCCGATGAAAAGCGGATCAGCGCGCATCAGACAGTGGGCGTGAAGCTCGAGGGGTCATGGGCGCGAACCAAGGCGCCCTCCATCGGTGGTCATAGACAATGATGCGGCTGCGAGAACGAGAACGTCAATCTTGGCGAGCAAATAAATTCGCAGAGAGCGAGTGGCTGGCGCGATGACCATACACGGGCGCCGTAAGGCCAAGCGGTTAGAAATCGGGCGCCAAATGGCGCCTGGTCTGGACGCCGATCGGAGGCCGTCCTTGCTTGTGATAAGAGGCGAAAATTGGTGCGGATGATGGTGCTTTCTGCATATGCACTTCCGGCCGGCTTAATTTCACGCGCGCAGCTGTTATATCTTATAAATGTCTGATAATGCAACATTATCGGACATCGTTTCCGCCCGACAGGTGGGGCGCTTTCGTGCGCGTCTGATGGCCAGAAGCGCCGCCGTCGGGTAGGCTTGCGACGATGATTCGCCTCGACCCCGTTCCCTTCCCGCCGGCCCGCGCCCCGTCCTGGGCCCGGCCAAGCGGGTCGTTACGCAACCTTTCCGAGGCCGAGGCCCTCTATTTCGCCGGCGCGGCGCTCGCCGCGCTCGATTCCGTCGCCAAGTCCGAGCCGCCGTGGGCCGGGGCCTGGCGCGCCCGCCTCGCCCTGAAATCCGCCGCCGCGGTCGCGCAAAACCTGCTCAACCGCCGGGAGGACGAGGCGGCGCTGCGCGACGCGGTCGCGCTCGCCAAACCCGGACAGGATCTCGGCCCCGCGGGAAAAGTCTACGCGGCGTTCCGGACGCTCTGCGGTTCCGGCGATCCGTTCCGTCCGAAGCGGCTCGCCGCCGTCGCCGCCGATCTGCAGGCCCCGCTCGACCTCGACAGGGCACGGGCGCTCGCCGCCACGCTGAAGGACGCCGCCGGGCGCGGTCGCCCGGCGCCGCTCGTCGCGGCCGCGGCCGCCGAGGCCGTGACGACGGCGCGCCCCGACGCCGAGCCGCTCGCCCTCTTTTGCGCCGACGTCGCGCTCGCCAAAGCCCTCGCCTGGCCGGTCGCCGTATCCCTCCTCGCCGGCGAGCTGTTTTCCCGCCGCTCGGCGGGCGAGGTACGGCGGCCGCGGCCCGGGGACCCGGGCTGGGGCAAGCTGGTCGCGCTCGCGTACGCCCGTTCCGCGCTCGCCGCGCTCGAGCTCGCCCAGGACCTGTCTCGCCGCGCGGAAAAGCTCGCCGAGGCCGCGCCAAAACTGCGGGCGAAAGGGAAGGGGAGGGCGCTCGAGGCGCTGCTCGGCGACGACGCCGTCGCCGCAGCGGCGCCGATCGCGGGGTTGAGTGACCGCGCCCGCCGCCGGCTGTTCGAGCGCCTGGTCGCCCTCGGGGCCGCGCGCGAGCTCACCGGTCGCCCGGCCTTCCGGCTCTACGGGCTTTGAGTTTTCATGGCGCGCCGGCAAAGCCCAGAACCGGACTTCGATCGCGAGCTCGCCGACCTGCCGCCAGAGCTCAGGTGGCGCGAATGGAAGGCGCGGGTCGAGGCGGTCCTGTTCGCTGCGGCGAAGCCAGTCGGCCGAGAGGTGCTGGCCCGTGTGGTCGGGCGAGCCTGAGCGCTCGACCTTCTGCTCGACGACCTGCGCGAGGATTTTCGCGGTCGGCCGATCGAGCTCGTGCGGGCAGGGGAGTCCTACGCCCTCCACACGCGCCCCGCGTTCGGGCCGGCGGTGCGGGTCGCGTTCGACATACCGGCCGACGCGAAGTCGCTGACCAAGCTCGAGGCGGGGGTGCTGATGGCGATCGCGATGTTCCAGTGTCGCGCAGCATTTAAGAGACCGGTAACTTCTCTGGGGTCGGTTACGGATTGTTAGTTCCGGTCGGCCGATTGCCACCTCCTTCGGTTGAGGAGGCGGCGGTGGCGACAACGGCAGCGGTAGAATGGAAGATCGCGATTGAAGGCACGGACGCTTTTGGAGAGGTTCGTCGCCATGAGATCCGGGTGGAGAAGAGTTCGGATCGGCTGTTCGATGGGGAAATCGGCCTATCAGTCGATGATGGCAAGAAGGTCATGGCCGCCCTTCAGACCGCGGTCGTGAACCAGGAGGCTTGCACGTACGCGCTCTTTCGTCGGATCTGTCCGGACTGCGGGGTGCTTCGGCCGGTCAAAGATTACACGACCCGCCGCATCAGGACTGTCTTCGGAACGGTGGAGGTTCGCAATCCCCGCTGGATGCTGTGTCGGAACTGCCATCCGGCCTTCGCCGTCGCTTTCGCGCCTCTGCAGGAGATCTGTCCAGACAGGGCGACGGTTGAACTGACCGAGTTGACGGCCCGGCTGGGCAGCATGATGCCCTACCGCCAGGCCGCAACCGTCATGGCCGAATTTCTGCCTATTGAGCCGACGGAGACCCATGCGACGGTCCGCAAACGCACCATTCGAACGGGCGAGAGGCTCGACCGACAGACGGTTGAGGAAGAGAGAAGAGCGGCCTCGCAAATGAGCGATCGGCGCCAGCTTGAACTGGAGCTTCCTCGCGATCGCCGCAGGGAGTTCGTTATCAGCATCGATACGGCGCACGTCCGCAGCGCGGATCCGAAGTCAGCGCGCAATTTCGAGCTGGTCGTGGCCAGGTGCGGCAGGGGAGGTCGCGGGGAGGCCGGCGGCCGCTATTTCATCACCGCCGGCACCGATCAATATGCATTACGCGATCGAG
The DNA here is from genome assembly GCA_963724785.1 of uncultured Alphaproteobacteria bacterium. GTDB lineage: Bacteria > Pseudomonadota > Alphaproteobacteria > Rhizobiales > Beijerinckiaceae > Roseiarcus. The sequence continues at coordinate 13,414 of CAVRWC010000006.1, read as the reverse complement.
CGCTCCATGCTCTCGGGCAGGAAGGGTATCGCGGCTTTGGCGACGTCGCCGTGATTTCCGACGGCGCCGAAATCCTGAAACGGCTGCCCCGAGCGATGCCGAAACCCACGACCCACATCATCGATTGGTTTCATATCGCCATGAAAACCCAGCCCATGCAGCAGATCGCCGATCACATAGCTCGATCTCGGCCGGATGAGCCCGAAACGTCTCCTCCGATCGCCCAGCGCGTTCGCGCCGTGAAGTGGCGTCTTTGGCATGGCCGCATCAACCGCGCGATCCGGGATCTTCAGGAAATGCTGGATGACTTGACGCCCGATGGAGGGATCGAGGACCTCTCCATCTCGCGGCTCCGTGGCCTTGGCGCGCAACTCCTGACCTACGTCGCTTCCAATCGCGGCGCGATCATCAACTACGGCAAGCGCTACAGAGCAGGGCTTCGCGTCGCTTCGACCCTCGCGGAGGGCGCCGTGAATTCGATCGTCGGCAAGCGCATGGCCAAAAGCCAGCAGATGCGCTGGTCTGTCCGAGGCGCGCACATGCTGATGCAAGTCCGAACCGCGGACGTCAATGGCGAGCTTCGCGATCGGTTGCGGGCCAACTTTCGAAAGCCCGATCCCCCGGTCCCCTTGGCGTTCCGCCCCAAGCCACTCCTCCAACACGCCGCGTGACCCCAGAGAAGTTACCGGTCTCCTGGGCCGAGGCCTCCTGGAGCAGGGTCAGGCGATCTTGAGACGATCGTTGGCCTCGAGTTCGGTTTCGACAAGGCCGGGCAGGAGGACCGTCGCATCTCCAAGACGGTCGCGCGTCATAGGGGAAAATCATGCCCGCCGCTTGACGGAAATCAATATGCCGGGGCGGGGGCCATCCGTACGTCGTGAACGCGAGCGCTCCTGACCGCCCCTTCACCATCCTCACCCGCCCGACCCCTATCCAACAACACGCCTTCGACCTCCTCGGATTTCCCATCGCCTGGACCCAGTAATTACCGCCCCGAACCGCTCTGACGTCCGAAGCCATGCCGTCGCCATCCGGCTTCTTCCTAACATTGGGATCGCGTTGGGACCGCCGACAAATGACCGGCACTCGCCTTGACGGCCCCGCCAGTGTCATCCGGTATCAAGGTGTCCGCCGAGGACTTGCCGGTGCGCCTGTCGGCGACGATCTCATGGGCTATCTTCTGCCCTTCATTCAGGTCGCGAATTCCAGCCCGTTCGACCGCGGTGATATGGACAAACACATCGGGACCGCCGGCGTCGGGCTGAATGAACCCGAAGCCTTTCGTCGCATTGAACCATTTCACAGTCCCAGTCGCCATGTCGTGCTCCTATCGAATTGACCGACCAACTTCGCAGAGCCGACTTTCATTGGCCGACGCGAGTTGTGCCGCCGGCCCGTTGGCGGCCGCTGGGTGTCGAACCCCTCGGCAACGGCGGAATTTGTTGTTCGCGCTGTCGCCGCTGAGCCTTCGCGTGAGAAGCGAAGGGGGGGATGGCTACCGCTGGCGCCGGCCGCGCCGCCAAGGGTTCGTCGCAGGCCTCCCGCGCGTTCCGCGCGCCCTCGCAGCGCGCCCGCCTCGCGGTCGGCGGGCGGGGCAGGGGCGAAGACAAACCCAAGCCCAGCTCCTGCGCTCAGAGGCGAGGAGTGGACATGACCGGATACGACCCCGAAATCGAGGAGCTTCGCGACAAGGTGCATGCGCCGTGGTGCTGGAGCGAACCCCGCCGCCATGGAAACTGGATCGCAAGGAGAGCACGCGAACTCGAGTCTCAAGTATCGGCGAGCCACAGACCACTCAATACTGGCAACTGTGTCGATGCGAATGATAAGCAAACCTCAGCCGCAGGCGTAGCCGATCACGACGTAGACCTGTCTCTGCGCGTCGCTCTTCACCATGACTTTGGAATCCTCCGCAAGCGTCAACACGGCCCCGGCCGAGTTCGAGCAGCTTGCCAACGATCGCCGTCGCGCCGGGCGTACTTATCTGCGCCAACGCGCCAGCGCCAGTGGCGCAATAGGCCTGAACGGCGCCGATTATCGTCACCTTGCTCATGCTCTGGACGTAATAGGGCAAAAAAGATGCGTCGATAGTCAGCGTGAAAGGCGTCTGCGCGGCGCTGTTCACGAAAGCCGCCCATTCGGTCGGAAAATCATATTTCAGATTAAGTATAAGCGCCTGTGGGGAACGGCCAGCGTCGGCGAAGAGCTTCGACAATTCCTTGGTTGCGGTTGAGCCCAAAGGGTCGCCGGCCATGCGCGCGGTGTAGCGGACATGCAGGATCGCGTCCGATACCGTCGAATAATCGAAGGCGCGCAGGGTCGGGGGCAGGGTCAGCGTCCAGGTTCCGACTGCGCCAGCGCCTTCGAAAGGAAGGAACCTCTCGTCACGCAGGTTTGTCTCGAACAGACCAGAATTGTTGGACGCGCCGCTGGTGACGATAACGTCGGTCGAGCCGAAATAGTCGACGAACCGATCGTCATCCTGGGTTGGATCGCGCCCGTAGACGCCGTTGGCGAGCAGCGGCGAGACGCGCAGCGAACTCGCCTGCAGCGTAAGCGTGCAGTTGACGCTGGCGTAGGGGCCCACGACGCTCGGTATGGACAGCGCAACCGTCTTCACGCGCCGCATGTAGTGTCCCGGGCAGTCCCGATCATAGAGCCATTCGGGAATCGTGAACGTGCAGGTCCCCTTGACGCGCAGGTCGATCAGCGCAAGCGGATCGAGTTGGCGCAGCGATACGTGCCGCGTCATCTCGAGTTCGCGCGTGTTGCTGTCGTGATAGGCCATTTCCAGCCGCTTGATGTCGAAGTGCAGCGCTTCGCCGGACAGCAAGCCTTGATGCCCGGAATCCCAGTAGTTGAACTGGATGAACTGGGTGTCGTCGAGTTCAGGCCGCATCAGTTCCTGTTTCATCGTCGCCTCTGCGCGGCGCGCCGTGTCGCAGGCGAAACGATAATACTGGTAGTAGAGGCCCGAGAGCTGGCTCCCCATCCAGTCGTAGAATTGCGCGTTGGTGAATTTGTCCTGCAGGAACGACAGAACAGCCTGCGCCTGCTGGATCTGGGTCTTCACGTTTTCATATTCGTGCATCGCCGACTGCTCGGCGATCAACGAGGCGATGATCTGGGTCCCGATCGACATCAGGTCGCGCGCGGCCAGATTGACCTGATGCATCCATTCGTCGGCCCGCCGCTGATAGGACGCGGTCTTGGAGGTGATGCCCGCCTGGTCGGTTTCGTGCGCAGCTGCGACTTGCAGAACTTCTCCCGCGAATTTTGCGATCTTGCCCAGTTCGTCGCCGGAAACGATGTTCGAATGAATGCCCATCCCCCAGAATGCGAGATGCGCTTCGGCGGACGGAATGGGCTGCAGCGCTGCCGCGACCGTGTTCGAGACGCCGCTGGAGAAGCGGGTGTCGCGCGCGGTCGGCAGATGCGTATTGAGTTCGGCGTCTTCATTGGCGATCAGATAGAGCTGTCCGTTTCCGGATGCGCCTGAACTGTTGGAAGGCGAGGAGCCTTGCGCCATTTGCAGATTGCCGAGCGTCTGCAACGGCGTCGGCAGGTCGTACGCCGCGACAAGATTGGCGTAGAGATCGTCGAAAGTCGCCTCGGTAAGCTCGGAGCGGTCGAGCGTCAGATTTTCCGGCGCATTATCGGCGTCGGGGGTTTGCCCGAGCAGGCGGAGATAGTTCGCATATCGCTCGTATGCGCTTGCCCTCGACTTGAGCAGCGCGTTGGTGGATTCCTGCGCGTGTTTCCACTGCAGGAACCTGACGTTCTGCACCAACGTCTGCAGCGCGATCTCGTGGTTTTGCCGCAGCAGCGCCAGTTGTTCGCTCTCGCCCTTTTCGATCGAAGCGAGCAGCCCCGAGCCGAGCGAGCGCACTTCGCCCGCCAGCTCCAACGCCTTCTGGATCAGATAGAGCGAGCGCATCGGCCCCAGAGGCTGATTGAGGCCCGCGACGACGCTCGCGATGTCGATGCCCGCCGCCGCGGCCTTCACCAGCATGCCCGGATCGAGCGGCGGATCGAACAACGGCAATTGCTGGAAGACGCCCTCGATGTTCTCGCTGTTGCGGATTTTGAACAGCCGGTCGGCGACCGTGTCCCAATAGGCGAGCAGGGTTTGATTTTGCGGGATGCAGAAGTACAGCGCGCGGCCGACGCCAAACAGGGCGCCGCTCATGTCGGTCCCGTTGCCCGCCTGGGTCGGCCCCGACGACAGATTGAAGGGGAATTGCGCCTCGAGATCGATTAGCGCGTTCGACATTGCGTCGAGCCCGGCCTGCTTGAGCTGCAGGAAATTCCTGGCGCTCGTCGTTCCGGGCTGCGGCATCGAAAGCGGACGTTCGCCTAGCAGATTGGCGGCAAGCACATAGCAAAGGGTCGCTTCGTTGATCGTCTCGATCGTGTCCTGCAGAAACAGGCTGTCGCCCCAGGCGATCAGATTGTCGAGATATTTCATCACGACATACCACTGGAACGCGCTCGGCCGGCTTCGCGCGACTTCGAAGGGCGCGAACGGCTTCTTCATGATCGCGTCGTAGCCGCTGATCACGGCCTGCTTGGCGACCGCTTGCGTGGGATCGCTGGAATCGAGAAGAGCGAGCAGGGACGGCAGGCTCGGTGGCGCTCCGGCGCCGTTGAAGACGAACGAGGTCCAGAAGCGCTGCGGCGCGGCGATGCTGGCGTCCGTATTGGTCGGATCGAAGACGAGATGGAACCATTTCTGCGCCTCGGCGAAGCGCTGGTTGTTGCTCAGGTGCACCGCGACGGCGATGGGGATGTGGTAAAGCAGTTCCCAATTGTAGCCGGCGTAGGGGCCGCCGAACGTGACATCGATCTCGCGAGGCTCCAGCGTCACGGTGACGGAAGCGTCTTTGTGGGGATTGTACTCGGTCGGGACCTGATAGGCTTTGGTCAGCCCGCCGAGGAAGCTCGAATCGAGCATGCCGGCAACGTCGGTTTGATTGAGCTTTTGGATCAGCGGGCCAACGAAAGGATGAAAGAAATTCTGGAAGTCATAAGTGGTGACCCAATTGCCCCAAACCGTCGGCGGCCAGGCCGCGGAGCCGGGCGCGGCGTTCGTGGACCCGAGCGCGGTCGCAATGTCGGACGCCTGGTGGTATTGCGTCAGAGGGCCGTAAGTTTTGGCCATGGTTCAAGCTCCGACGTTTTGTTGGGTTGCAGCGCCTGCAACTGCGCCCTTTGCGCTGCCGAAAGGCCCGATCGTGCGGTTTTGGAAAGAGAACGGGGCGCTGCTGTCGAACGCTGCGACGACGTTGTGCGTCCCGATCGCAAAAGACCAGGCCGCGAGCCCGGCGTCCACGGTCGCGTAATTCATGAACTTCGCGGAATTGGCGGCGATCTGTGTAATCGCGCTGGCGCTTGTCGCGAGGGCCGGGATGCGCGTGACTTGGGAGCTTGCAGCGCTGAGGCCCGCGATGGCGCCGAAACCGAAAGCCAACTGCAAGGGCACGAAAGACTTCTGGATCGACACGTAGAACTGATTGCTCTTGTCTTCGTAGAAGAACGGCCAGTCCGTACCATCGCCTCCTCCGATCTGCGGTTCGACGTAACGCGGAGAGGCGTTGAAGCCCAACAAAGCTTGGGTCGAGTTGGCGTGAGGGGCAAAGACGCTGGTTAGCGAATTGAAATATGCGACCGAGAATGTCCCCGAGTTTTGATCTCCGAGATATCTGACGGAGGGACTGAGAAGTCGTAGGGGAACGGGGACGGCTTGCGGGTCGAGGCCCAGGTGAGAAATGTCGTCGGCGTTGGTCGGCAGGCTGTGGGTGTTTTGGAGGACGAAGCCAGGGCCGACTGGAAGAGCGGGCGACGATCCATCGCTTGGGGTCAATATCGCGAGCACAAGAGCGTCGGGCGGGACGTTCTGATGATAGGTCGGCGAGACGACGATCCGCATGCGGTTGCGGTCGAGTTCGAAATGTCGATCGCTTGCCGTCGCCGGATAGTCCAAAGACGCTGGACTATTGAGGTCCGATGTCTTCATGCTCTGCCACTTGCCGTTATAGAATTCGCTCCAGCACAGCACCGCGCTGATCGTGACGACCCCTGCCGCCGCGGCGGCGCTCCCGACATATCTGGTGACGTCATCGTCGCCGTCGCCCGACGGGCCGGTCCATTGCGAGACCGTCTTGGGGGTTGTGGTCTTGGCCTTGGTCTTGGGATCGGTGGTCGTGTTCTTCGTCGTCTTGCCGATCGCGGGCTGCGACGATTGTCCTTTCACGATTTTGAGCCAGAAGAGGAACAGCCGGCCGTTCCAGACGATCGGCGTCAGCGGCATGTCCTCGCAGTCGATCTTCACCTCCTGCCAGGGCGTCCACGAGCCGCTCTGCAATTCCCGGAAGTAGTGCTTGCGATGGGCGCCTGCGGTGCGCGCCACGACATAGGCGATCTCGTCGCTTGCGCCGCCGCCCGAGCTGCCGTCGCTGGCCGGAACGTACCAGATGCCACAAGGCTCGAGCTTGGCGATCAGCTCCAGGGAGGCAAGATAGTCGAGATAGGCCTCCGTCGCCGCGTCGTCCGTCAGGTCGCCCTGCAGAAGCGTGCTCAGCGTCGACTGGAAGATTTCCGACTGGTCGTCGCGCAGTTCCGGATAGAGCCAGTTCTCCGGCCAGAGGAAGACTTCGCGGTTGGCTTGCCAGACTCGATAGCGTTTCATCCACGTCCATTGTTGCGGATCGATGTCGGCCGGCGAAGTCTGGGTCTCGATGCCGCGGAGCACGCGCTCGATGAAGAGTTGCACGCTCGAAAGCGCAAGCCGGATCCGCGAGGTCAGCACCGGCGGCTGATTCTCGACGTCCATCAGGAAGAATTCGAACAGCTTGTCCGAGGTGTCCACGCCGTTATAGGGGGGCGCCGGCGGCTTGGTTCTGAAGCCTTGCAGGATGTAGGCAACGAGCGCGTCGCGCTGGGCGATGCGCAGGGGATCGTTGATCGGCTGCACGACGGCCAGCCAATCGGCCGCGGCGTATTGGGCGCGCAGCGCCGACTGCAGCGACGCGACTCCGGAAGCGCTCGGGGCGTTGGTCAGGGCGCCGAGCAGCGCGCCGGCGGAAATGCGGCAGGCGGCGACAATTGCGAGACTGTCGAAGACGCGCGCGAAGGTCTCGATTCGGCGAAGCGGATCGAGCGCCGTGGCGCCGGTGAAGCGCATGAGCAGCGCGTTCAGCGACGCCGGTTGCCATCCGGTGAGATTGGCGAGTGCGGTTTGCCCGTTGGGCAGAATGGCGCCGGGCGCGGACAGCGTCTGCAACAATTGCTCGTCGCTCGGCGATAGCGCTTTCTTGAGGCGCGCGAAGTCGAGCGCTGCAAGCAGCGCTCTGCGCAACCGCAAGCCCTCGGCGCCGCCAGGATAGTTGGCGCCAAGCGAAGCCCTGTACGGCGATCCCGGCGACGTGTTCAGCCAGCCGCGGCCGATGTCGGGCGACGGCGCCGATGCAATGGGGAAAGGCGCGCCCGATCCATCATGCGCATTCGCCATGGTCGCGGTGAAGCTCGTTGCGGTGACGGATGTGACTTCGATGGTTTCTTGCGCCGCCCCCGCGTCGATGGACAGCCGGACGCCGACCGCAATGTTGGCCATCGAAGCAGGATGCACGGTAGCCGGTCCGACCGCCAGCTTGTCCTTGGCGGAGGTCGCGACGACAAGCGACGGGTCGAAGTCGAGATAGGCGATTTCGTTGGCGTCCAGTGAGAGCGCGCTCGCCAGCGACGCCGCTTTGAGGAAGCGGACATAGGTCCCGCGCAGGCGGTCGACCTGGCTCTGAGTGAACAGATAGGCGCCTGGAACAGGCTGCCAGCCCACGCCCGCGGCGCTCTGCCAGCTCAGGGTGAGCGTCGTCTTCACTCCCGTCGCAGTGATGGCGATCGGCGTCAGCGCGCCGGCGCTGAGCGTCACCGGGGGATTGCGCGGCGCCGCCGGGCCGAAAGCGAGCGGCTGCGCTGCCCCGCCGAGCGTAAGAGTTGCCGCGGCGCCCGAATCGGCGACCACGCTGAAATTGTAGGCGCCGTCCTGCGGCGCCACCACGTAGCCTTGCAGCGAGACGGCGATGCCGCCCCCACCGCTGCCGGCGGGAAGGACTCCGGCGACCCCGGCGGGCAATTGCGACGCGATCGCTGCGCTCAGCGGCGCCTGCGTCGGTGCGTAATCAAGGGCGGCGGCGGAGGAACTACAAGCCAGCGTGAAGGTCCGCGACGGATCGGCGGGCGAGCGCGAGGTCAGTACGATCGCGGGTCCGGCGGCGGTGGCCGACACCACGGCGCCGATCGCCGCGCCGTTTCTGGGATCGAGCGCGGTCGAAGCGTTGATGGCCTTGGCGACGTTTCCTGCAAGCGTCGGGAAATCGACATCGTCCGCGCTCAGCGGATAAAGAACGCCGACGCCGTCGATGGTGGTCGTTACGCTTGCGCCCGCGACCAGCGCGCCCGACAGGACGGCGATTTGGGCGAACTGGATCGGACCCGTGACGTCCATCGTCTGCGGCTTTGCGCCGGCGGGATTTCCGTCGAGGAAGAACTTCGCCGACAGCCCGCCATTCTCGACTCCGGTCAGATCAACGACGGCGGGCGACGACGGATCGCCGGTTGCATGCAGTGAGTTGGGATCTTGCAACAGCGCCGCCGCGAAGCTCGGATCCTGGCCGACCGCGGCGGAAATATCGCTCAACGCCTGCTGCTGTTTGCGCTCGCTTTTGAGGATCGGCAGGAAATTGGCAAGGAGGTCCGTATAGCGCTGGACGTCGTCTCGCTCGAGGCGACGAACGACTTGTAGAGCGGCAGCAGTTCCGGATATTGCGCAAAGAACGGCGCCACAGTCTGCTGGTTGGCGAGCGCGAGCGCGTCGATCGCGGCAGGCAGACTTGGGTCGTTGACGATTGCGAACGCCTTTGCCGGGCCGTTGTGCGGCAGACGTCAGGTTCACCGTGAAATTCGTGGCGGCCGTCGTCTGCACGATGACCAGTTCGGCGTTCGCTCCCGCGTCGATCGAAAGCACAGCGCCCTGGACGATGTTGGTCATCGCCGCCGGCGTCAGCGTGACGCCCGACCCGGGGTTGACGTTGTCGGTCGAGTTCGAGCGTACTCACCGCGAGCGCCGCTTTGATCGCCGCCTGCGATGTCGCGTCGAGATAGCCCGTGGCGGTGAGCAGCTTGTTCTGATCGTCGTAGGCGAGCCGGCCGCCGGACGCGGCGAGCGCGGTTTGCGGCAGGACGGGCGAAGCGTTGGCGAACGAGACGCTGACCTGATAGGTCCCCGACAGCAGACTGAAGAAGAACGCCGCGTTGGAGGCTCCGTAGACCAGCGCCATGAGGGCCTGCGCAATCGATCCGTCTGGATCAGCCTTGCGCGCGAAGGTGGCTTCCACCGCGGCAAAATCCTTGCGCAACGTCAGCGCCAGGCTCTGCACGTCCGACGGCTTCGGCGACAGCGCGCCGCTGACGTCCTCGTTCCAGACGAGATAAAGCGCCTGGACGGCATCGAGCCCCGCGGCCGTCATGGCCTGCGCCATCCTGATGAAGCGGATCAACGGCGGCGAGAATTGGGCGGCAGGCCGAGATCGAGCGCGTCGAACGGGTCGATCTGCGAGCATTGTTTGAGCCAGAGGAACTCGAGTACGCTCAGTCCCAGGGTATGCGCGAGCCAGCCGTTGCGGTAGACCGCGCTGACATCGGCCAGATTGAGCGGCGTCGAGAGGTCGTACCCGAGGGCCTCGACGATCTGCGAGAATTCCGCGCCGGTAAGACTGCATGCGGCGCACAGAAACGGCTCGTGGACCAAGAGTTTTTGGCTCGCGTCGCTGAAGTAGACGCCGTAGCCGTTGTCCGCGAATGGGCGAGGCCGGCCTGTCCGGCGACATAGGTGGTCGCGCTCGCCGTCGCTGCGAACTGAAAGCCGACGGTGGATTGTCCTGGTTGAGCACGACCTTGGTCGGATCGGCAGCTGTCGACCTGCGCCGAGACCAGCGCGTTGACCGCGAGTTCGTAATGGGATCGATGGCGGTCGATCCGTTGACCAGCGCGGTGACGCCGCTCGCGATGGTCGCGTCGGTACGCGCCGCGGCCGTCGACATAGGTCAGCGGAGCGCCGTTGATCGAGGTCGTCAAAACCGCGCCGGGCGCGAACGCGCCGGCGACGGACAAGCCTGGCTGCGAAGTCGCAGGATCGGTCCAGATCGTATAGGCGCCGTTGAAGGCCGACTGCGCCGAGCAGGTCAGCACGAATGGCGCGCCTGCGCCGGCGGACAGCAGCGTCACGACGCCTTGGCGCTTGACGCCGCTACGATCGTGTTCAGCGCCTGACCGCATACATGTCGGCGGCCGTAGCGCCGTTTATCGCGTCTCGCAGCGCGTCGGCGATCGTGGTCGGCGTGTCGCCCGCCGCGACGGTGTAGGAGATCGGCACGCCGTCGACGGAGAATTGCACGACGTCCCCTGCTGTGGCGGCGCCGCCGACGGTCAGCGTCTGCGAGGTTGGGTTGGCCGTCGCCAGGGTCAGCGTCTCCGTGACCCCCGCCGCAGGCGCCGGGACTACGATCGCGAAGCCGGCGGTGATGACGATAGACGCGCCTTCCGCGGCGGCGAAGAAGCGCTTGCCGATCGGCATGCCGGAGGCAGGGTCGACGGCGGCGCTGGCGTTGATCGCGGCGGCTATCGCGGTCAGGCGGCCGCAGTCGTCTCCCCTGCCGAGACGACGTGAGCGATGTCGCGCCATTGATCGTGGTTTGCAGGATGTCGCCGGCGAACAGGGCGCCCTTGAGGGTCGCGGTCGCGGCCCCGGGATCGATCGCGTCAGGGTCGGCGAAGCGAACAGGCTCTGATAGAACGATGGCGAGCCGGTCATGCCGATTGGCGCGGCGCAGGCGAGCAGCGAAGGCAACGACCCGTTGGGATCGACCCCGAGCAGACCGATTGCCTGAAAGACGAAGGCCGCCCGCCAGATCGCCGTCTGGAAGCCAGCGTCGAGAAGGGGACGATTGACGTGTCCTTGGTTCGGTCCCAGGGCGTCGCCGGGAGTTTATCGGGCGGATAGAGCGCGGCGAGAATCGCGTCGGTCTGCTGGATCGTCGTTGGATTGTCGCCGCCGAGCAACGCCTGAACCTTGCCCCACAGGCGCAGGAAACGCGCAAACTTGAGCCAGTCCGTGCCGCTGAGCGTGTTGGCGGTGTTGTCGGGATTGGCGTAACGCAACTGCAGCAGCGTTCCCGTGCAATCCATCGCGCCGCTCGTCGGATTGACGATCGTGATCAGGTTCATCGCATTGGAATAAATCGCGTCGCTGAGGACCCAGTCCACGATGTCCTGCCCGGTCGCCGCGCTCGGTCCGTACTGGGAATAGTCGAGGTCGGCCGGCAACTCGGAGATGAACAGGGGTCCGACCGAGGCGGGATTGTCGTGCAGCGCCTTGAGGGTCGAGAACGGGGCCCCGAGCGTTTGCAGCTTGGGTATGAGCGGTGCGCTCGGGTTGATGAATTGGGTTTGAAGGAGCGCTACAAGGTCGTCGTAGTCGATGCCGGCGCGGCGCACGAGATCGTGGACGCTCATCGTCTGCAAGTTCGCGAGGCTCGCGCCAACCAAGTCTATAATCTGAAGGTTCGGATCGGTAAAAATTCGCATCTCGTCGCGGGAAATGCCGAGTCGCTCGATCAGGATGTCGCCCCAGCCGTAGTCGGCGCTGGCGGGCGTCGAACCGTTCAGGGAATCGTCCTTGCGCAACTGTTCCATCGCATCGGGCGTCGAGACTCCGAGCGCTCCCATATGCGCGCGAAGCAGCGCCAGCGGACGGTTGAACGGCAGCGGCGCAGGAAAGAACGCCTTCTGCAGCAAGGCATAGGCGGAGTTGTTGACGTTCTGCGGCGCAGCGACCAACTGCGCCGAGGTGACCTGATCGCCGGTGTCGAAGCCTTGGAAGCCTTCGATTTCGAGACCGTTTGCAACAAAGTATTCGAGCGTCTCATTGACGACGTCGATGTAGGGCAGCGCGGTTTCCGTGTTCGCACAGCTGAGCGGCAGATATTGCAGATCCGGGCGGCGTCCGAACAGAATGGTCTGCGGATTGACGCCGCTCGGCGTGTTCGGCTGATCGATATAGTGCAGGAGATCGACGAGATAGGCCGCGGCGCTCAGGATCGACTCGCAGTCGTCGCAGCCGCAAGTGTCAAGCGAGCCGAACAGACTGTCCAGCGTGGCGGCCGCGGTCGTCGGGCCGCTGGCGCCGCCGGCGTTCGGCGGCGCAGGCCATGTGGCCTGACGCGTTGCCGAACCCGGACGAGACCCGTTGCGTCGCGTAGGCCGTCGCGACATTCAGCGCAACGCCGTGAATCTCGACGCGCTCGTGCGTGGATGGCTGTCGCCGCGTCGGCGCCGCCGACCTTGTCGGAGAATGCGCGCACGAATCCCGCCTGATTGTAGCGCACGATCGCATAGGCGGAGTTGACGTCATTGGTCAGCAAAGCCGACATCGCATCGTCTGTGGTCGTCATCTGATAGACGCGCTGCAGGCGCTTCAGTTGGAAGACGACTGTCTTGGAGGGCGTGAGTTTGTTGCGCGCGACATAGGCGTCGACCGGCTCGACGCCGAATGCGAAATCGGCCTGATGCGCGGCAAGAAAATCGGCTGCCTCTCCAGCAGCAGCGGTCGAACTCGCAAGCGGGATCACGCCCGACTTGACCTTTTGCGCGAGCGTCGCCGTCGGAAACGACAATCTGACCTGCGCGGCGAGCCAGGCCGCGTAATTGGCCGCCTTCGCCTGAGCATCGGCGCCGGGCACGCCCGCGGGAACAGACGAACCGATCAGCGGCGTCCATTTGGCGGGATCCCAATAGCCGCGCGTCGCCAGATCAATCGGCGCGGCGAGCGGCGTCTGGGCCTCGGCGGTGGCGAGCGCGCCGAGCAGCGGTGCGTTGTCGAGCGTGAGATAGGAGAGTTGGCCCAAGAGTTGCAGCTTGGCCTGGGTCGGCGCGCCAAACGTCTTGCCGACATCCGCCCAGAGGCCCGTCCAATCGTCGGCATGGGCGACAAGCAGCGCGGCGAATTGCTCCGGCTGCCCGGCGCCGCTGAGCGTCGTCACGACGAGGTCGTGGAGGGTGGACACCCCAATTTTGGGCGTCATGGTGAGAATGGCGGCGGCGCCGAGCGCCTGGAAGGTCTCAAGCGCCTGCGGGATCGACGACGTGAGCGAAGCCGGAATAACGTTTTGTTCGCTCGCCAGCGTCCAGATGGCGGAGACGGTCGCAGGACTCATCTGAAAAAGGGTCGTGGAATTCGGCGGGCGCGCCGGCGCGGAACAAGGCATAGTAGAATTCGGGCCGCAGGCTCGGAGCCGTGAGGGCAGCGGGAGCGGCATTGGATGCTGGGGCGGCAGGTGTGGCGGGCGCAGCCGCGAGGGTC
>CAVRWC010000005.1:0-101023 GCA_963724785.1 uncultured Alphaproteobacteria bacterium | reverse complement strand
ACCAAGCCGTCCGTTACGAAGGCTTCGCGCCCTTTCAGTCGCCTCAAAAGTCGAGGCGACTTGAAATCGGCGAACCGCCCTGCCATCTCCGACCGCGGCCGCCCGTTGCGGTCGAGCGGGCGGAGCGCCGATTGAGCAGCCAGTCCAGCGTCGGAGCGGAGCCGTCCCCCAGCGGACGATCGCGATGGGGCGTGTTTGGCAATCTCGCCTTCACCGTCATCCTGATCGCCAGTTCGCTGTCGAACGTCGGCATCGCGATGTTCGACACGTCGATGAGCTGGCTGATGACGAACCTCAATCCTGATCCGATGATGGTTTCGGCGGTTCAGGTCGCGACCATGCTGCCGATGTTTCTGCTGACCGTGCCCGCGGGCGCGCTCGCCGACATCGTCGACGCCCGCCGGCTGCTGATCGGCGCGCAGGTCGGGGTCGCGCTGATCTCGGTCGGCTTCGCCGTGGTGGTGAGCGGCGGGTTCGCGACGCCGGTCAACCTCCTTTTGACCACTTTCGCGCTCGGGATCGGCGGGGCGATCGCGGCGCCCGTCTGGCAACTGGTCACGCCGAAGCTCGTGCCCAAGGACGACCTCGACAGCGCCATCGCCGTCAACAATGCCTCCTACAGCGTCAGCCGCGCGATTGGCCCGGCCCTCGGCGGACTGGCGATCGCGGCCTTCAGCATCGACGTCCCTTTCTGGTGTTATTTCGCGGGCAATCTGGCGATCGTCGCCGCGGTCCTTTGGTGGCGGTCGCCGCGCAGGGTCAAGGAGACGCTGCCGGCCGAGCGGTTCACCAGCGCCGTGCGAACCGGCCTGCGCTATGTCCGCCACAACCGGGACATGGACGGGACGCTGATCCGCGCCGTCGCCTTCTTCCTGTTCGGCAGCGCCTACTGGGCGCTCCTTCCCCTGGTGGCGCGCAGCCAGATGCACAATGGCCCGGCGACCTACGGCATCCTGCTCGGTATGATCGGGTTCGGGTCGATCGTCGGGTCGCTCGGCCTCGGCCGGCTGAAAGAGCGGCTCGGCCCGGACCGGCTGGCGGCGCTCGCGACGCTCGGCACGATCGGCGCGCTCGCAATGTACGGCGCGGCGCGGACCATAAGCTTCGCGCTCGCGGCGAGCTTCGTGGCCGGAGCGTCCTGGACCATCATGATGACGACCCTGTTCGTCTCGGCGCAGGTGGCGCTGCCGGACTGGGTCCGCGGACGGGGGATGGCGATTTTGCTCACCGCCTACTTCGGCGCGATGACGATCGGCAGCGCCGTGTGGGGCAAGGTCGCAAGCGAATGGGGCCTGGCGACGACGCTCTATATTGCGGCCGCCGGCGCGTTCGTCGCCATGATCGCCACCTGGAGCCGCAAGCTTCAGACCGCAGCGGCGCTGGACCTCACGCCCTCGCTGCATTGGCGCGACCGGGTGTTCGTCCAGCCGGTCGACGACGACCAGGGGCCGGTCCTGGTCACGGTCGACTACCGGATCGACCCCAAGGACCGGGGGGATTTTCTTGCCGCGATGCAGGAGATCGGGTTCGAGCGCAAGCGCGACGGCGCCTTCGCTTGGAACGTGTTCGAGGACACCGCGCAGATCGGCCGGGTGGTCGAGATCTTCCTGATTCAGTCGCTGCTCGAACTCAGGCACCTGCGCGCCCGGGTGACCAAGGCCGACCAGATCGTCGAGGCCGAGGCGCACAGGTTCCTGAAGGAACCGGTTAAAGCGACCTTTCTGATCGCGCCCAAGCGCAATCGGGAGAAGAGTCCGACGCTCGCCGTCCTCGGCCCCACCCCGACCGCCGTCCCGTAATCCGAATTGGACCAGGAAAGCGATGGCCCTCTGGCAGGCGGCCGAGGGCAGAGTCCGAGCGGCGCAGCTGAGCATTTGCGACCGCCGATGCGCCAAAACGTGAAGCGGTAGCGCACACGGGTGTCGTCAGGCCGTGAACCGGCGGTAAGAACAGAGTTTGGCGCAGACATAGACGGGGGCGACCGGCGTCGGGACGATACCGTCGATCGGCCTATGGATTTGTCGAAGACGAGACCAAAATGAGGCGGATTCCGTTCATCTTGCTCTCCAAATAGACCAAAGGGATGAGCCCTGCTTCAAGCGCGCGCTCGCGCATGGACGAGAACTGTCATCAACCTGAAATTCGAGCGCAATAGCTTTCGGACTGCGAGTTTCACGACGGTCGCCGCGCCAGGGCGTCGGCTGGGAGGAGGACAAACCGCATGCGAATCAAAAAGCATCACAAAGTAGCCGCGGCCGTCGCGATTGGCGGCATGGCTATGATCTCCAACGCTATGGCGTCCGACGCGGGCTGGGACGGTTCATACGGCGGCCCGAACAGGAACGATGGCGGGTCGCTCCAACGAACGATCGCGCTTCTGCGTGAGAAAGTGAAGTACGTCTTCGTGATCTTTCACGAGAACGAGTCCTTCGACCATTACTTCGGCACCTACCCGGGGGCGAACGGCCTTTTCGAGGCGCCCAACGGCTTCACCCCCGCCAACAAGACCCCGAGCTTCAATCAGCGCTTCCTCGGCACGAATCTGAATGTCAAAACCATCTCGCCATTCCTGATGCCCCAGGCGGTCGTCGGCGCCGGCAAGGTCATTCCGACCTATCCCGCGGACGAGATTTCGGTCGATCACAGCCACCAGGGCATGGCCAACGATCTGGACATCAATCCAACCACCGGGATTGCGGCCAACGATCGCTACGCGATGGATCAGGAGGGTCTGACGACCAACGCGTCCGGCGACATCGTGACCAAAACCGGCGCCACGCCGACGTCGATCACGCTGGCGCAGGCGCAAAAGGCCGAAGACGATATCGACCACCTCGATTGCGACACGATCCCGTTCATGTGGAGCTGGGCGAAGAATTTCGTCTTGTTCGACAATTTCCATCAAACGATCGTCGGCCCGTCGACGCCCAATGCGATCGCCATCATCGCCGGGCAGTCGGGCGAGACGCAGTGGGCTTTGCATCCGGATGAGGGGGCGGCGGTCACCTACGCCAATTCGAACTTTCCCAATCCGCTGGGCGCGAGCTACGCCTCGATGATTACGCCTTCCATCAGCAACGCATACGTTCCCATCGTGGCCGATCCCGGTCCGTTCCCAGGTTCGAACCTCGACACGAGCGCGGTCAAGCCGCCGTACAACACGGACGAGAGCGCGACGAATCCGTCGCTCAATCTGACCTTCGCCACGCAGCCGCTGTCGTTCATGGGCTCAAACATCGAAAAGATCATCAAGAGCGACCCCAACCCGGTGGCCGATCTGCGCGACGTAAAGGAGGACATCCTCAAAGTCGCACGCTTCAACAACCCGGTGAATTGGGGCTGGTATCAGCAGGGTTTCAACGCCAACGACGCGCCGGACCCCTATGATGGAATTACCCCGTCCGCGAACAGCGGCTATGTATTGCACCACAACGCGCCGCAATATTTCGGCTATCTCGCCGACAATCCTGCGGTGCTGAACACGAACCTCCACGGGGCCAAGGACTTCTTCGACGCCGTCGAAGGCCGGAAGCTGCCTTCCGACGGGGGCGTGTTCTATCTGCGCGGCGGCTATGACAACAACGACGGGCTCGTGCCGGTGGATCCGACCCCCGCGATCGAGGAGGCGTTCATCGGCAACGACGATCACCCGGCCTATTCGGATCAACAGATCTCCGAGGCCTTGGCGGCGCGGGCGATCAGCGACATCGCGGGCAGCCCTTATTGGTCGCAGAGCGCCATCATCATCACCTATGACGAGACCGACGGCTACTACGATCACGTCCCGCCGGCGAAGCGCAGCACGTTCGCTGATGGCTCGATCCTGGCGGCGGGCCCGCGCATCCCGACGATCGTGATCTCGCCCTACGCCGCGTCCGGCACGGTCTCGCACCAATACAGCGAGCACGGGTCGATCATCAAATTCATCAACGAGCTGAAGGGTCTCGTGCCGCTCGCCCGTCTGCCCGACGAGGAGAACGGTCGCAGGCTCGGCAAGATAAATCTCGGCCAGGACAACCTGGGTCCGTCCGACGACCCCGACAACGAGGTCGGCGACCTGACCGAGGCGTTCGACGTCGACAGGCTGACGGGCGCAAAGGCGCCGATTCCGCCTGCAAATGCGACGTTCACCGCAGCGCAGATCAAGACCCTGCCGCATCTCGCCAAGACCAACTACTCGTCGAACGGCTACACGAACGGCGCCTGCGAAGCGATCGGCGTCTTGCCGACCGACTTCCGCTCTCTCGCCGACTACAAGAACGGCAAGCCGATCGACCCGTATCCCACGGACGTCAACCCGCGGCCGACCGCGTCCCCCGGGACGCCGACCTCGGGCTCGTGGACGCCTTGATCCGAAGCGGTCTCGCGGCTCCGGCTGGGGGCTTCAGACAACCCTGACTGGATGGAAGCTCGCGGCTTCCATCCCTTTCTTGTTGGAATCGCATTAAAGGATCGTCAATGCTTCCCTGGGCGCCCCGAATTCTTGTGCTGGGCCTTCTATCGCTGGCTTCCGTCGCGAATGCGCAGACGTTGTCGTCGATCAGGTCGAATCACCATCTCGATTGTGGAACGGTCCAAAGCGTCGACGATTGGAATGGAGAGGATATCCACGGCGATCTGTCCGCCCTTGGCGGCGAGATCTGCCGCGCTGTCGCCGTGGCCATTCTCGGCGATTCGGGGGGCCTTTCAATTCATGCCTTCCCCGCCGAGCCCGAGGCCTTGGCCGCATTGAAGGCCGGCGACATTCAGCTCGCCGTCGGGGTTTCGCCGTCGGCGACCGCCGCCGTGCAATTTGAGGTTGGTTTTGGACCGCCGGTGTTCTACGATTCCCAGCGGATCCTGGTCGCGACAGAGAGCCGCGTCGCCGATCTCGAAGGCCTGCGCGATCAGGTCATTTGCGCGCTGGACATGAGCCCGCCCGAACGGACATTGCGCGACGAATTGACGGCGCGGAACATTTCCTATGCGCTTCAGTCCCATTCCGAGCAGGGCGAACTGGATGCAGCCGTCGCCGTTCGACGATGCGTTGGGACCGGCATGGAATTGCGCCTGGCGCAGTCGCGCGCCAATTTCCATGCGAGCGTGAGCGACTTCGTTTTTCTGCCCGAAAGGCTGGCCCTTGCTCCCGTCGTTCCCGCCTATCCCGACAAGGATCGCGCATTCGGGCGGGTCGTCGACTGGACGATCAGTGCGCTGATCGAGGCCGAAGCGCTGGGCATAACGAAAGAGAATGTCGCTGAAGCCGGCAAGCGCGACGACATGCGGGCCGATCAGCTTCTCGGCCACGACTTCGCCACCGCGCAGGCGCTCGGCCTTACGCATGACTGGGCCGCCAAGGTCATCGCCGCCACCGGCAATTACGGCGAGATTTTCGATCGCACGACGGGCAAGCCCTACCAACTCGAACGAGGCCTCAACGCGCTTTGGACCCAGGGCGGCCTCATGGCGCCGATGCCCATGAAGTAGAGCTTTGCGCGTTCCAAGGCGAGCCCAACCACGCCTCGTCAGCGAGGCCGCCGCTCGTAATCGGCGATCTCCTTGCCCATCAGGCGCCGCACCTCGGCCTCGTCGCTGACGCGGGCGAATCGGTTGAGCGCGCCGACCTTGCGGAAGCGCTCCCACAGGTAGGAGCCCTCGGGCGGGCAGGTCGTGAAGTCGAAGCCACACCAGCGGATCGCCTCACTCCAGAGGTGCAGGAAGGTCGCGCCCTCGACGGCCTCGACGACCTCGTCGCGAAAACTCGGCAGGAACGGTTTCCAGAACTGTTCGGGCTCGATCGGATAGCAGACGCGCGGCGGGAACGCCTTGTCGTAGAGGCCGTGCTTCTCCAGAACCGGCGTCAGCAGGAACGGCCCGAGCGCGCCCCATCGCCCGTCGACGTCGGCCGCCGCTTCGGCGGTCGCGACGAGTTCGGCGAGCGAAGCGTCGGAGCGCGGCAGACGCAGCACCGCGTTGTTGACCAGAAGCGTGCTGACGGCGTCCGCCTGCCGGCAGAAGATGAAAGCCTCCCTGGCGAACGCGGGCGCCTTCAGGCAGACGAGATCGGCGTCGACCCAGCATTGGCCGGTCTCCCGGATCATCCGGTAGCGGAACATGTCGGCGAATGCAGCGATCGACGGCTTGCCGCTGGCGAGGTAGCGCGAAACCAGCGTCTCGTCCCGGCAGATTTTTCGCGCATCGAGCAACCGCACGCCGGGCGGCGCATCGAGCCGCAGGTCGTAGCTGTAGAGGCTAAGGCTGGCGCCTTCCTCGGGGAAGGACGCGAGACAGGCCCAGGCGAAGGGGTGCAGCGGCCCTCCGTGCCAGAAGGAAGCGAAGTCCGTGTCCCGGGTCAGTTCCAACTTCGTCCGCTCCTGTCAAGCAAGGGCCCGATGTTACAGCGCCTCGGCCCGGCGGGGCCGGATTTTTGAATCGGCCAGCTTTCTCACGCGATCTTATGCGTCGGGGGCTCTTTCGCTGAGCGACTGGCGCGCGCCCGGGTTGTCAGCCGCCGCGCTCAGGGTCACACTTCCAGGAGCGCCCATCATGGACTGCGGAGTTGATGATGCCCGATCCGCCGCCGATCACAGGCCTCCTGGAAAGCTCGGTCTACGCCGAAGACGTTGCGGCGACCGCGGCGTTTTATCGTGATCTCTTCGGCTTCACGACGCTGGTCGACAGCACGCGTCTCGTCGCCTTCGAAGTGGCTGATCGACACGTTCTGCTGGTCTTCCAGCGCGGCGCGACCGAGGCCGACGTCGAGGACGCGCGCGGAACCATTCCGGGTCATGACGGCGCCGGCCGCCTGCATCTGGCCTTGTCCATAGCCGCCGCTGACCTTGCGGCCTGGCGAACGCGCCTCGCCGAGCGCGCGATCCCGATCGCTGGCGAATACCAATGGCCCCGCGGCGGAACGAGCCTCTATTTCCGAGATCCCGACGGAGCGCTGGTCGAACTCGCCACGCCCGGCTTGTGGTGGTGATCCGCCTCGAAGCGCGGGCGCCCTCGTTCGTTCGCGGCCGGCGCCGACGCGGGGGGCCGGGGTCGCGGAACACGAGCCGCTATTCCGCGTTGTGTTGCCGAGGCGCACAAGCCTCATGGCGCGAAACACCGCCTTCGCAAATAATAGCCACTCCCTTCGCGATGCGGCGGTCCGTTTCGGCTCCCAAGATGAGGGAGAGAAAAATGCGCGTGGTTTCGAACGTGATGGCCGTGGCTTCGGTTGCGACCCTGCTGGCGGGTCTCAGTCCGGGCCCATCCTTCGCGGCGGCGGGTCCAGGGCGCGCCGGCCCGCAAATCGGCGCAGCCGGCGTTGGGCATGTCGGCGCAGCCCCCCGCGGCGTGGCGCATATCGGCGGCGCCCCTGGCCCCGCATGGCATGGGGGCGGTGGACACGGCGGAGGATGGGGTCCGGCCGTCGGGGCGGGCGTTGCCGCCGGGGTAGCGGCGGGGGCCATCGCGGGTTATGCGGCCTCACCCTACAACAACTGTTATCAAAGCCAGCCCGTCTACGATTCGTACGGCAACTATCTCGGAAGCCAGACTGTGAACGTCTGCGGCCCTTGAGCGCTGCGGGCGGGTTCAACCCCCGCCTTACGCGGCGCGGGCTTCGGCGCAGCGCCGACAAACTCCCTTCGCTTCGATCACCACACGCCTCGGCGCGAATCCAGACCCGGCGGCCGTCGCCGCGATCGCCCGCATGACGGGGTCGTCCTCGACCTCCTCGCTTCGCCCGCAGACCTCGCAGATGAGCAGCATGCCATGATGGGCATGACCGAGGTGCTCGCAGGGCGCGTAGGCGTTTAGGCTTTCAATCTTGTGTACGAAGCCGTGCTCAAGCAGAAAGTCCAGCGTCCGGTAAACTGTCGGCGGCGCGGCCTGCTTGCCGTCTCGCCGAGAAAGCTCCTCCAAAATCGCGTAAGCGCCGAGCGGCGCCGGGCTGCCGGAAAAGATGGCGAGGATGCGCTTGCGCAGCGGCGTCAATTGCACGCCGTTTCGCAGGCAATTTTGCTCGACCCTGTCCGCCCAGGTCGCCCGATCATGCGCGCATCCGCAGGAAGTGTCCGTCTTCGCCTCCAACATGGCTTCACCCTACCATGACGCGTAGCGTCAGTCGCGCCGCGCCGTTTCCGGGTTGCGCCGCGCACTGTTATAACATAACAGTCCGCTGCTGTCGGGCGCAACTGGAGACCTTCCCATGATCAGAAAGCTCTCGTTCCTAGCCACTGTCGCCGTGTGTGCGCTGTCGGCGCCGGCTCTTGCCGATCCGGTCAAGGTGGTGGCGGCTGAAAACTTCTATGGCGATATTGCGCGGCAGGTCGGCGGCGACAATGTCGCGGTGACCAGCATTCTCAGCAATCCGGACGACGACCCGCATCTGTTCGAGGCCAGCCCGGAAACGGCCAGGGCGCTCGCCGACGCCAAGGTGGTGATCGTCAACGGCGTCGACTACGACCCCTGGATGGAGAAGCTGCTCGTGGCCCATCCGGCGCCCGGCCGGAAGGAGATCGTCGTCGGCGCGCTGACCGGCCACAAGCCGGGCGACAATCCGCATCTGTGGTACGACCCAAGCTATGTGAAAGTGGCGGCCAAGGCGTTGACGGCGGCGCTCGCGGCGGTCGACCCGGCGCACAAGGCGGACTATCAGGAGGGCCTCGCGAAATTCGACGAGTCGCTCAAACCCCTCGATGAGAAGATCGACGCGATGAAGAAATCCCTCGCCGGACAGCCGGTGACGGCGTCGGAGCCGGTGTTCGGCTATCAGGCGGGACTGATCGGGCTCAAGGTCCATAACGAGAAGTTTGCGCTGGCGGTGATGAACAACGCCGAGCCGACGCCCTCAGAGGTGGCCGGGTTCGAGAACGACCTCAAGGGTCACAAGGTCAAGGCCATGCTCTATAACGCCCAGGCGAGCGAACCTGCGGTGCAGCGGCTGGTGCAAATGGCCAAGGACAATGGAATCCCGGTCGTCGGCGTCTCGGAGACCGAACCGCCGAACGCGACCTACCAGACCTGGATGGTCGGGCAACTCGAGGCGCTCGACAAGGCGCTCAGTCCGACTCAGTGATCGCCGACTCAGTGAACGCGCTTCGCTTCGACGCGGTGACGATCAGGCTCGGCCGCCGGGACATTCTCTCGGCCGCCAGCTTTTCCGTGCGCGAGGGCGAATTCGTCGGCATGCTGGGGGCGAACGGCGCCGGCAAGACGACTCTCATGCGCGCGGCGCTCGGCCTCGTTCCCGTCGCCTCGGGCGCCGTCAGCGTGCTCGAGAGGCCCGTCACCCGCGGCAATCCGGCGATCGGCTACATGCCGCAAAACCGGGGCGCGATCGCCAGCCTCCGGCTCACCGGATGGGACGTGGTGGCGAGCGCCGCGATCGGCCGCAAATTCGGCTTTGCGCGGCTCGACAAGGCGGCGCGCCGCGAGATCGACTGGGCGCTCGACGAGGTCGGCGCCCGCGATCTCGCCCGGCGTTCGATCAGCGAATTGTCGGGAGGCGAGCGGCAGCGGGTGCTGCTCAGCCAGGCGCTGCTCGGCCGCCCGCGCCTTCTGCTGCTCGACGAGCCGCTGATCTCCCTCGACCCCGCCCATCAGAAGGCCGTGGTGGAGATCGCGCGACGGATCTGCGACGACCTCAAGGTCGCGATCGTGTTCAGCGCCCACGAGCTCAATCCGCTGGTCAACGCCATCGACCGGGTGCTCTATCTCGGCGGCGGCGCGGCGGTGATCGGCCCTGTCGAGGAGGTCGTCACCGGCCCGGTCCTGTCGCGCCTTTACAGCGCGGAGATCGAGGTCGTGCGGGTCAGGGACCGGTATTTCGTCATGGCCGGCGACGTCGAGGTCGAGCGCGAGGCGCACCGCCACGACGGCGCCCACGACCACGCGCACGGGTCGGACAGCGCCCATGCTTGAATACGACTTCATGCGCACGGCTTTCGCCGCATCGGGGGTGGCGGCGGTGCTCGCCGGCACGGTCGGGTTCTTCCTTGTCCTGCGCGGCCAGACCTTCGCCGGCCACGCGCTCTCCCACGTCGGCTTCACGGGGGCGACCGGCGCGCTGCTGTTCGGCCTGTCGCCGCTCGCCGGCCTCGTCGGCTTCACGCTGATCGCGGGGATCGGCATGGGCCTCTTCGGAGAAAAGCTCGCCGAGCGCGACGTCGCGATCGGCATGATGCTGTCGCTCGCGCTGGGCCTGGGGCTCCTGTTCCTGCACTTCTACACCGCGGCGGCGACGCAGGCGGCGGCGCTCTTGTTCGGCAACGTGCTCGGCGTGGATTCCTCGGCGCTCCTCACCCTTTGCCTGCTTGCGGCCGCGAGCCTGATCGCGCTGGCCGCGATCGGGCGGCCTCTGACCTTCGCCTCGATCCAGCCGGAGCTCGCGGAAGCGCGCGGCGTGCCGCTGCGCTTCGTTTCCTCGGCCTTTCTCGCCATCGTCGCGGTGGCGGTCGCCGAATGCGCCCAGATCGTCGGGGTGCTCCTGGTGTTCACCCTGATGGTCGGCCCGGCGGCGTCGGCGATCAACCTCACCCGCAGTCTTGCGCCCGCGATCGCGCTCTCGGCCGCGCTGGCGCTCGCCGAAGCCTGGGGCGGGTTGACGCTGGCCTATTACACCGACTGGCCGACGAGCTTCTGGATCACCGCGCTCTCCGGCATGGTGTTCTTCGCCGCGGTGGCGCGCCGACAGGCCGAGTAGGGCAACCAGGCGCGCGGCGCGCTCCTTCCGCGGCTCCGCCGGGGAAGGAGTTTGGGCCAAGGCCGTCGCGGGGGGTGGAGTCGGAGAGGGCCGGGGAGAGGGGCCGGGCGATTGGCCGCGGCTTCTCCCCCCGCCCCTCATCCTGACCTTCTCCCCGCAAGCGGGGAGAAGGGACCCCGCCTCTACCGAACAGCATCTCGCCCTAGCGCCTCGTCCTCGCAACCCCGGTCGGCGAGGGGAGGGGCGCCCGTTTCGGCTCCCGAAACGAGACTTTCGAGAGACTTGCAGCGCGTTTCGGTTCCGCGCCCGCCCCCGTCGAGCCCGTGATGAAGGACGAGCCCGCGCACGATCCTGACCACCCGGTCGACCGCCGCGAGGTTCTCGCCCGACATCGCGGAGAAGCTGACGAGCAGCGCTTCGTCGAGCCGGATCATCTCCGTCGCGACCACCGCGCCGCTCGCCTCGGGCGCGCGCCGGGCCAAGAGGTTGCGGATAGACTTGCGTGATCCCCGCTTGGAAACCCCCCTCCCCGCCGCGCGCTCTCGCCCATCGACCCGCCGCTCCGCTCGACGCTCGCCGCGCGCGCCGCCAAGGGAGGGCGCTCGCGGCGTTCGCGGCCGGGCTCGTGGACAAGCGGTTCGCAGCTTGCCTCCTCTCGAAGGAACAGATGTAGAACGAATAGGAGAGGCTGGCAAGGAATTGTCGAAAGCGAGGGACGCGGGACTCGTCGCGTCGCCCCATTCGGCGCGCTAGGACGGCGGGCGTCGCGAAGGCGAGCGGGGAGCGGCCGAGCGGCGGGGATGCGGGGCGACCGGGAGGCGCAAAGTCCGCGAACCGCTATTTCGCCTCAGCAATCGAATGGTCAAAGTCGAGGTTTGGCGGTCGTCGCGGATCGCCGCCTCGTAGGCGCAGATTGGGTAGGAAAGCGGGCCTTGCCCCGAGGCGCGCAGCCCCCCTTTACGGACAGGTGTCCCAGAAGCCGTTCCTCTGGCTGGGGTCGCTGTAGTACCAGCAGAGGCCCGGTTGGGGCGGCGGGGGCGCCCAAGTGACGGCTGTCCCGACGGCCAGCACGCCGATCGCCGCGCCGGCCGCAATCGCAGCGCCTGGCGCCCAGCGATACGGCCGACCGACCCACGCGCCTCGATAGACGCCGCCGTGGTAGCCAACGCCGCCATGGTAGGCGCCTCCGTGATAGCCGACGCCGCGATTGACGTTGACGTTGCGGTTCACATTGCGATTGATGTTCACGTTGTTGTGGCCGCCGTGGTAGCCGCCGCGATGGCCGCCGACGTGTCCGCCGCCGTGACGCATTTGCGCAACGCCCGGCTCGGCCATCGCCATGAGGCCGGCCACGGCCACTGTGGTTGCAAGAATTTTCGAAACTTTCGTCACGGATTGCCCTTCCTTGTTCGTTTTCGCGGAGTGATTTAAACCAGCGCGTCGCCAGCGTCTTGTCGATGAGTTGAGCTAAGGGATGCGCGCCCTTCGCAGAATGCTGCCGCTCACTTGAGGTCCACGGTGACCGCGCCGATTTTTCCGTTGAACGCGAACGGCGCGCGATCGAAGTAGTCGAACGAGACCGGCGAACCGAGATCGACGCCGACGTCGAACGTCTCGCTGGCGGAGAAGGCGCCGGCGACCGTCCGCTTGACCGCGACGCGCATCGCTTCCTGGTCGTCGACGCTGATCGCGACGTCGGCGGGGCCCGCCGGGCTTGCCGATCGAAGTGTCGACGACGATCCGGTGCTTGCCGGCGCCGATCGGCGCGGCGGACCGCCCGATATAGCGCTCGATCATCATCATGTTGTATTCGTAGACGAGCTGGCCCTTGTCCATGTAGAGCGTCAGGCCGCCGCCGATGCCGCCGAGCGCGTAGAGGACGCCGGAGGCGCCCTCATCCGCTTCCAGCTCCACCACGACGCGATTGCTTTCGCGCCCAAGCCCGGGGCCGGCGAATTCGGGCAGCCGGGTCGTCGTCGAGTCGAAGTCCCAATGGGTGTAGGGAACCTTCACCCGGTCCTCGGGATGGAGGCGCGTCCAGAGGCCCGCGCCGACCGGAAAGACCTGGTTGTCCTTGGCTTCCGTCAGGAACAGCTTCTTCATCTCCTCGAGGCGTTGCGGCTCCTTCGCGGCGAGATCGTCGGCTTCCGAAAAGTCTTTTCGGATGTCGTAAAGCTCCCACCGGTCCTTGTTGGCGTCCCAGGTGTCGAGGCCCGGGCGTCACGGGCAGCCACGGGATCAGCGGGCCGAAGGCGGCCGCGATCCAGCCGTCGTGGTAGATCGCGCGGCTGCCGTTGTTCTCGAAATACTGGGTCAGCTTTCGGCCCGGCGCCTTGGGGTCGCCGAAGGCGTAGGCCATGCTGACGCCGTCGATCGGCAACTGCTTCCATCCGTCGACGACATCCGGCGGCCTTGATGCCGAGGATGTCGTAGATCGTCGGCGCGATGTCGTTGACGTGGTGGAACTGCGGTCGCGGCGTCTTGTCGGGCTTGATTCCCTTCGGCCACGAGATCACCAGCGGATTGCGCGTGCCGCCGAAATGCGAGGCGACGAGCTTCGTGTAGCGGAACGGCGTGTCGCCGGCCCAGGCCCAGCCGGCGTGATACATGTTGTCGGTCTTGGCGGTGCCGAGCGCGTCGAGGCCGCCGATCTTGTCGAGCGCGGCGAGTTGCTGCTCGATCGTGTTGGGGATCATGTTCTGCGCGAGAAGCTCGCTGATCGTGCCGTTCTGGCCTTCGGCGCTCGAGCCGTTGTCGCCGAAGACATAGAAGATGATCGTGTTGTCGCGGATCCCCATCTCCTCGAGCCCGTCGACGAGCCGGCCGACCTGCGCGTCGACATGCTCGACGAAGCCGGCGAAGACTTCCATCAGCCGGGTCTGGAACGGGCGCTGCGATTCCGGGATGCTGTCCCACGACGCCATCGTGTCGGCGCGCGGCGTGAGCTTCGTGTCCGGCGGAATCCAGCCGATCTCCTTCTGCCGCTTGAAGACGCGCTCGCGATAGGCGTCCCAGCCGTCGTCGAACTTGCCTTTGTATTTGTCGGCCCATTCCTTGAAGACGTGGTGCGGCCCGTGCGCCGCGCCCGGCGCCCAGTACATCAGGAACGGCTTGTCGGGCGCGAAGGCGCGGTGCTTGCGGAGCCAGGCCAGCGCCTTGTCCGCCATGTCGGAACTCAGGTGATAGGATTCGTCGCGCGGCGGCTCGATCGGCTTGGGTGTTCTCGAACAGGCGCGGCTCATATTGCGACGTCTCGCCGGCCATGAAATCCGTAGAAATAGTCGAAGCCGTAGCCGGTCGGCCAGCGGTCGAACGGACCCATCGCGGTCGTTTCCGTCGCCGGCGTGTTGTGCCATTTGCCGAAGGCCGAGGTCTTGTAGCCGTAGTCGCGCAGCACCTGCGCGACCGTCGCGGCGGTTTTCGGGATGACGCCGGTGTAGCCGTCGAAATCGAGCGCGCGCTCCGCGATGGTGCCGGAGCCGACGCGCTGGTGATTGCGGCCGGTCAGCAGGGCGGCCCGCGTCGGCGAGCAGATCGAGGTCGTGTGGAACTGGTTGAAGGCGATGCCCTCGTCGGCGAGGCGCGTCAACGTCGGCGTGTGGACCTCGCCGCCGAGCGTGTCCGGCAGGCCGAAGCCGACGTCGTCGAGCAGGACGATCAGGATGTTCGGGCGCGTCGGGCGGAAGGTGGTTCGGCTCGGCGCGCCGGACATGCTTCGAATTCCTGCAACGTCGGCCCGGCCGTGCTCGCCGTGGGGACCGGCTGGAATGGCAGAACCGAGCCCAGCGCGTCACTGACCTGCTGAGCGAAAGCGACGGTCGTCGTCTTGCCCACGACGACCGCGGCGGTGATAGCCGCGCCGATGGCGTTCGTGATCTTCACGAGATGGCGTCTCGTGATCCCGTCCTTGCCAAGCGGTCCCGCGCCATTCTTAGCGATTGCCATAACGTCCTCATTTGTATTGGTGCTGCGGTTCTACCCGCCGACGTTCGTGATTTTCGGCGGTTGCCGGGTCTGGCCCACGATGTCGTCCGCGGGCGGATCGGTGCGGAAAATCCGGAAGAACCGGCCGTCCGGAGCGGGCAGCCAATGGCTTTCCTTGTCAGCGCCGCTCTCCCACGCCTCGCAACCCGAAAGGTCCCATCGCCCGGTTCTGCCGAGCGAAGTCCCCCAACGCATGCGGCTAGTCCAAATCCTACGCAAGGATTGACCGCCGGCGGTCAATTGGCGAAGATTCCGGAGATTTTTTTATCCTTGCCGGCTCGCCCCCTACCGACGGGGTTCGGCTGCCGGGCAGTTTGCGGAAGGTCCATGCCCAAACGCAAACATGCGCACGATGTCGTCTTGCGGCAGGGCTGGCTGAGCTTTGCGCCGCCGCCGTTTCGCAAGAGCGTGCTCGACCGCTGCAAATTGCAGGAATTCAAGGCCGACGCGACGATCTATTCCGTCGGCGATCCGCCCGGCGGCATGTATGGGCTCGTCCGCGGCAATCTGGCGCTCTCCATCGCGCCCGGCGAGCGGGGACCCTATGTCGCCCATTTCGCGCAGCCCGGCACATGGTTCGGCGAGGCGGCGGCTTTCACCGAGCAGCCGCGCCGGATCGGCCTCGCGGTGACGCGCGATACGGAGGTGCTGCATCTGCCGCTACCCGCCATCCGGGAGATCGTCGCGGTCGATCCGGGCGCGTGGCGGTTTTTCGGGCTTGCGGCGATCGCCCATTACGACGTGGCGATCGGCGCGGCGGACGACCTTTTGATCCGCGACCACGTCAAGCGCAGCGTCGCGGTGCTGCTGCGTCTCGGCGG
Source organism: uncultured Alphaproteobacteria bacterium (assembly GCA_963724785.1). Taxonomy (GTDB): domain Bacteria; phylum Pseudomonadota; class Alphaproteobacteria; order Rhizobiales; family Beijerinckiaceae; genus Roseiarcus. Next base: position 85,546 of record CAVRWC010000005.1, on the reverse strand, counting down.
CTGCCGGTATCGCACCGCGCACGGCGCGAAGCCGGTCGAGGTCGACGTCAGCCAGGAAGACTTCGCCGTGATGACCAATCTGGCGCGCACCACCGCAGGGAGAGTGCTGAGAACACTCGAGGCCGAAGGCCGCGTCGAGGTTTCCTACCGCCGTGTCCGCATCCTCGCCCCCGACGCCCTCAGGATGATGCTGGGGCCTTGACGGGAACGCTCGCCCCGGCGCCCTTGTCGCGCTCCGACACAATTGGCGCATCCTGTCCGCCGCCGCGACCGGGGGTTTCGCCCTTCGCGGGAGGGACGGCGCGAAAGCCGGACCTTTCGAAAGTTTCCTGTGCGCGGCGCGCGGGACGCAGGGATCGCGCTCTTCCCCTCTGGGCCGCCGGCTCTACCATCGCCCGTTCAAGCGAATCACCTGGGCGGCGGCCAGGGCGACAGCGTGGATCCCCAGAGTTATTTTCTCGACGTCGAATTCTCCGCCCTCGGCCGGCCGTGGCGGCCGCGACTCGACGGGGCGGGGGAGATGCGCGCCCTCGCCATTCGTCAGGTCGGCGGACAGGATGAACTGATCGCCCGCGTGCTCGCGGGGCGGGACGTCGCGCCGGAGGCGGTCGATCGCTACCTCGACCCGACGGTGCGCGACCTGATGCCCGACCCGTTCGTGCTCCGCGACATGGAGGCGGCGACCGTACGGCTCAAGGCGGCGGTCGAGCGGGGCGAGCGGGTCGCGATCTTCGGCGACTACGACGTCGACGGCGCGTGCAGCGCGGCGCTCGTCAGCGAATATCTCGAGGCCTGCGGCTGCGAGACGATCGTCCACATTCCCGACCGGGTCTCGGAAGGGTATGGCCCCAACGTCGAGGCGATGGCCGCCTTCGCCGCGAACGGGGCGAGCCTCGTCGTCACCGTCGACTGCGGCGCGGTCAGTCATGAGCCGTTCGCGGAAGCCCGAAAGCTCGGCCTCGACGTGATCGTGTTCGACCACCACCAGGCGCCCGAGCGGCTGCCGGACGCGATTGCCGTGGTCGATCCCAACCGCGAGGACGACCTTTCCGGCCTCGGCCACCTCTCGGCCGCCGGCGTCAGCTATTCTGGGGCTCGTCGCCCTCAACCGGGCGCTTCGCGACGCCGGATTCTGGAACGGCCGCAAGCCGCCCGACCTTCTGGCGGCGCTCGACCTCGTCGCGCTCGCCACCGTCGCCGACGTCGTGCCGCTCATCGGGCTGAACCGCGCCTTTGTCGTCAAGGGGCTGCAGGTGATGCGCCAGCGTCGCCGCCCGGGACTGGCGGCGCTGTTCGACGTCGCCGGCGCCGACGGGCCGCCGCAGCCCTATCACCTGGGCTTCCTGATCGGGCCCCGGATCAACGCCGGCGGACGGATCGGCGACGCCGGGCTCGGGGCCCGGCTGCTCGTCACCCGCGACGACCTCGAGGCGCGCGCCATCGCCGCCGAGCTCGACCGGCTGAACCGGGCCCGGCGCGAGATCGAGATCGCCGCGCTTGCGGAAGCCGAAGCCGAGGCGCTGCTGGCGCTCGGCTTCGAAGAGCGGGGCGCGACGGTGGTGGTCGCGGGCGAAGCCTGGCCGCCGGGCGTCGTCGGCCTCATCGCGGCGCGGCTCAAGGAGCGCTTCGACCGTCCGGCCTTTGCGCTCACCTTCGCAGGCGACCACGCGGTCGGGTCGGGCCGCTCGATTGCCGGGGTCGATCTCGGCCGCGCCGTCCGGGCGGCGGTCGAGACGGGCCTCCTCGTCAAGGGCGGCGGCCACGCGATGGCGGCGGGCGTGACGCTCGCCAAGGGCCGGCTCGGCGAGCTGCGCGCATTTCTCGAAGAGCGCCTCGCCGCGCCGGTCGCCGCGGCGCGGGCGGCCGCCAGCCTCAAGGTCGACGCCGCGCTGACCGCCGCCGCGGCGACGCCGGAACTCATCAGGCGGCTCGACGCGGCCGGCCCCTACGGCAGCGGCAACCCCGACCCGCTGTTCGTCCTGCCGCGCCATCGCCTCGCCGACGTCATGGCCGTCGGCGCCGACCATCTGCGGGTCCGGGCGGTCGCCATGGACGGGTCCGCCCTCGACGCCATGGCCTTCCGCTCGGTCGGCAAGAAGCTCGGCGAAGCGCTGACCCGCCTGCGCGGCGCCCGGTCCACCTGGCCGGAACGCTCGCGGTCAATCGCTACGGCGGGCGGGAGCGGGCGCAGCTCCGGGTGGTCGATGTGGCCGAGGCGGCCCGGTAGCCCCTTCGATCGCGGGCCGCCCGGCTTTGAATGACGCCGATGCGACAATTTGACACTGTCCTATGTCTCCACTGTTGGAAAAACGGCTTAATAAACAGACGGTTAGAATTATTACGCGCCATCCGCGTCTAACTTGCTGTAATCATTTCAATTTCCCTGACCGCCATCGCGCATAGGAGATCGACCGGTCTTTGTCCGATCAAAACAAGCCACGAATAAACGTCGGCAAACTTACGTAGCAGTACGTATAGGATTTGAGAAACATCGCGCGCAGTGTGCCGCGACAGTCACGCAAGGTTAGGCATCCGATCCGCCGGAGGAAGTGATGCAGACACTTACTCCTTGGCGCAGACCAAGGTGAAGGACTTGGGCTTATCATCCGAAACTTACTGATACGGGTTCGTTAGAGAAACGGCGCCACGCGAGAGAAGACCGCACTTTTTTCACTTCTCCCCACGTAACGAAACGCCAACGCGTCCAGCGGCGACCGGCGAAAGCGACCGAAGTCGCAGTGGCGCCCAGGCCCTGGCCGAAAGGTGGAAACGATGACAACGGTAAGAAAAGCGATCTGGCCCAGCGCAGGGCTGCCAGGCGACGATCAGGAGGAAGCGCGACTCGAACTTCATGCGCGGGTCGCCAATGCTTTGCACTGGAATCTCGCGATCCCTCGAAACCGAATCGATGTCCGCGTCGACGGCGCCTGGGTGACGCTCCGAGGCGTTGTTGAGCGGAGCTACGAGAAATCCTGTGCGGAGGCGCTTGCCCAGCGCGTGCCTGGGATCGTCGGGGTGCGAAACGAAATCGAGGTTCGACCCCCTGAGAACCACCATTGACCCAAGTCTGGGCGGGCTGGCCGGACAGCGTCGAACACGTCTTTCGTCAGGAGGCGTGCATGACCGCGGAGGATCGGGCGAAATACGTTCGGACCTGCACGATGTGCGAGTTCATGACGAGTTTGGCCTCCGCCATCCAGTTGAGCGGCGGACTGAACCAGAGCTTGAGCGAACGCATGGACGAACTCATCGAGCCGGTCCGCGAGGCGCGGGACTGGATCTGGCGCGTTGGACACATGATGGTCCTCAGCCGGCCTTTGCCGAACGGTCTCCACGAGAGGCTCGATCTCGCGGAACGCCGCGCTCACGAAGCCCTTCCGAAGTTCAAGGGGCTGATGGACGAGGCCTGCGACGAGCTTCGGCGCGCCTCAAATCCCCAAACGCTGGAAGCGTTCCGCTCGTTCGTGAATTGAACGGCGTCGCCACACCCCTCGAGAATGGGTCGGTAGCGGAAGCGGTTTCGTCGCTTCAAGACGGCGCAGTTGATCGAACTTCCCTTCGTGGGCGCCCCTTGCGCGGCGTCGGCGTCACGGCCGGCCGTCGCCCTCGAATACGATCTGGTCGGCCCATTTCTCGGCCGCCTCGCGCTGAGCCGCCGAGCGCACCGTCCAGGTCATGACCGGCAGGCCGTAAAGCTCCTTTTCGAAGAACGGGGTCTTGTGCGGCAGGTCGTTCACGTTCCAGGACAAAAAGTCAGGCTCGCTGCGGGCGCGGTGGTCGAAAGTCTCGCAGGCGCGTTTCTGCTCGGCCGTCAGAAAGGCCCAATCGGGGCCGTCATAAGAAGCCTCGGCGACGATGCCGATCGGGCAGGGCCGCCCGGGCGGCCCGAGACTTGGATGCCTGAGGCGCAGGTAGGCGATCAGGTCCGGATCGAAGCTCTTCAACGCCAGCGGACCCTGGTAAACGGCGGCGAGCGCGGCGACCCGGTCGCCGATCCGCCAGTCGCGGTCGAAGCGGCTCTTCAGTTCGCAGACGATCGGGACCCGGCCGGCGACGCAGGCGAGGAATTCGGCGAGGGTGGGGATCGCCAACTCCCTCTCCCCGTTGACGGGGAGAGGGTTGGGTCATCCTGACCTTCTCCCCGCGAGCGGGGAGAAGGGACAAAATCCGCGCCTCACCAAGCTCAGCCGCGCTCTTTTCGATCAGCGCGCCCGTGGCGTCGGTCAGCCGGTCGAGCGTGTCGTCGTGGAAGACGAACACCTCCTCGTCGCGGCTGAGCTGCACGTCGCACTCGATGGCGAAGTTTTCGGCCGACCGCCGCCTCGGCCGCCGCCAGCGTGTTCTCGATGACGCCGTTTGAGGCGTCATGCAGGCCGCGATGGGCGATCGGGCGGGCGATCAGCCAGTCGGGGGCGTTCAGCGTCCTCAAAAGGACACCAAGAACACCGCCTCCACTTCGGCCAGCGCGTTCAGCGGCAGATGGGCGACGCCGACCGTGGTGCGGGCGTGCTTTCCGCGCTCGCCGAAAACCTCGACCATCAGGTCGGAGGCGCCGTTCATCGCCTGGGGCAGGGGATCGAAGGGGCCATCGACATTGAAGAAGCCGCCAAGCCGGACGGCGCGGACGACCTGGTCGAGATCGCCGAGCGCCGCCTGCGCCTGGGCGAGAATGTTGATGGCGCAAAGCCGCGCCGCCTCGCGGGCGGCGTCCACCGTCGAGTCGGGCCCGAGCTTGCCCTTGTGGCGCTCTGCCGAGCTTTCCGTCCGGCCCGAGCGGCAACTGGCCCGAGATCCAGAGCTGTGGCAGCCCGTTCGGCGGCGTTCCGGGGGTGATGACGGACGGAACGTAGTTGGCGACGGGCGCGGCCGGCGTCGGCAGCACGATTCCAAGCTCGGCGAGGCGTTTGGCGGTCTGGCTCATGCGATACGCTCCGGTTCAGCGGCGGGCCAAGTTGGCGGCTTCTGCCGCGGCTTGGCCGACAACCTATGCACGACTTGGCGCCGGGCGCGCAATTCGCCGGTCGAGAAGCGTCGCCGACCCGCGAAGAACCGGCCGCGTGCGCTTGTTTTTGCCGTTTCGCCCGCTTAGGTATGGGCCGAACCAAGATTGCGCCGCCGGCCCCTGCGAGCCGGGCGGCGCCGGCACACCGGGATGACGGCCATGGGTAGCTTCAGCATTTGGCACTGGATGTTGTTTCTTGCGGTCGCGCTCCTGCTGTTCGGAGGCAAAGGCAAGATCTCCGACATCATGGGCGATGTCGCCAAGGGCGTGAAATCGTTCAAGAAAGGCCTCTCCGACGACGACGAGGCCAAGCCGGCTGAGAGCGCGCCAGCGGCGCCGGCCACGCCGCGAACGATCGAGAACCGGGTCGGCGTCGACGCCAACGACGTTCACAAGGTCGGCTGAGCGGCTCGTTCTTGACGCCCGCGTGACGGGGAGGCGCGGCCGCGCCGCGCCCGCGTTCGTTCCGCCGGAGCCTCGATGCTGGACTTCGACACTCGATGTTGGACTTCGACATAGGCAAGATGCTGGTGGTGGCGATCGTCGCGCTTGGCGGTGATTCCGCCCAAGGATCTGCCGCGCGTCATGCGCACCGTCGGGCAGGTGATGGGCCGCATGCGCCGCATGGCGGCCGAGTTCCAGGGCCAGTTCATGGACGCGATGCGCGAGGTCGAGTTCGAAAGCGTGCGCAAGGAGCTCGCCGAACTCAATCAGAAGGCGACCGCCGCCAACTTCGACCCCGCTGCGCTGATCCGGGACGAAGTGACCAAGGCCGCGCGAACCGCATGGCTCATCTGCCGGCGCCGACGCGAAGCGCGGCGCGGAGAATCGGCGCCGTCCGAAGTCGCGCTCAGCGCGCCCGCTCCGCCGAGGCGAAGCCGATGCTGAGGCCGGCCGCTCCGCAAGAGGCCGCTCCAGACGCCGCGGCGAAATCGGGCGCCGCCGAATGAGCCAGGAGGACATCGACGCCACCAAGGCGCCGTTGATGGACCACATCATCGAGCTGAGAGCCCGACTGATCCGGTCCATCTACGCCTTCTTCGCCGCCTTCCTCGTCTGCTTCTACTTCTCGCGCTCGATCTACAACGTTCTGACCTACCCTTATGTGCGGGTGGTCGGAGCGGAGAAGGCGACGCTGATCGCCACCCATTTCCTCGAGCAGTTCTACACCAACGTCCAACTCAGCATGTTCGGGGCCGGGGTGATCGCCTTTCCGGTGATCGCGACCCAGCTCTACAAGTTCATCGCGCCCGGCCTCTACAAGCACGAGCGGCAGGCGTTCCGGCCCTATCTGATCGCGACGCCGATCTTCTTCCTGTTCGGGGCGCTGCTCGTCTATTTCGTGGTGATGCCGCTGCTGATCCGCTTCTCGGTGTCGCTGCAGCAGGTCAACACGCCGGGCGAAGCGACGATCGAGCTTCTGCCGAAGGTCAGCGAATACCTGTCGCTGATCATGACGCTGATCTTCGCCTTCGGCATCGCGTTCCAGCTTCCGGTGATCCTGACGCTGCTCGGCCATGTCGGGATCATCGATTCGGCCTGGCTGGTGAAGATGCGCCGCTACGCGATCGTGGCGGTGGTCGGGATCGCGGCGATCCTGACCCCGCCCGACCTGATCAGCATGACCTCGCTCGCCGCTGCCGATGCTGGCGCTCTACGAGGGCTCGGTGATCGCGGTGCGCTGGGTCGAGAAGCGCCGGAAGGCGGCCGAGGCGGCGAAGGCTGCCGAAGACGGGAACGTGACCCCGCGCGACACGCTCGCCGCGATCAGCGTCGCGGTCGTCTGGGGTCTGATGTTCATCGCCATCAAGATCGGCGTCGGCGAGACCTCGCCGCTGATGCTGTCGGCGCTGCGCTTCGTCTTCGCGAGCCTTCCCGCCGTGTTCTTCGTCGCGCCGCCGAAGGCGCCGGCGTGGAAGGTCGCGCTCTACGGCCTGCTGATCGGCGTCGGCCAGTTCGGCGTGCTGTTCATCGCGATGCGCGAGGGCTTTCCGGTCGGGCTCGCCTCGCTGGTCATCCAGTTGCAGGTCTTTTTCACGATCCTGCTCGCCTGGATGGTGCTCGGCGAGCGGCCGCGAGCGGATGCAGGCGATCGGCGCGGCGATCGCCTTCGCCGGCATGGCGGTGATCGGCTCGGACCGGCTCGGCCGGGGCGAGCCTCGGGCCGTTCCTTCTGGTCGTGCTGGCGGCGCCTGTTCTGGGGGGCGGGCAACGTGGTCGCCAAGACCGCGGGAAAGATCGACGCGCTCGCCTTCACCGTCTGGTCGAGCCTCGCCGCGCCGCTGCCGCTGCTTGCGCTGTCGCTCGTCTTCGACGGCGCGGCGCCGCTCGTCGGCCTCGCCGCATCCGACCTGGCGGCTCGTCGTCAGCGTCGCTGATCATCGCCTATGCCGGAACCCTGTTCGGCTTCGGCCTCTGGGCGCGGCTGCTCGCCGCATTATTCCGCCGCGACCGTCGCGCCGTTCGCGCTGCTGGTGCCGGTCGTCGGCATGGCCGCGGCGCTGCTCGTCTTCGGCGAGCCGCTTGCGGGCGGTTGAGCTTTTGGGCGCGCTTCTGGTAATGGCGGGCCTCGCGCTCAACGTGTTCGGCGACCGCTGGCTGCGCCGCGCGTCCGACCTCAGGTGAATTCATGCACGATATCAAGGCGATCCGCGACAATCCTGCAAGCGTTCGACGAGGGCCTCGCGCGCCGCGGGCTTGCGCCCCGCGCCGATTCGCTGATCGCGCTCGACGACAAGCGGCGCGCCGCGATCGCTCGAATTGCAGCGCGCGCAGGAGCGCCGCAACGCCGCGTCGAAGGAGATCGGCGCGGCGATGGCGCGCAAGGACGCGCGACGCGGCCGACGACCTCAAGGCCGAGGTCGCCGGCCTGAAGGCGACCATGCCGGAGCTCGAAGCGGTCGAGCGCGAGACCGGGGCCGCGCTCGACGACCGCGCTCGCCGAAATCCCCAACCTGCCCGTTCGACGACGTCCCCGACGGCAAGGACGAGAACGACAACGTCGAGGTGCGCCGCCACGGCGCGCCGCCGGCTTTCCCGGACGGCTTCAAGCCGAAGGAGCATTTCGAGCTCGGCGAGGCGCTGGGCCTGATGGATTTCGACGTCGCGGCGAAGCTGTCGGGGGCGCGCTTCGTCGTGCTGAAGGGGGCGCTGGCGCGGCTCTCGCGCGCGCTCGAGCAGTTCATGCTCGACCTGCACACGACGGAGCACGGCTATACCGAGATCGAGCCGCCGGTGCTGGTGCGCGACGAGGCGATGTTCGGCACCGCGCAACTGCCGAAATTCGAGGAGGACCAGTTCTGGACGCTGGCCGGCGATCGTGAGAGCCGTCGCCGACGGGGCCGATCCGCTGGCGGCGATCAAGAAGAGCCATTTCGGCCTGATCCCGACCGCCGAAGTGCCGATGACCAACCTCGTGCGCGAGAGCATCGTCGACGAGAAGACGCTGCCGCTGCGCTTCACCGCCGGCACGCTCTGCTTCCGCGCCGAAGCGGGCGCGGCGGGCAAGGACACGCGCGGCATGATTCGCCAGCACCAGTTCCGCAAGGTCGAGCTCGTCTCGATCACCACGCCCGAGCAGGCGCGCGACGAGCACGAGCGGATGACCGCCTGCGCCGAGGAGGTGCTGAAGCGCCTCGGCCTGCATTTCCGCACGATGGCGCTCTGCGCCGGCGACATGGGCTTCGCCTCGCGAAAAACCTACGACATCGAGGTCTGGCTGCCGGGGCAGGGGCGGTTCCGCGAGATTTCCTCCTGCTCGGTGTGCGGCGACTTCCAGGCGCGCCGCATGAACGCGCGCTGCAAGGCGGCCGACGCCAAGTCGACCCGCTTCGTCCATACGCTGAACGGCTCGGGCGTCGCGGTCGGGCGCGCGCTGATCGCGGTGATGGAGAACTACCAGCAGCCGGACGGCTCGATCGCCATTCCCGAGGCTCTTCGCCCTTATATGGGCGGGCGAACCGGGATCGAGACGAGCCCCGCCGGTCGACGGGACGATTAGAGTCCGTTGCATTTGGGTTCGCGCAGGGCTTCTCCTCCCCCCTTGTGGGGGAGGACAAAGGTGGGGGGTCGCGCCGATCTCGAAAGATTAGCGGAGGCCGCGGCGCGTTGGACAATATCGGCGGGCAGCGCGACCCCCCACCCCTCCCGCCCCCGACATAGGCATCCCGAAGGATGCCCGTCATTCGACGGGCTACGGGGGGCGGGTGCGCAAACGTCGCTAACGCAATCGCCCGCAGCCTCGGTCTGGCGGCCCGGCCCCGTCCGGCGTATAGGGCCAACCGAAAGGCGGGCCCCATGCGAATCCTACTGACCAACGACGACGGCATCAACGCGCCGGGACTCGCGGTGCTCGAAACGATCGCGCGCGAACTCAGCGACGACGTCTTCGTCGTCGCCCCCGAGAGCGACCAGTCGGGCGTCGCCCATTCGCTGTCGCTCAGCGATCCGCTTGCGTCTGCGCGAGATCAGCCCGCGGCACTACGCCGTGAAGGGCACGCCGACCGACTGCGTCATCATGGGCGTCCGGATGATCATGGCCGACAAGCGGCCCGATCTCGTGCTGTCGGGGGTCAACCGCGGCCAGAACGTCGCCGAGGACGTCACCTATTCCGGCACCATCGCCGGGGCGATCGAGGGCGCGATGCTCGGCATTCCCGGCGATCTCCCTGTCGCAGGCCTATGCCGGCGTGCACGGGCGGCCGCTGATCGAGTGGGATTCGGCCGAACAGCACGCCGTGCCGCTCATCCGCCGGATCCTCGCGGCCGGCATCGCGCCTGGCGGGCTCGTCAACGTCAACTTTCCCGCCTTGCGCCGCCGACGAGGTCAAGGGAATCGCTTTCACCCGCCAGGGGCAGCGCAACGCCGAGCTGATGCGGGTCGAGCAGCGGCGGGACGGCCGCGGCTTTCCCTATTACTGGCTGATGTTCCAGCGCAGCGAGATCACCTACGACGACGGCACCGACCTCGCGGCGCTGGCCGAACAGAAGATTTCCGTGACGCCGCTCCGGCTCGATCTCACAGACGACGAATCCCGGCTAAGATTGGAAAAGGCGTTCGCGATTCGGTGACCGAACGGGCGCCGAACGTGGGGAGAGGGCTTGAGCGCGTCCGAAGCCGAAGAGCGCGCCCAGTTCACCTTGGCCATGCGCGCCAAGGGGATCGAGAATATCGACCTCCTGCGCGCGCTGGAGCGGGTGCCGCGCGCGCTGTTCATGCCGCAGCGCTTCGCCGACATTTCCGGGCGCGACATCGCCCTGCCGATCGGCTGCGGCCAGACCTCGCAGCCGCCGTCGATCGTCGCCTCGATGATCGCCGCGCTCGACGTACAGCCGACGGACACGGTGTGCGAAATCGGAACGGGGACAGGCTATTGCACGGCTTTGCTCGCCCAGTTCGCGAAGAAGGTCGTCTCGCGTCGAACGGTTTCAGACGCTGGCCGTCGAGGCGGCGGCCCGGGTTCGGGCGTTCGGGCTGACCCACGTCGAGATCCTGTGGGCGGACGGGTTTGAGCAGCATGCCGCGGGCCGGCGATTCGACAAGGTGATCGTGCACGGGATCGTCACGCCGCCGGCGCGGGCGTTTCTCGATCTCATCGAGCCGGACGGCGCCTTGGTTGCGGCGCTCGCCGGGACGAGGCGGGGTGAGCACCGGATCGTGCGGCTGACGCTCGGCGCCGACGGCCCGGTGCATATGGCGGATCTCGGACGAGCGCGCGGACTGAGGCCGCTGGAGCGCGGCCTCTCGCGCGCGCTGTGAGCAGAAGTCAAGAATTTCGCAGCGCTGCGAGCAACCCGGAGAACCGCCGAGCCGACCCGCACTTGGCGCCGACCATTTGTGGCGTCACGCTGTCGGAGATACGCGGGCCCAGAATTCGTCGAATTCCCGTGTGTCAAAGAAAGCGATAACGTTCAGCGCCCTACCCTCGGCCATCTGAAAATACCAGGTATAGGTGTTGCGATAGGGCTGGCCGTCTTTTGTCGTCGCAGCGGCATCGAACAGAATTATGACCATATCACCGTCGCCGTAGATGCCGCGAACCGTTGGAACCAGCGGAGTCGCCATGCGGGCATTGAATGGGTTGATCACCTCATCAAGAAATGCCTGCTTACTGGCATAAGTCTTCGACAATGGAGACGATCCGACAATTGTCCACTTGGTCTCCGGGATCAATAGCTCGAATGGACTTCCCGTGCCGCTTTGCCAACGATCAAAGCTCGCCCGAACCAGGGCCTTGTTTCTGTCTGGGGTCTGTGCGTCCGTAACCATGAGCAGGCTCCGGTTGGGCGTGTGCCGAATAATGAACGGCGAGCAGTCTGTCATGCGCCAAACCAACGTCAAGGCGCCGCCCTCGGAGCGCTCGGGAAATCACAACAATGCCATGCTGAACTGGCGATCCGCGTGAAAGCGGTCGATCAGAGCGTGGTTTTGAATTTTGAACGCCCGTAGGCCTCGAAATTCGAAGGCCGAAGCCGGTGGGTCTGGCGCCGAGCGAATTTTTGCCGATCTGCTTCGCTTACGCCGGGGGGCGTACGCGGCCCTGCGGCGCATCTTCACAAACTTGCCGCACGTCCTCACCAAGGATTCATCTTAAACCTTGTCTTAACTCGAATGATCCACATTACCGACGTTCTCAGTCGCGTAACCACGGGTTCAAACACATGAGTGATCGCGTTGCGTTTCTGGAAGGACGCGCCGTCCCGCGCCTTGCGCTGACTGGCCTTGCGCTGATCTGGCTCTCGGGTTGTTCCGCAGACGTGTCGCGGTTCAACGCCAGCAGCAACCCCTTCTCCGATCCGTTCAGTTCGCAATCCGCCCAGGCGACGCCCGCAGGGCGCCGCGCCTTCGGGGCATGTGGCCGCCGCGCCGCTCGCCCCCGCGGCCAGCGTGGCCAGCGCCCCGTTGCCGGCTGCGTCCACGCCCGTCGCCTCCTCCGCCCAGCCGGTCGGCGGCAAGGCCGCCGGATGGAGCGCGGTCGGCGGCACGCCGATCGTGGTCGGAAGCGACGAAAATCTCAACACGCTGTCGCGTCGCTACGGCGTTCCCGCTTCCGCGCTGCTCGCCGCTAACGGCCTTTCGAGCCCGGCGGAGGTCAAGGGCGGCATGCGCATCGTCGTCCCGGTCTACAGCGCCGGCGGTCCGTGGCTCTGCGCCGCAGCGGAGACGGATCGCAGACGCGTCGACCAAGGCCGGCAAGAAGGCCGAGGAGGTCGCCTCGGCCGACGACCGGGAAACCGACGCCAAGGCGAAGAAGCTCGAGGAGAAGGCGAAGGCGAAGACGAAGGCCGAGGAAAAGAGCAAGGCCGACGCCGCGGCGGCCGACAGAAGTCCAAGCCCGACGCCGCGGGCAAGACGCAAGCCGACGAGCTCGCCAAGGCGGAGCGCCGTCCAAGGACGCTTCCAAGACGGTCGCCAAGAAGCAGGGCATCGACGATACGCCGACCGGCAACGTCGATCCGAAGGCGGCGAGCGCCAAGGAGGCCGAGACGTCCGCGGAAGCCGACGCGTCCGGGTCGAACCCCGAATTCCGCTGGCCGGCCCGCGGCCGCATCATCCAGGGCTTCAAGGCCGGCGGCAACGACGGCATCGACATCTCGGTTCCCGCGGGAACCTCGGTGCGCGCGGCCGAGAGCGGCGTGGTGGTCTATTCCGGCGACGGGCTCAAGGGCTACGGCAACCTGGTGCTGATCAAGCACCCGAACGGCTATGTGACCGCCTACGCCAACAACGGCGAACTCGACGTCAAGCGCGGCGAACAGGTCAAGCGCGGCCAGATCATCGCCAAGTCCGGCGACACCGGCAACGTCAACGCGCCCCAGCTCCATTTCGAGCTGCGCAAGGGTTCGACGCCGGTCGATCCGACGAGCTATCTCGCCGGCCTCTGACGACGCGGAAACAAGGTCCAGCCCCAGTCTGGAACAGCCTCCGGGGATCACCGCGAGACACGTTCATTCCCGGTTTGGCCAGCAAGGCGGTGGGTCCCAGGAAAGGCCCGCCGCCTTTAATTTTGCGGCGAACCCAACCGCAAAGTCGGCCCCGGCGGCGAAGGGCTCCGCGCAACGTGAGAAGGGGCGTTCGCCTGCGGAAACGGTGACAGGCTGAGTTTGGCGATGGGCGATGGCGGTGGCGCCGCGCGCAGTCACGTCGCCGCGGGCCCCTCGCGCCGCTGAACGCCATTGCCGCGTCCCACTCAGCGGCCGCCTGCGAAGATCGCAAACACGGCCGCGAGCACGATCACGACCGCCACGACGAACGCGAGCCGATGGCCCGCATGCGGCGCAGGGGCGGGCGGGACATGCTCGGTCCGATAGAGCCCGCTGCCCGGAAGGCCGACCGTGACGCGCCGGCCCTGCGGCCCGACCGTATACCACGCGCCGCGATGGCCGATACTGAGGCTCGCGCCGCTCTTGCTTAGGTTCAGCCGCAGACCGGGAATGAGCGAAAGCCGGCGGCTGAAGCGGAGGCCCAATGGAGGCTCCTGGTTAGCCGAGCCGACCCGACGCGTGGGCCAGGATCGTGTAGACCTTGCCGGTGTTCGACATCAGATACGCCCGCCACTGCGACCCGTCGCGGTCGTTCTGACCGACCTTGGCCAACAGGCGCTCGAACTCCTGCACGTAGCGGCTGACGGTCTCGCGGAACTGCGGATCGTACTGGTAGCGTCGGCGGATCTCGTCGAACGCCTGCTGACCCGCCTCGGTGTAGAGCCGGCGCGACACCACCGCCGCGTCGCCGCGTCGCCAGCGGTCCCACGTCTCGGCTGCCGCGGCGCTGTCGACCAGGCCGGCGATGCTCTGCGTCAGGTCCTCCAGCGTCTCCGGCGGGTGCGGCGCGGCGGCGGGCTCCTCGCGCGAGGCCGCGGCGAGCAGGTTCGACAGCCAGCCGGACTGCGACCGGTCGCTCGCGGGCGCCGGCTCGGCAGCAGGCGACGCCGGCCACGATGGGCCGTTCCGCCCGACCTGCGGTCCGCTCCTGCGCGGCCCCCGGCTGCGGCGGACAGGACCTCCTGGACGGCCGGCGAGGCGATCGGCTCCAGCGGCCTTGGCGGCCACGGTTTCGCGCGCCGGGGCGGTCTCGACGCGGCGCGGCGCCTCGACGGCCCGCGTCGACCGGCTGCGGATAGCGCGCGGCGCCGGCCGCAGCCGCCGAACCCATAGCCACGGCCTGCTGCGCCGGCTCGGCGACGTCGAAGTCGACGCCCGAATCGGACACCAGCGACGCGAGCTCCTTCAGCGCGCGGATCTGGTCGGACACGACGCGACGCATCGCCTCGGCCGTCTCGCTCGTCTCCTGCGGCAATTCGAGCACGCCGCGCCGCAGTTCCTGCCGGGTCGTCTCGAGTTCGCGCTGGACCTGGCTCGCCATCTCCTTGACCTCCGCCACCGACTGGCGGAACCGTTCGGCCGCCTTGTCGAGGGCGCCGGAGAGGTGGGCGTTGGTCTGGTCGATCGCCGCCTGGAGGCTTTGCGCGGTCTTCTCGCGTTCCTTGGCGGCCGTGTCGCGGATCGACTTCGAACTGTCCGGCGACGGCGACCGAGGCGCCGCGGGTCGCCGAGGCTAGCGTCGCGCCGATCTCCTGGGCGCGCGCCTGCGCCCGGCCGAAGCTGTCCTCGACGTTCGAGGCGAAGCGTCCCGAGCACCGCGTCGAAGCGTGGCGCTGCGCTCGCGTGAGATCGCCGATCAGCCCCTTGAGGCTGCTCTGCCGCTGCTCGAGGGCGAGGTCGATCGTCTGCTGTTGCGCGGCGAGCTCCTCCGCCGCCTGCGACAGCGCCTCCGTCTGCTCGCCGAGCTGTCGGGCGAGCGCGCTGGCGTCGGCCTGCGTCGTGGTGCTGAGGCGTCCGAGCGTCGCGACCTGGGAGGCGATGCCGCCGAGCGCGCGCTGGAACTCCTCGACCCGACGCGGCCAGTCCGCCCTGGACGTTGGAGAGCCGGTCCGCGGCCGCCGCGACGGTCTCGTCGATGGCGGCGCTCGTCTGGCCGAGATTGTCGATCACCTGCGTCAGCTCGTTGCGCAGCCGATCGCCGGCCCCGGCCAGGGCGCCGACCGACCGATCGGCGCTCTGCGACACGGAGTCGCGCAGCGACGCGCCCGAGGCTTCGACCTCCTCGGTCATCCGTCTCAGGAGGCCTTCGATCGTCTCGCCCGCGCGCTGCGCGGCCTCTTCCGCCACGCCGCGCAGCGCCTCGCTCGAGGTGATGACTTCGGCGCGCACCTGACCCGCGAGCGCGCTCAGCGCACGGACCGGATCGGCCGCCGCGCCGTTCACCGCGGCGATCAGGTCGTCCGTGCGGCGCGTCAGAAGCGACGCAAGGCCGGCCATCTGGTGGTCGAGGGACTGGATGGCGCGGTCGCCGGCCTCGGCGATCTGGCCGGACACGTCCTGGCCGCGGTCGCCGAGCGTCGCGATGGCGCGATCGAGCGACTGGGCCGCATGGTCGCCAGCGATGACGATCCGGCTCGATACGTCCTCGCCGCGGCCGTCGAGCGCCGCCAGCACCTGGTCGAGCGCCTGCGCCGCCCGCTCGCCGGCGGCGGCGATCTGGTTCGACACGTCCTGGCCGCGGTCGCCGAGCCCCGCGAGGACCTGGTCGAGCGATTGCGCCGCACGCTCGCCGGCGACGGCGATCTGGCCCGATACCTCCTGGCCGCGGTCGCCGAGCGCCGCCAGCGCCTGGTCGAGCGATTGCGTCGTGCGCGTCCCCGATGTCGGCGATCTGGCTGGAAACCGCCTGTCCGCGGTCGCCGAACTCGACCGACAGCCGATCGAGCGACTGCAGGGCGCGTTCCGCTGCGTCGGTAATCTGGCTGGACACAACCAATCCCTGGTCGGAGACCACGCCGGAAAGGCGCTCGAAGGTTTGCGTCAGGCGTTCGCCGACCACGGCGACCTGGTCCGAGACATCGCGGCCCTGGTCGCCGAGCGAAGCAGCGGCGCGGTCGAGCAACTGCGCCGTCCGCTCGCCGATATCGGCGATCTGGCCGGAAACCGCCTGTCCGCGGTCGCCGAAATCCGCGGAGAGCCGGTCGAGCGACCGCAGCGCGCGTTCTCCCGCGTCGGTGATCTGACTGGACACGACCAGTCCCTGGTCGGCGACCGTGCCCGAAAGGCGCTCGAAGGTCTGCGACAGGCGTTCGCCCGCCTCGGCGACCTGGTTCGACACATCCCGGCCCTTGTCGTCGAGCGCCAGCGCCACGCGCTCGAGCGTCTGGAGCGCGCGGGAGCCGGCGCCGGCGATTTGGCCGGACACGTCGTCGCCCCTCTCGCCGAGCGCGGTCACCAGTTCGGTCCCCTTGACGTCGATCAGGCGATGGAGCTCGTCCACGTGCGATCCGATCGAAGCCGCGAGTTCGCCGCCTCGCGCCGCGAGACTGGCGTCCGCGTCGGCCGCGGTTCTGGCGAGCGAACTGGTCATCGCATCGATGCGGGCGGCGAGCCGGTCGTCGATCGCGCCGGCGCTACGGTCGGCGGCCTCGGCGAGTCGAGCGAGCCGCGTGTCGACGACGTGGGCGGTCTGATCGGTCGCTTCGGCGAGCGCGAGCGCCACGCGTTCGAGGGTCTCCGCCGCCCGAGCGCCGGCCCCGGCGAACTGGCCGGAGAGGTCGTCGCCCCTCTGGCTGAGCGCCGTCACCAGTTCAGCCCCCTTGACGTCGATGACGCGATGAAGCTCGTCCACCTGCGAGCCGATCGAAGCGGCGAGTTGGTCGCCCCGCGCCGCGAGTCCGGCGTCGGCCTGATCGGTCGCTTCCGCGAGCGCGAGCGCCACGCGCTCCAGGGTCTGGGCCGCCCGTGCGCCGACCCCTGCGATCTGGCCGGAGACGTCGTCGCCGCGCTCGCTGAGCGCCGCCACCAGTTCAGCGCCCTTGACGTCGATGACGTGATGAAGGTCGTCCACCCGCGATCCGATTGCGGCCGCGAGTTCGCCGCTCCGCGCCGCAAGGCTGGCGTCCGCGTCCGCGGCGGTTCTGGCGAGGGAACTGGTCATCGCCTCGATCCGGGAGGCGAGGCGGCCGTCGATCGCGCCGGCGCTGCGGTCGGCGGCTTCGGCAAGGTCGGAGATCCGCGCGTCGATGATGCGGGCGCTCTGGTCGGCCGCCTCGGCGAGCGCGGTGAGCCGCGCGTCGAAGTCTTCGGCGCTTCGACTTGCCGCCTCGGCCAGCGTCGCCCTGTGACGGTCGAACGTGACGTCGATCGAGGCGCGGTGACCGTCGAGGGTCGCGCCGAGATCCGAACGGTGGGTCTCGAACAGCTCCGTCACTTTCTGCGCGTGGTCGCCGACCTGCCGCTCGAGCTCGGTTCGGCTGGCGTCGAAACGCTGGCCGACGTCCTGCAGCGGCGCGACGACCTGATCCTTGAACCGCTCGACGCTCGAACCGAGCGAACGGGACACCGCGTCGACGCGGCCGGTCAGCGTCGTATTGATGGTGTCGGCGAGGCCCGTCAGCGTCTCGGTCAGCGATTCGACCCGCTTTTGCAGCGTTTCGCCGATCTCGGCCGACTTGCCGTCCAGACTGTTGACCAGCTCGCGCCCGCCCTCGCCGAGGGTCCTTGCGGTCTCGAGGGTGCTGCGGGCCAGCGTCTCCATAACGGCGCGGCCGCGTTGCGCGAGGCCCTCGTCGATCCTGCCGAGCAGGGTTTCGAGCGACCCGGCCACTTCCCTGAGCTTGCCCGAGGTCCGTTCGTCGAGGGTCTGGAGCCGCGCCTCGAAGGCCGCCGCGGTCTCGTCGCCGCGGCGGCCAAGCTGTTCGTCGAGCGCGCCGCCGCGTTTGATCAGCATGTCCTCGATCGCTCCGAGCTTGGCGGCGAGGTCGTTCGTCAGCGCATCCGACCGATCGCCGACCTGTGCGACCAGCTCCCGGCCGCGCCCGTCGATCGCGCCTTCGAACCGCGCGAGGCCGTCCCCGAGCGACGTTTCGACCCGGCGAGTGTGCGAAGCCAGCGCCGCATCGACGGAGTTGAAGTGCGCGGTCGAGACCGTTTCGAACTGGCCCAGTCGCTGGGCGGACTTGGCCGAAAGCTCTTCCAGATGAGCGCTGAAGCGCTCGCCGAAGTCTTCCCGGCGGGCCCGCAACACCGAGTTGATCGCGTCGATGTGGCCGGCGATGTGGGTGTTCAGTTGGTCCGTGTGGGCGGCGATCCGGTCGATCACGCTGTGCCCGTTCTCTCCGACCAGATTGTCGAGCGTCTCCACATATTCCCGCATCCGGCCGTTCTGGTCGGACAGCGCCGTGACCAGCCGTCCGCCGCGCTCGCCGATGATCCCGTCGAACGACGTCACCTGGGCGCTGAGCGCGTCGTGAAGGCTGCCCGCTCCGAGCGCGACGGTCGCTGCGGCGTCGCTTGCGAGCGTGACGAAACGCTGGGTGATCTGCGACGCTTCGGCGTCGAACCGGTCGAGCGAAGCGGACGCCGCCTGTTCGATCTGGGACTGGGTGGCGGCGCCCTGAACGGAGAGCGCTCCGACGATTCGCTGTGTCGTCTCGCCGATCATGGCGTCGACCGCCGCGGTCTGCCCGTCGACGGCGCCGCGCAGCTGGGCTTCCCGCTCGTCGAACCGGTCCGCCCAGCGTTGGGCGGCGGAATTGAGGATGGCGGAGGTATCCTCGGCGCGGTCGCGAAGGATCGCGGCGAACCGTTCGCTCGAGCCGTCGAGCCGGTCGCCAAGCGCCCCGCCTCGTTCGATCAGCGTTTCGTGCAGGCGATCGGAGACCCTGTCGAGCCGTCCGACCAGATCGTCGCCGCGCCCGACCACGGCGTCGGTCAGCCGCGCCTCACTTTGGTCGACGCGGTCGATCAGCGCCAGCGCGCGATCGCCGAAATCGCGCGCCAGCGCGTCGGTCGCTTCGATCAGGCGTCCGGCGAGCGACTTGCTCTGGACGTTGAATGTCTCCACCGTTTCCGCGCTCTTTGCGTTGAGGCGGCCGACGATCTCGTCGGCGTGGCCGTCAATCGCGTCGCGCATAAGGAAGGAGGCTTCGGCGAGTTGGCTCGCCACGACGTCTCCGTGCGTCCGGACGACCTCCGCCGCTTCCGCGAGTCGAGACGCGACGCCATCCCCGTGCGTCTGCAGCGCTTCGACCGCGTCGGCGCTGCTCGAGCTGATCCGGCCGGCGACGGCGTCAGCGTGGGCGCTGACGGCGTTTGTCGCCAGATCGGCGGACTTGGCAAGCCTTGCCGCGACCGCCTGTCCGCTGGAGCGGATCGAGTTCGAGCACCTGCTCGTTGCTCGCGTAAATGCGTCCAACCACCGCGTCCCCATGCGCGCCGACCGCCGCTCGCGTGACTTCCGTCGCTTCCGCGAGTTGCGCCGCGACGGCGTCTCCCTGCGTGCGGACCGCGTCGACCGCTTCCGCAAGCCGGGAAGCGACGATGTCGCCGTGGCTTCGCAAAGCTTCGACCGCGCCGGCGTTGCTGGAGCTGATCCGAGCGACAATCGCGTCGGCGTGAGCGCTGACGGCTTCGTTCGTGCGGTCCGCGGCGTTCACCAGCCGCACCGCCACGGTGTCGCCTTGCGAACGAATGGCGTTGAGGACCTGGTCACTGCTCGCGTTGATGCGGCCGACGACGTCGTCGGCGTGAGCGCCGAACGCTCCCGACATGGCGAGCGAAGATTTGATCATCTGGGCCGCCAGATCGCCCTGTCGTTCCCTGACCGCCTCGATCGCACGCGAAGCGCTCGATTGAACCTGCTCGACGACCGCGTCGGCGTGGGCGCCGACCGCCGCGCGGGTCTCCTCGGCCGTTGCCGCCAGGCGCGTCGTCACGCCGACGCCGTGAGCCAGAATGGCCTCGACAAGCTCGTTCCCATTGGCTCGCAAGCGCTCGGCCACCTCGTCGGAACGGGCGCTGAGCGCCGTCGATATCGTCTCGGATGTTTCGGCCAATCGGAACGCCGTGGAGTCCCCGTGGCTCAGGATCGCCTCGGTCGCGCGGGCGCTGGAGTTGGTGATGCGTTCGACGACTTCGTTGGCATGACCAACGATCGCCGCCACAGCCTCGTCGGCGGACTCCGCAAGACGCGCGGTCACGCCGCCGCCATGGGTCCGGATGGCCTCGACGACCTCCGTTCCGCTCGACCGCAGGCGATCGACCATCTCGTCGGAATTCGCGCCGAGCGCCGTCGATAGCGTCGCCGAAGCGTCGGCCAGGCGGTCCGCCGTCGAATTGCCGTGCCGCTGGATCGCCTCGGCGGCGCGGGCGCTGGACTCGGCGATCCGACCGACCATGTCCTCGGTGAATCCGCCGACCGCGTCACGGGCCTCGGCGGACGTTTCCGCGATCCGGGCGGTCACCCGGTCGCCGTGCGCGCCGATCGCGTCGACGATATCGGTCTGCGAGGCGTTGATTCGCTGGACGAGGTCGTTTCCGCGAGCGTCCATGCCAGCGAGCAGGGTGTCGCCCGCCGCCTTGACCCGACCGTCAAGGTCGCCGACGCGCGCCACGATATCGTCGGCCGTGCGCCGGCTCGTCTCCGCCAGACGGGCGGCGAGACTGTCGCCGACGCCCGCGATCGAGATCGCGATCTGCGCGCCTTCCGCAACGATGCGCTCGACGGCGGTCGAGCCGGTGCGGTCCATCGAGATCGCGATGTCATCCGAGGTCGACCCGAGCGCTGCGGTGAGCCGCCGGCTGGCTTCGTTGAGCTTCTCGCTCAGGCGATCGCCCGCAGCGTCGAGGTCCCCCGATATGCCGCCGTGCGCGTTGGAGATCGCATCGCGAACGCGCGAACCGCTGGTCACAATCGCTTCCCGTTGATCGGCCATTTCGGCGATGAGCGAGCGGATCTTGCGCTCATTGTCGGAATAGGACCGTTCGAGCGTCGAAACCTCGGCCTTGACTCGGGTCTCGAGTTCGGCGGCGCGCGCCAGCGCGCGTTCGACGCCGTCGCCCATCGAATTGAGTTCGCGGCGGATCGCGTGCGAAAGGGTCGCGACGTGGTCGCCGGCGATCGTCTCCGGCTCGACCAGGCGCACCGCGACTTCCGATATCGCCCGCGCCGATTGACGCAATTCGCGCAAGCGGCGCGCCAGCGTGGCGAATGCGAAGATGAAGAAGATCGGCCCCAAGGTCGCAAGCAGGAGCAAGGCCGTCTCGGGCCTGACGAAACTCGCGGCGACCGGCGCGGATGCGACCTCCGGCCAGAGGCGCAGATAAGCGTAGAGCGCGCAGACCGCCGCCCAGACCAGCGATCCAATAATAGCAAGGACGAAGGGCGTGCGGCTCGGGCGCGGCGTGTTCAGCGCTTGAAGGATCGCGCCGACCGTTTCGCGGTCGTCATTGGCCGGAGGCGTCGCGGCGATCGCCGGCTTGCCTTCCGCGTCTGTCGTCTGCTGTGGCCCAGGCCGCAGCAACGGAGCGGAGTCGGGGGCCGCTCCGCTCGGCTTCAAGATCGGGGTCGGCGCCTTCGTCTTGCCCGGATCGGCCAACGAGGCTGGCGGGGCGGCTTCCTCCACGGGCGGCGCGGACGTCTCGTCGTCCGTCAGGTTCAGGGCGCTCTCGATCGCCGACATCGCCGCCGAAACCGGATCCGTCGCCGGGTTCTGTTTTGCCATAGTGACCGCCTCGTTCCATTGGCGTCGACCGCAAGCGGTCGATCGACGCGCCAACACTTTCCCTCGGCGGAGCTCGACCGCCGCGGAAAACGCACGCATTAACCACGTCGCAGTCTAACGCCGGGCTCCGAATATGAAAACCGTGCCCGCTGGGCATCCTTCAAACGTCGTTAATGGTTCTTTTACCATGATTTTTCAATCTGTTCGGCGACGTCGCCGTCGCCGCCGCCGGGAGCGGGCGTTTCAAATGCGACCGGCGCAAGACGGCTGAGGACGCCATGCGTCGAATTCAGGAAAGCGGCCAGAACCGGGAGCCCTCGGAGCTCGACAGGGCTGGCGACGAAACGGACGAAGCCCGCGTACTCGATCTTAAGCACCTGGCGCGTCAGTGCATGGGAGACCTGGAGCTGGAGGCCGAGGTGCTTCGGCAGTTTCGAACCCAGGCGGTGACGCTGGCGGCGACGCTCGCCGACGACGTCCGGTTGTCCTTTGCAGAGAAGGCGGATCTCGCTCACCGGCTGCGGGGCTCGGCATTGGCGATCGGCGCCGGACCGGTCGCGCGGGTGGCGGCGGCCGTGGAAACCCACGCCAGGGCCGGCGCGGAGGCCAGGGCCGACGGCCCCGAGCGGGCCGTCGAATTGTCGCAGGCGGTTGCCGACCTTCGCGAGGCAGTCAAGCGGGCGGCCGCCGAAATCGATCGCCTTTATCGATAGTCCCTTGACGAAGCACGGATTCGCTGGCGCCTGTCGCGGCGACCGGCAGAAAGCCTTGACCCAAAGTCCGGGTTCGTGCGGTCGGCGACGGCGCCCTTTCGGCCGCCTCGCGCTTGCTTTATGAAGGCCCCGCTCGACCTGGAGGCGGACGCATTCCGGGCGCGGCTGGAAGATAAAGGGATTCGTTCGGCCCGATGACAAAAGTGACCTTTATTGACGCGAAGGGCGAGGCGCGCACGGTCGAGGCCCAGGTCGGCTCGACCGTGATGGAAACGGCGCTGCAAAATTCGATTCCGGGTATCGAGGCGGAATGCGGCGGCGCGTGCGCTTGCGCGACATGCCATGTCTATGTCGCCGAGGACTGGACCGACAAGGTCGGCGAGGCTTCGCAAATGGAAGAGGACATGCTCGATTTCGCGTTCGAAGTGCGGCCAAATTCGCGGCTCTCCTGCCAGATCAAGGTGAGCCAGGAACTAGATGGGCTCGTCGTGACGACGCCGGCGAAACAGGGTTGAAACGATGAGCGAAGTCATTTCCACGGACGTCGCCATCATCGGCGCGGGGCCGATTGGGCTGTTCTCGGTGTTCGAACTCGGGCTGCTCGACATGAAATGTCATTTGATCGACATTCTGTCGCGCCCCGGGGGACAATGCGCGGAACTCTATCCCGAAAAGCCGATCTACGACATTCCGGGCTATCCGATCATCAACGGCCAGGAACTGGTCGACAATCTGATGAAGCAGATTCACCCGTTCGGGCCGAACTTTCACCTGGGCGAAATGGTCGAGCGGCTGGAGCCCCTGGGAACGGCCGACCGGCCGCTGTTCCGGGTCAGCACGGACGCCGGCACGACGATCGAGGCCAAGGCCGTGATCATCGCGGCCGGAGGCGGGTCGTTCCAGCCAAAGAAGCCGCCGATCCCCGGCCTCGACGCGTTCGAGAACAGCAGCGTCTTCTATTCCGTCCGCAAGATCGAGCAATTCCGCGACCGCCGGGTCGTCATCGTCGGCGGCGGCGATTCGGCGCTCGACTGGGCGATCAACCTTCACCCGGTCGCCACCCGGATCACGCTGATCCATCGCCGCGACGTCTTCCGCGCCGCGCCCCATTCGGTGAACGCGATGCGGGCGCTGGTGGACAGCGGCCAGATGGATTTCGTGCTCGGGCAGGTGACGTCGGTCAAGGGCGAGGATGGCCGGCTCTCGGCGCTGGTCGTCCGCAAGGAGAGCGGCGAGATCGTCGACATGCGCTGCGACGCCATGCTGCCGTTCTTCGGGTTGACGATGAAGCTCGGACCGGTCGCCGGCTGGGGGCTGAACCTGCACGAGAATCTCGTGCCCGTCGACACCGAGAAGTTCGAGAGCGAGCACGCCGGGCATCTTCGCCGTCGGCGACATCAACACCTATCCGGGCAAGCTCAAGCTGATCCTGTGCGGCTTCCACGAGGCGGCGCTCGCCGCCCAGCAGGCGCACCACTACGTCTATCCGGACAAGAAGCTGGTGTTCCAGTACACGACCTCGTCGACCAACCTGCAGCGCAAGCTCGGCGTGAGCTGACGGAGGGCGCGGGTCCCGATCCGGCGGCCGCCACGAGGGACCTCGCCTGGCGTCGCGGCCGGACCTAAATAACCGGACCGACGATCGCGGACGACGACGATCGACAGGATGATCGCGCAAACGAGGACCGCGAGCGCGTAGGGGCCGGCTTTTTCGGGCGGGACCTTCATCAGAACCGGCAGGCCGAGCCAGAAGACATAGACGCCGTAGATGACGGCGAGCAGGCTCAGGAAGCCGAGGCCGGGGACGAGGGTGAAGACGGCCGCAAGCCAGACCGGCGTCATCGAATAGACCGCGAGCTTCAGAGCATTCTGCTGGTTCTTCAAGGCGGAGAACGTCGGCGCCAGGCCGTCGATGATGACCGCCATCGCGTAAAGCACGACGAACGTCACGAGATAGTGGACGATCCCGCCGAACAGGCTGGAGAAGAAGCCGCCGTGGTGGAGATGGTGGAAGCGCGGCGCCGCCCCAGCCGAACACGCCGCGGCGCAGGAAGGCGCAGACTGGCGGGATCGCGGCGAGGATAAGCCGCGTAACTCGCGAACAGATAGCCGGCGTCGCCGGACTCCGGCTCGATTCTCCGCCACTCGGATCGCCGGCGACAGAACCATGGCCTTTGCGCGCTCGAACACGTCCACGACGGCCCCCGCTTGCGGCCGCCGAAAGTTCGACGCCCCGGTCGGCCGCCAGTGTCGGACTATAGGCCGACGCGTCCCCAGCGCCAGCGCCAGCAGCGGAGGCGCGAGTGAAACAAACGCGCCGCCCGCTCGTATAGCCAGCGAGGCTTGAAACGCCGGCCACGCCACGATAAGGTTCTTCGTCATGATCTCCCTCAAAGCGCCCTGGAACGAACGCAACGGCCGCTTTTCGCCGCTGAAGGCGGTGGTCTTCGCCGGGCTGTTCGTCCCGGCGGCCTGGATCGTCTATCTCGCCGCGACCGGGGCGCTCGACCCCAAGGTCGTGACGGAAATGATCCACCGGACCGGCCTGTGGGCGATCCGTTTCCTCCTGCTGTCGCTTCTGGTGACGCCGCTGATCCGTTCGGCGCGCGTATCCCAAGCTGGTCGCGATCCGCCGCATGGTCGGGGTCGCCGCCTTCGCCTACGCCTCGGCCCATCTCTCGCTCTACGTCGTCGACCAGCACTTCGACCTCGCCCACGCCGCGAGCGAGATCGCGCTGCGCTTCTACCTGACGATCGGCTTCGTCGCCTGGCTCGGCCTCGCGGCGCTGACCGCGACCTCGACCGACGCCATGATCCGGCGGCTCGGGCCGAAGTGGCGGACCCTTCATTCGCTGGTCTACGGGATCGGCGTCCTCGCGCTCCTGCATTTCATGATCCAGGCGAAAGCCGACGTGACCGAACCGGTGATCATGACCGGGTTCTTCCTCGTCCTGATGCTGTTCCGGACGGCGGTGAAGCGTCAGGTCGCGCCCTGGGCCGCCGCGGTCTTGAGCGTCGTCCTCGCGACGCCGCTGACCGCGCTGATCGAGGCCGGCTGGTATGCGCTGGTGCGCCATATCCCGTTCTGGGACGTGCTCGAAGCCAATATCGATCCGGACATGGCTTTCCGGCCGTCGGCCTATGTGCTGGCCGGCGGCGCCGCGCTATTCGTCGTGGCGGTCCTGCGCAGGAGTACCGCGCCGAAACGGTCGCCCGCGGCGGTCGCCCGCTGCGCGCCGAGCCGCCGCCGTCCGCTGAATCCGGTCGAGCGTCCGGCGGAGACGCGGTCCGCCGGCGTCAGAATGTGATGGTCGTGCGCAGGCCGATCACGAATTCGTTCTTGATCTTCTGCGTCGGCTGGTCCGGGTTGGCGAGCCCCGCGCCCGGGTTGATGACGTACTGGACGTCGGGCTGGATTTGCCACGACGGCAGGATCTGAGCCTGATAGGTGGCTTCCAGAAAGGTCTCGGCGCCGCGCACCGGGGTGTAGAGGCTGGGCTCGAACGCCTGCAGGTCCCGGTCGGCGTTGCGACGCGCCGCTGCTGACGCGCGCGACGCCGAAGCCGAAGCCGAAGACGTCGTTGTCGCGGCCAGGCAGCGGGTCGTGCAGGGTCAGGCCGCCGTTGACGCTGAAGCTGATCGTGTTGCGATCCTGCAAGCGTGGTGAACTCGGCCGAAGGAAGGCGCTGATGTTGCGGTTCGGGTCGCTCGACCGCCAGATCGTCTGGTCCGCCACGGCGTAGATCGGATAATTGCCCTGCTTTTGCGCCGGAATGCCGTTGCTCTGCGGGGCTGGCGAGCGGGACGCCGAGATTGTCGTATCGCTGGTCGTCGAAACTCCTCGCTGTCGTACCAGGCGCCGATCTTGTATGTGCCCGGCAGCGGGCCGCCCTCGGCGGGCTTGCCAGAGGGCGCCGCCGCGGGAAACGTGTATTGCAGCTCGGCGATCGCGAAGACGCCGGTGTTCAGCGGGAAGCTCACGCCGTTGGGATTGCTCAGAGGGGTGTTCGGGGAATTCAGCGGAATTGGGCTGCCGTTGAACACGCCCGCCATGATCGTCACCGCGTCGGACGGATGCGCGCGCGCGCGAACGCCGAGGCCGGCAGAGCGGGTAGGCAGGGCCGCCGGCCGGCAGATTCGCCGAGGGCAGCATCGGCCAGCCCATCACCGAGTTCAGGAAATAGCCGGCGTTCTGGCTCATCATGAACTCGTTGTCGAGGCTCTGCTCGCCGATCTTGACGTCGAAGCGGTCGCCGAAATTCTGCTGATACCAAAGCTCCCAAAGCCGGATGGACGCGTTGGTCTCGAGTCCGCTGACGGTCTGCAGGTTCATAAGATTGGAGGCGCTGAGATCGCCGCCCCAGATATGAAATCCGCTGACGCTAAGAATGCCGCCGGCGAGACCGAAGAGCGGCTTCGTATCCATTTGCACTTGAGCGGTCGTGACGCCGTTGACCTCGAAAGCCCTGGCGGACGCCGCCGGTCAGGTTGCCGAACGTTTCCGCCTCCTCGTAGAGCTGCAGGGTGATCGCCGTATTTGGCGAGCGCCGGCCTCAATCCGCCGATGTCGCCAGAGCCGCTCGGGCTTTGCCAGTCGCCGCCGAGGACGCCCCACGGCGCCGTGGGGGCCTGCTCGAGGGCGGGCGCCGCCGCCTGCGCGCGGAAGAGCGCATCGAGCGCAGGGAGAACCGCAGGCGGAGCGAATGCCGCAGCCGCCCCGTCTGCCTGCGCGATCTGGCTTGCTGCGACAGGCGACGGCCCCGGAACGCCGGGCGCCGGATCCGCATGCGCCGCGCCGCCAAAGCAGGCGGCGACCAGCATCCCTGCGACCATAATCGCCGAACGGCGGCAACGTCGAGAAGAACGCATTCGCACTCCGCGTCAGGCGCCGACCCCAATTCCTGACGCCGCGAGACGTCAATCTGGCTCTGGCCTAGACCCTTAGCAAAACCGTCCGATGACAGTCGAGTGCGGCTGCCAAGGAGTGGAGGCGCTCCGCCCGTCCGCATAAGGTGGTGTTTATCGCGCCGAGCGTTGTGTTTATATCTTGACGCTCTTTATCTCCGGGGGATTGATGTCAATATCGGACGAGGACGTTCGTAACGCTTATCGGTTTATTCTCGGACGACAGCCAGAGAGTGAGGAACTCGTCCGATCCCATCGGGACACCCATCGCTCGGTCGCTGAACTGAGAATTGCTCTTCTAAAATCCGAGGAATTTCAAAACCTGAGGTTTCGAGGCCCATTTCTCCCCTATGAGCCGCAGCCGGCCGGACGGGAGCATCTCCTAACGCGCGAGGACGTCATCCAATGTTACAAAACCGTCCTGAACAGAGACCCGGAAGCCGAAGACGTCGTCAAGCAGCTTTTGGCTGAGACCACATCGATTTGGAGCCTCATCGAACGTTTCATCTTCAGCGATGAATTCAAGACAGCCTTAGGATATTCTCGCGCGACCAGAACGGATGTCATGGAGGGCTACACCCGAATCCTGAAGCGGAAGCCTGAAAGCGAGTTGGCGGTTGAGCACCACTTGTCTGGAGGGACGACGCACTGGGATCTTGTCAGTCGACTGGTTGAATCGGAAGAGCACAAGAATTATGTCGTGAATCTAAGTGCGATGTCGCTGCTGAAATGTATCGGCCGCACATATCTGGCAAATTCGTTCAGCGACAGAGACAAATATATCTGCTTTTTTCACCATTACATGTTTCTTGCTGAGGCAGCTTCGCCAGAGTCCTTTCAAAATATTCTATTAAATGATTTTTGCCTATTTACATTTAACCGCGGCCCAGATGTCTACGCGATTACCTTGCAGTCGAACAGAGAGCTGGACAACGAAGGGGAAATCATCCTCCAATTCCAATCGAATGGAACGACAATATACAGTCTTACCTTTTCAATTGTCCCTGGAGACGTGCTCGGCGGTGTGACGAGCGGCAGGTCCGTGATCTTGATTTCCCGGCTGCAAGGGAAAGTCGGAAAATTCGAGGACATGCGGCTGGCGACCAAGGCGATGGGCGAAATAACTCCTCAGATAAGTCTTATTGCGGCGCTCCAGGGCATCGCCGCGGCGGTTGGCGTTCGAACTGTCGCCGGCGTCGCGGCCGCCAACCAGCTTTCGTATGAGGTCGGCGAGGCGGAATTGTTTGACCGAGCCTACGATCGATTTTTCCGCTCGATCGGGGCGGCCGGACCACTCGGCGGCTTCTATTTCTTTGAGGCTCCATTGCAGGAAAAGCCGCTAACACCCGGGCATCGCGGACGAAAGCAGTTGAAGCGCGAGTTCAGGAAGGCCATCGCGAACGCCGCCCGCGTGGCTTGGCGCGATACGATCGGCCTGAAGCGAAACGGCGCCGTCTACGACCCAATACGGGTCGAGGCCGAAAAGTCGTCCGCGGATGAGGTTGCGCCCCAGGTTTTCGCGTAAACGAGCGCCGCAAATGAATGGGGGAAGATCGTCACTCCCGGCGCCGCTGAATAGGAACAGTGTCCAGGCGCGGGGTTTTTGCGCCAGCTACGACGGCGGGTCGCCAAAATCCTCGGCTCGGTCCTTATCGTCGTGAAGCCTGAGCAGGGCGTCGCGAAGCCTCGGCAGATCCTCTTGCACCGTACGGCAGACACGCGCGCGGTCGATGGTCGCGTAGCCGTGAATGAGGATGTTCCGGAAGGCGACGATCTGACGAAGGTCGGGAATTCTGGCTGCGAGCTCAAAATCAAGCCGAGCAAGGCGGCCCAGCGCCTCGCCGAGGATCTCGAACTGCCGCTCGACCGCGGAGCGCAAGACGATGTCGCCATCGAAATTCGAGAAGGTCTTGTCCGCTGTCATCGCTGAAATAGCGCTTGCGGCGTCACGCGCGTCCCAAATGAGGCTCCTGGGATCACGCTTCAAAGACCGGCTCCCGGGAAGCCTCGATGTTCTCTTTCAGGTAGGGGTTACGCATGGCGCCGAACTCGATCAGATCGACGCTGCGGCCGAACAGCGCTTCGAGCGAGTCTTTGAGGTCGAAATAGGTCTTGAGCGACAGCGCCCCCGGCGCTTCCTGGTCAAATTCGACCAGGAAATCGAGGTCGCTGCGCGCCGGGTCGAAGTCGCCGCGCGCCGCCGAGCCAAACAGGTCGAACCGGCGCACGCCGAAACGTCGGCACAGATTGCGCAAGTCCTCGCGGCGGGACAGTATGTCGGCGATCATCGGACGCTCCGTGGTCCACTATAGCACACGGTCAAAGTTAAGGCGGCTGTTACACACGGGGTTGGTCGAAGGGCGGCCCTTGGAGCGCGGCGACAGAGCCAGGATCTCCGCTCGCGTAAGGGCCGTCACTCCCCCTTGCCGCCGAACAGGAACGGCGCGACGTCCTTGACGCCGGGCGCCTTTGTCACGGCGAACGGGGCGGGGCGGCAGACGGAGAGCGCCGACAAGCCGACGCGGGCGGTGAGCAGCCCGTTCAGCACGCCTTCGCCCATCTTGGCCGAGATGCGCGAGGCGATGCCGTGGCCGACGATCTGCTGGATGAGGCTGTCGCCGACCGCCATGCCGCCGGTGATGGCGATATGGGCGCCGATCGAGCGGGCGAGCTTGATCAGGCCGAGCAGGCCCGGCCGGCCGCCGTAGATCTCGGCGATCCGCCGCACGAGGCGGATGATCTGGGCGATCACGAAGATCACGTCGAGAATCGCGCGCGGGCTGATCGCGGTGACGAGCGACACCGCCTTGGCGGCCTTGGCGATCTCCGCCTTGCGCCTTTTCGTCGAGCGGCTGCAGCAGCGCGCGTTCGGCGATGTCGATCAGGTCGCGACCGTCGATGATCGCGCCGGCCGCCTCCTCGACCTCGGCGCGGGCGCGCGCGGTCTCCGGCCGGTCGCGATAGAGCGCGACGAGCTTGCCGACCAGCCGCCGCGCCGCGTCGCGGTCGTCGGCGGCGCGCGCCGGTCGCGAAGGCGACATGCATTTCGGCGATCCTGGTCTGGCGGGAGACCGCGAACACCTCGCGCGCGATCAGGCCGACAGGCCGACGGCGAACAGGATCGGCGAAGGCGAGGGCGATGAAGCCGAGCGATTTCGGCCTTGGCGAACAGGCCCTCGATCAGATTGGTCGTCCACAGGCCGAAGGCGAGCGAGACGAGGCCGCCAAGCCCCGACCACAGCAGCGTCGGCGAGGCTGAACGCGCCACCGGCTGAACGAGGCCGGATTTCTGCGCCGCCTCGACCTTGCGCTCCGCCTCGTCGATCGCGGGCTCAGGGTCGTCGCCGGGATCGGGTCGTGCTGCGACTGGATCACCGCGGCCGGCGCGAGCGGCGCCGGGCCGTCGTCGACCGCGACGCGCGCGTCGTCGAGGCGGAAGGCGCGGGGGCGGGGAGGGCGCTCGCTCATGCCAGTCGGTCCCCGATCAGGAATTGCAGGACGCGGTCGAGCCGGATGTGGGGGCGGGTCTGTCGCGCTGGGCGATCGGCGGGCGGAAGCGGACGAAGCGCCAGTCGTTGTCGGCCTCCGGCAGGGCGATCGCGTCGCCGTTGAAGATCGCCATCGGGTCGGCCGGCAGTTCGCCGGGGAACACGGCGGCCTCGACCGCGCCGTCGAAAATCGTCGCCGCCGATCGTCTCGCCCCGCTCGGGCACGCCGATGATCGCCTTGAAGATCTCGCCTTGCTGGCGGATCTCCGCCTCGCGGGTGGCGCGGATGGCGGCGAGCGCGATGACGTCGATCTCCGCCCCGACCCCTTCGGCGCGGGCGATCGCCCTCGCGGTCAAGGCCCTGAGGATCGCCTCGAGCCGGTCGTGGCTGGTGTGGTGCAGATGGTCGGCCTTGGTGGCGGCGAACAGGATGCGGTCGATCCGCGGGCCGGAAGACCGAGGCGAAGCGCGAGGCGCGCCCGGCGCGGAAGGCGGACAGCACCTCGGTCAGCGCGTTCTCGAGGTCGCGCACCGCCGCCGGGCCGGAGTTCAGCGCGGTCAGCGCGTCGACCAGCACGATCTGGCGATCGAGCCGGGCGAAATGGTCGCGGAAGAACGGCTTGACCACGTGGGTCTTGTAGGCCTCGTAGCGGCGCTCCATCATCGCCGCCATCGTGCCCGGGGCGATCTCCGCGCCCTCGCCGATCGGGATCGGCGCGAAGGTCAGCGCCGGCGAGCCTTCGAGGTCGCCCGGCATCAGGAACCGGCCCGGCGGCAGGGTCGAGAGCGCGTAGACGTTCTCGCGCGCCTTGCGCAGGTAGAGGGTGAAGCGCACGGCCATGTCGCGCGCCTGATCCTCGTCCGCCTCGGCGTGCGGGTCGAGCCCGGTCGAGCGCGGCGCGCCAGTTGGCCGCGAGCGGCGCGCGGGCGGGCATCTCGCTCGCCGCGCAGGGTCTCGCGCGCCCAATCGGCGTAGGACTTGTCGAGCAGCGGCAGGTCGAGCAGCCATTCGCCGGGGTAGTCGACGAGGTCGAGCGCGAGGCTGGAGCTGCCGCCGCTCCAGCGGGCGGCGCTTTCGAATTCGATCGTCAGGCGCAATTGCGAGATGCGCCGGGTCGACTGCGGCCAGCGCGCGATCGGCGCCGGAAAGGCTCGCCAGATGATCCTCGTAGGTGAAGCGCGGCACCGCGTCGTCGGGCTGCGGTTCGAGCCGCGCCCTGACGATGCGCCCCTCGGCGGAGGCGGCGAGCACCGGCAGCCGGACGTTGGCGATCAGGTTGCTGACGAGCGCGGTCAGGAACACCGTCTTGCCGGAGCGCGACAGGCCGGTGACGCCGAGGCGCAGGCCGCCGCCGGCGAAAATAATCGCCGAGCGAGCGGGCGACGACCCCCGCCTCGAACACAAGATCGGAGAAAAATGACAAGGCAGGGTCCGCGCGTGAAATCCGGGCCGCGCATATCTAGGGAGCGCGCGCCGGTTTTGACAGAGGGTTCAGTCGGTTTCCGCCTCGAGTTCGGCGGGGGTCAGGAACAGGGCGAGCAGTCCGGCCTTGCGGCTGACGTCGTCCCAGGCCGAAACCTCGAAGTCGATCACCGCGACCGCGCAGGTCGGATATTTGAACGCCATCCGACGCAAGCTCCGGATGGGGGCCGTAGCCGGCGAGCGCCGCGGCGAGTTCGCCGATGCCGGGATTGTGGCCGACGAAGCCGACGCAATCGACCGAATTGGAGAGCGCGCGGGCGCGCTCGAACAGCATCTCCTGGCTCGCGTCGTAGAGCCCGATCTCCTCCTGCAACTCGACCCGGCGCGGCCAATGCGCGGCGAAGATCTCGGCCGTCTGCTTGGTGCGCAGCGCGCCCGAGTGGACCAGCACTTCGGGCAGCGGGTCGCGGTCCGCCAGCATGGCGGCGATACGCCGCGCGTCGTTGCGGCCGCGGTCGGTCAGCGCGCGCTCATAATCGTCCTGCCCGAAAGCGGATCTCGGCCTTCGCGTGACGGATCAGGAACAGGCGGCGCATGGGCGAAGTATTGCGCGACGGCGACGCCGCGCGCAAGCGGGCCGCGCGCAAAAGTCGCAGGGTCGTCGGCTTTGCGCTGGCGGGTGCTCCCGCCGGTCGGGCGCCGGCGCGGCGCGGCGCTGTGAACGCCGCGCGAGTCGACCGCTGATATCTTGCGTTCGCGTTCGAGGTTCGATCAGGCGGCCGCGGTGTTCCGGCGCGTGCGCGACGGCCTGGCGTCAGCGCTCGCGCCGGCTCAGGAACGCCAGCTTCTCGAACAGGTGCACGTCCTGCTCGTTCTTGAGCAGCGCGCCGTGCAGGGGCGGGATCAGCTTCTTGGCCTCGCGCTCGCGCAGGGTCTCGGGCGAGACGTCCTCGTTGAGCAGGAGCTTCAGCCAGTCGAGCAGTTCCGACGTGGTCGGCTTCTTCTTCAGGCCGGGCGTCTCGCGCAGCGAGAAGAACGAGCGCATCGCCTCCTCGACCAGCCGCGGCTTGATCGTCGGATAGTGCGATTCGACGATTTGCTCCATCGTCTCGGTGTCGGGAAAGCGGATGTAGTGGAAGAAGCAGCGGCGCAGGAAGGCGTCCGGCAGCTCCTTCTCGTTGTTCGAAGTGATGATGACGATCGGCCGGATCTTCGCCTTGATCGTCTCGCCCGTCTCGTAGACGTGGAACTCCATCTGGTCGAGCTCGAGCAGAAGGTCGTTGGGGAACTCGATGTCGGCCTTGTCGATCTCGTCGATCAGCAGCACCGGGCGCACCGGCGAGACGAACGCCTCCCACAGTTTTCCCCGCCGGATGTAGTTGGAGATGTCGGAGACGCGCGGGTCGCCGAGCTGCGAATCCCGGAGCCGCGACACCGCGTCGTATTCGTAGAGGCCCTGCTGGGCGCGGGTGGTCGACTTGACGTGCCAGGCGATGAACGGCGCGCCGATCGCGGTGGCGATCTCCTGGGCGAGCAGGGTCTTGCCGGTTCCGGGCTCGCCCTTGACCAGCAGCGGGCGCTCGAGCGCGATGGCGGCGTTGACCGCGGTCTTCAGCTCGTCGCCCGCGACGTAGGATGTCGTGCCCTCGAAACGCATGCTGCCACCTTGCCGGTTGGAGGGCGCGCGTCTCGCGCGCCGGGGACGGCGAGACGCCGTCCCTCCGGGCCACCACGAAGTCCTGGGGCGAGGAAGCCGGGACAATCCGCCCAAGGCGTTCTCGCGCCTTTCCCCGCGACGATCAAGGGTGCGCGGTCCGGGGCGCTCGCAGGGCGTCCGCTTGGCGTCGGTTTGGAAGGGTAGGAGAGCGCACATGCGGGCGTTCGCCTCGGCTTGTCAAATGGCCCAACTCGGGCCTTGAGCGGACTTTGTCGATGGTGCAGAAATCAAGAAATCTGAACCGCTCCGGCTTTGCCGGAGGCCATTTTGTTTGAGTCACGCGGCCATGGCTGTGTCGTTCAGCACGGCGAAGTAGCGTTCCTCGGCTTCGGCCGGCGGGATGAAGCCGATGGGCTCCAGAAGCCGGCGATTGTTGAACCAGTCCACCCACTCGAGGGTTGCGAACTCGACGGCCTCGAAGTTGCGCCACGGTCCGCGTCGATGGATGACCTCGGCCTTGTAGAGGCCGTTGATCGTTTCGGCGAGGGCGTTGTCGTAGAAGTCGCCGACGCTGCCGACGGAGGGCTCGATTCCGGCTTCGGCGAGGCGCTCGGTGTACTTGATCGAAACATATTGGCTACCGCGATCGCTAGTGATGGACGAGGCCGGCGCGGCTGGCTGGCCTTCGGTCATGGAGCGCCTGCTCCAGGGCGTCGAGAACGAAGTCGGCGTGCGCCGTCCGGCTCGCTCGCCAGCCGACGATCCGCCTGGCGTAAGCGTCGATGACGAAGGCGACATAGACGAAGCCGGCCGAGGTCGAGACGTAGGTGAAATCCGCGAGCCAAAGCCGATCGGGGGCCGGAGCATGGAACTGTCGGTTCACATGATCGAGCGGACAGGGGGCCGCCTTGTCGCTGATCGTTGTCCGCAGACGGCTTGCCCCGGATCGCCCCCCGAAGGCCCATGTTCCGCATCAGCCGGGCCACCGTACAGCGCGCGACGGAGAAGCCTTCCCGCCGCAATTGCCGCCAGACCTTGCGCACGCCATAGACGCGGAAGTTCTCCTCGAACACGCGCCGGATCTCGACCTTCAGATCCGCGTCGCGGCGGACCCTGTCGGGCAGGCGGGAGGGATCCGCCCGCATGGCGGCGTGGGCGTGGTAGGTCGACGGGGCGATCGGCAGGACCCTGCAGATCGGCTCGACCCCGTAGGCCTCACGATGATCGTCGATGAAGGCGATCATGGCTTGAACCGGCGGTCGAGCTCCGCCTGGGCAAAATAAGCCGACGCCTTGCGGAAGAATCTCGTTGGCCTGGCGAAGCTCCCGGTTCTCGCGCTCCAGCGCCTTGAGCCGTTCACGCTCGTCGCGTCGTCGAGCACCGGCCACGCTTGCCGCTGGTCACGCTCAGTCCGCCTGAACCCAATAGTCGCAGCGTCTCCGCCGTGCAGCCGATCTTGGCCGCGATCGACGAAATCGCCGCCCATTGCGATGCGTGCTCGCCCTCGATGCTCCTGCACCATCCGAACCGCCCGAGCCCGGACCTCCGGCGAAAAGCTCTTGCTCGTCGTCTTCCTGGTTTCCATCGCTCCATCCTCTCAAGAGTTGGAGCCTCCAGCAAACCCGGCGCGGTTCAATCTGTGACAGGCGCAAAAGGTTGATTTTCTGGGAGTTTTGAGAGAGCCCGCCGATCAGCGTGGCGCGCGCCCGGTCGCTACAACGAAGAACTCGCGAAAGCAAAAATCCGCCGCGTCGATTATCTGGCTTGGCTTCGCGGCTAGGTCATTCCAGAACTCAACATCGGCAGCAAGGGCGTCAAATTGGGCCGCGTGTCTCGCCCAGTGCGGGAAGAAACTCTCGATGAGGCTACGCGTCGCATGGGGAGCGGGAGCCCACCGCTCCACCAGCCACCCTTTTGCGGAAACCTGTTCTAGGGTCTGTTTGGATTCACAATTCACATCCGTATCAGGTTTGTGATTCAAGCTTCGGATGGACCGATTCGTTTTGACTGACGCCCAATGGGCGAAGATGGAGCCGCATTGTCTTGGCAAGCCTTGTGATCCGGGGCGCAGCGGCAAGGACAACCGGCTGTTTCGTGGAAGCGGTGCTGTGGATTGCCCGCACAGGCAGTCCTTGGCGCGATCTGCCGCCCTCCTTCGGTCGCTGGATCAGCGTGTACACGCGCTTTCGCGACTGGGTGAAGGCGGATGTGTGGAAGCGGCTGTTCGAGGCCGTCTCGGACGAGCCGGATATGGAATACGCCATGATCGACGCCACCATCGTCAAGGTCCACCGCCACGGACAGGGCGCTAAAGGGGGACTCAAAGCCAGGCCATCGGGCGTTCGAAGGGGGGCATGACCACCAAAATCCTGGCGCTCACCGACGCGCTCGGCAATCTCGTCCGTTTCGTGTTGCTGCCGGGACAGCGCTTCGACACTGTCGGCGTTCGCCCCGTTGATCGAGGGCGTCTAGCTTTCGACGCGCTGATCGCCGACAAGGCTTTCGACAGCAACGCCATCATCGCCGAGCTCGATGAGCGCGGCGCCAAGATCGTCATCTCTCAACATCCGCGTCGCATCCCCGCCGCTCGCCAATCGACATCGAGATGTACAAATGGCGTCACCTCATCGAAAACTTCTTCGGCAAGCTCAAGGAGTTCAAACGCATCGCCGTTGCGAGCCGACAAAACCGATCAAAGCTTCGCCGCCATGATCCATCTCGCCGCCGCCGTCATCAACTCCCGATGAATCCCAACAGACCCTAGGCCCGCCTCTCGTAACAGCGTGGGGATCGAGGTCCCGCCCCAAGGCCCGATGAGATCGAGGGCAGCTCTCTTTCGCCTTTCTTCCCAAAGCCGCGCGAGACGGTCGTTGGCGAGTGGATGGAGTTGCATGATGGTGGAGTTGAATTCCTTTATGGCGATGGAGGCTCCGGGTTTCGCCACGCGCCGAAATTCCGAGGCCATGCGCCCGAATTCGGCGACAGTCAGATATTGCGCGACATTGGCGCACCATACGTGGTCAAATACTCCACTGGGAAAAGGCGGCGCGAGTACATCGCCGACGCGCGGTTGCACTGTCGAGGGCAAAACACCCGCACGGATCATCGCTTCGATAGAGGCAACATTCTCAGGCGCGAGATCGAGCGCCATAACTGACCCATCCGGCCCAACAAGTTCGCAAAGCAACGGCAAAAACCCGCCGTTGCCGCATCCAGCGTCGAGGACTGCGTCTCCCGCCCGAATGCCTACCTGACGAAGTGACGCTTCGTATTCAGGCCGCGCGCTCTCAAAATGCGTGTCAAGCCATTGCCCGGCGCTGAGATCATGGCCCGTTGATGTGACGTTCGTGCCGGTCATTGGCGGCCTCGAAGCTTGCGACCGTGAGATAGCTCGTCTCGTCACATTCTTGGACGGCCTCCACCTTTTCGGCAAGCTCTAACGACGCTTGCGGATTTCGCGGCGGGGCTGGGCATAATTCTTTGGACGATCTCGAGTTGCTGTTCCGATGGCTCAGATCCACGCGGCGATGATCGCCTATATCCTGTTGCGGCTGGCGGCCAAGGCCGCCAAAACCAAACTCGACCTCCTGCGCTTCAGCGAACTCGTCGGCGTCTTCCTCTTCGATCGCCGCCGCCTCGCCGCCATCCACGAACCGCGCCCGACCAATCCCAGCAGAAAACGGGACCAAACCAATCCCAATCAGCTGGCTTTCCGATATGCTTAAAACTTCCCCGGACAGCCGTGCCGCGAGCGGGGAGAAGGGACGCGCCTCTACCGAATGGCAAACAGCTCTAGCCCATCGTCGCCTTCACCGTCTCGATCAGCTGCTTGAAGGTGAACGGCTTGGGCAGGAAGACGAACTCCTGCTTGCCCGGAAGGTTGCGGGCGAAGGCGTCGTCGGCGTAGCCGGAGACGAACACGACCTTGGCCTCGACGCCGCGGCGACGCAATTCGGTCAGCATGGTCGGCCCGTCCATCTCGGGCATGATGACGTCGGAGACGATCAGGTCGATCCGGCCGCCGACTTCCTCGACCACGCTCAGCGCTTCGACGCCCGTTTCGGCCTCGAGCACCGTGTAGCCGCGCGAGGTCGAGCGCCCGCGCGGCGAAGGCGCGCACCGCCTCCTCGTCCTCGACCAGCAGGATGGCGCCGCGGCCGGTGAGGTCGGCCGGGCGGCTTCGCCGGCTTCCGGACCTGGCCGGCGCCTCGCTCTCCGCTTCGATGAGGCGCGGCAGCAGGATGCGGAAGATCGCGCCCTTGCCCGGCTCGCTGTCGCACAGCACATAGCCGCCGGTCTGCTTGACGATGCCGTAGACCATCGACAGGCCGAGGCCGGTGCCCTTGCCGACCTCCTTGGTGGTGAAGAACGGCTCGAAGATCTTGTCCTTGACCTCGGGCGGGATGCCGTGCCCGGTGTCCTGCACCTCGACCAGCACGTAGTCGGCGGGGGCGACGCTGACGTCCTTGAAGCTCGCGCATTCGGCCGGCGTGGACGTTGCGGGTGCGCAGCGTGATCTTGCCGCCGTCGGGCATCGCGTCGCGGGCGTTGACGACGAGGTTGACGATCACCTGCTCGAGCTGGTTGAGGTCGGCCTTGACCAGCCACAGGTCGCGGCTGTGGACGACATCGAGCGCGACCGGCTCGCCGACCAGCCGGCGCAGCAGCATCTGCAATTCCGACAGCACGTCGTTGAGCTGCAGCGTCTGCGGCCTCAGCGTCTGCCGGCGCGAGAAGGCGAGCAGCTGCCGCACCAGCCCCGCAGCCCGGTTGGCGTTCTGCTTGATCTGCATGATGTCCTGGAAGGACGGATCGGTCGGCCGGTGGTTGGCGAGCAGGAGGTCCGAATAGCCGATGATCGCGGTCAGCACGTTGTTGAAGTCGTGCGCCACGCCGCCGGCGAGCTGGCCGATCGCCTGCATCTTCTGGCTCTGGGCGAGGTTCTCCTGCAGGGCGCGCTGCTCGGTCGTGTCGAGCGCGAACACGATCGCGCTCGCCCCCTCGTCGCTCGCAGGATCGGCGGCCGAGACGAACAGGCGCGCCGAGCGCGCCGGCTCCTCGCCCTCGAGCGTGACGTCGAGCGGTTCGATCCGGCCCTTGCCCTCGGCCGCCGCCGCGAGGGCCGAGCCAAGCGCGCCGTGGTCGCGCTCGGCCACCAGTCTGAAGATCGACGGCTTGCCGTCGCCGCCGGCGGCCTTCAGCGCCCCGGGCGCGAGGCGGGCGAAGGCGGCGTTGGGGCGCAGCAGCGCGCCGCCGGCCCCGACCTCGGCGATGGCGACCGGAGTCGAGTTGAAGATGCGGGCGAATCGAACCTCCGCGGCGCGCAGGTCCTCCTCGCCGCGAACCTCGCCGGGCGCGCGGCTGATGACCAGCGAGCGCGACGGTCCGGGCAGGCCGTCGCTGGAGAAGGCGACCTTGTGCAGGATGCGCGCCGGCAGGACCCGGCCCTGGCGCGGCTTGAGATCGACGTCGAAGGGTTGGGTCTTCACCTCGCCCGGCCGGCCGGACATGGTGGTGAGCATCGCGCCGCCGTCGCCCGCGATGATGTCGCCGACCTTGAGCCGGCCGAGGCCGAACTGGGCGAGGTCGTAGTCGAGCCATTCCGCCAGCGTCGCGTTCATGTGGACGATCGCGCCGTCGGGCTCGGCCGAGAAGAACCCGGCCGGCGCGTGGTCGAGATAGTCGATCGCGTGCTGAAGATCCTGGAAGAAGGTCTCGTGCCGGTCGTGCTCGCGCGTCTCGTCCGGACACGGTCCAGACCGCCGCGTCGCGCCCGCTGGGCGCCCTCGAGCGGCCGGACGCGGATGCGATACCACGCGACCGCGCCGTCGCCGGCGAGCGGCGGCGCCAGGCGAAGGTCTTCGCTGGCCGATTTGCCCGACTTGGCGGCCTGCGACAGGCGGTAGACCGATTCGGACACGTCCGGCGAGCCGGCGAACACGCGCTCGACCGGCTTCAGCTCGCCGCGCGCCCGAGAGCGCGTGGTAGGCGGCGTTGGCGTAGACGATTCGCGACTGCCGGTCCGTGACTACGATCCCGTCAGGGCTCGAATCGGCGATCGCCTTGGCGGTGTCGGAACGACCTGGGCGTGCGGGGAACTGCAAGAGGCCGAAGGCGAGCAGCAGGAGGCCCAGCGCCCCGAACAACGCCAGCGCGGCGACCGCGCCCTCCACGATGGTCGGCCCGAGGCCGTTCGGCGCGAGCCAGACCGCCGCCGCGACGGCGGCCAGGACCAGCGCGAGAACGGCGAGCACGATCGGATTGGCGGATCGCTCGGTCCGGTCCACCGCGGGTGGGGGCGGCGTCGAAGTCATGGCCAGGATGGATCCCAATTTATCGCGGGACGCGCGCGCCGAGTCGATCTCCACGAGACTTCTGCTACCACGCGCCCGGAGCGATGTCTTGACGCGACGCGCCATGAGTCCCGCCGGAAATCCGTCTAAAGCCACAGTTTTCATTGGCCTCATCATTTTGTTATGGTTTCGGTCCGGTTCATCCGGAGCCGAGGTGGGCGTTGCGTCGAACCTTCGGGCGTTGTCATGCCCGCGGGGTCCATGAAGTCTCTCAGGAACGCGTTCTGGCGCAATGGGTCGGCGGGAGCCGAATGCGTGCCGGGAGCGTGAATTTTTGCTTGCGCGGTCGGCGGCGTGAGCGTGGGAATCAGAATGCAGTGGTTGAATGATCTTCCGTTCGGCGACAATCGCGTCGTTCAGATCGGACTTCTGGTGCTTTGCGGGATCGCCGCCCTGGTGGCGCTGGCGATCGTCTATCGGCTGGTGTTCGCCCATCGGTTACGCGTTCCCGGCGGACGGACGCGCCAGCCCCGCCTTGGGCTGGTCGACGCGTTCAGCCTCGATGGACAGCGCCAGCTCGTTCTCGTCCGCCGCGACAATGTCGAGCATCTGGTCATGATCGGCGGCCCGAACGACGTGCTGCTCGAATCGCAGATCAATCGCGCCCATGCGGCGCCGCGCGAAAACGGCCTCGCCGCATCCGGGCCGGCCGCGCCCTCGGCGCGACGCGCCGACCCTGTCGCGGTCGCGCCGCCTCCCGCCCCTGCGCCGGCGGCTGCCGCAAACGCCGAACCGCCTGCGTCCCGGGCGGCGGCGCCGGTCGCAGTCGAAGCGGCTCCGATCCCAATTCGCGCCGTCGCCAAGACGGCGGCGCCGCCGCCTCGTCCGGCGACGCCGCCGCCGTCTGCGCCCGCCCGCCGCCAAGGCGCCTCCGCCCGCCGCCGCTCAGGCCGCCGCGCGTCGCCGACCGGGCGCACGAGCCGGCGCTTGCAGGCGCGGCCGCGAGCCGCCCTTCGCCCTCGCTCGCTCCGGCGCGCCGCACGATGCCGCCCCCGATCGCGCCGATCAGTCGGGCGAATATCGCGCCGCGCGCGCCAGAAAAGCCGACGCAGCCGGCGCCGTCAGCCACAGCGCCTGCGCTGCATCCCGCCCACCCCGTCGCGGCGCCCGCGCCGCATCCGGTCGAGGTTCAGCCGGCCCACCCGGCCCGAGCGCCGGCTGCGGCGGAGAAACACGAGCGGGCCAAGGCCGAAAAAGCCGAAAAGACAGAGCCGGCGCCGGCCCAGCCGGTGAAGACCGAGACGCCGCATCCGAAACCGTCGGAGGTCGGTCCGACTCCGCCGAAACCCGGCCCGCGCGAGGCGACCGTCCGCTTTCCGCCCATCGTCCACGGCGCGCCGGCGCCGCCGTCCGACGCGCATCCGCAGGCTCCGCGTCCCGAGGCGCCGGGGCCGGCTCTCCATGCGGAGCCGAAGATGGCGTCGAATATGCGCGGGCTGTTCGCGCAGGCGGTGGCTTCGCATCCAGCGCCGGTCGCGCCCGCCGGGCCGCCGCATCCGGCCCCGGCCGCTGCGGCCGCGCCCTCGCATCCGGCGCCGGTCGCTCCAGCCGCGCCGCCGCATCCGGCCCCGGTCGGGCCTGCGACGGCGCACCCGGCCTCGGTCGGGCCCTCGGCGGGGGCTCATTCAACTCCGGCCGCGCCGCCAGCCTCTGTCCCGCCGGCGACGGCGTCGGAGCCCTCAGAAAAATCCGCGTCGAACCCGGACGATCCGTTCGCGGGGCTCGATTCGCTCGAAGCGGAAATGGCGAAGCTGCTCGGGCGCGAAAAACTGAATTGAGCCCGCTGGTCTCCGGCCGCACCGCGGCCGGACCGTCAATCGTCGCGGTAGATCTTCTCGCGCCGCTCGTGGCGTTCCTGCGCCTCGACGGACAGGGTGGCGATCGGGCGGGCGTCGAGACGGCGCAGCGAGATCGGGTCGCCCGTCTCGACGCAATAGCCGTAGGAGCCGTCCTCGATCCGGGCGAGCGCGGATTCGATCTTGGAGATCAGCTTGCGCTGACGGTCGCGGGCGCGCAGCTCGATGGCGCGGTCGGTCTCCGAAGAGGCCCGGTCGGCGATGTCGGGGTGGTTCTCGCTCTCGTGCTGGAGCGCGTTCAGCGTGTCGCGGCTTTCGGCCAGAATCGCCTCCCGCCACGCAATCAGCTTGCGCCGGAAATACTCGCGCTGTCGCTCGTTCATGAACGGTTCTGCGTCCGACGGCTTGTAGCTTTCAGAGCCGAAATCGTTCATCCGTGATCCCTGTCTCCAGTGGATTTTGCCGGCCTTATAGCGACACCCGGCCAAGGTAACAATGACTATCATCCCGCGCCCGGTCAGCCGCGGGGTCACTGAGGCGTTCGAGCGCGGACGGGCCATATTGCCGCAGGCGGCTTGCCAGACGGGCCTGCGCGGCTCACCTTGCCGACAGGTTTGGGTCCCGAGCGCATCGGACCCGGATGGAGAGTTTTCATGTATAAGCGCATTATTCTCGCGGTCGACCTCGCCGAGGCGTCGGCGGCGCCGAAAGGACTGGCCGAGGCGCTGGAGCTGGCCAAAGCGTGGGGCGGCTCCCTGCGGCTGGTCAACGTGCAGCCGGTGGTGCCGGCGACGTTCATGGAATACGTGCCGGCGGACTTCGACGCCGAGCAGACCAAGCGGGCGATGGAGTCGCTCGACGAAGTGGTCGCCAAAATCGACCTGCCGCCCGACCGCAAGAGCGGCGCCGCGCGCGCCGGCGGCATCTATCACGAACTTGCTGGAGGAAGCATCGGAGTGGAACGCCGACCTGATCGTGGTCGGCTCCCATCGCCCGGTGATGAGCGACTATCTGCTCGGATCGAACGCCAAGACCATCGTTCGCCACGCGCAGTGCTCGGTGCTCGTGGTGCGGTGACGGCGCCGGCTCGCGGCGTCGCCCGCGAGCGCCAATCAGCCTCAGGCCGCCAGCGCCTTCATCGCCGCCTCGACGCCGTCGGGCGTCAGCGCGAACATCCGTCGCTGGAAGATATCGGCGATGATCTGGGTTGAATGCGAATACGGCCAGTGCGGCTCGGGGGTCGGGTTGATCCAGACCGTGCGCGGCCAGGTTGCGAACGCCCGTTCGAGCCACAGTCTGCCCGGCTCGGGATTGAGATGCTCCACCGAGCCGCCCGGCGAGACGATCTCGTACGGGCTCATCGAGGCGTCGCCGACGAACACGACGCGGTAGTCGCGCCCGTAGGAATTCAGGAGGTCGCGGGTGGGGATCCGCTCCTGGTAGCGGCGGTGGTTGTTCTTCCACACGCTCTCGTAGAGGCAATTGTGGAAGTAGAAATGTTCGAGCCGCTTGAATTGGCTCTTGGCGGCTGAGAATAACTGCTCGGCCGCCTCGACGTGCCAGTCCATCGAGCCGCCGACGTCGAGAAACAAAAGCACCTTGATCGCGTTGCGCCGTTCGGGCCTGAGCTGGACGTCGATGTAGCCCTTGTCGGCGGTCGAGCGGATCGTGCCGTCGAGATCGAGTTCGTCGGCCGCGCCCTCGCGGGCGAATCGCCTCAGCCTGCGCAGCGCCAGCTTGATGTTGCGCGGGCCCGAGCTCGGCGTCGCCGTCGAAGTCCTTGAATTCCCGCTTGTCCCACACCTTGATCGCGCTGCCGCGCCGGCCCTTGTCCTGGCCGATGCGCACGCCCTCGGGATGGTCGCCGTAGGCGCCGAAGGGCGACGTCCCCCCTGTGCCGATCCATTTCGAGCCGCCCTGGTGTCGGCCCTTCTGTTCGGCCAGTCGCTGGCGCAGGGTCTCCATCAGCTTGTCGAAACCGAGCTTCTCGATCTCGGCCCGCTCCTCCGGACTGAGAAAGCGCTCGGCGATGCGCCGCAGCCATTCCTCCGGCAGCTCCTGGGCCTCGACCGCCGCGGCGACCGACACGACGCCCCTGAAGGTGGAGGCGAAAACCACGTCGAACTTGTCGAGGTTGCGCTCGTCCTTGACGAGCAGGGCGCGCGACAGGCGATAGAACTCGTCGACCGACCGGTCGGCGAGATCGCCGTCGAGCGCCCGCATCAGG
Organism: uncultured Alphaproteobacteria bacterium; assembly: GCA_963724785.1. Lineage (GTDB taxonomy): Bacteria > Pseudomonadota > Alphaproteobacteria > Rhizobiales > Beijerinckiaceae > Roseiarcus. The sequence goes on along the minus strand of CAVRWC010000005.1, from coordinate 41,432 downwards.
TCGAGATATTCGCGCGGCGTGACGGGAACGTGCGCCTGCCGAAGGTTCGCGAAGAAGGTCAGGAACATGGCGAACAACCTAGCGCGCCCTGCGCCAGCCGTGCAATGGTCGCGCCCGGGGCGGTAGATGGATGGGCATGGCGGCGGTCGTCGACCGACAGACCTTTGTATTGCCGCGCGCGGTCGCGCCGGACACGGAAGTGTTCGCCATCGGCGATCTTCACGGTCGACCCGACCTGCTCCAGGCCCTGCTTGACGAGGCGGCGCTGGAGCCGCGGCGACGGGAGCGGCGCGTCCTCGTCTTTCTCGGCGACCTCGTCGATCGCGGTCCGGACAGCGTGGGGACGGTCGACCTGGCGGTTGGCGCGGGCGCCCTGATCGGCGCGGACGCGTCGATCGGGCTGATGGGCAACCACGAGACGATGATGCGGCTCGCGCTCGATCTTCGCACGCCGTGGGAGGACGCGGTCGACGCGCTGGAAACCTGGCTGCGCAACGGCGGCGGCGCCGTGGTCCGGGAGTTCGCCCGCTTCGAGGTCGAGCCGGCCGGGCCGGAAGAGCTTTTGACCGTCATCCGCGTCGCGCTGCCGGAACGGATTCGGATCTGGCTCGAGACCTTGCGCCCGAATTGGCGTTCGGGTGACACGTTGTTCGTCCACGCGGGGGTCAATCCCGCCATGGACCTCGAGAGCTTTCTCGCCCAGCCATGGAATACGCCGCTCGCCGAGGTCGACGAGGACACGCACTGGGCCTGGGTGCGCTGGCCTTTCCTGGAGGCGTCGCCGGGCCCGAGCGGCTTCGGCGGCTACTTCGTCGTGCATGGGCACACGCCGAACGACGCCCGCCCCAAGCCGTCGCACCCGGATCAGATTCGCGCCTTCCGCCTCAATCTCGACGCCGGCTCCGGCCGGACCGGGCTTGCGAAGATGGGCCTCTTTCGCGGCTCGGAGGTCAAGGTGCTGACCGCGCTCGGCCCCACCAATCGGATGCTCACCGGCGACTACAGAACGGCCGCGACGCCGTCGCGAGCTCGTTCGATTGGGCTACAGGATGGACGAGGGGGCGAGGCTTCATGCGGACTTGGATCAAGGACCCGCTCGCGATTTTCGCCGAAGGCGCGGTGCGCGGAGTTGTCGTCGAGGGGACGCGAATCGTCGAGCTTGTGAGCCGGGGGCGTGACGCCCGAACGCATCGATGCGGCGTTCGACGCCTCCCGCCATGTCGTGCTGCCGGGCCTCGTCAACGCGCATCATCATTTCTTTCAGACCCTGACGCGCGCCCATCCCGACGCGATCAACAAGAAGCTGTTCCCCTGGTTGACTTCTCTCTATCCCATCTGGTCGCGGCTGAAGCCGAAGCACCTCGCCTCGCCGTGCGGATGGCGCTGACCGAACTCCTGCTTTCCGGCTGCACGACGGCGGCGGACCACCATTACCTTTATCCGGCCGGGCTCGAGAACGCGGTCGACATCGCCGTCGAGGAGGCGCTTCGCCTCGGCGTGCGGATGACGGTGTCGCGCGGCTCGATGAACCGGTCGGAAAAGGACGGCGGTCTGCCGCCCGACAGCGTGGTGCAGGACGAGGACACGATTCTCGCCGACAGCGAGCGGGTCCTGAAGCTGTTCCACGATCCAAATCCCGGCGCGCGGATCCGGATCGCGCTCGCGCCCTGTTCGCCGTTCTCGATCAACAAGCGCCTGATGAGCGACAGCGCACGGCTCGCGGAAGCGTACGACTGCCAGCTTCACACCCATCTCTGCCGAGACCGACGACGAGGAGCAATACTGCCTTGACATGTATGGCCTGAGGCCGGTCGATCTCCTCGAGGAGACGGGCTGGATGTCGAGCCGGGTCTGGCTCGCGCATGGCGTCCATTTCAACGCCGACGAGATCGCGCGACTCGGCCGGGCGGGCGTCGGCGTCTGCCATTGCGCCGCGTCGAACATGGTGCTGGCCTCGGGCATTTGCCGGACCTGCGAGCTGGAGGCCGCCGGGTCGCCGCTCGGGCTCGGCGTCGACGGCTCGGCCTCGAACGACGCCTCGAACATGATGGAGGCCGCCCGCCATGCGCTGATGATCGGCCGCCTGCGCTACGGCGCCGACAAGGTGACGCATCTCGACGTGCTGCGCTGGGCGACGGAAGGCTCGGCGCGCTGCCTCGGCCGTACCGACGTCGGCCGGATCGCCGTGGGCTATGAGGCCGACCTCGCGCTCTTTACCCTCGACGAGCCGCGCTTCTCGGGCGCGCACGATCCGCTGGCGGCGCTCGTCCTCTGCGGCGCCCACCGGGCGGATCGGGTGATGGTCGGGGGCGAATGGCGCGTCGTCGAGGCGCATGCCGGTCGGGCTTGACCTCGCCGCGCTGATCGCGGAGCACAAGGCCGCCGCGAGGGATTTCGCGTGACCGCCCGTCCCATCCGGAGACGTCCTTGACCCTGACGCTGATCATCCTCTTCTTCGCCTCGATCTGGGCCGGGGCGCAGAATGCGCTGGCCGGCGGCGGCTCGTTCATCACCCTGCCGTCGCTGATGCTGACCGGCATGGACGCGCGCGCCGCCAACATCACCTCCTGCGTGGCGCTTTTTCCGGCTCAGGTGGTCATGGGCTTCACCGGGCGCTCGGACGCCAACAGCCCGCCCGGGCTCTCGTTCGCGGCGCTGTTCGTCATCAGCCTGATCGGCGGCGCGATCGGCGCGGCGATATTGCTGTCGACCCCTCCCTCGGTGTTTGCGAAGCTCGTGCCCTGGCTCGTGTTGTTCGCGACGGTGCTGTTCGCCTGGGGCAGCTTCTTCCGCAAGCCGCCGAAGCCGGGCGACGTCCATCTGCGGCCGTGGGGAGCGGCGACAGTCCAGTTCCTCATCGCCATCTATGGCGGCTATTTCGGCGGCGGCATCGGCCTCCTGATGATGGCGTCGCTGACGATGGCGGGCCTTGCGGTCCGCAACGCCGGCGCGACCAAGAACGTGCTCGCCGGCGTGATGAACGCCTCGGCGGTGGCGATCTTCGTCTTCTACCCGGATGTGCACTGGCTGCAGGCCGCGGTCACCGCGGTCGGCGGCTCGCTCGGCGGCTGGGCCGGCGCGCATATGCTGAAAACCGTCAACGAGAAGGCTTTTGAAGGTCGCGGTCGTGGCGATCGGCCTTGTGCTGACGGTCGGGCTGTTCTGGCAGGCCGGCTGAGGGGTCAGCGCGTCGACTGCGGCCGCCACCTCAACATCCGACCCTCGATCAGCGAGAGCGCGGCGTTGGCGACGACCCCGATCGCGCCGAGCAGGACGACGCCGGCGAAAATGTCGGCCGACTTGTAGGCCCGCGCGGCGAGCAGCACCCATTGTCCGAGCCCGTCGAGGCCGGCGATCATCTCGCAGACGACCGCGAGGATGAGCGACACCGTGAGGCCGAGCCGAAGTCCTGCGAGAATGTCGGGCGTCGCCGAGGGCAGCGAGATCTTCAAGATTCCCTGCCAAGCGCGTGAGGCCGAGGATACGCTCGACCTCGATCAGGCGCGGCTCGATTGCGGCGAAGCCGTGCATCGCGGCGAGCAGCACCGGCCAGATCGAGCCGAAGGCGATGACGCCGAGCGCCATCTGCGGCGTCAGCCCGAAGATCGCGATCGCCACCGGGATGACGGCCGAAGCGGGCAGGGGCCGCAGGAACTCGAGGGTCGGGGCGATATACTCGCGCGCCGCATTCGACGATCCGATCAGCGCGCCGAGCGCGATCCCGGCGATCGAGGCTGCGACCCAGCCGCCGAGCATGTGGCTGATCGGTGCCGACCAGCTTCTCGCCGAGGTCCGCATGGAGGAAGCCATGCTGGAGCGCCGTTCCCACGCGGGCCGGCGTCGGCAGGAAGACCGGCGAGATCAGCTTCAGCGCCGCGATCTCGCCCCAGATCGCGATCAGCGGCGACAACGACGGCGAGCCCGGCCATGCGCCAGGCGAGCGCGGTCATCGCGCGGCCTCGACGCGCGCCGGCCTGGCCGAACAGGCGCGCCTGGGCGAGCACCAGCAAGGCGTTGAGCGCGTAGCCGACGAAGCCGATCCAGACGATATAGGCGAGCATGAGCGCCGGGCGCAGCGCCTGGCTCGCGGTCATCGACCCCGTAACCGAGACCCTGCGGATTGACCGCGATCTCGACCGTCACGGCGACCACCAGCGAAATGCCGGCGGCGAGCCGGAAGGCGACGAAGATGCGGGGCAGGGCGGCCGGCGCGACGATCTTGATCGTTTCCTGCAGCGGGGACAGGCGCAGGGCGCGCGCCACTTCGATCAGGCGCGGCTCGACGCCGCGCACCGCCGAGCGCGACAGGATCAGCAGGGGCCAGAAGCAGGCGAACGAGACGATCGCGATCTCCAGGCTGTAGCCGAAGCCGAGCGCGACGAGGGCGATCGGAATGACCGCCACCGAGGGAATCGGCCGCAGGAGCTCCAGCGCGAGCTCGAGCAGCCGGTCCAGGCGCCGACGCGAGCCCAGCGCCAGGCCGAGCGCCAGGCCCAGGCTCGCGCCGACGACGAGGCCGCCGAAGGCGCTGATCAGCGTGTCGCGCGTGGCCGCGCAGCAGCGAACCGTCGCCGAGCGCCCCGAGCAAGGCGCCGCGAAGACCTCGGAGGGCGGCGCGACCGAGTCGCTCGGCGCCGCGGCTCGGGCGCCGATCTCGGCCAGGATCAGCAGAACGACCGGGAAGACGAGCGCTTTGGCCGCCTTCATGCGCGCTCTCCGGCTTCGGCTCGCGTAGATGAAGTCGTAGAGCCTGTGGCGGAGCTTCAGGAACGCCGGCGCTTTCGCGCGTCGCGACCTGGTTGCGCGGCCGCGGCAGGTCGATTTCGAGTTCGATGCCGACGCGGCCGGGATGCGGCATGAGGCCGATCACGCGGTCGCCGAGATAGATCGCCTCCTCGAGATCGTGGGTGACGAAGAAGATCGTCGCGCCGCGTGCTCTGCGCGATCTCGAGCATCTCGTCCTGGAGCGTCTGGCGCGTCATCGCGTCGAGCGCGCCGAACGGCTCGTCCATCATCAGCGCGGCGGGCTCCTGCGCGAGACATCGCGCGATCTGCAGTCTTTGCTGCATGCCGCCAGACATCTGCGACGGGTACTTGTCGGCGAGGCGGCGAGGCCGACGCGCTTCGAGCAGCCCGGCGACGCGGTCGGGGCGCTCGGCCGCGTCGCGTTCCCATCGCCTCGAGCGCCAGCGCCACGTTGCCGGCGGCGGTGCGCCACGGCAGCAGCGCCTTGGCGTAATCCTGGAACACGATCGCCACGTCGCGGCGCGGGCCCCTGATCGGCGCGCCGGCGAAAGCGACGTCGCCGCGCGTCGGCGGGATCAGTCCCGACGCGACCCGCAGCGCCGTCGTCTTGCCGCAGCCGGACGGGCCGACCACGCAGACGATCTCGCCGCGCCGCACGGTCGAACGACAATTTGCCGAGCACGAGATGCTCGCCGAAAGCGACATCGACCTCGCGGAACGCGATCAGCGGGGGTTCGGAGCCGTTCACGAGTTCCGGCCCGCTGTCTCGGGATAGACCAGCGCCAGCGTCGAGCCGATATGGGCCTCGGCCAGCGCCTGGGCGCGCTCGGTCGCCCGCCCGATCGCCGCCTCCGCGAGGATTTCGTGGCTCCTGACGAAGTCGCCGGGGCTCGTGAAGGTCGCCATCATCAGGCGGCGGTAGCGATAGGCCTCGTCGTAGAGGTCGGGCGCAGGCGGCGATGCAGCCGCGGCGAGCCGCAGGCCGCGAGCAGCGAGGCGTGGAACCGTTTGTGCAGGGCGTCGAAGGCCGGCTCGCCTTCGCCGAAACCTTGCAGGGTTCTCGGCAATGTAATGCTTGAGCCGGTGCAGGGCGCCGACGATCTCGCCCTCCCAGGCGCCGTCGCCGCGCTGCGATGCTGAGCCGCAACGCCTCGCGCTCGAGCACGCTGCGGATGCGCACGATGTCGGCGAGGTCTTCGCGCGAAACCGCCTTGCACGCGGAATCCGCGCTTGCCGATCGCGTTGACGAGGCCGCGCGCGACAAGCCGCGACAGCGCCTCGCGCAGCGGCGTCGCGCCGACGCCGTAGCGCGCCGCCGTCTCGGCGATGCCGAGGCGCGCTACCGGGAGCGAGCGCGCCGCCGAGAATGTCGGCTTCGATCTGCTGCGGCGGCGCGCTCGGCTCAGCGTATCGGAGCTCGTTCGCATCAAGGCAGGACGAGCTTGTCGAGGTCAGGCGCCCCCTGCAGCATGTCCTGCTGCTTCATGGTCTCGACCCACCAGGCGAGGTCCGCGCCTTTCAATTCGGGCTTGGCGACGTCCGGCGCGATTCAGGCGCACGAGCTCGATCGGCATCTTGGTGAATTTCGCGATCGACTGCGCTGGCGGCCTTTCGCGGTCGGAATTGACGATCGGCGCCGCCTCCGCGATCGAATCGCGGAACGCCTTGATGACCTCGGGATGCGCCTCGGCGAAGCTTGCGCGTCGCGGCATAGAAGATGATCGGATCGGTGCGCGCGAGTTCGGCGGCGTAGAGCGCGGCGACCTCTCCGTTGCCCGCCTTGGTGATCCGCGTGATGAACGGCTCGCCGGTCAGCACGGCGTCGACCGAGCCCGACTTCAACGCGTCGTTCATGGTCGGGAAAGTCACCTCGACGAAGTTCACGCTCTTTGGGTCCACGCCCTTCTCGATCAGCCATTTGCGGAACAAGCACATGCAGGAAGGCGCCGATGCCGGGCGCGCCGACCTTCTTGCCGACGAAATCCTTCGGCTTCCTTGATCGAGACGCCGGTGCGGGCGACGGCGGCGATCGCCGTTGGCTGCCCGGGTCCATGACCGAGGCGCCGGCGACCGCCACGAGATCGAGGCCGCCGTCGACCGCCTGCAGGAACACGGTCGACGTCGGGCCGCCGATCTGGATCGAATTGGACACGATCGCCGGCGGAATGTTGGTGTTGATGCCGATCAGCGTCACGTCGGCGTCGAGGCCGTGCTTGGCGAAGATGCCCTGTCGCGCGCGACCATGGCGGAGGCGCAGTCGGACGTCGCGGTGCAGGCGATACTTGAGCTTGAACGGGTCGGCGAGCGAGGCGCGCCGAGGCGAGCGCCAGGGCGGAGGCGGCGGCGACGAAGCGAAAGTCCGCGGATGCGTCATGGTTTCCTCTCCTCCGGCGCGAACGGTCGGCGCGCCTCTTGATTATCGACAAAAAATAGGATCGTATATATATCGGCGAAAGGCAAGGGGAGGTGCGCGATGAAGCTGGCGACTTATCGGGCAGGGCGGGGCGACACGATCGGGGCTGGTGGACGCGGAGCGCGGCCAGGCTGTTCGACCTCGCCGCCGCGGCGCGCGCGCGCGGGCGCTGATCGCGGCGCCTTTCGCATCGATGCTCGCGCTTGATCGACGCCGACGAGGCGGGCCTCGATCTGCGCCCGAGCGCTCGTTCGCGAGCCGCGGCGGCGACGCCGATCTCTGGACCGACCTCGCCCATGCCGAGCTGCTCGCGCCGCTGCCGGAGCCGCGGCAGATGCGCGACGCGATGTCGTTTGCGCGGCACATCCGCCAGTCCGGCGCGCGGCGCGACAGGCGCTTGCCGGCCTGCGTTCGCGAGCGGCGGCGAGGCGGCTTCATGGCGGCGATGCAGGCGCCGCTGGAGCGACTTGCCGTCGGTCTATCGCGAGCTGCCGATCTACTACATCACCAACCGGCTGACCGTCGTCGGGACCGGGGCGACGGTGATGTGGCCGCGTTACAGCCAGGTGATGGACTACGAGCTCGAGGTCGGCGATCGTCACCCGGCGCACGCGCGCCGACATTCCCGCGGGCGAGGCCGGCGGCGCACATCTTCGGCTATACGATCTTCAACGACTTTTCCGCGCGCGACCGGCAGATGCGTCGAGATGCAGGGCCGTCTCGGACCGGCCAAGGGCAAGAGCTTCGACGGCTCCAACGTGCTGGGGCCCTGGATCGTCACGCCGGACGAGATCGGCGATCCGCAGACGCTCGCGCGTCGAGGTTCGGGTCAACGGCGAGACGCGCGCCACAGGCGACACCAACGAGCATGCTGTTCTCGTTCGAGGAGATCCTGGCCTACGCCTCGCAGGACGAGACGATTCACGCCGGAGAAGTGTTCGGCTCCGGCACGGTCGGCAATTGCTGCGGACTGGAGATCGGCCGCTTCCTCGAAAGCGGCGACACGGTCGAACTCGTCGTCGACCGGATCGGCGTCCTGCGCAATACGGTGCTGCGCCAGGCCTGAGCCTCGGCGCGATCATTTTGTGAGGGAGGAACGCGATGACCCGCCGCCTGATCGACATTTCCGTGCCGCTGCAGAACGACGTCGCGGCCGACCCGCCGGGGCACGGCCCGAAGATCGAATACATCGACCACCAGCAGAGCTTGCCGCAGATCCTGCCGTTCTTCCCCGGCCTGAAGGCGGAGGATCTGCCGGACGGGCAGGGCTGGGCGGTCGAGCGCGTTCAGCTCTCGACCCACAACGGCACCCATCTCGACGCGCCCTGGCACTACCATCCGACCATGAACGAGGGCGAGCGCGCCTGGACGATCGACGAGATCCCGCTCGAATGGTGCTTCCAGCCGCGGGGTGAAGCTCGACTTCCGCCATTTCGCGGACGGCTATGTCGTCACCGCCGCCGACGTCGAGGCCGAGCTCGAAGCGGATCGGCCACGTCCTGAAGCCGCTCGAGATCGTCGTGGTCAACACCAGCGCCGGAGCGAAATACGGCCGACCCGACTATGTCGCCTCCGGCTGCGGCATGGGCGCCGAGGCGACGCTTTACCTGCTGGAACGCGGCGTGCGCGTGACCGGCATCGACGGCTGGAGCTGGGACGCGCCCTTTGTCCACACGGCCAAGGCGCTACGCCGAGACCCACGACGCCTCGCTCATCTGGGAGGGCCACAAGGCCGGGCCGCCATATCGGCTATTGCCATATCGAGAAGCTGCACAATCTCGAGGCGCTGCCATCGACGCGGGTTCACCGTTTCGTGCTTCCCGGTCGAAGATCGAGCGCGCCTCGGCCGGCTGGACGCGGGCGGTGGCGATCATCGAGACGTGAATGCGTGCGGCGAATTGCGGTCTTGAGTTTGTCGCATTAGCGGCGCGAAAGCATCCATGCACAATTGTCGAGGACCGGCGTCATGAAAGTCTTTCCCCCGCCGCGCGCGGTCGAAGTCTATAATCCCGTGCTGCGCACCTTTCACTGGCTGATGGCGCTGTTGATCTTTATCGCGCTCGGGCTTGGCATGTGGTCCACGCAACTGCCGCGCGGCGACCTTCGCTCGGAAGTGCTGTTCGTTCACAAGTCGATCGGGATCACGGTGCTCGCACTGCTCGTTGTGCGGGTCGTCCTCCGCGTCGTCCTGGGCGCGCCGGCCTATTCCGTGCCGCTGGGGCGGGCGGTTCATGCCGCGGCGGGCGCGGCCCATCTGGCGCTCTATGCGCTGATGATCGCGCTGCCGGTCAGCGGCTATATGCTGTCCAACGCCGGCAAGCATGAGGTGTCGTGGTTCGGCCTGTTCACGCTTCCCAACTTCGTCGCCGCAGGACAAGGCGTCTCGCCGAGGCGGCCGGCCAGGCGCATTTCCTTCTCGCCTGCGCGATCGGCGTGGTTCTCGCGCTGCATCTGGTCGCGGTCGTCTGGCACGCGCGGGTCAAGCGCGACGAAATGCTCGCGCGGATGTGGCCGCGCTTCCAGCCGTGAGCGTTTCCGGCCGGACCGAGGCGCGGTGTCGCACGGCGACGACGGGCATGCTATAATCCGTCTGCGACACTCACCGGCCAGGAGACCGCCGCCATGGCGCAAGGTTTGACGGCCCGCATCGTCGGGCTTGCGGGCAGCGATCCGCTGTTTGCCCGCATCCGCCAGGAGGCCGAGGAGGCGATGCGGCGCGAGCCGGAGCTCGCCACCTTCCTGATGACGACGATCCTCAATCATCACACCCTGGAGAGCGCGGTCGCCTACCGGGTCGCCGCGCGGCTCGACAACGCCGACGTCTCCGCCGCGCTGATCCGCCAGACCTATGAGGAGGCGATTCGCCCGCGATCCCATCGATCGGCGAAGCGTTCCGCGCCGACATCATGGCGGTCGCCGACCGCGATCCCGCGTGCCTCAGGATGATCGAACCTTTGCTTTATTTCAAAGGGTTCCAGGCGCTTCAGGCCTATCGGCTGTCCCACTGGCTGTTGAAGAGCGGCAAGCGCGACTTCGCGCTGAGCCTGCAGAGCCTCGTCTCCGCCGCCTTCGGCGTCGACATCAATCCCGCCGCGCGGATCGGCAAAGGCATTTTCCTCGACCACGCGACCGCGCTCGTCGTCGGCGAGACGACGGTGATCGAGGACGACGTGTCGATACTCCAGGGCGTGACCCTCGGAGGCACCGGCAAGGAGACCGGCGACCGCCATCCCAAGATCCGTCACGGCGTACTGATCGGGGCGGGCGCGAAGATCCTCGGGAACATCGAGATCGGCTATTGCGCGCGGGTCGCCGCGGGCTCGGTCGTGCTCCAGGCCGTGCCGCACAACAAGACGGTGGCCGGCGTGCCGGCCCGGATCGTCGGCGAAGCGGGCTGCGCCGAGCCGGCGCGCGACATGAATCAGATTCTGGCCGAGAAGGGCGGCGAGTTCTGAGCCCGGTTTCATTTGCCGCTTGGCGCAGGTCTTTGCGGATGGCCGATGGTCCTTTGGCCCATCGCCAGGCTTAGGGTGCGGACGAGGCGGTTGCGACGTCCCGGCGCGACGAACGACAGGACGCCGCCGCTGTCGTCAGAAGTTGTACTTGCCGACGGTTTCCTTGGTGAAGATTAACGGCTTGCCGTAGACCACCTCGCCGTCCTTCCCTGCCGTGAATGTTGCGTTGGCCTTCGGCACCTCGATCGTCGCGCCGACTTTCGACGGGTCGAACTTGCCGGCGAGTTTCATGTGCGTTTCATAAGCGGCGACATAGCCGAGCTCAAACGGATCCCAGAATGCAAACGCCTTCTGCGAGCCGTTCTCGAGATAGCGCTTGATTGCGCTCGGGAGCGCGAAGCCTGTGGCGTACACCTTGCCGACGTGCCCGCTCGCCTCGATCGCGCGCGCCGCCGCAGGCGCGCTGACCGCCGACGAGGAGATGATCACCTTCAGGTTCGGATGCGCCTGCATGAGGTTCACCGCCACATCGTAGCTCTTGGCGTCGTCGTCCCCCGCAAACTGCGTGTCGACGACCTTGAAGACCTGATACTTCGGATCGCTCTTGGTCAGCTCGGTCATGATCTTGATGTGCGCCATGTGGTTGGGCGACGTCGGGGAAGCGGCCACGAAGGCGATCTCGCCGCCCTCGGGAACGTCGATCAAAGCCGAATCCAGCATGACCTTCGCGGCCTGTTCGTAGGAGAGTTGGTTGACGAACATGTCGCGCGCCGGCACCGCGGCGTCAGCGTCGTACGTCGTGACGACGATGCCCCTCTTGCGGGCGTCCTCCAGCACCGGCGCGACAGCATTGAGGTCGATCGCCGCGAGGATGATGGCGTCCGGCTTCTGGTTTACGAAATTCTGCAGCGTCTCGACTTGCAGCGATACGTCCGCGTGATCGGCGCCGGCGTAGATCAGCGTATCGCCAAGCTCTTTGGCTGCGGCTTTCGCGCCGTCGCCGGTGAGCTCGAAATAGGGAAAGCCGGTCCATTTCGGCGTCATCATGATCTTGAAGCCAGAGTCCTTGGCCATCGCAAGGCGTGGCGCCAGACCGGACATGACCAGACCCGCCCCCAGCATCCCCAATTCTCTACGGTTCAACATCGTTTTCCTCCTTCAGGTATCCTTGCATTCACCCAGTCACGCTTCAGACGTCCGCGCTTTCGGGACGCCGCAGACGCGCCAGCGCCGCCGCAAACGCCGGACGGAGCACGCCGCCGACGAGCAGGAAACCGAGCACGACTGTCTGTGTTGGGCCGCCGATGTTGGCGAGCCCCATTCCATTGCGGATGGTGCCGAGCAGCAGCAACGCCAGCACCACGCCACTGATCGTGCCGCGTCCGCCGTTGATGTCCATCCCGCCGAGCACCACGGCCGTGACGACGAAAAGAATAGAGCCGTCCGCGTTGTCGCCCCGCGCAGAGCCGTACTGCCCCACCCACAACAGGGCCGCCAGCCCGGCCAGAGCGCTGGCCAGCGCATAGGCGCAGATCTTTATTTTCACCACGTTCACGCCCGCAAACCACGACGCGTCCCGGTTGAGCCCGATCGAGAAACAATAACGACCGAACACCGTGCGATGCATCAAGAGCCATACGGCGACCGCCATCGCCGCGAAAACCAGCAGGGACGCTGGAACGATGTCGCCAAATAGCCGCGCCGAGCCGAGCCAACGATAAGAGTCGTTGAAATCCGTGTAGCCGACTTCGCTGCCGATGATGAAGGCGAGGCCGCGATAAGCGCCCATGGCGCCGAGCGTCACGGCGAGCGAGGGCAGATGAAACCGCGCCACCAGCACGCCGTTCAGGGTTCCCAGGAGCGCCCCGATCGCGATGACGGCGACTGCGGCAAAGCCAATGGGAACGCCGAGCATGGAAAATTTCGACAGCGCCACCGTGCCGACCGCGACCGTGGAGGCGAGAGAGATGTCGATCTCGCCGAGCGACACCACCATCGCCAACCCGAGCGCCAGCAACCCGGGGAGAATGAAGAACCGCGTCGAGCCAAAGATCTGGTCCAGGCTGAGGTAGTACGGCGAAAGCGTCGTGGACCAGACGCCTGCGGCGACGATCAACGCGCCGAGCGTCAGCTCCCAGGCGGGCGCCTTCGCTCGAACCGGTTTCTTGGCTCTGTCGTCCTTCACTTCGCTCCCCGTGTGCGAAGCGAAGCGCGGATGCCCGACGCGATCACGGCGTCGGCCGCCACCGCCGCCACGATCGCCACACCCTGAATGAACATGCGCCAGAACTCCGGCACGGCAAGAAGCACCAAGCCGTTGTCGATGGTCGCGAGCACCACCGCGCCGAGCGCAGCTCCGATGACCGAGCCCGTGCCGCCTGAAACGCTCACTCCGCCAATCACGGCGGCGGCCAGCGAACTCATCTCCCAGCCGGAGGCCAACACCACCGTGACCGTGCCGACGCGCGCGGCATAGAGCAGCCCCGCTGCGCCGCACAGCAGGCCGCACAGCGTGTAGGCCAACAGCACGACCCGCTCCGCCCGGAGTCCGAAATAGAAGCTCGCGAGCGGATTGGATCCGACCGCGTAGATGCGCCGTCCCCAGGGATAGTATTGCAGGAACACCCAGACGATGACGACGATCGCCGCCGCCGCCGCCACCAGCAGCGGCACTCCGGCAATTCGCGCATCGACGCTGGTCAGCATCCAGGGCGGCAAGCGACTCGACGTGACCTCCTGCCCGCGGGCATAGACATAGGTCAGGCCCCGATAGAGCGACATGGTCCCGAGCGTCGCGATCAGAGCCGGCACCTTGCCGTAAGCCACCAGCAGGCCGTTGACGGCGCCGAGCACGGCGCCGATCGCGAGCGGGATCAGCACCAGTTCCCACGGCGCAACGGCGGGATGGTTCGCGGCAAAGTCGGCGGTGAGGTACGCCGCAAGGCCCATCATCGAGCCGACCGAAACGTCGAGATTTCGCGTCAGCAGAACGACCCCTTGCGCGCAAGCAGCGATGGCAAGGATCGCCGCCGAGGAGGCGACGGTCGTGAGATTCTGGGTTGTCAGGAATGTGCTGGTCAACGCCGTGAAGAGCAGTCCCAGCACCGCCAGAAACACCAGGACGCCGGCTTCGCGCAGCCGCAGCACGAACTCGATGACTTGCCGGGAACCCTTCCGGTCCGCGACCGAGGCTTCGTCCGGCGCGCTCACCGCCGCGCCCTCGCGCCTTGTTGCGCCGCCGCCATCATCACCTTTTCCTGCGTCGCTTCGGCGTGACTGAACTCGCCGACCAGGGCGCCTTCGGCGATCACCAGGATCCGGTCGCTCATCGCGATCAGCTCCGGCAGATCGGAGGAGATGAGCAAGACCGCCAACCCTCTGCTGGCGAGCTGGGTGATCATTTCGTGCACCTGCGCCTTGCTGCCGATGTCGATGCCGTGGGTGGGTTCGTCGAGGATGAGCGCCGCCGGGTTGGTGGTCAGCCACTTGGCGAACGCGACTTTCTGCCGGTTGCCGCCGGAGAGGGACGATACGATCTGCTCCACCGATGGCGTCAGGACCCGATAGGTCGCCGACGCGTCTTCGGCCAAACGTCGCTCTCGGGCTCGATCGACGAAACTCCAGCGCGTAAGCGACCGCACGATTGGCAGCGTGATGTTATGCGTAATCGTTTCGGGCATGATGAGCCCGTCGCGGTCGCGGTCCTCCGGCAAGTAAGCGAGGCCGAGCGCCAGCATTTGCCCGGGACTGTGCGGACGCACCTCGCCGCCTCGCAGAAAGACCCGCCCCGAACTCGGCGGCGTCACGCCGAACAGCGTCTGCGCGATCTCGGACCGACCGGCGCCCACCAGACCCCCCATGCCGACGATCTCGCCTGCGCGCACCGAAAACGAGACGTCTGTGAATACGCCCGCAAGCGACAAAGCCTCGACGCGCAACGCTTCCTCGCCGAGAGCCGGCGCCTCGCGCCGCGTGAACAGCGTCTCCAACGGCCGGCCGACCATCATCTGCACGAGACTCGCGCGGTCCACCTCCGCAGCCGGCTTTGTCGCCACGTGTCGGCGATCCCGCAACACCGTAATATCGTCGCAGACAGCCGTGATCTCCTCGAGGCGATGAGAAATGAAGATAATCGCGGCGCCAAGATCACGTAGCGTGCGCACGACCCGGAACAGCCGCTCAGCTTCCGCCGGAGTCAGCGCCGACGTCGGTTCGTCGAGGATCAGGACGCGCACTTCAGCCGAGAGCGCACGGGCGATCTCGACGAACTGGTGTTCGGCATAAGACAACCCGGCCACCAGAGCACGCGGGTCGATGTCGGAACCGAGTTGCAGAAGCAAAGCGCTCGCCGTGGCGCGCATCTTCTTGCGGTTGACGGCGCCAACGGGCAGCGTCGGATAGGCGCCGAGCGCGATGTTCTCGGCCACCGACATGTGGGGGAACAGTTTGGGGTCTTGATAGACGGCGGCCACCCCGGAGGCTCGCGCTTCGATGGGCGTTCGGAACCGGACCGGCTGGCCGGCCAGAAGCACGCGCCCGGAATCCGGCTGCGCCAGGCCGGTGATGATCTGCACCAGCGTCGATTTGCCCGCCCCGTTCTCGCCTACGAGGCCGTGCACCCGGCCGGGCAGAACGTCGAAGGTGACGTCCTCCAGGGCGCGCACCGGCCCGAACGCTTTGCAAATCCCTTCAAGCCGCAATACCGCGAGAGGCCCGTTTTTGGGCCGGTCTATTTGACCCTTGTCGGGCATTGTTGGGCTCCTGGAGCCGTCTCACCCCAACGTGGATCCGCCGCAAAGGGCTCTCCGACAGCGGTGGGGAAGTCATCCAGCGGCGGTTCCTTTCGCGGCGGCGCGTCTGTGCAGCGGCCCATCGCTCCCCTATCCCGGCTCGCCTTCAAGGGGCGGGTCCGACTTCGATTTCCGACAGCTAACATGACAGCCACCCAACCGGAGCTTTTATAGGCTCCTGTGGTTCGAGGGTCCACTTCAAAAGGGGAGAAGCGCCGCCCGGAGCCGAATTTTTGTCTCGCATCCAGATTGTCGGGCTTCCGCGATTGCGGAGGCAAACGTTGTATTCGCGCCAGTTTGTAACCCGTCGGCGCTGGCGAGGCCTATATCTATCATCGCGCTGCGACTGCGGAAACCGTTACATGGCGTTCGAAGCGGAGGCTTTCGCGCGCTGACATGGCGCTGCGAATCAAAGCGGCGAAGCGCGTTGGCTCCCAGGCCGCGCGACCGATGAACAGTCCATCGACCATCGGTTCTGCAGCGAGTTTCGGCGCATTGTCGGCATTAACGCTGCCGCCGTACAGAACCGGCACCTTGCCGGACGCGAGTTGGTCCGTGGCTTGGCGTATCGCCCGGTGGACTTCGCGGACATGTTCCGGACGCGCCGGGACGCCGCCCTCGCCGATGGCCCAGACCGGCTCATAGGCGATCAGACAGCGGCCGACCTCGCCGGGCGCCAAGTGGGCGAAAGCCAGCTTCACCTGTTGCACCACCGCCTCGGAGGAGGCGCCGGCGTCCCGCTCCTCAGCGCTGTCGCCGACGCACAGGAGCGGGCGCAGTCCATATTTCAGCGCCGTCTTCACCTTGAGGTTCAGCATGTGGTCCGTTTCGCCGAACAGTCGGCGCCGCTCCGAATGGCCGAGTTCGACGAGGTCGATCGAAAATTCCGACAACATCAGGGCCGATACCTCGCCAGTGAAGGCGCCGTCGTCCGCCCAGTGCATATTCTGCGCCCCGAGAAGCAAGGGAGCGTCTCCGATCGCTTCGCGCGCCGCAGGCAGGGCGGTGAAGGGCGGGACGACGAAGAAAGCGAAGTCGTCCGACGCCGGCGGCAGAAGCGCACGCAGACTCGAAATATAACGACGCGTCTCCGCAACCGTCTTGTTCATCTTCCAGCCCGTACCGACCCAAAATGTCGACAAGTCAGTCTCCGTTACGTGCAAAAGTCCCGGCGCCGGCGGACCTGCACAGGTTTGTCTCGTATGTCGGAGCGGCCATGGCGCATCTGAACTCATCCGACGATAAATTCGCGCATGGCGTCGAGAATCAGGCTGAACGACACAGCCCCCGGGTCCGCGTGGCCGAGAGAGCGCTCGCCAAGCGTGCGCGCCTTGCCGGTGGTGGCGACCATGCCCTTGGTCGCTTCGACCCCGGCGCGAGCAGCAGCGGCGGCGGCGGCGATGGTCTCCACCAACCCGAACGGCATGGCTTTCCGTGCGGCTTCAGCGGCCGGCGCCAATGCGTCGATCATGGTCTTTTGCCCGGGTTTCGCGCCGCCCCGCTTCTCGACGGCCGCGAGCCCGTCCGCAAGGAAGGCTGCGAAGCCCGCCGCGTCAAATGAGGCGCGTCCCTCGAACCCTGCGCTGCCCGAGCGAAACAGCGTGCCGAAGACGGCGCCGGCGGCGCCGCCGGTCTTGCCGAGAATGGTCGTGCCTACGGTCTTGAACACCGCGGCGACGGAAACGGGCTCCGTCTTCGCCAAATCGTCGAGCACGGCGACGAAGCCGCGCCGCATGCCGATCCCGTGATCGCCGTCGCCGATCGCCTGGTCAACGACGGTCAGCATGTCCACGTTGTCGAGGACATGGCGTGCGACGCCGGCCAGCATGTCGCGCGCCTCGAAGGCTGACAAGGTTTCACGCATGGCGTCAGGCTCTCGAATAGGCAAACGACTGCGCGGGCATATCGAGATAGCGCTTGAGCTCCGCGTCGAGCTTCATCAGCGTGATCGACATCCCAGCCATCTCCTGACAGGTCAGGAAGGCGCCGACGTCGGAACGATGAACGGAGACGCCGCGCTCCTGCAGGCGCCGATGCACGCGGCGTGCGACAATGAGCAACTCCATCTGGGTCGTGGCGCCGAGGTTGTTGAAGAGCACAGCGACTTCGTCGCCTCGCTTGAACGGCAGGTCGTCGAGGATACGCTCGAGCATCTGGTCTGCGATGACGTCGGCGCAGGCCATCTTCTGACGGCTGACGCCGGGCTCGCCGTGGGCGCCCATTCCAATTTCGAGTTCGTCCTCGGGCAGTTCGAACGTGCGCTCGCCGGTTTCCGGGATGGAACCCGCTGCAAGCGCCACACCCATCGACCGGGTATTGTCGCGAGCCTTGCAAGCAATCCGGTAAACGTCTTCAAGATCGGTCAATTCGGCGCTCGCGGCTCCGGCCACTTTGATGACGTAGAAGTCGCCGGCGATGCCGCGACGGTCGGTGATGCGGTCGAGCGGCGCGGCGGCGACGTCGTCCCACACGCGCACGGTGCGCGTGACAATGCCGTCTTCCTCGGCGAGTTCCGCGGCGATGTCGAAGTTCATGTTGTCGCCGGCGTAATTCCCGTAGACGAACAGAACTCCGCGGCCACGATCCACGGCGCGGATCGTGTCGAGGATGAGATCCGGAACGGGCGCGGCGAACACCTCGCCGCAGGGAGAGCCATCCGCGAGGTTGCGGCCGACGAATCCGGGAAACATCGGCTCGTGACCGCTGCCGCCCCCAATGAGCAAGGCGACCTTTCCATCGGGAATATCGGCGCGAACGAGGGCGTTTCGGTCTCCGAGCCGCCGCAGCAGCCCATTGCTTGTCGCAACCATCCCGTCGATCAATTCGGAAACGACGTTGGCGGGATCGTTCAGCAGCTTCTTCGGCTTTGCCATTACGTTTCGCTTCCCATTTCCAGCTTGTCGCGCAACGCCGCCCACTTGTCGCGCAAAATCCGGCCCCAGCGCCAGATGACCGCTTGTGTTATAATAATCCCATCCTAGCGATAGATTGTCAATGATCACTCGAGGCGGAAAGCTGACGCAATGATCCCATCCCATCGAACGGGAGCCTGCGATCGGCAGACCGCGCTAGGCGTGCGATTTTCAAGCGCGTCGCAGGCGAAGTATTTGATCAATATGGGTAAAAGTGGCTTCGACGCGCATCGTGGCCGCCGCTTTCCGCGCGGGAGCGCGGAGTCGGTCGCTCCGCTGAGCGGTTTGTTCATCCCTGGGACGAAACGCCTTGCGATCCTGGACGAAAGGCCTTGCGATTCCACCATATTGATGTTAAGAACGTATCGTATTGGTGTGCGACTCCGGGGGAGGACTGACGGAAAGTGTTGGAGCCTTTGTCGCGTCAAGGGGGCCCTCAGCCGGAGCTTCGGATGCCCGGAACGATCCAAGGAGAACTGTCATGAAAGCCCTCGTACTCGAAAAGATCGGCGTGATCCGTCTGAGAGAGATCGAGCTTCCCACCGAGCCGGGCCCGGACGACGTCAAGATTGCCATGAAGAACGTCGGTATCTGTGGAAGCGACGTGCATTTTTACGAACACGGCAACATCGGGCCGTTTGTTGTGAAGGCGCCCATGGTGCTCGGTCACGAAGGGGCTGGCGTTGTGGTCGCTGTCGGCAGCAATGTGACGACCCTGGCGGTTGGCGACAAGGTGTGCATGGAGCCTGGCATTCCTCGCTGGAGTTCTCGCGCTTCTCGCCTGGGTCTGTACAATCTTGATCCCGCCGTCCGCTTTTGGGCGACGCCGCCGATTTCATGGCTGCCTGACGCCAGAAGTCGTCCATCCAGCCAATCTCACCTTCAAGCTCCCTGACAATGTCAGCCTCGCCGAAGGCGCCATGGTTGAACCGTTGGCGGTGGGAATGCAGGCGGCGGCGAAGGCCCACATTTCCCCCGGGGCCACGGCTGTGGTCATCGGGTCCGGCACCATTGGCATCATGACGGCTCTAGCCGCTGCGGCCGGCGGTTGCTCGAGAGTCTACGTCGTCGACCTGCAGCAGGAGAAGCTCGACATCGCCGCCAAATACCCGAGCCTGACGCCAATCAACCTCAAGAAGGAAGACGCCGTCGCCCGGGTGAAAGAGGCCACCGGCGACTGGGGCGCCGATATCGTATTCGAGGCGAGCGGCAGTCTCAAAGCCTACGAGACTCTGTTCGAGTACGCGTGCCCGGGCGGAACCGTGGTCCTGGTCGGCATGCCGCCCGCACCGGTCGCCTATGACGTTGTGGCGGCAGAAGCCAAGGAGCTGCGCGTCGAGCACGTGTTCCGATACGCCAATATCTACGGTCGGGCGATCGACCTGCTCGGCTCCGGCAAGATCAACGTCAAGCCGCTGATTTCCAAATCTTATCCATTCGAAAGGTCGGTTGAGGCGTTCGAATTCGCGGCCAAGGCGCAGCCCGACATCATCAAGACGCAGATCGTCTTCGAGTAGGGCCCCGTCGATCGTGGCTAGCTGCGCGGCATCATCTCACACGAGACTTGCGCAATTTCTGCGAATCCGGCTAACGTATTCGCAGATTTCGGACCGGGAGAGTTGCAATCGTGGCTAGCGCAAGCGAACACCGCATCGGCAAACCTGCTTCCGGCGGCGGCGCTCGACGCAAGGCGCTCCTCGACTTTCTGTTGCCGGCCGGCTCGGCGCAGGTCGACGAACTGGCCACCCACTTCGGCGTCAGCCGGATGACGGTGCACCGGGACCTGAAGTTTCTTGAGGAACAGGGAATCGTTCGTCGCGTGCATGGCGGCGTGACCGTTCGCTCGTCGAGCCTGGTCGAGAGCACGATCCTTTATCGATCGCGTCTCTGCGATGCGGAAAAGCAGGCGATGGCGCGCGCCGCCGTCGAGATGGTGGAGCCCGGGCAAGCAATCATTCTGGACAATTCGACCACCATCTGCCACATGGGTCCGTTGCTCGTCGGCTGCAAGCCGCTGACGGTCATCACCAATTGCCTGACCGTGATCGACACGCTCAAGGACGCCCACGGCATCGAGACCCTTTGCCTGGGCGGCCACTACAATGCGCGTTTCAACGCGTTCTTTGGATACGTCTGCGAACAGGCGGTGGCGTCGCTCAGAGCCAACACCCTGTTCATGTCGACGTCGGCGGTCTTCGCCGGAACCGCCTACCATCAGCAGGAAGAGGTGGTGAAGACCAAGTGGGCGCTGATGCACGCTGTCGAACGCAGGGTTCTCCTGGTCGACAGCTCCAAGTTCGGCAAGACGGCGCTGATCAAGCTCGCCGGCCTGACCGAGTTCGATCTCGTGATCACCGACAGCGGCATTGCGCCGGTGGACGCCGAGGCTCTGCGTAACAGCGGCGTGCAGTTGCGCATCGTCGAGCCCTGACTTCGCCGACGCCGTCCCACCATGTCCGCGCCGGGCTTCGTGACGCGGCCCGTCAAAAGAGAGGCCGTCGCGCCGGGCGCGGCGTGGCGGCCTTGTTATTCGTCGGCCCCTGAAGTTTCAGGGGCCGCGCGCCAAAGGGTTCAAGGCGTAAGCATGATCTTCAGCGATTTGTCGCCGGCCTTCATCATCTTGAAGCCGCGGTCGTAGTCCTTCAGCGGCAGCGTGTGCGTCACCACGCCCTTGGTCGGTAGCCGACCGTCGCCGATCGCCTCGATGACCCAGGGATAGACGTAAGGGCTCAGGTGGGCGCCGAGAACGTCGAGTTCCTTGCGGTCGGAGATAATCGACCAGTCGCAAGTGACGTCATGGCTGAACACGCTGAACTCCACGAAGCGGCCGAGTTTGCGGATCATCTTGAGACCCTGCAACACGCTGGAGGGATGCCCGGTAGCCTCGATATAAACATCGCAGCCATAACCGTCGGTCAAACCCTTGACGATCTCCACCGCGTCTTCCTCGAACGGGTTGATCACCACGTCGGCGCCGAACGCCTTGGCGAGTTCGAGCCGGTCCGGCTTGCCGTCGAGAACGATGAGCTTGCTGGGACTCTTGAGGCGAAGCGCCCCGACCATGCCGAGGCCTAGCGTGCCGGCGCCCGACAGCACCACCACATCGTCAAATTGAACGTTGCCGCGGTTGACCGCGTGGGCTGAGCAAGCATAGGGCTCGATCAGTACGGCGGCGTCCAGCGCAATGGTGCTCGGCACCTTGTAGGTGCGCGATTCTCTCGGAAAACGCATATAGCCGGCCATGGCGCCGTTGACGTTGTTCTGAAAGCCGTAGACGTCGTGGCGTTCGCACATCCAATATTGGCCGCGCTTGCAGAAACGACAGTGACCGCAAGGCACGATCTGCTCGGAGATGAGCCGGTCGCCCAGCTTGAATTCGCCCGCGCTGGCGACATTCTCGCCGATCTCAACGGCGACGCCGACGAATTCATGGCCCGGGATCATCGGCGCCTTGATGTATGCGGGCTGGTCCTTGTCGCCCCAGAACGACGGCGCGCCGTCGTAGCTCTTGATGTCGCCGGCGCAGATGCCGCAACCTTCGACCTTGATGATGATTTCATCCGGCCCGGCGCGCGGCGTATCGACCGTTGTGAATTTGAAATCGCCGGGCGCGTAAGCGACGACCGCCTCCATCTTCGCCGGCAACTCGCCTAGCGAAATGGAATGCGCATGCTTTACGATATTGCTCATTTGCTTCTCCTGAAGACGGAAATTCGGTGGGCAGCCGCGGATCAGGCGATACGCGGGCGAATGCTCTTGGCCATGGTCTCGAGGATCACGCAGCAGGAGGCTGACCCGGCGTCCATAACGCCGCGCGAACGCTCTCCCAGGCGGCTCGCGCGCCCGACTTTGGCGACCATGTCGATGGTCGAATCCCGGCCGCGCCGAGCGGCGTCCGTCATGTCATCGAGGCAGTGTGCGAACGACTTGCCCGCCACGAGCGCGGCCTCGAAGGCGTCGACGGCCGGCGTCAGCGTGTCGATCAGAGTCTTGTCGCCGGGCTTGGCGCCGCCGATGTCGACGACTCCGTCCTTGCCGGCTCGGATCATCTTGCCGAAAACCCGGGCGTCGAGGGTCGTCGCTTCGCCGTCGAGTGCGTCGGCCATCTCGTTGAAAAAAGTCCCGTAGAGCGGCCCCATCGAACCGCCGATGCCCGATATGAGGGTGTCGCCGAGGCTGGCGAGGCTTTCCTTGAGGCCCGGCGTCGGATTGCCCAACGCCTTCCCGCATGTGCTGAAGCCCTTGGCCATGTTGACGCCGTGATCACCATCCCCGATCGCGCCGTCGATCTCGCTCAGGCGCTCGCGTTCGGCGACGATCGCCGCAATGAGATCGGTGACCACAAATCCAGATTGGCTGGATGACAGGCTCATGATCTCACCTCACGCCTTGGCAAAGACCGATCGAGCGGGCAGGGTGCGACAGCAACCGATCGAGTTCATCGTCGAGCCGCATCATCGTCAGCGTCACGCCCATCATCTCGAGCGAGGTGAAATAGTTGCCGACGTAGCTATGGCGAATGTCGATCTTGCGCTGGCCGAGCACGTCGGCGAGGCGGTCATAAAGTATGTAGAGCTCCATGATTGGCGTGGCGCCCAGGCCGGAGAGCAACACGGCGACCTTGTCGCCTTCGACAAACGGCAGGTCGGGCAGGACATATTCGAGCATAAGGTCAGCCATCTCGGCCGCGGGACGCGTCGCCATGACCTTGACGCCAGGCTCGCCGTGATGACCGATGCCGACTTCCATCTCGCCGTCCTTGATGGCGAAATTGGCCTTGCCGACGGCGGGGATGGTGCACGGCGCCAGGCCGATTCCGATGCTGCGGGTGTTGTCGATGGCCTTCTGGGCATCGGCGATCACGTCGTCGAGGTCGCCCCCCTCCGCGGCGCGGGCGGCGCCGACTTTCCACATCAGGATCTCGCCAGCAACGCCGCGCCGTTTGCCGAGTTCATTCTTGGGGGCGGAAGCGACATCGTCGTTTGCGACCACCGTTTTGACGGTGAGGCCCTCCTTGGCCGCCATCTTGATCGCCATCTTCACGTTCATGTTGTCGCCGGCGTAGTTGCCGTAGAGACAGGCGACGCCCTTGCCGCCGTCGCTCGCCTTGAAGGCGTCGTGGAACGCTTGCGCTGTTGGCGAAGAGAAAATCTCGCCGATGGCGACGGCGTCGACCATGTTTTCACCGACATAGCCAAGGAAGGCGGGCTCATGCCCCGATCCGCCGCCGGTCACGACGCCGACCTTGCCCGCCTTGGGCGCGGACCGGACTTTGATGACGCGGGAATTGGCGGTCGGCGCGACCAGATCCTTGTGAGCTTTCAGATAGCCGGCGACCGCGTCCTCGACCATGCGATCCCGATCGTTGAATATTCTGTTCATCGGACTCCCTATCCCACCCAGCTTTGATTGAATCAGGCGTCCTGGATCGCGCCGCTGATCGGTTCAGGCCGCCGGATGCGTTCCGCAAACGCCACTGTGCTAGAGCACAAGGAAACGGGGTTGCATGTGTCGCCCCCTACCGATCTCCCCAGCCGTAGCTGTCTGACGCCTGTCGCATCTCCCACCGCAATTGCTACGTCTCTGTTGTCTTTTTGTCAATCGAATGATCGAAAACAAACATCTTTCCGTGAAGTTTCAATCGCCGGTTCGGGCTGGCATGGGAATCGGGCCCGGAATCGGCCGAGGTCTGCGCCTCGACGGCTCGGCGTGCGGCGTCGGTCCGCGCGGCCTGAGGCGCAATGACGCAGTCAGTCGATTAGCGATACGTCTATCGGGATTCTAAGGCTTCTTGTGACAGAGATGGCCGTCCTGGAGTCCGCGGAGCAAGCTGCTCGCCATGCGACGGCTCGCGATCGAGAACGGATGGGCGACCGAGGCCGACGGAATGATGGGGGCTCGACGGGGCGTCCGGCCGCTCGTGCGATCCGCTATAAACCATTGATAATCATATATTATGTAAGCTCCCACGGCATGTGGCGGGGTTCGACCGATCCCGAAACGGGGCTTGCGGCGGGCATTTGAGGCGTCGGCGGCAATCGGACATAGATATGATATTTTAGAAACAAAATCGGTTGACAATGATGTTATTTCCGCCCTATCAAAACGAACATGCCAGCGCAAAATAACATGTGAGCGCACCGGCGCCGCGAGTCAAAATAAGAACACGTGCGATCTGAAAACAACAGGTTGGCGTGAAGAGACCGTTGTCGGCGCGAAGCAACGGGAGGAGTGAGCGTGGTCATTGAGGCGCAAGCCGTCATGGGATCGGGGTCAAGAGCCGTTGCGCATTCGACGAAGCGACCCGTTTGGCGTCGGTTCGCCGCTCTGGCCATCGGGATCGCTGTCCTCGCGGGGATGATCGTCGACACCAAGGTCGTCCGGGTCGGTTCGAGCGAAGACCTCAGGCAGGCTGGGTTCTCCGCGGAGACATTCGGCGCTCAAACCTTCCCGAAGATCCAAGCCGCCATCGCGCAGCGCGCGGTCGAAGGAGCGACGCTCGCAGCCGCGATCGCCGCGAACAAGGACGACGCCGTCGCAAAATTCGCCATTGCCGGCGGATCCGGTCCTGTCTTCTCGGTGAAGTTGACGGGCGAAGCCGGAAGCAATCCGTCATCGGGAATCTATGACATCAAGGCGCCGAACCTCCCGGCTGAAATCCGTGTGCGCGTCCAGACCGGGCCGGCGATCAACGGCACCGAGTTGCGCGACGCCACCGGAACGATCCAGTTCGGCCAGTTCACCAATCAGATCGAGTACCAGAACGCCGGCTCCGCGCTGAACAATGAGATGAAGAAGCTGGTTCTGGCGCCCATCGCCGGCGGCGCCCTCTCCGGCAAGACCGTGAGTTTGATTGGCGCCTTCCGGCTGGTCAACCCGAAGAGCTGGCTGATCACGCCGGTCCAGCTGGAGATCAAGTAAGGTGATCGCCTCCGCGCCTGCCGCCAATGGCGAAGTGATCCTTTCGGCGCGCAACGTCGCCAAGTCCTTCGGCATCATCCACGCCCTCAAGGGTGTGAATTTCGACGTCTATCGCGGGCAGGTGACCACGCTGTTTGGAGAAAACGGCGCCGGCAAGTCCACGCTGATGAAGGTGCTGTCCGGCGTTTACAAGCAGACCTCCGGTGAGATCGTGCTCGAGGGCAGGCCCGTAACCTTCGGGTCATCGACCGAGGCTCGTGATCTCGGCATCTCGATCATCCACCAGGAACTCAGCCTCGCGCCAAACCTTTCGGTGCGCGATAACATCTTCATGGGGCGCGAGATCCAAACGCCCTTCGGCGTAGACTTCGCGGAGGAGGAGCGGCAGTCCGAGGCCCTGCTCGCCGAACTCGAGGAGAACATCGACCCGCGCACGAAGGTCGAGAATTCTGCGACTCGGCCAGCAGCAAATCGTCGAGATCGCGCGCGCGCTTTCGGTCAATAGCCGCATTCTCATCATGGACGAACCGACCTCGGCGCTGAGCGCCTCCGAAGTCGAGGTTCTGTTCAAGGTGATCCGCGACCTCAAGGCCCGCGGCGTGTCGCTGGTTTATATCTCGCATCACCTTGAGGAGGCGCTGCAGATCACCGACTACGCCGTGGTGTTGCGCGATGGCGCCATGATCGCCAAGGCGCCGCGCAACGACATCGACCTCGACTGGATCGTTCGCAACATGGTCGGCGAGCACTTCAATCTCGGCGCCCCGCCGACTGGCTACGAACTCGGCGACGTTGTCCTCAAAGTGAACGACATCGGCGTCGCCGATACGATCAGCAAGGGCCACAGGGCGGTCGACGGGCTATCGCTGCAGGTGAGAGCCGGCGAGATCGTTTGCATCTACGGCCTGATGGGCGCCGGGCGGACGGAATTGCTGGAATGCCTGGCGGGGCGACTGCCGACATTGACCGGCAGCGTCGAGCTTAACGGGCGGGACATCACCACGAGGGGCATCGCCGACCGCATCGCGGAGGGTCTCGTTCTGGTGCCCGAGGATCGTCAGCGCGACGGTTTGGTGCAGACCATGTCCGTCGGCCAAAACCTGTCGCTTGCCAATCTGCGCCGCCTGGTGCGCGGCTTGTTCGTGTCGAGCCGGCTCGATCACGATCACGTCGAAAACGCCATTCGGCGCATGACGGTGAAGACCGCCTCGCCCGATCATCCGATCGGCTCGCTCTCGGGCGGCAATCAGCAGAAGGTCGTCATCGGCAAGATGTGGTCGACCAATCCAAAGGCGATCCTCCTCGACGAACCGAGCCGAGGCATCGATGTCGGCGCCAAGGCCGAAGTGTTTCGGCTGCTCGCCGAGGGCGCCCGCGAGGGGCTGGCGGTGCTCTACACGACGTCGGAAGTGGGGGAATGCCTCGCCGTCGCCCACCGCATCATCGTGATGCACAAGGGCAAAATCTCCGCTGAGTTCGGCTCCGACGTGACGAAGTCGAGAATCATGGCGGCTTCCGGCGAAGCCGTAGGCCATTGACTGGAATGAGGCAGGACACCGTCGATGTCGAACTCGGAAGCGTCTAAGGCCAAGCCGCTGGCCGCGCCGTCGAACCGGATGGCGAACTTGAGCATGTGGCTGCTCGAGGGGCGAGCGTTCGCGGCGTTGATCGTCATCATCGTTTGCTTCTCGCTGCTTTCGCCGAACTATCTTACGGTCGGCAATCTGCTGATCATGTCATCGCATGTGGCGATCTACGGCATCCTTGCGATTGGCATGCTGCTGGTGATCCTGACCGGAGGCATCGATCTTTCGGTCGGTTCGGTGCTCGGACTTGCCGGCATCATCGCTGGCTTTCTGATGCAGGGCGTTGTGCTGGCGCCGTTCGGGGTCATCCTTTATCCGCCTGTCTGGGTGGTGGTGGTGCTGACGCTGGCCTGTGGCGCGCTCATCGGCTCGGTCAGTGGCGTCCTTGTCGCCTATTTCCGTGTTCCGGCCTTCGTTTCCACGCTCGGCATCCTCTACGTCGCCCGCGGCATCGCGCTGCTGGTGACCAACGGCCTCACCTACAACAATCTCGGCGGCAGTCCGGCGCTCGGCAACACCGGGTTCGACTGGTTGGGCTTCAACCGATTGTTCAACGTGCCGGTCAGCGTCGTCATCCTGGCTGTCCTCGCCGGCGGATTCGGCCTGATGCTCGCCCGTAGCGCCTTCGGTCGCTGGATATACGCCACCGGCGGCAACGAACGCGCCGCCGAACTGTCCGGCGTGCCGGTGCCAAGGGTGCTGGTCAGCGTCTATGCGCTCTCGGGCGTGCTGTCCTCGATTGCGGGCCTTGTGCTGTCCTCGCAGCTCACGTCGGCCGGCCCGACGGCGGGCACCACCTATGAACTGACCGCGATCGCGGCGGTCGTCATCGGCGGCGCAGCGCTCACCGGCGGTCGCGGCAACGTGCGCGGCACCTTGCTTGGCGCGTTCGTGATCGGCTTCCTTTCCGATGGTCTCGTCATCATCGGCGTGTCCGCCTACTGGCAGACGGTCTTCACCGGCGCCGTCATCATCCTCGCCGTCTTGATGAACAGCTTGCAATACGGTCGGCGCTTCTGAGCGCTGATCGCGGCCCCCTTCTCTGCATCAGGTTTGAGAGTTCTGGCCTGCAGTAGAAAGCCTCGTCGGGAATTCGGCGGGAGTGTTACGCTCAAGGAGAGAAACGAATGTCCAACAAGTTCCAGCGCGTGTTGTTCGCCGCCGCCGCGGTCGCCCCAATGATGTTGGCGAGCTACGCCTCCGCGGGCGGACTCATCTCGATCATCGTAACCGATCCGGCCAACCCCTATTGGTTGACGGAAGGTCAGGTCGCCAAGGCGACGGCCGAGAAGCTCGGCTACACCGCCAATGTCGCCGCGCACAAAGGCGACACGAATACCGAGAGCACGCTCATCGACACCGCCATCACCAACAAGTCGGCGGCGATCATTCTTGATCCGGCCAACGCCGACGGTTCAATCGGCGCGGTGAAGAAGGCTGTGGCCGCCGGCATCCCCGTGATCCTGGTCAACGCAGAAATCAACAAGGAAGGCCTCGCCAAGGGTCAACTCGTCTCCAATAACGCCCAGGGCGCGGCGATCGGCGCGCAGCAGTGGGTAAAAGCGATCGGCGAGAAGGGCAATTATGTCGAGCTGTTCGGCAATCCCTCCGACAACAACGCGGCCACCCGTTCGAACGGCTATGAGACCGTGCTCACCCAGTATCCCGACCTCGTCAAGTCCGGCAAAGAAGTCGCCAACTGGGATCGCGCGCTGGGCTATAAGAAGATGCAGTCGCTCTTGCAGGCCCACCCCGACGTGATCGGCGTCATCTCCGGCAATGACGAAATGGCGCTCGGCGCGGTCGCCGCGCTCAAGGAGGCCGGCAAGCTGGCGAGCGTGAAGGTCGGCGGGTTCGATGGCTCGCCCGACGCGGTCGCGGCGGTCAAGTCCGGGGAATTGCAGTACTCGGTTCTGCAGCCCGTCGCGACCTTCTCGGCCAAGGCGGTTGAGGAAGCTGACAGCTTCATCAAGACCGGCAAGACCGGCGCCGCGACTGAGAAGCAGCTGTTCGACTGCATCCTCATCACCAACGAGAACGCGGCCAAGATGACGGCGCCGTTCGTTCTGTCCGAGTGATCCGCAAGAGCAACGCCCGGTCGTCGCGCTGTGCTGCGTTCGGGCGCCGCTTACTCCAGCAAAGCACGCGGGCGGCGTCGAGCCTGAAAGGTCCTACGCCGCTTCGCCGCCGAGACCCAGGTGAGACAACGCGAGTCCGCACCGCGATTTTCGGAAACGGTCTCATTTTGACCCACGACCTTGTCGTTGGCGCGAAGGCCAGAACAACGAGTCATTCGGTGTTGCATCCGACGCTATGACAGGACGACCACGAGGACCCGTCGCGGCAAACGGAGGCGGTTGTCCGGAAACAGAACAAATGGAAACGGAATTCGAGGTGCTGCTATGAGAATCGCGCTGGGCGCCGACAGCGCCGGAAGACCTCTACTTGAGGTGATCGCAGCCCATCTGCGCCAGCGGACGGACCTCGCGATCGAGGATCTGAGCGGTCCGGGCTTTTACGCCGAGACGGCGGAAAGGGTGGCGAAGGCCGTGCTGGACGGGGCGTACGACCGCGGAATGCTGTTCTGCGGAACCGGGATTGGGATGTGCATTTCCGCGAACAAGGTTCCCGGGATTCGCGCTGCTCTGACCCACGACGGCTATTCCGCCGAGCGCGCCGCGAAATCGAACAACGCCCAGATCATCACGATGGGCGCGAGGGTGCTCGGTCCGGAATTGGCGAAAGTGATCGCTGAGGCTTGGCTGCGGTCCACGTTCGACGAGCACGGGCCCTCCGCAGCAAATGTCGCCGCCATTGATCGGCTCGACGCCTCGAAGAGTTCGAGTTAAGCGAATAAAAGAAGCCGGTCGGAAGGCATCGTCGACTTGAGCCGACGATGCGCCGGAGAAAACCGATTTTTTCTGAGAGGCGAGGTCAGGCGTTCCTCGGCTCAGCGCGTCGCTGACGCCCGAAACAAGCGAGCCGGTTGGGCCGAGGCTAGCTCGCCCGTCTCACACCCCTGTTTTTAGCGATCGCGCTGCATGCAAATGCGAATTCACTTGACTTTGCCAAATATCCCACGAATGTTATCGTATCGTTACGCTTTCTGTTGTTACGTTTTTTTGTGGTGGCTTGAACACCAGGGTGTCTTGAGCCGCCGTAAGTGTGTTTACACTGTCGCCTGAGTGCATTTAGCCGGGCAAATAAGCATAACCCTTAGTTGTTGCGCGCCGCCTAGCGGCCAAAGCGCTTGATATTGGCCGCACTTTTGGAGGAAAGACATTATGCCGTTGGACATTCACGACTTTTCCTTCCGTCACCTCGAGAAGCCTCAGCTTAACCACCGCGGAGCGGGCCTGGATGACCTCGGCCCCCTGGCGAAGCTCCCTGGAAAGTGGGTCGGCAGGGGGTTTAATCAGATTTGGCGACCCCACCATGCCACGCCACCCGATCCCGCTACCCAGGACCGGTTCTTGGAACTCAATCTCACCACAGAAACTCTGGAGTTCGAAGCGATTCAAGGACCGATTCCGAACCGGGGCTTTCTACAAGACGATATCTCCATGTTCGGAGTTACCTATCTGCAAAAGGTGTCGGACATTGTTACCGGCGGCATCCATATCGAGCCTGGCATATGGGCGTCGGTTCCTTCGACGGTAAACCCGCTTGAGGGACCCACGGTAGCGCGGCTGGCGTCCATACCGCATGGAACGACCATACTCGCGCAAGGGACATCGCTTACTGTCAATGGGCCGCCGGTCATTGCCGACGCCAGTATTACTCCCTTCGTTATTGGCAATTCGGCGCGGACGGTCCCCTTTCCCGAATCCAACCTGAGTTTGCCCACGCCGTTTCGCAGTGTTTCCAATGGAGAGATCACCCAGCCGATCGTGGACGATCCAAATTCATTGCTCGCGGGCGTGATTGCCGATCAAAATATTACCAATACGGTGGCGCTGATTATTTCGACAACGGCGCCTTCTCCGATTAGCGGGGGCGGCACCGACGGCACTGCGTTTTTGCAAGGCTCGGTTGCGGGAGGTCCAAACGCCTCGCCAGCATCGATGAGCGCGATATTTTGGATCGAGACCGTTACGCCGGGAGACGGCAGACCGGCCTTTTTGCAGCTGCAATACTCACAAACGGTGCTCCTGAATTTCAACGGCCTCAGTTGGCCCCATGTGTCCGTCGCCACCCTCCGCAAAGTCTGAAGCGCCGCCGTCCTCCTGCTGCTTGCGGGAGGACGGCTCATCTGGCAAAGGCTGCGGCCCAAGACCATGAGAGGGCCCGGGCCGTGGACAAAGCCGAGATCGTCAAGCTGCGTGAGTTCTTGCGCAAATCATTCGGCGCGCCGGCGTTGCAGGTCGCGCCCGAATTCGCGCTCGGCGGAGGCGGCCGAGGTGTCGGTCGGCGAGCGCAAGATCGGCAACATCACCGTCGACGACGAGGACGGCGACCGGTCGTTCGCCTTCGAGATGAAGCTGCCGGTGAACCGCGAAGTGCTTCAGGGATACCTCCGGAAGCTGTTTGAAAACGACAAGCTGACCATCGTCGCCCGGCACAAGAAGTTGGATTCGGTCGAGCTCAACAACGCCTCGGAGTTCCTCGGCGTCATCTCGGCGGACGATCCGAAAGGCTCGAGCTTCACGCTGCAGATGGCGATCCTCGACATCGATCTCGACGAAGAGTGAGCGCGGGGCGCCTCTTTCTCCAGCCTCTTTGAAATGGCGGGTTGATAGCGAAAGCCCGCGTTCCCTTTCGCATCCCCCTCAGCGCGGAAACTGCCGATGCCGATCTACTCCCTTCACGGCGTGAAGCCTGCTCTTCCGGACGAAGGCCGTTACTGGATCGCCCCCGACGCGAATGTCATCGGCGACGTTCGCGTTGCCGAGGATGTCGGGGTGTGGTTCGGCGCGGTCCTGCGCGGCGACAATGAGCCGATCGTGATCGGCGCCCGGACCAATATCCAGGATCTGAGCGTGCTGCACACAGACCTGGGATCGCCGCTGACGATCGGCGACGACTGCACCATCGGCCACAACGCCACTTTGCACGGCTGCACGATCGCCGATGGATCCCTGATCGGCTTGGGCGCGGTCGTGCTCAACGGTGCGAAGATCGGTCGCGGCTGCCTCGTCGGCGCGCGGGCGCTGGTGCTGGAAGGCAAGGAATTTCCCGACCATTCGCTGATCGTTGGCTCTCCGGCCAGGGCGATCCGGACGCTTGACGCCGACGCGATCGCGACGCTGCGCCATTCGGCCGCCCACTACGTCGAGAACTGGCGGCGTTACGCCGCCGGCCTGAAGCGGATCGACGGCGGCGCATGAGCGCTCCGCCGCCGGGGAGCGGCGGACCTGTTCTGCGCAGGAACGCGCGCTCTCACGCGCTTCGGCTGTCGCGCGGCCGTGAGAGGCGGGCGAGCGCAGACAGCGGCAGGGTCGCGCGCAATGTGCCGACCGCGGCGGGCTCGATCTCGCGCCACGCGGTCAGGGCCGCGGGGCCGGAACCGATCAGGCCGAGCCATTCCGAGGCGGGGCCGACGCCCGTCGCCAGCGAGCCGAGCATGCGCGCGTGGGTCGAGCCCCGGTGGCGCAGCGGCAGCAGCGTGACCTCGATCTCGACCGGCGCAAGGCCAGCCGGGCGGGCCTGCGCAAGCAGCAGGTGCGCCGCTTCCCCGTCCGCGGCGGCCTGCAGGAGCCAAGCGACCGCGGCGCGGTCGGTCTCCCGCCAGATTTGCAGGAATGAGGCGCCGCGCAGTTCTCTCAAAAATACGGCGTTGATCCGGGAGCCCGCAATCCGAAGCGGGAATCCAGCCGCCGGGTCGAAATCGAGCACGAAGGTGTCGGCCAGAACGCCCCGGATCGCGCCGGGTTCGACCGCGTTGCGTTCGGGAGCGCATCCCCCTCGGCCGAGCGCGCGCCAGTACGCATAAAGCTCTTTCGAGACTGCATGTCTCATCATCCTCTCCCACATGGAGGGTCGGCGCGCGTCGCAAAGTGATACATGAACGCGGGACTGCGCCTGCCCGCGCGCATCACTGCAGGGAACATGCCGTTCGCCGCGAGACAAGGCGCAACAACCGCTTTCCACCAGACGGTTGCATATTAACAATAACACGGAAGTTTCGCGCGATGTCTTTCCGGCGCCGCCGCGTTCTCAATAAAGTTGCAGTTTGGCGCGATTTCCTCCAAGCCGCTCTAGGGTCTGTTTGGATTCACGATTCACATCCGTATCGGTTTGTGATTCAAGCTTCGGATGGACCAATTCGTTTTGACTGACGCCCAATGGGCGAAGATGGAGCCGCATTGTCTTGGCAAGCCTTGTGACCCGGGGCGCAGCGGCAAGGATAACCGGCTGTTTCTGGAAGCGGTGCTCTGGATTGCGCGCACAGGCAGTCCTTGGCGCGATCTGCCGCCCTCCTTCGGTCGCTGGATCAGCGTGTACACGCGGTTTCGCGACTGGGTGAAGGCGGATGTGTGGAAGCGGCTGTTCGAGGCCGTCTCGGACGAGCCGGATATGGAATACGCCATGATCGACGCCACCATCGTAGACAAACAAAAGGCTTCTTCAAGCATGGATGAGTTACCGGGCAACGCACCGCCGCGCCGCGAGCCGATTTTCAACGTGCCGCCCGTCGTGCTCGGGCTCGCGATCCTGCTTGTCGCGATTTACGCGGCGTTCAGCTTCGCCCGTCCGCAGATCCAGGACCTGATCATTCGTGACTATGCTTTCGTTCCCGGCCGTCTCACTGTTTCGTTTTGGCCGGCGCGCGCAATCGACCTTTTGATTCGCGCCAATACCGACCCCGCCGCCCTCGATCAGGTTCGCGCCATGCGCGATCTGCACGCCCTGAGCGGCGGCTTGAAGGTTTGGACGCTTCTCACCTATGCTTTTCTGCACGGCGCATGGTCGCATGTCCTGCTCAACACCATCTGGCTGCTCGCCTTTGGCCCTCCGGTCGTCCGCCGGTTCGGCGCTGCGCGCTTTCTCATCTTCATGGGCGTCACGGCCATCGCCGCGGCATTGGCCCACTGGGCGCTGGCGCCGATGGACTTCATGCCGCTGATCGGCGCCTCGGGCGCCGATTCGGGACTGATGGGGGCGGCGACGCGCTTCGTGTTCCAACCCGGGGCGCCCCTTGGCCTGCATGTTTTCGGGCGACGTGAGAGCGACGCCGTTCGCGGCCGTTTCGCTGCGCGGGCTGCTGGCCGAGTCCCGCGCGCGGATATTTCTGATCATCTGGTTCGGCACGAACTTCGTTTTCGGCGCCTTCGCCCAGTCGCTCGGCCTCAGCGACATGCCGGTCGCCTGGGTCGCCCACGTCGGCGGCTTCGTCGCCGGCTTGCTGCTCTTCCCGCTGTTCGACCGCGAGGGGAGGGCGGGCGCGGGCGTTTGATTCGAGGAGAATCGCCCGTCGGGAAGCGCGCGGATGGAAGACGTCAGTCTTGGCGCTGCGGAGCGCCGACCGCGCCGAGACCCCATCTTCACCGTTGAACCACGCCTCGGCCCAACTCGCGCGTTTGACCGGCTGAAACTCCGTGAATGTCAGCGTTCCAAGGCCCGCTTTGCACAACGGCTCCTCGACGAACATTCCTTCCAGTTCGGACTTCGAATTGGCGCGGGCTAACAGATATCCGCCGACAGGCGGCTCAGACTTCGGCCCGGAACAAAGAAACAGGTCCTGATCGTATCCCTTTTGGAGCCAGGAACGGTGCGCTGTGTAATTCTCTCGGATTGTCTCAATCGGTGCGCGGTAGGTCATTTCGACGATAAAGTATTTCATTTGCGGTCGAACCTTCCGACGATCAGAGAGGCGCCCCAGTTCGGCTCAAGCGCCTCAACCCTTGCCGGAATCCTTGCGGGCCTGGGAGACCTTGCCGGCCTGGGAGACGCGGCCCATTTCGCGCTTCGACGTGCCGCCGGTGAACTCTTCCTTCCGCTTCTTCTCGCGGATGCCCTTGGACGCGGTGCGTCCGGCGTCCGGATGGCTGCCGGTCTTGGCGCTCATCTTCATCTCGAGCGCGCGGCGAGCGAACTCGGACGGGCTCGGCCGCCCGGTCTCGGCTTCGTCGCGCCTGGAAAGCTCGTGATCGACGCGCTGAATGGCCTCAAGCAGCGCCTGCGCCTTCGCGACCGTGCCGCCGTTCTCTCGCACTGGCGTCGCCCCATGCGGCTCCGCCTTGCCGCGCATCTCGCGCTTCTGGCGGGCGCCGATGTCGTGCGCCCGGCTGTGAGCCTGCCGCAGCCGGTGGACCAGCGCCTTCAACTCCTCCTTGGTCTTCTCATCGATCGCCGGCGGCCGGGTCGCGTTCACCATTTCGAGTTCGGCGTCGTTCAATAGCGCGATCTTCGGAGTCCGGGCTCGTCATGCGATGGCCTTCCAGGTTGCAGCGGGTCGTGTGGCGCTTTTCGCAAGAGCCTAGCATGGTTCGCCGCCGGAGACTCGCTCGCTTTAGCGTCCCTGAAATCGCGGCGTTTTGCCGGCGTACGCGTTTGTGGCGTCGCTCTTAGCCGTCCCGCTCTCAGTTCAGCCTCGGCGGCGACGGGGAGCCGCGCAAGCATGGCGATGAGGCCGCGGTCGCCGAGCACGGCGACCCGCTCCTTGGGCTTCAGCCAGGCGCAGGCGTCCTCGAGCGTCTCGGCGTCGTTGAGCTTCACCGCTGGCGACGGCCATGTCGACGTCGACGTCGCCGAGCCGGTGGCGCGGCCTCTCCGGCAGGAAAGTCTCGTGCACGGCGCGAAAGGCGCGGGTCGGAATGGACGGCGACGAGACCGTCTTCATGGTCGCGCCCGACCCGCGCGAGTTCGTCGGCGAGCGCGTTGGCGCGCGTGACGACTGCGGGCGGCGAAGTCTCCTCGGGCGTGCGCAGAAGGCCGATCCGCTTCAGCCCGAGGCCGATCCACAACTGGCCGCTCGCCCACGACAGCGGGATCGAGAGAATGAGGCCCGCGATCGTCGGCGACATCCACAGGACCAGTGACGGCGAGATGAGCGCGGCGGCGAACAGGGTGACGACGCCGAGGAGCGCGTGCGAGCGATGGCGGCGGACGATGCTGGAAAGCGGAATCGATCCGTCGTCGCGGCGCTGGGGGTTCCACCCGGTGTCGCGTCCCGGACAAGATCTGCAGCACCGATCCCGACTGGATCAGCATCATGATCGGCGCAAGCGCCGCCGAGACCAGGATCTCGATGAAGGTCGAGGCGATCAGCCCCAGGGCGCCGCCCGATCCGCGCCGCGTCGGACCGTCGAACGAGCGCCAGGATCAGGCCGAGGAACTTCGGCGCGAGCAGGATGCCGATCGTCAGTTCGAACAGCCAAAGCGCGCGTTCGTAGTCGAACCGGGGCCACGCGGGAAACAGCGAGAAATCGGTGGTGAAATATTCCGGCCGGATGTAGTGCGATCTGCAGCACCAGCACGATGCCGACCAGCAATTGCGCCATCCACAGCGGCGAGGCCAGATAGCCCATGATGCCGGTCGCGAAATGCTGGCGGGTCGGCCACACGAAGCCCCGCGCCCCGATGATCCGCGAGTGCTGGAGGTTGCCCTGGCACCAGCGCCGGTCGCGCGCGGCGAGGTCGATCAGCGACGGCGGGCTCTCCTCATAGGAACCGCCGAGCGTCGGCAGCATGTAGACGGAATAGCCGGCGCGCCGGATCAGCGCGGCCTCGACGAAGTCGTGACTGAGGATATGGCCGCCGAACGGCGGCCGGCCCGGCAGGTCCGGCATGCCGCAATGGTCGGCGAAGGCGCGCGTGCGGATGATCGCGTTGTGGCCCCAGTAGTTTCCGTCACGGCCCATCCAGGCGGCGAGGCCGGCGGCGAGAACCGGGCCCGCGATCCGCGCGGCGAACTGCTGAAGCCGCGCGAACATCGTGTTGCGGTTGACGATCAGCGGCAGGCTCTGGATGATGCCGCTGTCCGGATCGGCCTCCATCGCCGCCGCGAGCCGCACCACCGCGTCGCCCGACATCACGCTGTCGGCGTCGAGCACGAGCATTTGGGCGTAACGTCCGCCCCAGCGGGTGACGAAGTCGGCGACGTTGCCGGCCTTGCGGCTCGTGTTCTTGCGCCTGCGCCGGTAGTAGATCCGCGCGAACGGCAGCCGTTCGCGCATGGCCAGGAAAGCCCGCTCCTCGGCGATCCAGACGTTGCCGTCGGTCGTGTCCGACAGGAAGAAATAATCGAAGGCGTCGCCGAGGCCGGTGCGCTCGACGTCCTCGAGGATCGCCTGCATGGCGCCGAACACGCGCGAGGGCGCCTCGTTGTAGATCGGCATGACGACCGCGGTCCGCTCGCGCAGCGAGGCGGGCAGCGGACCGCGCTTGCGGCCGTTCACGATCAGCCAGACGAATCCGACGATGCTCGCGGTGAACGAGAGCGAGACCCAGGAGAACGTGGCGACGAACAGAACGACCATCACCCATTCGAGCGCGGTCGGCGTGCCGACGCCGACGACCTTGTACATCTGGTAGGCGCCGTAGGCCGTCAGCGCCACCGCGCCCCCGAACACGGCGAGCCGGGCGAGGATCGGCGAGGCGCGCGAGGCGGGGATTGATCCAGGCGCGCCGCTCGCTCTTCGAGAATTTGCGAAACGACTGGGCCGGCATGGCGAGCGGCGCATAGCCGGGCATCGAGGCGCCGAGCGAAGCGCCGGACTCGGCGCCGACCTCGCTCGGGGAAGGCTCCGCTGGTCTC
Organism: uncultured Alphaproteobacteria bacterium; assembly: GCA_963724785.1. Lineage (GTDB taxonomy): Bacteria > Pseudomonadota > Alphaproteobacteria > Rhizobiales > Beijerinckiaceae > Roseiarcus. The sequence continues at coordinate 3,910 of CAVRWC010000005.1, read as the reverse complement.
AGCGTCACGCTGTCCATCGATAGAGCCATGTCTCGCTTACCGCCTGATTGTCCACGTTGAGCGTCAGCCGCAATTCGGAAAAGGCGTTCGAGCCGGGATCGAGGTCGAACATGACCCGCACCGAACGTCGGTCCTTATAAGGAAAGAGCTTGACCGAGGCGATCGTTCCGGGGCTCGCGTGCAGGTCGGCGACCGCCGCCGCGGCCTTCTGCGGATCGGCGAACACGTCCCCCGTCATTTCCACGGTGAACCGAGGCTTCCCGCCCGATTTTCCGGAGCGGCTCGACGTGCAGACGGCCAGTTGCGGCTTCGAGGGAGGCGTCCAGCACCAGAACTGCCGGTAGGCGAGCGACAGCGTCGCCGCCCGCGGCGATCCCCGCCTTCGGGCGCCATTGCGCCAGGATGTTGGCGTTGTTCTCGGTCGTGACCGGAATCTCGAGCAGGCGCATGTCGCCGTCGCTCCAGTCTCCGATCGGCTCGATCCACAGCGTCGGCCTGAGCTCCCAGCGGCCCTCGTCGTCGTAGAAGGCGTCGAACGTCCGCGATCGCTGCACCAGTCCAAAACCCGCGCGGGTTGACGTCGGCGAAGGCCGGAGATCTGCAAGGTCTCCCGGTTGGACACCGGCCGCCACAGCCACTCGCCGGCGCCCGTGAGCATCTGAAGGCCGGTGACCTCGTAGACCGCCGCGCGCCAGTCGTCGGGGTGGCGATGATCGAGGGGGCTGAACAAATAGCCCGCGGCCATCGCCCCGATGCCGAGCTTGTCGGTCGCCACGCGGGCGATCAGCGTCATCTCGGTGTCGATGATCGTCGTCTCGAGCGGACGGATGGTGAAGCGGAACGCGCCGGTCACGCTTTGCGAATTGAGCAGGGCGTAAATGGTGAGCGTGTTCGCGGCCGGCGCGGGCTTCTCCACCCAGAACTCGCGGAACAGTCGGAAATTCCTCGCCCGGGTCGTCGCCGGTCCGAATCGCCAGCCCGCGCGCGGTCACGCCGAAATTCTGGCCGCGGGCGCGCGAGCGGTAAAAGCTCGCGCCCTGGAAGATCGCGGCGTCCTGGAAACCGTTGTCGGAGGCGCTCGAGGATCCGCAGGCCCGAGAAGCCGAGATCGCCCGACGGGGCCGGCGGTTGCAGCTTGCCGAAATCGTAGTCGGCCGGGTCGTAGACCAGCCTCTGCGACTGCCCGTTCTCGACGATATTGATCGCGATCGGGGTCGTATAGACGAACCCTCGGTGCAAGGGCTCGAGCGAAAAGCCGAGCTTCTCGTCCGGCCCAGATCGCGGTGCCCGGCGCGCGGCGAATCGCGGCGTATTGTTCGAAGGTGAGCCCGGAAAACTGGGACGGCAGCGGCGCGTCGGGCGCCTTGTATGGCGAAGCGGCGAGCATCATTGCCGCCTTCAGCACCGTGTCGGCGGCGAAGGGAACCGGCTGCGGCGAGCGGCTCGGCCGAGGCCGCGTCGATCCCCGCCCGCGTTCCCGCCGCCGCCAAAGCGCCGCCGAGCGCCAACCCCAAAAATTCGCGACGTTGCGGCGCCATGCTATTCGTTTCGTTTGCTCGCCGCCCGCTGGCCGCGGTGAAGCGGGCCGATGGGCGATCTTTCTTGAGACAAAATGAAGGCTCGGCGTCCAACGAAGACAACGCCCGTCCTCGCGCCGCACAGCGCCTCCAGTCACGCAGTTGTATATGCTATTTTGCGGCGCCGCGAGACGCATTTTGTCTCAGCGTGAAGATGGAATTTTGCTTGACCGCGGTCCGGCGACGGAGGCAACGCACGATCGCTGCAATCTGGCGCGACGACGCCGCGCCGACCGGAGCCAAAGCATGAGTGCCGACGTCCGCCGCTGCCTCACGATCGTTCTCGCCGCCGGCGAGGGCGTCCGCATGCGCTCGAGCCGGCCGAAGGTCCTGCACGCCGTCGCCGGCCGGCCGATGATCGCGCACGCGCTCGCGGCCGCAAGCGAAGCGGGCGCGGCCGACATCGCGGTGGTCGTCGGACCGGGTCGGGACGACGTGGCCGAGGCGGCCCGGCAGGCCGCGCCGGCGGTGGAAGTCTTCGTCCAGCGACGAGCGGCGGGGGACGGCGCATGCGGTTCTGGCCGCGCGGGAGGCGATCGCGCGCGGCTACGACGACATCCTCGTCACCTACGCCGACATTCCGCTGATCCGTCGCGGCGACGCTGGAAGCGCTGCGCGCCGGCCTGGCGAGCGGCGCGGACCTCGTCGCGCTCGGCTTCGCCCCCGCCGATCCGACCGGCTACGGCCGGCTGATCGAGCGCGAAGGGCGCCTGGTCGCGATCCGGGAGCACAAGGACGCGAGCGAAGCGGAGCGAGCGGCGCGGCTGTGCAACGCCGGTCCGATGGCGTTCGGCGGCGCGCACGCGTTAGCGATGCTCGAGGCGGTGACGCCGCACAACGCCCAGAACGAATATTACCTCACCGACCTCGTCGAGATCGCCGCCGCCCGCGGACTCGCTGCGCGGGCGATCCAGGCGGACGAAGTCGAGGCGATGGGCGTCAACGACCGGGTCCAGCTCGCGGCCGCCGAGGCCGCGATGCAGGCGCGGCTGCGCCGGCGCGCGATGGTCGAAGGCGCGACGCTGATCGCGCCGGAGACGGTGTTCCTGTCGTTCGACACGAAGATCGGCCGCGACGTGCTGATCGAGCCGCATGTGGTGATCGGACCCGGCGTCACGCATCGAGGACGGCGCGATCATCCACGCCTTCTCGCATCTCGAAGGCGCGCGGGTGGCAAGCGGCGCGTCGGTCGGCCCCTATGCGCGGCTTGAGGCCCGGCGCCGACATCGCGGCGAAGGCGAAGGTCGGCAATTTCGTCGAGATCAAGAACGCGACGGTCGAGGCGGGCGCCAAGGTCAATCACCTGACCTATATCGGCGACGCCCGGATCGGGGCGGGGGCCAACATCGGCGCCGGGACGATCACCTGCAACTACGACGGCTTCGGCAAGTACAAGACCGACATCGGCGCGGGCGCCTTCATCGGCTCGAACTCGTCGCTGGTCGCGCCGGTCAGGATCGGCGACGGCGCCTATGTCGGCTCCGGCTCGGTCATCACCAAGGACGTCGAGCCCGACGCGCTCGCCGTGGCGCGCGGCCGGCAGGAGGCCCGCGCGGGCTGGGCGAAGGCCTTTCGGGAGCGGAAGAAGAAGGGTTGATCTTCGGTCCGCTCGAAACGAGCCGTTCGGCGCCCTTCGCGGGCTTTCGCCGACCCCCGGGAGCCCGCTCGCGACGGCCTCGTTCAACCGCGTTTCGAGCGATTCCCCCGGCGGCAGACGATTGAGTGCGTCAAGTTCTGCAAATGGCGGTCATGGGTTTGCTGGGTTAGGCGGCTTTTCGGAGGTCGGTTTTCTTGTGTTCCCTGAGGTCGTTCATATTGACGTAGCGGTGGGCTTCGAGCCAGTTCTCATGGGTTTCGACGGCTAAGGCTCGGACGAGACGCAGACAAGCCTCAGTGTTTGGGAAGATACGCACGACGTGGGTTCGGCGCTTGATCTCCTCGTTGAGGCGTTCGAGCATATTCGTGCTCTTGAGATGCTTATGGTGCTGGCGGGGCAGACGGTAGAAGGTGAAGGTTTCCTCGATCGTTTCTTCGACCCAGTCGACGAGCTTGTCGTAACGATTGCCCCACTTGGCGATCCATGCGGACAAATCGCGGCGGGCCTCCTCGACATTTCGCCGGTCGTAAAGCCAGCGCAGCTCCTGCAGGCAGTCGTCGTCGGCCTTGCGCGGGAGATGGTCCAGGGCGTTGCGCAGGAAGTGCACGTAGCATCGCTGCACGGCCGCCTCCGGGAGAACCTCGCGGATGGCTGCGCGAAGGCCGGCGTGATCGTCGGCGACGACGAACTCGACGCCGTCGAGGCCGCGGCGGCGCAGACCGATGAGGAAGTCCTT
>CAVRWC010000004.1:0-352889 GCA_963724785.1 uncultured Alphaproteobacteria bacterium | reverse complement strand
TAGGGTCTGTAGACATTCGCTGAGGTGCGACCGATTGACTCAGGTTGGCTTTGGGGGGATTCCGACAAAGCTGAGGATCGGATTCAAGGCTGGAAAACGGAGTCCAGCCTTGGTTCGATTGCTTCTGACCGACACCCAATGGGAGAGGATTGCGCCTCTGCTGCCTGGCAAGGAGGGCGATCCCGGACGCTCGGCCGCGGACAACCGCCTGTTTCTGGAAGCGGTGTTGTGGATCGTGCGCGCCGGGACGCCCTGGCGCGATTTGCCGGAGGCGTTCGGCAAGTGGGGCTCGGTATGGAAGCGCTTTCGCCGATGGGCGCTCAAGGGCGAATTCGAGCGGATTTTCGCGGCGCTCGCGGACGATCCCGATTTCGAATACGCGGCCGTCGACGGAACGATCGTCAAGGTCCACCGGCACGGCGCCAGTGCAAAAGGGGGACTCAAAATCAGGCCATCGGCCGCTCTCGCGGCGGGCTGACCAGCAAGGTCGTCGCGCTGGTCGATGCGCTCGGCAATGTGGCGCGCTTCGTCCTGCTTCCTGGCCAACGTCACGACAGCATCGGCGTCGAGCCGCTGATCGCCGGCGTCGATTTCGGCGCTCTCCTTGGCGACAAGGCGTTCGACAACGACGCCTTGCGCGCAACGCTCAAGGCGCGCGGCGCCATTGCCGTCATCCCGGCCAAGTCCGATCGCAAGGCGCCGATCCCACACGACGCCGAGATGTACAAATGGAGGCATCTCGTCGAGAATTTCTTCTCGTCGAGAATTTCTTCCAGCGGATCAAAGAGTTCCGGCGCATCGCCACCCGCTACGACAAAACCGACGCGAGTTATGCCGCGGCAATCCATCTCGTCGCAGCCTTCCTCGCCTTGAGGTGAATGTCTACAGACCCTAGTTCGCCAGACTAGAAAATGTTCTCGCAATTCTGAGTTGAAACGCGCAAATCATCGCGCGAGCGTGTCAGGGGTGGCGGGCCAGGGCGGTGCGGTTTTCTGTTCTCAATGTGGTGCGGCAGGCGCTTGCGCAGAACGAAGGCTGGCCGGAGCAGTGGCGGAGCCCCGAGCCGAAGGGATGTTACGACGTCGTGATCGTCGGGGGCGGTGGCCACGGGCTCGCGACCGCCTATTATCTCGCCAGCGAGCACGGAGTGACAAACGTCGCGGTGCTGGAAAAAGGCTGGCTCGGCGGCGGCAACACCGGCCGCAACACGACGATCCTGCGCTCGAACTACCTTTGGGAGCCGTCGACGGCGCTCTACGAGCACGCGCTGAAGCTGTGGGAGCGCCTGTCGCGCGAACTCAACTACAATGTCATGGTTTCGGCGCGCGGCGTGATGATGCTGGCCCACAACGTCCACGACGTCCAGGTCGTGAAGCGCCACATCCACGCCAACCGCCTCGCCGGGGTCGACAACGAATGGCTGACGCCCGATGAGGCCAAGGCCTTCTGCCCGATCCTCAACATATCGCCCGACATCCGCTATCCCATCGTCGGCGCCGCGCTGCAGCGGCGGGGCGGGACGGCGCGGCACGACGCCGTCGCCTGGGGTTTTGCCCGCGCGGCGTCGGAGCGGGGGGTCGACATTATCCAGAACTGCGAGGTGACGGCGATCCGGCGCGACGCCTCGGGCGCAGTCTCGGGCGTGGAGACGACCCGCGGGCCGATCGCCGCGAAAACCATAGGCGTGGCGGCCGCCGGCCACACCTCGGTGCTGATGGCGATGGCCGGGGTCCGGATGCCGCTTGACAGCTATCCGCTGCAGGCGCTGGTCTCCGAGCCGGTCAAGCCGATGATGCCCTGCGTCGTCATGTCGAACACGATCCACGCCTACATGTCGCAGTCGGACAAGGGCGAGATGGTGATCGGGGCGGGCACGGACGCCTATAATTCCTATTCCCAGACCGGCGGCCTGCACATCGCCGACCACACGCTCGAGGCGATCTGCGAACTGTTTCCCGCCGTTCGGCGTCTGCGCATGCTGCGAAACTGGGGCGGGGTCGTCGACGTGACGCCCGACCGCTCGCCGATCATCGGCCTGACCCCGGTCCCCGGCCTCTACGTCAATTGCGGCTGGGGAACCGGCGGTTTCAAGGCGACGCCGGGTTCGGGCCATGTCTTCGCGCACACGATCGCGCGCAGCGAGCCCCATCCGCTCGCCGCGCCCTTCGCGCTTGACCGCTTCCGCGCCGGGCGGCTCATCGACGAGGCCGCCGCGGCGGCCGTGGCGCATTGAGGGAGCCGAAGCCCATGCACGCGCAAGCTGTCAACCTCGCCGACAAGTTGAATCTGTTCGACGAACTCTGGGTCGCCGAAGGTCGTTGGCTCTTTCAATGGCCATGACCTCATTGTCGTGAAGGTCAAGGGCCGTTTCGTCTGGCATTCGCACCCCGACACTGACGACTTCTTTCTCGTCCTCAAGGGCCGCCTCACGATCGAGATGCGCGAGGGTTCCGTGACGCTGGGACCGGGCGAACTTTTTGTTGTGCCGCGCGGCGTCGAACACTGCCCCACGGCCGACGAGGAGACCGAAATTCTGCTCATCGAACCCGAAGGGACGCCGAACACGGGCGATCCCGCGACGGCTGCGCCGAAGCCAAAGATCTGAGTGCGATGCTGCTGATCCCTTGTCCCTTTTGCGGCATGGAGCGGCCGGAGATCGAGTTCCGCCACGGCGGCGAGGCTCACGTCGCCCGCCCGTCCAACCCGGCCTCGGTCAGCGACGAGGCCTGGACCGAGTACCTCTATTTCCGCTCGAACCCGAAGGGGGTGTACGCCGAGCGCTGGCGGCACGTCTCGGGCTGCGGCCGGTTCTTCAACGTCATGCGCAACACGGTCAGCGACCGGATTCTCGCGGCCTACAAGCCCGGCGAGCCGACGGCCCGAAATCGCCGGCGAGGGCAGGCCGTGACCCAGACCCTCCGCATCGCCGGCGGCGCCGTCGATCGACCGCGCGCGCCCGATCTCTTTCACCTTCGACGGCGTCGCCTACGCCGGCTACGAAGGCGACACGCTCGCCTCGGCCCTGATGGCCAACGGCGTCCGGCTCGTCGGCCGCTCGTACAAATATCACCGCCCGCGCGGGATCGTCTCGGCGGGGCCCGAGGAGCCGAACGCGCTGGTCGGCGTCGCGCGAGGCCGCGGGCGCTTCACGCCCAATCTGCGCGCGACCGAGGTCGAGCTTTATGACGGCCTCGTCGCGACGAGCCAGAACCGCTGGCCCTCGCTTCGTTTCGATCTCGGCGCGGTCAACGGCCTCCTTTCGCCCCTCTTCGGCGCGGGCTTCTATTACAAGACCTTCATGGGCCCGAACTGGCTCGGCCCGAACTGGGCATGGAGGCATGTCTACGAGCCGATCGTACGTCGCGCCGCCGGCCTCGGAACCGCGCCGGCCGAGCCCGATCCGGACCGCTACGCCCGCTTTTTCGACCATTGCGACGTGCTCGATCGTCGGCGCCGGGCCCGCCGGCCTCGCCGCTGCGCGCGCAGCCGGCCAAAGCGGCGCCGACGTCGTCCTCTGCGACGAGAATCCGGCGCCGGGCGGATCGCTGCTGGCCGAGACGCGCGCCGCGATCGAAGGCCGGTCCGCACGCGAATGGCTTGCGGCGACCCTCGAGGCGTTGCGGGCGGCGCCCAACGTTCGGATCATGCCCCGCGCCCAGGCGTTCGGCTACTACGCCCAAAATTTCGTCGGCCTGAACGAACGCCTTGCCGAGCCCGATCTGCACGCCGATCCGGAGCTTCCGAGCGAACGGCTGTGGCAGATGCGCGCGCGCTCGGTCGTGCTGGCGGCGGGCGCAATCGAGCGGCCCGCTCGTCTTTGCCGACAACGACCGGCCGGGGGTCGTGCTGGCCGGCGCGGCGCGGCGCTATCTCAACCAGTACGGCGTGAAGGTCGGCGAGCGCATTGTGGTCGTCACCGCCCACGACGACGCCTATCGCGCCGCGCTCGACCTCTGCGACGCGGGCGTCGCGGTCGAGCTGATCGCCGATCTCCGCGACGAGGCGGTCGGCCCGCTGCCGGAGGCCGCGCGCGCCGCCGGCCTGAAGGTCGCGGTCAAGACCTCCATCCACGAAATCGAGGGGCGCACGCGTCTCAAGGCGGTGCGGCTCGCCGCCCATCCCGGCGGCATGCGAACGGTCGCTTGCGACGCGCTCATCATGTCGGGCGGCTGGACTCCCTCGGTCCACCTGTTCTCGCAGTCGCGCGGACGCCTCGCCTACGACGAGGCGCTGCAGGTGTTCCGGCCGGGCGCGTCGGTCCAGCGCGAGCGTTCCGCCGGCGCCTGCAACGCCGTCTTTGGCCTTGCCGATGCGCTCGCCGAGGGCGATGCCGCGGGGCGGGCGGCGGCGCAGGCGGCCGGCTTTCCCCCGCCGGCGCCGCGAGCCTGCGCGGTCGAGGGCGCGTTCCCCTCCTCCGGCGGCGCCCTCGGGCGCCGCTGCACGTGCTCGGCGACCGGCGGGTCAAGGCCTTCGTCGACTTCCAGAACGACGTCTGCGTCAAGGATATCGAGCTCGCGGTTCAGGAGGGCCTGCGCTCGATCGAGCACGTCAAGCGCTATACGACGATCGGCATGGCGACCGACCAGGGCAAGCTTTCCAACATGAACGCGCTCGCCGTGGCCGCGGCGGTTCAGGAAAAGCCGATCCCGGAAGTTGGGCTCACCACGTTCCGCCCGCCCTACACGCCGGTGACCTTCGGCGCCTTCGCCGGCCCGGCGCGGGGCGATCAGTTCGATCCGATCCGCAAGACGCCGATCCACGACTGGGCGGCGAAGAGGGGCGCGGCGTTCGAGGACGTCGGCCCATGGAAACGCGCCTGGTATTTTCCGCGCGAGGGCGAGACGATGCATCAGGCGGTCGCGCGCGAGTGCCGCACGACGCGCGCCGCGGTCGGCCTGTTCGACGCCTCGACGCTCGGCAAGATCGAGGTCGTGGGCCCCGACGCCGCCGTCTTTCTCGAGCGGATGTACGTCAACGCGTTCAAGACCCTCGAGGTCGGCCGCTGCCGCTACGGGCTGATGCTGACGGAGACCGGCTTCGTTCTCGACGACGGGGTCATCGCGCGGCTCGCGCCGGACCGGTTCCATGTGACGACGACGACCGGCGGCGCGGCGCGCGTGCTCGCCCACATGGAGGACTATCTCCAGACCGAATTCGCCGACCTCAAGGTCTGGCTGACCTCGACCACCGAGCACTGGGCGACGATCGCCGTGCAGGGACCGAAGGCGCGCGAGACGGTCTCGGCCCTGGTCGAGGGCGTCGACCTCGTGAACGACGCCTTCCCGCACATGAGCGTCGGCGAGGCGAAGGTCTGCGGCGTTCCGGCGCGGCTCATGCGGATCAGCTTCACCGGCGAGCTGGGCTACGAGATCAACGTCGGCTCGGCCTATGGCCTCGACGTCTGGGAGGCGGCGTTCGCCGAGGCCGAGAAGCGCGGCGGCTCCGCCTACGGGACGGAAGCCACGCATGTCCTGCGCGCCGAGAAGGGCTATGTGATCGTCGGCCAGGAGACCGACGGGACCGTGACGCTCGCCGACCTCGGCCTCGACGGCATGATCGGCAAAGCCAAGGCCGACTTCGTCGGCAAGCGGTCGCTCAAGCTTCCCGAGCTCGCAAGGGAGGGCCGCACGCAGCTCGTCGGCCTTCTGACCGAGGACCCGGCGGTCGTGCTGGAGGAGGGGGCGCAGCTTACCGAAAGCGCCGCGCCGTCGCCGGGTGCGCCGGCGCTCGGTCACGTCACCTCGTCCTATCGCAGCGAGACGCTGCAGCGGTCGATCGCGCTGGCGCTCGTCGCCGGCGGCCGGTCGCGGATCGGCGCCAGGCTCTACGCCTCGGCGGCAGGCGGCGCCGTCCCGGCGCTCGTCGCCGCCCCGGTCTTCTATGACCGGCAGGGAGCGCGCCTCCATGTCTGACGCCTCCATGTCTAGCGCTTTTCCGGCGAGCCCCTGGCTGACGCCCCGCTCCCCGCTCGACGACGCGAAGCTGCCCTCGGGGCCGCGTTTTGCGCTTCTGGACGCGCCGCCCGCCGAGCGCTTCGTTTTTCGCGGCGGCGAGACGGCGCGCGCGGCCTGTTCCGCGGTCTTTGAGGTCGAGCTTCCGGTTCGGCTCGGCCCGGCTGGTCAGCGCGGCGAGCGGGCGGCGCTGTGGCTCGGCCCCGACGAATGGCTGCTGATGAGCGAAGGCCAGTCCGTCGAGGCGCTGAGCGCGGCGCTGGAAGCCGGGCTCGAGGGCGCGCCCCACAGCCTGGTCGACGTATCCCACCGGCAGATTGGACTGAAGGTTTTGGGCGCCGACGCGGCGCGGGCGCTCAGCGCCGGCTGTCCGCTCGACCTGCGGCTCAAGGCCTTCCCGGTCGGCATGGCGAGCCGCACGCTGTTCGACAAGGCCGAGATCGTCCTGTGGCGGCGGGGGGCATGCGAATTCCGCGTCGAGGTCGCCCGCTCCTTCTCCCCCTGGCTCGCCGCCGCGCTCGGCGAGGCGGCGCGCGGCGCGCCGGAATTTTGATGCGGCGCCTCGCCCGCCGAGCGCGGGCATAGGCCGGGTTTAGCGCCGCTTATCGGCCAGGCCGAAGGATCTCAAGAGGTTAGGACCCGGCTTACCGGCTTAGCGGCGGCGAGGGCCAATGGCCGGCCGAAAGAGACAATTATACGATAATATTGTGTTTATAAGGGCGCGCCTTTTCGTAGCCCATGCGCAACGGCTCTACGTCCGTCGCTCGTAGTCCACGAAGGCGAAATCGGCGTCGTCGTTCGGGCCGCGGACGCCGGCCTCGCGACGGACCTCGCGCCACAGCGCCGGTTCGATGCGCGGAAAGACGGCGTCGCCCTTCGGCGCGAGCGCGACCTCGGTGAGCGCGAGGCGGTCGGCGGAATCGATCGTCTGTGCGTAGAGTTCCCCGCCCCCGGCGATCACGACGGCGTCAGCCCCCATCGCCGCCGCGCGGTGTTCAGCCAGCGCAAGGGCGGCGGCGAGGTCGTGGGCGACGAGAACGCCCTCCGCCGTGAAGCCTGGGGCGCGCGTCACCACGATGGTTTCACGGCCCGGCAGCGGCCGGCCGATCAACTCGAACGTCTTCCGCCCCATCACCAGCGGCTTACCCAGCGTCCGGACCTTGAAGCGCCTGAGGTCGCTCGACAGACGCCACAGCAATCGGTGGCCGTCGCCGATGACGCCGTTGCGGGCGACGGCGGCGACGAGGAGAATGGGGACGCGCGTCACCGGCCCTCGCCCCGAACATCTCCAGCGTGCGAGAGCGTGAGCGCTTCCTTCTCACCTGAGAGGGCGTTCGATGGGTTTATGACAGCATGCGTGGTCTGCAGCCTCGGGAAGGCTTCGATCGCGGACGACGAGGCGTGTGGCATTCCGTTATGACCCCCCGGCGCTCTTGTAGGGCGCCCTTTCGCCCTGCGCATCGCCTGGCCTTTGTTCCTCCCGCGCGGGAGGGCGGCGCCGCAGGATCAAACGCGCGCCGCGCTGATTGGTGAGATAGCTCCACGCCCAGCTTGTCGCGACGAAGAAGCGCGAACGCAGCCCGATCAGGAAGTAGATGTGGACGGCGCTCCAGAAGAGCCAGCCGACAAAGCCCGTCAGCCTCAGCCGTCCGATGCTGACGATCGCCGAGTTGCGCCCGATGGTCGCAAGGTCCCCGTAGTCGCGATAGCGAAAGGCGGCGGGCGCGGGCCGCCCTTCGGAGCGCGCGCGGATGGTCTTTCCGACGTAGCGTCCCATTTGCTTGGCCGCGGCGGCGAGCCCCGGAACCTCGCGGCCGTTGGCGTCGCGGACGGACGCGGTGTCGCCGACGACGAACACGTTCTCCCGGCCGGGAAGCGAAAGGTCCGGTTCGACGCGGACCCGTCCGTTGCGGTCGCCCGCTGCGCCGATCCAGGAGGCCGCGGGAGAGGCGCGAACGCCGGCGGCCCAAAGAATCGCGCCGCCGACGTCGACCTGCTCGCCGCCGACGACAAGGACGTTCTCGCGGACGTCCTCGACCTTGGCGGACGTCCTGACTTCCACGCCCATGCGCTCCAGTCGGCGTTGCGCATCCGTCGCGAGCGTCGCCGGAAACGTCGGCAGCAAACTGGGTCCGGCTTCCAGGAGCAGAATGCGCGCGCTATCGGGGCTGGCGCGGCGGAAGTCCGGCGGAAGCGTGCGGCGGGCGAGTTCCGCGAGCGCCCCGGCGAGTTCGACTCCGGTCGCTCCCCCTCCGACGATCGCAAAAACGAGACAGCGCTTACGCTCCTCGTCCGTCGCCGCCGCCTCGGCCTGCTCGAAGGCGGTCAGCACACGACTCCGGAGGCTGAGCGCGTCCTCGATGGTCTTGAGGCTCGGAGCATACGCCTCCCACGCGTCGTGCCCGAAATAGGAGTGGGTCGAGCCGGTCGCCAGGACGAGCCAGTCGTAGCCGAAATCTCCGGCGGACGTGGAGACCAGCGCGTGGTCCGCATCCACCCCGCTGACGGTCTCCATCAGAACCGTCGCGTTCCGCTGCCCAGCCAGGATGTGGCGGATCGGCCAAGCAATGTCGACGGCCGACAGCGCCGCGGTCGCGGCCTGGTAGAGCAGAGGCTGAAAACAATGATGGTTCCTGGCGTCGAGGAGGAGCACGTCGAGGTCGGCGCCGTCGAGGGCCTGCGCCGCCGCGAGACCGCCGAAGCCGCCCCCGACAATGACGACGCGCGGACGGCGGCGCCCTTCGGGTTCCGGCGCGGGAACGGTCCCTGACAAGCCGACCTGCGGCGCCATCACCGCGCCCCGACCGACCGGGGAATGGCGAGGGTGCGGCGAAAAAGATCCGACCTTGGACCGGGTTCGGGCAGCACGGCCTTGCCTCCAATTTTTTTCGAACCTTCGCCCGCCATCCACGTTCCGTTGGCGCTGCGCGCTTCATCAAAAATGCGCCTGCCGCCTGCTCCGCGCCCGAAGGCCAGCGGCGTCCGGCGGCGACATCTTGCGCGCAGCGACCCGTTCAGGACAAGGGGTCAGGCCATGGCTTCGAACGGGTCCTTGCGCCGTTGCGGCGCAGGCGGCGAGCCAGGCGCCAACCCCGCCTCTCTCCCGCGAGAGGAGAGGGCGGCAGCCCTCGTTCAATTCAGTGGGCGGGACGGTCGCTTCACACCGCCACCGGCGCCCTGATCGCGGGCCAGGGGTCGTAGCCCTCGAAGGAAATGGCGTCCGCATTGAGCGCGAAGAGCGAGCCGACGTCGCCGAGCACGAGCTTCGGCAGCGGGCGCGGCGCGCGCGACAAGCTGCTCGCGGGCCTGGTCCTCGTGGTTGCGGTAGAGATGAGCGTCGCCGAAGGTGTGGACGAATTCGCCGACGCCCAAGTCCGTCTCGCGCGCGACCAGATGGGTCAGCAGCGCGTAGCTTGCGATGTTGAACGGAACGCCCAGAAAGATGTCGGCGGAACGCTGGTAGAGCTGGCAGGAGAGCTTTCCATCCGAGACATAGAACTGGAACAGGCAGTGGCACGGCGGCAGTTTCATCCGCTCGATGTCGGGCACGTTCCAGGCCGACACGATCAGGCGGCGCGAGTCCGGGTTGCGGCGGATTTCCTTGAGAAGCCAGGCGATCTGGTCGTAGGTGCGCCCGTCCGGCCCCTCCCAGGCGCGCCATTGCTTGCCGTAGACCGGGCCGAGATCGCCGTTGGCGTCCGCCCATTCGTTCCAGATCGAGACGCCGTGCGCCTTGAGATAGGCGATGTTGGTGTCGCCATGCAGGAACCAGACGAGTTCGCGCACGATCGAGTTCAGATGCAGCTTCTTGGTGGTGACGAGCGGGAAGCCCTCGTTCAGGTCGAAGCGGATCTGCCGGCCGAACAGCGAGCGGACGCCGGTGCCGGTGCGGTCGCCCTTGACCGCGCCGTTTTCCAGCGCGTCGCGCATGAGATCGAGATAGGCGCGCATCGGAACGATCCTCGTGAGGCTTGCGGACCGCCGTGTTTACCCGATTCGGCGTCGGCGCGCCCCCTCCGCCATCCTTCGCAGGGTCCCCTCCCCACTTTGCGGGGGGCGAATGCGGTCGGGATGGCGGCGGCGCAGTCCCTTCGGGTCAGTGCAGGCTGACGGTCTGCAGTTCGTGCTCCCAGGCGTTGGCGATCGCCGCGTCCTTGGAATCGGTCAGCATGATCGGCGAGCCGTCGGCGCCGAGAAGGGCGAAGAGTTGCATGCCCGGGCGCATCGCGGGCGCCTGCGGGAAGAGCCGCTTGACGTCCTCCGAATTGATCGCCTTCACGTAGGCGAGCGCCCCGTCGCCGAGATGGGCGAATTCCTGGGGCGTCAGCTCCAGCGTCTTGTCCGTTGCATTGGTCATTTGTCCCATCTTTCCGGCGGCCCGAAAGCCCGCCAAGAACGCCGCCCGTCAGTCGCGCGTCGAGATCTGAATAGTCCGTACGATTCGCTCCGGCTGCGGCCGGACAAGATCGATCGAGAGCAAGCCCTGGGCCAGATCGGCCCCCAGAACCTGCATGCCCTCGGCGAGCAGGAAGCTGCGCTGGAACTGCCGCGCGGCGATGCCGCGATGCAGATATTCGCGCGTCTTGTCCTCCTGCTGGCGGCCGCGAATGGTGAGCTGGCTCTCCTCGATCGTGACCTCGATCTGGTCGCGCGAGAATCCGGCCACCGCCAGCGTGATCCGCAGCTTCTCGGGCTCCCCGCCCAAGGCTGCCACCCGCTCGATATTATAAGGGGGATAGCCGTCCCCTGCCGACTTCGTCACCTTGTCGAGCGCACGCTCGATGTCGTCGAAGCCCAGCAGAAAAGGCGAGCTCAACGCCGTCACACGCACCATGGGAAGCCCCTTCGAGGCGCTTCACGAAACCGGGCCTTCGTCGAAGCGCCCGGACCGCGTTGCTTATGGTCCGGCGGCTTGAGAACGCTAGCCGCCTTGGCGCCTGATATAGGTCCGTGCCCGCTCCGTTCAAGCCCGGCCTCGCGGTCCGATCGGCCCGGCGCTCCGCGCATCCCGACACTTGATGGTAAAAGGCTGCGCTGAAGTCCTTAATCAATCGTTGATTCGTCCGGGCGGACGCCCGAAGGGGGCGGGTTCATCTTGGCCAAGAACAGAATGGCGGTCGGCAGGCTCGGGACCAAGCGGCAGTGCCTGGCCTGCGGCGCCAAATTTTACGATCTCGACCGCAAGCCGCCGATCTGCTCGCGCTGCGGCGCCAAGGTCGAGCCCAGAAAGGCGAAGCCTTCGGCTGAAGCGGGGCAGGCGAAGCCTTCGGACGGAACGAAACGGGCGAAGCCGGCCGCCAAAGCGGCCGAGGGGCCGCCGAACCCGGCGGCGGCGCATGCGCCGGCTCCCCAACCCCCGCGCGCGCCCACATCCGGCCGGCGGGAGTGGACGGGCGAGCAGGCCGAGGCGATCGACAAGGTCGGCCGCTGGCTGAAAAACGGCGAACCGCAGGTTTTCCGGCTGTTCGGCTACGCCGGAGTCGGCAAGACGACGCTCGCCCGGCATGTCGCGGAGGCGGCGGCCGGCGAGACGGCGTTCGCCGCCTTCACCGGCAAGGCGGCGATGGTGATGCGCGCCCACGGCTGCCCGGGCGCGACCACCATCCACGCCCTCATCTACCGCGCGAGCGAGGGCGCCGACGGCGCGCCGACCTTCACCCTCAACGGCGACGGCCCGGCCTCCCGCGCGAGCCTGATCGTCATCGACGAATGCTCGATGGTCGACGCGGAGCTCGCGCGCGACCTCTTGTCGTTCGGCAAACCGATCCTGGTGCTCGGCGACCCGTTCCAGCTTCCCCCGGTCAAGGGCGGCGGCTATTTCACCGAGCACCCGCCGGACGTGATGCTGACGCATATCCACCGGCAGGCGGAGGATAATCCGATCATCCGCCTCAGCCAGATCGTCCGCGCCGGCGGCGAGCTGAAGGACGGCGCCTACGGCGAGAGCCGCGTCATCCGCCGCGCCGCGATCGACGCGGCGCAGGTGCTGGCCGCGGATCAGGTGCTGGTGGGCACCAACCGCACCCGGCGCGCCTACAACCAGCGCATCCGCGACTTGAACGGCTTCGCAGAACCGCTGCCGGCAGCCGGGGACCGGCTGGTTTGCCTGCGCAACGACCGCGCCAAGGGCCTGATCAACGGGGGTCTGTGGCGGGTCGAGGCGCTTGGCGGGGTGGTGAAGGATTTCGTGCGCATGACGGTGCGCGCGGAAGACGATGCGGCGGCGAAATCGGTCAAGGTCGCGGTGCTGAAGGCGTTTTTCGAGGGTGCGGAGGCCGATCTCGCCTATCCGGTGCGGCGCGAATCCGACGAGTTCGACTACGGCTACGCGCTGACCGTGCACAAGGCGCAGGGCTCGCAGTGGGACGACGTGCTCTTGTTCGATGAGAGCTTCGCCTTCCGCGAGCACCGGGCGCGTTGGCTCTATACCGGCCTGACGAGGGCGGCGAAACGGTTGACGATCGTGCGGTGAGGGCCCGGCGTCGAAAAGCGGAAGTCAAGTGGACGTTAAGTCGACGCTGCCTACCGCTTGCCGCGCCAGATCGATTGCATTATGCTTACAGTTGTTAGCAGTGTTAAGAGTTCACTAGAGGCCCTGCCATGCTAACTCGACGGGAAACGCTGGGGTTCGGGCTGACGGCTGGCGCGCTCGCGGTAAGCGGCGCCAGGATGGCCTTTGGCGCGGATGCGACGGTCACGTTGCCGATGGGCAATGGCGAGCGCCCGCTCGTGGCCTATCCGGGGAAGCGGCCGCTCATCCGCCTCACGACCCGTCCGCCGCAGCTCGAGACGCCCTTCAGCGTGTTCGACGAGGGGCCGATTACCCCGAACGACGCCTTTTTCGTCCGGTACCACCTCGAGAATATTCCGGTCTCCATCGACCCGGACGCCTACCGGCTGGCGGTCGGAGGCAAGGTCGACAATCTCCTGTCGCTGTCGCTTCACGATCTCAAGACCGGCTTCGAGCCGGTCGAAGTCGTCGCGGTCAATCAGTGCAGCGGCAACGGGCGCGGTTTCTTCAACCCGCGGGTCCCGGGCGGACAGATCGCCAACGGCGCGATGGGCTGCGCCCGCTGGAAAGGCGTTCCCCTGAAGGCGCTTCTTGCAAAGGCGGGCGTCCAGCCCGGCGTCGTGCAGGTCTCCTTCGAGGGCCTGGACCGTCCGCTGCTGTCGCCCCCTTTCATCAAGGCGCTCGATATCGACCATGCGCGCGACGGAGACGTGATGGTCGCCTATGCGATGAACGGCGAGGACCTGCCTTGGCTCAACGGCTTTCCCGTGCGGCTGGTCGTTCCCGGCTATTACGGGACCTACTGGATGAAGCATCTCGCGCAGATCGACGCGCTCGATAAGCCATTCGACGGTTTCTGGATGAAGTCGGCCTACCGCATCCCCGACAATGCCTGCGCCTGTACCGAGCCCGGCAAGCCCGCGGCGAGCACGGTCCCGATCGGGCGGTACGACGTCCGGTCGTTCATCACCAACCTTGAGGACGGCGCGACGGTCGCGGCGAACCAGGACCTGTTGATACGCGGCATCGCCTTCGACGGCGGCTATGGGATCTCCGACGTGGTCGTCTCGCCCGACGAAGGCCGCACGTGGATGGCCGCCACCCTCGGCGAGGACCTCGGAAAATACGCCTTTCGCCCTTGGACCGCGCGCCTGAGCCTACCCGCCGGGGAGCATCGTCTTCTTGTCCGCGCGACCAATAGCGCCGGGCAAATGCAGCCGTTCGAACCGTTGTGGAACCCGTCGGGCTACATGCGCAATGTGGTCGAAGGCGTGAACCTGAAGGCGGCCTGATCATGACCGCTCTCCACCGTCTCCTGTTCGCCGCTTTGCTCGCGGCCTCCCTGGTCCCGGCCGTCGCCGCGCCTCTGAGCTACAGGCTGCCCGACGAGAGCGTTCAGTTGAGGCCCGGCCCCGGTGTGGAGAATGCCGTGATTTGCCTCGCCTGCCATTCGGCCGACTACATTTCGACCCAGCCGCCCGGGAAAGGGCGGCCCTTCTGGGACGCGGAGGTGAAAAAGATGATCAAGGTCTTCAACGCGCCCATCGATTCCGGGGACGCGGCGGTCATCGTCGACTATCTGACGACCGCCTATCCCTAGGAAGTCCGATAAGGATCGGGACGACGCAGGGCGGCGCTGCGAGCGACGCGGCCTGCGGAGGCGTGAAGCGCGGGTAACCTAGGCGCGCAACCGCCCACTGCGAGGACCCGGTTACGCCAGAGATCGGACGGGAGGACCCCGGCTCGGGCCCGATGGGCCGGGATGGCGGGTCGATACGGCAGTCATATGATTTCGTGTACGATTTCGTTTATTCCGTCCTGACGGTCTCGCACCACGCGCCCGATTTGACGCGCAATGAGTTCGTCGAGCGCGATCTTGTACTCGTAACCGTATTTGTCCTGCCGCTTCGTCATGGCGACGATGGCGCGCAGTTCGTCGCTCAGCATCGCCTGGATGCGATCCCGCAGCGTCAGCATCGGGGCGGCGTTGATCGTGGTTGTCGTCATTTCGAGTGCCCGGTGACGCCGCAGCGGCCGATTCGGTTCATGGTCACGCTCGCTTAGGAGCCGATCCCTTCGCTCTTGTAAACATCTTAGGCAAGGGTCGAAGAAAGGGTCGCCGCGACCGGACATCCGTTGGGCGAGGTCGGCCAGCGCCCCAGAGACGCCAGCTCGTGCCGGCGCCTGGCCATAAACACTGGTTAAATTTGCTATACAAAATTAGTCATAGAGGCTTGCCGTAAAATCTGTTACACCCTATGTGAGCCGGCGCTGTCGCGCAGCTTGAGAGATCTCGATGCCCGATGTGATTACCGCCAACCGCCTTGCGGATGGCGTTGTCGTCTTTCAGACCCTCGATGCGGGCTGGACCGAGGACTTCAACCGCGCCGTCGTCCTGCCCGACGCCGAGGCGACCAAGGCCGCGCTCGCGCGGGCTTCGGAAGACGCGGCGCGCAATCTGGTGGTCGACGTCTACGCCGTCGCGGTCGAGGCGCGTAACGGGCATGTCGTTCCCAAGGCGCTGCGCGAGGCGATCCGCGCCACCGGGCCGACGGTGCGGCGCGACCTCGGCAAGCAGGCTCAGGGCCTCGCGCCGCGTTCCGGCCCGACGGCCGCCCCGGAGGCCGACCATGTATCACTATGACGCTTTCGACCAGGCCTTCGTCGACGCGCGGGTCGAGCAGTTTCGCGACCAGGTCGCGCGCCGGCTGGCGGGCGAACTGACCGAGGAGCAGTTCCGCCCGCACCGGCTGATGAACGGGCTCTACCTGCAGCTCCATTCCTACATGCTGCGGGTCGCCATTCCCTACGGCACGCTGAATTCGCGCCAGATGCGCAAGCTTGCCGAGATCGCGCGCAAGTACGACCGCGGCTACGGCCACTTCACCACCCGGCAGAACATCCAGTACAACTGGCCGGCGCTGAAGGACACGCCCGACATTCTGGCCGAGCTCGCCAGCGTCGAGATGCACGCCATCCAGACGTCCGGCAACTGCATCCGCAACGTCACCGCCGACCATTTCGCCGGCGTCGCCCACGACGAAGTCGCCGACCCGCGTCCCTACGCCGAGATCCTGCGTCAATGGTCGTCGCTGCATCCGGAGTTCACCTTCCTGCCGCGCAAGTTCAAGATCGCGGTCAACGGGGCGGCGCACGACCGCGCGGTGATCCAGGCGCACGACATCGGCCTGCAGGTCGTCCGCAACGCGAGCGGGCGAACTCGGGTTTACGGTCTATGTCGGCGGCGGGCTCGGGCGCACGCCGTTCATCGGCCGCAAGGTGCGCGAGTTCCTGCCCGAGCGCGACCTTCTCGGCTACGTCGAGGCGATCCTGCGCGTCTACAATCTCGAAGGGCGGCGCGACAACAAGTACAAGGCGCGGATCAAGATCCTGCTGCACGAAAAGACCCTCGAGACGCTCAAGGGCGAGATCGAGGCCGAGTTCGAGGCGCGCGACAGGACGCTGCTCGACCTGCCGCCGGAAGAGGTGGCGCGCGTCGCGGCCTATTTCGCCCCGCCTGCGCTCGAGCCGAAAAAGCCTGCAAGCGACCGCGTCGAGCGGCGGAAGGGCAAGGACTCGCGTTTCGCGAGCTTCCTTGCTTCGAACGTCACGCCGCACAAGACGCCCGGCTACGGCGTCGTCACGGTGTCGCTGAAGCCGATCGGCGCGCCGCCCGGCGACGCCAGCGCCGACCAGCTCGACGCCGTCGCCGACCTCGCCGAGGACTATTCGCACGACGAGATCCGCGTCTCGCACGAGCAGAACCTGATCCTGCCGCATGTCGCGCTCGACGATCTGCCGGCCGTCTACGACCGCCTCGCCTCGGTCGGGCTCGCGACGCCGAACGCCGGCCAGATCACCGACATCATCGCCTGCCCGGGCCTCGACTATTGCGCGCTCGCGACCGCCCGCTCGATCCCCATCGCCGAACGCATCGCCAGGACCTTCGGCGACGGCGCGAAGGCGAAGGCGATCGGCCCGCTGAAGATCAAGATCAGCGGCTGCATCAACGCCTGCGGCCACCATCATGTCGGCCACATCGGCATCCTCGGGCTCGAGCGCGCGGGCGTCGAGACCTACCAGATCACGCTCGGCGGCTCGGGCGACGAGAACGCCGCCATCGGCGAGATCGTCGGCCCGGGCTTCAGCTCGGAGACCATCGTCGGCGCGGTCGAGACCATCGTCGAGACCTACCTCGGCCTGCGGACCGACGAGGCCGAGACCTTCCTCGACGCGTTCCGCAGGGTTGGCCTCACGCCCTTCAAGGAGGCGCTCTATGAACGCAGCGCCGGATCGGACATCTGATGAGCGCGCATGACGTCAAGCTGTTCGGCGACCAGATCGCCGCCTCGCGGCTCGAAAGCCGCTTCGCCAGCGTCAAGGCGACGTCGCTCATCCGGCTGGCGATCGAGGACCTTTTCCCCGGCCGCATCGCCCTGGTGTCGAGCTTCGGCGCCGACGCAGCGGCGCTCCTGCACATGGTGTCGCGCGTCGACAAGGCGACGCCGGTCATCTTCGTCGACACCGGCCAGCATTTCCCGGAGACGCTCGCCTATCGCGACGAACTCTGCGCGCTGCTCGGCCTGACCCACGTGATCAACGCCGAGCCGAATGCCGAGACCCTCGCCGAGGAAGACCCGGAAAAGTGGCTGTTTTCCCGCGACCCCGACCGATGCTGCGAGATCCGCAAGGTCCAGCCGCTGGCCGCGGCCATGGAAGGCTTCGACGCCTGGATCACCGGCCGCAAGGGCTTTCAGAGCGCGACGCGCGCGACGCTGCCCCTGTTCGAGGCCGAGGGCGACCGGGTGAAGGTCAATCCGCTGGTCGGCTGGAGCGCCAAGGAGGTGCTCGACTATGTCCGCGAGGCCGAACTGCCGCGCCATCCGCTGGTCGCCAAAGGCTTTCCCTCGATCGGCTGCCTGCCTTGCACGAGCCCGGTGCGGCCAGGCGAGGATGCGCGCGCCGGGCGCTGGCGCGGACGCGGCAAGACCGAATGCGGCATTCACACCGCGGTTCTCGACGCGGGAGCGCATATCTGATGGCCCTCTGGCGCGCGCGGCGGCTTCGCCGAAGAGACGTTTTCGCATCTTGCCGACGACGCGCCGGCGCTCCCCGAGGGTCCGGTGATCGTGTCGCTCAAGCGGTGGCTCGAAGAACGCGAGACGCTTCAGGCGCGTGACGGCCCGGTCGGCGTCGCGGTCGAGGCGGGGGCCGACGCGCAGGCGCATCTGCCGGACCTCGCGGCACGGCCGCTGATCGCGCTCGCCTTCGCCAAATTCGGCGACGGCCGGGCGTTCTCCTACGCCCGGCTGTTGCGCGACCGCTACGGCTTCAAGGGGGAGTTGCGCGCGACCGGCGACGTGCTGATCGACGAGATCCCCCTGATGCTGCGCTGCGGCTTTGACGCGTTCGAAGCCACCGACCCGCCCACCCTCGCGGCGCTCGAGGCCGGCCGCCTGCCAGGGCCGGCGATCCACTACCAGCCGGCGAGCGTCTCAGGCGAAACCCACGCGGGCGCGAGGCCCTGGCTCCGCTCATCGGCGGGATAGGCTCGCTTCTGCGGACTCATCCAACCGCGCGCCGGCGCCACGGGGCTTTGCGGACGCGCCGATTGACAAACGCGCGCCGCCGCCTTTGATGCGCTTACCACGGCGCGGCAGCGGAATGATCGCCCCGCCAGCCCGGCCCTCGCGCCGCGATGTCGCCGTTCGCGCGAGGCAAGGGCGCCGACGAAGACGAGCCGCCGGGCCGCGCGTCGCCAGGGGGAGCCGCGCACGGAGCCGAAGAACGCCGGGAACGGCACGGATTTTGAGTCGGTTTGCCGCGGTCTTGGTGATGGCATCTCAAGGGGGACTCCGTTGGCGGAAGTTGTCATCCTGATCGTTGGCTATCGCAACGCCGAGGACATCGGGGACTGCCTGCGCGCGCTCGCCCGGTCGGATCCACGACCGACCTTCGACGTTTACATTGCGGAAAACGGCGGCGCGGCGGGGATGGACGCCCTCACCGCCCTGCTGGACGCCGGGGATCCCGCCTGGACGAAGGCGGACGACGCCGCGCCGCCGGTCGCGCCCGATCACGGATCGCGGCTGCGCAACTACCGGCTGGCCGGACGCGAAGACCGCACGGGCTATGTTCATGTCGCCGAGTCCAGCGAGAATTTCGGCTACGCCGGCGGCGTCAACGTCTGGCTTCGGCCGCTGCTCGCCGACCACGGCTGGAACGCCGCCTGGATTGTCAACCCGGACACAAAGGCGCGCCCGGATTCCCTGGCCGAGCTCGCGGCCTATTCGTCGAGCCGCAACAAAGGCATGGTCGGCAGCCTGATCGTACGCGACGACGATCCGGACGTCGTCATGATGCGCGGCCTCGCTTGGCGGAAGTGGACCGGCCGCTGCATTGCGGTCGGCCGACGGCAATCGGCTTCCATCAGGCCCGATATCGCGGCGATCGAGGCGACCCTCACCTCGCCTTCCGGCGCGTCCCTCTATGTGACGCGAGCGCTGATCGATCGGATCGGCCTCATGTACGACCCCTATTTCCTTTACTGTGAAGACCTCGAATGGGGGGATCGTGCGAAAAGGCTCGGGGAAGTCGGCTATGCGCATAATTCGGTCGTCGCGCACAAGTACGGCACGACGATCGGAAGCTCTCAAAGGCGCGCCGCGCGATCGGCATTGTCCGTCTACATGACGGCGCGCAACGCCGTTCTGTTCACCCGCCGGAACTACCCGGCGATGCTGGCTCCGACGGTTGCGATGCAAGTGATCCAGGCGGCGCGCCTGCTGGCTGTGGGCGCGCCGCGCAATTTCGGTTTCGCGCTGCGCGGAATCTTCGACGGATGCCTCGGCAAGACCGGCCGTCCCGATCCCATGCCGACTTCGCCGGCGGCCGCCGCCGACCGGAACGCCGCATTTTGCGTCCCTACCCGGCCCAGCCCATGAGTTCGCGGCGGACGACCGCCTCGATCACCGCCATGCCGTCAGGCCCATCATTGAGGCAGGGGATCGCGGCGAAACGCTCGCCGCCGGCCTCGCGGAAATAGCCGGCGTTCTCGACCCCGATCTCCTCCAGCGTCTCCAGGCAGTCGGCGGCGAAGCCCGGCGTGATCACCGCGACGCGCCTGACGCCGCTTCGGGCGAGGGCGCGCACCGTCTCATCCGTATAGGGCCGCAGCCATTCGCCCGGGCCGAAGCGGGACTGGAAGGTCATTCTCAGCCGTCCCTCCTCCCATCCGAGCGCCGTGGCGAGGAGGCGCGTCGTCTTGGCGCAGTGGCAGTAATAGGGATCGCCCTTCTCGAAATAGGCTTGCGGAATGCCGTGAAAAGAGGCGAGCACGACATCCGGCTCGAAATCGAGCCTGGCGAGGCCGTCGCGCGTCGAGCGCGCCAGCGCCTCGATGTAGGCTGGGTCGTCGTACCAGGGCGCGGCGACGCGGATCGCCGGCTGCCAGCGCACAAGCCTCAGCGCCTCGAACACCTTGTCGCCGACCGTCGCCGTCGTCGCCGCGCAGTATTGCGGGTAGAGCGGGACGACCAGGATGCGGTCGCAGCCCTTGGCCTGCAAGGCCGCGAGGCGCCCCGCGATCGGCGGCAGGCCGTATCGCATCGCCCAGTCGACGTCGACCTCGGGCGAAAGGTCTTCCAGCGCCGCCGCCAGCTTCTCGCTCTGCGAACGGGTGATGGTCTTGAGCGGCCCCTCGTTTCGCTCGGCGTTCCAGATCGCGGCATAGTCCCGGCCCTTGGCGGTGGGCCGCCTGAGGAGGATGAGCTGAAGGATCAACTGCCAGACCGCGCGCGGCGCCTCGATCACCCTCTGGTCGGACAGGAACTCCTTGAGGTAGCGCCGCATCGACCAGTAGTCCGTCCCCTCGGGCGTGCCGAGGTTGACGATCAGCACGCCGATGCGGCCGCTCTTGAAAGGCGTATGGTCGGTGAGCCGGCGCAGGACCTCCGCCGCCGCGGCGCCTGAAGATCCTTCGGCGCGGAAGCCGGGGGGCGGTCCATGACCGCCTCCCCGCGGACTGGCGCCGGCGCTGTCATTCTTCGGCCGGCGTGAAGGTGGTCGCCACGCCGTTGATGCAGTAGCGCAGGCCGGTCGGCGGCGGCCCGTCCGGGAAGACATGGCCGAGATGCGAGCCGCAGCGCTCGCAATGCACCTCCGTGCGCGACATGCCCCAGGAATCGTCGACCGTCCTGCCGAGCGCCCCGGGGACAGGCGAGGTGAAGCTCGGCCAGCCGGTGCCGCTGTCGAACTTCGTCTTGCTCTCGAACAGGGGCTGCCCGCAGCCGGCGCAGGCGAAGACCCCCGGGCGCTTCTCGTAGTTGAGCGCGCAGCTGCCGGCGCGCTCGGTCCCGTGCTCGCGCATGATCGCGTACTGCTCGGGCGTCAGCAGGGCGCGCCACTCGGCTTCCGTGTGGGTGACGGGGAATTGGCCTTGGCTCATCGCGGACTCCTTGGCTTATCAATCCTAACACAGCCGCCGGGGTCGGCGGCAGGTGGTCTTTCGCGCCTTGCAGGTACGTTGTTACGCGTGCGCCGGATCGGCCCCGGTCATGAACTGCGCCTCGGCGAACGCCGCGAACACGCCGCCCTGCGCGACCAGCTCGTCGAACGACCCGCTCTCGATGATGCGTCCCTGATCGAACACCAGAATCCAGTCGGCGTTGCGGATCGTGGCGAGGCGGTGGGCGATCACGAAGGTGGTGCGGCCGTGCATCGCCGCTTCGACCGCCGCCTGGACCTGGCGTTCGGTTTTGGCGTCGAGGGCGCTGGTGGCCTCGTCGAGCACCATGATCGGGGGGTCCTTGAGCAGCGCCCGGGCGATCGACAGGCGCTGCCGCTCGCCGCCTGAAAGGTTGCGCCCGCGCTCGCCGATCACCGTGCGAAGGCCGTTCGGGGCCCGGCGGACGAAGTCCATCGCCTGCGCCGCCTCGAGCGCCCGCTCCATCTCGGCCTCGGTCGCGTCGGGCTTGCCGATTCGCAGGTTCTCCTCGATCGAGCGGGCGAAAATGAACGGCTCCTGGAACACGACGCCGATATTCTCGCGCAAGGACTCGAGCGTCATCGTGCGGATGTCGCGGCCGTCGATCGTGATCCGCCCTTCGGTCGGGTCGAACACCCGGTGCAGGAGGTTGAGCGTCGTCGACTTGCCCGATCCGGTCGAGCCGACCAGCGCGATCGTGCAGCCGGCCGGCGCGTCGAGGCTGACGTCGGTCAGCGCCTCGTGCGACTTGTCGTAGGCGAACGACACGTCCTCGAAACGCACGTGGCCGACGAACCGTCCGACCGCGACCGCGTCGGGCGCGTCGCTGACGTCCGGCTTGGTGTCCAGGACGTCGAAGAACATGCGGATCCGGGGCGACTGGCTCAGCATGTAATTGGCGAAGCCGACCGTCTGCTCGAGCCGCCCGACCAGCATCTGCGCCAGCGACATGAAGGCGACGATCTGCCCGACGGTGGTGAGGTTCTGCATCAGGAGCCAGACGCCGGTGACGAGGATGGAGACCAGCGCCAGCGTCGAACTCGATCGTGTCGCGACCGAGGCGAACGCCCACCAGGTCAGCACCGGCATCTGGGCGTTGAGCATCCGGTCGATCATCCGGGTCAGCGCGTTCGTCTCCTCGTCCGCGCGCGCGAAGCTCTGGATCGCCGGCATGTTGCCGAGCACGTCCGACACCCGCTCGGCGACGTCGTTCGAATAGACGTCCGCGGCGCTCTGCATCACCTCGGTGTTGCGCAGCACGACGTTCATCAGGAACCCGAGCGCAACGACCAGGATCAGCAGGATGCCGCCGAGCCGCCAGTTGACGAACAGCGTCGCCGGCAGCAGCACGACGAGCGCCACCAGGGCGGCGAAATGCTCGCGGAAGAACGACAGCCACACGCCGTACATGCCCGAGGCGCCCTCGATCATCACCTTGAGCAGCCGTCCGGTATGGGCGTTGGCGTGGAAGCTCATCGGCAGGTGCAGCACGTGGTCGAAATAGGCCGCCATCTCGACCACCCGCCGGCGGTGGGCAAGGCGGTCGGAATGCAGCGCGGCGGTCACGCTGGCGGCGATCGAGAACACGCCGAACGCCGCCCAGGCGGCGAGCCAGGGGCCGATCCCCGCCCAGTGCAGCGAGAAGCCGGGGCTTTGCGACCGGGTGAGCTGGTCGATGATCCTGCCAAACAGCATCGGCTCGGCGAATTGCGACACGGCCAGCGCGACATTGGCGAGCAGCAGTCCGGCCGCCAGCCATTTCTGCGGCCCGAGCCGCCCGAGCACCCGGGCATATAACCTGATGAAACCCATGGAATCGCCGTCCCGCCTTCAGCCCGTCCCGACGCCTTCGCTCCGCGTTGCTTTTACCCAAGTCGGACGCCAAAATCACCCCGATGACGCCGCCGAAATTCGTCCGTGGCCGCGCGGCCGCCGTCGTCACGACGGTCGCGGCGGCCTATCTCGTGCTGGCCTATCTGGCCGCGCCGTTCGTCTGGCGCCACTACGAGCGCCAGGGAGAGATTGCCGATCTCGGAGCGCGCACCGTCACCGCCCTCGGCATCCCCGGCGACGTGATCAACGTCGGCCTGGTCGGCTCGGAACAGGACCTGATGTGCGCCATGAGCGCGGCCGGCTGGTCGCCGTCCGATCCCGTGACCCTCGAATCCTCCATGCGGATCGCCGGCAGCGTCGTCTTCCATCGGCCCTATCGGGGCGCGCCGGTCAGTCCGCTCTATTTCGACGGGCGCAGGCAGGATTACGCCTTCGAAAAGGAGCCGGCGGGCAGCGCCCGGACGCGCCATCACGTGCGCTTCTGGAAGGCGTTGGACAAGGGCGACGAGGGGCGGCCGGTGTGGCTCGGCGCGGCGGTGTTCGACGACGGCGTCGGGATCAGCCACTATACGGGCCAGATCACCCACCACACCGCCGCCGACATCGACGCCGAGCGCGACTATCTGATCCACGACCTTGTCGACGCAAAACGGGTCACGAACACCTACTCGGTCAGCGGCGTCGGCCCGACCCTGTTCGGGCGCAACGGCGGCGGCGACGCATTCTATACCGACGGCGAGATCGCCTTCGCCGAGCTCGCGCCCGGATGCGAAACGCGCGAGGCGCCGCCCGCGGCGCAGGCCCCGCCGCCGAGGATCGCCGCGAAGAACGCCGTCTTCTCGTGGCTCGCAGGCTTTTGGCGGCGGCTGTTGTGACCGGCGGCGGGAACGCGCGGCGCAGCCGACTTGCGGATTACACGACCACCGCGAGCGCGAAACCGTCCCATCCCTTGGCGCCGACCGTCTGGACGGCGGTCGCCGAGAGCCGCGGCTCGCTCTTGATCATCTCGACCATCTTGCGCACGCCGACGACGTCGTTCTCCTCGAAGTCCGCGTTCAGGATCCTCCCGTCCCTGACCACGTTGTCGACGACGATGGTCGTCCCGGGGCGCGACAGGCGCAGGGCCCAGGCGAGATAGTTCGTGTTGTTCTCCTTGTCCGCGTCGATGAAGACGAAATCGAACGGCGCAAGCCCCTCGGCCTCGATCTTCGGCAGGCTCTCCAGCGCGGCGCCGACGCGAATGTCGACCCGGTCGCTCAGGCCGGCCCTTGCGACGTTGGCCCGCGCGATCGCGGCGTGGCGGTCGACCGCCTCGAGCGTCACGAGCTTGCCGTCCGCGGGCAGCGCGCGAGCGATCCAGATCGTCGAATAGCCGCCGAGCGCGCCGATCTCGAGCGCCTTCCGCGCCCCGGCGATGCGCACCAGGAGGTGGAGCATCTTGCCGTGGGCGGCGGAAACTTCGATCGGCGGCAAGCCCTCGGCTTCGCTGGAGGCGAGCGCGGCCTCGAGCGCGTCGTCCTGAGCGACGATCGACTGTGCGAAGTAATCGTCGACGGCGCTCCAGCGCTTATCCTTGGCCATGGCTCAGGCTCCCTTTCAAGATTGCGGCCGCTCCGAAACGATCACGCCGGCATGACGAAGTTGGCGCGGCGGCCACGCGCGCCCCGGCCGTCGGCCCCCGCCGCGGGACGACGGCCGTGGTCGCCTGCCATCCTATGCTGAAGCCGCCTCCGACGAAACGCCTGGTTCAACCCGCGGTTTCGTCTTTCCCCGCCACGCCGGCTTCGGCGAAGGTCGCCATGCCGTTGTGGCAGGCGACGGCGGCCTTGATCACGCCGACCGCGAGCGCCGCGCCGGAGCCCTCGCCGAGCCGCATGCCGAGGTCGAGGATCGGCGTCTTGCCCATGCCGGCTCAGCGCCTCGGCGTGGGCGCGCTCGGCCGAGACGTGGCCGGCGAGGCAATGGTCGAGCGCCGTCTTGTCGAGCGCTTGCAGGACAGCCGCGGCGGCGCAGACGACGAAGCCGTCGAGCACGACCGGCGTCCGGCGCAGCCGCGCCGCCGAGGATCGCCCCCGCCATGGCGGCGATCTCCCGGCCGCCGAGGCGCGCCAGCACTTCGAGCGGATCGCCGAGATGGTCCTTGTGGAACGCGACGGCGGCGCGCACGGCCTCCGCCTTGCGCTTCAGGCCGTCGTCGTCGACGCCGGTGCCGCGGCCGACCCAGTCCTCCGCCTCGCCGCCGTAGAGCGCGTGGATAGATCGCGGCGGCGGCGGTGGTGTTGCCGATCCCCATCTCGCCGACGCACGAGCAGGTCGGGCTCGGAGGCCAGCGCCTCCATGCCGAAGGCGATGGTTCCGGCGCAATTGCGCTCGTCCATCGCCGGCTCCCGGGTGATGTCTCCGGTCGGATGTTCGAGGGCGAGTTCGTAGACCTTCAGCGAGATGTCGAAGGTCTTGCAGATCTGGTTGATCGCGGCGCCGCCCGCGGTGAAGTTCGCCACCATCGCGCGGGTGACCGACTGCGGAAAGGGCGAGACCCCTTGCGCGACCACGCCGTGATTGCCGGCGAACACGGCGACCAGCGGCTTGTCGACATGCGGCCGGGCGGACCCCTGCCAGCCGGCGAGGAAAGCCGAAATCTCCTCGAGCCGGCCGAGCGATCCGGCGGGCTTCGTCAGTTGCGCCTCCCGCTCGCGCGCGGCGGCCGCCGCCGCTTCGTCCGCGCCGGGCATTTGCCGAAGGAGGGCGCGGATGTCGTCAAAGGGGCGGGCGGCGGCGTTCATGGGATGGTCTCTCGGTTAGATTGAAGGCCGTCCCTATAGGCGAAAAGCATGCGGCCGCGAAAGCCGCCGAAGTTACGATGCGGACTTGTAAGGAAACACAGACTTTCAGCGCGCTCCGATAGCCGAAGCACAGGCGTGATTCTGCACGCCTTTTATTCAGTGCGGCCAACTCGACATGGTGGCCGCGACATCCTCGACGCGCCTGCCTCCGCCACCGCGCACTTGACGAGTTGCGCCCTTAGCGGCGGTTAGTAGCGTATCGAAAATGACGCGGTCCGGTGGGCTATGGAGGCCCGTCGGGTTATTTATAGTTTGACGGATTCTCGATACATTTACTCCACTCGGCCTTGTATGCCGGTCCCTTCAAATTCTTTTGATCAACGAGACTATGGCATTGGATTCGCTTGTCCGCAGTTCGCCCTAGACATTTCGCAACTGCACGGGAAACTTCACTTGCCGTTAACAATGAGGGCTTATCGTCCAGCAATGGTGATCAAGGATCCAATGCCAGAATGCCATGACGAATTCCTGAGCAATGATACTTCTAGAAGATCACCGCGACATCGTAGAAGTGTCAATGCACAGAATCGTGCGTTAATACAGAGATCGGGATCGCAGTACCCTGTCGCAAAGTCGGCTCTAGCCCAACGTTTACATTGATCACGCAGACTCTGGTCGCAGTCACAATTTTCGTGGAGGACTCCGACGCCGGACTGATCGCAATCGATCAGCGCGAGACGAGCTCGCCGCTGCGGCACGCCGTTCAGTTCAAGCCCTACTGCCGCCGCCTCGCGCATGGCGCGGCAGCGGGCGAGCTGGGCCCGGAGCGGCGCCGGCTTCAGGGCTTGTGGAGAATGACGATGTCGTGGCGGGCCGCCTCGTCGCGCGCCTCCGGGCTGCGGTCGGCGGTCGCCAGGATGGCGGGAATCGCGCGCCCCAGCGTCTCGCGCAGCGCGCAGGATCGCCTCGATCCCGTCGCCCTGGTCGAGATGGTAGTCGGCGATGATCAGGTCGGGAGGGCCGAAGCGTTCGAGGGCGTCGCGCGCCTCGGCGAGGCCGTCGGCGGTGGCGACGACGCACCCCCACCGCCCGAGCAACGTCCGAAGCCCGTCGAGCACGCGCGGCTCGTTGTCGATCGCCAGCACCTTGAGGCCGGCGAGCGGCTCGCCGGTCTGAGCGGGCTCGGGAGCGCCGGCGTCGCTCACGCGAGGGGCGACGGTCTCGCCGAGCGGCGCCGTGACGAAGAACACCGAGCCCTCGCCGGGCGTGGAGTCGAGGCCGACCGGATGGTCGAGAACCCGGCCGAGGCGCTCGACGATCGACAGGCCGAGGCCCAGGCCCCGCGCCACCCGGGCGCCCTGATCGAGCCGCCGGAATTCCTCGAACACCGCGCGCTGCCGATCGGCGGGAATTCCGAGGCCGGTATCCCAGACCTCGATCCGGAGCCCGTTCGGACACCGTCGGCATCCGACCAGCACCTCGCCCTTCAGCGTGTACTTGATGGCGTTGGAGACGAGATTCTGCAGAAGCCGGCGCATCAGCCGCCGATCGGTGCGGATCGCGAGCTTCGACGGCACGAATCGCAGCTCGAGCCCCTTCGAGCCCGCCAGCGGCTTGAACTCGACCTCCAGCATCCGCATGAGGTCGGCGACCGGAACGTCGGAGATTTCCGGCCGGGTCGCGCCAGCGTCGAGACGCGAAATGTCCAGGAGGGCGCCGAGGATCTCCTCCACCGCCTCGAGCGACATGTCGACCTTGCGGGCGAGGTCGGCGCGCTCCTCGCCGCCGGCCCGCGAGGCGCCCTCGGAAAGCGAACTCGCGTAGAGCCGCGCCGCGTTGAGCGGCTGGAGGATGTCGTGGCTTGCGGCGGCGAGAAAGCGCGTCTTGGAGATATTCGCCTCTTCCGCGACGGTCTTGGCGCTCGCGAGTTCCGCGTTCAGGCGCCGCAACTGGGCGGTGCGTTCGTCGACCCGCTTCTCGAGCAGCTCGTTGGCCGCCTCGAGCGCTTCCTCCGTCTGCACGGTCTGGGTGATGTCGGTGTAGGTCGTGACGATGCCGCCGTCGGGGAGCCGCGCCGAGCGGATCTCGATGACCCGGCGGGTGGAGAAGAGCCGCAGCCGCGTCGGCTGGTCGTCGTAGAGCAGGGACGCGACCCGCTCGGCGACGAAATCCTCGGAATCGCCCGGACCGTAGGCGCCGCGGGCGGCGTTGAAGCGGACGATCTCGTCGAGCCCGACGCCGAGACGCAGCAGCGCCGGCGGCAGATCGAACAGATCGGCGAATTCGCGGTTCCAGGCGGTCAGCGCGAGATTGGAATCGAACACGGTGACGCCCTGGCGGGCGTGGTCGAGCGCGTGCTGCAACTGGTCGCGGTTCGACTGGATCGCCGCCGAGGCTTCGTCGATCAGCTTGAGCGCCGACTGGCCGGAGACGGTCCGCGGCCTCAGCAGCAGCGACAGCACCTGACGCGAGGTCGAGGCGCCGATGGCGGGCGAGAGCAGGAATTCCGCGTGGCGGATCAACTGGGCGCTCGCCTCCCGGGTCGGGTTCGTAGTCCTGGCCGCTCTCGCGCATGAAGGCGGAAAACGCGCGTCGCGCCCGCGCCGCGCCGAGATAGCGGGCGACCGCGGCCTCGAGTTCGCCCGCCGTCGTCGACGAGCGCCACAGCCGGAAGGCTTGCGGCTTGCCGCCGATTCCGGCGAAGGCGTTCGCCTGCGTGCGTTCGAGCGCGGTGACTTCGCGCGTCAGGGAAAAGACGACAAAGGCGATGCAGTTGACGACCAGGGAAATGACGACGCCGCCGACCAGCGCGTTCGGGGCGAAGGAAACCAGCGCCGCCGGGCTCAGCCAGCCGATCGCCAGCGGCCCATGCGCGAGAAGCGCGTCGACCGCCTTCTGCGGTTCGAGCGACGGCAGAAACAGCAGGTAGAGCCACGCCAGGGATCCCGCCGCCATGCCGGCGATCGCGCCGCGCGCCGTGCCGCGGCGCCAGAAGAGGCCGCCGAGAAAGGCGGGGGCGATTTGCGCGACCGCGGCGAACGACAGGAGGCCGATCGACACCAGGGCCGTCTCGCTCCGTCAGCCGCTCGTACAGGAAGCCCAGCGCCAGTACGCCGACAATCGACAGGCGCCGGACCCACAGGACGAGCGCGCCGATGTCGCCCTCGGCGACCTGCTCCCGGCTGACGCGCCGCCTCAGCCAGATCGGCATGACGAGGTCGTTGGAAATGGTGATCGCCAGCGCGAGACTGTCGAGCACCACCATGCCGGTCGCCGCCGACAGCCCGCCGATCATCGTCACCAGCGCCACGCCGCGCGCGCCCGCCGCGAGCGGAAGCGCGAGCACCGTCAGATCGCGATTGATCGCGCCGTCCGGAAACAAATTGAGGCCGGCCACGGCGAGCGGCGCGACGAACAGATTGATCAGCACGAGATAGGCGGGAAACAGCCAGGACGCGGCGCGCACGCCGCCCTGATCGTGATTTTCGACGACCGCCACATGAAACTGCCGCGGCAGCAAGAGAATGGCGAAGGCCGAGAGCAGCGTGGTCACCCCCCACACGGCGGGGTCCGGCGGCGTCTGGATGACGGCGGCGATCTTCGGATTGGACAGGGCCGTCTGGGTAAGTCCCGAGAGGCCGCCGTTGAGGCCCCAGACGACGAAAGCGCCGACGGCGAGGAAAGCCCCCGAGCTTGACGATCGATTCGACCGCGATGGCGAGGATCAGGCCGTTCTGGTGCTCCTTGGGATTGATGCGGCGGGTGCCGAACGCGATGGCGAAGGCGGCGAGCCCCAGCGCGATCGCGAGGGAGAAGAGGGCCGAGGGCTTGTCCGGGCGTGAACCGCGATTTGTCGAGAGAATCGACGACAGTCAGGAGCGTGGTCGAAACCGCCTTGAGCTGCAGCGCGACGTAAGGCGCGGAGCCGACCAGCGCGATCAGCGCCGCAATTGCGGCGACCGCCGGCGACTTGCCGTAGCGGGCCGAGACGAAGTCGGCGACGGTCGTAAGGTTCTGCGTGCGGGCGAGATTGGCGATGCGCCCGACGAACGCCGAGCCGAGACCGATGACGAGGATCGGGCCGATGTAGATCGGCAGGAAGTCGAGGCCGTGCGAGGAGGCGAGGCCGACCGAGCCGTAATAGGTCCACGACGTGCAATAGACCGCGAGGCTCAGCGCGTAGACCAGCGTCCGCTTGCGGCCCACAAGGAACCGCCGTCCGCCCCTGTCGCCCCACCAGGCGATGAGGAACAGGAACAACACATAGCCGATTGCGGCGATGTAAGCCGTAGCGCCGTTCATCGAACCATACGCGCGCGCTCCCTCTCCTTGACAATTCCTTTAGGAGCAGGCGGCGCGAATTGGCAATCTCAATCGGTCGAAACCCTCGCCTCGCGGTGGCGTGGGTGCGCTCGGCCGGTCACAGCCACGGGCGCGCCGCGGCCGATTTCTGCTCGAAGTCTGTGATCGCCGGCGCCTCCACCATGGTCAGGCCGATGTCGTCGAGCCCTTCGATCAGGCATTGCTTGCGGAACGGGTCGATCTCGAACCGGACGACGCCGCCGTCCGGACCGCGGATCTCCTGCCCCGGCAGGTCGACGCTGAGCATCGCGTTCGCGCCGCGTTCGGCGTCATCCATCAGCTTGCCAAGGTCCTCGCGAGAGACGCGGATCGGCAGGACGCCGTTCTTGAAGCAGTTGTTGTAGAAGATGTCCGCGAAATCGGTGGAGATGATGCATCGGACGCCGAAATCGAGCAGAGCCCAGGGCGCGTGCTCGCGGGACGACCCGCAGCCGAAATTGTCGCCGGCGACCAGGATGACCGCCTTGCGATATTGCGGCTTGTTGAGCACGAAGTCGGGGTTCTCCGAGCCGTCGTCGCGGTAGCGCATCTCGGCAAACAGGCCGGCGCCGAGGCCGGTGCGCTTGATGGTCTTCAGGTACTGCTTCGGGATGATCATGTCCGTGTCGATGTTGTCGATCGGCAACGGGGCCGCCACTCCGGTCAAGCTGGTGAATTTGTCCATTGTCGCCAAGGATCTCGTGTCTGGGGGCCGACGGCGGCCGGCGGGGCTTTCCGCCGACGCTGTATCAAATGAAGAAAGGCTCGGCAAACGCCGTCAGAGATAGCGTTGAAGCTCGCTCGCGGCTTCCTCCGGCGGGCGGTCGAGGTTCAGCGCCTCGACGAAGCCGCCGGTCTTGCTCATGAGATAGACGATCGAGCTGTGATCCATCGAGTAGCTGCCGTCCGACTGGATCGGCCCTTTCCGCGCGAAGACGCGGTAGGCCTTCTCGACTGCGCCGATCGCCTGCGGACTGCCCGACAGCCCCATGATCGGGGCGCTGAAGCTACTGGCGTAGTCCTGCATGACCTTCGGCGTGTCCCGCTCCGGATCGACGGTGATGAACAGCGCCGGGATCGCCTTGTCCCCCATCTTGGAGAGAACGTCGGCGACGCGGGCGAGTTCGGTCGGGCACACATCCGGGCAGTGGGTGTAGCCGAAATAGACCAGGAAGGGCCGACCGCGCAGGCTCTCGTCGGTGATCGTCCGGCCGGCGCCGTCCTGAAGCGCGAACGGGCCGCCGACCAGGGAATCGCTTCCGCCCTGCCCCGGCGCGCGGGCGAACCAGGCGCCGATGACAGCGAGGACGAGGATCGCCGCGGCGGTTGCGGCGATGCGGAACGAAAAAGCGGGCGAGCTCGGGGCTTTTCCGGACGGGGGCTGACGCATGATGTCTCCGGTTGGGTCGGGTTGTTCCCATACCGCGAAGCGCCCGCGGCCTCCAGAGGTTCGACGCCGGGGATCGACGGCGCGAGCGCAATCGGCCCGCGCGGAGGCCGTCCAGCGCGGCGCCGCCAATCCTGCCCGCTGGGGGCTCAGAACCCATCGACCCGCGCGGGTCCACGCCGTCGCCCGTCGCGGCCGCGACGGGCAGGATTTTTCTGGTCCGTGAGGACGTCGGACGCCATAATGCCCTCAACAAGGCGATGGTGGCGCTTCGGCGCTCGCGGTGGTGGAGGAGACCGGTTTCGTCGTCACAGCGAGCGCTTGCTCGCGTTCGACAGGCGCGGAGGCGCCAAATCGCCGTCATCGCGGCAGTTCGCGTCGGACGGCGCTGAGTTTCGCCGGCGGCCGCGTCGAGGGGACGGAGGGCAGGCGGGGCGAGCACCAGC
Organism: uncultured Alphaproteobacteria bacterium; assembly: GCA_963724785.1. GTDB lineage: Bacteria > Pseudomonadota > Alphaproteobacteria > Rhizobiales > Beijerinckiaceae > Roseiarcus. The sequence goes on along the minus strand of CAVRWC010000004.1, from coordinate 321,152 downwards.
GAAGCGGAGAAGGCTTGCGCGCATGACCAACAAGATGGGCGACCTTTCCCTAGCCATGCCCAACGAGGCGGCGACGGCCGCGTCGGCGGGCTGGGCGGCGAAGATTTTGCGCCGGCTGGTCGAGGGACGTCGCGCGCGCCTGAAGCCGACCGCCGCGCATGCGGCCGAGGCGCTCAGCCGCGCCGGGAAAACCTGACGCTCGGCCCGATGTTTCGTCCGCGCCTGCCCGATTTCACCCGGATGCTGGTCGGCCAGCACATCGTCAATGGCCTCAGCGTCGGCGCCGGCGTAATCGCGATCGCCCTCGGCGCCTCGGCGATCCTCGGCTTCGCCGCCGGCCAGCCCGTCACGCTTGGCGCCATTTCGGCCAGCATCTCCGATCTGCCTTCCCCGTGGCGCGAAAAGGCGCGAACCCTGGCGCTCGGCTTCTCCCTCGCGCTGATCACGACCTCGGCGATCCAGCTCGCGTTGCCGTGGCCGCCGCTCGCCCTGGCGACGATCGGCGTCGTCGCCTTCGGCGCCGGCATGATCACCGGATGGGGCCGCTGGGCCATCGCGCTCGGCATGCAGGCGCTGATCCCCGTGGTCTTCGTGCTCGGCTTTCCGCGCGAGACCTATGCTGTCGCCTTCAAGATCGAAGTCTTGTTCGCTGTCGGCGGCCTCGCCTATATCGCGTTCGCGGTGCTCGCCACCGTCGTCACCGACGCCAGCGCGCGACGGCTCGTCGCGAGCGAGACGATCCGCGAATTGTCGATGTACCTCAACGCCGTCGCCGCGGTGTTCGATCCGGAGACGGAATTCGAGCAAGCTTATGGATCGGCGATCCGCCAGCAGGCCGCGCTATCGGAGCAACTCCAGTCGGCGCGGGCGCTTCTGCTCGACCATGTCCGGCCCAGGCGGGAAAGCCGGCGGCTCGCAGCGACGATCGGCATTCTGCTCGACGCCTTCGACGCGCTCGTCGCCGCCCAGAGCGACGTGACCAGGGTCCGCGGCGCGTCGCCGTCGGCGCCCCTGCTCAGGCACATCGGCGAAGCGCTGCGGGTCGGCGCGCTCGACCTCAAGCATCTGAGCCTCGAAATCCTGACGACCGACAGGCCGTCGCTTCCGCCGGACCATCGGGCGGCGATCGACGCCCTGCAGCGCGAGGCGGAGCAGCAGGACAAAAGGGACGCGTCCGACCCGGCGGCGCGCGCGGCGCTGACCGCCGCGACCGGCCGCCTCGTGCACGCGCTCAGTTACATCCGCCGGCTCGAAAAAGCGCTGTCGGACGACCAGACCGCCGAAGCGGCGATCGGAGGCGTCGACCTCAAGGCGTTTCTGCCGAAGCGCTCCTATTCCTGGTCGGCTCTGGCGCCGCATTTCACCATCGCCTCGCCAGTCTTTCGCTATTCGATCCGCCTCTCCCTTGCGATGATGGCGGGCGCGGTCATCGCGCAGTGTCTTGGCGATTCCGGTCACGGGAACTGGGTCCTGCTGACGATCGCGGTGATCATGCGCTCCAACTACGGAATGACCAAGTCGCGCCGCGACGATCGCGTGATCGGGACGCTGATCGGCTGCGTCGTCGCGGCGGGCGCGGTCGCCTGGCTGCCTGCGCGCTCGCTGGTCGCGGCGCAGGGGATTGCGGTCGTCGTCATTCACAGTTTCGTCAAACTCAACTATCGGCTCTCCTCGGTCGGGGCCTCGGTCATGGCGCTGGTCTCCCTGCATCTGATCCAGCCGAACCTGCCGGCGCCGGTTCTGGCGCGCCTCGCCGACACGCTGATCGGCGCCGCGATCGCGCATCTCTTCAGCTTTGTCTGGCCGCATTGGGAGTTCTCCGACGCGCCGAACATCGCAAGGCGCCTTCAGGCCCGGCTCGCCGCTTTCGCCGATGTGGCGCTGAACCCCGACGCCCCCGTCCAGGATTATCGGCTGGCGCGCCGGAACGTGATCGAGGCGATCGCCGCGCTGTCGGACTCCGCGGGCCGCATGAGCGTCGAGCCGGTGGCCGCGCGCAAGGGCCTGGAAGAGATGGCGGCGCTCCTGATGGCGGCGCACGGCTTCATCGCTGAGCTTTCGGCGGCGCGGCTCGACATCCATTCCGGCGGATCGGCGCCGGACGCCGAAGCGCGCGTCTGGCTTCGGCAGCGACTGGCGCCGCAGTCCGGCGAGGCGCGCTTTGAAGCGCCCGCTCCCGCCGGACCGCTCGCCGCCTCGGCGCAGGCCGTTATCGAGGCGGCGGAGCGCTATCAACAGGCGGCGAAGAGCGAACTCGCCAGATCGTAGCGCGCGGTTTTGGAGCAGATCGCGGATGCGAGACGAGCCAGTCCGAGCCTGTCATCCGTCACGACGGGCGACGCCGCGCCAATGCATAAAAAAGCCGTGCTTGCGTGAGACGCGGAGAGGTGCTCGGGCTCTGCGTCGCGGAACCGGCGCTTCTCGGGGACGTTCAGATTGGGCTGGGCCTGCATGCGGAGGACAACCCTATGGCATATTCCGACTTTCAGTATCCGGTTACGCGTACGGTTCGATACCTGGACGCCGCGCCTCTGATCGATGCGCTGCGATTCCAGCCCGAAGACTTCGAGTTGCGCCATGGCTGGCTGAACCACGCGCCGACCCGTCACCGTTTCCAGTTCGACCGGCTCGGACGCGTGACGATCGAGGCCAATTGCGGTTGCGCCTCGATGTCCGTCAAGCCTGAGCAGAAGGACGAATTGTTCGCAATGTTCAGGACCTGGCGCACCGACTACTGGGTCCCGCTCGAGACGAACCGGGAGTTCGCGTCCCACTTCGCGAAGCCGAACGCCTGGGTTCGCCTGTTCAGGGACATTCGGATGGCGTTTCGGCGGTTCCTGCGCCGGGAGCAACCGGCCGGCATGCCGGTCGAAGATCTCGCGCCGGTCAGCGCGACGCCCGCCGAATAGGCCAAGCTTTGGACGACGAGCAGGCCTCCGCGGCGCGGCGACGCCCCGCGAAGGCCTGCGGCCGCGCGCACCTGGCGCAGCGGCGGTTGATACTCGGCACTCTCCGCAATTAGAGACCGCCTCAGGACGCCGTTTGGGTCGTCCGCTTGGGGCGCCGGCGTCCGCCTCTCGTCCGCCTCTATCGGCTCCCCCTTTTCTGGCGAGCCGGGCGGCGAACACGGCGGAAGCGTTCCAGCAGATGGTGGTCGAGGGCGGCTCGGCCGACGTGCGCGCGGCGGAGTCCGCCTCCGGCGTAAGGACATTGGGAAGTCCTCGCCTCCCACGTTCGAACCTACTTCCGAACGCGGACCCGCAAGGGACTCCTTCGGCCGCGAATGGGAGCCGTCAGCAGCGAATAGGCCTCCGTGTTCTCCGCTTCAGGCGTCGCGTGCGCGGCCGCGAACAAATCTTCTGAGACGACGACGCGGCAATGCTGCTGCTTCGCCACCTCCAGGAGCCGGCTCGCGACATTGACGGTGTCGCCGATGACGGTGATCTGCTGATGGGTCGGCGAACCGAGCCGCGAAAGGATAGCCGGGCCGAAATGAACGCCGATGCGGAAGTCGAGGCGATCCCGCGCCACAGGCGGTAAAGCCGCCACCCAGCCGGCGACCGACGTGTAAAGACTTTCGACCGTTCTCAACGCCCTTGTCGCGTCGTCGCTTTGCGGGCTCGGCAGTCCGAATACGGCCAGGACCCCGTCGCCCATAAAGTTGATCACGATCCCTCTGTGCGCGGTCACTTCCCGCTCCACCAGGGTCTGCATGGCGTGAAGCAAATCGCGTGACAGCTCGGGTCCCAGCGCCTCTGTGACCGCCGTAGACCCTGACAAATCCAGAAACATCACCGCGACGTCCTGACGGACAGGCTTGTCCAGAAACTGGGGCTCCCTGAGCATGTGGTCGAGTAGAAGCGGAGACTGAAACCTGCTCAGCATCGCCCTTTCCGCCGCCGCCTTTCGTCCGGAATGGCGCTCGACGAGGAATCGCGAGCCGATATAGGCGGCGAGGAGCGTGACGCTCGTCGCAAGCGGCAAGGCCATGCTGAGCCAATAGCCGCTGACAAATGCGACAAACACCCCTGCGGCCCAAAGGAAGAAGACCAAAGCGGCGAGGGCGAGCCCGACCGCCGCCCGGCGCATGGCTATGAGCGCGATCATTGCGGCCGGGAGCCCGCCCGCCATCGCCGCGTCGATTCGGCGGGTCGACGGCGTCCGCGCCAATGTCTCTCCGCTCAAGAGATTGCTGATCGCGGTCGCGAAAATCTCGACGCCGGGCGCGACCCGGTCGAACGGCGTCGCGAACGTATCGCCAAGGCCCATGGCAGTCGTCCCGACGACCACGACCTGACCGCGAAGCGATTCCGCGTCGAGGTCGCCGTGCGACAGCTTTGCGGCGCTGTAGGTTCTAAAGCTGCCCGCGGGCCCATAATACCGAATGGGCAAATGGTAACCCAGGTCCGTCTCGATCGTTCGGTCAGCGAGTTCGATCCGGTCTTGGCCGAAGGTGGGGTCGGCCCCAACCGAGGCCGACGCCGCGGCCAACGCGAATGACGGCGCCACGCCGCCGGGGACCTCAAAGATCATCGGAACGTATCGCGGGATTCCGCTTAAGTCCGTCGACACATTGGCAAGCCCCGTTTGCGTCGCCGCGTCGCGGATCGCGCCGGTCGGCCAAACGACCTCGGAAGGCTTGGGCGCATACGCCAGGTCTACCGGCCTTGCTGATTGACTTGACCGAGACTGCGCCACGGAAAGCTCGCCCTCGCCGAAGATTCCGATCGATGCGACGACGCTCGTCGTCGATCTGAGGGCATCTGCAAGCTCCGCGTCTTCTTTTCCGCCTCTGGAATCCGGGAACGCCATATCGAGCGCGACGGCCCGAGGATGGAAGTCCGCAATGGCGCGAACGATCCGGGCGAGCGTCCGACGCGACAGGGCGTGGCCCTCGGCTTCGCTGAGCGTCTCATCGTCGATGGCGATAATGACCACGCCAGGAGGCGCCGGTCGCGCGCCGGCCAGAAGAAACCGCCAGTCGAGCGTCAGATCCTCAATCCGATCCAGAAAGGAGGCCACGCCCATCGTGTGATTGAAGCCGAGCCAGGCGCCAGACACAATCGCGGCCGCGATGAAGCCGCCGGTCAGCAGTCTAGAGGCGGTGGCGTCCTCCAACCGCATTTACTCCCCAAAGCGCGACAGAAGAGCGCGAACCCTGGCCTCCCCCCACTGTTTCTGCGTCAGCGTCGTGTCGCCTTCGGAGATATCGACGCCTTGCCCCTCAGTGAGAACAACGTATTGGTTGAGGCGACGGCTGGTTACAGCCACCGCGCCTTGAAGCACGAGGGTGGAGGTTCGCTTCGGACTGACCTCCATCGCCCATTTCGTGCCCCGAACCGCCGCGATGGCGAGCGGCGTCAGAATTTGAAACTCGTTTTGCTGACTGTCTGGATGAAACTCGATCAGCAACGCGCCGCTATCAAGACGAATTGCTGCCGGGAGTTGCCGACCGGTCTTATAAATTGGCCGATAGCTTGTGCCGTGAGCCGGATGCACTGTCAGTCGCTGGCCACATTGCAAGATTTTTTCGGAGGGGTCGCTTGGGTTGGCGACCAGCGCACAGGCGCCGCTGGCCGCCAGCGCAAATTTCGATCCGGGCAGCCCGATAAAAGCCGTGGCGACGAGGATTGCGGCGAACAGCGTGCGCCTCTGTGTCGCGTTGCACTTCAGCATTGAGTTCCTCCGCGCGGTTCCTTGTTCGGCCCGAGCGACTTCACGCTTACTGGGGCGGCCCGCAGCCTTACGAAGCCGCCGCAGTGTAGCACAGGTCAGGCCGGGAACACCGTCGTTCCGACTGCTCTCCGTCGTGGCCCGAGAGGGAGCGGGGAAGCGGGCGCCGCCCGAACCGCGAACGCCGGGCGATCCTCAAATATGCAGCGGCATCCCCAGCGCTTTCAGCGCCGCCTCGTGGAACGCCTCGCTCTGGGTCGGGTGGGCGTGGATCGTGAGGGCCACATCCTCGAGCCGGGCGCCCATCTCGATCGCCAGCGAGAAGGCCGACGAGAGCTCCGAGACGCCGGCGCCGACCGCCTGCACGCCGAGCACGACGTGGTTGTCCTTGCGCGCGACGATCCGCACGAACCCATCGTCGTCCTGCTTGCGTCATCGCCCGGCCGTTGGCGCGGAACGGGAAGAGGCCGGTCGAGAATCTCGCCATGCGCGGCCCGCGCCGCCTCGGGCGCCAAGCCGACCGCGACGATCTCCGGGTCGGTGAAGCACACCGAGGCAATCGCGCGATGATCGAAGGCGCGCCGCTTGCCGGCGATGATCTCGGCGACCATTTCGCCCTGCGCCATGGCGCGGTGGGCGAGCATCGGCTCGCCGGTCACGTCGCCGACCGCCCAGACGTTGCGCATCGAGGTTGCGCATCGGTCGTCGACGCGGATGAACGGCCCCGCCATCGTCAGGTCGAGCCGTTCGAGGCCGAAGTTCCGGGTGCACGGCCGCCGCCCGACCGCGACCAGAGCCTTGTCGGCTGCGACCGAAATCTGCGCGCCGTCGGCGTCCTCGACGCTGAGCGCGCCCTTGTCGAGACCGAGCGCCCGCGAGCCGAGCATCAGGTCGATCCCGAGATCGGCGGCGCGGCGCGCGACCGGAAGGGTCAGCTCCTCGTCGTAGAGCGGCAGGATGTTCGGCATGGCTTCGATCACCGTCACGCTCGCGCCGAGCCTGGCGAAAGCCATGCCGAGCTCCATGCCGATATAGCCGGCGCCGACGACGGCGAGACGTTCGGGCACGCGCGTCAACGCCAGCGCCTCGGTCGACGACAGGACGTCGCCGCCGAACGGCAGCCCCGGCAGCGCCGCCGGCTCGGACCCGGTCGCGAGGACCAGATGCTCGCAGGCGATCCGCTGCTCGCCGGTGTCGGACCGCGCGATCGCGCTCTTGCCGTCGACGATCGTCGCGTGGCCGCGGATCGTGCGCACATCCGCCTTCTTGAGCAGCGCGCCGACCCCGGTCGACAGCCGCGACACGATCGCGTCCTTCCACGAGACGGTTCTCGCGTAGTCGAGCTTCGGCGGCGGAAAGGTGACGCCGATCGCGCTGAGCGCGTCCGGCTGGGTCAGCCCGTGAAAGGCCTCCGCCGCGTGGATGATCGCCTTCGAGGGAATGCAGCCGACGTGCAGGCAGGTTCCGCCGAAGCGGCCGTCTTCGACGAGCAGCGTGTCGAGCCCGAGCTCGCCCGCGCGGATCGCCGCGACATAGCCGCCGGGGCCGCCGCCGATGATCAGGACCTTGCATCTAAGCTCGCTCATGGCGGTCCCTCAAGCTGCATGCGCTGGATGGCGCCTTCTCCCCGCTTGCGAGGAGAAGGTCAGGATGAGGGGCGGGGCGCGTGTCCACCGCGGCCAATCGCCAAGGCCCCTCTCCCCGCAAGCGAGGAGATGGGATCCCCCACCCTCTGCTCCATTCCGTCCGCCCTCTGAAATCGGCAAGGTTTCACCCTTCTATGAAAAGCTGAGCGGGCGATTCGAGGAGCGCGCGCAGGCGCTGGATGAAGGTCGCGGCGTCGTAGCCGTCGATCACCCGATGGTCGAACGACGACGATAAATTCATGGTCTTGCGCGGCACGAAGCCGCCGTCGCGCCAGGCCGGCTTCACCACCATGCGGTTGACGCCGACGATCGCCACCTCAGGCCGGTTGACGATCGGAGTCGACGCCACGCCGCCGAGCGCGCCAAGCGAGGTCAGCGTGATGGTCGAGCCGGTGAGCTCCTCGCGCAGGGCCGCGCCGCTCCGCGCCGCCTCGCTCACCCGCCGCATTTCGCGCGCCGCCTCGTAGAGGCCGAGGGTCTCGACGTGGCGCACCACCGGGACCATCAGACCGACCGGCGTCTGGGTGGCGATTCCGAGATGCGCGGCGCCGTAAGTCGTCAGAAGGTCGTTGTCGTCGTCGTAATGCGCGTTGACCTGCGGAAAGTCGGCGACCGCCTTGACCACCGCCAGCATCAGGAACGGCAGCACCGTCAGTTTCGGCCGCTCCTCGCTCGCGCGGGCGTTCAGCGCGGCGCGCAATTCCTCGAGCGCCGTGACGTCGATCTCCTCGACATACGAGAAATGGGCCACCCGTCGCGCGGATTCCGCCATGTTCTGGGCGATGCGGCGGCGCATCCCGACGATCTTGACCGTTTCGACGGCCGTGTTCGGCCGCCGGCCAGGCGCCATGGCTTCAGCCCCCGGCGGGTGGGCGATGAAGGCGTCGAGATCGTCGTGGGTAACGCGCCCGGCGGGCCCCGACCCGTGGACGAAGTGCAGATCGACGCCCGCCTCGCGCGCCCTGAGCCGCACCGCCGGCGACGCGACCGGCCTTTCGCCGGCCGGACGCGGCGCGCCTCGCGGCGGCGGAGGGGGAACGGCGCGCGGCGAGGTGGGCGGAGCGGCGCGCACCGAACGCGACGGCTCGACCGGGGCCGCGGCGTCCGTCGGCGGAGGGGGCGGCGCCGGAGCGCGAGCGAGCGCGGGCGCCGCGGCCGGCGCCGGAGGGCGCGCCGGTTCAGGCGGCGCAGCCGACGCCTTGGCCGCGTCTTTCGGCGGCAGGGCGGCGGCGGAGTCGGGCAGCCCCGGCGCGTCGATGCGGAACAACTCCGCGCCGACCGCAAGGACGTCGCCGACCGCGCCGCCGAGCGCCACGACCGTGCCTGCGACCGGCGTCGGGATCTCGACCGTGGCCTTGTCGGTCATCACCGCGGCGATGGCCTGGTCCTCGCGCACGGCGTCGCCGAGCTTCACATGCCATTCGACGATCTCGGCCTCGGTCACCCCCTCGCCGACGTCGGGCATCTTGATCGTGCGCAGGCCCACGTCAGGCCTCCATCGCCTTGACGAGCGCCCGTCCGACGCGCGCCGGGCCCGGGAAATAGTCCCATTCCTCCGCGTGCGGGTAAGGCGTGTCCCAGCCGGCGACGCGCTCGATCGGCGCTTCGAGCGCATAGAAGCACCGCTCCATCACCTGCGCCGCGAGTTCGGCGCCGAACCCCGATGTCAATGTCGCCTCGTGCACGACCACGCAGCGCCCGGTCTTTTCGACCGAGGCGACGATGGCGTCGACGTCGAGCGGGACGAGGCTGCGCAGGTCGAGGATTTCGGCGTCGACGCCGGTCTCGTCGGCGGCGGCCTCGGCGACATGAACCATCGTGCCGTAGCAGAGCACGGTGACGCCTTTGCCGTCCCGTCGCAAAGCCGCCTTGCCGAGCGGCACGACGTAGCGTCCTTCCGGGACCTCGCTCAACGGATGCTTCGACCAGGGGACCGCGGGCTGGTCCGGGCGTCCGGCGAACGGGCCGTTGTAGAGGCGCTTCGGCTCGAGGAAGATGACCGGATCGTCGTCCTCGATCGCGGCGATCAGCAGGCCCTTGGCGTCGTAGGGGTTCGACGGCATGACGGTTTTCAGCCCGCTCACATGGGTGAATAGCGCCTCGGGGCTCTGGCTGTGGGTCTGGCCGCCGTAGATGCCGCCGCCGCAGGGCATGCGGATCACGATCGGCGCAAAGAAGTCGCCCCCCGAACGATAGCGCAACCGCGCCGCCTCCGACACGATCTGATCGTAGCCCGGATAGACGTAGTCGGCGAACTGGATCTCCACCACCGGGCGAAGGCCGTAGGCGCCCATGCCGATCGCGACCCCGACGATGCCGGACTCGTTGATCGGGGCGTCGAAGCAGCGCGCCTTGCCGTATTTACGCTGCAGCCCCTCGGTGCAGCGGAACACGCCGCCGAAATAGCCGACGTCCTCACCGAACACGACGACCCTCTCGTCGTCGGCCATTTTACAATCCATCGCGTCGCGGATCGCCTCGACCATCGAAAGATTTCGCATGAGTCAAGCTCCGGAGACGCGGAACGCGATGTGAGCGCGATCTCCTCTCCCCTTGTGGGGGAGGCAGGGAGGGGCGTCGCGCGACGCCCAGGTCGTCAGCGACCCTTGCCGCGTCCGACAATCCTTGGGGTCAGCGCGACCCTCCGCCCTGTCCCTCCCCCATGAAGGGGGCAGGGGCGCAAAGGCTGCGCGTCGATTGAAGTCGCCCTCTCGCCGCGCCATCTCAAAACCCGAGCTGTTGGCGCTGTTCGCGGAGATGTCGGGGCATCTCCTTGTAGACGTCCTCGAACATCGAAGCTGTGCTCGGCTTCGGCCCGTCGTGCAGCGTGCCGTGACTTTCCGCCTGCTTCGCCGCCTCCAGCACCTCGGAGTCGACCTCGGCCTGCATCTGCTTGTGGCGCTCCTCGCTCCAGGCGCCGAGGCGGATCAGGTGGGTCTTCAGCCGCGCGATCGGATCGCCGAGCGGCCAGGCCGACCACTCGTCCTTCGGCCTGTATTTCGAGGGGTCGTCGGAGGTCGAGTGCGCTCCGGCCCGATAGGTGACCCATTCGATCAGGGTCGGGCCGAAATTGGCGCGGGCTCGGTCGGCCGCCCATTTCGACGCGGCGTAAACGGCGAGGTAGTCGTTGCCGTCCACCCGGAGCGAGGCGATCCCGTAGCCATGGGCGCGGGCGGCGAACTTCGCGCTCTCGCCCCCGGCGATGCCCTGATAGGACGAGATTGCCCACTGGTTGTTGACGATATTGAGAATGACCGGAGGCCGATAGACCGAGGCGAACACCAAGGCCGAATGGAAGTCGGTCTCCGCGGTCGAGCCGTCGCCGATCCAGCCCGACGCGATCTTGTCGTCGCCCGCGATGGCCGAGGCCATCGCCCAGCCGACGGCTTGCGGGTACTGGGTGCCGAGATTGCCGGAAACGGTGAAGAAACCGGCCTCCCTCGCCGAATAGAGGCCGGGAAGCTGGCGCCCTCTTAAACGATCCTTCTCGTTGGAGAAGATCGAGCACATCATGTCGACCAGCGGCCAGCCGTAAGCGATCAGGAGGCCTTGCTGGCGATAGGTCGGGAAACACATATCCCCCGCCGTCAGCGCCTTGCGGTGCGCGCAGGCCACCGCCTCCTCGCCGAGCGAGGTGATGTAGAACGACGTCTTCCCCTGCCGCTGGGAGATGAGCATGCGCGCGTCGAAAGACCGTGTCAGCATCATGTCGCGCAGGCCCTTGCGCAATTGCTCGGGACCGAGTTCGCCAGCCCAGTCGCCGACGGCGTCGCCCATGTCGTCGAGGACCCGGATCATCGAATAGGCGAAGTCTCGGATCTCCGCCGGCGCGACGTCGATCGGCGGCCGCGGCGCCTCCCCGGCCTCCGGCACGCTGACGTGACTGAAATCCGGCTTGCCGCCCGGTCGCACGCTCGGCTCCGGGACATGCAGCGACAGACCTTGGGTCATCGGACCCGTCCCTCCGGTGGCGCGCCGGACGGCGCTCGCCTCGCGACGCATCTTATACCAACGGCGGCTCCGGGCAACTCGCGCGGGTTTTCGCCCCCGAAAGTAGCGTGCGGGAGGTTCTGCAAAATCGCTGAGAGCGAGAGGCGGTCATGGCAGGCTGGTGATGTCCAAGTCACCTGATTCTCACTGGAGAACCTCCGCCATGACCAAGACCGAGGGTAAGCCTGCAATCGCAGCGGTCAAAGAGCTTTTCGCCGCGAGCCCGGACGGGCTGCGCGAGATTGTTCGCGCGGTGGTGCAAGAGATGCTGGAAGCCGAGATGACGGACGCGCTCGGCGCCGGGAAGAGCGAGCGGACATCCGCGCGGCTCGGCTACCGCTCCGGATATTACACCCGCACGCTCGTCACCCGGGTCGGCAAGCTCGAGCTGCGTGTGCCGCAGGATCGCGACGGCCGGTTCTCGACCGAGCTTTTCGAGCGCTACCAGCGCTCCGAGCGGGCGCTCGTGGCGACGTTGGCCGAGATGTACGTGCAGGGCGTTTCGACCCGCAAGGTCAAGGCGATCACCGAGGAGTTGTGCGGCCACGCCTTCTCGGCCTCCGCCGTCTCCGCCATCAACAAGCGCCTGGACGAAAGCCTCGACGCTTTCGCCACGCGCCCCCTTGCCGAGCCTTTTCCTTACCTCATCCTCGACGCCCGCTATGAGAAGGTGCGCGAGGGCGGCGTGGTCGCTCGCCAGGCGGTGCTGATCGCGGTCGGCATCGACTGGGATGGGCGCCGCCAGATCCTGGCGGTCGACATGGCCAACCGCGAGAGCGCCTCCTCCTGGAAGGACTTCCTCATCGGTCTGCGCCGCCGCGGCCTCGACGGCGTCGAGTTCGTCGTCGCCGACGATCACGCCGGCCTTCGCGCAGCCATCCGCGAGGTTCTCCCGGAGGCGGCCGTGCAGCGATGCTACGTGCACTTCCTGCGCAACGCCCTGGACCATCTCCCGCGCAAGGCCGACGACGACTGCCTGCAGGAGCTGCGCTGGCTTTACGACCGGAGAACCGTCGAGGAGGCCCGCCGCGATTTGTCCGCATGGATCGCCAAGTGGGGCAATCGTTACGACAAGCTCGTCGACTGGGTCGAAGAAACGATCGAGGAAACCTTCACCTTCTACCGTCTGCCCCGCCAGCACCATAAGCATCTCAAGAGCACGAATATGCTCGAACGCCTCAACGAGGAGATCAAGCGCCGAACCCACGTCGTGCGTATCTTCCCAAACACTGAGGCTTGTCTGCGTCTCGTCCGAGCCTTAGCCGTCGAAACTCATGAGAACTGGCTCGAAGCCCACCGCTATGTCAATATGAACGACCTCAGGGAACACAAGAAAACCGACCTCCGAAAAGCCGCCTAACCCAGCAAACCCATGACCGCCATTTGCAGAACTTGACGCACTCAATCCCCCCGAAAATATCCGCCTTCCGGCGCGTCTCCGAGTTGTCGCCCGAAGCCAGCGATGGACTTGCGACGCGACGACCCCGCCAGGGCGCTTTGAACGTGGGAACGCCGATCTGGCGTCTCTCTTCGTTTTGCCAGGAACAGGCGGCGCGCGGCGAGGGACGCGGACGATGAACCGTGCTCCGCCGCCTTCCGCCCCGCCCGCACTTCATGCTAGGAGGGCCAGCACAGCGCCCGTAGCTCAACTGGATAGAGCATCGGTCTTCGGAACCGAGGGTTGGGAGTTCGAACCTCTCCGGGCGCGCCATTTCCTCTCCCGCTATCCCCCGACGTCCAGAAAGCTTTCAACCTGCCGGACGGGTCCGATCGGCCCGCACGCTAGCGGATCGCCTCCGTCGCCGCCTTCTCGATCGCCAAACCCGCCGAGTACTGCTTGAGCCAGATGGCGTAACCCTGGACATCGGCGGGGTCCGGTTGCGCCACGTCGAGTTTGGCGCCCGCGAACACGCGATCCGCGAGGTAGTCGCTTAAGACCGCGCCCGCGCCTGTGCGCAGGTAATCGGCCAGTACGGCGATGCCCCATGCGCCCCCCTCGCTTGCGGTGTCCCCCACCGTCACGGGCGCGCCGATGGCCGCCGCCAGGAGACGCTGCGCGACGCCCGCGGTCTTGAATATGCCGCCGTGTGCGAACATCGAATTCGAGTTCGCACGCCCTCGCCGTGCAGGACGTTCATACCCAAACTCAGCGTGCCGAAGGCGGCGTAGAGCTGGGTGCGCATGAAGTTGGCGAGCGTGAGGCGGCTGCCGGGCGTGCGCACGACGAGCGGACGTCCCTCGACCATGCCCGTGATCGGCTCTCCGGCGAGGTAGTTGTAGGCGAGCAGCCCGCCGCCGTCCGCCTCGCCTTCGAGCGCCGCGCCGAACAGCGCGCCGAAGACGGCGTTCGAAGTCGGCATCGGCCCCGATGGCGGCGGCGAACTGGCTGAAGACCCCCGCCCAAGTCGCAAGCTCGCTCGCGCCGTTGTTGCAGTGAACCATCGCGACCAGGTCGCCCGCGGGCGTGGTGACGATGTCGAGCTCCTCGTGCACCACGGTCAGGGGCTTCTCGAGCACCACCATCGCAAAGATCGACGTGCCCGCACTGATGTTTCCCGTGCGCTGGGCGACCGCATTGGTGGCGACCATGCCCGTGCCGGCGTCGCCCTCGGGCGGGCACACCGGCGCGCCCGGCTGCAGCGCGCCCGTGGGATCGAGGAGTGCGGCGCCCTCAGCGGTAAGCGTTCCGGCATCCTCGCCGGCGACGAGCACCTTGGGAAACAGCGTGGCGGCCTTGAGGCCGGGTCGGCGGGCGGCGATGAGTTCGCCGAACCGAGCGAGCATCGGCCCGTCGTAGTCGTGCGTGGCCGGGTCGATCGGGAACATGCCCGACGCGTCGCCTACGCCCACCACCTTGCGGCCGGTGAGGCGCCAGTGCACGAAGCCAGACAGCGTCGTGATGTAGGCGACGTCGACGACGTGGGGCTCCCCGTCGAGGATCGCCTGGTAGAGGTGCGAGGCCGACCACCGCAGCGGGAAATTGAAGCCGAGCGTCTTGGTCAGTTCGGCTGCGGCGCGCTCCGTGTTGGTGTTGCGCCAGGTGCGGAACGGGACGAGCAGGGCGCCGTCCGCGTCGAACGCCAGATACCCGTGCATCATCGCCGAGAATCCCAGTGCGCCGATGCGGTTGAGGGGCACGCCGTGGCGTCGCTCGACGTTGGCCATCAGGCTCGAAACGGCGGCCCGGAGGCCGGCCCAGATTGCGGTCTCGGAGTAGGTCCAGAGGCGGTCGACGAACTGGTTCTCCCAGCCGTGGCTGCCCGTGGCGAGGACCTGATGGTCCGGCCCGATGAGGCACGCCTTGATGTTGGTGGACCCGAGTTCGAACTCCCAGCGATGTGCGACCCTCGGCGATTGCCGCGGTCGTGCCGATGTCATGCTGAGTCATCAGTTTTCAACTTCCCTGTCTGGTTTCGGTGCGCGCCGCGGACCGCCGGTTTGAACGTCAGCCTCACCATACGTCAGGGCGTGCGCCGATGGGGAGTCGCAGGTCTCGGGAAGGCCGGCCGGGCTCGCCGCTTCGGCATTTGCGCCACCGCCCCGGGGCCGCCGGTCGTCCAGCACGCTCGCTCCCTCGACACCCGTGAAGTCGTCCGCGTCGCCGATTGCGCGCGTAGCGCCGCCACCCTCGCCATTCGGCGACGCGCAACGCCCAGGCGTCGGCCACCTGATTTCGTCGACCAAGAGAAAGGAGGACCCGATCCGGATGAACAGCGGCTTCCCCGCCGTTCCATTTCGGCGCACTTCTGCGAACTGTGTCTGCCGTAACGGCCGCACCCGCCGCGGCCTTCCCGGGGTTTGGCTGACGCCGACGATCCGGATTACGTCACTTCCCGATGCGACTTATCGCGCCGCCCGGAGGGTCTGTCGAAACGGATGGCGCCGAACCCTGCGGCCGGCGCCATTTTCCCTTATGGCCAAGAACGCAGCGCCCACTCAATCCCCGACGATGCTCGCCCGGGCGCGTTGCCACCACCCGGTGCGGCGGGGGCGGGGGGTTCCATCGACGGGCTCGGCGGCCGACGGAGCGGCTTCGGTCTCGGACTCGGCGTTCGCCGCGCTGGGCGCCGGCGTCGCCGTTTCGTCTTCCGACCGCGGGGCCAACGTGACCTCGCTCGCCTCGAAGCGCTCGGCGACCGTGGCCGTCGGCGCAGCGACACCAGCCGCCGCCACGGCGATGGCCGTCTCCTCGACGCTCGGCTGGGTCGGCGGCGCGGCGCGCTCCTCGCGGGCCTGCGAAGGCTCGTACGTCCAGGCGAATGCTTCAGGTTCAGCCGGCGAAGCGGCGGCGAACGCACCCTCCGTCCCGGCTGCCGGCGCGGCCCCGGTCAAGGAGACGGGCTCCAGGACGCCCGAGAGTCCCGGCTCGGCGACGGCGTCGTCGCCAAAACTGCCATCGGGCGCGCGCGGGGGGAAGCGGTTGCGTCCGTTGCGCGAGCGGCGCGAGCGCCGGCCGCCGCGGTCGCCCTCGGCGCCGGGCGCGCGGCCCTCGAACGATTCTGTCGCGACCACCGGGGCTTCGAGATCGCCGCCGATCTCCGCCACCACGGCGAGCCCGTCGTCGGTCGGTTGCGGCGCGTCGGGCGCGATGCTTTCGCCAAAGCCGCGGTCGCCGCCGACGCCGGCGCCGCGCCGCCGGCGGCGTCGGCCGCTTTCGCCGTCATCGGCCGCCACGCCTTCCCGGCTCTCGTGCGCCCTCGCGCCCTGGCGCCTCGTCCTCCGGCTCCTCGCCTTCGTCGTCGACCCGCGTTTCGATCTCCTCTTCGACCGGCGCCGGTTCGTCGACGATGGTGGCGAAATCGTCCTGCGCCAGCGGCGTGGGCTCGATGTCGTGGCGCGGGCCCGTCGCCAGCTCGCCGCGCTCGATGGCGTGGTAGTTCGCGCCGGTCAGCGTATCGTCGGCCTCGACCGAGATCGCGACGCCGAAGCGGCGCTCGAGATCGCGCAGGTTCGCCCGCTTCTGGTTGAGAATGTAGAGCGCGACCGCGGTGCGGGTGCGCACCACGACGTCGTGGGTGGCGCTCTTGAGCAGCGCGTCCTCCAGCACGCGCAGCACATGGAGCGCGATCGACGAGGTCGAGCGGACGACGCCCGCGCCCTGGCAATGGGCGCATACCACCGTCGAACCTTCCAGCACCCCGGTGCGGATGCGCTGGCGCGACATTTCCAGAAGGCCGAAGTGGGAGATGCGGCCGACCTGGATGCGGGCGCGGTCGTTCTTCAGCGCATCCTTGGTGCGGCGCTCGACGGCGCGATTGTTGCGCGACTCCTCCATGTCGATGAAGTCGATGACGATCAGCCCGGCAAGATCGCGCAGCCTGAGCTGCCGCGCGATCTCGTCGGCGGCCTCGAGATTGGTCCTCAGCGCGGTGTCCTCGATATTGTGCTCGCGGGTCGAACGGCCGGAGTTGACGTCGATGGCGACCAACGCCTCGGTCTGGTTGATGACGATGTAGCCGCCCGACTTGAGAGTCACCTGATTGGAGAACATCGCGTCGAGTTGCGCCTCGACCCCGGCCTTGGCGAACACCGGCTGGGTGTCGCGATAGAGCTGGACGGAGTTGACGTGAGTGGGCATCAGGAGGCGCATGAACTGGCGCGCCTCGCGGTAGCCGGTTTCGCCCGCCACCACGATCTCGTCGACCTCCTTGCTGTAGAGGTCGCGGATGGCCCGCTTGATGAGCGAGCCCTCCTCATAGACGAGCGTCGGCGCGCTTGAGGAGAGGGTGGTCTCGCGCACCGTCTCCCACATCCGGAGCAGATATTCGAAGTCGCGCTTGACCTCGGCCTTGGTGCGCGAGGCGCCGGCCGTGCGCAAGATCGACTCCCATGCCCTCCGGGACGTCGAGCTCCTCCGCAATGCCCTTGAGGCGGCTGCGGTCCTGGGCGTTGGTGATCTTGCGCGAGATTCCGCCGCCCCGCGCGGTGTTCGGCATCAGGACGCAATAGCGTCCGGCGAGCGAAAGATAGGTGGTGAGCGCCGCGCCCTTGTTGCCGCGCTCCTCCTTGACCACCTGGACCAGCATGACCTGGCGGCGCTTGATCACTTCCTGGATCTTGTACTGCCGGCGCAGCCGCTGCGGACGGCGCGGCATCTCCTCCCAGGCGTCGCCGCCGATATGCTCGACCGGCTCGCCCTCGTCCTCGGCTCGCTCGCGGCGGATCGGGCGGATCCGTTCCTCCGATCCGCCTTCGAGCGTTGTCACCTCGTGCTCGTCGTCATGGCTTTTTTCGTCCGCTCCGACGGGCTCAACAGGCTCGCGAACCGCTGGGAGGGTCTCGTACGGCGCGTTCTCGGCCTCAACCTCGTCGGGCCCGTCCTCAGAACGGGCCGGCGACGCCTGGCTCGATTCGTCGGCGAAGGTCGGCCGCGTTTCCGCTCCGCCGGCGGCCGGCGAAGCGTCTCCTTCGCGCCATTCCACGACTTCGGCGCGCCGCTCCGCGGCGAACTCGGTCTCAGCGGGCTCACCCGGCCCTGTTGGCGTCGCCTCAACGTCGCTCCGGACGGCCTCAACCTCGATTTCGCTCTCGGCCGATTCGGCGCTTGCCCGCGCCTCTCCCGCGCGCTCGTCATGGATGACGGCTTCATCGTCCGCCGCCGGCGCGATCTCGGAGACCGTCCCGTCGTCGGCGTCTCGAACGCGCGCTTCGACCTCGGCTTCGCGCGGCCGCCGGTGGCGACGGCTGCGCCGCTCGCCGCGCGGTTCGTCGTCTTCATCCTGATGGGTCTGCGCTTCCTCATCGAGGAGCGCCTGACGGTCGGCGACCGGGATCTGATAATAGTCGGGGTGGATTTCCGAGAAGGCGAGGAAGCCGTGACGGTTGCCGCCGTAATCGACGAAGGCGGCCTGGAGCGACGGCTCCACCCGCGTGACCTTGGCGAGATAGATGTTGCCGCGAAGCGGCCGCTTGCTTGCGGATTCGAAGTCGAATTCCTCGACGCGGCTACCTCTGAGAACCACCACCCGGGTCTCTTCCGGGTGGGAGGCGTCGATGATCATTTTGTTTGCCATGGATTTCTCTCTTGCGCAGGGCGCCGGGGGCCGCGGAGGATCGCAGCCGCATGGCGCCGTCGGGCGCAGCGTTGGTGTTGGAGATCGGTGGAAAATGGGATAGCGGAGCCGGCGTGGCCACCGCGGCGCCTTGCTCCAGGCGCGAAACGAAGAGTCCGCAGGCGCCCGCCGCCGTGATGAGGTCGTCGTGGATCTGCGGTCGTGACATCGTCAAAAGTAAACCAAGGCCTGATCCGGCTTTTCGCCCATCGAACGACGCGGTCCGCGCGCCGTTGTCACGAAACAGGCCGAGCCGCCGGCAAACGACCGGCCAAGGGCGACTTGGTTTTCGTCGACGCTCCCTCACGGAGGCGAGACTTTCTCGCCGAGAGACATCGAAAAATACGGCAAACCAAGCGTTCGCCACGGCCTCATCTGCGCAAAGACCGCAAGCCGTCATACGACAGTCCTGCATGCGCCCACGTCAACCTCGAGCGGGCGGCCTCGCGGATTCGGTCCGGATTCGTAACGCCTCCTAAATAGGGGCCGCAGGTTGGCTTGGCAAGTTCTTTCCCGATCATCGTTTCGGCCAGTCACACATCGAAAAACCGCAGGACAATCCGGAATTTAGACATCGGAAACCTTATGCGCGCCTAATCCGGGGCGAGGGCGCGAGCGCGGACGATTTGCGTCGGATCGGCGAGTGACGCTAAGGACCTTGGGGACGCACCGGGCAGGAGAGCGCATGGGGCGCGAGAAACCCTTCGCCATCGCGGCCGTGCTGGCTTTGGCCGGCGCGTCGCCGATGGCGTCGGCCGCCGAGGCGGCGAGGCCGGTCGCGGTCGGCGTCAAGCTCGTTCCCGAAACCGGCGGGGCGGCGCTGACGTTCGACCTGTCGCGGCCGGTCGACGCGCAGGCTTACACACTGGGCTCGCCGGACCGCATCGTCGTCGATCTGCCCGAGGTCGTTTTCCAGATCGATCCGAACGTCGGGGAGCCGGAATCGGCGCGCGGCGCCCCGCCCGTCAAGGCGTTCCGGTTCGGGCGGCTGGCGCCCGGCAAGTCGCGGGTCGTGATCGACCTCGACAGTCGGGCCTGCCCGGAACGCGCCGTGTCGAAGCCGATATTCCGCCGATTCCGAGGCGTCCCGGCTGACGATCGAAATCAAGCCCTGCGACGACGCCGCGTTTGCGGCGGCGGCGAAGCCGCCCGACGATTTCGCCGCCGCGCCTGACCAGGCCCCGGCGCCGGCGCTGCCGGTGATCGTGCTCGATCCGGGGCATGGCGGCCTCGACGGCGGCGCCCACGGGGTCGGAGGCGCGGTGGAAAAGACGTTGGCGCTGGCGTTTTGCGTCGAGTTGAAGCGGCAGCTGCAGGCGACCGGGCGCTATACGGTGCTGATGACCCGCGAGGGCGATCAATATGTCGACCTCGACAGCCGCGTCGACTTCGCCCGCGACGCCAACGCGTCGCTGTTCGTCTCGATCCACGCCGACACGCTGAGCGACGTCGGCGACGTCAGCGGCTCGACGGTCTATACGGTCGCCGACCGGGCGTCCGACGCCGAGGCGGCGCGAGTCGCCGCGAGCGAGAACGCGGCGGATCGCGAACCCGGCAAGGTCAAGGCGGCCAAGGACGATCCGGGGGTCGCCGACATCCTGTTCGACCTCAAGCGTCGCGAGACCCGGGCCTATTCCCATCTCTTCTCGCGCAGGCTGGTGGACGACTTGCGCGGGGCGACCCGGCTCAATCACAATCCTGAACGCTCGGCGGGCTTCGTCGTGCTCAAGGCGCCGGAATTCCCCTCGGTGCTGGTCGAACTCGGCTACCTGTCCAACCCTCAGGACGTCGCGTCGCTCGAATCGCCCGACTGGCGAACCCGGACCGCCGCCGCTATGACGAAGGCGATCGATGCGATTTTCGCCAATTCCGGCGAAGCCGTCGCGCGCGGAGCCGGGCGTGGCTCTGGGGGCGGACCGCACCGTCGCTCCGAACCGGTAGCGCCAGATCGCTTGCGGAAACAGCCGGGAACGAGGGGCCGGTCGGGCGACGCCAAGGCGGGCCATTATAGCGGCCCATCATAGATTCGCCGTACTCGCGAAGGATTGGGGGGCCTGCTCGAAAACGGGGGCATGAGGCGTTCAGGGCGCGGCCGAGGAACGGAAAGCGCCCGCGTCCGCGTGACGCGCATACGACTCGCGAAGGATTTTCCTTCCGTCTCCGGGCAGGCGCCCTCGACCGCGGGCGCAAGAAAAGGTTTTGTTGGCACGATGCGCGGGATCGTTCGACTACTCGGCTTCATTTTCGCGACCGGCGCGATCGTCTTCGTCGTCGCCGCCGCCGTGCTTGCGGCAGTGGTCTGGAAGTACGAGCAGGATCTGCCCGACTACAGCCAGCTCAAGAACTACGAGCCGCCGGTGATGACCCGCGTCCACGCCGCCGACGGCAGCCTGCTGGCGGAATATTCGCGCGAGCGCCGACTTTATCTTCCGTCTTCCGCGATTCCCGATCTCGTCAAGCAGGCCTTCATCTCCGCCGAAGACAAGAATTTCTATTCGCACGGCGGGTTCGATCCCGAGGGCATCGTGCGCGCCGGGTTCGTGTTCCTCCAGGGCTCGCGCCATGTCCAGGGCGCCTCGACCATCACCCAGCAGGTGGCGAAGAATTTCCTCCTGAACTCGGACCGCACGTTCGACCGCAAGATTCGCGAGATCCTGCTCAGCGTCCGCATCGAGTCCGCCTATTCGAAGGAGAAGATCCTCGAGCTCTATCTCAACGAGATCTACCTCGGCCTGTCGAACTACGGCGTTGCGGCCGCCGCGCTCAACTACTTCAACAAGTCGGTGCATGAGCTTTCGATCGCCGAGGTCGCCTATCTCGCGGCGCTGCCGAAGGAGCCGAGCGCGCTCAATCCGTTCCGCAACCACGACCGCGCGATCGAGCGCCGCAACTACGTGATCGGCCGCATGGCCGAGGACGGCTACATCACCGCCGATCAGGCCCGTCAGGCGCGGGCCGAGCCGCTCAACGTCAATCCGCGCGTGCTGACGCCCAACACCATCGCCGCCGGCTTCTTCGCCGAGGAGGTGCGCCGCGAGCTCTGCGAGCGCTACGGCGAGCAGAAGCTCTACGAGGGCGGCCTGTCGGTGCGCACGACGCTCGACCCCAAGGTCCAGCTGATGGCGCGCAAGGCGCTGGTCGACGGGCTCGTGCGCTACGACGAGGCGCACGGCTGGCACGGCGCGCTGAAGAGCATCGACCTCGGCCAGGACTGGGGCGTCCCGCTGGCCGACATTCCGGCTTACGGCGACATCAAGCCCTGGCAGCTCGCGGTCGCCCTCGACGTCAGCCCGACGGCGATCCGCATCGGCCTTCAGCCGGACCACGACAAGGCCGGCGCGGTCGTACAGGACCGGCAGACGGGAACGGTCTCGCCCGACGGCTATCGTTGGACGGGCCGAGGGGCGAAGTCGCTGGTCAAGCCCGGCGACGTCTTCTACGTCGAGCCGGTCGCTGGAAAAGCCGGCGAATATCGCCTGCGCCAGATTCCGGAGGTCAGCGGCGCCTGCGTGGCGATGGATCCGTTCACCGGCCGGGTGCTGGCGATGGTCGGCGGCTTCTCGTTCGACGAATCCGAGTTCAACCGCGCGACCCAGGCGCAGCGGCAGCCCGGTTCGTCGTTCAAGCCGTTCGTCTATGCGGCGGCGCTCGACAAGGGCTACACGCCTTCGTCGCAGATTCTCGACGCGCCGGTCCAGATCGACGACGGCAGCGGCGAAATGTGGCAGCCCGCGAACTTCGAGGGCAAATCCGGCGGCACGCACACCCTGCGGTTCGGCGTCGAGCACTCGATCAACCTGATGACCGTTCGCCTCGCGCGCGACCTCGGCATGCCGCTGGTCGTCGAATACGCCAAGCGCTTCGGCGTCTACGACAATCTGCCGCCGTTCCTGTCGATGTCGCATCGGCGCGGGCGAGACGACGGTGCTGCGCATGGTGACCGCCTATTCGATGTTCGACAACGGCGGCAAGCGGATCAAGGCGACGCTGATCGACCGCATCCAGGACCGCTGGGGCAACACGATCTACAAGCACGACGAACGCATCTGCGAGGGCTGCGACGCGGCGAAATGGGAAAACCAGCCCGAGCCGACGCTGATCGACAAGCGCGAGCAGGTGATCGACCCGCTCAGCGCCTACCAGATCACCTCGATCATGGAGGGCGTGATCCAGCGCGGCACCGGCATCGCGATCAAGGAGGTCGGCAAGACGCTGGCCGGCAAGACCGGCACCACCAACGACGCCAAGGACCTCTGGTTCGTCGGCTATTCCCCGAACCTGGCCTTCGGCGTGTTCATGGGCTACGACAAGCCGCGCTCGCTCGGCGACAGCGCGCAGGCGGCGCTCTACACCGCGCCGATCTTCCGCGACTTCATGAAGATGGCGCTGAAGGACACGCCCGACACGCCGTTCCGCATTCCGCCGGGGATCAAGCTGATTTCGGTCGACGTCCATTCCGGCATGCGCTCGAGCGGGCCGGGCTCGATCCTCGAGGCGTTCAAGCCCGGCACCGGCCCGCCCGACAGCTACGCCTCGGGAGGCGGCGGCGCCGCCGCCCAGGCCGCGGCCGATGACGGAGGCGACAGGTCGGTCGGCTCGGGGACGGGCGGCCTCTACTGAGCTTTATGCGATTTGCCTCGAGGCGCCGAAGCGGCTAGACGGCGGGTCCCAGCGCGAGGGGTCGCGCGACGCCCGCGATTTTCGGGCTCATACCGGACTTTACCCATGCGCGCGGAAGCCGAACAGTTGGTCGAAGACATCAAGCAGTCCGTGGGACTGCTGAGGAGGCATCTTTGACGTCGAATCCGCGACGCGGCGGCTAGCCGAACTCAACGCCAAATCCGAAGACCCGAACCTCTGGAACGACGCCGAGGCCGCGCAGAAGCTGATGCGCGAGCGCACCATGCTGGAGGATCGGCTGGGCTCGCTCGCCAAGATCGAGCGCGACCTCGACGACGCGACGACGCTGGTCGAACTCGGCGAGGCCGAGGGCGACGCAGCGACCGAGGACGAGGGCCTGGCGGCGCTGAAGGCGCTGAAGGCCGAAGGCGAGCGCCGCCAGCTCGAGGCGCTGCTGTCGGGCGAGGCCGACGGCAACGACAGCTATGTCGAAGTCCATTCCGGCGCCGGCGGCACCGAAAGCTGCGACTGGGCGCGCATGCTGCTGCGCATGTACGTGCGCTGGGCCGAGCGCCGGAAATTCGACGTCGAGGTGATCGAAGAGACCGCGGGCGACGAGGCCGGCATCAAGTCGGCGACCGTCATGATCAAGGGCCACAACGCCCACGGCTGGCTGAAGACCGAATCGGGCGTGCATCGGCTGGTGCGCATCTCGCCGTTCGATTCGAACGCGCGCCGGCACACGAGCTTCGCCTCCGTCTGGGTCTATCCGGTGGTCGACGACCGCATCCAGATCGACGTCAACGAAGGCGACTGCCGCATCGACACCTACCGCGCCTCGGGCGCGGGCGGCCAGCACGTCAACAAGACCGAATCGGCGGTGCGCATCACCCATATTCCGACCGGCATTGTCGTCGCCTGCCAGTCGGAGCGCTCGCAGCACAAGAACCGCGCCACCGCCTGGAACATGCTGCGCGCCCGACTCTACGAGCGCGAGCTGGAGGCCCGCGAGGCCAAGGTCAACGCCGACGCCGCCTCCAAGACCGAGATCGGCTGGGGCCACCAGATCCGCTCCTACGTGCTGCAGCCCTACCAGATGGTGAAGGACCTGCGCACCGGCCACGTCTCCGGCACGCCCGCCGACGTGCTCGACGGCGACCTCGACCCCTTCATGGAGGCCTCGCTCGCCCAGCGGCTCTCGGGCCGGACGGTGGTGGTCGAGGACGTCGAATAGGCCGTCGACGTTCGTGGCGCCGTTCGCACCGGCTTAGCGCCCCTTCCCCGTTTGGCATGCGTCCCGCACGCGTTGGCGCGCTGAAAACGGCCCCTCAAGAGATTGTCGGCGAGTTCGCGAAAAAGAAGACTGTGCGGCGCCGCCTCGCAACCGGATCGCACCGCCGCCCTTGGGTCTCGGGCATCCAAAAACTTCGCTTCTCCATTGTCCAAGTCCTGCCCCGGCGCAGGTCTCCGGCCGCCGGCTCGCGTCGGCCGCAGTCTGATCCTTTTCCGGAAGAGAATGTTCGCGAGGGGACGGCGCGCGTTATGGCGGACACGTTCCCCTAAACCCGGCCATTGCGGAAGAAGTAAAGCAAGTCCAGCCAGCCCCACAGCTCCTTCAACCCCGGCGTTTCGACGAGACCTTTTCCAGTCAGATCCTCGATCGGGACCTCGTCCGCTGGCGCGCGGTCGATCGCGCGGCGATAGAAGCGCCAGGTCGCGTGCCCGAGCACCGGCATCACGACGGCGAGGCCGATAAAGAGCGGCAGCGAGCCGATGACCAGCAAAGCGACGACGATCACGCCCCACAGAGCGACGGGGCCCGGATTTTCGCGCGTGAGACGGGTCGAGGCGACGATGGCCGGGGCGAGGCCGACGTCGCGATCGAGCATCAAGGGAAACGACACGACGCTGATCATGAGGGACAGCGCCGCAAAGCAGAACCCGACGGCGCAGCCGACGAGGATCAGCGTGTGGCCGCGGCCCGTCGTCAGAACGTCGTGCAGAAACGCCGCCGCGGCGGCGGGCGCTTTCGGTCCATAGAGCGACGTGTAGAGATATTCAGCGGTTCCGATCCACAGAGCGAACAGCGCCATGAGAAAGAGACCGAGCATGATCACGGACGGGAGCGCCGGGGAGCCGAACGGGGCGAAGGCGGCGCGCCACGACGGCGTTAACCCCGCTTCGCGCCGCCGGCTGAGTTCGTACAAGCCGACGGCGAAGAGCGGCCCGAGCAGCGCAAAGCCTGCAGCCAGCGGGAAGACGAGTTGCAGCGCGCTCTCGAAAGACGACAGGGCCGCAAGCGCAATGCCGGCAATCGCGTAGAAAATGCCAACGAACACGACATGCGACGGCGTCGCCAGAAAATCGGCAAAGCCTTCCTTCAGCGCCGCGAAACAATCGCTGGTCCCGATCCTGCGGATCTCGATGGGAGACACGAACGCCTTGGGCCCGAAATAGACATGGAAAGCCGCCGCCATGGTCATCCTCCGCATGGGTTTTTACGGACCGTTCGCCCGACCGAGGCATCGCGACTTTTTTGGGCCGCGACCGCTCGACGTCGGCGCCGCTTGGATGGGCTTATGGGGCGAGGACTTGGGTTTTGTGGGGTCGCCCGGCGGCGATTTTGTGGACGGGAGGTAGAGGCCCAGAGATACTGGCGTCGCGACCCTTTCCCGGCTCCGCCATGCCGCCCTTCTCGGTCGCCTTGCAGCAGACCCGCCCGCGTCGGTCTCGCAGCCGACGCGCTTCGCCAGCTCACGCCGAGGCCGGCGATCGCATCGTCCTGTTGACGCTATTTGCCAACCACGCGGCGCGCCCAATCGCTGACGTCTCAGCGTGGACTCTATGTCCGTAACCAAGGACATCCATGCCGCTTTGCCAGTTCTGAAGGCCGTTTCAATCCTTCAATCGGGAAAGCGCGGCAAGCGTGCTCAAGACTTCCGCGTTCGGGCAGTCCGCGTCCAACCCGCAGGCGCTGGGGTCGTTCTGCAAGTCCATCACGCAGGTTTGCCGATCGCCGCAAAGCGGGCAGTTGGTCTTTATCCTGGCGAAGATTTCCGGAAATTCCCGCCCCAGCGCGTCGCCATCGAGCTTGAGGACCTCCAATCGACCCCGTAGCAGATGATCGACGTCTTGAGACATCGGAAAACCTCGGCAATCGGCCAATGCCGGCCGTTTGAGAGAGATTGCGTCCGTCTCGGGCTTCTGACAAGGGAAACTTCGGTCGAACTTCACAAGGCGGAGTCTCGCGCGGATAAGATCCCGAGCCGAGCCTCCCCGCGCGATTCGCGAGCGGCCTGCGAATTAGCCCTTGACGCTCGGCGGGCTCCTGCCCGAAAACACATCGGAGGTTAGGGGCTTTACACGCGCCCCGTCCGATCATCTCTTTCAAGCCGGAGGCGACGCATGGTTCAACCTTATACAGCCGTCGGCCTGATCCCGACCGTGCGCGGCGTCCGAAAGCGATCGGAGATCGAGCGTAATCTCGACCACATCGCCCACATGGTCGCGGCCGCCGCATGGCTGTCGAGCCTCGACCTGCCGGTGCGCCTCGTCGCGGTGCCGGAGGGCGCGCTCCAGGGTTTTACCGACGAGGTGTTCGACCTCGATCACGTCACTTACGCCCGCGAGACGGCGATCGACATCCCGGGGTCCGAGACGCGTTTCCTCGGCGACCTCGCCCGCAAGTGGAACGTGTTCATCATGGCGCAGGCGAAGGCGCGTCACGAGGCCTTCCCCGACCGTTTCTTCAACGTCGGCTTCGCCATCGACCCGAAGGGCGAGGTGGTCCTGAAGCACTATAAGCTCGCGACGCTCTATCCCGTCGAGCATTCGGTCACCCCGCACGATGTCTGGGACCGCTGGATCGAGCTTTACGGGAAAACCCTCGACGCCTTCTATCCGGTCGCCGACACCGAGATCGGCCGGCTCGGCGTCCTGATGGCGAACGAGGGATCGTATCCGGAGAATGCGCGCGGGCTGGCGATGAACGGCGCCGAGGTGGTCTACCGCGCCTCGTACCCGCACCCGCACACCGGCAACGAATTCTTCGAGATCCAGAACCGAGCCCGGGCGCTCGACAACAATTTTTTCGTCGTCGCCCCGAACATGGGGACCTATTATCTCGACGCCGAGGCGGACCTGCCGATCGACACCTTTGGCGGCCGATCGATGATTGTCGACTACAAGGGCCGCATCGTCGGCCGCCACGACTACGGCGCGGGCTCATCCTACGTCGCCGGCACGATCGACATCGAAGCCATGCGGGACCACAGGACGCGCGCGCAGTGGGACAACTGGATGAAGGACCTGCGCACCGAGGTCTATCAGACCATCTACGAGCAGCCGGTCTATCCGAAAAACCTCTATCTCGATCGCGCCCCCTACAATCACGCCGACTTTCGCCGCGAGGTGATCGACCGGCAGATTGCGAAAATGATCGAGCGCGACGTCTGGGCTGAGCCGTCGGCTTACGGGACCGAAGGCCCCAAGCGGCGCTGACGCCCGTGGGCGCAGCCCCCTCGCGTTCCGGTGGGCGTCGCCTCTGAGACTCTAAAAATCCAGATCGGCGTAAGTTGCGCTCGGCGCCATGCCCGGCAGGCGGTCGGCCAGGAGCGGACGGAACGAGGGACGCGATTTCACCCGCGCATACCAGATTCGGGCGGTCTCGTTCTCGTCCCACGGCACGTCGCCCAGATAGTCGAGGCACGAGAGATGGGCCGCCGCGGCGAGGTCGGCGTAGGTGAGCCGGTCGCCGGCCAGCCAGTTACGCGACCGGATGAGGTGGCCGACGTAGCGCAGATGATAGCGCACGTTGGACCGCGCCGCGCGCACCGCCTGCATGTCCGGGCCGCCGCCGCCCTGCGCGGCGCTCATGAAGCGCTTGGCGATTTTCTCGCGCACGATCCATTGGCTCGCCTCGTTGAAGAACTTGACGTTGAACCAGGCCATCAGCCGGCGGGCCTCGGCGCGTCCGGCCGGGTCGTCGGGCAGGAGCCGCCGGTCTCCGAGCCCCAGGCCGCGGGTCTCGTCGAGATATTCCGCGATCACCCCGGCGCCCGGCAGGGCCGGCGGATGGTCCTCGATGAGGACCGGGGTCGCGCCCTCCGCGGCCATCAGCAGGAACTCGCGCCGTCGGTCCCACGCCCGCTCCTCGACCAGCTTGGGCTCGATCCCCATCTCGGCGAGCGCCAGGCGCACGAAGCGGGAATGCGGGCAGAAGGGATGGTGATAGAGCGTGACCATTATGACGCCGCTGCATCGGGGATGTGTCGAGCGCGCCCCCCGGGCCCCGCTCTTGATCTCTCCAATGCGGCGGCTGGGGTTAACCGAAGGTTAATCCGCGGCGCGATGGGGAGCCGCAGGGTTAACGCCGGGGCCGAATCGCTCCGCCGCGCCGCCCGGTCGCGCGCCCGGAGTTCGAGTTTCTCGTAACCCTTTGAAATCCTTGGATCGTTGGATCGAGTCCAGCCCCAAACGGCCAGTAAGTCATTGAAATCGCTAGACGTTGGACAGAAAACCGCGCTCCGCCCTCAAAGCCGCCGGGCCTCGCCAAGGATCTGCCCGGACACGATGCGCCGGACGCCGGCCGCGTTCATCCGCGCCCAGGCCGCCTGAAGGGAGCCGCCGGCGTCGATCGCCCGGCAGGCGTCCTCGACGACGAAGGCGTCGAAGCCCTCCGTTCGGGCGTCGAGGGCGCTGAAGGCCACGCAGAAGTCGGTCGCGAGCCCGCAGCAGAACACCCGCTTGGTCCCGCGGGCGGCAAGCAGCGCCGCGAGCCCGGTGGTCGTGCGGCCATCGGCTTCGACGAAGGCCGAATAGAAGTCCACGCCTTTGTGCATGCCCTTGCGCAGGATGAGAAAAGCATCGTCGACCGCGAGCTCCGGGTGGAGCGCCGCGCCGGCCGTTCCTTGCACGCAATGGTCGGGCCACAGGGTCTGCTCGCCATAGTCGAGCCGCTTCGTCGCAAAGGGCGCCGCTGCATGGGTCGAGGCGAACGAGGCGTGGCCACGCGGATGCCAGTCCTGCGTGACCACGACCTGGGCGAACCGTCGGACGAGCGCGTTGGCGAGCGGCACGACCGCGTCGCCCTCGCCCACCGCGAGCGCGCCGCCGGGCATGAAGTCAGCCTGCAGGTCGATGACCAGCAAGGCGTCGTTTTCGTCAAGTTCGATCGTCTCGGGCATCTGCGCGCCTGGCTCCGAGGGGAACGAGCGAGCGCCAACGGTGACGCTCGAAGACAAGGACGACCGCCAGCGAGAAAACCAGCGGGATGATAAGATAAAGCAGGCGGAACACCAACAGCGCCGCCACCACGTTGGCCTGCGGCGCGTCCGGAACTCCGCTCAGGAAGGCGATCTCGAGAACGCCGAGCCCGCCGGGGGCGTGGCTGACCAGCGCCAGGCAGAAGGAGGCGACAAACACGCCCAGCACGACGACGAAACCCGGATTGGCTGTCGGCAGGGCGAAGAAAATGATCCCGGCGGCGCCGATCAGTTCGAGGGGTCCCGCGAACAATTGCCGCGTCGCGATCGGCGGGCGCGGGTAGGTCAGCGCGAACCCCCCGACCCTGACCTCCGGGAAATGAAGCAACGATCCGAGGATATAGAGGCAGGGGGCGGCGATCAGGACCGCGCCCGCCGCCTGCCCGGCCCAGTCCGGCGCCCCGTCGAAGCGCTCGATGAGCGCGGGCCGGTAGAGCAGCAGGGCGCCGCCGAGCGTCGCCGCGCCCAGGCCGAAGGTAAAGGAGCAGAAAGCGACCAGGAGCCCGACCTCCCCCATGCTCAGGCCCCGGGTCGAATAGGCGCGATAGCGGATCAGGGCGCCGGAAAAGACCGAAGCGCCGAGGTTGTGCGCGATGGCGTAGGTGACGAACGACGTAAGCCCGACGAACAGCCAGCTGATCTTCCGCCCGAGGTGAAGGAGCCCGATCCGGTCGTACCAGGCGAGCGCCGCGTAGGCGAGCGCGGTCGACCCGAAAGCCATGACCCATCGTGGCCCCGAAATCGCGCTGAACGCGTCGCGCAGGCTCGCGTACGACAGCCCGCGCAGTTCCTTGAACAGGAGCCATGACGACAAGGCCACCGCGCCGAGGCCGACGACCGGCCATGCGATGTCCTGAACGCGCCTCATGCTTTGCTCGCCCGCTCTTTGCGGGGAAATACGCCCCACTGCGCCCTCCCTGCCCGAGCAAGGCGGCGAAGGCAAGACCGCTCGCGTCGCACGCGTCACTGCACGCGTCGCGACACTTGCCGGGGACGCGGCCGGCCGGCATGGTGGCGAACCTGACAACTGAAGGAAATCATGCCGGAGCACGCGCCACTCTCAGCCGGGACGCAAGATTACTTGGGCGACCCGCGCAACGAATCAGTCCTGATCAGCGTCAACGGAGCGCTCGTTCCCCGGGCCGCGGCGACAGTGTCCGTGTTTGATGCGGGCTTTGTGCTCGGCGACGGCGTTTGGGAGGGCCTGCGGCTGGTCGATGGCCGCATCGTCTTCCTCGATCGCCATTTCGACCGTCTGTGGGACGGAGCGAAGATGTTGCGGATCGACATCGGCCTCTCCCGCGACGCCCTCAAGGCGCGGCTCTTCGACGTCATCGAGGCCAACGGCATGACCGACGGCGCCCATATCCGCCTGATGGTGACCCGCGGCGTCAAGCGCTCGCCCTATCAGGATCCGCGTCTGACTGTCGGCGGGGCGACCATCGTCATCATTCCGGAATGGAAACGGCCGAGGCC
This sequence comes from uncultured Alphaproteobacteria bacterium, assembly GCA_963724785.1. Lineage (GTDB taxonomy): Bacteria > Pseudomonadota > Alphaproteobacteria > Rhizobiales > Beijerinckiaceae > Roseiarcus. Next base: position 290,432 of record CAVRWC010000004.1, on the reverse strand, counting down.
GGAAATGTTCGCCCGCGGAGTGACGCTCTTTACCGTCCATATCCGCCGGACGGGGCCCGCGGAGCAAGACCAGAAGCTGAACTCCCATTCGAAGCTCAACTGCATTCTCGCCTGCATTCAGGCGATGGAGGCGGGCGCCGACGAAGCGCTGATGCTCGACGATCGCGGTTTCGTCGCCACCTGCAATTCCACGCATTTCTTCATCGTGCGCAAGGGCGAGGTCTGGACGTCAGCCGGCGGCTATTGCCTCGGCGGAATTACCCGGGGCGCGGTGCTGCGAGCCGCGCGACGCGAAGGGATTCCCGCGTTCGAGAAGGATTTCTCGCTGTTCGACGTCTACGGCGCGGACGAGGCCTTCACCACCGGCACGTTCGCGGGGCTGGTTCCGGTCGCGTGGGTCGACGGGCGTAGAATTGGCGACTCCCCCGAGGCGCCTGACGACCGCTCCGGTCCGCTGACCCACCGCCTCAGGGCTGCGGTCAAGGCGCTCGAGGCTGAAGAAGCCCAGGGGAGGGGTCCATGAGCGTTGATCCGGTGGTGCGCATCGCGATGTGGTCCGGTCCTCGCAACATCTCGACTGCGCTGATGCGCTCGTTCGGCGCGAGATCGGATTGCGCGGTCACTGATGAGCCGTTCTATGCGGCCTATCTGGTCGCCACCGGACTTATCCATCCGATGCGCGACGACGTCGTCGCCTCGCAGCCGACCGACTGGCGCACGGTCGCGGCCTCGCTCGTCGGTCCGCCTCCGGAGGGCAAACGGGTCTGGTACCAGAAGCACATGACCCATCACATGCTGCCCGAATTCGGGCGGAATTGGACGGACGGCCTCGTCAATGCCTTCCTTATCCGCGCGCCCGAGGCGGTGTTGGCGTCCTACGCGCTCAAGCGCGACGACTTCACGCTGGAAGAAATCGGATTGCCCGCGCAGGCTGAGCTCTTCGACCGCGCGGCCGATCGGCTCGGCCGCGCGCCCCCGGTGATCGAGGCGCAGGACGTGCTCGCCGATCCGCGCGGAGCGCTCGCCGCACTCTGCGCGGCGGTTCAGATTCCGTTCGAGCCGAGGATGCTGTCCTGGCCGTCCGGGCGGCGGGCGACCGACGGCGTTTGGGCGCCGGTCTGGTATCAGACTGTCGAATTGTCGACAGGCTTCGCGCCGCCGCGCCGGGAAGCCGAGTTCGACGACCTTCCGGACGCCCTGAAGCCTGTTGCCGAGGCGGCGCGCCCGATTTACGACCGGCTGGCGGCTTACCGACTCGGGCCGGCTCAGCGACAAAAATAGCGGGGCCGCTTGTTAAAATCAGCGTCCGACCTTGACGCCATCAGGGGCCCGGAGCATCAGGGTCGCCCCGATGCCGACATTTGTCATACCCTTTCCGGCGATCAATCCCGTCCTCGTGCAGTGGGGTCCCCTGGCCGTCCGGTGGTACGCGCTCGCCTATATTGCGGGCCTCGTCCTCGGGTGGTGGGTGATCCGGCGCGTCGTCGCAGACGGTCGCTTGTGGGGCGAAACGAAACGGCCGGGCCCGGACAGCATCGACGACCTCCTGGTCTATTGCGCCTTCGGCGTCATCATCGGCGGGCGGCTCGGCAACGTCCTGTTCTACGATCCGGAATACTATCTCGCCCACCCGCTCGACATTTTGAAAGTCTGGGAGGGCGGCATGGCCTTCCATGGCGGCCTGATCGGCTGCTTCCTCGGCATGGCGCTCTTCGCGCGCCGCTATCATACGCCGCTCCTGACGGTCATGGACCTCTGCTCGCTGGTCGCCCCGATCGGCCTGTTCTTCGGCCGGATCGCCAACTTCATCCGGCCGGAGCTGTGGGGTCGACCGACCGACGTCCCCTGGGCGGTCGTGTTCCCGGGAACCGACGGTTTGCCGCGCCATCCAAGCCAGATCTACGAAGCGCTTCTCGAGGGCGTACTGGCGTTCGTCGTCCTTTATGCGTTCGCACGCCGAGGCGCGCTGCAAAAGCCGGGGCTCATCGCCGGCGCCTTCGGCGTCCTTTACGGGGCCGCGCGCATCTTCAGCGAGTTCTTCCGCGAGCCCGATCCGCGCCTCGAGGACCTCGGCCGGGGGCTGACGATGGGCATGTTGCTTTCCGCGCCGATGATCGTCATCGGCCTCGGCCTGATCGCCGTGAGCCTCGGTCGCAGAGGGAGCTAGGATGACCACCCTTCTCGACGATTTGAAAGCGCTGATCTCCCTGAAGGGCCCGATCACCGTGGAACGCTACATGGAGCTGGCGCTCGCTCATCCCGAGTACGGCTATTACATGAACCGCGACCCGTTCGGCGCGACGGGCGACTTCACCACCTCGCCGGAAATTTCGCAGATGTTCGGCGAGCTGATCGGCCTCTGGGCGGCCGAAGTCTGGTCGAGCATGGGATCGCCGAATCCGGTCCGGTTCGTCGAACTGGGGCCGGGCCGCGGCACGCTGATGAGCGATGCGCTGCGGGCTTCGCGGATCGTGCCCGAATTCCGCGCCGCGCTCGACGTCTGGCTGGTCGAGACCAGCCCGACCCTGGCGGCGATGCAGCACGAACTCCTTCTCGACGCCGGCGTGGCGATCGCCTGGGCGCAGACCCTGAAAGAGACCCCTCAGGGCCCGGCGATCGTGATCGGCAACGAGTTTCTCGACGCCCTGCCGGTGCGCCAGTTCGTGCGCGTCGGCGGACAGTGGCGCGAGCGCGTGGTGCGGCTCAACGACGAGGGCGGCCTCGCCTTCGACGTGGCCGCCGCGCACGAACCCTACATCCGCGGGAACGCGCGGGATGGCGAGGTGCTCGAGGTGAACCCGGCCGGACATCGGTGCATGTTTGAACTCGGCAGCCGGCTCGCGAAGCAGGGCGGCGCCGCGCTGTTGATCGACTATGGCCATGCGGTCACCGGCGTCGGCGACACGCTCCAGGCCTTGCGCGCGCATCGCTACGTCGATCCGCTCGCCATGCCCGGGGAATGCGACCTCACCGCGCATGTCGATTTCGCCGCCATGGCCCGCAGCGCCGCCGCGACGGGCGCCGCCGTCTACGGTCCGATCGACCAGGGCGATTTCCTCCGTGCGATCGGCATCGACCTCAGGACCAAGGCGCTTGCCGAGCGCGCGACGCCGGAGCGCGGCGAGGAGCTGAAGCAGGCGCGCAACCGGCTCGTCGGCAAGGGCAAGGGGGAGATGGGGGCGCTGTTCAAGGCGATGGCGGTGGCCAATCGCAACCTGCCGGCCCCGCCCGGATTCCATCCTGTCGCCACGAGGCCCGGGTGAGCGTCGCCCCGTTCGTCACCGCCGCGACGCTTACCCTGCCCGGAGTAGCCCACGCCTTCTTCACCCGCTCGGGCGGCGTGTCGGTGGGCGTGTACGCCACGCTCAACGGCGGCGTAGGCTCGCGCGACGCGCCCGAGGCGGTCGCCGAGAACCGCGCCCGGATGGCGGCGGCGCTCGGCGTTCCTGCGGACCGGCTGGCTGTGCCCTACCAGGTCCATTCTCCGGACGCGATCGCCGTCTCCGAACACTGGGCGCCCGACGCGCGTCCGCGCTGCGACGGGATCGTGACCGCGACGCCCGGGCTGGCGCTCGGCGTCACCGGGGCCGATTGCGGCATGATCCTGTTCGCCGACCCTGAGGCGCGGGTCGTCGGGGCCGCGCATGCCGGCTGGAAGGGCGCGCTCGGCGGCGTGGTCGAGGCGACGGTCGCCGCGATGGAGCGGCTCGGCGCCAAACGAGACGCCATCGCCGCCGCGCTCGGTCCCTGCATCGCCCAAGGCTCCTACGAGGTCGGCCCCGAGTTCGTCGCCGCTTTCGATGCGGCGGGAGAGGCGACGGAGCGCTTCTTCGTTCCCAGTCGCCGGCCGGGGCATGCGATGTTCGATCTCAAGGCCTATATCGCCGAGCGCGCCGCCCGCGCTCGCGTCGGCCGGTTCGAGGACTTGCGGCTCGACACCTACGCGGACGAGGCGCGCTTTTTCAGCTACCGGCGGACGACCCATCGCCGCGAGCCCGACTACGGCCGGCTCGTGTCGGCGATTGCGCTCGCCTGACCGTCCATTCGCTCGCCTTGACTTCGGCCCTCGCCGGGCCGCAATGGAGCTTGAGGTCAGCCGCAGGATCGACAGGCCGTCGCGGCGCGGCGGAGGACGCCGGGAAGAATTCGTTCATGTCCGTTCACGCTCTCGTCTTGCCGCTCGGCCGCGGCGCCTTCCCCTGTTTCGGAGCCGACGCGTGAGCGAACGACGCCTGCATCACGCCGACCCCGGCGCCTACCGCCATGCGATGCGGTCGCTGTCGTCGGGCGTGGCGATCGTCGCCTGCGGGGAGGGCGAGCGGCGCGTCGGCTGCACTGTCACTGCGCTCGCCTCCCTGTCGCTGACCCCGCCGACCCTGATCGTGTCGCTGTCGCGAACGTCCTCGACGCTCGCCGGCCTGCGCGAGGTCGGCGCCTTCTCGGTCAATCTGCTGGCCGCGCGGCATGAGGCCCTGGCGGTCCACTTCAGTGGACGCGGCGGCGCTCACGGCGCCCGGCGTTTCGACGCTGCAACGTGGGTCAACCTCGCCACCGGCGCGCCGGTCCTGGCCGACGCTGTGGCCGTGTTCGACTGCCTGGTCGAGGACGTGATCGAGCGGCATTCGCACGCCATCGTGCTCGGGGCGGTCGTCAGCGTGAAGGAAGGCGACCCCGAGCCGGCGCTCGCCCACTGGCGCGGCGGTTTTTCGGCCTCTCGCTGAGCCAGCGCAAGCGGCTGGCAATCGCGGGTAGGAATGAGCCGGCGAACCGGCGCCCCTGCCATATCCGAGTCGGTTTTGAGCTTTTTCAAAAGGTTGCGGCGGCTTTTCCGATTCGGTCTTCGGGGCGGCGCCATGGTCGATGAGCGCGGTTTTTGGTCAGGCGTCATTTGTTTTCAAGGGGTTGCAGGCCGTGACGAGGCAAACTTCGAACAGGTTTTGAGCGTTTTCAAGGACTTGGCGTAGGCGCGGGCGTTTTTGGCGCCTGGCAGGCGGGGGCGAAGACGCCGGCGACGCGGTCCGAGGGCGCCCCGCCGGTCGACTGGTGATGCACCTGTCCCTGAGCGCCGTCGCCTCGCCGGTTTGGAAACTCGCGTTTATCATGCTCCCAGCCAGCTCCCGTCTCGCGAGCAACTCCTCACCGAGCCGCCGCACGGCTCTGGGATCGCGAAATTCAAAGCTAGCACAGTCTTCCGATTTTCGGAAGAAAATGTCGAGTTTGGTGGAATAGACGAAGGCTCCGACGAAGGGCGAAGAGACCGATCCGCCTTCAACTGGCGTTCAGGCGAAGCCGCCACCCGATGCAGGGCCCGGGGGGAAGGGCGCTGTGGCCGGTCGTTCGCGGCGACCCCAACACCGTTCGCCCGTGGGGAGGACGAAGGGGAACTGGATCGGGCGCACGATCAGGCGTCAGTGGGCATGGCCTCCACGTCCAAGCCGCTCATCGGTTCCTGTCAGACGAATGTCGCATGCCCATGTTCTGCTCACAGTTCGTCAGCCAAAAGTTCGGAGAACGCTCAATGGATAACATCGCCAGAGCGGAGTTGCGGACGAACGCGCGCCCGAAGTCAGTACAAGAGCACATCGACGAATTGCCCATTTGGGCCGACGGCACCGTTGTCAAGACTGCGCCCATGACGGGGATGCAGTGGCTGATCTGGGGGCTTGCCGCCGCGGGCAAGTTTTTTGAAGGCTTCGTCGTGTTCATGACCGGCGTGGCGCTTCCGCTTTTTTCCAATGAGTTCAATCTTGGCTCGGCCGAGCATGGGGTGATCGGCGCAGCCAGCCTTTTCGGCATTCTCGTAGGAGCGGTCGTCCTCGGCGGCCTCTCGGATCGGTTCGGCCGCAAGACGATGTTCGTCGCCGAGATGATCATCTTCTGCGGGTTCCTGGCCCTGCTCTGCCTTGCTCAGAGTTATATCCAGATCGTAATCTGTCTGCTGGGTCTCGGTCTCGCGCTCGGCTGCGATTATCCGACTGCGCATATGATCATCTCGGAGACGATCCCCAGCACCAGTCGCGGGAGGCTCGTGCTCGGCGCGTTCGCCTTTCAGGCGGTCGGCGCGCTGGGCGGCACGGCGGTCGGCTACGCCGTCCTTTCGACCTTGCCGGAAACCAGCGCCTGGCGCTGGATGTACGCCAGCGCGATCATTCCCGCAGTGCTGGTCACCATCGGTCGCTTCTATATCGTCGAGAGCCCCAACTGGCTGTCGGTGAGGGGCGAGACCACCAAAGCCGAACAGGCTGTGAAAAAGCTGCTGGTGCGCACGCCGCAATATCCGAACGAAGTCAAACTCGTCGCCCGCGAGGCGGCCTCGGCGAGCGCCAAGTCCCAGCAGACCTATGGGTCCCTGTTCAACAGCGTCAATCGAAGGGCGACCATTCTGGCCTCGGCTCCCTGGTTCCTTCAGGACCTCGGGACCTACGGGATCGGGATCTTCACGCCGACGATCCTGGCCGCCGCGCTCGGCGCGAATTCGGATCATCCCCGTAGCGTCCACGATCTGATCCTCAATGACATCGCGGCGGCGCAGGGGGCGGCTTTGATAACCTCCCTGCTGATCGTCGGCATCGTGTTCGCCGTCATGCTCGCCGATGTCGTGGGGAGAATATCGCTGCAAATTCTCGGGTTCGTCGGCTGCGCGGCGGGCCTGTTCCTGGCCTCGCTGTCGACATACGTCGTTGGCGGCGCTCAAACGCTGTTGATCTTCGCGGGCTTCATGCTGTTCAACTTCATGACCAACCTCGGGCCGAACGCCCAGACCTACCTGTTGGCCGGCGAAGTCTTCCCCACGGCGATTCGCGGAAAGGGCGCCGGATTCGCGGCGGCGTTCGCGAAGATCGGGGCGGTCATGACCGCGTTCCTGTTTCCCATTCTCCTCGACACGATCGGCACGCAACTCCTGCTCTACGGCCTCGTCGTCACGTCGCTTCTCGGCGCCGCAATCACATGGATGTTTCGCATCGAGACCACCGGTATCGACCTCGACACGCTCGGTCATTGATTCCGAGCCGCGAACATCGAGGACAGTCCAGCATCATGGACAGTCAGAGGGAGACACGCGAATGCGTGAGCGGCTGAGATCCACGCGCCGCCCTGCGCTCGCAGGAGGTTTCACGGCCGCCGCCACTCTGGCGTTGACCATGCTGGGCTTTGTGATCCTTTCGACCTCGCCGTCGCGCGCCGGTGACGTTCTCCTCGCCGAGTCGGGCTCGACCTTGCTCTATCCTTTGTTCAACGTCTGGGCGGCTGAGTACGAAAAATCCCATTCCGGCGTGAAAATCACGACAGCGGAAACGGGCTCGGAGAAGGGAATCGCGCAGGCGATTTCGGGGGCGGTCCAGATCGGCGCGTCGGACGCCTACATGTCGGACACCGAGAGCCGGCGCAATCCGACGATCATCAACGTGCCGATGGCGATCTCGGCGCAAACGGTCAATTACAATCTGCCCGGTCTCAACGATGTGAATCTGAGGCTCGACGGTCCGACGCTCGCGGCGATCTATGGCGGCAAGGTTCGCACCTGGAACGACAAGGCGATCGTCGATCTGAACCCAAATCTGAAGTTGCCTGGCAATGCGATCATTCCGGTGCGGCGCGCCGAAGGCTCCGGCGACACGTTCGTGTTCACCCAGTATCTGACCTTCTCCACGCCCTCCTGGGAGAGCGATCTCGGTTTTGGGACAACGATCCCATGGCCAGCGGTCCCGGGCGAAATCGAGGTGACAGGCAACGAAGGCATGGTCCAGAACCTTCAACAGACGCCTTATTCCATCGGCTACGTGGGCGTGAGCTACCACGGCGACATCGCCAAGGCCGGCCTCGGAACCGCGGCGCTCAAGAGCTACGATGGCGAATTCCTGCTGCCGACGCCCAATTCGATCGCGGCCGCCGCCGCGGGGCTCGGACCTCGTACGCCGACCGACGAACGCCTCACTCTGGTCAACGCTCCCGGCGCGGACGCCTATCCCTTGATCAACTATGAATACGCGATCGTCTCGACCAAGCAGCCTAACGCCGAGACCGCAGCGGCGATCCGCAAGTTTCTGCTCTGGGCCACAGTGCCGGACGAAGCGAACCAAAAATATCTCGACGCGGTGAACTTCATCGCCCTGCCGGCCCACATCTGGGTCCTGAGTTCCGATCAGATTGCGAAGATCAAATAGCACGCCGGGACGGATGCGGCAGGACCTACGTCACCATCCTGTCCGGACGGCGGGGAGCAGGGAGACGTCGGGGCAGAGAGGCCAAGGCCTCCCGAGACCTCTCGCCCCGCTATCTGCCGGGCTTTTTTGCAAGGGGACTTTGCGCCCATCTGCGATCAGAAACGCAGCTGGCGCGAATCGTCCATTCTCGCTCCCCAAGGATCGTGCCTCGCGCGAGGCGCGCAATGCCGAAATTTCGCAGGCGCGCGCGCCGACCCGATGGGACGTCGCTTTTGTGTCGCAAGGAAGCCGTAGAATAAGACGCGAAGGCGTGGTTATGTCGAGCCACATATAAAAAAGCAGGGGTTGGAGGCACAAATGAGGGAAAAGACCAATCCAATCAGCAAAAATTTGCTGGTCGCTCTCGTGGCTTTGCCGATGGCTATTGGAATAGCGTCGATGAGCCGTGCGGGCGATCTCGTCGATCCGCCGGTCTTCGCAAGCTCCAACGGCGTGCTCGACCTGCTGATGATTGCGCAACCCGGCGTGGTCAAGGGCCTCACGGTCGGGGGTTTCATCCCGACGGGCTGGTTTTACACGGTATGCCGGCGTCCGGCCGAAGGAAACACCTGCCCGAACAATTCGAGCACCGTCAGCGCCTACGGCGGATTCCGGCTCGCGCTGCAACCTGGCGACGATTTGAAGATCCGACTGGTCAACAACCTGCCCGTCCTGCCCCCAGCGTCGGTCGAGCAAATCCACGACGACCCCCTGCTCGCCCTCAACCCGACCGATTTGCACACCCATGGGCTGATTGTTCCGGCCTCCCCCAACACCACGCCGCCGCCTGCGGTCCCCGTCTACGGCGACTTCGTTCTGACCGCGCTTTTCAATTACGGCGGGGGCGATCCCGCCAGGGATCCCGCTGAATACAACCGCTCCGCGTACAACCAGCTTCATGCCCACTATGACGTCGTCTACAATTCGTTGAGCGCTTCGGATTACGACATCAAGATACCTAGCTATCAGCCGGCCGGCGCCTATTGGATTCATCCGCACATGCACGGCATCTCCGGCGTTCAGATCTCGGCCGGAATGTCCGGAATTATCAGCATCGGCAATGTCGCGTCCTATCTCTGCTTCGACGAGTTCCTGCAATCATCCGGTGCCGGAATCGAGCGTTCGCCACCTGATCCTCAAGGACATGCAGGTGTTGGCCAGCGGCGCCCCGCAGTTTCAGCAGGATCCGACCTTCTGCAGCGGCTCGCGAGCGGGGAACGGAGTCTGCGCCGGCAATCCCGCAGTTTATCCTGGCGGCCGCTGGTTCTTCACCCTGAACGGCCAGCAATATCCGACCGTACCGGTCGCCGCGGTGCAGGGCGAGGTCTGGCGCTTCACCAACTCCTCCTCGAGCGCCACCTACGATCTGCAACTCGTCGACAACACGACGAAGAGGCCGATCGCCTTCCAGTTGATCGCGGTCGACGGCGTCACCGTGCGCTTCCCGGAAGGGACGGGCGCGAGCCAGGTGCAATCCGCCCTCGCGGGTCGCTTCCAGATCGCGGATTGCGGAAAGGTGGTGGCCGACTATGCCGTCAAGCCGATTTGCGTTTCCCAGATCGAAATGATGCCGGGCACGCGCGTCGAAGTCGCGGTCGCCTATCGCGACGCCGCCGGCGACCTCGTCGCGCCGCCCGAGGGCGCGAGTGCAACGCTGCTGACGAAAGGCATCCTGACCGGCCCAGGGGGAGATCCCTGGCCCGCGGTCAATCTTGCCCTTGTCCAATTCGCGTCCGTGTCCGGCGCCGTCTCCGGGGAGCCTTTGCATATCAACGCCAAAGCCGCGAACGCGATCCTTTCGCCGGGCATCCTCAACGGGCCGCTTGCCACGGAGGCTCCGTCCGTCGCCGCCAACGCCTGCAAGCCGTTGCCGCCGGGCTATCATCGCCGCGTCTATTTCGCCAATCCCAATGTGCCGAACGCCGGGGCGGGGCCGGGGACGGACGCTTACGGCAATGCGATCTTTGGGGTCGGTTACGAGTTGATCGATCGATACGGGCAGACCGTTCCCAACACTTTCCATGACCTCACCGAGTTTGACCCGGCGCAGGTCATCTGCCTGCCCCTCGGCCCGTTGCAAACGCCAGTGTACGAAACCTGGGAGATCGTCAATCTCGCGACCGAACTGCATAATTTTCATATCCACCAGACCAAGTTCGCGCATGTGAGTCAGGCCGTCGCCACGAGCGGTCCAGCGACCCCGGCGAGCTACGCGACCGGCATCCTCGAAGATTCCGTACCGTTGCCCGTCGCTGTTCCCGGCCCCGGCTCCCAGCCGGTCCTCTACCCGAGCGCAACCTCATGCCTGATTGCGGACTACAAGTCGGGCAAGTGCTCCGCAACCTCGGTGTGGGTGCAGATTCCCTTCACTCAACTGGGGACTTTCGTGTTCCACTGCCACATCCTGGAGCACGAGGACGGCGGAATGATGCATGCGATCCAAGTCGTGCCGTCGCCGTCATAGTCAGCCATGAGGAACGGGTTCGGCGGTTTGTCGCCAGCAAGTTGGCGCGAGGCGTTTCGGCGCTACAGGTCCTTTATCGGGGCCGCTGCGCTGATCGGAGTCGCGGCGCTGGCAGTCCTCGCGCTCCATGGGTCCGGAGGACGCGCCGCTGGGTCCGTGAGCGCCGACCCAAGGCCGCCGACCGATAATGGATGTTCAAGCGGCATACGACCGGGCGGCGGTCGTCGCCGGCGAACTGCATGACAAGGACCTTAAGATCGTTGGCGTCGACTGCCATCCCGGTATGAGCGGGCGCTATTCCTGCCAGGTGGGCTTCGTGAAGACGGACTACGATCGGACGCGCGTCTTTCTCGACGCGGCCCTTGTCGAGCGCGGCGCCTCCAAGGACTGGACCTTGCTGCGCGGCCTCTGTCGGCGATTGCTGTGAGGGCAAAGGAGGCCCGTTCAACCCCGCGATGACTTCGCGATGTTCTGCGGCCGCACATCGTCCGATCGTCAAAGCGAAGCGCGACCGCGGAGCGCGGCGCTCTTCTGCTATTCCGGCATAAAGGCGGGATTGTTCTTCGGAAATTGCGCGACCGTCGCGGGATCGAGATTGAAGGTCGCTGCGACCATCTCCGGCGGAGAATGGGCCAGCCAGTCGGCGAATGAGACCTCCTCATAGCGCGAGGAGCGAAACACCGCGACCATGACCACGTCAAAATCGCCGGTATTCTCGATGTAGTGTCCGAGCCCCTTTTTCACGTAGCCGATGTCGCCGGGACGGAAGTTGGCGGTGTTGGCGGACGGGCCGGCGTTGAATACGGTCATGCGGGCCGAGCCTTTGAGGTAGTATTGCCACTCATCGGCGTTCGGGTGCCAGTGCAACGTACGGACGGCGCCAGGTTTGATCGTCGCAAGTCCTGCGGCGATGGTCTTCGAGACGCGAAAGTTCGTGCTGTCGGCGATCTGAAGGGAGCCGCTGCGGTTGTCGCTCGCCTTGGGCGCCTTGGTCAGCGAAAAGGTGAACGGGTATTCGGGCGCGCCGGCCGCGCTTGCGATCGCCCCCTGCACATCGGCCAACGGACCCGGAACCTTGCCCTGGAAAATCCAGCGGTCCTGCAGCGGGATGTTTTTGAAGGCTTCGGCCGGAACGCCGAAATTCTTCGCAAGCACCTCGGGCGGCGTGTGCGCCATCCAGTCGGTCGCCAGCAGCGTGTTGAATTCGGACGAGGCGCCGTTGTCGAAGGCGAGCACGAACTCGGCCCCGTCGGGACCCAGTCCCTGCAACGAGTGCGGCAGACCCGCCGGGAAATACCAAAGGTCGCCCTCCTCGACGTCGGCGACGGAAGCGCGGCCCTGGGCGTCGAGAACGGTGACGCGGCAGTGGCCGTAAGTCATGATCGCCCATTCCGCCTGCTGGTGCCAGTGCAGTTCGCGGATGCCCCCGGCCGAAAGGCGCATATTGACGCCGGCGATCTCGCTGGAGATGGCGAATTCGGCCTGCGTCACCTGACGTCCCCAGCCGCCGTCCTGGATCCGCCGGGGCGCGAGGTTGAAGGAGGCCCAGAACTCCGGCAGGCTGCCGACATCGGTAGCCGGCGGATCGAGGAAGGCCGGCATTTGTTGGGCCAGGCCCGCATCGTGCGGACCGGGGATCGCCAGAGTCCGCGGATCGGTGACGTTGAGAGCGCCCTCCGGGGGCAGATCCGGATTGCCGAAGGACGCGGCCCGAGCGAGCTTCGCGGTGACTGCGGCTCCCCCGGCGGCAGTTGCGGCGAGAACGCCGCGCCGTGATAGGTTCATTTCGCCTCTCCTGACGTGGGGACCGAGCGATCGGCCTTCATGAGACTAAAGACGGCGATCCGGCCGTCAACAGACCGCAGGCCCTTCGACTCCGGGCCGTTCAATTCGCTCTCCGAGCCTATCGTATCGCCCGGCGCAAGCGTCGGAAAGCCGCGCCGGGGGGGTTGTAAGGGCGGCGAGAGCACGCTTTTCTGACGCCGATCGTCTAATAGTCGATCAGAGCCGCAATCCGACAACTTATGTTCGACACAACCGCCCGCGCGGCGTAAACGCGGGGCGCAGACTCAGTCTTGCGAGGAATCATCCAATGGCGACATCCGACTCCGTAGAACTTGCCGCAGAACTCGTGGCCGCATTCATCTCGAACAACCCTCTGCCGAGGAACGAACTTCCCGACCTTATTCACGCAGTGTATACGGCAGTTGAGAAGCTGGGTCAGGAGTTCGACAAGCGCGGCGCCCGCTCAAGTCGAAAACAAGGCGCCTGCCGTGTCCATCCGCAAGTCGGTGACGCCGGAATACTTGATCTGTCTAGAGGACGGCAAGAAATTCAAATCCATGCGACGTCACCTCGGGCAACTCGGCCTGACGCCGGAAGAATATCGCGCCAAATGGAACCTGCCCTCCGATTATCCGATGGTTGCGCCGAACTATGCCGCGCAGCGATCAGAAATGGCGAAAAAAATCGGGCTCGGTCAGATACGCAAAGGGGCCAAATAGCCGCGGCCGCAAAATAAAGACTGGCTCAAGACGCCATGCGGCGCGCTTCGCCGCGACCGGAACAGGCGGCGGCGGCGCTTTGACCCACGTCGACCCAATCCTCACTCCGCGTTCGTCGATCTTCGTCGCCCCGCCTCGAAGGGGAGGGGCGACACGGGTCTCAAGCGGCCTCGCGGGGGAAGCGCCCTCTCTCGGACGACCGCAGCCAAGAGCGCGTCGACGGCGTTTCCTACGCTCCGTTTAAGGGAAGAGGCCGAGCGCGCTGGCCTGTTTCCGCATCGGGCGTCGAAAGTGTCGCGTCCCCTCGACGGGCTATGCGGGCCGAGGGGACGATGATCGTTCCGGCGAAAAACGCTTCAGTTCGTGCTGCTTTGAGACGCCGGCTGGCCGTCGGCTGTCTGCTGCGTCGATGTCTGGCTGTTGGACGCCGTGGTTCCGTATTGGCAGGCCAGCGCGGGCGCGACGACCGCCGCGAGGCCGAGACCGATCAACAATCCGACAATCCTGGTGCGCATGGCGAACCTCCGTCTCGCCCCCAACCCTGAGGGGAGGTTAGCACTGCGGCGAACGCGCGCAAGGCGCCGCGCGGCCGAAGGCGTCCGCAAGCGCGCGCAGGCCTTCACTTTCCCGCGACCGGCCGATGTGGGCGTTGTCACCCTTGCGCCTGCTGACTTTGGGTGTCGCTTTCGCGGGCGTGAGAAGCCGGGTCTCACCCCTGCAGCCGCCAGAGCCTTCGCGCGTTGGACGCAAACAGCTTTTCCCGCTCGTCGGCCGAGGCGCCGCTGGTCAGCGCATGGGTCGCGGCGAGCCAGATCGAGAGCGAGGCGGTCAGCGTGCAGACCGGCCAGTCGCTGCCCCAGACCACGCGGTCCCAGCCGAACAGCCCGATCGCCTGCTCGACCGTGGGGCGGAGGTCGTCGAGGACCCAGGTCTTCGGATCGGCGTAGGCGACGACGCCCGAGAGCTTGACCGTGACGTTCGGCCTCTTGGCGATCTCGGCGATCTTCGCGCGCCACAGCGGCTGAACCCGCGGCGTGATCGACTGCGCGCCGCAATGGTCGAGGACGAAGGCGAGGTCGGGGCAGGCGTCGGCGAGCGCGATCGCCTTGTCGAGCTGGTCGGGCCGGACGCAGAGGTCGAACGGCCGGCCGGCGCCGGAGAGGCGGCGAAGGTTCTCCCGGAAGATCGGCCGCTCGCTCAACTCGTCAGGCGACGACATGCAGCACCCGACGAAAACCCTTGACGAACGGATCGGCGAGCGCCCGCTCGAGGAAGGCGGGAAAGTCCGGGCTCTCCGGCCGGCAGGCGCTGATCGCGCCGCGGATCAGGCTCAGCCCCGTCGCGCGCCAGCGCCTCGACGTTCCCGGTCTCGGCCTCGATGTCGGGCTCGGCGACGTCCGCCTCCATGTGCAGCGCGCCGGTGACGCCGCAGCGGCGCGCCTCTTCCGCATAGCGCTCGTAACGCGCGTCGCGGTCGAGGGCGGGGACGCCGGCGAGCCACGGATAGCTCAGCCGGTCGCGATAGAGAAGGTGGAGATGGGTGTCGATGATCGCTGGCGGAAGCCATCGGTTTCGCCCTTCTCGCGGGAACGGGACGCGATGGTAGTGCGCTTTGCGGTTCGACGGAATGGGATTGGCGTCGTCGCCGGCTCCCTCAACCATGCTTCGCACGGTCGAGACGGCGCCCGCGCCCGCGGGCCTTGATCCGGATCATTGCCTCGCGGCGGAGCCTCGCTATGGTGGCCGCGAGTGGGCGAGGGGGGCGGCGTTGTGGCGGGGGGAGGGTGTTTCGTGCGGGAGCCGAGATCCAACGGGAACGGAAATCGCAAGGTCGGCGGCTGGGTGCTGGTCACCGGGGCGTCATCGGGCATCGGAACCGAGCTTGCGCGCGCCTTCGCCCGGCGCCGCTACGACCTCGTGCTGGCCGCCCGCACCGAATCGGCGATCGAGGCGCTCGGCCGCGAACTCGCCGACACCCACGCGGTCCGGGTGAAGACCTTGCCGGTCGATCTGAGCGAGCCCGGCGCGCCCCAGGCGATGGCGGAGGCGCTCGACCGCGCCGGGGTCGAGATCGGCATCTTGGTCAACAACGCCGGCGTGCTCAGCGAGGGCCCCTTCGCCGACGGCGCGCTCGACGCGCAGCTCAACCTGATCGAGGTCAATATCGTCGCGCTGACCGCGCTGATGCGGCTCTTCCTGCCGGCGATGGTCGCGCGCGGAGAGGGCCGCATCCTTAACATCGCCTCGATCGCGGCGTTCATGCCCGTGCCGCAGCTCGCCGTCTATGCCGCGGCCAAGGCCTATGTGCTGTCGCTGACCGAGGCGGTCGGACAGGAACTGAAAGGGACCGGCGTGACGGCGACGGCGCTCTGCCCGGGACTGACCGACACCGCGATGATGCGCCGATCGGAACTTGGCCGGCCGATCCCGTCGATGATGATGATGTCGGCGAAGGACGTGGCGGAGGCCGGCTGCGCCGCCTGCCTCAAGGGGGAGGCGGTCCTCGTCCCCGGGCTCGCCAACAAGCTGATCACCGGCGGCGCGCCGCTCGCCCCGAAGGCGCTGGTGCGCGCCATCGGAGGAGCGCTGAACGGCGGCGGCTGGGAGCGCCTCGCCGGCGCGCTTCAGGGCCTCGCCGCACGCGCGAGGGCCGAACGATGACGGCGATCGGGGCGAACGGGATCACCATCGAGTACCAGGAATTCGGACCGCCCGACGCGCCGCCGATCCTTCTGATCATGGGCCTTGGCATGCAGCTCGTCGCGTGGCCCGATTCGCTGTGCCAGGGGCTCGCGGCGCGCGGCTTCCGGGTCATACGCTACGATAATCGCGACGTCGGCCTGTCGAGCCGGATGCCCGCGGCGGGCAGGCTCAGGACCGGCGCAATGCTGGCGCGCGCCGTCCTCCGCCTGCCGTTGCGGCCGCCGTACACGCTCAATGACATGGCGCGCGACGCGGTCGGGCTGATGGACGCGCTGGGGATCGGCGCCGCCCATGTGGTCGGCGCCTCGATGGGCGGCATGATTGCGCAGATCGTCGCCGCCGAGCATCCGGACCGGGTGAGGAGCCTCACCTCGATCATGTCCTCGCCGGCCCGCATCATGCCGCGGCCGAGGGTGCTGCGCGCGCTGCTGAGGCCGATGCCGCGCGACCGGGAGCACGCGGTCCGCCGCATGCACGCCTTCTTCCGCATGGTCGGCGGCAGCGGCTATCCGCTGACCGAGGCTGAGCTCAAGGTCAAGGTCGACCGCGCGGTGCGCCGCAGCTTCCGGCCGGACGGCTTCGCCCGCCAGCTCATCGCCATCCAGAGCGGGCCGAGCCGCGTCGCCATGCTGCAATCGCGTGCGCGCGCCGACGCTGGTCGTGCACGGTGCGGACGACCCGCTCGTGCCGCTGATCGGCGGAACGATGACCGCCGCGGCGATTCCCGGCGCGCGCTTGCGCATCGTGCCGGGGATGGGCCATTTTCTGCCCGAGGCGCTGGTCCCGCTGCTGATCGAGGAAATCGCGGGCCACTGCCAGAAGGCCGACGGCGCGGCGCAAACGCGCGCGCCGCAAGATGCTGGGGAGACGCCATGAAACGCCTGTCCGCGCTCGACGCGCTCTTTCTCTACATGGAGACGCCCGAAACTCCGATGCACGTCGGGAGCCTGACGATCTTCAGGCCGGAGACGCAGAGCGACGATCTGTTCGACCGCTTCCGCGCTCATACTGCGGCGCGGCTCGATCTCTTGCCGTCCTACCGCCGCCGGCTGGAGCCGACGCCGCTCGGCCTCGATCATCCGGCCTGGATCGTGGAGGACAAGGTCGACCTCGACTACCACATTCGCCACCAGGCGCTCCCGAAACCCGGCGGCATGGCGGAGCTGCGCACCCTGATCGGACGGCTTCATGCGGTCCCGCTCGACCGAAAGCGCCCGCTGTGGGAGTACCATTTCATCGAGGGCCTCGAAGACGGCAGCTTCGCCGTTTACGTCAAGGTGCATCATTCGGCGATGGACGGCCTCGCCGGCATGGCGACCCTCGGCGTCACCTTCGACCTCTCGCCCGATGCGGACCATGAGGGCGTGGCTCCGAGGACTCGTTCCGCCCGACGCAGAGCAGAACGATTTCATCGAAATGACAAGCACGGCGATCGGCGACTTCGTCCGCCAGGGCTGGCGAACGGTCAAGTCGCTCCCGGGCGTCGCCAAGGCGCTGATGAAGGCCGCTCCCAACCTCAGCCGCGATGCGCGCTTTCTGTACCGCTATTTGAGCGAGATGCCCCGCACGCCGTTCAACCGGGCGATCTCGGCGCATCGGGTCTACGCGACCGCGTCGCTCCCCTTTCCCGAGGTCAGGGCGCTCGCCAAATCGAGAGGCGTGACGGTCAACGATATTGTGCTGGCGCTCAGCGCCGGCGCGCTGCGCCGCTACCTCGTCGAGCACGCGGCGCTGCCGGACAAAGGCCTGGCCGTCGGCGTGCCGGCCTCGATCAGGCCGTTTGGCGACGCCCAGCTCAACAATCAAGTGGTCTTCACCCTCTCCCGCCTGCCGACCGACGTCGCCGAGCCGCTGCCGCGACTCCTGGCGGCAAAGGCCGCGGGCCAGGAGGCGAAGAACCTGTTCGCCGACATGCGCGACCTGGTGACGACCGACATTTCGATCCTCGCCGCGCCGCTCGTCGTCATGGGCCTGACGAGACTGTGGGCGGCCGCGCGCGGCGCCAATTATCTCTGGCCGTTTTTCAATCTGGTGATCTCGAACGTGCCGGGCCCGAGGCAGCCCTTCTATTGCGTCGGCGCGCCCGCCACGCACTATTTTCCGATCTCGATTCCCTATCACGGCTGCGCGCTCAACCTCACCGTGCAGAGCTACCTCGACACCCTTGATTTCGGGCTGATCGCCTGCAGCGAGACCGTGCCGGACGCACAGCGGATCGCCGATTTCATCGTCGACGACTTCGCCGCCCTCAAGACGGCGGATGCGGACATTCGCCAGGCCCGACTTCGTCGGGAAAATCGCGCTGGCGCTCGAGAGCAAGCCCGTCGCGGGGCATAAGCCGATCGTGCTCGGCGAGGCGAAGCCGCCGCGAACGCCGCGCCCGCCGAAAGCCGAGAAGGCGAACCCGCTTGCGCGCAATATCGACGCGCTCGCCGCCGCGACCGAAATGTTGCGCAGCCGGCTCGCCGAGAAAGACGACGCGCCCGCGCGGCCACGACGGGAAGAACCGAAGAAGAAACCTGCGGCCGTGAGGGCCAAGGCGACCGCAAAGCGGGCGCCGCGGCGGGCGGCCGCGCCGGCGCCCGAGACGGCGCTCGCCAAGACGCCCCGACCGCGACGGGTCGCCAAGGCGCCGCCTGGCAAGATCCGCCGGCCGCGGGCGACTGGCAGGCCGAAGGTTTAAGCCGTGCCGGACGACGGCGGCTGGATCGCGCCGCCCTCGGCGCTCCTGCTCGCGCTCGAGGCGCGTGCGATTGCGAGTCCCGTCGGCCTTCTGGCCGCGGCGCCGTTCCTCGCCTCCGCGCCGCGCGGCGCGCCCCAGGCCGTGATCGTTCTGCCGGGCCTTGGCGCGACCGACCGATCGACCTCGGGACTGCGCCTTTATCTCAGAGTCCTTGGCTACCAGGCGCACGGGTGGAACCGCGGTCGCAACGTCCGGCCCGCCGGGGCGGATCTGCCGGCCATCGCGAGCCAGGTCCGTGCGTTCAGCGCAGCGACCCGGACGCCGGTCACGCTGGTCGGCTGGAGCCGCGGCGGTCTGATCGCGCGCGAGGCGGCGCGCATCGCGCCGGAGGCGGTGCGGATGGTGATCACGCTCGGCAGTCCGTTCGCCGCAACGTCGGCGACCAATGTCGGCGCCCTCTGGCGACGGCTGACCGGCGACGCCTTCCCGGCGCAAACGCGGGCGCAACGGAACGCCCTCGCCGCGCCGTTGCCGGTCCCCTGCACCTCGATCTACAGCCGTGCGGACGGCGTCGTCGCCTGGAAAGCCTGCCTCCAGGCCGAGAGCCCTCAAAGCGAAAACGTGGAAGTGCGGGGCTCGCATCTCGGGCTCGGCTTCAACCCCGCCGCGCTTTGGGTGGTCGCCGACCGGCTCGCCCAACCGCTCGGAACCTGGACCCCGTTTCGGCCCGACGGGCCGGCGGCCCGGCTGTTTCCGCGCCGGGCGAACGCCGTCGCCTCGCGCCGCCGTCCTTCATGACACATGCAACGGCGGTGGTTGATCTGGGTCAACGCCGATTGCGCCCGCTGAGCGTAAATTTGTTTTTGAAAACAACGAATATGAGGGAGAGCGCCATGCCTGTCAGGATCATTCCGCCGACGCCGTCAGCCTACACCTATCCTCTGCTGATCAAGCATCTGCTGCATTCGCCGATGATTCGCGCGCCGGACCAGGAGATCGTCTACCGCGACCTGCGCCGCCGGACCTATCGCGAGTTTCGCGAGCGGATCGGGCGGCTGGCCAGCGGCCTCTCCCAGATCGGCGTCGATCAGGGCGACGTCGTCGCGATCCTCGAATGGGACAGCGACCGCTACCACGAATGCTATTTCGCCATTCCGATGATGGGCGCGGTGATGCAGACGGTGAACGTCAGCCTCGTTCCCGAGGACATCGCCTACACGATCGTCGACAGCGGGGCGACCACGGTGCTGTTCAACGCCGACTTCCTGCCGCTCGTCGAGAAGCTCGCGCCCCATTTGAAGGCGGTCAAGAGTTACGTCCTGATGCACGACCGGCCCGAGGCGCCCCCGACCGACTTCCCGATCAAGGCCGAATACGAGGCGCTGCTGTCGATCGGATCGGCGTATTTCCCGTTCCCCGATTTCGACGAGAACGCCTGCGCGACCATCTTCCACACCACGGGAACGACAGGCCGGCCGAAGGGGGTCTACTTCACCCATCGGCAGATGGTGCTGCACACGCTGACCGGGCTTGTCGAATATGGCCTTCCGCCCGGCCATGGCCGCTTCCATCGCGACGACGTCTACATGCCGATGACGCCCATGTTTCACGTGCACGCCTGGGGCTGTCCCTATACGGCGACGCTTTCGGGCGCGAAGCTCGTGTTCCCCGGACGCTACACGCCGGAAATCTTCGTCAAGATGATCGACAAGGAGAAGGTGACGTTCACCCATTGCGTCCCGACCCTCCTGCAGATGCTGCTGACCGCGCCGGGAGTCGACAAGATCGACCTGTCGCATCTGAAGATGATCGTCGGCGGCTCGGCCCTTCCGCCGGCCCTGGCGCGGGCGGCGATGGCGCGCGGCATGGACGTGTTTGCGGCCTACGGGCAGTCCGAGTCGGGCCCCGATGCTGACCGGCGCCCACATCAAGACCAAGCATGTCCGGGACCATTTCGAGGACGAGCTTTTCTATCGCACCTCGACCGGCATCGCGGCGCCGATGGTCGACCTCCGGGTCGTCGACGAGAGCATGGCCGACGTGCCGCACGACGGCGAGGCGGTCGGGGAAATCGTGGTCCGCGCGCCGTGGCTGACCACGGGTTACCTCAACAATCCGGAGGCGTCGGAAGTCCTGTGGGGCGGGGGCTACATGCACACCGGCGACGTCGCCTCGATCGATTCGGACGGCTATCTGCGTATCGCCGACCGGCTGAAGGACATCGTCAAGAGCGGCGGCGAATGGATCTCGTCGATCCAGCTCGAGAACATCATCATGGAGAGGCCGGGCGTCCGGCGCGCGGCTGTCATCCCGATCAAGGACGTCAAGTGGGGCGAACGCCCGCTGGCGCTGGTCACGCTCGAACCCGACCAGGTCGGCAAGGTCGGCGAGGACGACATCCGCCTGCATGTCGCCTCCTATGTCGAGCGCGGACTCCTCTCGAAGATCGCGATCCCGGAGAACGTGACCTTCGTCGCCGAGTTGCCGCTGACCTCAGTCGGCAAGATCGACAAGAAGAGGCTGCGCGCCGAGTATCTGTGACCCCGGCCGCGACTACTCGGCCGCCGAGGCGGAAGCGCGAGCATGCGCCTCCGCCGCCTTTTCCCGGTGAGCCCGGTATTCCTCCGGGTCGCAATAGACGAACTGTCGCCAGCCGTCGCGGTGGAAAGGCTCCCAGTGGCCTTCCGGCTGCGCGAGCCGATCCGCGATGGCGTAAAGCGCGGCCGGATGGGCGCCGAGCCCGAGATGGCTCGATTCGACGATGATGTTCTCCGCCAGCATCTGCCGGGTCTCGAGGCTGCACCGCCACGCGACGATGCCGTCGGTCGGGCTCCAGATCGAGGTTGTCGGCACCGGCGGGGGGGCCCGGAGCGGCAAGTGGAAATCGTGCCAGTCGATCTTGTGCCCGCTGGCGATCTCGTAGAGGCGCCAGGCGTTGGTCTCGCGCGGATGGCCGGTGAACGGAGACCCCAGGGTGATGACGAGACGCACCATCTCGGGCGAATGCTTGGCGAGTTCGCGGGCGTAGAGGCCGCCGAGGCTCCAGCCGATCAGGCTCACCGCCCGGCCTTGCTCGAGCCACAGTTGGCGCAGGCGTTCATGCGCCCGTTCGATCACCCCTTCTCTCAATCCGAGGTTGCGCCCCTGTCCCCAGCCCGAGGGCGAGAATCCGCGCGATCTGAGGAAGGTCCGCATCAGCGCCGTGCTGCCGTCGGCCGCCGCCAGTCCCGGCAGCACCAGCACCGGATGGCCGTCGCCCCTGGGCGCCGCGGCCCAGAGGGGCAGCATCGCCACCGAGGCGTAGTGCTCGAACAACGCGCGCCCTTCCAGCATTTTCAGCAGCAGCCCAGGCGCCGGTTCGTGTCGATGGCCATGATGGGCGTCCGCATTCATATGACGTTTCCTCTTCGTTTTGACGACAATGCAATGCTCTGTCGATTTTCGTCAAGCGGGATCGAGGCGTCCCGTCGTCGCCGCTCGCGGACCCCGGGAGAGGCCGCCGCGCGCCCGCCCGGCGCGTCGCCAAGGCCCCGATTCCACGCGTCCGCGCATGAAAAAGGCCCGGGCGGGGGGCTCCCCCCGTGCGGGTCTTTCCGTGTATTTAGGCCGGTCGGGCCTGGCGGGGTTATTTGGCGGCCAGGGCCGCAATCCGCTCCCGGGCGCCGCCGACGCCGGCGGCAAGCGCGCGCGAATAATAGCTGCGGGCCAGGCTCTCGTCGCCCTTCATGCCGAGCGCGCCGAGCCGAGACAGCGTCGTCGGGTCGTAGGTGTCGCCGAGCGCCATCAGGGCGCGGGCGTCGCCGCCCTCGGCGGCGCGCTTGAGGAAGGCGCGCGCGTCGGCGATGTCGCCCTTGGCGAAGGCGATCAGGCCCTCCGCGCACAGGCGGCGCGCGTCGTCGATCGGAATGGCGAGCGAAGCGATCGGCGTCTGGTCGACGCTCGCCCCGCGGAGCGCGCTGGCGAGCTTGCTCAACGCTTCCTTGGCGATGGCGTGCGCCGTCACGGGCGCGGTCTTTTGCGGCGCAGGGGCGACCGTCTGCGCGACGAACACCGGTTGCTCGACCGCCGCCTTCATCGAGGCGCTCGAGGGCTCGATGCGGGGCCAGAACGCGATCACGAGAAGCGCGGCGCAGCACCCTGCGATCATGCCCGCAACGACTTTCCATACGATGGGCAGGGCGCGTCCTCCTCTATTGCAACAGGCTGCGCCAGCGCGTCAGGCCGTCGTAAAGCCGGTCTGAATCGTCGGCTTTCGGACCGCCGTTGGCTTCGGCCGCTTTCGCCGACGCCCGAAAGGCGTCCAGCGACGAATCGGCCGTCGTCTTGTGATCGTCGATCCACCCTTGAGCCGCGGCGAGCCGCGGCCAGTCGGCGTTCGCCACCGAGGCGCCCGCCGCGAGATTGACGTCGCGCCAGTGCTCGTCGCGCTGCGGGGGTGAGAATGGACTCGTAATTGTCGAAGAAGGCGCGGGCGACCCGGCCCGCCGCCTCGGCGCGCGGCGAACCCGCCGGCGCATCGAGCGCCACGAGCGCCATCGGCGCCGCCACCGTCTCCACCGAATTGCCGGCGGCGACGAGGTTCGGACGGTCGGCCGCCGCCACCCGCGCCGGCGCGTAGACCTGGTCGAGCGGCGCCGACCAGGGGATCGCGACCAGATGGCAGCGATGGTCGTCGCCGAAGCCGTCGAGCGCGTGCGCCTCCTTGCCGCCGAGCACCACGACGGCGTCGCGCTTGCCGGCGTTCATGGCGGCGACCGCGTCGGCCAGCGGCTCGTAGATCGGCTCGACGTTCAGGCCGAGGCGGGTGAACAGGAGCTTGGCGCTGATGCCGGTCGTGCCGTCGGGGTCGCCGAAGCTGACCGACTTGCCGGCGAGGTCGTTGATCGACTTGACGTCTTTCGACGCCACGACCTCGATGATCTCGGACCCGAGCGGCGCGACCAGCGGGACCTTCTTCGGCCAATCGGGCTGGTACTTGATGCTGACGGCGAGCGAATCCAGGGTGACGATGGCGAAATCCGCCATGTCGGAACGCATGACCTTCGCAACGCCGGTCGGCGCGGTCGAGCCGACAATCGCGCGGCCCTGGGCGCCCTGGTCGGTCAGGACCTCGACAAACTCCCGCGCCATCCGGCTCGCGACCAGGTCGCCCGGATCGGCGACGATGGCGAACGGCTTCAGCGCGGCGGAGGGCGCCGCGACCTCGGCTGTCGCGGCGGCGCCCGGCCGCAGCCGCAGTCGGGGCGACGGTCTCCGGAGCGGGGGCGTTTGTCGGCGTGGAGCGGGCGGAGTCATGACGTCCTGCGCTGCCGCGCCAGACGCCGTGCCACAAAACCCGTTTGCCGTTGTGAAAGACAGGGTGGTCGTAACGCACCATTCCGCCGGTCGCGGCGGATGCGTAGGCGCTCCACGCAAGCGGCCCAGCCAACGCAGCCAGGACCGCGGCGCGGCACACGATCCGTCGCCGAGGCCTTATCAGCCCGGTGCGTCTCAAGCCCCTGCCCTCATGATTGGGGCGCCCGCCTAGCCGTTTCGCTGGTCATCGGGCGCGGAAGCTGCCGTCGAAATGCGACTTCATCAAGGCATACGATTTCCAGCTTGACTGTTGCACACATAGCGCGAATCGGGCGCTCATGGTTTTCAAAGGGTTAACAGACCCTCAAGTGCGACGTCGAGTTCCCTGTCCGACAATGGTTTAATGGCCGGCCCGTCGAGGTAAACGAGTGTGGCGCGCACCGGCAGCGACGGATAGAGCGGCGCGAGGGCGGCGCGATAGAGCGCGAGCTGGGCGACATGCGCCTCCTTTGGCTGGGCCGGCGCGGCCCCGAGCTTGAAGTCGGCGATGAGCACGGCGTCGTCCGTGACGGCGAGCCGGTCGAGCCGGCCGGCGAGCGGCAGGCCCGCGCGTCCCGGGCGCATCAGGGCGCCGGCGAACGCGACTTCGCCGCGCGAGCCGCGGCCGAACAGGGGCTGAAGCTCGGGCGAAGCGACCACGGCGAGAACCTGGTCGGCGAGCGCCGCGCGCCTGGCTTCGGACAGCGCCGAGCCATTCGCCTCGAGATGCGCCTTCGCCGCCTCGGCCCGGCGGCCGGGTTCGACGTCGGGCAGGAAGTCCAGCAGCGCATGGGCGATCAGGCCCTCGGCGCGGCGCTCGGCGCCGCTGTCGCGCGCGACGACCTCGCCCGACGGCCGCAGGCGGGAGCGCGCCGCCTCCGGCGCGGCGGGCGCCAGGAGCCAGGCCGGCGGCGACAGCCGCTCGGCCGACGCCTCCTCGGCTGCGCCGCCGCCAGCAAGGCTCTTGCCGTATCGCCGCACGACGGCCCCGGCCCCCCAGAATGCGGGCGCCTCGACCGCCACATCCTTCAGGCCGTCCGCGACGAGATCGTGCCAGCAGCCTTCCCCCCGGCCCTTCTGGGTCTCGTAGCCGGCGACCACCAGGCGCTCGGCGGCGCGGGTCATCGCGACATAGAGGAGCCGGCGGTGCTCGCCCGCCTCCGCCTTTCGCCACTCGGCGCGCGCGGCGGCGACCGCTTCGCAGTCGTCGGCCTTCTTGCGGCTCCAGGCGAACAGCGGCGGACCGTCCGGCTCGAGCGCGGGCAGGGTCATCAGCTTCGGGTCGTGCTGGCCGCCGGACGCGACGGTGGTGTCGGGCAGGAAAACGATCGGCGCCTCGAGGCCCTTGCTCGCGTGGACTGTCAGCACCCGGACGCCCTCGCTCTCCGCCTCGAGGTCGCGCTTGATTTCCGTCTCGTCCGCCTCGACTTCGGCGAGGAACCGGGTGAGCGACGGCGCTTCGCTCCGCTCGTGGGCGAGCGCGAAGGCCAGGAATTCGTCGATCGGGTCCGTCGCGTCGTCGCCGAGCCGGCCCACCAACGCCTTGCGGCCTCCGTCCTCGCCGAGCAGGCGGGCGTAGAAGGCGAAGGGACCGAGCCTTTCCGCGCGCCCGCGCCATGCGGCGAGGCGCCGCGCAGCGGCCCGCAGCCTCAGCCTCGTCCGAGGCCGCGAGCGCGGCCGCGAGCGGGCCGGTCCTGCCGGCCGCGAGCGCGATAGAGGGCGTCGTCGTCGAGACCGATCAGCGGGGATTTGAGGAGGCAGGCGAGCGTCAGGTCGTCGTCCGGGGTCAGCGACGCCCGCCCGGCGGCGATCAGGTCCATGACCGCGATATGCTGGGCGAGCTTCAGCCGGTCGGCCCCGGCGACCTTGACGCCGCGGTCCTTCAGCGCGCGGATCATCGCCTCGAAGAAGGCGTTGCGCCGCCTGACCAGGATCATCACGTCGCCCGGGCGGATGGGGCGGGGCGAGCCGGAGTCCTTGTCGACCACGCGCTCGGCCGACTCGGGCTTCATCCAGCCGGCGATCGCCTCGGCGATCCGGCGGGCGAGGATCACCGCGGGATCGTGGGCCGCCGGCTCGTCGAGCGGCATTCGCCAGTCGTCGGGGTCGGGGGCCTTCTCCGCTTCGACCGTCGGCCAGATTTCCACGACGCCCTGCAGGTTCTTCTGGATCGCCTCGTGGGCGAGCGGCGGCTCGTCGCCGGCGACGAGGCCGGTCCGCGCCGTCTCCGTCCCGAAAGTCCGGTCGACGGCGACGAGGATGGCCGGCGCCGAGCGAAAGGAATAGTTGAGCGGCACGCTGGCGAACGGCTTGGCCGCCTCGCGGTGCCGCCGCTCGAAATAGCGCCGCATCTCGGCGAATTTCTCCGGCACGGCCCCCTGGAAAGAGAAGATCGACTGCTTCTCGTCGCCGACCGCGAACACCGTTCGGCCGCGCGGCCGCGCGCTTTCGCCGGCGAAGAACTCGTCGGTGAGCGCCTCGACGATGCGCCACTGCTCGGCCGAATTGTCCTGCGCCTCGTCGATCAGCAGATGGTCGAGCCCGTAATCGAGCTTGTGCAGCACCCAGGCGGCGCTCGAGCGGGTCACGAGCGCCAGCGCGCGCGCAATCTGGTCGGCGAAATCGAGCGCGCCGCGCTCGGCCTTGGCTGCGGCGAAGCCTCTCAGGATCGCCCCGGCGACGACGAAAAGCGCGACCGAGCGTTCGAGGATCTCGGCCGCGCGGCGGCGCTCGCGCAGCCCGATCAGGCGGGCGAGTTCGCGCTGCAGGTCTGCTTCGAGGCCGGGCAGCTTGTCGCGCAATTCCACGCAGGTGAGGTGGCCCTTGGCTCCGCCGCGCGGATCGCCCTTCCCGCCTTTGGTGAAGAAGGCTTCGAGCAGCGCCTCGACCCTCTCCGGCGGATCGGTCTCCGCGTCCGCCGCCTGAAGCTTGGCGACGAACGTCTTGTCTTGCGACCTGCCGAGGGCGAGCTTTTGCGACCACGCTCTTCGCTGTTTGCGCCCGATGTCGCCGCCGAGCATCTCGGCCTCGACGCTCGCCGTCGTCGCGCCCTCGGGGAGGCCGAGGCGGCGACGCAGCGCGTCCCGATATTGCGTCCAGTGGTCGAACGCCTCGAAGGTCTTCGGCGAAACCCTTGGCCTCTTCGAGCAGCTTGTCGAAATTGAACGCGCCGGCGTCGCGGGCGACGCGATCGAGCGCCGCCTTGCCTTCGGCCGAGGCGCCGAGCGCCGCCATCGCGCGACCGCTCGCATCCGTCATCAGGGCCGCCGCCTCGCGCTCGTCCACGACCTTGAAGTGCGCCGGGACGTTGGCCTCGAACGGGAAGAGTTGCAGCAGCCGCTCGCAGAAGGCGTGCAGAGTCTGGATCTTGAGCCCGCCCGGCGTTTCGATCGTGCGGGCGAACAATTGCCGGGCGAAGGCGAGCGCCGGCGGACCGGGCCTGCCGGCGCCGGTCGCGACAATGTGCTCCGCGAGCGTCTCGTCGTCGAGGCTCGTCCATTCGGCGAGCGTCATGAAGATGCGGCCGGCCATATTGGCGGCGGCGGCCTTGGTGAAGGTCAGGCCGAGGATCTGCGCCGGCTTCGCCCCAGCGAGCAGCAGCCGCAGCACGCGCTGGGTCAGCACATGCGTCTTGCCGCTGCCGGCATTGGCGGAAACCCAGGCCGAGCGGGTCGGATCGGCGGCGAGCGCCTGATGACGCCGCAGCAGATCCGGAACGTCGAACCGCTCGCCCATCAGGCGTCTCCCGCCGGCGCATCGGCCGCGCCGCCGGCCAGCGACCATTCCTTCACCCGCGCGAGATGATCGTAGTCGGCGAAGCGGCTGGCGAACTTGGGCATCGGCCGCGACAGATAAGGCGTCGCCGGGTCGACGAACTGGTCGAGCAGGACTTTCAGGTCGGCGAAATGCCGGGCGGCCAGCTCCGCGATGTCGACGTCCTTTTCCGCCGCCATGCGCGCTTCGCCGCCATCTGCGCCGCCGAGCTTGAGATAGAGCGCCTCGCTCGGGACCATCGGCCCAAGGTCGGCGAACCCGCCTTGCATCAGCATCGCCGCCTCGAGGGTGAGCTGCGGGGCGAGGCCGATCGTCACTTCCTTCTTGCCCGGCGGCGTTCCGCTCTTGTAGTCGATCAGCCTCGCCCCGCCGTCGCGGAGGCGGTCGATCCGGTCGGCGCGCGCTGTGAGCCTGAACGGCTTATCGTCGCGGAGCGGAAAGATAAGTTCGCCGTGGCTTTCGACGACGATCCGCTCGATCGCGTCGCGGCTTTCGGTCTCGAAGCGCATGACGAAGTCGATCGCTTTCTCGATGTTCGGCCAGCTGAGACCTTCGAAAGCCGGCGCTCGCAGCAACTGCGGCGAAGCGGGCGCGGGCAAAGCGACGCAGCCTGTCGCGCGCCTCCGCCGGCAGCGCTCCGGCCGGGAAGGCCTTGGCGAAATCCTCGAGCGCGCCGTGCCAGGCCTCGCCCGCCTCGCGCGCGCCGAGGTCCTGCTCGATCGGGCCGAGGACCGCGAGGCGGAGGATCCGCTCGGCGTAGATCGCGTAAGGATCGCGCCGCAGCGTCTCGACCCGCGTGACGCTGAGCGACCGCGGACGCTTCTCGACCGGCGGGCAGGGTCTTGGGGGCGAGAGGGGCTGAATCTTTGCCGGCTTGTCGAGCGCGCGCGCCCAGGCGAGGTACTTTGCCCCGCGCCGCTCGGCCTCCTGGATCGCCGCCTCGCCCGCCGCCGCCCCGATGCGCTGGAGGAAGCGCGAGGCGACGGTCGGCTCAGCCCCGCGCTTTTTGGCGCGGGCGAGAATCGCCTCGCCTGCGCCGAGCGCTGCGGCGAAGTCGTGCGCGGTCTGGCCGATCCGCCGCTCCGGCGGCGACAGCCCGAGTTTCGCCCGCATCGGCCGGTTGAGGAAGGCGTCGGTGTCCACTGCCGGGGGCCACACCTTTTCGTCGAGGCCGGCGAGCAGCACCCGGTCGAAGGCGAGAAGGCGCGCTTCGAGCAGGCCGAGAATGGCGAGACGCGGATGGCCGCCGGGCGCGGGCGGCGCGCGCACGCCGGCGAGCGCGTCGTCGATCAGCCGGGCGTATTCGCCGAGCGCGCAGGGAAAGCCGTCGCCCGCCGCCTCGCGCCACTCGTCGAACAGCGCCTCGAGCGCCGCAAGGCCGTGCGGCGCGACGCGCTCGCCTTCCGGCGCCTGAAGCACGGCGGCGAGCGCAGCGCGGTGGGCGTCGAGCCATTGGCCCAGCGGCGCCGAGGCGGAGAGGCCGCGGAGCGCGCCGAGCGCCGCCGCGCAATCGCGCGCGAGCGCTTCGCCCGCCGCGCGCTTGGCCTCCGGCGTCGATCGGACGGCGGGATGGGCGTGGCGGTCTTCAGCGGCGATTCGCGCCGCGGCGAAGGCGCCTTCGAGGTCGTCGAGGTCCAGGATCGGCGCGGCGCGGAAGACGCCGAGTTCGAGCGCCCGCGCGGCGGCGTCGCGATCGACGCGCGTGCGGCCTAGGCGGGCCGCCGGATGGGCGACCAGCGCCTGGACGGCGAGCGGCCGGAAGTCGCCCGCCGCCTCGAGGATCAGCCGCGCCAAGCGCGCCGGCTTCGGTCTCGCCCAGGGTGCGCCCGGCCGAATCCTCGACCTCGACGCCCCAGCGGGCGAGCTCGGCCGAAACCCGGCGTGCGATGGACGGATCGGGGGTGACGAGGGCTGCGGTCTTGCCCGGCGTCTCCAACACCTCGCGCATCGCGATCGCCAGCGCGAGCGCTTCCTCGGTCTCCTGTTCGGCCACGATCACGGCGACGTCGCGAAGCGCCTCGCCGACCGCGGCAGGCGCAAGCGCCGTCTCGCGGTCGCGCCAGGCGTCGGTCGATTCGGCCGGGCGGAGGGCTTCGCTGACCAGCGCCGCGCGCGCGGCGAGCGCCTGAGTCGGCGCGCCGAGCGGGCGCACCTCCTCCCGCGTGACGCCGATCAGCCCGATCAGCCGGTGGAGCAGGGCCTGGGGATGGCCGGCGAGCCCGTGCTCGTCGCTATCGCTCGCGCCGATCATCGCGAAAGACCGGTCGTCGAGATGGGTGTCGAGGCCGGGCAGGACGACCGCGCCCTGGTCGGACCGGGCGATGGCGGCGATCAGCGTCGCGGTCGCGCGGTTGGCGCCGGTTGATCCGGCGATGATCGTCGGGCCGCGATGGCGCCGCGCGCCCGAGGCGAGCGCTGCGATCTCCGCCTCGACCGTCGCCGCGACCCGGGCCGCGCGGTCGATGAGGCCGTTCTCCGTCAGCCATTGCGGCCAGGCGGCGAAAGCGATCTTGAGGAAGTCGAGGGTGATCCCCCAGTAGGGATCGTAGGACCCCGGTTCGAGCGTCTCGAGCCCCTTCGGGTCAACCTTTTCAATGATCATGTCGTCGATCAGCGCCGCGAGATCCTGGGCGAGCGCATAGGCCTGGGCGGGCGTCGAGGCGACCAGCGCGGGCTCGCCGGCGTCGAACTTGAGCCCGTTCGCGTCGGCGCTGCGGATCGCGCCGCGCAAGGCCTGGCCCCAGCGGCGGACAAGGAGCGCGAGCGTATGCCTGCGGGTGAGCGCGCCGACGGCCGGCCGCACGCCGGGGCGGGCCGGCTCCTCCGCGCCCGCGCCGGGAAAGGATGCGATCTCGTCGGGCTCGAACGCGCCGAGCGGCGCGATGCGCGGCAGCAGCACGCTCGCGCGCCCGCTCGCTTTGAGGAGCGCGTCGGCGAGCGCGGAGGCGGCGCGCTGGGTCGGCACGTAGATCGTCGCCTCGGCCAGCGCCAGCGGGCCGCCCGACCCGGGAAAGCCGTCGATCAACGCCCCGTCGATCAGCGCCCGGCTCAGCGTCGGCAGAAACGGGGAACCGGGGGGAATGGTGAAGACGCGAGGCGCGCGAACAGGCATGCGCCCTTGTCCTGCCGTGCGCGGACGAAAACAAGCCGCCGATCATCCCCGACGCGGGGTAATCCCCCGCTTACCGCGAATGCGAACAAGGGAGCGCTGGATCTTGGCAAAAATCCTGCGATTTCAAAGACTCTAAGCGGGCTGCGATTCACTCGCGCCGCATCTCGCCTTAGCTGTCGAGCGCGGCGGCGAGGCGGCGCCAATGCGCCTCCTCGCCCGGAATGCCGAACCGCAGCGAGTTGGGGCGGTCGGCGAACGGGCAAGTCAGGATTCCGGCGGCGAGCAGCCGCAGGAACGCGCTTGCCGCGTCTTTGCCCGCCGCGAGGCGGAAAAGGCGCGTTCCTCCGACGACCCGCCATCCGTTTGCGGCGAGCAGCGCGTCGAGCCGCGCGCAATCCGCCGCGAGCCGCACGGCCGTCGCCGCAAGCCAGGCCGAATCGGCCAGCGCCTCGGCGCCGATCGCGAGGGCCGGGCCGCTGACCGCCCAGGGGCCGAGGGCGGCGCGCAGGGGCGCCGCTATGTCGGGGGAGGCGATGGCGAAGCCGAGCCTCAGCCCGGCGAGCCCATAGGTCTTGCCGAACGAGCGCAGGGCGACAGCGCCCCTCTCCGGGAGAACGGGCGCGAGGCTCGCACCCGCGTCGAAATCGGCGAAGGCCTCGTCGACGATCATCCAGCCGCCCCGGGCCGCGAGCGACGCGTGGAGGTCGATCAGGCGATCGAGGGCGACCGTCCTGCCGTCCGGGTTGTTCGGGTTCGCGACCACGGCGACCGCGCGGTCGGCGAGCCCGGCGAGCGAATCCGCCGTCGTGACCCAGAGGCCGGCCGCCCCGAAGGCGTCGGCATATCCGCCGTAGGTGGGCTTAAGCGCGCCGACCGAGCCGCGGGGCGCAAGCCGGGCCAGAACCTGCAGGAGCGCCTGCGAGCCCGGTCCGGCGACGACCGATTCGGGCCTCGCGCCGTAGCGTTCGGCGGCGACCTGCTCCAGCTTGGCGAGCGCCGCGACATCGGGGAGCCGCGTCCAGACCGCCGGAGGGAGCGGCGGCGCCGGGTACGGCTCAGGATTGATCCCGGTCGAGAGGTCGATCCACGGCTTCGGCGCGTCGGGCGCGAGCCGTTCGGCGACGTCGAGCGCGCCGCCGTGGTAGGCGAGGGCGTCGACGCCGCACGCCCAGGTCCGCTCCGCCATCATGTCCCTTTCGCACACCCTGCCGCTCGCGCTCGCCGCGCTCATCATCGAGGCGCTGGTCGGCTATCCGGCGCCTCTCTATCGCGCGGCCGGCCATCCCGTCACCTGGATGGGCGCCTGGCTCGCCGCGCTGGACAAGCGGCTCAACCGGCCGGAGGCGGACTTTGCCTCCGGACGCGCCGCTGGCGGCGTCGCGCTTCTTACTATATCTTGCCCCGATCGCGTTGGTCGCCGTGGTGGCGACGGCGGGTCTCTCGCGCCTCGGCGCCCTTGGTTTCGTGCTTCTTGCGGCGCTGGCCGCGAGCCTGCCGGCGCAGCGGAGCCTCTACACCCACGTCCGCGCCGTCGCGGACGGGCTCGACCGGAGCCTCGACGAGGGGCGGCGGGCTGTATCCATGATCGTCGGCCGCAATCCGGACGTCCTCGACGAGGCGGGCGTCGCGCGCGCCGCGATCGAGAGCCTGGCGGAGAACTTCTCCGACGGCGTTGTCGCGCCGATTCTCTGGATCGCGCTCGGCGGGGTCGCGGGCGGGGCGCTCTACAAGGCCGTCAACACCGCCGACAGCATGATCGGCCACCGAAACGAACGTTACGCCGCGTTCGGCTGGGCGGCGGCGCGGCTCGACGACCTCGTCAACCTGCCGGCCTCGCGGCTTGCCGCGCTCTGGCTCGTGCTGGCCGCAGGTCTCGCGCCCGGCGCGTCGCCCGGCGCCGCCGTCGCGGGCCGTGCGCCGGGACGCCGCAAAGCACCGCTCGCCCAACGCCGGCTGGCCGGAGGCGGCGATGGCCGGCGCGCTGGGGCTCGAACTCGCGGGGCCGCGGGTGTATGGCGAGACGCTGGTCGAAGACGCCTTCATGGGACGACGGCCGGCGCAAGGCGACGGCGGCCGACATTCGCAGCGCGTTGAGGCTCTACCGGCTGGCGTGCCTGATCGAAGGATTCGCGGTGGCGATTCTGGCCGCTGCCGTCGCATGAAACTCGGGCGGCGCGGCCCTCACCGCGCAACGCCGAGAAGCCCTTCGCAGTCGAGATGCGTTTCCAGTGGTCGGCGAGCGCGTCGAGCGTCGCCTCGACCGTCGTCTCGTAGGAGAGCGACGAACCTGCGCCGAGCGCGGCGAGCCACGCGGCGCGCTGGCGGTCGTCGGCGAACAGGCCATGCACATAGGCGCCCATGACCCGGCCGTTCGGCGCGATCGCGCCGTCGATCCGGCCGTCGGCGAAGCGCAGCAGAGGCCGCGCGCAGTCCGGTCCGGTCGGTCCGCCCGACATGCATCTCGTAGCCGGCGAACGGCGCGCCGTTGAGCGACGCACGCGC
The DNA here is from genome assembly GCA_963724785.1 of uncultured Alphaproteobacteria bacterium. Classification (GTDB taxonomy): domain Bacteria; phylum Pseudomonadota; class Alphaproteobacteria; order Rhizobiales; family Beijerinckiaceae; genus Roseiarcus. The sequence goes on along the minus strand of CAVRWC010000004.1, from coordinate 257,152 downwards.
CTTCGACGCGTTCGAGGGTCTTCTCGGCGGTGAGAACCGTCTCGACGTCGAGGAGGCCGAGCCCCTCGACCGCGCCGGGCGGACCCTCCATCCCCTCCGGGTCGGCGACGCGCCGGCCGAGCATCTGGTAGCCGCCGCAGACGCCCAGAACCCGCCCGCCGCGCCGGACATGGGCGAGGAGATCGACGTCCCAGCCCTGGGCGCGAAGAAAGGCGAGGTCGGCGATGGTCGCCTTGGTGCCGGGCAGGATGACGCAGTTCGCGACCGGGATCGGCTCGCCCGGCCGGACGAACACGAGCCGCACGGACGGCTCGAGCCGCAAGGGGTCGAAGTCGTCGAAATTGGCGATGCGGGAGAGCGTCGGCACGGCGATGGTGACCTGGGCTTCGTCGCGTGGCCTCAAGGCTGTCAGGCCGAACGCGTCCTCCGCCGGCAGGCGCACCGCGTCGGGGAAGAACGGCGCGAGGCCGAAGGCGCGCCAGCCGGTGCGCTCGGCGATCATCCGCATGCCGTCGGCGAACAGGCTCGCGTCGCCGCGGAACTTGTTGACCACGAAGCCCGCGATCGTCGCCGCGTCCCCGGGGTCGAGCGCGGCCTTTGTGCCGAGGACCTGGGCGAACACGCCGCCGCGATCGATGTCGGCGACCAGCACGACCGGGACAGCCGGCCGCGCGGGCGAAGCCCATGTTGGCGATGTCGCGCTCGCGCAAGTTGATCTCCGCGGCGCTGCCGGCGCCTTCGATCAGCACGAGGTCCGCCTCCGACTTCAGGCGCGCGAAGCTGTCGAGCACGGCGTCGAGCAGTTGCGGCTTCGAGCGTCCTGATAGTGGAGCGCCTGCGCGTTCCCGATCACTCGGCCCCGCACGACGACCTGCGCGCCGGTCTCGCTCTGCGGCTTCAAGAGCACCGGGTTCATGTGGACGGTCGGGTCGACGCCGCAGGCGCGCGCCTGCAACGCCTGCGCCCGGCCGATCTCGCCGCCGTCCGCCGTCACCGCGGCGTTGTTCGACATGTTCTGCGGCTTGAACGGCCTGACCGCGAGCCCGCGCCGGGTGAAGAGGCGGCAGAGGCCCGCGACGATCAGCGACTTGCCGACGTCCGAGCCGGTGCCCTGGATCATCAGCGCGCGCGCGGTCAAAACTCGATCCCTTCCTGCGCCCGGACCCCTGCGTCGAAATGATGCTTCGTCAGGCCGAACTCGGTGACGCAGATCGGCCGCCGCGATCATCTCCGGCTTGGCGTTGCGCCCGGTGACGACGACGTGCAGGCTTGGCCGACGCGCCCGCAGCGCATCGACCACTTCGGCCAGCGGCAGATAGTCGTAGCGCAGCGCGATGTTCAGTTCGTCGAGGACGAGAAGCCGGATCGTCTCGTCGGCCATCATCCGCATGGCTTCGCCCCAGGCCGCCTCCGCGGCGGCGACATCGCGGGCGCGGTCCTGCGTCTCCCAGGTGAAGCCTTCGCCCATCGTGCGCCAGACGATCTGATCGCCGAATCTCTCGAGGGCGGTCCGCTCGCCGGTCAACCACGCGCCCTTGATGAATTGCACCACGCCAACCCGGAAACCGCGCCCGAGCGCGCGCGCCGCGAGGCCGAAGGCGGCGGTGGACTTGCCCTTGCCGGGGCCGGTGTGAACAATCAACAGGCCTTTCTCGAGGATCGTTTTCGACGCGACTTCGCCGTCCTGCGCGGCCTTGCGCTTCTCCATCTTGGCCTTGTGCCGGTCGTCGGTGTTGGTCATGCGATTCTCGCGGGACGCGGAGGGCTAACAGGAATTCGGCCGCGCCGCCAACGGCGGCGGCGGAGTCAGGCTCCGGCCGACCGTTTCAGCCATTCCTCCTCGTCGATCGTCTCGACGCCGAGTTCGCGCGCCTTGGTCAGCTTCGAGCCCGCGCCGGGGCCGGCGACGACGAGATCGGTCTTGGCCGAGATCGAGCCCGACACTTTGGCGCCCAGTCGCTCGGCCATCGCCTTGGCCTCGTCGCGGGTCATGCGCTCGAGCGAGCCGGTGAAGACGATCGTCTTGCCGGCGAGCGGGATGGCCGGCCGCCAGCGCCTCCATCGGCTCGATCGTCACCTCTTCGAGGAGCGCGTCGAGCGCCGCCTCGTTGTGCGGCTCGGCGAAGAAATCGACGACCGCCTCCGCGACGACCGGCCCGATCCCCTCGACCGCGGCGAGCTCTTCCGCGGCGTTCGGCGCCCGCGCGGCGGCGCGAAACGCCTCGAAGTCGCCGAAATGGCGGGCGAGCCGGCGCGCGTTGGTCTCGCCGACATGGCGGACGCCGAGCGCGTAGAGGAAGCGGTTGAGGGCGATCCTGCGCCGCGCCTCGATCGCGGCGAACAGATTGTTCGACCGACGTCTCGCCGAAGCCCTCCCATTCGCGCAACGGCGGCTTGCCCTGGCCGTCGCGCGGCGCGAAGGGTGAAGATGTCGGCCGGCGTCCTGATCAGCCCCTCCTTGAAGAACAGCTCGATCTGCTTGTCGCCGAGCCCCTCGATGTCGAAGGCGTTGCGCGAGCAGAAATGCTTCAGGCCCTCGACCGCCTGCGCCGCGCAGACGAGACGGCCGGTGCAGCGGCGCACGACGTCGGCCTCGCCGGTCTTCTCGTCGATCTCGCGCAAGCGCCGCCGAGCCGCAGACCGGGCAGGTCTCGCGGGAAACTGATAAGCGTTGGCGCGCGTCGCGGCCGCTTGTCGATGACGACTTCGAGGATCTGCGGGATGACGTCGCCGGCGCGCTGCACCACGACCGTGTCGCCGACGCGCACGTCCAGCGGGCGATCTCGTCCTCGTTGTGCAGCGTCGCGTTGGAGACGACGACGCCGCCGACGGTGACCGGCTTGAGCTTCGCGACCGGCGTCAGCGCGCCGGTGCGCCCGACCTGGATCTCGATCGTCTCCACCACCGTCGTCGCCCGCTCGGCCGGGAACTTGTGCGCGACCGCCCAGCGCGGGCGGCGCGAGACGAAGCCGAGCCGCTGCTGCAGCGCGAGGTCGTCGACCTTGTAGACGACGCCGTCGATGTCGTAGCCGAGGGTCGCGCGCTGCGCCTCGATCGCGCGGTAATGCGCGAGCATCTCCGCGGCCGATCTGGCAGAGCTTGGTCAGCGGATTGACCGGCAGGCCGAAGCGGCTCGATCGCATCGATCGCGCCGATCTGCGTCGCTGGCGATCGGCTGCGCTGACCTCGCCCCAGGCGTAGGCGAAGAACTGCGAGCGGCCGCGCGGCGGTGATGCGCGGGTCGAGCTGGCGCAGCGAGCCGGCGGCGAAGTTGCGCGGATTGGCGAAGGTCGGCTTGCCGGCCTCGGCCTGGCGCGCGTTGAGCGCGCGAAAGTCGGCGTGGCGCCATATAGACCTCGCCGCGCGCCTCGAAGACTTCCGGCGCGCCCGCGCAGGCGGTTGGGGATGGCGTCGATGGTGCGCGACATTGGCGGTGACGTCCTCGCCCTCGTAGCCGTCGCCGCGCGTCGCCGCCTGAACGAGCTCGCCGTTCTCGTAGCGCAGGGAGCACGACAGTCCGTCGATCTTCGGCTCGGCGGTGATGGCGAGCGCGCGCGCTTTCGGCGCAGCCCGAGGAAGCGGCGCACCCGGGCGCAAAACTCCTCGACCTCGTCGTCGGCGAAGATGTTGCCGAGCGACAGCATCGGCACGGCGTGGCGAACCTTGGCGAATTTCTCCGACGGCGCCGCGCCGACCTTGCGGGAGAGCGAATTGGCGTCGGAGAGCTCGGGGAACGCCGCTTCGAGCGCCTGGTAACGGCGGCGCAGGTCGTCGTATTCGGCGTCGGAGACGCTCGGCGCGTCCTCCTGGTAATAGCGCTTGTCGTGCTGCGGCGATCTCGGCGCCGAGGCGCGCGTGCTCGGCGCGCGCCATGGCGAGGGATTGGGCCGCCTGGGGTTTCTTTGCCATGACCGAAGGCTAGCGCAGGGCGGCGCGAGGCGGAAGGCGCCGCCGCGTCCGTTCAAGCTTCGGGCAACGCTCGTCCGCGAATGTCTTTCGCCATGGCGAACGACAGGGGCCGCGTTTTGCGCACTGGACTTGCGATCCTCGCCTTGGCGGCGTGTCTGAGCGGATGCGCGCCCGGCGGTTATCCGGCGCTGCGCGACTCCTATCCGCCCCCCTTCGACGCCTTCCAGGCGAGCCAGCGGCTCCAGGTCGGCATGCCGCGGGAGATCGCCATCATCGCGGTCGGCTGGTCGCCGATCTCCTCGCAGACCACCACCTGCGGCGTCCTGACCACGGTGGATTCGCAATGTGAAGCGCTGACCTTCGGCGTCTTCGACAACAACCGCCTCATCGTCTATCTCGTCCCGACCGGCCGCGGCTATTCGGTGGTGACGACCTGGCTGGCGCACAAGGGGTAGCGCTTGACGCGGTCCGTCAGCGGCGGCCGGCGCGCATGCACACTTTATGGTCTCAACCCAGCAAGTGGCTGACCATGCCGTCGGCGAGCTTCGGCTCGAACCAGGTCGATTTCGGCGGCATGATCTGCGCCGGCGTCGGCGACCGCCATCAGGTCGGCCATCTCGGTCGGGTAGAGCGCGAAGGCGACCGGCGCGGCGCCGGACTTGACCAGCCGCTCGAGCTCCTCGAGCCCGCGGCCGCCGCCGACGAAGTCGATCCGCTTGTCGCGACGCGGATCGGTGACGCCAAAGATCGGCTCGATGACGTTTTTCGCCAGCAGCGTCACCGGCAGGCGCGCCACCGGATCGCCGCTCTGCTCGGCTTCGGCTAGGATCTCCGGCTTCAGCGCCAGCCGATACCAGCGTCCGGTCAAAACCATGCCGACTTCGTCGACGCGCGCCGGGCGGACCGGCCCGTCGGCCGGCTCGATCGTGTAGCGGCGTCCGATGGCGCGCAAAACCTCGTCGGGGGTCAGGCCGTTGAGGTCGCGCAGCACGCGGTTGTAATCGAGAATGGTCATCTCCTGCTCAGGCAGCAGCACGGCGAGAAAATAGCCATCTGTCACGCCTCGGGCCTCGGCGACGCGCAGCGCCGCGGCCGAGCGGTGGTGGCCGTCGGCGATGTAGAGCGCGGGCAGGGCGTCGACAGCGCGGGTCAGCGCCTCGACCGCCGCGTCGTCATCGAGCACCCAGAGTTCGTGGCGCACGCCGTCGTCGGCGGTGACGTCCACAGCCGGTTTTCCGCCCGCCGCGCGCTGGAGGAGCGCGTCGATCGCCGGCGTCTCCGGATAAGCCAACATCACCGGGCCGGTCTGCGCGTCGACCGCCTCGACCTGGCGCACCCGGTCGTCCTCCTTGGCGAGCGTCGTCAACTCGTGCTTGCGGATGCGGTTCTCGAGCGTAGGCCGCAAGCGAGGCGACCGCCGCGAAGCCGGTCTCGACGCGGTGGCGCCAGGTCAGCCGGTAGACGTAGTAGCCGGGCTTTGCGTCGCGCACGAGCACGCCGGCCTCGATCATGCGTTTGAGAGCCTCGGCGGCCTTGGCGTAGACCGCCGGGTCGTAGGGGTCGATCGCCGGGTCGAGGTCGATCTCCGCCTTGGAGACGTGCAGGAAGCTCCACGGCTTGTCCCTGGCGCGTTCGCGCGCCTCCGCGCTCGACAGCACGTCGTAGGGCGGGGCCAGAACGTCGGCCGCCCGGCCGGGCGCCGGCCGCAGAGCGCGGAAGGGCTTGATCAGGGTCAATGGGCTCTCCTGGCAGGGATCGGGCCGGCCTTGGCCGCGCGGTCGTCGCTTCCGGCGCGTTTAGCGCCGGTCGACGAGCGCTGGCAAGTCGATGTGCTGGTTCAGCACCTATGAGACGGCGCGGGATTGGATCTCGTCATTGTCTGCTTGGCGGAGCGGGGCGCGAAAGAGCTTTGAAGTCAAGGATGCGCATCTGACGATCGGTGACGTGTCGGCCGGGCAAAACGTCGGTCCTCTCGACAGAGAAGCCCGATGCTTATTCCAACCGCCGTGATCGCCAGACGAGGCCTCTTGGGCGCTCGACGCCGCGCCTAGGATTCTACGGTCGGGCTACGCCCTTCCTTCGTAATCCCAGGCGCGGCGCATTCTCATCCTGATTGTCGCGCCGCAGGCCCGCTACACCCATAGCTCGACCGAGCGGGTCGAAATCCTGGCGCTTCAAATCCGCGCCACCGCCACGGGCGTCATCCAGTTGCAAGCGCTGCATCGCCCTTGGCCAAGCTTCGTCTCCGCCAGCGCCGGCGCCCGCGCCGATGTCGGTCCTCAACAGCCCGATTCCTCCGCAGGCCGCGCGGGCGGGCCGTGGGAGGACTATGCGCAGCATAGCCCCAGACAACCAGCTCGTTCCAGTCGACCACGACCCCTGCGCCGGCCGACCCGGTTGCGGCCTACAACGGGCTGCCCTGGTACGACAAGGCGCTGACGGCTGCGAACGACACCGCGCGCCTCGTCGCCAATGGCGGGACCCTCGGCTATGGCGACAAACTCGCAGCCTGGGGCAACTCCAAGCTCGGATACGGCGACTACGACACGAACCTAACGCCAGCGAGACCTTTGGCGCGCCAAACATGCTGCAACGCATTGCCCGCGCGAATGCCGACCTTGTCGGGCGTGCTTTGAGTGCCGGCATCCTCTCGGTTGGAGCTGGGGCTGCAAAACCCAGAGGATCGACACCAAGCCCGCGCAGGCGTCTGCCCAGCTGATGGACGGCGCTCTGCCGGTCATCGCGCGTTGAACGACCACGATAATTACCGTCGTCAGAAACATGGGGAGGTTGCTCTCATAGTCGCTTCGAACTCAGCAGATCGCGGCGGCGAACGGCGCAAGTCGGCAGTTGAGCGGGCTTTCCCTGGTGACAGTTATAAGCGCACGCTCCCTGTCGGAGTCGATAACTCAGCAATTGAGCATGACGCTTCGGTAACGAGCCATCGTCAGCCCATCATGCGGGCTATCGTCCGTCGCAACGGTTTGGAGGCGATTGGTTTGTGCATCAGTTCGAAGCCGCTCGCGACGATTTCGGCGATGTTCTCCTTGGCGGTGTCGCCGGTGAGAACAAGCGTCGGCAGCGCGCGGCCGGATCGTCGCAGGATTTCCGTTGCCGTCTCGACGCCAGTCAGACCCGCGCCGAGCCGCTGATCGGTGACGATGCAGCCGAAGCGCCACTCGTCCCGCTCAGCAAGGTCGAGCGCCTGTTCGCCGTCGGACGCCGCGACGGTGTCGTAGCCCCATTTCGTCAAAAGCGCTTCGAGCCCCTCCCGCACGATCACGTTGTCTTCGACGATCAGAATGCGACCGCCGCGATCTTGCAAATCGTCGGGGTCCTCGTCGACGACGACGACGCGCGCGGGTTCCGCCGCCGGAAGCGTCAATGAAAATCGCGATCCCGTGCCCTCCTTTGAGTTCACCTCGATTGTCGCATCGATCAGCGTCGCAATCCGCGCGACGATCGCCAGCCCAAGCCCAAGGCCGGCGCCGAGTTGCCGACCTCGGTTGTTGATCTGGACAAACTCCTCGAAGATGTCCTTCCGCCTCTGCTGCGGAACGCCGATCCCGGTGTCGACGACGTCGATGCGGATACGCTCGCCTCTGCGCCTTGGCCCGATCAGAACCCCACCGGTCCGCGTGTAGCGCAGCGCATTCTCGATCAGGTTGCGCAACGCCCGCTCGAACAGGACCGGATCGGCTTTGACCCAGAGTTCGCGATGCGCCACCCTGAGGGCGAGACCGAGCCCGTCGGCCTTCGGCTTGTATTCGTTCGCGAGACGGCGGATGAGGACGCCGAGATCGACCGCCTCCGGCTGCGCCTCAAAGCCCGCGTCGAGACGCGAGAGGTCGAGTATGGCGTCGAGAAGTCCATTCAGGCCTTTTAGCGACGTTTGCATCCTGTCGAGCGTTTCGAGCGCGGGCGGATTGTCAGCGACCTGGCGCTCAGCCAAGGCCATCTGGAGGACGAGCGCCTGAACGGGCTGTCGTAGATCGTGGCTCGCCGCCGCGATAAACTTCGACTTGGCCGTATTGGCGCTCTCTGCCTCGATCCTGGCCGCGGCGACCTCGCTTTCGATCCGCTTATGGTCGGAGATATCGCGGAAATAGACCGAGATGCCGCCCTCACGGGTCGGGTAGACTGAGTAAAACATCCAGCGCAGAAAGATCGGCGAAAACTCCTCGAACTCCACCGCCACGCGCTCGGCCATCGCCTTCCGGAGCCGCGCGTGAACTGCGCTATGTTCAGCCTGCGGAAAGACCCCGAATAACGGGCGGCCGATCACGTCCTCGCGAATCTTGCGCAGGTGACGCTCCGCGCGGTCGTTGAAGTAGACGAACCGCCAGTCGGAATCGAGCGCGTAAAAACCATCGGCGATGCTCGACAGGAGCTCGTCCGCCTTGTCATGCGCCGCCTTGAGCGCCTCTTCCGAGCGCCGGCGCCCGGTGATATCGCGCATTGTCGTCGAAGCGCCCATGAATACACCAAGAGCGTTCCTAATCGGCGAGACCGTCAGGGATACGTCGAGAACGCTTCCGTCCTTGGTGATTCGCTTCGTTTGGAAATCCTCGATCGTCTCACCGGCGCTCAGTCCACGAATAATTCGTTCTTCCTCGGCCAGACGTTCCCGCGGGATGATGCGTGTAACCGATTGGCCGATCATCTCGTCCGCGGGATAGCCGAGCAGACGGGTCGCTCCGGCGTTCCAACGCATGACGACCGAGTTCAAAGCCTTGATGATGATCGCATCGGTCGAGTGGTCGAGGACAGACGCGAGATACGCCGTCTCGTCGTCCGCCTCCTTCCGCTCCGTAACATCCTCGGACGTCAGGATGATGCCGTCGATATTTCCTTCCCCGTCGCGCCAGGGGGCCGCGTCCCATTTGATCCATCGAACGGTTCCGTCGCGGTGCCGGAACGGTCGGCCGCTGCAGCTTTCGCTCCGTCCGGCGAGGCAGCGGCGGTGCATTGCCATCCAGGCTTCGGGTAACTTTGGAAAGACGTCGTAATGACAGAGACCAACGGGTGACCGATCAAGGTGGTAGTCCGTCAACCAGCGTTCGCTGGCGGCGATATAGTGCATCTCTCGGTCGAACACCGCCATCGCGACTGGCGCCTGTACGAGGAACGGGTCGAGCGCGATTTTGACGCCTCGCCCTCCGGACAAATTCTTGCCTACCCCATGGTTCGGACGCCTGGCTCAGATCAGTGAACGCCGATGCGAAACTTGGACGCCCACAACTCGCGTAACGTTAACATAAGTTAAAATGAACTGCAAGGGTTGTTATGGCTCTATCTAAACATTCATCGGTGGCACGTCGGTCGATACACACGGGACACCGAAGTCGGCGTTCAAAGAAGCTATTGAATACGCTGCGGAATGACCGGTGTTTACGAATGCCGTAGCGAGACAAAACGAATGCGCGTTTAGACTAGAGATATCCCGGTTCCCGAGCAGGTCGCGTCAGCGCATGCCAGTGTGTACGACGACGCGAGGCCGACCTATGTCTCGCGATCGCGACATAGGCCGTATTGCCTTCTGCAGGACGGAAAGCATCGGCGCCCCGAAGTTGGTTTTCGCCGCTCAATGGCTGGCCTGCGCTATCCCTTGTCAACGCTTCGCTTCGCCCCTCGCGGGTCGCCGCGCATGACTTGGGGTCGGTGCGGTTCGCTACGCCTTCACCGCAGAGGACTTTCACCTCATACCTCCTGCCGGTCTCCCGGCGCACCCGTCCATCCCAATCGATGCCGACCGCGATCAGCCACCGCGTGGCTGGCGACCACGCCGCCCTTGCGCACCTTCTCATAGCGGGCGTCGAGGATGAGGTAGGGGAAGGGCTCGGCAAGGGGGCGCGTGGCGAAGGCGTCGAGGCTTTCGTCCAGGCGCTTGTTGATGGCGGAGACGGCGGAGGCCGAGAAGGCGTGGCCGCACAGCTCCTCGGTGATCGCCTTGACCTTGCGGGTCGAAACGCCCTGCACGTACATCTCGGCCAACGTCGCCACGAGCGCCTGCTCCGAGCGCTGGTAGCGCTCGAAAAGCTCGGTCGAGAACCGGCCGTCGCGATCCTGCGGCACACGCAGCTCGAGTTTGCCGACCCGGGTGACGAGCGTGCGGGTAAAATAATTCGGAGCGGTAGCCGAGCCGCGCGGATGTCCGCTCGCTCTTCCCGGCGCCGAGCGCGTCCGTCATCTCGGCTTCCAGCATCTCTTGCACCACCGCGCAAACAATCTCGCGCAGCCCGTCCGGGCTCGCGGCGAAAAGCTCTTTGACGGCTGCGATTGCAGGCTTACCCTCGGGCTTGGTCATGGCGGAGGTTCTCCAGAGAGAATCAGGTGACTCGGACATCACCAGCCTGCGATGACCGCCTCTCGCTCTCCGCGATTTTGCAGAATCTTCCGCACGCTACTGCTGTAGGGCTGGCCGCCCAATCCCTCCGCCACCAGCGCCACTAAGCCATGTACGCCTTTGCGAAAATCGATCGGCTGGGTCGCGACGAACACCCGGACCTCCGCGCTGAACGAGATCACCGCGTCGACCTCACCGCCGCCAGCACGCGCTCCAGCGTCGCGGCGTCGACGCCGACGGGCACGCGCACCGTCGCGCAGGCGATCGTCACCTCGATCCGCTCCGCCGGACGCGCCACGACGCGAGGCTGCTCTATCGCGTCCGCTCGCGCTTCGACGGCGTCGTCGAGCCTGAGTTGCACGAACAACGGCCCTTGGCTCGACGCGAGCCGCGCCTTGCGCCGCCAGACGTTGAGCAATCCCCGGCTGACGGCGTTGCGCCGCGCCACCTCGGATATGTTCACCTCGGGCTCGGCGCTCTCGGCCAGGACCCGCGCTTTCCCTCATCGCTCCAATCGCGCCGTCTCCGACGCCCCGTGATCACCTCGACGCGCTGATAAGAGTCGTCATCATACCTGGACTGATGCATGGAATGAGCGCCCCGCGCATAGTCGAACCTCGCGCGAGTCTCGCTCAGCCGAGCGCCGCATGCGAGATGGGGCTGTCGTACCGGTTGCGGTCAAATACGCTCGGTTCTGCGTACGCTGGGTCTGCGTCGTGCTACCTCTCCGAATCGGCGCAAGCCGTTCTCGAAAAACAACTTTTGCCTGAATCGACAGCAAGATGCGCTACCCTGTGTGAAGAATGCGGGCGAGGCGGATGGTGAGCCGTCTCGCAGCACGTATGACGGGCGCGGAGCAGCTCCGCCCTTATTGATGGGCGAATTCCCAGTAGAGCTTGCGGGCGCGCCTATAGAAAGGTCCAGGCTGCATATCCCGGCTCTCGATGCGTCTCACCGGTGTGACTTTGCCGTAGTTTCCGACGACGAATATCTCGTCCGCCTGGTCGAAATCCGAGTTTTGAAGCGTCGCTTCCCTGACATCCTTCCCATCCGCCCGCAAAAGCTTAAGCACGCGCTGCCGCGTGACGCCGTCGAGGAAACTTCCGTTTGCAATCGGTGTCAGGACAACTCCGTCCTTCGCCATAAACACATTTGCAGTCGCAAGTTCGGCTACATTGCCGAGCATGTCGCAGAGGAGGCAATTGTCGAAACCTCTCGAACGGGCCTCAAGCAGGGCGCGGCTGTTGTTGGGGTAAAGGCAACCGGCTTTGGCGGCGATAGGCATAGTCACTGCGAGAGGCTTCGCGTATGGCGAACGGGTGATTGAAATCCCGGATTTGTCGGGAAGGGGAGCTTCGTAGAGACAGAGACAAAAACGAGTTGAGTCGGGCTCCGGAGGAACAGACGACCACGCGCTGCTGTGTTCCGCCCAATACATCGGGCGAATATAGAGCTCTGCACCTGGGCTGAACTTACGGAGTCCTTCACACACCAGATCGATCATCGCCTCTTCGCTCACGATCGGCCTCAGCCACATCGCCGCCGCCGAGCGGTTGACGCGGGCGCAATGCTTGTCGAGGTCAGGCGTGACGCCATCGAACGCGCGCGCGCCATCGAAAACGCTCGAGCCCAGCCAGAACGCGTGCGACCGCGCGCCGATGAAGGGATGGTTGCCCTCGAACCATGCGCCGTCCAGAAACGTGTATGTTTGCGACCATGCAGCCATTGTTCCTCGCCCCTTAAAGTCGACATGCTGCACGAGAAGCTCGCAGTTTGCGCAGTTGACGCCTCGGTCCAATGCTCAAAAATATGGACCGTTGGGTTGCAGGAATCTGCTCGATGTAATGCCGTGCCATCGCTTCAATATCGTGATCCGGCTCGCCATTGCGGTCAACGCCCCGGGCTTCGATTGCGAAAGACGGGGCATCGGGGTGTCAAGCAAAGTAGCGAGTCCGGTAAACCCCTCGACCCGGCGGCCGGCGCCAGGGGCAAGAAAGAAGCACGGTCCAGGTTGGCCCGGTTTCAACTCGACAAGGCGGGCGTCGCCCGCTCCTTTCGAGACGTCTTGCTTGCCGCACTGGATAGGACTTGGCTCTCTATCCACTCATAGGTCGATGCAAGCCCTGTTGAGAGCGGTTGGGACGGCTTCCAGCCGAGCTTTTGCTCTATGAGTTGGTTATCGGAGTTGCGGCCGCGCACGCCGAGAGGTCCCGGAATGTGTCGCTTCCCCAGATGTTTTCCCGCGATCGTCATGATCATGTCGGCGAGTTGATTGATCGTGACCATCTCGTCGGAGCCAATGTTCACCGGCCCTTCGAACGAAGAGCGCATAAGCCGAACCGTTCCTTCGACGCACTCCGAAACATATAAAAACGATCGGGTCTGGTCTCCGTCGCCCCAAATATCGATTGTTCCTCCATCAAGCGTTTCTGCGACTTTGCGGCACATTGCGGCGGGCGCCTTCTCGCGCCCGCCGGTCCAAGTCCCCTCAGGGCCGAAAATGTTGTGGTAGCGGGCGATCCTGACTACGGTTCCGTGGCAACGGGAATAAGCAAGATAGAGCCGTTCACTGAAAAGCTTTTCCCAACCGTATTCACTATCCGGAGCCGCGGGGTACGCTGAACTCTCTTCGCAATTCGGCGAATCGGGATCCGTCTGGTTGTGGGCCGGGTACATGCATGCCGAGGACGAATAGAATATGCGCCTGACGCGGCTCTTGTGGCACGCATCCAAAACATTAAAATTGATCATACCTGAATTGTGCATAATATCGGCGTCATTATTGCCGACAAAGACAAACCCAGCTCCGCCCATGTCGGCCGCCAGTTGATACACTTCATCAAACGGGCGGTCGATCACATGCCGACAGAAATATGGATCACGAAGATCTCCAACAAGGAAGTCGTTGGCCGGGCTCGTCGCAAATTCGTGGCGTTTGAGATCCACGCCACGAACCCAAACCCCTTCCGCCTTCAGGCGCTTGACGAGGTGCCCGCCGATGAACCCGCCCGCGCCGCACACCAAGGCACTTCGCATTTTGCTCCCCGAATTGAAAATTTCATAAACGTTGCCGCCTCTTGTAAGCGAATAGTTCCAGTCAGGTCGAGACTAACCAGACTACCAACTTTGCGAAAGCCTCTCCGAGAGGGAGATACCTCGGATGTATTTATGGACGTGAGCCGTCTGCCGAATTTTTTTCCCCGGGAGCAAAAGATGCGGCCCCCATGCCAGTGCGCCTGACACCGGTCCTAGACGTCATGCTCGCGGGCTGAGCCGGCGGTGGCCCGCCCTTTCGTGCAGGTGGAACGAGGGCTGCTCGGGCAGGCCGAGCCGAGCCTCATGCACGGAAAGCGGACCATGGGAAAGGATAGCGAAGTTTTTGTCGCTTTTGACGTCGCCAAGAAGAAATACGCCGTTGCGGTCGCGGAAGGGGCCGGACCGGCGAAGTCCGGTTCCTCGGCGATGTCGAAAACAGTCCGCTGCCGATCGCTCGTGCTTGAAGCTTGTGCCCGCTTGACCGGCGATCGCGTGGTCAGGAAAGCGCAGAGCGCGCCCCGAAGAAATGATCGTCGGGGTGAAGGTCGTCCTCATTGCGTCTGTCCGCTTTGCGATTGCTATCGCGTGGAAATCAGATCGGGCTGAGCGAGCCGTGCTTGCCGTTCGGGACCTCGATCGACGCGCAGGTTCCGCCCCGAACCAATTTCCAGGAGTTGCCTTGGAAGTCTACGGTCGACGTGCCTTGACAGGTCGTGCCGGGGCCGGCGGCGCAGTCATTCTGTCCCTTCAGGGCGACGCCGTAGCATTTCTCTTTGTGGGCGGCGACGGCGGCCTACCCTTCGGCCTTCGTCAGCGGCGCAGTGGAGGCGATGGTGGCGAGCGCGCCGGAAACGGCGCTGGCGAGGATGAGCGAGCTGATAGGGGTTCTGGCGGACATTGGGCATTCTCCACTTCGGTTGCTGCGCAGCGAGTGCGGTGTGCGGCTATTGTTACACCGTGCGCCGAACACGGATTGCTGAATGGCTCAGGCGGCCTTGCGGGCGTGCACCAGGGGGAAGTCGACATCGGTCTTTGCGACTTCATTGACCCAGTTGTTCAGGGTGTTCAGCGCGACATGGAGCACGATCTCGATGATCTCAGGATCGCTGTAGCCAGCTAGACGAACATTCTGTAGCGCGTCGTCATTCACGTGACCACGCTTGCGTGTCAGCAAAGCCGCGAACTTCACGGCAGCGTCGGCCTTCAGATCGTTCGAGGCGCCATTGCGGTTCGCCGTGATCTCGAGGTCATCGAGCTTAGCGAGGTTCTTGCCGAGGTAGGTGTGAGCCGACAGACAGTAGTCGCACCCGTTGATCTGCGCCACGGCGAGGGCGATCCGCTCGCGGGTAGGCGCCGGCAACGAACCCTTTCCCAGGGCTCCCATCAACCCAAGGTATCCTTCGATCGAGGCAGGGCTGTTGGCGACGAGGCGGAAGAGATTCGGAACGCTGCCGAGCTGTTTGCTCTCGGCTTCGAGGAACGGCTGCGACGCGGCCGGGGCGGCTTGAACGTTGGCGGGAATGGGGATGAGGGACATGGTCGGGTCTTTAGCTTGGGGAAGGCAGAATTGCCTGGGGACTCTCTCTACGAGGCGCGTCTCGCCGTCGGGGAGCTTTAACTGTCAAGTGAGCGCTGGTGACGCATCTTCGAGGGCGTCGTGCGCAAGCACGATAGGGGGCTTAGATGGCCCGACAACCCCGCGAGGACGGCTCGTTGCATGGTGCGCTTTCAAAGACGGAGAACCGGGCTGGTGCGGCATCGGCGACCCGTGTCGCCGATGCGGATCCTACCAAGGACAAGACCATAATAAAGGCGTTTTAATAAAAACACTTTTGCCGGTTGTTGCCAGTCGCAGGCGTTGCCACATTTGCTAATCTGCTGTAAGCTCAGATATTCAACGCTTTTATGGGCGTACCGTTGCCCCACAGACGCCCAGTCAGAATGGGTACGGAATACATTCATAAGCGAAGTAACAGGGACGCGACAATCTTGGTGGGAAGGCGACGACGATCATGAGGATGCTTTGATTGTCGAGTGGCCATGATGGCTGTCCAATACCTCGCGCGTCGCCAATCCCTTTCCTTGCGTGGATCAGGCTGGTCGGCATCTCTCACCTTCACCGTCGCACGCTCGGCTTGATGTGCAGTGCTCTTGCGGAGGCTCCGGCTAGACCACATGTTCGCATGAGATAGGGCGACCCGTCTCACATTATGCAGGCTTGTCGAGGGTTGCCGGGCGTTCTGCGCCGAACCTCATGCATAGGAGACGGGTCTTGAACAAAGCTATCACATACGTTGGCCTTGACGGGCACAAGGATACGATCGCGGTGGCGCTTGCGGAGGCGGACACACACAAAGACGTGCGCGAGTATGCAAGATCGCGAACACAGCGTCGGCGTTGAACGCTCTGGCGGCGAAGCTGTCGGGCGCTTGGCGCCGAGCTACGGTTCTCTTATGGGACCGGCCTTGCGAGCTACGCGGAAAAGTGGGTGACGGAGTGAATCAAGCGGCGGATTTCATATCGGCGGCTTCTTCGATTCCGTCTTTGAATTTTACACCGTCGATGACTTTCGGCAACTGGTTCTGACCG
The DNA here is from genome assembly GCA_963724785.1 of uncultured Alphaproteobacteria bacterium. Taxonomy (GTDB): domain Bacteria; phylum Pseudomonadota; class Alphaproteobacteria; order Rhizobiales; family Beijerinckiaceae; genus Roseiarcus. The sequence continues at coordinate 241,272 of CAVRWC010000004.1, read as the reverse complement.
CGTAATCGCCGCCAGGTCTTCGAGGCCGCCATCACCAGCTTGAACACCATGAGACGCGCGGTGTCCTGCGACAGCGCGCCCTTCATGCGGACGGTGCGGTGTCTCACCGTCGCGAACACGCTCTCGATCGGATTCGAGGTCCGCAGATGGTCCCAGTGATCGGCGGGAAAGTCGAAGAACGTCAGCAGCGTCGGACGATCCTTGATCAAGCATTCGACGGCCTTGTCGTATTTGGGCGCGTATTTCTCGGCGAATGTCGTCATCGCCGCTTCCGCCACGGCCCGGTTCGGCGACAGCCAGATCTCGCGCAGATCCTTGTGCGCATTGGGGTGCATCGACTTGGGGAGCTTGTCGAGCACGTTGAGGGTCTTGTGCACCCAGCAACGCTGATGACGCGTCGTCGGGAACGCCTCGTCGAGGGCTTTCCAGAACCCGAGCGCGCCGTCGCCGGTGGCGGCTTGTGGCGCCACGGCCAAGCCGCGCGCTTTCAAGTCGACCAGCAGTTCCTTCCAGCTCTGCGCGCTCTCCCGCATGCCCGTCTGAAAGCCGATCAGCTCCTTCTTGCCCTCCGGCGTCGCGCCCATCAGCACCAGCATGCATTCGGCCTGCGGCTCCATGCGCGCCTGCAAATAGACGCCGTCCGCCCAGACGTAGACGTATTGGCGCGCCGATAAATCGCGCCTCTGCCATTGGCGATATTCGTCTTCCCATTCGCCCTTTAGGCGCGCGATCACCGCCGACGACAAATTGGGCGCGTCCTTGCCGAGCAAGGCGGCAAGCGCTTCCTGGAAGTCGCCCGCGGAAATCCCGCGCAGGTAGAGGACCGGCAGCAGCGCGTCGAGGCTCTTCGTGCGCCGAGCCCACTTGGGAAGGATATTCGAGGTGAAACGTATCCGCGCACCTGTCGTTGCGCCCCGATCGCGAGCCTTCGGCTTTTGCACGTCCACCGCTCCGATCCCCGTCTGGATCTCGCGGACCGGATCATGCCCGTGACGAACCACGCGCCGGCGCCCGTCGGAGAGAACCAGCTCGGCGTTCGAGTCCAGGAACGTCTCGAACTCCGCCTCGACCGCTTGGGCGATCAGCCGGCGCGCCCCGGCTCGCAGAATTTCGGTGAGTGGATCATCGCTCGCCCCTTTCTGTCGAAGGGAAACGACTCTATTCTCGTCCATGGCGTAACGCTCCTTCCGGGAGGTTCGGGTGGCTTCAGCACCAACCCCGTTACGCCGCCTTCCTCATTCCGTCACCCAGTTTGCCGCATAGCTCCGGCCTTGCGGCTATGGCATTCAACGGCAGTCGACCCTGACTGGGCAGGGCTGCGCTGTCGTTGCTCGTCGTTGATCCCACGCAAGCCGGGAGATCTGATCAGGGCCGACCGGCGTGATGCGATCAACCTGGCCAAGCTGCATCGCGCCGAGCTTCCAGACGATCTCGCCGTGCCGTCGCCGCCTCGACCGCGGAGATGCCGTCTTCCAACACGATGTGATGCGCCGCGCGGCGCCTTTCGGACCGTTGCCGACCTGCAAGCCGCGATCAATCGCTTCCTCGAAGAGCAGAATCGGCAATCGCAGCCCTTCGCCTGGACCGTACGCCTACGCCACGCGCCCGCACGGGTTGGCGGCGGCGCGGCCGGTGGTCTTTGTGGATGACGGCACTGCGAAGGCTACGCGGCGACCGCCGTCGTGGTGCTTGCCGTGGCTTCCTGCTGCGCCTTCCATGCCCAGGGCATGAACTCGGCGACGCGATTGGCGGGGTGGTCGGGAAGCCGGGCGAGGACGTCGGCGAGCCAGGCGCGGGGATCGACGTCGTTAAGCTTACATGTCTCGATCATCGAATAGACGGCTGCGGCGCGACGACCCTCGGCGTCCGAGCCGGCGAAGGTCCAATTGCGGCGCCCGACGGCCACGTACCGGAGGGCCCGTTCGGCGGCATTGTTAACGGGTATGGTGCCCGCGGCGCGCCCTTTCCGACTGGCGTTCACGGCCAGAGGAAGTCATGAATCAACCACCGGGATCGGGGCGTCGGGAGCACGAAACGGCGGCAGGCCGTCCTATCCATGAGCTGTGAGCACGAGTTGTTACCTGGCGGCCCCTACGACTTGCCCGGTTGCGCCGCGAGCGCGGATCCGTAGATGTCGTGCAAGCCCGCTGGCTCCCGAGAAAGAGATGGAGGAGACATGGCGATCATCGGCATGGACATTCATCGCTCGTTCGCGCAAGCGGCGTTCTTGCAAGACGGGCAGATCAAGCGCGAGCAGCGGGTCGAGCTCGTTCACGATCGTCTCGTCAAGTTCGCGAAGACGTTGTCGATCGAGGACGAGGTCGTCATCGAGGCCACCGGCAACAGCACGGCTGTCGAGCGGATCCTGCGCCCCTTCGTCAAGCGCATCGTCGTGGCGAATTCGAGAATGGTTCGCGCGATCGCCTACGCGCGCGTGAAGACCGACAAGATCGACGCAGCGATCTTGGCCAAACTACACGCCGGCGGATTTCTGCCGGAAGTCTGGATTCCAGACGACGACACCCAACGGCAGCGGCGTCATACGGCTGAGCGCATGGGAGTTCTCGAGCAGGTCGTTCGCACCAAGGGACGCATCCGTTCGATCCTGCACGCCAACCTGATCCCGAAGTACTCGGGACACTTGTTCGGGAAGACCGGAAAGAAATGGCTGGCCGACCTGCCTTTGCCTGACGAGAAGGCGATCGTCGGGAGGCTGGTCGACGAGATGGAGTGCAATTCGGATCAACTCGCGAAGCTCGACATGAGGATCATCCGGGATGCGCTCGAAGACCCGCGAGTGGTTCGCCTCATGACGATCCCGGGGATCGGGCCGGTCGTCGCATCGACGGTCTTGGCTTCCATTGGCGACGTCTCGCGGTTCGAGACCCCAGAGAAGTTGAGTTCCTACTTCGGATCTTCAATCGGGACCCCGTGGCGATGGGTCCACATTGGCCTCCCGGATCCTTGGAGGCCTGGATTGGAATGCTGGTTGTGGAGACGATCGCGAAGATACACCGGGCGTATTTCAAGCTCGGCAAGCGGATTAAGGAGATCTGCCGCGAGCTGCGGGTCTCGCGGAAAGTGGTTCGGAAGGTAATCCGATCGGATGCGACCGAGTTCGGCTACGAACGTTCTAGGGTCTGTTTGGATTCATCGGGAGTTGATGACGGCGGCGGCGAGATGGATCATAGCGGCGAAGCTTTGATCGGTCTTGTCGGCTCGCAACGGGATTTGTTTGAACTCCTTGAGCTTGCCGAAGAAGTTTTCGATCAGGTGACGCCATTTGTACATTTCCAAGTCGATCGGCAGCGCGGGGATGCGACGCGGATGTTGAGAGATGACGATTTTCGCGCCGCGCGCATCAAGCTCGGCGACGATGGCGTTGCTGTCGAAAGCCTTGTCGGCGATCAGGGCGCCGAAAGCCAACCCCTCGATCAACGGGGGAACGCCGACAGTGTCGAAGCGCTGTCCGGGCAGCAACTCGAAACGGACGAGATTGCCGAGCGCGTCGGTAAGCGCCAGGATTTTGGTGGTCATTCCCCCCTTCGAACGCCCGATGGCCTGGCTTTGAGGGTCTGACTCACTTTTGATGAACTTGAGGCGCCGTGTGGTCTGGTTTCGAGAGGGAATCAGGGCCATGCCGTCTTTTCGCGCCTCAGAGTTGCTGCCCACCGGGTTTTGCGCGGTGGGCGCGTCGAGCGAAGGCGACGGAGCCGTCGTTACAGTCCGCGCGATGAGCGCGAACAGTTCGTGCCCGTCATGCGGCGCGGTTTCGAACCGGGTCCACAGTCAATATCCTCGCCGTTTGGCGGACTTGCCGATCGCAGGGCGACGCGCCGTGCTGATGCTTCAGGCGCGACGCTTTCGCTGCGAGGAGGTTCTTTGCGAGCGGCGAATCTTCACCGAACGCTTCAGCGACAACATCCTCAAACCCTGGGCGCGTCGCACGGCTCGGCTCGATCAGATTGTCCATTGTTTGGCGATCGCCCTTGGAGGTCGACCGGCGGCGAGTTTCGCGCGCCGCTTGAGCATCCCGGTCAGCAACGACACCCTGTTGCGCGTCGTGCGCAGGAGGGGCAATCCGAGCTTCCCACCCCCGGTGATCATCGGGATCGACGACTGGGCGTGGCGTCGCAATCACCGCTATGGAACGCTGATCTGTGATCTCGAACGCCGAAAGACGATCGCGTTGCTGCCGGATCGAGAGCCGGCGACCGCCGAGGCGTGGCTGATCGGCCAACCGCAGATCGCCGTCGTCGCTCGAGATCGAGGCGGCGGATATGCCCTGGCGGCGCAAAGGGCGCTGCCCAACGCGGTGCACGTCGCCGACCGCTGGCATCTCATGGAGAATGCGAGCCACGCTTTCCTCGACGCCGTGCGGAAATCGATGCGCCAGATTCGGACCGTGATCGGCGCCGCCACGATCAATCCCGCCCTGCTCACCGCCGCCGAGAAGCTGCAATATGAAGGCTACCTGCGCCGCGAAGAGACCAACGCCACCATCCTCGCGATGGCCAAAGAAGGCGCGACGATCAAGGAGATCGTGCGAAGCGCCGGCTACAGCCGCGGCCTCGTGCGAAAGGTGCTTCGCGGTCAGAGGTCGGACGTCTTCCGCGTCCGCAGCAGTTCGCTCGAAGCCTATCTTCCCTGGCTCGACGCACAATGGGCGGCGGGTCAGCGCAACGGCTCCGAGCTATGGCGCTCCCTGAAGCAGCGAGGGTTTCTCGGATGCCTTCGCGTCGTCAGCGAGTGGAGCGGACGACGTCGGCGATCGGAAAAGATGGATGCAACCGCGATAAGCCGGACTCCTTCCGCACGAACCATCGCCCGGTTGATGACGATTGGACGCGACCAACTCTCCAAAGCGGAGACCGTAACCGTGGCCGCGATCGAGAGCGGCGTTAAATCTCTCGTTGAAGCGCGCGAGGTCGTCGCGGACTTTCAGGCGATGATCCGAAGACTGGCGCCAGCGGAACTCGACCCCTGGATCGAGCGCGCCAAGACCAGCCTCGTTGCCGCGTTGGCGAACGGCGTCACAAAGGACAGAGCCGCGGTGAGCGCCGCACTCTCCTCGGGTTGGTCGAATGGCCAAGCTGAAGGTCAAATCTGCAAGCTCAAGCTGGTCAAGCGCCAGATGTATGGCCGAGGAAAGCTCGATCTCCTCCAAGCGCGCGTAATCGGCTTGACGTGACGGGCGTCATCAAATGTGCGTCAGAGCCGCTTTGAGTCCCCCTTTAGCGCCCTGTCCGTGGCGGTGGACCTTGACGATGGTGGCGTCGATCATGGCGTATTCCATATCCGGCTCGTCCGAGACGGCCTCGAACAGCCGCTTCCACACATCCGCCTTCACCCAGTCGCGAAACCGCGTGTACACGCTGATCCAGCGACCGAAGGAGGGCGGCAGATCGCGCCAAGGACTGCCTGTGCGCGCAATCCAGAGCACCGCTTCCAGAAACAGCCGGTTATCCTTGCCGCTGCGCCCCGGGTCACAAGGCTTGCCAAGACAATGCGGCTCCATCTTCGCCCATTGGGCGTCAGTCAAAACGAATTGGTCCATCCGAAGCTTGAATCACAAACCGATACGGATGTGAATTGTGAATTCAAACAGACCCTAGTCAGCCCCTTCCGCGGATCGGGCCGTGGCGGGAACGCCTTGAGGGGTTTCTGGAAGAGAACGAGCGCTTGCCGTCTCGATAGCGATTGACGATCGGATTTACGAAGATCTCGTGGCGCTTGGCTATGCCGGCAGCTACGCCGCGGTCCGCCGCTATGCGATCTCATGGCGAGAAGCTCGCGAACGCGACGGCGGAAGTGTTCGTACCGGAGCATTGGCAGGCGTGGTCATGGCAGTTCGACATGTCGCCATTCGCTGTTGGCGGCCAAGATGGCGGGCGCGAGATGGGGGTCAAGGATGCGCGGCGAAGCCGGCATGCAGCGAAGCGCATGTCCTTGATTCGCGTCTCGTCGTCTCGCCGAAATTGGCGCCGGCAGCGAACGGCGGTCGCACAGCGTCGTTCGATCAAGCCCGAATTCGTGGAGGTTCGCGATCCATGGTCTGAGCCAGAGCGAGACGCAGGAGATGGTGTTTGACGCGGATGAACGCGCGTTCGCGTATTTCCGCGGCGCCTGCGGGCGCGGGATCTACGACAATATGAAAATGCGGTGGAGACGGTCTTCGTGGGCAAGGACCGTCAGTACATTCGCTGCTTCCTCCAGATGTGCTCGCATCACCTCGTCGAGCCGGTCGCCTGCACGCCGGCTGCGGGCTGGTAAAAGGTCAGGTCGAGAACCAGGTCGGCCTCGTGCGCGAACGCTTCTTTACACCGCGGCTGCGGTTCAAGACCTACGACGACCTCAACGCCTGGCTGGTCGACAAATGCCTCGTGGGGGCCGGGGCGCACGCCCATCCCGAGCAGAGCGATCAGACGATCTGGGAAGTGTTCGAGGCCGAGCGGCCGAAGCTCGTTCCCTATCGCGGCCGCTTCGACGGATTCCACGCGTAGTGCAATTGGCGGAAGGAGTGAGATTCGAACTCACGGTGGGGTTGCCCCCACGGCGGTTTTCAAGACCGCTGCCTTAAACCACTCGGCCATCCTTCCCCGTGGGCGCGATCCATAGCCCATGGAGCCTCGGGGCCGCAACGGGCTCAGACCAGCCGGCTCTGCGCCTTGGCCGCGGCGATGAAGCTGGCGAACAGCGGGATGCGGCTCGAACGGCCGCGACTTCAGCTCCGGGTGATACTGCACGCCGATGAACCAGGGGTGGTCGGCGAATTCGATCGTCTCCGGCAGCAGCCCGTCGGGCGACATGCCGGCGAACACCATGCCCTTCTCCTCGAGGCGGGCGCGATAGGCGGTGTTGACCTCGTAGCGGTGGCGGTGGCGCTCGGAGATCTCGGTCTCGCCGTAGATCTCGGCGATCCGCGAGCCGGGCTTGAGGACGGCGGCATAGGCGCCGAGCCGCATCGTGCCGCCGAGGTCGCCTTCGGCCCGCCGCAGCTCGAGTTCGTTGCCGCGCAGCCATTCGGTCATCAGGCCGACGACCGGCTCGGCGGTCGGGCCGAACTCGGTCGAATTGGCGTCCGCGAGGCCGGCCAGCGACCGGCAGGCCTCGATCACCGCCATCTGCATGCCGAAGCAGATGCCGAAATAGGGCACCTTGCGCTCGCGGGCGAAGCGGGCCGCCAGAATCTTGCCTTCGGCGCCGCGCGCGCCGAAGCCGCCGGGCACCAGGATGCCGTGCACGCCTTCGAGATGCGCCGCCGGATCGGCGCGTCTCGAAGATCTCGCTTTCGATCCAGTCGAGCTTGACCCGCACGTGGTTGGCCATGCCGCCGTGGGTCAGCGCCTCGATCAGCGATTTGTAGGCGTCCTTGAGGCCGGTGTACTTGCCGACGACGGCGATCGTCACCTCGCCCTCGGGATTGTGATAGGCCTTCGACACCGCCTCCCAGCGGCGCATGTCGGGCTTCGGCGCGGGCTCGATGCCGAAGGCGGCGAGCACTTCGCGGTCGAGGCCGGCGGCGTGATAGAGCGCCGGCACGTCGTAGATCGAGCGGGCGTCGCGCGCCTCGACCACCGCGCTCTCGCGCACGTTGCAGAACAGGCCGAGCTTGCGCCGCTCCTCGCGCGGGATCTCGCGATCCGAGCGGCACAGCAGGATGTGGGGCTGGATGCCGATCGAGCGCAGCTCCTTGACCGAATGCTGGGTCGGCTTGGTCTTCAGCTCGCCCGCGGTCGGGATATAGGGCAGCAGCGTCAGGTGGATGTAGACGACGTGGCCGCGCGGCAGATCGTTGCCGAGCTGGCGGATCGCCTCGAAGAACGGCAGGCCCTCGATGTCGCCGACCGTGCCGCCGATCTCGACCAGCACGAAGTCGACGCCCTCGTTGCCGTCCAGGACGAAATCCTTGATGGCGTTGGTGACGTGCGGGATCACCTGCACCGTCGCGCCGAGAAAGTCGCCGTGCCGCTCGCGGGCGATCAGCTCCTGATAGATTCGGCCGGTGGTGATGTTGTCCTGACGGTTGGCGTTGCGGCCGGTGAAGCGCTCGTAATGGCCGAGGTCGAGGTCGGTCTCCGCGCCGTCGTCGGTGACGAACACCTCGCCGTGCTGGGTCGGGCTCATCGTTCCCGGATCGACGTTGAGATAGGGATCGAGCTTGCGCAGGCGGACCGTATAGCCGCGCGCCTGCAGCAGCGCGCCCAGCGCCGCCGAAGCCAAACCCTTGCCGAGCGAGGAAACCACGCCGCCGGTGATGAAGATATACCGCGCCATGGGATTTGACCCTTAGCCGATCGGATTCGATTCGGCGAGACGAAAGTTTGCCCGACAAAACCCTGTGGACGCTCCCGCGCTTGACGGGCCGGGGCGCCGCAATCCACAAATCGTATGGCGATAAGGCCGTAGACGGCTTTCCAACGTCGGGGAGAGACCATGCCGGGGAGCGAATTTGACTTTCGCGCCGACGACGGCGTCGGCCTGCTCGGGCGGCGCTGGCTGCCGGAGGCGGCGCCCCGCGCGGTCGTCCAGATCGCCCACGGCCTCGCCGAACATTCCGCCCGCTATCGGCGGCTCGCGGCCGCTCTCAACGGCGCCGGCTATGCGGCTTACGCCAACGACCTTCGCGGCCACGGGCCCTCATGCGCGGCGGCCGACCTCGGACATTTCGCCGACAAGGACGGCTGGGCGAAGACGCTGGGCGACCTTTGGACCTTCAATCGTTTCATCGCCGCCGAGCAGCCGGGCGTCCCGATCGTGTTCCTTGGCCACTCGATGGGCTCGTTCCTCGGCCAGGCGTTCGTCGCCGAGCATTCGGAGGCGCTCGCCGGCGCGGTGTTCTCGGGCTCCAACGGCAAGCCGCCGCCGATCGCGGCCCTCGCCCGCCTGATCGCGCGGGCCGAACGGCTTCGGCTCGGCCCGCGGGGTAAGAGCGGGCTTCTCAACCCGATGATGTTCGGCGACTTCAACAAGCCGTTCCGGCCGGCCCGCACCGCAGTCGACTGGCTGTCGCGCGACGCGGCCGAGGTCGACGCCTATGTCGCCGACCCGTTATGCGGCTTTCCCTTCACCAACCAGCTCGCCATCGACCTCCTCGACGCGCTCCCCGGCCTCCTCGCTGCGGATCGCCTCGCCCGCATTCGCAAGGACCTGCCGATCTATGTCTTTTCGGGAGAGAAGGACCCGGTCGGGGCGAATATCCGGGGGTTGATCGGCGCCCTCAACGGCGCGGGCTTCACCCGGCTGACGACCCGCATCTATCCCGGCGCCCGGCACGAGACGCTGAACGAGACGAACCGCGACGAGGTCACGCGCGACCTGATCGCCTGGCTCGACGGGGTCGTGGGCAGGCTGTGAGGGCCGGGACCTGTCAGGGCTTCACGAACCGATAGGCGAAGCGATCGGTCTCGCCCTTGATCGAGGGATCGAACACCTTGATCGAGTGCGAATCGTCCTTGTTCGCGAGCATGGTGCTTTCCGCGTCCAGTACGAAGCCGGCCGCCTCCACCTCCTTCGCGAACGGATGCAGGCTCAATCCGATGCAGCGACTGGGCGTCGCTCGTGCCCGCCCCGACGGCGGCGGCGTGGTCTACGATGACGTAGGACCCACCGGGCTTCAGCCGCTCGTAGACAGCTCGATTGAAGTGGGCCGCCGTCGCGCCCCTGGCCTGGATCAGCGCGGTGTGGAGATCGTGGTAGAACAGGTGCAGCCACAGGACATCCGCGGGTTGCGTGACCTCCGGCATCGCCACGAGGTCCGCCGAGACGGCTTCGACGTTCTCTCGGCCCGGCTCCTTCGCAAGCGTCCGCATGCGGCCGACCGGATCGTTCTTGAAGTGGGCGACTTCGGCCGGCACGAAGCTGTAGACCCGTCCTTCGGGTCCCACGATGTCGGAGAAGAGACGGGTCCAGTCGCCGTCGCCTGGGTAAACGTCGATGACGGTGGAGCCCGCATCGACTCGTGCGAACCGGATCAACTCGGATAGCTTGGATTGGTCGTACATCGGGATCTCCGTTACGGTTGGGCATTCGACGAGCGCGCGGCGTGCGAGGGGGCGATCCACGGCTGATCCACCGTCTACCCCGGACCCGATGGCCGCAGATGGCCAGCGCTACGCGAGCCCGGACGCGGCCCTCTGCGAGGCCCGCGCCAGGGCCTGCGTGTCGATGTACTCCCGGATCTTCGTCAGCCTTGCCGTTTCGAACGGTGATGTCGAAGACCCAATCGTCCTTGAACGGCTTATTCGTGGCTTTGATTTTCCCGGTCGCGACGCCGACGACCAGAACCCGGTCTCCCTGCGCCACGAATTCGGGGGGCTTTGGGTATGACGTTTCCACCTTTCGGACGCCTTCTGAAGCAAAGCCGCCAATCCGGCGTGCCCGCGGTGCGTGCCGGCCAGCGGCCAGTCCTCGCCCGGAATGATCCACTCAATATCCTCGGCAGCCAACGCCAGCAGACCTTGCTTATCGCCGCCGCCCATTGCGGCAAAGAAATCCTTCACAATCTGAACATTCTCTTCGATGCTCATCGAATCTCTCCGTTTTCCGTACGTCGGATTGTGTCCGATCTAATCGGCGCGATTTCAGATGGCCGAGAAGCCGCCGTCGACAGACAACTCCACCCCATTCACGAAGCTCGAATCGTCTGAAGCCAGAAACAGCGCGACCGCCGCGATTTCCTCGGGACGACCCATCTTTCCCCGCGGGATCAGGGATTCGAACATCTGCTTCGCCTCCTCGGTGAGAACTTGGTCCTGCATCGGCGTGGCGATCGGCCCCGGGCTCAGCACGTTCACCCGGATATTTCTGCCCTTCAGTTCGTTGAGCCAGGTGCGTGCGAATGAGCGCAACGCCGCCTTGCTCGCCGCATACACGCCGTAACCAGGAAAACCTTTCACCGAAGCAACGGACCCGGTCATGAAGATCGATCCGCCATCGTTGAAGAGCGGCAAGGCCTTCTGAACCGTGAACAGCGTGCCGCGCGTATTCAGGCCGAAGGTCGCATCGAAATGCTGCTCGGTAATCTCGCCGAGTGGGACGGCTTCGCCCATGCCGGCGCTCGCATACAGGACGTCGATCGTGCCCTTTTCCCGCTTGACCGTGTCGAACAGACGATCGATGTCGTCGAGATTGGCCGCGTCGCCGCGCACGCCGGTCACGTTCCGGCCAATCAGCTTGACGGCCTCGTCGAGCGCCTCCTGCCTCCGGCCCGTGATGAAAACATAGGCTCCTTCGTCAACGAAAAGCTTGGCGCTCGCCAGCGCCATGCCGCTCGTTCCACCCGTGATGACTGCAACCTTGCCCTCAAGCTTTCCCATGACTTCTCCTTTCAAGCTGTGTCTTTGCTCGTTCGGGTAGGATCCCGAGACGCTCGAAATGGGTCCGCCGGCGTCAGGCGTTCAGTGCGGAGGCGCGCATATCGGTGGTGCGAAATTCGATCCGGCTGGACGACTGACGCCCGCCGCGACGATCGGTGCGCCCGTTTGGAATGGGGCCGCGCTTGTGGGCGTAGGCTATGATGACCGCCCGTCTAATACGGGCTGTTCGTAAGGGCGCACCGCGCGGCGCCGGATTGCACCATGATCGACTGGGACGACGTTCGCTACTTTCTTGCCGTCGCGCGCGGAGCCTCGGTGCGGGCCGCCGCCGAACGCCTCGGGGTGAATCACTCGACCGTGCTGCGACGCATCGCCCAGCTCGAGGAACGCCTCGGGGCGCACCTATTCGAAAAGCTGCCTTCGGGCTACCGCCTGACGGCTGCGGGCGAGGAGGTCCTCGAGTTCGCGGACCAGATGGAAGCGTCGTCGCACCTGCTGGAGACGCGCGTCTTCGGGCGCGACGAGAGCGTGCGCGGGCTTCTGCGGGTGACGCTGGCGCCGCCTCTGGCGACACACCTGCTCATGCCGGACTTCGCCGATTTCGCGCGTCTGCATCCGGACATCGAAATGGATATCCTGTCGTCCGGCGAGCTGGCGAATCTGACCAACCGAGAGGCCGACGTCGCGATCCGCGTCGTCTACGACCGCAAAACCCTGCCGCTCAATCTTCACGGCCTGAAGGGACCGGAGTTGTTCGGCGGCGTCTACATTTCCTGCGATCGACTAGCCGCGTGGCGTGCGGGCGCGCCCGATCCCATCCGGTGGATCGTCATAAGCAGTCATGGAATTCCGGATTGGGCCAGCGAGGGTGAGGTTGGCGCCACAGGGGTTCCGTTCAGGATCACGGATGCGGACGCGCAGATCGTTGCTGTACGGCAAGGGCTCGGGATGACGACACTGCCGTGCTTCGTTGGCGATGCCGACCCATTACTGGCGAGGGTCCCGGGCGCCGACCTGCACATGTACGGAACGGTTTGGCTTCTCACGCAAGGGGAGACACGCAAGACGAAACGCGTGCGGCTCTTCACGGAGTTCGTATCGCGCAGGCTCGCCGCGTACGCTCCGCTTCTCGCGGGGCTGTCGGTATCGCGCGACTGATGCGCCGCAGGTCGCCCGGGGGATCGACCGACCCCACTGTTGGATTGGGCTTCCGCTACTCCACGCCTCGTCCGCAATAGGGTTCGCACGATGATGGCTCCGGCCGGCGCCAGCGGGGACATTGAGAAACCCCGGCATCCGCGCGTCGCTTTCGGAATTTCCTTGCCATGCTTCGAAATCATGTTCTATCTTTGTTCCCGTGAGCGTAGACGGAGCGCGACCCTTGCCCACTCCCAAGCGACCGGCCGGCGCATCGCGCCCTCGGCGCGCAAAGTTCGAGTGCGGTTGTGGTCAATTCGCGCCATTCGGAGGGAACCCCATCACCCCACAGGTCCTTGAAAAGTCTCGATTGCGGAGCCGAACTCGCAGAGGTTGCTCGGCCTTTGCAGGCCGTTCCTTGCCGGGATCCCGTCCGATGCAGCGCCGTCCTCGCGAGGCGCAACCCCGGGTCAGGCTCCGGGGCGTGGCGATAAAGGAAAATGGCGCCGCGCGTCGCCCTGGATCGCCGCGTCGCCCTTCGGGCTTCTCGCGAGGAGCGGCGGCAGTCCCAGGGGGAACCGAAACACGCTGCAAGCGCCTGAAAAGTCACGATCCGGGAGCCCATGCCGGTCCGTCGCCGCCGAACGGCCCGCTCAGAGGCACGCCCGCGCGAATTTCTGGAACGCTCGCGCGCGATGCGACAGCGCCAGCGAGCCGTCGGCCGGTATCCCGTGCTTCTCCTCGGCGCTCATTTCGCCAAAGGTGCGGTCGTGGCCGTCGGGCTTGAAAATCGGATCGTAGCCGAAGCCGGCCGTCCCGCGCGGCGGGAAGACGAGGTCGCCGTCGACCCGGCCTTCGAACGTCTCGGTCCGCCCGTCCGGCCAGGCGAGCGCCAGCACGCTGATGAAATAGGCCCGCCACGGCCGCGGCGCGCCCTTGGCCAGACATTCGCGCTCGACGCGCGCCATGGCGGCGGCGAAGTCCTTGGAGCCGCCCGACCAGCGGGCCGAATAGATGCCGGGCGCGCCGCCGAGCGCCTCGACGCAGAGCCCCGAATCGTCGGCGAGCGCCGGCTCGCCCGAGGCGCGCGCCGCAGCCTCGGCCTTGATCGCGGCGTTGTCGCGAAACGTCTCGCCGGTCTCCTCCGGCTCGGCGAGATGCAAGTCCGCCGCGCCGATCGCCTCGACGCCGTGCGGCGCGAGCAGCTCGCGGATCTCCCGCAGCTTGCCGGAATTGTGGGTCGCCGCCACCACACGCGCCGAAAGGCGGCGGCGATCTGCGGCGGAGGTTTCGGACGTCATTGAGTCACCATCTTGTAGCGCCGGCCGGCAACGAGCGGAGCGCCGCGCTCGAGGCCGTTGAGGATCAGGAACTGGTCGAGCGCCTCCGGCAGGAACGCCATCCGCGCCGCCATCGTGTCGGCGGTGTCGACGCCGCCGGCGGCGACGATCTTGATCGCCTGCGGAGCGGCGAGCGCCGAATCGCGCGCGTTGATCAGGTGGAACGATTCGAGCGAGGCGCGAAAGCGCTGATCGACGGCCGGCGAGAGCGACCGGGCGGCGAAGATGAGACGGTAGAGGCGGCCGTTGAGCCGCACGGCCCCGAGCCGGAAGCTCCACTGTTCGCCCCGCGCCGTCGCCGTCGGCGGCGTCGAGACCGCCGATCTGCAGGGTCTCGACGTCGGTCGTCTTGAGGCCGTCGATCCAGCCGGACGCGATCGCGCTGGCGACGGAAGTCGAAGTCCGAGATCGGAATGCTGTCGAGCCGAAGCGCCTCGGCGCCGCCGTCGCCGACGCCGATCAGCGCGGCGGACTGGTTCTCCAGCGTGAACCCCGACGGCGCCTCGAAGGCGAAGCCGAGCTTGGGATGGATGAACAGCGTCCCCCGGACGACGCCCTGGGACGGATCGTCGCCGAACAGGAGCCCGTCGATCGCGGCGAGGTAGGCGTCCCGGCCGGTCGCGCCCTTCGCCGGGCGGGCCGATTTGCCGCGCTTCCGCCTTGGCCTGGGCGATGCGCTCCGGCGTCGAGGGATGCGTCGCCATCATGTCCGGCCGGTCGGCGGACGGCGCGCCGGAAATCGAGGCGGAGAGCGCGCTCCATTCGCCGAGCGCGGTCAGGAACCGCGCGGCGCCATAAGGGTCGTAGCCCGCCCGCGCCACGGACTTGATGCCGATCTGGTCGGCCTCGAACTCCTGTTCGCGCGAGAAGCTGGCGATCGACAGCCGCGAACGGGCCTCCGCCTCCTCCGGGGCCTGGGGACGCTCCAGCACCTGCGCGTTGACTCGGGCGAAGAGCGCGGTCGGTCTTCACGAACTCGGCCCGCTGCGCCGCGTGGCGCGCCGTGACATGGGCGATCTCGTGCGCCATCACGGCGGCGATCTCGGACGTGTCGTCGGCGAGCGCGATGCAGGCCGCGGGTCATGAAGATGTCGCCCGAAGGCAGGGCGAAGGCGTTGACGACCGGGGAATCGAGCAGGGTGACGCGATAGGGCTGGCTCGCGGCGTCGGAAGCCTGCGCGAGCTTGACGAGAACGCCGTTCGAGGAAGGCTTCCGTCGCCGGCGCGCGATACTCGCCGCCGAAGGCGTCGATAAGACGCTTCCGCTCCGGACTCGGCCGGCGGGGAGACCGGCCTCGGCTCCGGTCGGCGCCGCCGCGACGTTCGTCGGGGGCGGGCGGCGGCTCGACCGAGGCGCAGGCGGCCAGGCCGAGGCTCAACGCCACGGCTGCGAGCATGAGCCCGCGCCGCCATGCGTGCGCGCCGGCCTGTGGCCTCTCGTTTCCCGGAACGCAGTCGATCATGGATGCGGCTTGACCCCGGCCGACGCGTCCGAACGCCCCAAAAATTCGATCATCGCCGGCTCGCTGACCTCGAGTCTCGGGCCCAAACGGTTGTCGAGCGCCCCGCGCACACGAATCGTCTGCCCCGGCCGCGGCGTCGAGCGAATGCCCGGCCCCCGCGAAAGCCGGCTCGAGCTTTCGGGGGACGACGATCGTCGGACCGCCCTTAGGAACCATGTCAAGATAGAGGCGGGAGCGGCCAAAGCCAACCCTCCGCACCCGGCCCTCGATCACGACCAGCCGTCCGCCGTTTCGTCGGAGCGCCTCGGCGTCCGCGGCGTCGACGACCGCGTAACGCGGATCGGCCCACAGGCCGAGGCCTTGGCTTCGCGCCTCGTCCTCGATGCGAAGCCGTTCGGCGGCGCAGCCGCGCGCCTCGAAGGCCGGGCGCGACGCGGGCGTATCCGGCGGCGAGCAGGGTCGCGGCGGCCGTGTCACGGCGGCCGTCGCGGCCGAGGCCGGAAAACTGGACGTCCGCGACCACACGCCCCCATCGGTCCGGTCCCGCCGGCCAGGCGCTCGAGCTCGCCGTCGCGGCCAACGACCCGGCTGGCGAGCAGTTCGCGCGCCGCGTCGGCAAGATCCGGGGCGCGAGCCGGATCCGGCGCCGCCACGCCGCTAAGGCGGACCGTCCGGCCGTCGGCGAGGACGAGATCGAGCCGATCGTCGATGTCCGCGACCCGCACGGCGCCGTCCGGCGTCCCGCAAGCCGCGCGCGCCGGGCCGATCGCAGCGAGCGACGCTATGGCCATTGCGGCGACGGCCGCGCGCACCGCCCGGAGGCGGCCGAGGCGGCGAAGAGGAGGGTGCACGCCGCGAAAATCCATGCTAACGCTCTTGCCCGCTCGCGGCGCTTTCGTCCAGACTGCGCCCGCGAGCTGAACTGCGCGTCGGCCGCGTCCCGGTAGCTCAGCAGGATAGAGCACAGGTTTCCTAAACCTGGGGTCAGGGGTTCGATTCCCTTCCGGGACGCCAATGCTCATCAGCGTCGCCCGCCGGGCGCCATGCTGGCTCGCAGGCGCGCTCGGCGCGGGGCCTCGCGATCTCGGCCAACCTGGGCGCGACAGAACGACCCGAATCACGCTATCCGGTCCGTGGGGCTCAGGAGTCCGCCATGTCTTTTGCCGCCTACATCAAAATGTACCCGGCCGGTGACGACGCCGCTGGCGATTTCGTTCGGAACATTCGCGATGATCGCAAGCTTCCCAACGCGGAAACCTGGCGACAGCTCGAGGCCTATCTCTCGCTCCGGGGCGTGACCGATCGCGCCATGGTCGTGGGAAAGCAGGTCTGGATCGCCTACGAGGCGGCGCGGGGCGGCGTTCGCCTCAGCTAATTCAAGACCCCGCGTCGGTTTCTAAGGGGGCCGGCCGCTCCCGGGCGGGCGCTATTCGTCATTGCTCGCGTTCAAGTCCTCGGTCGTGATCGATTGCGGGCCTGTCCGCGGCCTTCGCAGCCGGACGCCCGGCCCGTCGCCATTCTCCGCGATGAATTCGACGCCGGCGGCTTCAAGCGCCTTGACCAGTTTAGGGACTGCAGGACCGGGCGCTGTCGCATCCGTCTCGGCCCGTGCGACGGTGTCGCGGTCGACGCCCGCCCGGTCCGCCAGACTCTCGAACGGTCCAGTTCAACAAGGCCCTGGCCGCCCGTAATTGTGCGCTCACAGCCATTTGGTCGTCCGGCATGAGGGTCTGTCGCCTCGAAGGCGACGAACCATACGGAGCACAAAGGCCCGGGGTTATCAACTCATACGAGTCCGCTGAGAAAGACGTGGCCGTCCGGCTGCTCGCGCCTGTCCGCCAGTTCGAGCCGAGTTCGACAGCGTTCGCCATCCTGTGACGGCCGCGGGTCGACAAGAAAAGGGCCGCGGCGCCTGCGGCCCCAAATCGCAGCCCTTAAAACCGCTTTGGCGATACGTAGAGAATTCTGACGCAAGCGCCGTCGGCTGCAAATCCGGCTCAAGTTAAGCGTGAAAGGGCCTTTGGACGTCCCGCGGGCGCGTGGCGGCAGGGTCCTCTGTCGCGAACGCGACACGGCAGTGTTCGGCCGGGACTGCCCCCCGAGGCCGACAAGGCCTTGAAACCCAACACGAATGATCGTGGCACACGGCTTGCGTTCTAGTCGCTGCGATAGGAGACGCGACACATGAGCCAGCCGTTCACGATCTCGCTCGACAGCCTCATGAAGCCGATCGACTTCGACGCGATGAAGGAGGCCGCGACGTCCGGCGGCTGCTCGTCGTCCTCCTGCGGATCGTCGGCCAAGCCCGACGACATGGACGAATCCACCTGGGAACGGATCAAGGACCATCCCTGCTATTCCGAAGAGGCGCACCACTATTTCGCCCGCATGCATGTCGCGGTCGCGCCGGCCTGCAACATCCAGTGCAACTACTGCAATCGCAAGTACGACTGCGCCAACGAGAGCCGCCCGGGCGTGGTTTCGGAAAAGCTGACGCCCGACCAGGCCAGGCGCAAGGTCATCGCCGTCGCCAACGAGGTGCCGCAGCTCTCGGTGCTCGGCATCGCCGGCCCGGGCGACGCCTGCTACGACTGGAAGAAGACCGCAGGCGACCTTCGCGGAGATCTCCAGAGAGATCCCCGACATCAAGCTCTGCATCTCGACCAACGGCCTGGCCCTGCCCGACCACGTCGACGAACTCGCGAGCATGAACGTCGACCATGTGACGATCACCATCAACATGGTCGATCCCGAGATCGGCGCGAAGATCTATCCCGTGGATCTTCTATCAACACAGCGGCGCTACACCGGGCATCGAGGCGGCGACGATCCTGCACGAGCGGCAGATGCTCGGGCTCGAGATGCTGACCGCGCGCGGCATTCTCGACCAAGATCAACTCGGTGATGATTCCCGGGATCAACGACGAGCACCTGATCGAGGTCAACCGCTGGGTCAAGGAGCGCGGCGCCTTCCTGCACAACGTGATGCCGCTGATCTCCGATCCGGCGCACGGCACGCATTTCGGCCTCACCGGCCAGCGCGGCCCGACCGCGATGGAGCTGAAGGCGCTGCAGGACAAGCTCGACGGCGGCGCGAAGCTGATGCGCCATTGCCGGCAGTGCCGCGCCGACGCGGTCGGCCTGCTCGGCGAAGACCGCGGCCAGGAGTTCACCCTCGACCAGTTGCCGGAGGAGGTCGCCTACGATCCGAGCAAGCGCGCGGCCTATCGCGAGATCGTCGCCGAGGAGCGCGGCGACCACGTGCGCGCCAAGGAGAAGGCGATCGCCGCGGTCAAGGAGAATTCGGCCGACGGCCTTTCGATCCTGGTCGCGGTCGCGACCAAGGGCGGCGGCCGCATCAACGAGCATTTCGGCCACGCCAGGGAGTTCCAGGTCTACGAGGCCTCCGCCAAGGGCGTCGCGTTCGTCGGCCATCGCAAGATCGACGCCTATTGCATGGGCGGCTTCGGCGAGGACGCGACCCTCGACGCGACCATCGCCGCGCTCGAAGGCGTGACCCACGTGCTCTGCTCGAAGATCGGCGACTGCCCGAGGGACATGCTGGTCGCGGCCGGGATCGAGGCCACCGACGCCTACGCCTACGAATACGCCGAGACCGCGATCAGCGCGCTCTACGCGGAGGCGACGGCCGACAGCGGCGAGGCGAAAGCGGTCGCCTGAACCGCCCACCAATTCCGGCGCGCAAAGACGCGCCGGCTGACCCTGAGTGAAAAGGAGAAGAACGAATGGCTTACAAGATCATCGCTTCCTCAGTGCACCGCGTGCGGCGCCTGCGAATTCGAGTGCCCCACGGCCGCGATCAAGTTCAAGAACGACACCTACATCATCGACGCCAAGACCTGCACCGAATGCGACGGACATTTCGACACGCCGCAATGCGCGGCCGTCTGCCCGGTGCCGAAGACCTGCGTCAAGGCCTGACGGCCTTAAAGCGGATGGCCATGGCCGGCGGCGCATCTCCGGAAGAGGACGACGGGCCGACCGACTGGCTCGGCAATCCGGTCTCCTGCGCCGACTGCCCCTATGAGGAGACGCAGGCGGCCGGACGCTGCGAGTTCGGCCGCGCCTGCGTGATGGATCGCCGGGCGCGCCGGATCGACCGGTTCTTCGCCGCCAATCCGGCGCATGCGGAGCGACATCTGGCGCACCCCTATTTCGAGGTGCGCACGCTTGCGGCGCGCTACGCGTCGCCGTTTCGCCTGACCGCGCTCCTGAACGACCCGGAGCCGGACGTGCGCGCGATGGTCGCTCTCCGCCTGCCGGTCGCGCGACTCGGGCCTCTGATGAAGGATCCGGAGGCCAAGGTGCGCATCGCGCTCGCCCAGCGCCTCTCCGGCGAGGCGCTGGCGGGCCTGTTCGGCGACCAGGAATATTCCGTCCGGCTCGCCGCGGCGCGGCGGGCCGAGCCGGCGCTGCTGGTGCGGCTGATCGACGATCCCGATCCGACCGTGCGGCGCGAGGCCGCCTGGCGCGCGCCCGACTATGTGCTGCCGGGCATGACCGGCGATCCGGACCCGCTGGTCAGGATCGCGGTCGCCGAGCGGCTGCCGGAGGAGCGGCTCGTGCTGATGGCGAAGGACGAGGATTTTCGCGTGCGCTTCGTCTGCGCCGAGCGGCTGCCGATCGACGCTCCTCGGCGCGCTCATCGAGGACGAGGACGAGGTGGTGCGCGAAGCGGCGTTGGCCCGCAAGACGGCGGAGAGCGCGTGATGGGACTGGGCAGAGAGCAGGAAGTCGAGATTCGCGACGCCGCCGGTGTTCATGCCCGGCGAGAAGGTCCGCTCGCTGAAACACATCCGGAACGACGGAACGTATCGCGGCCGCGAGATCGGCGACATTCTGGTGCGCAAGGGCGAGGTCGGCTACGTGCGCGACATCGGCACCTTCCTCCAGCAGTTCTACATCTACGCGGTCGAATGGGTCGACAGCGCAACCGTCGTCGGCATGCGCGGCAAGGAGCTTACGAGCCTCGATCACGCGGACGCACTCGTCAGGCGATGAAGGAAACCGGACAATGAAGGTGATGATCCGCCGCGGCGAAAAGGGCCTCTCCGCCTATGTGCCGAAGAAGGACCTCGAGGAGCCGATCGTCGAGACCGAGCGCGAGACGCTGTGGGGCGGATCGGTGAAGCTGCGCAACGGCTGGACCCTGATCCTGCCGGAGATGCCGCCGGAGACGAAGCTGCCGATCACCGTCAACGCCAGGAAGCTCGGAGAGGACGAATGACCGCTTCCGCTCGCCGAGCTCGCCCTCGAACGCGCCGCGCCGACCGATCCGGCCGCGGCGCCTCGCGGTCGTGCGCGACCTCCTGGTCAGGGACGCGCTCGTTCCCTATCTCGGCCCCGGCGTTCTCGCGCTGACCGGGTCCGCGCTGCCGGCGACGCCGGAAGCCGTCGCCGCAGCGCTCCACGCCAAGGCCCCGGCGCCGTCGCGGGTGCGCACCAACATGTGGTCGGTCGCGCAGTTCATCGAGAGCCGCCGCCATCGCAAGACGCTGCAGAAGTTCATGGCCGAGATCTTCGCGAGCCCGGTCGCGCCGAGCCCGCTCGTCGGGTTTCTCGCCAGCCTGCCGTCCCGGCTGGTCGTCAACTCCTGGTACGACGACGAATTCGCCACCGCGCTGAGAGCAGGCGGGACGGGACGATTTCGTCGAGATCCAGGGCATCACGCGCGCCGGAATCAACTACGACATCTGGACGCTCGCCTATGACGCCGCCGGCGAGCCTTGCGACGGCGCCGCGGTCGAGGCGGCGCGCACGGTGCTCTATTCGCCGCATGGCGGCGTTCGTCCGGCGCGCAACTTCCTGGTGGCCGATTCGGACTATGTCGAGGTCATGACGGAAATCGACATCCAGACGCCGATCCCCTCGGCGGTGAAGGAGGCGCGCACCGATCGCGGGTTTCTTGTTCCTGGGCTGTCGGTTTCACGACCAGATGCTTCGCACCTACGCGCGGCAGATCATGAAGCGCTCCAGGGGCCCGCATTTCGCCGTCGCCGAGACGAGCGCGGCTCACCCGCAACGAGCGGAAATTCTACGACGACCAGATGATCGAGATCATCGACCTGCCGCTCGCCGAAGCCGCCGAGGCGATCGTCGGCTGACGATCGCAAGACTTTTCATCTTCAACGACACCTCTTGTTCCCGGCCGGACGAGCTCCGCCGGGAACACTTCGTTTTGGCGACTTTCCGACGTGCGCGTCGGGACCGGTCGGTCGCCGACACCGCTGTCGGCCAATGTCCGGCTTGCGACACGTCGCTGTCGAGCCGACAAGGCGTCGGTGAAACTCGTCATCCCCTTGTCTTTATTGAAGAAGTTGCCCTAGCGAGGACTTGGCACGATCCTTGAAGTCAAGGTGTGCGAGGCGGCGAGCTCCGCCGCCGAGACAGTCAACCGAGCCGTACGGCTCACCTCCGCGAAAGGAACACGGGCCAATGGCTAAACTTCGCCAAATCGCCTTCTACGGGAAAGGCGGCATCGGCAAGTCGACGACGTCGCAGAACACCCTCGCAGCCCTCGTCGATCTCGGGCAGAAGATCCTGATCGTCGGCTGCGACCCGAAGGCGGATTCGACCCGCCTCATCCTCAACGCCAAGATGCAGGACACGGTGCTGAGCCTCGCCGCCGAAGCCGGCTCGGTCGAGGACCTCGAACTCGAGGACGTGCTCAAGGTCGGCTACAAGGGCATCAAGTGCACCGAGTCCGGCGGCCCGGAGCCCGGCGTCGGCTGCGCCGGCCGCGGCGTCATCACCGCGATCAACTTCCTCGAGGAGAACGGCGCCTACGACGACGTCGACTACGTCTCCTACGACGTGCTCGGCGACGTGGTGTGCGGCGGCTTCGCCATGCCGATCCGCGAGAACAAGGCGCAGGAAATCTACATCGTCATGTCCGGCGAGATGATGGCCCTCTACGCCGCCAACAACATCGCCAAGGGCATTCTCAAATACGCCCATTCCGGCGGCGTGCGCCTCGGCGGGCTGATCTGCAACGAGCGCCAGACCGACAAGGAGCTGGAGCTGGCCGAGGCGCTGGCCAAGCGCCTGAACTCGAAGCTGATCCACTTCGTGCCGCGCGACAACATCGTCCAGCACGCGGAGCTGCGCCGCCAGACGGTGATCGAATACGCGCCCGACAGCCAGCAGGCGCAGGAGTATCGCGCAGCTCGCCGAGAAGATCCACGCCAACTCCGGCAAGGGCACGATCCCGACCCCGATCACCATGGAAGAGCTCGAGGAGATGCTGATGGAGTTCGGCATCATGAAGACCGAAGAGCAGGCGCTCGCCGAACTGCAGGCCAAGGAAGCGGCCGCCGCGGCCGCCGCCGCCGCTCAATAATCCAGAACAGTCGGCCCCGGCCCTTGAACCCGGCGGCGCGACTCCTTCCTCGCGCACTGGGAGAGCGCCATGAGCCTCGATACCGATAACGAAGACGCCAAGATGGAAGCGCTGATCGCGGAAGTCTTGACCGCCTATCCCGACAAATTCGCCAAGCGCCGCAAGAAGCACCTGAGCGTCGCCAAGCCGGTCGCCGAAGCCGCCGAGACCGAGAACGCCGCTCGTCACCGAATGCGACGTCAAGTCGAACATCAAGTCGGTCCCCGGCGTGATGACGGTCCGCGGCTGCGCCTACGCCGGCTCGAAGGGCGTCGTCTGGGGCCCGATCAAGGACATGGTCCACATCAGCCACGGCCCGGTCGGCTGCGGCCAATATTCCTGGTCGCAGCGCCGCAACTACTACATCGGCTCGACCGGCATCGACACCTTCGTCACCATGCAGTTCACCTCCGACTTCCAGGAGAAGGACATCGTGTTCGGCGGCGACAAGAAGCTCGACAAGATCATCGACGAGATCGACAAGCTGTTCCCGCTCGCCAACGGCATCACCATCCAGTCGGAATGCCCGATCGGCCTGATCGGCGACGACATCGAGGCGGTCGCCAAGAAGAAGGCCAAGGAAATCGGCAAGACGATCGTTCCGGTGCGTTGCGAAGGCTTCCGCGGCGTGTCGCAGTCGCTCGGCCACCACATCGCCAACGACGCGATCCGCGACTGGGTGTTCGACAAGAAGGAAATCGAGTGGGAAGCCGGTCCCTACGACGTCAACGTCATCGGCGACTACAACATCGGCGGCGACGCCTGGGCCTCGCGCATCCTGCTCGAGGAAATGGGCCTGCGCGTGGTCGGCAACTGGTCGGGCGACGCCACGCTCGCCGAAGTCGAGCGCGCGCCCGAAGGCCAAGCTCAACCTCATCCATTGCTACCGGTCGATGAACTACATCTGCCGCCACATGGAAGAGAAGTACGGCGTCGCCTGGATGGAGTACAACTTCTTCGGGCCGTCGCAGATCGAAGCCGAGCATGCGCAAGATCGCCAAGCACTTCGGCCCCGAGATCGAGGCCAAGACCGAGGCGGTGATCGCCAAATACCGCCCGCTGGTCGATGCGGTGATCGCCAAGTACCGGCCGCGGCTCGAGGGCAAGACGGTGATGCTCTATGTCGGCGGCCTGCGCCCGCGCCACGTCATCACGGCCTATGAGGATCTCGGCATGGAGATCGTCGGAACGGGCTACGAATTCGGCCACGGCGACGATTACCAGCGCACCGGCCACTACGTGAAGAAGGGCACGCTGATCTATGACGACGTGACCGGCTACGAGCTGGAGAAGTTCGTCGAGAAGATCCGCCCGGACCTCGTCGGCTCGGGCATCAAGGAGAAGTACCCGGTGCAGAAGATGGGCATCCCGTTCCGTCAGATGCACTCGCTGGGACTATTCCGGCCCCTATCACGGCTACGACGGCTTCGCGATCTTCGCGCGCGACATGGACCTGGCGATCAACAACCCGGTCTGGGACCTGTTCGACGCCCCGTGGAACAAGCCCGACGAACTCGCGATCGCCGCCGAATGATCTGACCGCCGAATGCGGCGCGCCCGCGCAGGCGCGCCGCTTCCGAACCCGAACCCGAACGAATTCCCGACCGGCGCCGCCGTATGGCGCGGCCTGGCGACAGAGGAATATTGCAATGCCACAGTCAGCAGAAAAGGTGCTCGATCACGCCCCGCTGTTCCGCGAGCCGGAATACCAGGAGATGTTCGCGCGCAAGAAGGCCATGTTCGAATGCGGCGTCGCCGACGCCAAGGTCGCCGAGCAGGCCGATTTCACCAAGACCTGGGACTACCGCGAGAAGAACCTCGCCCGCGAGGCGCTGGTGGTCAATCCGGCCAAGGCCTGCCAGCCGCTCGGCGCGGTGTTCGCCGCCGCCGGCTTCGAGAAGACGATGAGCTTCGTGCACGGCTCGCAGGGCTGCGTCGCCTATTATCGCTCGCATCTGTCGCGCCACTTCAAGGAGCCGTGCAGCGCGGTCTCCTCCTCGATGACGGAAGACGCGGCGGTGTTCGGCGGCCTCAACAACATGGTCGACGGCCTCGCCAACACCTACTCGCTCTACGCCCCGAAGATGATCGCGGTGTCGACCACCTGCATGGCGGAAGTCATCGGCGACGACCTGCATTCCTTCATCGAGACCGCCAAGGACAAGGGCTCGGTCCCGAAGGAATTCGACGTTCCCTTCGCCCACACGCCGGCCTTCGTCGGCAGCCACGTCGACGGCTACGACGTCATGATCAAGGGCATTCTCGAGAACTTCTGGAAGGGCGCCGAGCGCGAAGCCGAACAACACGATCAACATCATCCCGGGCTTCGACGGCTTCTGCGTCGGCAACAATCGCGAATTGAAGCGCCTGCTCGACACGATGGGCGTCGAGTACACGATTCTCTCCGACGCCTCCGACCAGTTCGACACGCCCTCCGACGGCGAGTTCCGCATGTACGACGGCGGCACCAGGATCGACGACGTCAAGACGGCGGTCAACGCCAAGGCGACGGTGTCGCTGCAGCACTGGAACACCCGCAAGACGCTCGATTACGCCGAGACCTTCGGCCAGGAGACCGCGTCCTTCCACTACCCGATGGGCGTGCGCGCGACCGACGAGCTGCTGATGAAGATCTCGGCGCTCTCGGGCAAGGCGATCCCGGAATCGATCCGCCTCGAGCGCGGCCGCCTGATCGACGCGATGGCCGACAGCCAGGCCCACCTGCACGGCAAGAAGTACGCGATCTACGGCGACCCGGACTTCGTCACGGCGATGGCCCGCTTCGTGATGGAGACCGGCGGCGAGCCGATCCATTGCCTTGCGACCAACGGCACGAAGGCCTGGGAGGAGGAGCTCCGTCCGATCCTCGACGCTTCGCCCTTCGGCAAGGACGCCAAGATCTGGGCCGGCAAGGACCTGTGGCACCTGCGCTCGCTGCTGTTCACCGAGCCGGTCGACATGCTGATCGGCAGCTCCTACGGCAAGTATCTCGAGCGCGACACCGGCACGCCGCTGGTGCGCCTGACCTTCCCGATCTTCGACCGCCACCACCACCACCGCTTCCCGCTGTGGGGCTATCAGGGCGGCCTGCGGGTGCTGACGACGCTCCTCGACAAGGTGTTCGACAAGCTCGACGCCGACACCATCGTCCCCGGCAAGACGGACTACTCGTTCGACTTGACGCGGTGAACGCGCGCCGCCAGCGCGATCCAGGGTCCGTCGAGACGGGCGTCCTCCGGGACACCCCATGGATCGCGGCCGACGCGCCTGAGCAGCGCGTCTCCGGACCCGGCGCCGCGCTCCCTCTTTGAGAAGGCAAGCCCCATGTCGAGCCAAGCGCGCGTCCAGGCCCTTTTCCAGGAGCCGGCCTGCGACAAGAACCAGGCCAAGGACGCCGAGCGCACGCAAGAAGGGCTGCTCGAAGCCGCTGACGCCGGGCGCGGCGGCCGGCGGCTGCGCCTTCGACGGCGCGAAGATCGTGCTTCAGCCGGTGACCGACGTCGCCCATCTCATCCACGGGCCGCTCGCCTGCGAAGGCAATTCCTGGGACAACCGCGGCGCGGCGTCGTCCGGCCCGGGCCTCTGGCGGATGAGCTTCACCACCGACCTCACCGAGCTCGACGTCGTCATGGGCCAGGGCGAGAAGAAGCTGTTCAAGGCGATCCGCGAGATCGTCGAGACAGCACGCGCCGCCGGCGGTGTTCGTCTACTCGACCTGCGTCACCGCGCTGATCGGCGACGACCTCGACGCCGTCTGCTTCCGCGCCTCCGAGCGCTTCGGCACGCCGGTCGTGCCGGTCCACGCCCCGGGCTTCGTCGGCTCGAAGAACCTCGGCAACAAGCTCGCGGGCGAAGCCCTGCTCGACCACGTCATCGGCTCGCACGAGCCGGACGACGTCGGCCCGATGGACATCAATATCCTCGGCGAGTTCAACCTCTCCGGCGAATTCTGGATGGTGAAGCCGCTGCTCGAGAAGCTCGGCATGCGGGTGCGCGCCTGCATTCCCGGCGACGCGCGCTATCTCGACATCGCCGCCGCGCACACCGCCCGCGCGAACATGATGGTCTGCTCGACCGCGCTGATCAATCTCGCCCGCAAGATGGAGGAGCGCTGGGGCATCCCCTATTTCGAGGGCTCGTTCTACGGCGTCTCCGACACCTCCGACGCGCTGCGGCAGCTCGCCCGCCTGCTCGTCCGGGAGGGCGCCGACCAGGCGCCTGATCGCCCGCACGGAAATCCTGATCGCCGAGGAGGAGGCGCGCGTCTGGGCGCGGCTCGAGCCCTACCGCGAGCGGCTTTCGGGCAAGCGCGTGCTGCTCAACACCGGCGGCGTCAAGTCCTGGTCGGTCGTGGCGGCGCTGCAGGAGATCGGCATCGAGATCGTCGGCACCTCGACCAAGAAATCGACCGACGAGGACAAGGAGCGCATCAAGGCGCTGCTCGAAGGACGAGAAGCACGCCTTCGACGCCATGGCGCCGCGCGACCTCTACGCCATGCTCGCCGCCGGCAAGGCCGACATCATGCTGTCGGGCGGACGCACCCAGTTCATCGCGCTGAAAGCCAAGACGCCCTGGCTCGACATCAACCAGGAGCGCCATCACCCCTACGCCGGCTACGACGGCATGGTGGAGCTGGTGCGCCAGATCGACCTCGCCATCCACAATCCGGTCTTGGCGGACGTGCGCGCGCCCGCGCCCTGGGATCTGCCGGCCAGAGCCAGGGTCGACGCCTTCGACGACGGCGCCGAGTTCGTCGCGCGCATCGCGCAAGAAGTTCGCCGCGACCACGGCCGACGACATGGGCGAGTGCTGATGCGCGCATGCTCGTGCAGCTCGACCGAACCGTGACTCCCCCTCTCCGCGACGCGGAGGTGTCGCCGAGGCGACGGAGGGTGCGGAAAGCAGGGCGCCTCAGCCGATTCGCGCGCGTCAGGCGACAGCGTCGAAGTTGCGGCCCACGCCCCTCGGCGCTTCGCGCCACCTTCCCCGCAAGCGGGGAGAAGGGACCCTGCGCAGGAGCCCCTGATGGCGAAGATCATTCCCGTCTCCAAGGCCGCCAGCGTCAATCCGCTGAAATCCTCGCAGCCGCTCGGCGCGGCGTTCGCCTATCTCGGCGTCGACGGCGCCGTGCCGCTGTTCCACGGCTCGCAAGGCTGCACGTCCTTCGCGCTCGTCCTGTTCGTCCGCCACTTCAAGGAGACGATCCCGCTCCAGACGACGGCGATGGACGAGGTCGCGACCATCCTCGGCGGCGCCGACCATCTCGAGGAGGCGATCCTCAACCTGAAGTCGCGCGCCAAGCCCAAGCTGATCGGCGTCGCCACCACCGCGCTCGTCGAGACGCGCGGCGAGGACTTCGTCCGCGAGACTCGCCGACGATCAAGGCGCGCCGGGCCGCGGAGCTCGACGGAACCGAGCTCGCGCTCGCCCAGACGCCCGATTTCGACGGCGCGATCGAGGAGGGCTGGTCGAAGGCGGTCGTCGCGATGATCGAGTTCGATCGCCCGCCGGGAAGTCCGCGCGCGCCGCAACGCGCGGCGGGTCAACATCTTGCCGGGCTCGCATCTGACCGTCGCCGACATCGAGCACATCCGCTCGATGGTCGAGGCGTTCGGCCTCGAGCCGGTGATCTTTCCCGACATCTCCGGCGCGCTCGACGGCACGGTGCCGGCGAGCTGGGTTCCCACGACCTACGGCGGGACGTCGATCGACGACATCCGCTCGCTCGGCGACGCCGCGCTCACCATCGCGATCGGCGAGCAGATGCGCGCGCCGGCCGAGCGCATTCGAGGAGCTGACCGGCGTCGAATACGCGCTCTTCCGCCAGCTCTATGGCCTGAAGGCGGTCGACCGTTTCGTCACTCTGCTGACCGAGCTTTCGGGCCGCCCCGCGCCCGCTTCCGTCCGCCGCCGCCGGGCGCAATTGCAGGACGCGCTGCTCGACGGTCATTTCCATTTCTCGGGCAAAAAGATCGCGATCGCCGCCGAGCCCGACCTGCTCTACGGGCTCGGCGACCTTCTTCGTCGGCATGGGCGCCGAGATCCAGGCGGCGGTCACGACGACCGGCCACTCCAAGGTCCTCGAGCACGTGCCGTGCGACAGCCGTGAAGGTCGGCGACCTCGGCGACTTCGAGGCGATGGCGGAGGGCGCCGACCTTCTGGTCACCCACAGCCACGGGCGACAGGCGTCCGAGCGGCTCGGCATCCCGCTGATGCGGGTCGGTTTTCCGATCTTCGACCGGCTCGGCAGCCAGCACAAGCTGCGCGTCGGCTACCAGGGCGCGCGCGACCTGATCTTCGAAGCCGCCAACATCTTCGAGGGCGCCCGCCACGAAGCGACGCCCGAGTCCCTCAACCCGTTCCTTAACCGGGAGAACGACCGATGGCCGCCGTGCGGCGTCTGCAACTCGTCAACACTGACGACGAAGCCCCGGCCCGGAGACCGCCGGCGCCCGGGGTCGTGCGCGTCGCCATCGCGACGCGCGACATGAAGGGTCTCAACGCGCATTTCGGCTCGGCGCCGAAGTTCGCCGATCTATGACGTGACCAAGGAAGGCTGGGACTTCGTCGAGGCGGTCGGCTTCGGCGACACATCCGACGAGACCGGCTCGCACAAGTCCGACGGCGACGACAAGATCGGGCCGAAGGTCGACGCGCTCGGCGGCTGTCACCTGCTGTTCTGCCTCGCGATCGGCGGCCCGGCCGCGGCCAAGGTCGTCTCGGCCCACATCCATCCGATCAAGACGCCCCAGGCGGCGCCGATTCCCGAGGTGCTGGAGCGCACCCGCGCCATGCTCGCAGGATCTCCGCCGCCGTGGCTGCGCAAGGTGCTGATGAGCGCCGGCGTCGGCCCGGCCAAGCCCGATTTCGAAGAGGATTGATCCCGATGACCGACACGATCGCCAAGCCGACCGGGCTCGACTCGCCCTTCGTCAAGACCCTCATCAGCGTGTGGCGCGCCGAAGACGCCTATGGCGTGTGGGAGAAGCTGCCCGATTCCAAGGTGATCGGCGAGTTCATCATCACCAAGGAGCAGCGGCGCGAGATCCCGATCATCGGCGATCCCGATCCCGACGTCATGAACAGGGTCGAGAAGTTCTATATCGCGGTCGGCCTCGACATCGAGCGCGTCACCGGCCGCATGGCCTCGCCGATGATGAAAATGTCGCACGAGGGGTTCGGCCGGGTGATCCTGACCGTCGGCCGCCTGGTCGTCGTCTCCAAGTCGCTGCGCGACGTGCACCGCTTCGGCTTCGAGAGCTTCGAGAAGCTCGCCGAAGCCGGCGAAAAGCTGGTCGAGGAGGCGAAGACATGGATCGACGCCTATCCGAACGTCGCCGACGTCTGACCATGTTCTCGACACAAGAGGAGCACCCGCGCATGTCCGACGTTGACGCCCTCAAGGCCGAAATCAGGAAGCTGTCCGCCAAGGCGACCAACGCCAAGATGAACCTGCACGACCTCAGCGAGGAACTGCCGGTCAACTGGACGTCGATTCCCGACGTCGCCAAGGCGGCGCTCGACGCCTACGCGGCGCTGGAAGCGGCCCGGAAGAAGCTCGCGGAACTGGAGACGGCGTGATGGCTTTCAAGACCCGCGACGGTTCCGCCTGGACTCCGGAATACCTGACCGAGATCAATCCGGACACGTGCATCGGCTGCGGCCGCTGCTACAAGGTGTGCTCGCGCGACGTGATGCACCTGCACGGCGTCGACGAGGACGGCAAGATCCTCGGCAAGGTCACCGAGGACGACGAGGACGATTTCGACGGCGAACTCAACCGCAAGATCATGCTCGTCGACAATTCCGGGGCCTGCATCGGCTGCGGCGCCTGCTCCCGCGTCTGCCCGAAGGATTGCCAGACGCATGTCGCGGCCGAACTGGTCGGCGCGTAGGATTTGCGACAGGCGCCGTTCTTGCACCTGTAGCCGCGCTCGTTGATCGCGGCGGACGCGGTCGGCGACCGCGCCCACAGAGGCGGAGCACGAAGCGATGTTCGACGAGCGCTACGCAGCCCTGCGCGCCGCGCAGACTCCGAAAGCCGACGACGGCGCCGCCTTCGACGATCATCTCTTCGCCTGCTTCCTTGCGATCGGACTGACCGAGGAGGAGGCGGGCGTCGCGACGCTGACCGACGCGCTCGGCCTTTCGGGAAACGAGCTCGCGCGGCTCTTCGCGACCCGCTTTCCGCTCGGCGCGCTGCCGTTCCCGCTGTGGCGTGAAGGCGAGCCGGTCCTCGAGGACGAAGAGACGCTGCTGCGCGAATTGCTCTCGAGCCATCGCGTCCGCGACGACGAGGCCGCCGCGTGGCTGGTCGCGATCCTCGCGCGCCGGTCGATGCGCGACGATCACCTGTGGCAGGACCTCGGCCTATTCAACCGCGCCGAGCTCAGCGCGGCTGCTGGCGCGGCACTTCCCGGCGCTGCACGCCGGCAACGTCAACGCCATGCGCTGGAAGAAATACTTCTATCGCCGCATCTGCGACCTCGAAGGCTTCAGCCTGTGCGCCGCGCCGCATTGCTCGGTCTGCAAGGACTTCGCCTCCTGCTTCGGCGACGAGGACGGCATGAGCCGCCTCGCCCAGATGAGCCGGGAGCTGAACGCGGCTTGAGTCCGCCCCGCGAGCGTGGGGCCCTCGAGCGAGAGTCCCGCCGAAAATCGCCCATTTTCCGCTAACGCCTTGAAATGATTGAAAGCCTCGCACGAGAACAGCGGGCTTTTGCGTGTAAGCTATTGAAATATAAGGACTGAATTCCGGAAAACCGCGCTCGCGCCGCGCCCGACGCCGCGGGGCGGGGCCGGGCCGTCTTGGGCGGCCGTTGTCGGAAAGCGCCTGCGACACATGCGGCCGAAGAGACGATTGTCGCGTTTGCGACAGCCGGCCGCGGCGCGAAAAACGCTGTAATATAAGAGCATTAGCGCCTGGCACGCAGCGTGCATCGGAGGCTCCGTCAGCGCCCTTACGGAGGCCCCCATGATCCAACTGACCGACAACGCCGTCGCCGCGATCAAGACGGCGATCTCGCGCGCCTCCGACAACGCCGGCCCCGGGCGGCCAGTCCGCCGAGGGCCTGCGCATCATGGTCCAGACCGGCGGCTGCGCCGGCTTCAAATACATGATGGGGCTCGAGGCCCAGACCCGCGACGGCGACGAACTCGTCCATCAGGACGGCGTGACCCTGTTCATCGACAGCGAGTCGCAGCCGCACCTCGCCGGCATGACGGTCGATTTCGTCTCCGGGCTCGAGAGCTCGGGCTTCGTGTTCGAGAACCCGAACGCCGCGTCGAAGTGCTCCTGCGGCAAGTCCTTCTCCTGACGCCCGAACGATAGCGGAGGCGAACCATGTTCGAAGCTGCTGCTGAGCGACATGCCGATGTTCGAAGACGAGCCCGCCTCCCCACGCCCGGAGCGCGTTCGTCTCCTCGACATGCAGCGTCGTCCCGCGGTCGCCAGGGCGGCCCAGCCCGCCGGCCCGGCCTGCGCCCCGCGTCCGGCGCGCAACCTCGACACGCCCGAGCATCTGGCCGCGATCGAGGCCGCGCTCGCCGAGCTTCGCCCGCGCCTCAAGGCCGACGGCGGCGACTGCCAGCTGGTCGGGGTCGAGGGCGACGTCGTCCGCGTGCGGATGACCGGCGCCTGCGCCGGATGCCAGCTCGCCTCGATGACGGTGCTCGGCGTGCGCATGAAGCTGATCGAGAAGCTCGGGTTCCCGGTCAAGGTCGTTCCCGTCTGAGGTCGTGGCGCTATGAGGCCGGTCTATCTCGACAACAACGCCACGACCCGCGTCGATCCGGAGGTGGTCGCGGCGATGCTGCCGTATTTCACGGAGCACTTCGGCAACCCCTCGTCGGCGCACGCGTTCGGCGCGCCCGAGCCGCCAGGGGATGAAGACGGCCCGCGACCAGGTCGCCGCGCTCGTCGGCGCCGCCTTCCCCGACGAGATCCTGTTCACCTCCGGCGGGACGGAGAGCGACAACGCGGCGATCCGCGCGGGCCTGGCCGCAAACCCCGACCGCAACGAAGTCGTCGTCTCCGCGGTCGAGCACCCGGCCGTACTCGCGCTCGTCAGGCGGCTCGAGGCCGAGGGCCGGATCAAGGCGCATGTCATTCCGGTCCTGCACCTGCGGCTGCCTCGACCGCGAGCGCTACCGCGCCGCGCTGTCGCCGCGCGTCGCGCTGGTGTCGATCATGTGGGCGAACAACGAGACCGGCATCGTCTTTCCGGTCGAGGCGCTCGCCGAGGAGGCGAAGGCGGTCGGCGCGGTCTTTCACACCGACGCCGTGCAGGCGGCCGGGCGCGAGCCGATCCATCTCAAGCGCGGCGCGATCGATCTTCTGTCGCTCTCGTCCCACAAGCTTCATGGGCCCAAGGGCGTCGGCGCGCTCTACGTGCGCCGCGGCCTCAAGCTCGAACCGCTGATCTACGGCGGCAGGCAGGAGCGCGCCCGTCGCGGCGGCACCGAGAACGTCCCAGGCGTCGTCGGCTTCGGCAAGGCGGCCGAGATCGCCGCTGCCGCGCCTGCGCGGCGACGCGGCGCGAATGCGCGCCTTGCGCGACCGGCTGGAAAGCGGCCTCGTCGGCCGCATCCCAGACACGGCCGTGCTCGGGGCGACCGCCGAACGTCTGCCGAACACCAGCGCGATCGTCTGCGCCGGCGTCGAGGCGGAGGCCCTCGCGACGATGCTGGCGCGCGAGGGCGTCGCGGTCTCGACCGGCGCCGCCTGCTCGGCGGGCTCGCACGCGCCGTCGCATGTGCTGAAGGCGATGAACATTCCCATGGCGGCGGAGCTGGGCGCGGTGCGCTTTTCCCTGTCGCGCGAGACCGACGACGACGATATCGACCGCGCGCTGACCGCGACGCCCGAGATCGTGGCGCGACTGCGAAACTGCGCGCACGCGCGCGCCGAAACGCTTCCGATCCTCGCGAGGCCGCCTATGCGTGAGGCGGCAGCGCCGGCGCCCGGGCGGCAAGTCTGGCTCAACGACACGACGCTGCGCGACGGCGAACAGACGCCCGGCGTCGCCTTCACCCTGTCCGAGAAGGTCGCGATCGCCGAGGCGCTCGCCGAAGCTGGCGTTCCCGAGCTCGAGGCCGGAACGCCGGCGATGGGCGACGAGGAGATCGAGACGCTGCGGGCGATTGCGGCGCGCCGACTCGGCGTCCGCGTGCTCGCCTGGTGCCGGATGGGCAAGGCCGACATCGACGCGGCGCGTCGCGCCGGCGTCGGGGCGGTCAACCTGTCGATTCCGGCTTCTGACCGGCTGCTCAGCGTGAAGCTGGGCCTCGACCGGGCGGAGGCGCTCGAGCGGGTCCGCCGTTACGTGCCGATGGCGCTCGACGCCGGCTTCGAGGTGGCGGTCGGCGCCGAGGACGCTTCGCGCGCCGATCCCGACCATCTCAAGCGCCTTGCCGAAGCCGTCGCCGAGGCGGGCGCGTTCCGGCTCCGGCTCGCCGACACGGTCGGCGCGCTCGATCCGCTTCCGAACCCACGAACTGGTCGCGCCGATCGTCCGCGCGTCGGACCTGGCGATCGAGTTCCACGGCCACGACGACTATGGTCTCGCGACCGCCAACACGCTCGCGGCGGTCCGGGCGGGCGCGACCCACGCGTCCGTGACGGTCGGGGGCCTGGGCGAGCGCGCCGGCAACGCCTGCCTCGCGGAAGTGGCGGCGGCGCTGGAGAGCCTGCACGGCCTTTCGACCGGCCTCGACCTCACCCGGCTTCCCGGCCTCGCGGACACGGTCGCGCACGCGTCCGGCCGCGCCGTTCCCGAGGGCAAGGCGATCGTCGGGCGCGACGTGTTCGCACACGAATCGGGCATTCACGTCGCTGGCCTTCTCGCCGATCCGGAGACCTACCGGGGCGCCGACCCGAACGCTGTTCGGCCGGCGCCATCGGATCGTGATCGGCAAGCACTCCGGCGCGAAGGCGCTCGCCCACGCGCTCGGCGAATGCGGCGTCGAACTTGCCCCGCCGGTCGCTGCGCGGCTCATTCGGCTCGTGCGGCGAAAGGCGACGCAGACTGAAGCGCGCGCTGTCGATCGACGAGATCCTCCGCCTGCACGAAGAAGCGCGCTCCGCGGCCATGGCCGACGGCCGCGCGTCGCGCCATCTGACCCTCAAGAGGAGATCAACCATGTCCTGTTCACTCGACGACAAACCGATCGACCCGAAGGACATCGCCAAGCGGCTGAAGAGCCTGTCGTCGGCCGAGGACTTCTTCGCGGCGCTCGGCGTGACCTACGACGAGGCGGTGTTGCGCGTCGCCCGGCTGCACATCCTCAAGCGCATGGGCGAATATCTGGCCGGCGACGACCTCGAGGGCCTGCCGGACGCGGTCGCCGCAGCGCGCGCCAAGGCGGTGCTCCAGCGCGCCTATTCTGATTTCGAATCGTCCTCGCCGCTGGCGCAGCGGGTCTTCAAGGTGCTGAAGGAGCACGACCCGGACCGGCCCGTTCCGCCGAAGACCGCGTTCGTCGGGCTCGACGAGATCGCTCCGCTGCCGCCGCGCTAACCGCGGGCTGCATGTCTCTTCCGTCTGCGACAGCGGGCGGCGCCCTTCGCGCCGCCCGCATTTCTTGACTCGCGCGCGGCTGCGTCTTCAGCCTTGCGACCAACCCCTGTCGCGTTCCCGACAGCGCCGCGTCTCGACTGGGCCGGCGGTCAAGCGGCGCGCCGCGAGAAAGGGCCGGAATACTCGCGACGATTTCGGCGCTCTAGCCGAGTTGGCACGTCCTGTGCGTAACAGATCTTGAGAATTTGTCGCGGAGGCGTGCATGCATTTCGTGGTCTGCATCAAGCAGGTGCCCGACTCGGCCCAGATCCGGGTTCATCCGGTCACCAACACGATCATGCGGCAGGGCGTGCCGACGATCATCAACCCCTATGACCTCTTCTCGCTCGAGACCGCGATGCGGCTGCGCGACCAGATCGGCGGCGAGGTGACCGTACTGACCATGGGCCCGCCCTCGGCGGAGGACGCGCTGCGCAAGGCGCTGACCTACGGCGCCGATCGCGGGGTGCTGCTCACCGACCGCTTCTTCGCCGGATCGGACACGCTCGCCACCAGCTACGCGCTGTCCCAGGCGATCCGCAAGATCGGCGAGATGCTGGGGCGCGCCCGACATCGTCTTCGCCGGCAAGCAGACCATCGACGGCGACACGGCGCAGGTCGGCCCCGGCATCGCCCGGCGCCTCGAGCTCAACCAGCTGACCTACATTTCCAAGGTCTCCCGCCTCGACGCTCGATAAGCGCACGATCGAGCTCGAGCGGCGCGCCGAGGGCGGAACGCAGGTGCTCTCGTCCACGCTGCCGTGCCTCGTCACCATGCTCGAGGGCTCGGCCGAAATCCGCCGCGGCTCGTTCGCCGACGCGCTGCGCGCGGCCCGCGCCGAGATCGTGACGTGGAGCGCCGCCGACGCCGGCATCACCGATCTCCTGAAGTGCGGCCTGCGCGGCTCGCCGACCGTCGTCAAGCGCGTGTTCGCTCCGACCCCGCGCGCCGAGAAGGCCAAGCAGATCGAGGTCAAGCCGAAGTCGCGCGAGACCGCCGACGATCTCATCGAAGCCCTGTTCGAAGCCAAGCCCGCGATGGCCGCCGAGCTCGAAGCAGCTTGCCGCCGGATTGTGAGGAGAGAAACGATGTCCGACGCGCCGAAGCCAGCCGCCGCCGCGCCCAGCCGGGCGGCGATGAAGAAGGAACTGCCGGAGCACTTCAAGGCCTACAAGCATGTGTGGGTCATGGTCGAGCTCGAGCGCGGCCACGTGCACCCGGTCTCCTGGGAGCTGATGGGCGAAGCGCGCAAGCTCGCCGACAAGCTCGGCGTCGAGGTCGGCGCCGTGGTTGTCGGCGCGCCGAACGCGGGCGCGCGCGAAGCGGCGGCCGAGAGCTTCGCCTACGGCGCCGACGTCGTCTATCTGGTCGAGAACCCGATCCTCGCCGAATACCGCAACGAGTCCTACACCCGGACGCTGACCGAGCTGGTCAACGCCTACAAGCCCGAGATCCTGCTGCTCGGCGCGACCAATCTCGGCCGCGATCTCGCGGGCTCCGTCGCGACGACGCTTCTGACGGGGCTCACCGCCGACTGCACCGAACTCGCCGTCGACGCCGACAAGTCGCTGGCGGCGACCCGGCCGACCTTCGGCGGCTCGCTGCTCTGCACCATCTACACGCTCAACTTCCGCCCGCAGATGGCGACGGTCCGCCCGCGCGTCATGGCGATGCCCGAGCGCGAGGAGGGCCGGATCGGCCGCGTCGTCGAGCACGCCATCGACCTCAAGGAAGAGAGCATCGTCACCAAGGTGCTCAAGTTCCTGCCCGACCGCTCGTCGCAGAAATCGAATCTCGCCTTCGCCGACGTCGTCGTCGCCGGCGGCCTCGGCCTGCAGAGCGGCGAGAACCTCCAGCTCGTGCGGGCGCTGGCCGGCGTGCTCGGCGGCGAATGGGGCTGCTCGCGGCCCTGCGTGCAGAAAGGCTGGGCGCCGGCCGACCGGCAGATCGGCCAGACCGGCAAGACCATCCGGCCGAAGCTCTATATCGCCGCCGGCATTTCGGGCGCGATTCAGCATCGCGTCGGCGTCGAAGGGGCGGATCTCATCGTCGCGATCAACACCGATCGCAACGCGCCGATCCTCGACTTCGCCCACTACGCGGTCGCCACCGACGCCATCCGCTTTCTGCCGGCGCTGACCGAAGCGTTCCGCGCCCGCATCTCTCCGCACGCCAAAGACCGGCTCGCCGGCTGAAGGAGACTGGTCCATGGTCGAGAAGTTCGATTGCATCGTCGTCGGCGCCGGCATGTCCGGCAACGCGGCGGCCTACACCCTGGCGAAGAAGGGCCTCAGCGTCCTCCAGCTCGAGCGGGGCGAATACTCCGGCTCGAAGAACGTCCAGGGCGCGATCATGTACGCCGACATGCTCGAGAAAATCATCCCCGACTTCCGCGACGACGCGCCGCTCGAACGCCATCTCATCGAGCAACGATTCTGGATGATGACCGAGGCCGCCCACACCGGCATGCATTATCGATCCGACGCCTTCAACGAGGCCGCCCCGAACCGCTACACCATCATCCGCTCGCAGTTCGACAAGTGGTTCTCGCGCAAGGTGCGGGCGGCGGGCGCGGTCGTGCTGACCGAGACGACGGCGCTCGAACTGATCTTCGACGCCTATGGCGTCTGCATCGGCGTCCGCACCGACCGCGAAGGCGGGATCGTGCATGCCGACGTCGTCGTGCTGGCCGAAGGCGTCAACGGCCTGCTCGGCAGCCGCGCCAGCCTGAGACAGCCGCCCAAGCCCGAGACGGTGGCGCTGGCGGTCAAGGAAATGCACTTCCTGCCGCAGGAGACGATCGAGTCGCGCTTCAACGTCAAGGGCGACGAAGGCGTGGTGATCGAGGCCGTCGGCACGATCTCGCAGGGCATGACCGGCATGGGCTTCATCTACACCAACAAGGAAAGCCTTTCGGTCGGCATTGGCTGCCTCGTGTCCGATTTCGCCAAGGCGGGCGAAACGCCCTACGGCCTGCTCGAGAAGTTCAAGGCGCATCCGTCCGTGAAGCCGCTGCTCGAAGGCTCCGAGGTCAAGGAATATTCCGCGCATCTGATCCCTGAGGGCGGCTACAAGGCGGTCCCGCAGCTTTGCGGCGACGGCTGGGTGGTGGTCGGCGACGCCGCGCAGCTCAACAACAACGTCCACCGCGAAGGCTCGAACCTCGCCATGACGTCCGGACGCATGGCCGCCGAGGCCATCTTCCAGGTCAAGAGCCGCAAGGAGAAGATGACCAAGGCCAACCTCAAGCGCTACCCGGACGCGATGGACGCCTCGTTCGTGATGAAGGACCTGCGCAAGTACAAGGACATGCCAGGCGCTCCTGCACACCAACTCGCGCAATTTCTTCCTCACCTATCCGGAGCTCGTCGCCAAGGCGATGGAGAACTTCGTGCGGGTCGACGGCACGCCGAAGCGCGAAAAGGAATCGGCGACCTTCAAAGCCTTCCGCAAGACGCGGGGCTTCGGCGGCCTTGTCACCGACGCATTCAAGATTGCACGCGCCTGGCGCTGAACTTTCAGGAGGAGATCGAGATGAGCGCGATGATGAATGTTCGGGTCGAAGAGAAGCTCTATCAGAACCGCTACGTGGTCGACGCCGGGCGCGGTCACATCAAGATCGCTCCGCACGAAAAGCCGTCCGCCAATCTCCTGGCGATGATCAATCTGTGCCCAGCCGGCTGCTACTCGCTCAACGAGCACGGCAGGGTGGAAATCGCTACCGATGGGTGCTTCGAATGCGGCACCTGCCGCGTGCTCTGCGAGCCGTCCGGCGAACTCGAGTGGAACTATCCGCGCGGCGGCTACGGGGTGCTTTTCAAGTTCGGCTGAAGTCCGCGGCGGCCCGGTTGCGACGCCGATCGCCGGCTGGGCGCCGACCGCGGCGCCACGCCTATGCGTCGAGACGAGAATTCCAACCGGCCGCGCGGCGCCGCGGTCGTGATATTGGGGCTCCTATGAAGGCCAAGACCGCCTACACTGATGTTTCCGCGGTCGCGACGTCACCTCTTCGCCTCGACATTGATGGCGCCCGTCATCCCGGCCTCAAAATGGCCCGGGACGTTGCAGTCGAATTCGAACCGTCCGGCGCGGGTGAATTTCCAGATCAGTTCCCGAGTCTGTCCGCCCTTCACCGCGACTGCGTTCGGATCGTCGCCGTCGTGCATGTCCTGACCTTTTTTGGCCATTTCGATCATTTCCTTGCGATGCGCCGTCTGGGCCTCGACGTCGCCGAGGATGAATTCGTGATCGACCTCGCTCTTGTTTGTTATGACAAAGCGGATGGTTTCGTTCAGCCGCACGCCTAGGGAGTTCGGCTCGAAGCTGAGCTCCCTCATGGTAATTGCAATGGTCCGATCGACCTTTGTTCGGCTGCCCGGCTCGCCGACGGTGAGTTTTTCCGCGTGGGACGCATCGGCTATGCCAGGCATCGCGTCCATCCCGGAATGGGCGTTCGCCCCTTGGAGGCTCAGAATCAAGACTGCCGCAGTGATCACCGCAGCATTGGAGAGAAGGCAGGTCAGTTTCGAGGAAATCTGCGCAAACATGAAAGGTCCTTTCGGTGCATTCGGTCAGCTGGTGTGGGCAAGGTGCCGCCATCCCATCCCGCTCGAAGGTTTGAGACGGCGGCAGGGGAAGGCGGCCTAAAAGCGCATGAAGGCGGTTTCGCCCGCTGGTCCGAAGGTGAAGACCGTGAACGCCTCCTTCGGTCCCGACATGCCCGGCGAACCGACCGGCATGCCCGGGGCGGCGATCCCGGTCACATGGGGTTTCTCTGCGAGGAGCTTCACAATGGCTTCGACCGGCACATGGCCCTCGACCGCGTATCCGGCGATCACCGCCGTGTGGCACGATTGCATGTCGGCGGGGACGTGCATCTTCTCTTTGATCGCTTCGAGATCCTCGGTCGAAACGACGGTCGCATCGAAGCCGTTCGACTTCAGATACGCGACCCAAGCCTCGCAGCACCCGCAACTTGGAGAGCGATAGACGGTGGCCAGTTCCGCCGCCAGGGCAGGAACGGCGGTCAGAGACAGTAGCACGGCAAGGGCGGGCAACCTATAGTTTCTCATGGGTTAATTCCTCGAGTGATTGTGCGGCGGAAGGCCGAATCGCGGAGTTTTTGGCCGGCCGGACTTCTGCCGGCATCGGCTGAGTTCGTCAGAAGATCCCGGCGACTTCGGTTGAGCTTCCGGCTCGCGTTGATAGGGGAAATCCCGCTCGGCGCGATTCGACACGCGGTCGGCGCCGGCGGTCCAGAAGCCTTCTTGAAGCGGACGACCGCCGCAAACGGGCCGCGTCAGATCAAGCCGGGAGCTTGGGGGGTCCGGTCAGTGGCGCGATGGCTATGCCAGTCAGGACTTTGCCGTCGGAAATCGGAAAAGCGTCGCCTTCAACGCACAACGCGGCGTAGGGCCTCACAACTCCGGGCAGGGCCGCGGCCTCGGTCGAGACACAGCAGGGATGGAGGCACTGACCCTGGGTCTCGTGTTGTGACGTGGGGTGTGGGGCGAAATCGCGCGCAGGCTTGCAACCAAGCGTTGGCCCGGTTTCGACCGCCCCATGGAGCATCTGACCGGGATGCTCCGCACAGGGAAAAGCCGTCGCAATCCCGATCGACGCGACGCCAAAGGCCGCGGCCATCAGAAAAACCAGCAACGATTTTAGGACCCTCTGCATCCCTGACCTTCAACCGCCTTGCCTCTCGCGGTCTTCGAACGTCCCAAAGCTACCACCGACGCCAGCCTGATCAAGGTGGGCCCCAAGGCCATCAGGGCTCCGAACTCGAGTTAACGGGATTTACGAGTTGCGGAAGAGGTAAATCTATGGGGCTCCTGATTCGGAGCCCGGCCATGGACGCTTCATCCTTTCAACCCGCCCAACCCTCGCGGCTGCGGCTTCTCCTGGAGCATTTTTCCCGGATCGAGGACAAGCGGAGCCCGGAACGGGTGGCGCACAGGCTGGACGAGGTCTTGCTCCTGTGCGTCTGCGCCACAATCGCCGACTGCGACAGCTTTGACGCCATCTCCGACTGGGGAAACGCACATCTCGGGTTCCTGCAGCGGTTCCTGCCCTACGATTGGGGCGTTCCCTCCGGGCGCTGGCTCAACCTGATGATGAACCGGATCGATCCGGCCCTGTTCGCCGCCTGCTTC
This sequence comes from uncultured Alphaproteobacteria bacterium, assembly GCA_963724785.1. GTDB lineage: Bacteria > Pseudomonadota > Alphaproteobacteria > Rhizobiales > Beijerinckiaceae > Roseiarcus. The sequence goes on along the minus strand of CAVRWC010000004.1, from coordinate 199,900 downwards.
ATGGATTGGGTGCTGGACTGCTGGCCCGAGCCGCTCGACGCGATCGCCATCGACGGCAAGACCGTGCGCCGCAGCCACGACCGGTCCAAGGGGCGGGCCGCGCTGCATCTGGTCTCCGCCTTCGCCACGGGCAGCCAGCTGGCGCTCGGGCAGGAGGCGGTCGCCGACAAGAGCAACGAGACGACCGCCATCCCTCTCCTGCTCGAAAAGCTCGCCGCCGACCGCAGCCTAGACCGAACTTCCGAGCGGGTTAAGACGGGGAGCTGAGGTTTTGTGGGGCGGTGCGGGGATTTGCGGCGGTTTTGTAGGCATGTAAGATGCGGCTTGACGTCGGCCTGAGGCCGTGATTCAAGCTGATCATGTACGTCACGCGCATTCCGAACCGCAATTCGCGCCCCGCTGTGCTGCTGCGCGAGAGCTACCGCGAGGACGGCAAGGTCAAGTCGCGCACCCTCGCCAACATCTCGGACTGGCCGGAGGCGAAGGTCGAAAGTCTGCGCCGGGTGCTGGCGGGCGAGACCCTCGCGCCGCTCGAAGCCCAGCGCTTCGAGATCGCTCGGGCTCTGGCGCACGGCCACGTCGCCGCCACGCTCGGGGCGGCGCGCCGGCTCGGGCTCGACAAGATCCTGCCCAAGGGGCCGGAGCGTCGGGCCAGGCTGATCCTGGCCATGATCGTGGCGCGGATCGTCGAGCCGGCCGCCAAGCTCGCCACCGCCCGCCAGCTCAGCGAGGCGACCGCCGCCCACTCGCTCGGCGCGGTGCTGGGCCTGGGAGAGGTCGACGAAGACGAACTCTACGCGGCCCTCGACCTTCTGGGCCGCAGCCAGGCCGGCATCGAGAAAATCCTCGCCAAACGCCACCTCGAGGACGGCGTGCTGGTGCTCTACGACGTCACCTCGAGCTATCTGGAGGGGCGGCGCTGCGAACTGGCGCAATTCGGCTACAGCCGCGATCATCGTCCCGACCGGCCACAGATCGTCTTCGGCCTCATGTGCACGTCCGAAGGCTGCCCGGTCGCCGTGGAGGTGTTCGAGGGCAACCTCGGCGATCCGAGCACGCTCGCCGCTCAGGTCAAGAAGCTGCGCGCGCGCTTCCGGCTGAAGCGCGTCGTGCTCGTCGGCGACCGCGGCCTGATCACCAAGGCGCGCATCGACGCCGATCTCGCGCCCGTCGGCCTCGACTGGATCACCGCGCTGCGCGCCCCGGCGATCAAGGCGCTCGCCGCCGAGGGCGGCCCGCTGCAGCTCTCGCTGTTCGACGAGCGCGACATGGCCGAGATCGTCTCGGACGACTATCCCGGCGAGCGGCTGGTCGTCTGCCGCAACCCGGAACTCGCCGCCGAGCGCGCGCGAAAGCGTGTCGAGCTCCTCGACGCGACCGAGACCGCGCTCCTCAAGATCCGCGCGATGACCGAGAAGAAGCGCAATCCGCTCCGCGGCCAGGACACGATCGCCCTCAAGGTCGGCGCCGTGCTCGACCGGCGCCGCATGGCCAAGCACTTCGACCTCGTCATCGCCGAGACCGGCCTCTCATGGTCGCGCAAAGCCGAGGCGATCGCAGCGGAGGCCGCGCTCGACGGCGTCTACGTGATCCGCAGCTCTCTTCCCGCGGACGGCTTCGCAGCCGGCGACCTCGTCCTCGCCTACAAGGGCCTCAGCCACGCCGAACGCGGCTTTCGCGACCTCAAATCCGGCGACCTCGACGTCCGCCCGATCCACCATCGCCGGGCCCACCGGGTCCGCGCCCACGTCTTCTTGTGCATGCTCGCCTACTACGTCGTCTGGCGCATGAAGCGAGACCTCGCCCCGATGCTGTTCAAGGACGACGATCCCGCCGCGGCCGCCGCCCAGCGATCTTCTCCCGTCGCCAAGGCCAAGGTCTCCCCCGCCGCGCGGCGCAAGGCCATCAGCCGGCGCGCCGAAGACGGCCAACCCGTCCACAGCTTCCGCACCCTCCTGCAGGACCTCGCCAACCTGACCCGAAACACCGTCCGCTTCGGCGACGCCCGCCCCGCCACAATCCTCTCAAGGCCAACCCAAACCCAGACCCGCGCCTTCGAACTCCTCGGCCTCAAGATCGCCGCGTAGGCAGAAACCCAGACCGTCATCGAATCACATCAACGACTTATGCTAAAAAGCACCGGAAGTTCGGCCTAGAGGGCGCGCTGATCAGCATCGACGCCATCGCCTGCAATCCTCCCATCGCTCAGGCCATCCGCGCCGTCGGCGCCGACTACCTGCTCGCCGTCAAAGGCAACCAGCCGACCCTCGAGGCCGACATCGAGGCCGCCTTCGAAGCCGCCGCCAAGGGCGAGATCGAGGTCGACGTCGATCACGACAAGGGCCACGGCCGCATCGAGACCCGCACCGTCTCCGTCATGCGCCAGGTCGACTGGCTCGACGGCGACCGGCGCTTTCCCGGCGAGGTCCGGTTTCGCGACGCGCGCGCCATCGTCAAAGTCGAAGCGCGGACCGAGTTGAAGGACCGCTCCCGGTTCGACACCCGCTATTACATCACCTCCAGCCCGCGCTCCGCGACCGCGCTCGGGCGCGCCATCCGCGGCCATTGGGGCATCGAGAACCCGCTGCACTGGACGCTCGACGTGACCTTTCAGGAGGACCTGTCGCGCGTGCGCAAGGGCCACGGCGCGCAGAACATGGCGCTCGTGCGCAAGTTCGCCCTCAACAAGCTACGCGCCGCCCCCCAGCTCAGCCAGCCGCCGAACCTTCCCGTCAAACCCTGCCGCCGGCCGACCAAGCCGCCCCGCCCCAAAAGCCTCAAGCTGCGCAGAAAAATCGCCAGCTGGGACGTCAAATGCCTCGCCGAAATCCTCACCGGTCAGACCGGTTAAGAAAATTAAGCCGGATTCGGAGCCCTGCCAAGGCCATAGAGTCGCAGGCGCGCAACGGCGGCCGGTTGACGTCTATTGCAGATCGCGGCTTGCCACGGCTCCCGCGCCCCGCCCTGTCGCGACTCCCGGGTTTCCATACTCCGCGACACCAGGATCGTCTCGCTGAGGCCGTCGCGACGGAGGATCGCCCCGCCCGCCTTGACCGCGAGACGCGACAGCGCCGCCCGCGTGGAAAGTTCTTGCGGGTGCAGGCGACCCGAACGCTGGGGTCGACCGCGTCGACGATCGCGGGTGTCGGTCGCCGTCCCCAAGAGCGCCTCGACCACGGTCTGTGACGCCTTCCAAGCCAGATGCAGATCGGTCGAGCCTTCTGACATTGTTGCGCTCAGGCTTCAGTCGATCGCGACCATGACGTCGGACGCCTTGATGACCGCGGACGCGGGCTTGCCGACTTCGAGCTTCAGCGCTTCGACCGCTTCGTTGGTGATGGCGGCCGTGACGACTGTCTCTGGGCCGACCTCGATCTTCACATGCGCCGTCGTCGCGCCCTTGGTGATCGCAACCACCCTGCCGGAAAGAATGTTGCGCGCGGAAAGCTTCATGGACGGGATCCGGAGCTGAGGGTCTGCGGGACGCGACGCCCTCGCGTCCCTCTATCCATAGTCGAGCAGGCCTCCCGTCGTCCACGAACTTTCGCGTCGCAAACGCCGCGGCGGCTGGCGCCGATATTGCGTCGTAACACGCGTCGCCTTGTGTACGCGACAGATTGTCAGGTTTCCGGCAAAGGAGCCGCCATGGACCCGCAGACACTCGATCCGAACCGCTTCGCCGCCATTGTCTATGACCACGGCGCCAAGGTCGACGGGCTGATGTCGACCTTCGCTCGGGAGCTGATCGAGGCGGGTGTCGACGCGCGCGGCATCGTGCAACTGCCCCCGGACGCCGCGGGATGCGGACCCGGTGCGCTGATGAAGCTTCGTGACGTCGCCACGGGCGAGGTCATTCCGCTCTGTCAGGATCTCGGCTCCGGCGCCGGCAGCTGCTGCCTCGACGCCTCGGCGCTCGCCGGCGCCGCCCACCGCCTGCATTCCGCGGCGAGCCGGCCCTCCGACATCCTGTTCTTTTCCAAATTCGGCAAGCAGGAGGCCGCCGGCGCCGGCATGCGCGCCGAGCTTGCTTATGCGATCAGTGAAGGTCGCACCGTGCTTACCGCCGTAAAGCGCCCGCTCCTCCCGGCCTGGCGGAGCTTCACCGGCGGCCAAGGCACCCTTCTCGAGAATCGGCTGTGGGTCGTGCGAGACTGGTGGTCCTATGTATCCTACGCGAGGCCGAAAGCCGCCTGAGGCTGACGGCCGAACGGCCGGCGATCCGCTGCGGAGGTCCCCCTCCAGGCAGCCGCAACGCGGGTGGGCCGAGCTTGCCCGCAGGGCGCCCCCATCGATCAAGTCAATCGGCGCCGAAGGTCGCCCATTGGCGGCCTCCCTTTCCCTTTTCCCCGACAAGCTCTACGCCTCCCCGGATCACGTCCGGGGATCGTGGCTCCTTGAGGCGCGAGGTCGTTGATTGCATTTCTTTCTTCTGCTGTGAACTGGTGGCCGGCGCGCTTCGTAGGCTTTCGCAGGACACGAAAAGCCGTCAATTGTGGCGCACGCGCGCTTTAAGCGCCAAGCGGGAAGACAGCATGGATCAGATTGGAGACGCCTCCGTCCAATGGGATCCGATCGCCGAAGATCCAAACGCGGGGCGGCGCCTGCGACGCATCGAGCCGCTGATCTCCACCATCCGCCATGGACGGTTGCGCATTCGGTCTGCCCAACGGCCGCATCCTCGCGTCCTCGGACGCAGAAGCGGGATTGCAGGCGGTGCTTGTGATCGAACGCTGGCGGGCGCTGCGCCGGCTCGCGTTCGGCGGCGACGTAGGTTTTGCCGAAGCCTATGTCGACGGCGACTGGACGAGCCCCGATCCCGTGGCGCTTCTTCGCCTCGCCGCCCGCAACGGCGAGCGCGGTCTATGCGGCGCGTGCGCGGCTCGGCGATCGGCCGGCTCGCGAGCCGCTTGCGTCACCTCCTGCGCGGCAACACCCGCCGGGGCAGCCGACGCAACATCATGGCGCATTACGATCTCGGCAATGATTTCTATGCGCTCTGGCTCGACCCGGCGATGCAATATTCCTCGGCGATCTGGAACGCGGACACGCCCGATCTCGAGGCCGCCCAGGCGGCGAAGCTCGATAAAATCGTCGACTGGCTCGCGCTCGAGGGCGGCGAGCGCGTGCTCGAGATCGGATGCGGCTGGGGCGCGCTCGCCGCAAAGCTCGCGGACGCGAAGGCGGCCGACGTCACCGCGCTGACGCTGTCGCCCGCTCAACTCGCCCACGCCCGGACCGGGGCGGCGTCGAGCGCAAGCGCGCAGCGCATCGATTTCCGCCTGCAGGATTATCGCGACGTCCAGGGCCGGTTCGACCGGATCGTCTCGATCGAGATGATCGAGGCGGTCGGCGAAGCGCGGTGGCCGCTCTACTTTCGCACGCTCGCCAACTCGCTCGCGCCGGGCGGGCGCATCGTGCTTCAGGCGATCACCATCGACGAAGCGCTCGCCGACGGCTACCGCCGCAATCCCGACTTCATCCAGACCCATATCTTCCCGGGCGGCTGCCTGCCGACAAAGTCGGCGCTTGAAGCGCAGATCGAGCGCGCCGGCCTGCGCCTCGTCCGCCGAGAAACGTTTGGAGCTTCGTATGCGCGCACGCTGGCGGAGTGGCGGCGGCGGTTTCACGCGCGCTGGCCGGAAGCGGAGCGGTTGGGGTTCGACGCGCGGTTCCGTCGACTGTGGGACTATTATCTCGCCTATTGCGAGGCGGGTTTCGCGGAAGGCACGATCGACGTCGGCCTCATGGCGATCGAGCGACGCTGACGTGCGAGCAGAGGCGAATCCGCGGGCGCGTTCGAAAAGGCGAGGAGATGTCCATGGTCACACGCAGGTCCGCGATGAAGATGCTGGCGGCCGCTGGCCGCAGTGCAGGCCGCCGTCGGCGAAGGCCGCCGAGTTTCAACCCTACGATCCGGCGGAAGTGGAGAAGGCGATCGCCATCGGGCAAGCCGGTAGTCGTGCATGTCTACGCGCCCTGGTGCCTCCAGTGCCATATCCAGGCCCATTACCTCGACGGCCTGAAGGACGACCCTGAATTCAAGGACGTCGCCTTCTTCCGGGTCGATTACGACCATCAGAAGGACGTCGTGGCCAAGCTCGACTGTCCGCGATCGACCGTCATCGCCTACAAGGGCGGCAAGGAGGTCTCGCGCATGTCCTGGGGCATAACCAAGGGCGCGGTCGTCGACGTGCTGAAGGCGGCGATTGTGAGTCTGATCCTCGCGCTGCCGCTGGCGTTCGCCGCAGGCCTCCTGACGATCCTGAGCCCCTGCATCCTGCCGCTTGCGCCGATCGTGGTGGCCGCGGCGCGCGCGGACGACCCAAGAGGTCCGTTCGCGCTCGCCCTCGGGCTCGCGCTGACCTTCGCCGTGGTCGGCGGCGGCGCTCTCCGCCTTCGGCATCGAGGTCGGCGCGGTCGCCGGCGTGCGCGTCGCGTCCGCGGCGATCATGGTTGCCGTCGGGTCGTCCTGCTGTTGCCCGTGGGCGGCCGACAGGCTCGAAGCCGGTCTTGGCGGGCTCGGCGCGCGCCTCGCAGCGCCTGAGCGAAAGGACTGCCGCGAAGCGGCCTTGCGGGCCAGGCCGCGGCGGGCGCCGTTCTGGCCCTGGCCTGGGCGCCCTGCGCCGGGCCGACGCTCGGCGCGGCCTTCGCGCTCGCGGCCGACCGCGGATCGCTCGCGGCGGCGATGCTGACGATGTTCGTCTATGCGCTCGGCGCCGCCGGCGCGCTGCTCGCCGTCGGCTTCGGGCTCGGCCGCGTGGCGAGGCCGCCGATCGCGCGCGATCCTGGCAGGAGCGCGCGGCCGGGTCGCGCTCGGCCTTTCGCTCAGCCTGTTCGGCGCGCTCGTCCTCACCGGGCTCGACCATCGCGTCGAAGCGGCGATGGTCGACGCGATGCCGGATTGGCTCGCGAACGCGGCGGCGTCGCTATAGCGCTTTTCGGCCGGGCTATCGCCCGCTGCGCCGCGCCCGGACCGCGATAGGCGGCGCCTTTGGCGAGGAGCCGCACCGCCTGCCAATGGATCGCGGCCATGGTCTTGAGCGCGACGAACGGAACGGCCAGCGCCGCCCGAAGCAACCCGCGATCCGTCAGCGCGCGCCGTTCCCCGGCCAGCGCCGCGCGAAGGACCGGTCCGTCCGGGCCGACCGCCCGGATCGCGATGGCGATCGATCTCGCCCGGCGGCGCGACCTGGAACTCGTAGCGCAGGCCCATCGGCAGAAACGGCGAGACGAAGAACGCCTTGTCGCAGGCGTGTCGCACCGGGCCGCCGCGACGCATTCGCCGCCATCACATAGCTGTGCCGTCCGCCGAACGTGTTGTGCACCTCGTAGATCAGCGCGGCGAGCGTCGCCCTCGCGGTCGATAACAGAAATAGACGCTGAGCGGATTGAAGGCGTAGCCGAGCGTGCGCGGCATGCAGAGGAGCCGGATCGCGCCGATGTCGGCCGCGAGGCCGCTGTCGGCGAGCAGCGCAGCGGCCTGTTCCATGAGGCTGCGCTCGCCGCCGTCGCCGTGGTCGCGATCGTGAAGGCTGAAGAGATTGAAGCGGTTGTGCGAGAACAGCCGGAGCCGCCGGCCGAGCGCGTCGAGGTCGTCGAGATCGACGATAGAGCCAGAACAGGCGGTAGCGGAAGCGATGCGGCGATCGCGCCGAGGCGGCGATGGAAACACCGAGCCGAAATAGAGCGCCGACCCGCCGCGTCACGCTGCCTCCTCCCGATCCGGCGAGGCTGGCGGCGCGGCGCCGACGACGATGCGGCCGGATTCGGCCTGCGACCCGCCACGGCCGCCGCACGCCGCCGAGCTGCTCCGCGACCGCGAGGCCCGACTGCAGGCCGTCCTCGTGAAAGCCCGCGCCGAAATGCGCGCCGCAGAACCAGACGCCGCCCGCGCCCTGAAGGCTCCACAGCTCCTTCTGCGCGCGGATCGCGGCGGCGTCGAAGATCGGGTGGTCGTAGGATTCGACCCGCAGCGACGGCGCGCGGCGGCCGCTGCGGATTGAGGGTGACGAACACGTTCCTGCGGGTCGGAAGCCGTTGCAGCGCGTTCATCCAGTAGGTGACGCTGGCGCGGTCCGGCGCCCGCGCCTCGGACACGTAGTTCCAGCTCGCCCAGGCCGCGCGCCGGCGCGGCATCAGCGTCTCGTCGCAATGGAGGATAGGCCTCGTTGCGGCTGTAGCGGAAGGCGCCGAGCAGCGCCCGCTCCCGCAGCGTCGGGCGCGGCGAGCAGGCCAAGCGCCTCGTCGGCGTGGGTCGCGATCACCACGCGATCGAACACGTCCCGCTCGCCGTTCGGCGTCGACGACGACGACCCGCCCGCCGCTCCGCTCGATCCGGACCGCGCCCGCGCCGACCCTGATGCGCGCCGGCGAGCGGTTCGGCGAGGCGCGTCGACATAGGCGCTGGCTTCCGCCGACGACGGTGCGCCAGATCGGCCGCCCGTCAGCGCGCAGGAGTCCGTGATTGTCGTGGAAGCGCAGGAAGCGACGCCGCCGGATAGTCCGAGGATCTCGGCCGGCGCGGCCGACCAGATCGCGCTCGCCATCGGCACGATGTGATGATCCCGGAACGCCGCGCCGAACCGGCCGGCCGCCAGGTACTCGCCGAGCGTCGTCGTCCTCGGCCATCGGGCGGCGGGCGTCCCGCGTCGCCCGGTGGTAGAAGCGGACGAGATCGGCGAGCATGCCCCAGAACTGCGGACGAAGGAGATTGGCGCGCTGGCTGAAGAGGCCGGCGAGCCCCGATCCGGAATATTCGATCCGGCCGCCATCGAGTGAGGCCGCGAAGGACATGTCGGATTTCGGAGGATTCGACGCCGAGGACTCGCAACAATTCCACGAAATTGGGATAGGTGGAGGCGTTGTAGACGATAAAGCCGGTGTCGACGGGAACCTCGACGCCGTCGAGCCGAACGGAGACCGTGTTCGAATGCCCGCCAACCCGACCGGCCTTCTCATAGACCGTCACGTCGTGGCGCGGATGCAGGAGCCAGGCCGCAGACAAGCCCGGATACGCCCGTCGCCGATGACGGCGATCCGCAAGCGGTCGGGTGACGGCATGGCGATCCCTCTTCCAATGGCTTCGGTCCGGCTACCGCTCCGGCTCCCCACATTGTGGAAACGCGTAAAACGATGCGCGCCGGATCACTAAGCGATGATCCGATCGCGCCGGCGTCGCGTCTAAAGAGCGATGATCGCCCAACTGGCCCTGCTCGACCTTCCCGCCTTGCCGGAATCCCGCCGCCCGAAAGGATCCGGCATGTCGCTCGATAAGCCGAAGCGGGCGAGTCGGGATCCCTGGAGCGATCGGATCGAGGCGATCGCCCGCGATCAGGACCGGACCGCCTTCGCCGAACTCTTCAACCACTTCGCCCCGCGAGTGAAGGCGTTCATGCGGCGGAAAGGCGTAACCGACGCGCAAGCGGAGGATATCGCGCAGGAAGCGATGCTGACGGTCTGGCGCAAGGCGACTCTCTTCGACCCGTCGGCTTCCGGCGCTGCGACCTGGATCTTCACCATCGCCCGCAACCTGCGCATCGATGCGATCCGGCGCGCGAGCCGCGGCGGCGCGATCCACGTCGACGAGGTCGAAGCCGAATATCAGGTCGACGATTCCCCTGGCGCGGATGATCGGCTCGCCGCCGCGCAATCCGAGGCCCGCGTTCGCGAGGCGCTTTCGGTCTTGCCGAGCGATCAGATGAAAGTAATCGAGATGTCGTTCTTCGAGGAGAAGCCCCACAGCGAGATTGCGCAAACGCTCCGGATCCCTCTGGGCACTGTCAAGTCGCGCGTCCGGCTGGCCATGAAGCGGCTTCGCGCGCTCCTGGAACTCGGAACAATGACGATCGAGCACCATCCTGAGGAAGCCATACTGGCGGCTTACGCGGCCGGCGCCCTCGACCTCGGCCAGCGGGTCGCGCTGGCCACCCATCTTCACGCCTGCCCGCGCTGCCGCGCCTGGGTCAACGCGATGGAATGCGTCGGCGGCGCCGTGCTCGCGGAATGCCCTCCGGCGGAGATGACGGCCGACGCGCTCGATCGCGCGCTGACGCATCTCGACGAGGCGCCGCGGCCGCCTGCTGTCCGCGGCGCCGAAACGTCCGACGCGCCGCGGCAGATGCCCGCCTTCGTGAAGCGATACGCCTTCGGCGACTGGCGTTTCGTCGCCCCGCGGGTCCGTATGCGTCCGATCCGCCTGCCCGATCCAGGCCATACCCGGGTCTTTCTTCTGAAAGCTGCAGCGAACACGCGACTCATCCAGCACGATCATACGAAGCTCGAAATGACCTGCGTCCTGAGCGGCGGTTTTCAACATGCCGGCGGTCACTATGGCCCGGGCGACTTCGACTTCGGCGACGAGACCGTGTGCCATGAACCGCATGTCGATGACGGCGAGGACTGCATCTGCCTGGTCGCCGTCCAGGGGAACCTCCGTTGGAAGGGTTTCTGGGGGCGTCTCGCGCGACCGTTCGTGCGACTTTGAGCCCAGCGATCTAGGGCCTCATGTCCTTCGCATCTGTCGTCGCCACGTTCCTGATCGCCGAGATCGCGCTCGCGGCGATCATGGCGGGCGCGTGGGCCGTCCAGCGAGCGACGAGGCAGACAGGCTGGATCGACGCCATCTGGACGTTCGGGGTCGGCGCGACGGGAGCCGCTCTCGCCGCCGCCCCGCTCGGGCACGATTTTGGGTCCGGCTGGCGTCGGGCCGCCGTTACGACCGCCATCGTGCTCTGGGCGCTACGGCTCGGGGGACACATTGTCGCCCGGACCCTGAAAACGCCGGACGACCCGCGATACCGCAAGCTGATCGAGGGGTGGGGCGAGGCTGCGCCCCTTCGACTGTTCGCTTTCCTGCAGGTTCAGGCGGTGACGGGCGCGGCGCTGGCGCTCGCCGTAACGCTTGCCGCGCAAGCGCCCTCGCCCGACTTCCGCATTCACGACGTCCTGCAGGACGTCCTGGGTCTGCTCATTTTCATTGTCGCGCTGGCCGGCGAAGCGATCGCCGACGCACAACTCGCGCGGTTCAAGGCGGATCCGGCCCGACGCGGACAGATCTGCGACGTCGGTTTATGGAGTCGCTCACGCCACCCGAACTACTTCTTCGAGTGGCTCGTCTGGACGGCGTTTGCGGTCACGGCGAGCAGAGACACAGTTGGCCTTCTCGCCTGGCTCGCGCCCGCGCTGATGTATGGCGTGTTGCGCTATGCCTCCGGCGTGCCGCCTCTCGAGGAGCATATGTTGCGGACGCGGGGGGAGGATTTTCGGACCTACCAGAGGCGCACGCCCGTTTTTTTCCCGCGTATCCTTTGAGCGGTCGCATCGCGCGCTGTCACGTCAGGGGCGCGAAGCGCAGGCCGATAAAGGCCGCGAGAGAGGCCGCGCCGTAAAGGTTGAGGGTGAAGAGGGTCGCCGCCTCCTCAACGCTGAACGCCTGCAGCGGCGCGCCGTATCGGCCATGCAGGACAGCGAAGGCGAGAAAGACCACGACGACGAGCGCCCGCGCGATCGTCGCCTCGCTCGCGCGAAAGCAGACGACCGCGAGGAGGCCGCAGGCGATGAAAAAGAGCTCCGTCCCCGTCTCCGGGCCCATCAGCTTCGTCGCGTAGAGCGTGTCGGCGAGGCCGACGAGCGGCAACGCGATCCTCGCCGCGCGAGGCGAACGACGGGCGAGGACAAGCAAAGCCGCATAGAGCGGAACGAGCGCCAATGTGCCTATGGATCGCTTCGCGGCGTCGGCGCCGATCAAGACCCACACATAGAGCGGGTAGACCGGCTTGTTGATCAGGAGGAGCCAGACGATGGAGACGCAAGCGGCGGCGCGGGATTCATCCGGCTCGCTCATCGTCAGGCCGACTCGGGCTTGAGCCGGCAGCGGCTATAGAGGCGGAAGGAACATTTGACGCGTGGTCCCAGGATCAAACGGAACAAATCCGGGGGCGCCGCGCAGCGCTGCGCACTGGCCGCGTCCGTGTTGATCGCGATCGGAAAACCGGCTTCCGGCCGGCGCACTGGAAGTCGTCGGCTCCGCTCGACGAGGGTCAACGGGTCCAGCAAAGGCGGGGACGCCAGGCGGACAGCGGCGGCAAAACTCATGGAAAAGCGCCTTGCAGGGTTTGGACGGCTTACGCGGATCAGGCGACTTCGGTTCTCCGTTCCGCGCCAAAAGAAGCACAAATGGCGCTTTCTCATCCTCCCCATGGAAACCAAGCGCGCCTGCCTGTCGTTCTTATTGAGAAGTCGGCTGGTCGAAAGGACGATCGTCATGAGAAGTGCGATAGCGTTCGGCGTCTTGCTGGTCACCCTCGCCGGGGCCGGGGCGGCAACAGCCCCGTCTGCAGCCTTTGGCGAATGGGCGAGAGGCGACGGCAAGGCGCGGGTGCGCATCGAGCCTTGCGGACAAAGGCTCTGCGCTGTCAATACCTGGATCAGGCCGGGCGTTACCGACGAAAAAGTCGGCGACCGGCTCGTGCTCGACGTTGCGGCGGCGGGACCGTCGGCCTTCAGGGGCGACGCCTGGGACCCGCAGCGCCACATGACGTTCTCCTTCCGGATGAACGTCGGCGAACAGACGATGACGACGCACGGCTGCACGCTCGTCGGCCTACTGTGCAAGGACATGGGTTGGACCCGCCTTAGTTCAGCGAATTGATCGCGGGCTTCGTCAGGTCACGGGGGAGCCGACGGCGCCGGAACGTCCTGGCGCGGCGTCCATGGCGCGCACATGGCGCGCCCTTGCCTTTTCTGTCGCGCCCGCGCATGAGGGCTGCCAAAGTTCCTGGCTTTGAACGGTCCTCTCCCTCATGGGTTTCAAATGCGGCATCGTCGGCTTGCCCAATGTCGGCAAGTCGACGCTCTTCAACGCGCTGACGCAGACAGCGGCGGCGCAGGCGGCCAACTATCCCTTTTGCACCATCGAGCCCAATGTCGGCGAGGTCGCGGTGCCCGACCCGCGTCTCGACATCCTGTCCGAGATCGCCGGCTCGAAGGAGATCATCCCGACGCGGCTCACCTTCGTCGACATCGCCGGCCTCGTGCGCGGCGCTTCCAAGGGCGAGGGGCTCGGCAACCAGTTTCTCGCCAATATTCGCGAATGCGACGCGATCGCCCATGTCGTGCGCTGCTTCGAGGACGGCGACGTCACCCACGTCGAAGGGCGCATCGATCCGTTGTCCGACATCGAGACGATCGAGACCGAGCTGATGCTCGCCGATCTGGAAAGCCTCGAGCGCCGCATCGTCGCCATGGAGAAGAAAGCCAAGGGCGGCGACAAGGAAGCCAAGGAGATCCTGACACTCGCCCAGCGCAGCCTCGCCGAGTTGCGCGAAGGGCGGCCGGCGCGCGCGGCGGGGGTCAGCCGCGAGGAGCACGACCTGTTCCAGTCGCTCGGCCTTCTGTCGTCGAAGCCGGTTCTCTACGTCTGCAACGTCGAGGAGGCCTCGGCCGACGGCGGCAACGCCCAGTCCGAGGTGGTCAAGCGGCAGGCGGAGAAGGAAGGCGCGGTCGCCGTCGTCGTCTCCGCCAAGATCGAGAGCGAGATCGCGATTCTGCCCCCGGACGAGCAGGCGGACTATCTGGAGGCGGTGGGCCTGAGCGAGCCGGGCCTCAACCGGGTCATCCGCGCGGGCTACGATCTCCTGCATCTCGTGACTTTCTTCACCGTCGGCCCGAAGGAGGCGCGCGCCTGGACGATCGAAAAGGGAACGAAGGCGCCGCAGGCGGCGGGTGTCATCCACACCGATTTCGAGAAAGGCTTCATTCGCGCCGAGACCATCGCCTATGCCGACTACGTCGCCTGCCGGGGCGAAGCGGGCGCGCGCGAAGGCCGGCAAGTTCCGCCTTGAGGGGAAGGACTATGTCGTCGCCGATGGCGACGTTCTGCACTTCCGGTTTGCGACCTGACCGTCTCTTCGGCGCTCGAGACGCCGCGAGCGAGCGGCGCGGTTCACCACCCGTCCCCGGCTAGGATTCGAACGGGCGACAGGTTAGATTGACGCGCCTCGTCGGGATTTCCGATTGGGCTGAACTCCGGCCATAGAGCGCCCGGCCCGAAGAATCGTTTCGAGGGTAAGTCCAATGGCAATCAATCTCGTCAGTCTGGTCTCTCAGTTTCTTACGCCCCAACTCGTCGGCGTCTCTCGCGCGCGCCGTCGGCGTCAATGAAGCGATTGCGCAGCGGCTTGTCGCCGCCGCCATTCCGACGGTTCTCGCCGCGTTCGCGACAACCGCCGCGGCCCCGGGCGGCGCCCAGAAGGTCGTCGACGCTGTCTCCAACTCGGACCCCGATCTCCTGACCAAGCTCGCCGGCGCGCTCGGCGGCGGCAATATCCGCGCGCTCGGCGAGGGCGCGACCCTGCTTGGCGGCATACTGGGCGGCTCAGGCCTATCGAGCGTCGTCGGCGCGCTCAGCCAATATTCGGGCGCGGCCCAGCCCGCGGCTCAGGCAGCGGTCGGCTCCGTGGTTCAGGCGGCGATCGGGACGCTCGGCCAGCAGGATCCGTCCAACTGGTCCGACCCGTCGTCGATCGCGGCGCTGTTCGGCGCGCAGAAGGACGCGATCGCCGCCGCGCTCCCTCCCGAGATCGCAAAAGCCCTCGGCGCGACGGGCCTTCTGGCCGGCGCTGGGCAGCGTCGGCGCCGCCGCCGCCCAGACTGCGCGCGCCACGGTCTCCAGCGCGGCGGGCGCAGCCTCGTCGGCCGCAACTCCGACCAGCGCGGCCGCAAGCCGCCCACAGCCCGTCGCGGCTTCGAGTTCGAGCGGATTCCCGATGTGGGCGATCATCGTGCTCATCGTGATCGTCCTGGCGGCCGTGTGGTGGTTCATGAGCCGAGACCGCGAGGCCGAGCCAGCGAAGACCGGCATGCTGCCCGCTCCGGTCGAACTCGTTCTTCGGGCTCTGCCTGGTTCTCGGACTTAGGCGGGAAAAACCATGCGTCCGGGCGCGAGTGTTTTGGCGGCCCGTTCGGGCGCAATCTATGAGCAAAGTACGGCGCGGCGGTCGCGCGCCGTCGTTGCGTTCGCTGTGGCGCTGGCGACCCTCGCCGTCGGCTGTTCCAGCCGTCCCTATGGCGACCTTGTCGTCGGGCCGACGGCGCCTGGGACGAGCCAGGTCAATCTTCTCGTGGCGACGACGCGCGCGCCGGTGCTCGACCCGCCCGGCGTGATCTTTGGCGGGTCCCGCGGCAAGGGTCTCGACTTCGCCGACATCGACGTGTCGATCCCTCCTGCGGGCGTGCACAAGCCCGGCGACGTCGAATGGCCGGGCCGTCCGCCCGGCGATCCGGAACGCGATTTCGTCACCTTGCGCGTCGACCGGATGGACCTCGCCGAGGCCGGGCGAGGTTCAACGCCCGTGTCGCGCACGACGCCGGGCCACAAGGTCCTGATTTTCGTCCACGGCTACAACACGCGCTTCGAGGAGGCGGTCTATCGTTTCGCCCAGATCGTCCACGACGCCGGCGTCAACGTCGCGCCGGTCCTGTTCACCTGGCCGTCGGGCGGCAATGTCGCCGATTATGTCTACGACCGCGACAGCGCCATGTACTCGCGCGACGCGTTCGAGACCGTTCTGACCGCGCTTGTCGCCAACCCGAACGTCGGGTCGATCTCGATCCTCGCCCATTCGATGGGCAACTACCTGACCGTCGAGACCCTGCGCCAGATGGCGATCCGCGACCACGGGCTGCCGTCCAAGATCAGGGACGTCATGCTGGCCTCGCCCGACATCGACGTCGACGTCTTCCGCCGCCAGATCGCCGAGATCGACGCCGGGGCCGCGGTCGACGCAGTTCACCCTGTTCGTTTCCCGCGACGACAAGGCGCTCGGCCTCTCGAGCTTCCTCGCCCGCGATTCGACGCGGCTCGGCGCGCTCGATCCGACCAAGGAGCCCTATCTGGATATGCTTCGAGAAGGCGCGGGTCAACGTGGTCGACCTGACCAGCGTCCAGTCCAACGATGCGGCGAACCACAGCAAGTTCGCCACCGGCGAGGTGGTGTCCGCGATCGGCGACCGGCTGGCCCAGGGGCAGACGCTGTCGACGCCAAGCCCGGCCTGGTCGAATCGCTCGGAGGCTTCACCAAGGGGACGGTCAACGTCGCGACCGACGTGGCCGTCGGAACCGTCACCGCCCCGGTCCGCCTCACCGATCCGACCCGGAACGAGAAGTCGGTCGACACCGCCGCAGCAGTCCGTCACGCTCGACAAGTGACGGCCGGCGGGCCGCCGGCCGCGGCGCCGCATGGTCTCTCTCGCGACCGTTTACATCTGTATCTCAGAGGTTGACGCGCCGCCGGCCGTCCTTGAAAATCGCGTCCGCCGACCGTGTCGACCAATCCCCAATCCCAACAAGATGAGGGTCTTCATGGATTCATCGGGCAATCGCGCGATCGTGGCGCTTCTCGCGATCGTCGTCGTTCTCGCCGGACTCGTGTATCTGTTTGGTTATCCTCTGCTGATCACGGTCGCGGTCATCGCCGCGCTCGCGTCGCTCGTCTTCATCGTCGTGCTGTCCTGCCGGCGAATTGCTGGAGAAGCCGTCCCGCCCGGCCGAGCCGGAAGCCAAGGGCGCGCGGACGGCCGCGGTCTGACGCGGCGTCTTCTGCCTTCATCCCAAGCTCAAGGCGCGGCGTAAAGTCGCGCCTTCAACATTTGAAACATTTCCGATTTCAAGGCACGAGGCTTGCTTCGAGGCGTAAGGTCGTACACCAATCCGACAAAGGTTCTTCTTCCGCGCATAAGGCCCCTCGCTGATGACCGTCGACGCGCTGGCTCCGACCGCTTTCAACTGGCGGCGTTTTCTCGCGGTCGCCGGGCCCGGCATCGTGGTCATGCTCGCCGACACCGACGCGGGCAGCGTCATCACCGCGGCGCAGAGCGGCGCGCAATGGGGCTACAGCCTGCTGCTCCTGCAGATTGTGCTGATCCCGATCCTCTACATCGTGCAGGAGCTGACCGTCCGCCTCGGCGCCGTGACCGGCAAGGGCCATGCGGCGCTGATCAAACAGCATTTCGGCCTCGGCTGGGCGTGGTTCTCGGTCGCGACGCTGATCGTCACCTGCCTCGGCGCGCTGCTCGACCGAATTCGCCGGCCTCGCCGGCGTCGGCAATCTCATGGGCGTTCCCGCGCCGGTCACGCTGGCGCTGGTGGTCGTGGCGATGCTGGCGATGGCGCTGATGCACGGCTACGCCACGGTCGAGCGGATCGCGATCGGGGTCGGCGCGTTCGAACTCGTCTTTCTTCTCGTGGCGATGCTCGCCCATCCGGGACTGGCCGAGATGGCGTCCGGGCGCGGCCTCGATTCCCATCGCGCGATCCGAAGTACCTCATGCTGGCCTCGGCCAATATCGGCGCGGTGATCATGCCGTGGATGGTGTTCTTCCAGCAGTCCTCGATCGTCGAGAAGGGGTTGACCGTCCAGGGACCTCGGCTCGGCCAAGCTCGACACCGCGATCGGCGCGGTCGTGACCCAGGTGATCATGGCCGCGGTGCTGATCGCGACGGCGGCGACGCTCGGCAAGGCGGGCGGCGATCATCCGCTCGACACGATCGAGGATATCGTCGGCGCGATCACGCCCTTCCTCGGCAATTTCACCGGCAAGCTGCTGTTCTGCCTCGGCATGATCGGCGCTTCGACGGTCGCCGCGATCGTCGTGACGCTGACGGCGGCGCGCACGCTCGCCGAAGTGCTCGGCGCCAAGCACAAGCTCGAGGACGAGCCGCGCGAGGCGCCGTGGTTCTACGGCTTCTACGCGCTGGCGCTGATCGTTTGCGCGGTCGTGGTGGGCTCGGGCGTGAACCTCGTGTCGCTCAGCGTCGGCGTCCAGGTGATGAACGCGCTCCTGCTGCCGATCGTGCTCGGGTTCCTGTTCCTGCTCGCCCGCCGCCTGCCCGGCCCCTACCGCCTGCAGGGCCGCTACGCGGTCGTTCTCCGGCGCGATCATCTTGGTCACGGTGGTGTTCGGCGTCTATTCCGGCGTCGCGGGCCTTTGGAGGTGAAGCTCCGGCTTGGCGAGACTCAGAGCGTCCCCGCAGCCGCTCCCGTCGGCTCTTTCAGATCTTCTTCAGCCGCACGATCACGTCGATGGCGGAGATGTGCATGCCTTCGGGCGCGGGAATGTCGATCTGTCGGCAGCCACTCGTCGGGAATGTCCGACAGCTCCTCGGAATCCTCGCGATAGAAGTGGAAGTGCGGCCCGGTCTTGGTGTCGTACCAGAGCTTGGCGTCGTAGATCGCGATCTCGCGCAACAGGCCGCAGCGGGCGAATTCGTTCAGCGTATTGTAGATCGTGCCGAGCGTCGGGGCGAAGCGGATCGACGCGCGTCTCCTGGTAGATCATTTCGGCCGTGAAATGCCAGTCGCCGCCGCCGAAGATGGCGCGGCCGAGGTCGACCCGCTGCCGCGTCGGCCGCACGCCCGCCGCCTCGAGCTTGCGGCGGATGAAGCCGTCGATCGCCTGTTCCTGCGGCACGCGCCTCACGTACATCCGTAAACTCGTCTTTCTACCGCCTTCAGTCGTGTCGCAAACCGGACACGATCGCCTCGCTCCGCTCGTTTTCGGGGGCCGCGCAAATCTCATGCAGCAATTCCCGGGCCGTTGGCAAGACCCGCGAGTGCGCCTAAGGTCGCAGCCCCGATTTTTGAGGCGGGCGACGATGGCGATCACAGGCGGGTGTCTTTGCGGCGCGGTGCGATTCACGATCGAGGCCGACGCGCCGCTCGGGGTGCGCCAGTGCTGGTGCCGCGTCTGCCAGTATCTCGGCGCCGGCAGCGGGACGGTCAACGCGATCTTCAACAAGGAGGCGCGTGACGGTCTCGGGACCGCTGACCGACTACGTGAGCCAGGCCGACAGCGGCTCGATCATGCACCGCCGGTTCTGCGCCCGATGCGGCACGCCGGTATTCAGCGAGGCCGAGCCGCGCCCGCATCAGATCATCGTGCGCGCCGGAACCCTCGACGATCCGGAGCGCGCCAGGCCCGCCGGGATCATCTGGACGAAGTCGGCGCCGAACTGGGCCTGCTTCGATCCGGATCTGCCGCAGACCGAGGGCCAGCCGCCGCCGCCGACCAAGAGTTGAACTCTGCCAACGTTGAAAACGTCACACGGCCGGCGCATGGATGCGGCCCCGCATTTGCGGCGCAGCCGATCCAACGAGAAAGCCAGAGATCATGCCGTTGTCCCTCTACCCAAACCAGCGTGGCCGCCTTCGAGCGTTCGCTGACCGCCCTCCTCGTCCTTCTCGACAAGGCCGAAGCGCACGCGAAGGCGCGCAAGTTCGATCCGACCAACTACCTCGGCATGCGGCTCGCCCCGGACATGTTTCCGTTCGTCCGGCAGGTCCAGTCCCTGTGCGACAGCGCCAAGAACGGGTCGTCGCGTCTCGCCGGGGCTCCGGCGCCGGCGTTCGAGGACAAGGAGGCGACGTTCGCGGAGCTGCGCGACCGCGTCGGCCGGACGCTCGACTTTCTCAAGACGCTCGACGCGAAGGCGATCGACGCCGCCGGCGACCGCGAGGTCGTGTTTCCCGGCCGGCCCCAGCGTCAAGTTCAGGATGCAGGGCGGAAACTACCTCGTGCACTGGGTTCTGCCGAACTTCTATTTCCACCTGACGACCGCCTACGACATCCTGCGCGCCGCCGGGGTCGAGATCGGCAAGCGCGACTTCCTCGGCGCCGTTCCGGGCGTCGAGCCCGCTTAACTCGCCTTCAAAGGACCGAATTCAATGAGCATTCAAAGACTGCACGCCGGACCGCGCATGTCGCAGGCGGTGGTCCACGGCGACACCGTCTATCTCGCCGGCCAGGTCGCCGATCAGGCCAAGGGCGGAAGCGTCGGCGAACAGACGAGGGAAATCCTCGCCGCGGTCGACCGCCTGCTCGCCGAGGCGGGCTCCGACAAGACGAAGATCCTGTCGGCGACCATCTATCTCGCCGACATCGCGACCTTTCCCGAGATGAACGCCGTCTGGGACGCCTGGGTCCCAGCCGGTCATGCGCCGGCGCGCGCGACCGTCGAGGCGAAGCTCGCCGCGCCGGCCTACACGGTCGAGATCGCCTGCATCGCCGCCCGCGGCTGAGACGCAAGCGAACAGGAAGGGCGCCATGGCCACGATCCCGTCGGATGAGACCGCCAAGGGCCCGTTCGAGCGGGTGGCGACGCCTGCAGAGGCCGTCGACCGGCTCGCGCGGCTTTACGACGAAGCCACGCAGGCGCTTCGGTCCGCCGTCGAGCGGTTCCTCAAGACCGGCGAGCCGCCCTCCGCGGCGACGCGGGCGCTGTTCCGCTATCCCGAGCTGCGCCTGATCTACGAGCCGAGCGTCCCGCCGCCTTCCACGCCGCGCGCCTACGCCAAGTTCAGCGAGCCCGGCGTCTACGCGGTCACGGTGACGCAGCCGGCCGACTTCCGCGCCTACCTGCTCGAACAGCTCGAACCGCTCGTCTCCGAATACGGCGCCCATATCGAGGTCGGGGTCGGCGATCAGGAGATCCCCTACCCCTACGTGATCGAGAGCGGCGACGAGTTGACGCGCGGCGGCGCCGATGCGGCGGAACTCGCCCGCTACTTTCCCATTCCGTCGCTGGCGACCATTGGCGACGAGACCGCCGACGGCGAGTTCGTCCACGATCACGAGCGGCCGCTGGCGCTGTTCGACGCGCCGCGGGTCGATTATTCGCTCCGGCGGCTGGTGCACTACACCGGCTCCGACTGGCGGGCGGTGCAGCCCTGGGTGCTGCTTACCAATTATCACCGTTACGTCGACCAGTTCGTGCAGTGGGGCCTGAAGCAGCTCCATGCGGACCCGACGGTCGAGAAGGTGGTGCTGCCCGGCAACGTGACGATCGACCGGTCGCTTTCGCCCGAGGAGGCGGAGCTCAAGGCGATGGGCGTCGCCTGGCACCGTTTCCAGATGCCGGCCTATCACCTGGTGCGCAGCGACGGGCGGGGCGTGACCCTGGTCAACATCGGCGTCGGGCCGGCGAACGCGAAGAACATCACCGACCACCTCGCGGTGCTGCGTCCGCATTGCTGGCTGATGGTCGGCCATTGCGCGGGCTTGAGGCAGTCGCAACTGATCGGCGATTACGTGCTGGCGCACGCCTATCTCCGGCGCGACCACATCCTCGACGACGCCGTGCCGCTGATGACGCCGATCCCGGCGATCGCCGAGGTGCAGGTCGCGCTGCAGCAGGCGGTGGCTCAGGTGACCAGCGAGAAGGGCGAGGCGCTGAAGCGGCGCCTGCGCACCGGCACGGTAGTGACCAACGACGACCGCAACTGGGAGCTGCGCTGGTCGAAGGAGCGGCAGATCATCAACATCTCGCGCGCCATCGCGGTCGACATGGAATCGGCGACCATCGCGACGCAGGGTTTTCGGATGCGAGTGCCCTACGGCACGCTGCTCTGCGTCTCCGACAAGCCGCTGCACGGCGAGATCAAGCTGCCGGGCGCCGCCAACGCCTTTTACGAGCGGGCGATCGCCGAACACCTGCAGATCGGCATCGCCGCGATCGGGCTGTTGCAGAGCATCGACGAAACCCTGCACTCGCGCAAGCTCAGGAGCTTCGACGAGCCGCCGTTCCGGTAAGCGCCAATAGCTTTCGCACCCACGGGCCCGCCTGCAGGTGCGCGGCAGTCGCCTACTGCAACACCATCACCGGCGTCCCGACGTGGACCCGGCTGTAGAGGTCGATCACGTCCATGTCGCGCATGCGGATGCAGCCGGAGGATACGTGGCCGCCGATCTCGGAGGGCTCGTTGGTCCCGTGAATCCGAATGAGCGTGTCTTTGTCGCCCTGGTAGAGATAGAGGGCGCGGGCGCCGAGCGGATTGTCCCAGCGCCCCTCGAGCGGTCCGTGCTGCTTATAGACCTGGAACTGCGGCCAGCGCTCCATGATCGAGGCGGTCGGCATCCAGGTCGGCCATTCCTTCATCGCGCCAACCGAGGCGCGGCCGGTCCATCCCATATATTCGGCCCCGCTCGCGATCCGGTATTGGATCGCCTCGCCATGCGGCAGCACGTAATAAAGGTAGTTGTTGCCCGTATCGACGACGATCGTGCCCGGTTTCTCGTCTGTCTGATACGTGATTTTATTTCGGTGGGTGGGAATACGGTATTCGTCGGGCTCGGCGAGCGCCATCATCTCCTTGTCCCGCGCGGTGAGCGTTGGGTCGGGCAGACCCGATTGGACGATCGACTGGCAGCCGCTCATCAGGACGGCGAAAAGCAGCGCCACCCCAAGAAATCCACAATTCGTCCTCATGCCAACCCCCTCGTCTCAAACGATTAACGCTTCGCTTACCGAAATTAACGGTCTAACGAACGTTACCGCGCTTCAACGCCAAAATGGGCCATAACCAAAACCATCCGCCTTGGCTAGGGCGAAATCAACACACTTTCGTGCATTCTGTCGCCCGGTTCGCGCATTTTTTCGCCCCATTTGAATTCGTAGCTCCGGCGGGTCCCCGCCTCGCTGGCGCCAGGGCAAGCCGCATAAACGCTCTTGTCGCCCGTCGCACCCGCGACTACGCGGATAACCTGCGGGGCGCGAAAAAGTTCCGTCGGCGAAAAGAGGCGATGATGACGAAAGAATGGCCGGAGCGCCTCATTCTGGTCGGGGCGGGCAAGATGGGCGGCGCCATGGCGGCGGGATGGCTCGAGGGCGGATTTTCGCCCTCATCCCTGACAATCCTCGAGCCCCATCCGTCAGACGATCTGACGCGGCTCGCGGCGGCTCGCGGCGTCGCCGTCAACCCCGCCGCCGCGGCGCCGCCTGACGTCCTCGCGCTCGCGGTCAAGCCGCAGGCGCTCGACGCCGTCGCGCCGCAGATCGCCGCGCTCGCCGGCGAGCGGACGCTGATCCTGTCGATCCTCGCCGGCAAGACGATCGCCAATCTGAAGGCGCGCCTGCCGCGGGCGCGCGCGGTGGTCCGCGCGATGCCGAACACGCCGGCTGCGATCGGCCGGGGCGTCACCGCGGCCTTCGCGAGCCCCGAGGTCACGCCAGAGCAGCGGCGCTGGACCGAGCGCCTTCTGGGGGCCGTCGGCGCCTTTCACTGGCTCGACGACGAAGCCGCGATCGACGCCGTGACGGCGATCTCGGGCGGCGGCCCGGCCTATGTGTTCGCGCTCACAGAAGCGCTCGCCGCCGCGGCCGAGACGCTCGGACTGCCGACGGAACTCGCGATGAGCTTCGCGCGCGGCACGGTCGAGGGCGCCGGCGAATTGATGCGGCGCGAACCGGCGACGCCGCCTTCGGTGCTGCGCCGCAACGTCACCTCGCCAGGCGGCACCACGGCGGCGGCACTCGCCGTGCTGCAGGGGGATGGCGGACTCGAGACGCTGATGGCGCGCGCAGCCGCGGCGGCGCGGGCGCGGGCCGCCGAAATGGCGGGGTAACGCGAGACGCTCGGTCGCGAGTTCCGATTTGGATCGCAGGGCTAAAAACGAACACACGCCGAAATTTATCGCCCCGGACTGAACGTGGCGAATCACTGTTTAGCCGATGCTGCCGACCACGTCCGTGAACGTCGCGGCCGGAGTGCGGACCTTCGTCTGCTCGGGGGAGCACATCGCAACCCTTCTTGCGCATTCCTCCCGTAGCCAGAACTGAGAAAGAACGCGCTCATTGTGGTGGTTTCGGACGAAAGGCGATACGATCGCCCCGCTGGCCGCAGGCGTCGAGCCTCGGCTGGGGCTTCCTGCACTGCCGGCCCTCGCGCATTTCCCAAATCGCGCGACTTGGCCTATTCCCTGCGCCCCAGGAATCGGGGCCGGTCCGCCGCCCCGGGCTGGAGGCGTGGAACCTATGAAACTGCCGAACGAGATCGGCCCCATCCATTTTGTCGGCATCGGCGGCATCGGTATGTCGGGCATCGCCGAGGTGCTGATCAATCTCGGCCATGCCGTCCAGGGCTCGGACGCCAGCGACAACGCCAACGTCAAGCGCCTGCGCGAACACGGCGCGAAGGTTTTCGTCGGCCACGATGCGGCCAATCTCGGCGACGCCGCGGTCGTGGTCGTGTCGACCGCGATCAAGCGCGACAACCCCGAGCTCGTCTCGGCCGCGCGCGAAACGCATTCCGGTCGTCCGGCGCGCCGAGATGCTGGCCGAGCTGATGCGCCTCAAAAGCTGCGTCGCGGTCGCCGGCACCCACGGCAAGACCACCACCACCGCGCTGGTGGCGACGCTGCTCGAGGCGGCCGGGCTCGACCCGACCGTGATCAACGGCGGCATCATCAACGCCTACGGCGCCAACGCCCGCCTCGGCGGCGGCGACTGGATGGTGGTCGAGGCCGACGAGAGCGACGGCACCTTCCTCAAGCTGCCGGCGGACGTGGCGATCGTCACCAACATCGACCCCGAGCACCTCGACCATTTCAAGACCTTCGACGCGATCAAGGAGGCCTTTCTGGCGCTGATCGAAAACCTGCCGTTCTACGGCTTCGCCGTGATGTGCCTCGACCATCCGACGGTGCAGGAGTTGGTCGGGCGGATCGAGGACCGGCGCGTCTTCACCTACGGCGAGAACCCGCAGGCCGACGTCCGCCTGCTCGACGTCGAGATGAACGGCGGCGTCACCCGCTTCGCTGTGCTGATTTGCGAGCGGGCGACCGGCCGTGCGACCTATATCGACAATCTGGCGCTGCCGATGCCCGGGCGTCACAACGCCCTCAACGCCACCGCGGCAATTGCGGTTGCGCATAGAGCTCGGCGCGTCGGTCGAGGTCATCCGCAAGGGGATCGGAGCCTTCGGCGGGGTCAAGCGGCGCTTCACCCTCACCGGGACATGGAACGGCGTCGCCGTGTACGACGATTACGGCCACCACCCGGTCGAGATCGCGGCTGTGCTGAAGGCGGCGCGCAGCGCAACGTCCGGCAAGGTGATCGCGATCGTGCAGCCGCATCGCTTCTCGCGCCTCGCCTCGCTGTTCGACGCCTTCGCCACCTGCTTCAACGACGCCGACAGCGTCCTCGTCGCCGACGTCTATCCGGCCGGCGAAGCGCCGATCGAGGGAGCCGACAAGGCTCATCTGGCCGCCGCCATCGCCGCGCACGGCCACCGTCACGCGCTTGCGCTGCCTTCGCCCGGGGCGATCGCCCCGCTGGTGCGGGAGCTCGCCACGCCCGGCGACATCGTCGTCTTCCTCGGCGCCGGCACGGTCACCCAATGGGCCTATGCGCTGCCGGGCGAACTCGGGACGCTGGGCGGGAGAGGTTGATGTCGAGGACCGCCGTTGCGATCCGTCATGTCGCGTTCGAGGACGTCGGCGTCTGGCGCGACGCCCTTGCCGAGGTCGGCTACGCGCTCGGCTATGTCGAGGCGGGCATAGACGATCTGACCGATCCGGCGCTGCTTTCCGCGGATCTCCTGGTCGTCCTCGGAGGCCCGATCGGCGTCTATGAAACAGACGCCTACCCGTTTCTTGTCGCAGAGATCGAGACGATCCGCCGCCGTCTCGATCAGCAAAGGCCCATCCTCGGCGTGTGTCTGGGGGCGCAACTCATGGCGGCGGCGCTCGGCGCGCGCGTCGCTCCCGGCCCGGTCAAGGAGATCGGCTATGCGCCGGTCGAACTGACGGACGCCGGCCGCGCTTCGCCGCTCGCGCGCCTCGAAGGCCTGCCCGTGCTGCACTGGCACGGCGACAATTGCGGCCTTCCGCCGGGCGCGGAGCAGCTCGCCTCGACCAAGTTGTGTCCGATCCAGGCGTTCCGCGCCGGGCCGCGAGCGCTCGGCTTGCAGTTCCACGTCGAGGCGGACCCCCGGCGGATCGAAGCGTGGCTCGTTGGCCACACGGTCGAACTCGCCAAGGCCGGCATCGATCCGCGCGCCCTTCGCGCCGACGCTTTGCGATTCGGCCCGGCGACCGCCGCCGCGGGTCGGGCGCTCCTGTCGGAATGGCTCGAGGCGCAGTCTCGATGAGCTTCGCCGAGGCGATCGGCTTCGCCGCCGAGGCCGTCGCCGGGCGCGTCTCCTACGCTCAATCGCTTGCGCCCTACACGTGGTTCCGCGTCGGCGGCGCCGCGGAAGCGCTCTTCTCGCCGGCCGACGAGGACGACCTCGCGGTTTTCCTGAGCCGGTTGCCCGCGACCGTTCCTGTCACCGTCATCGGCCTCGGCTCGAACCTGATCGTCCGCGACGGCGGCGTCGAGGGCGCCGTCATCCGCCTCGGGGGCAGGCGGTTCAACGCGATCGACGTCACGGAGGATTTGCGGGTGGTCGCCGGCGCCGCCGCTCCGGACCCGTTCGTCGCCAAGGCGGCGGCGACGGCGGGCGTCGACGGCCTCGCTTTCCTGCGCGGCGTTCCCGGCTCGATCGGCGGCGCCCTCAAGATGAACGCCGGCGCGCATGGCGGCGAAATCAAGGATGTGCTCATCGAGGCGCGAGGAGTCGACCGCCGCGGGAAGGCGTGCGTCTTTTCCAACGTCGACATGGGCTTTTCCTATCGACACAGTTCGGCGCCCGACGATGTGATCTTCACCCGCGCCGCGCTCCAAGGCCGCCCGGGCGACCCGGACGCGGTCCTTGCCGAGATGGAGCGAATCACCCGCGCGCGGGAAGCCTCGCAACCGATAAGAGAGAAGACCGGCGGCTCGACGTTCAAGAACCCGCCGGGCGCCAAGGCCTGGGAGCTGATCGACCGGGCGGGCTGCCGGGGGCTCGTCCTCGGCGACGCGGAGGTTTCAGTCATGCACTGCAATTTCCTGATCAATCGGGGCCATGCGACCGCGGCCGATCTCGAAGCGCTCGGCGAGGAGGTCAGGCAGCGGGTGCTGGAGACGAGCGGCGTGACGCTCGAATGGGAGATCAAGCGTATCGGGCGGCCGGGCGGACGCCCGGTGGCGTCCGGATGAGCGGCGCGCCTGACGGTTCGCCCCCGGTTTTCCCGGCGATTCTCTACGCCCGAGCCCCGAGGTTAACGCGCCGTTAAGCGCGCGGCCTTAAGTCTGCCTTAACTGTGCCGTTTGGCGGATCGTTAGGGAATTGTCGCGCAATGAAACACGTCGCGGTCCAATGAAACACGTTGCGGTCCTGATGGGCGGCTGGTCGGCTGAGCGTCCGGTGTCGCTGAATTCCGGCCGCCAATGCGCCGACGCGCTCGAGGCTTCGGGCTATCGCGTCACCCGCATCGACGTCGACAGATCAATCGCCGACACGCTCGCGCGCCTCAAGCCCGACGTCGCCTTCAACGCCCTGCATGGGCTCGGCGGCGAGGACGGGACGATCCAGGGCGTGCTCGAGATCCTGCGCATCCCCTACACCCATTCCGGCGTGCTCGCCTCGGCGCTGGCGATGCAGAAGGACCTCGCCAAGACGGTGCTCGCCGCGGCCGGCGTTCCGGTCGCGCACGGCGTCGTGATCGATCGCCGCGAGGCCGCCCTCCGTCACGCGCTCGAGCCGCCCTACGTACTCAAGCCGGTGAGCGAAGGCTCGTCCTTCGGCGTCGTGATCGTCAAGGAGGATCGCGCCCACCCGCCGCAGGAAGTCGGGCGCGACGACTGGCCCTATGGAGACGCGCTGCTCGCAGAAAAATTCGTCGCCGGCCAGGAACTCACCTGCGCGGCCATGGGCGACCGCGTGTTCGACATCATCGAGATCGTGCCGGTTTCCGAAGCGTTCTACGGATATGACGCAAAGTACGCGAAAGGCGGATCCCGGCATATTCTTCCGGCAAAACTTAAACCGAATATTTACCATAAGGTCCAAGAGTTGACCCTCAGAGCGCATCGGGCGCTGGGGTGTCGCGGCGTCAGCCGCGCCGACTTCCGGTACGATGAGACGAATGGCGATGAGGGCGAACTCGTGTGTCTCGAGGTCAACACCCAGCCGGGCATGACGGAAACTTCGCTGGTGCCGGATATGGCGGCCCACGCGGGGATGTCGTTTGCCGAACTGGTCGCATGGATGGTGGAGGACGCCTCGTGCGATCGCTGAGGCTCGCCTTCGGAGCCAACGGCGCCTCGGCGCCGGCCCTCGCCAACAAAGCGCCGCACAAGGTGCTGTTGCGCGGCGAGCGCGCGGCGCGCGGCGCGCTCCGCCTCCGTCTGCCGCTCGACCGGCCCCCTCCGCTAGGGGTCGAGATCGCGCTGACGCTGATGGTGCTCGCCGGCGCGGCGGGCTTCGGCGCGATTCGCGGCGGACAGTTCCAGGAGTTTGTCGCCGAGCACGGCAGCGTCGAGGACGTCGCCGCCCGGGCGCTCGGCTTCGGCGTCGACATCGTCACCGTTTCCGGCGCGACGCATATGAGCGAGCCGCGCATTCTGGCGATCGCCGGCGTCAGCGCCAGGGATTCGCTGCCGTTCTTTGACGTGGCCACGGCGCGCGCCCGCCTCGAGGCCGATCCGCTGGTCAGCCGAGCGAGCGTGCGCAAGCTTTATCCCAACCAGATCGTCATCGACCTCGTCGAGCGGACGCCTTATGCGGTGTGGCAGAAGGACGGCGAGCTCAAGGCCATCGCGGCCGACGGCGCGCCGATCGACGAGGTGCGCGACAGCCGCTATGCTGGCCTGCCGTTCGTGGTCGGCGACGGGGCGAACGCCCGGGCGCGCGAGTTCGCAGCGCTCCTCGACGCGATGGAGGAACTGCGGCCGCGGGTCGAGGCCGGGGTGCTGATTGGCGAGCGCCGCTGGAATCTCCGGCTCAAGTCCGGAATCGACGTCAAGCTGCCCGAGACCGATCCCCAAGGCGCCATCGCCACGCTGCTCAAGCTCCAGCGCGAGCAGCGCATCCTGGACCGCGACGTGCTCGCGCTCGACTTCCGCGCCCCGGACCGTGTCTTCGTCCGGCTGACGCAGGATTCGGCGGCGGCCTGGACCGACGCGCACGCGCCAAAGAAAAAAGACGCGCCGCCATGACCTTCCGGCCGCTCCCCCCGCGCATGCGCCAGATTCCCGCCCGCAGGCAGGCGATCCTGTCGGTTCTCGACGTCGGCGCCTCGAAAATCGTCTGCCTGATCGCGCGGCTTGCGCCGATGGAGCCGTCGACCGCGCTGCGGGGGCGAACGCACCGCTGCAAAATCCTCGGCATCGGCCATCAGCGATCGAACGGGGTCAAGGGCGGCGCGATCGTCGACCTGCAGGCGGCCGAGCAAGCGACGCGGCTCGCCGTCGACGCGGCCGAGCGGATGGCCGGGGTCGAGGTCGGCGGCGTGATCGTCAATATGTCGGGCGGCCTGCTCGCCTCGCAGCGGTTCAACGCCAAGGTCGCGCTGCGCGGCAAGACGGTGTCGGAGCACGACATCCACCGGGTGCTGGAGGCCGCGTCGGCGGCGAGCACGCATCCGGGACGCACGGTGCTGCACGGGCTGCCCACCGCCTTCTCGCTCGACGTGACGCGCGACGTGCTCGATCCGAGGGGCATGATCGGCGAGGATCTCGGCGTCGACCTGCATGTCGCCTCATGCGAGTTGGCGGCGGCGCGCAATCTGATGCTGGTGGTCGAGCGCTGCCACCTCAAGGTCGAGGCGATGGTCGCAACGCCCTATGCCGCGGGTCTCTCGACGCTGGTGGACGACGAGGCCGAGCTCGGCTCGGCGGTGATCGATTTCGGCGGCGGCACAACCACGGTCGGGGTGTTTTCCGGCGGGCGGCTCGTCCATGTCGACGCGGTCGCCGTCGGCGGCATCCACGTCACCCGCGACATCGCCCGCGGCCTCAACGTGTCGATGACGGACGCGGAGCGGCTGAAGACGCTTTACGGCGCCTGCATCGCCTCGGCGTCTGACGACCGCGAATTGATCGCCGTCCACCGGCTGGGCGACGACATGGATCATCCGGCCCATTTGCCCAAGTCCGATCTGATCCGGATCATCCGTCCGCGGGTCGAGGAGATCCTGGAGCTCGTGCGCGATCGGCTGCGCGCCTCCGGCCACGCCGCGCATGTCGGCCGCCGGCTGGTGATGACCGGCGGCGCCTGTCAGCTGACGGGCCTGCCGGAGCTGGTGCGCTCGGTCATCTCGAGCCAGGCCCGGATCGGGCGGCCGCTCGGGATCGAGGGCCTGCCGGAATCGGGCAAGAGCCCGTCGTTCGCGGCGGCGGTCGGCCTGATGATCTACCCGCAGATGGCCGGCCTCGAATACTTCGAACCCTCTCGCCACGCCTCGCGGCAGGCCTACGAGGGGGAAGGATACGCGACCCGCGTTGGGCGCTGGCTCAAGGAAAGCTTCTAACAGGTTCGGGTCCCGCCGGCGGGGATCCGGAAAGCGCGCAAAACGTCAGTCACACCGGCGTCCGCAGGCGCCCAACGGGATGAGGTACCCCATGTCTATCAATCTGAAGGCGCCCGAACTGAGGGAATTGAAGCCGCGCATCATGGTGTGCGGCGTGGGCGGCGCCGGCGGCAACGCGGTCAACAACATGATCGTCTCCGGGCTTTCCGGGGTCGACTTCGTCGTCGCCAACACCGACGCGCAGGCGCTCACATCCTCGCGCGCGGAACGCATCATCCAGATGGGCCTGCAGGTCACCGAAGGCCTGGGCGCCGGCTCCAAGCCCGAGGTTGGCAAGGCGGCCGCCGAAGAGGCGCTCGAGGAGATCCGCGACCATCTCGCCGGCGCGCACATGGTGTTCGTCACGGCCGGCATGGGCGGCGGCACCGGAACGGGCGCTGCGCCCGTGATCGCCCGCGCCGCGCGCGAGATGGGCATCCTCACCGTCGGCGTCGTCACCAAGCCGTTCCATTTCGAGGGCGGCCGCCGGATGAAGGTCGCCGAGACCGGGATCTCCGATCTGCAGAAGGCGGTCGACACCCTGATCATCATCCCCAATCAGAACCTCTTCCGCGTCGCCAACGAGAAGACGACCTTCGCCGACGCCTTCTCCATGGCCGACCAGGTGCTCTATTCGGGCGTCGCCTGCATAACCGACCTTATGGTCAAGGAAGGGCTGATCAATCTCGACTTCGCCGACGTCCGCTCGATCATGAGCGAAATGGGCAAGGCGATGATGGGCACGGGCGAGGCGACCGGCGAGAAGCGCGCCGTGCTCGCGGCCGAGGCGGCGATCGCCAATCCGCTGCTCGACGAAACCTCGATGCGGGGCGCGCGCGGGCTCCTGATCTCGATCACCGGCGGCAATGACCTCACCCTCTACGAGGTTGACGAAGCCGCGAGCCGCATCCGCCAGGAGGTCGACGAGGAGGCCAACATCATCCTCGGCGCGACCTTCGATTCCGCCCTCGACGGAGTTGTCCGGGTTTCGGTGGTCGCCACCGGCATCGACCAGGTGGCGATCGACCAGATCGAGCCGGTCAACGTCCTGTCGCGACCCGAGCCGCCGCCGCGCTCACGCTCCGCCGCCCCGATGCGCGGCGCGCCTCACGTCGAACTGGGCCCGGTCGCCGCCGTGGTCAACGACGTCGAGATCCAGGCGGTCGCCCCGGTTGCGGTTCCGTTCCCCGAGCCGATCGAAGCCTCGCGCGCGATGCAGGAGGAGGAAGCCTACGACTTCATCCCGCCCGCGCCCGAGCAGCCGCCCGTTCGCATGCCGCGCATGCCGCAGATCGAGGACCTGCCGCAGGTGGCCCAGAACCAGCTCCGCGCCCGTGACGCCGCGGCCGCCCAGATCGCGCCGGAGGCGCGCCGCAAGTCGCTGCTCGAGAAGCTGGCCGCGTTCGGCATCACCCGCCACGACGAGGAGCCGGCCCCAAGGGCGGCCGCCGCCCCGGCTGCACCGCCAGCCGCACAGCCGCGGGCCTACACGACTCCGGTCGCCCAGCCGGACTTCAACCGCGCCCAGCCCCGCCCGTTGCCGGCCCGGGCGCCAGCCGCCCCGACAGGCGGGCTCGACCCGCATGGCCGCCCGGCTCACCGTCCTCCTGTCACCGAAGACGACCACCTCGACATCCCGGCGTTTCTACGGCGGCAACAGAACTGATTCGCGGCGCAAACCCGCCAACACCGGCCGCGGCGATGAGCCGCGGCCGGTCACATTCTTGCTTAACGAAGCTTTAACTTTTTAAGCTAACGCATTAAAATCATATAGCTAAACGATGATAGCCGATCTGTAATTTTTGTTCACCAAAGGTGATTTGTCTCCGTCACGGGTCGCCCTTTATTTTGCCCCGCAGCAAAAGGGTCCGTCTCGCCACAACGAGCGACTGCAACCGCAAAGGGCATTACGCCGCCGGCCTCGTAAAGGCCGCCGTGCGCGAAACGCCCGCAACCGGGGCCGGGCGAAAGCCCGGAGGCGATCGAAGATGAAGGCAGGTTACCAGACGACCCTTCGCCGCCGCGTGTCGATCGGCGGTGTTGGCGTTCATTCGGCGGCGCCCGCCCATCTCACCCTTCATCCCGCCGAGCCTGATTCGGGCGTCACGTTCCTTCGCACCGGTCTGCCGGGCGGACGCGAGCGGCATCTCAAGGCGCGTCGGTCGAACGTTACCCACACCGCGCTTTGCACGATTCTTGGCGACGATTCCGGGGCCAGCGTCGGCACGGTCGAGCATCTGCTGGCCGCGCTCTCGGGACTTCAGGTCGACAACGTGCTGGTCGAAATCGATGGCCCCGAGACGCCGATCATGGACGGCTCGGCTGCCGAATTCGTCGCCGCGATCGATCAGGTCGGCCTCGTTCAGCAGGCCCGCGGCCGGCGCTCGCTCAAGATTCTCAAGCCCGTGCGCGTCGAGCGTGACGGCGGCTACGCCGAGTTCCTGCCCGCCGAGCGCGGCTTCCGGCTCGATGTCGAGATCGACTTCGCTTCGGCGGCGATCGGCCGACAGCGCCTCGACCTCACACTCGACCCGGGCGCGTTCCGGCGAGAAATCGCTCGCGCCCGCACTTTTGGATTCGTCAGCGACGTCAAGAAGCTGTGGCAGGCGGGCTACGCGCTCGGCTCGTCGCTGGAGAACTCGGTCGCCATCGACGACGACGAAATCCTCAATCCTGAAGGCCTGCGCTACGCCGACGAGTTCGTGCGGCACAAGGCGCTCGACGCCGTCGGCGATCTTTCGCTGGCCGGCGCCCAGATCGTCGGCGTCTACCGGACCTATCGCCCCGGCCACAAGCTGAACGCGCTGGCGCTAGAGGCTCTGTTCGCCCAACGTTCGGCCTACGCTTACGTGGAGGCGGCGGTCGCCAAGCCGCTCCTAAAGGGCTTCGGCGTGGGAGCGCATGTTCCCGCCGCCGCCTTCGCAGCGGCGGAGTAATTTTCTCAGCCGCTTTTCTTGCCGCCCGCGCGCTGGGGCGCCGCGCCGCCACATTTTACAGCCATTGGACGAATCACGCGTCGGCCGCAGGAAAGTGGCGCGCGCGTCGGGACTGGGATAAACAGCCGTTGCGCCGCCAGGCGTCGGACGGGGGGCATTCCGGCCGAAAACCATCCTAGCTGCAATCGAGTCCGCACGTATGGTCAAAATCGAACTTGGCGTCACTTCCTCGATCGTCGGCGGGCGGCCGTGGCGACGTATAGCGGCCGCTGCGGCGCTGCTTGCCCTCGCGCTCAGCGCCTCCGGCTGCTCGATGTTCGATCAGTTCAATCCGTTCGGGGCGGAAAAATACAAGATGGAGGTCAAGCCCGACACGCCGGCGAGCAAGACCTACGATCAGGGTCTCGAGAAGCTGGCGAACGGCGCGCCGCAGGAGGCGGCGAAGAAGTTCACCGAGCTTGGCAAACAGTACCCCGAATCCGACTGGGCGCGCAAAGGCCAGTTGATGACCGTCTACGCCAATTACCAGGCGGCCAGCTACACCGACGCCGAGACGGCGGCCGAGAAATACCTGAGAGACTTTCCGAACTCGCCCGATGCGGCTTATGTCGCCTATTTGCAGGCGAATTCGTATTACGCGCAAATTCCCGACATTGCGCGCGACCAGGACTCCGCGTCCAAAGCCCTCTCGTCGTTCCAGGATATCTTGAAGAAGTACCCCAAGTCCGAATATATCGAGGACTCGAAGTTCAAGATCACGGTATGCCAAGACCAGCTCGCCGGCAAGGAGATGTCGATCGGCCGCTTCTATCTCAACCGGCACAATTACACGGCGGCGATCAACCGGTTCCGCAACGTTCTCCAATATTATCAGACAACGCGTCATGCGCCCGAGGCGCTGTATCGGCTGGTCGAGGCCTATATGGGCCTTGGCATCTCCGACGAGGCCGAGACGGCGGCGGCGGTTCTCGGCCATAACTTCCCCGATAGCGACTGGTACAAGTACGCCTACAATCTTCTGCAGAGCAAAGGCCTGTCGCCGCAGGAAAATTCGGAATCCTGGATGTCCAAGATCTACCACACGGTCGTTCCATCCTGACCGGAGCCTCACGCCCATGCTCGCGCGCCTCTCCATCCGCGACGTGGTTCTGATCGATCAGCTGGATCTCGAATTTTCGGCCGGGCTGACGATTCTCACCGGAGAGACCGGCGCGGGCAAATCCATCCTGCTCGATGCGCTGTCGCTGGCGCTCGGCGCACGGGGCGACGGCGGCCTCGTCCGCCACGATCAGCCCCAGGGGCAGGTGACGGCGGTGTTCGAACTCCCGCCCGGACACGCCGCCCATGCGCTGCTCGAAGGGCAGGACATCGAGATCGGCGACGAACTGATCCTCCGCCGGGTGCAACTCGCCGACGGCCGCACCCGCGCCTATGTCAACGATCAAAGCGTGAGCGTGCAGGCCTTGCGCGCGCTCGCCGCCTCGCTGGTCGAGATCCACGGCCAGCACGATGAGCGGGCGCTGACCGATTCGGCGACGCACCGCGCCCTGGTCGACTCCTACGGCGGCCTGGAGGCCGAGGTCAGGGCGACACAGGACGCCTACGCGGCGATGCGCGAAGCCGAGCGGGCCCTCGAGGCAGAACGGGCGCGTGTCGCCGCCGCCGAGGCCGAGGCCGACTTTGCCCGCCACGCCCATGACGAGTTGACCAAGCTCGCCGTCCGCTCGGGCGAGGAAGATGAACTCGCCGTCCGCCGCCAGGCGATGATGCAGGGCGAGAAGGTCGCCGCCGACATTCGCGAGGCGCGCGATCACCTCACCGGCAACTCGGCGATCCTGCCAATGCTTCTCTCGGTGTCTCGGCGATTGCAGCGGCGGATGTCGCAGGCGCCGGAGTTGATCGAGCCGAGCGTCAAGGCGCTCGACGAGGCGATCGAGGCGCTGGAAGGCGCGACCCAGGCGGTCGAGAACGCGCTCGACGCTTGCGCCTTCGATCCGGCCGAACTCGAGCGCTGCGAGGAGCGGCTGTTCGCCCTGCGGGCGATGAGCCGCAAGTATGGCGCGCCGATTGAAAGCCTGCCGGCGCTGGCGCAGAAATACGCCGACGATCTCGCCGCCCTCGAGGCCGGGCGCGACGAGGTCGCTCGCCTCGAGAGCGCCCGCGCCCGGATGCGCGAGGCCTATCACGCTGAGCGCCCGCGCGCTCAGCGCCGACCGGGTGTCGAGCGCCCGCGACCTCGAGAGGGCGGTCACCGCCGAATTGCCGCCGCTCAAGCTCGACCGCGCCGAATTCAGGGTGGATCTGAAAACCGACGAAACCCTCGCCTCGCCGAGCGGCTACGATCGTGCGGAGTTCCTCGTCCGCACCAACCCCGGCTCGCGTCCCGGCCCGCTGATGAAGGTCGCTTCGGGCGGCGAACTCTCCCGGTTCCTGCTGGCGATCAAGGTCTGCCTCGCCGAGCGCGGCACCGCGCCGACCCTGGTGTTCGACGAGATCGACGCCGGCGTCGGCGGCGCGGTCGCCGACGCGATGGGCCAGAGGCTCGCGCGCCTGGCCGCCCGCGCGCAGGTGCTCGCGGTAACTCATGCGCCCCAGGTCGCCGCGCGCGCCCAAAGCCATTACCGCATCGTCAAGAGCGAGGTGGGCGAGGGCGAACGGGTGGTCACCAGCGTGGCGCGTCTGCCCGCCGGCGAACGGCGCGAGGAGATTGCGCGCATGCTGGCCGGCGCCCAGATCACCCGCGAGGCGCGCGCGGCCGCAGCGAGCCTGATCGAGAAAGCGGGATGAACGTTGAGAATCCAGTCTTTTTTACTCCTTTGGACTTGCTCCGCCCGCCGCGTTGGCCCTATCAAGCCCCGGTCTGGGGCCTATTCGCTCGGGCGCACTTGTGAAGGACTCTCATGACCCCGGACGACGCCGGGACCTCGACCCGGGATCAGCGGCGGGCCCGCCTCGCCGCTTCGCTGCGGCAGAATTTGAAACGCCGGAAGACCCAGCAACGGTCGCGCTCGGCCGAGACAGGGTCGGACGCCGCAGAAGCAGGGGCTGACGCCGTCGCCGAGGGGCATCGCCAGGTCGAGGCGGACGACACGATCCGCTGACCCTGCGCGGGCGCCGGATTGCTTGACCGAGATCTTTGGGGTCGGAAAGGATAGGGAATGGATCGGATTCAAATTCGGGGCGGGGCTCGGCTCAACGGCGTGATTCCGATTTCAGGCGCCAAGAACGCCGCGCTGCCGCTGATGATCGCCTCCCTGCTCACCGACCAGACCCTAACGCTGGAGAACCTGCCGCGCCTCGCCGACGTCAACCAACTCGCGCGCATCCTCGGCAATCATGGCGTCGACTATTCGATCGACGGCAAGCGGGTCGGCGAAGAGGCTGCGTCGGGCCAGACCGCGCATCTCAGGGCGCGCACGATCGTCGACACGACCGCGCCATACGAGCTGGTGTCGCGCATGCGCGCAAGTTTCTGGGTGATTGCGCCGCTTCTCGCACGCATGGGCGTGGCGCGCGTGTCGCTGCCGGGCGGCTGCGCGATCGGCACCCGGCCGGTCGATCTCCTGCTGATGGCGATGGAGAAGCTCGGCGCGTCGATCGAGATCGACGCCGGCTATGCGGTCGCCAAGGCGCCGAAAGGGCTGATCGGCGGGGAGATCGCATTTCCCAAGGTGACGGTTGGCGGGACGCACATCGCGATGATGGCGGCCTCGATGGCGCATGGCGCGACCCTCATCACCAACGCGGCGCGCGAGCCGGAGGTCGTCGACGTCGCCGATTGCCTCAACAAGATGGGCGCGCGCATCCGCGGCGCCGGAAGCTCGACGATCGAGATCGTCGGCGCGCCCCGGCTCAATGGGGCGCACCACAGAGTGCTGCCCGACCGCATCGAGGCGGGCACCTATGCGACGGCGGTGGCGATGACCGGCGGCGACGTCCTGCTCGAGGGCGTCGGCGAGGACTTGCTGGAGACGGCGCTCGCCACTCTGCGTAAGTCGGGCGCTTCGGTGACGAGCGACAATCGCGGCGTGCGGGTCAAGCGCAACGGCGCCGGCATCGACGCGGTCGATGTCGAGACCGCGCCGTTCCCCGGCTTCCCGACCGACCTCCAGGCGCAATTCATGGCGCTGATGACGCGCGCGAAGGGGACCTCCCGGATCACCGAGACGATTTTTGAGAACCGGTTCATGCACGTGCAGGAGCTCGCCCGGCTCGGCGCGCGCATCAAGCTGGACGGCGAGACGGCGATCGTCGAAGGAGTCGAGCGGCTGCGCGGCGCGCAGGTGATGGCGACCGACCTGCGCGCCTCGGTTTCGCTGGTGATCGCGGGCCTCGCCGCCGAAGGCGAGACCGTCGTCAACCGCGTCTACCACCTCGACCGCGGCTTCGAGCGCCTGGAGGAGAAGCTCGGCGCCTGCGGCGCGGACGTCATCCGGATTGTGGGCTGAGCGATGACCCTGGACGCCGACAACAGACTGAAGCTCATCGCGCTGGACCGGGAAGGCCTCGACGTCATTTCGGCCCATACGCAGAACACCTGCGTCAAGCGCTCCGACATGGTCTGGCTGCCGAGCCAGCGGCGCTTCGTCGTCGCGGGCATGCGCTATGACTGGGTCGGGGCGAAGACGGGGCCGGCCGAGCGGGTTTCCAGCGTGCTGCGCTTCGATCGCGTGCTGAAGGTCTCGCGCCTCGGCTTTGGCGATGCCGAAAAGTCGGCGACGCTGAACCTGCTGGCGGTCACCTTCCAGAGGACCGACCCGCCGGCAGGCATGATCGTGCTCGCCTTCGCTGACGGCGCGCTGGTGCGCCTCGACGTCGAATGCGTGGAGGTCGAGCTTCGCGACATGGAGCTTCGCGCGCCGGCCGAGAGCTGTCCCGGTCACGCGCTGTCGGACCCTTCGGCGGTCTGACGGAGGCGTGACGGAGAGGTCTTATGGCGATTGAACTCGACACGGCGGCGCCCGACTTCGAAGAGCGCTTCGTTGCGCTCCTCGGCGCCAAGCGGGAGACCGCGGCGGACGTCGACGACGCCGTCGCGGCGATCATCGGCGACGTGCGCGCGCGTGGCGACGCGGCGCTCGCCGACTATTCCCTCCGTTTCGATCGCGTCGACATCAAAGCCAAGGGCGTCGAGATCGGCCGGGAGGAAGTCGATGCGGCGGTCGCGGCCTCAGACGTCGAGGCGCTGAAGGCGCTCGAACTCGCCCACGCCCGGGTGACCGACTTCCACAAGCGCCAGAAGCCCGCCGACCTCCGATTCACCGATCACATCGGCGTCGAGCTCGGCTGGCGCTGGCGGCCGATCGACGCCGTCGGCCTCTACGTTCCGGGAGGCGCGGCAAGCTATCCCTCCTCGGTGGTGATGAACGCGGTTCCGGCGAAAGTGGCGGGCTGCCGCCGGTTGGCGATGGTCGTGCCGACGCCGGAGGGCCACGTCAATCCGCTGGTGCTGGCCGCCGCGCGCATCGCCGGCGTCGACGAGATCTACCGCGTCGGCGGCGCGCAGGCGGTGGCGGCGCTCGCCTACGGGACCGAGACGATCCGGCCGGTCGACAAGATCGTCGGTCCGGGCAATGCCTATGTCGCGGCGGCTAAGCGGCGCGTGTTCGGAACGGTCGGCATCGACATGATCGCGGGACCGTCAGAGGTGGTCATCCTTGCCGATCGAACCGCCGATCCGCGTTATGT
Organism: uncultured Alphaproteobacteria bacterium; assembly: GCA_963724785.1. Lineage (GTDB taxonomy): Bacteria > Pseudomonadota > Alphaproteobacteria > Rhizobiales > Beijerinckiaceae > Roseiarcus. Next base: position 161,069 of record CAVRWC010000004.1, on the reverse strand, counting down.
CGCCGCAGACCTGCTCGCCCAGGCCGAGCATGACGCGGCGGCGCAGTCCATCCTGATCACGGACGATCCGGCGCTCGGGCGCGCGGTGGCGGCCGAAGTCGAGCGCCAGCTCGCCGAACTGCCGCGAGAGAAGATTGCCGGCGCGAGCTGGCGCGACTATGGCGCGATCATCCTGTGCCACGGGCTCGAGACTGCGCTGCCGCTTGTCGAGCGCCTCGCGCCCGAGCATCTGGAGATCATAACGCGCGATCCCGAGGCGCTCGCGGAGCGGATCGTCAACGCGGGCGCCATCTTTCTCGGCCCGTATACGCCCGAAGCGATCGGCGATTATGTCGGCGGCTCCAATCACGTGCTTCCGACGGCGCGCTCGGCGCGCTATTCGTCCGGGCTCGGAGTGCTGGATTTCATGAAGCGGACGTCTCTGCTCAAATGCGACGCCAAGGCGCTCGCGGCGCTCGGCCCCGCGGCGATCGCGCTCGGGCGAGCGGAGTCGCTCGACGCCCACGCCCGATCGGTCGCGATCCGACTGGCCGCGGAATCCGAGCCGATGAGCGTGCGCAAAGACGAGAGCCGGGATCGACTGAGCGAGGTCTTCCTCGACGAGGACACGATTCCGCGCGGCGCGATCGACGCCGACCACGAGCGGGCGGTGGCGATCTTCGATCTCGTCGAAGAGAATTCGTTCGCCATTCCCGGGCGGGACGACGGCCCGTACACGATGACGATCTCGCAGGAGGAATCGAAGTTCAGTTTCGACATTCGGACCTCCGACGGCGAACAGGCGCTGTCGATCGTGGTCTCGATGACTCCGTTCCGGTCGCTGCTCAAGGACTATTTCCTGGTCTGCGAGACCTACTATTCGGCGATCCGCACCGCGAGCCCTCGGCAGATCGAGGCGATCGACCGCGAGCGCACCAAGATGCACAACGATGGCGCCAATCTGGTGGCCCAGCGCCTCGGCGAGAAGGTGACGATCGACCAGGGGACCGCACGCCGCCTGTTCACCCTCATCTCCACCTTGCGCTGGAAGATATGACCGGGGCTGAGGCCGCGACGGGCGATTTCATTCGCGCCAATACGCGGCTTCTGGCCCCGCCGCTGGTTCCCGAACTGAGGCTCTGGCTCGCCGACGAGGCCGTGCCGCTGTGGAAGAAGACCGAGGAGGAACTCGGCGAAATGGGCGTTGCCGCCGCCGTTCTGGGCGTTCGCCTGGGCTGGCGGACAGGCGGTCGCCCGCTACGTGCTGGACAACCCGACTCTCGTTCGCGGAAGACGCGTGCTCGATTTCGCCTCGGGCTCGGGACTCGTCGCGCTCGCTGCCGCGCTGGCGGGCGCGGCGTCGGTCGAGGCTTCGGACATCGACGCCTTCGCCGTCGCCGCAGTGGCGGCCAACGCGGCGGAGAACCGGGTCGCCGTGACCGCTCGGCGCGAGGATCTGATCGGTGCGGACGAAGGCTGGGACGTGGTGCTGGCCGGCGACGTCGCCTACGAGAAGACCATGGCCGAGGCGGTCACCGAGTGGCTCGCCGGGCTCGTCCGGCGCGGCGCGACCGTGCTGGTCGGCGATCCGCGCCGCGCCTATCTTGCGGTCGACCGGCTCGCGAGCGTGATCGAATATCGCGTTCCGGTGACGCGCGAACTCGAGGATTCGGAGATCAAGCGGACGGGCGTGTTTCGCTTCCGGGAGTGAGGCGACGGGCTGCCCTCCGCCGGCTCTCGGTTGCTGAGCCTCGCCGGTACTCAATCGGTCCGCTTCGCGACGAGAATGCAACTTATTGGGAGTTGTTTGCGAATCGCACGTTCGAGCGTCGCCCCCGCGACAGGAAACGCGGCGGCGCGAGCGATTGCAAACCCAGCAGAGCGTACGACCTCTTCCGCCTCGGCCGGATTGCGTAAGAGAAACAGATGGTCAGGAGCGGGACCGTTCACCGGCACATTGATCCATGCGGTTCCTCCCGGAGCGAGCAGTTCGCGAATGGTTTCCAGCGCCAGGAGGGGATGCTCCAAATGCTCGAGCACCTCGCTGAGCACCACAGTATCAAACTTGCCTCGATGCTCCGCCAATGCGCGGTTTGAATAAAGATCCATCAACTGCAAATCGACCCGGTCTGACTGCCCCAACATCTTGAGGACGCCCTGCACATGCTCGATCGAAGTCTCGCTTACGTCCCACGCGGACAAGCTCTGAAATGCGCCGAAACGGAGCGCAAGATGCAGCAGCAAGCCGTGACCGGGACCAATCTCAAGATGACGGCCGCCAACTTTTGTCTGAGGCAAATACGCTTTCGTGAAATCGTTCATGGCGCTGGCGTGGTTGAACCACAGCGCGTCCGACACGAACAGGCCGTTCATATACGGGCCCATTATTGCCGGATTTGAATAGACTTCCTGGTCGGCCTCCAAGAATGATTTCAGCCGATACCGACCCTCTCGAGCAAAATGCAACTCTTCAGGATAAACAATATTTTCGCATAGAAACCGATAATCTTTAGCGAACAGTCCTATATCTCTCGGCATTGAACGGCATACTCGCAACAGTAGGGCGGCGATAAAATCAGTTGTGTCGAGGACTTCATCCGAGCGGTTAGCGAAGCTCGCCCGCAGGAATTTCTCATGCTCCGGCCAAATGGAGACGACGGATTGCCAGATTTCAGACGTGCATGGACCGATGCGATCGGGAAGCCGAAGCGCCCGCACATCCGTAAACCCTGGGGTAGACGGGCAAGCGCCTCGCTGCGCGTTACTGGTCTCGTACGTCCGGAGGCCATTCTCGAAGACCGATTGTTTCATCTGGAGTCCCTCAATCGTTTGGACCTTGGTCGCACAAGTCTTGGCGACGCCGCAGAAACCGGAACGCCCCGATGCACAATTAAAACTAAGCAATTCTACACAATGATCTCTACCCTTGGCCGTATTTTCTATTCGGCGCGGCGCGCGAAGGTAAGAGCAAAACTGCACAGTTTAGGCGAATTATTGCTATGTTATAGCTTGTAAGAGCTAGAAATATTAATTCCAAATATTTGGCAAGTCTGTTAGAGCTGCGAAACTCTACAATGCAACCGTGAAAAAGAACATATGCTCTGTGTCGCGCGTCGGGAAGCACCAAGGCCAACCAAGCCATGCTTACAGATAGCACGGTTGTTTCGTTGCATCAAGAGTATCGAACAGCTTAGAATGCTCGCTATAATTAACACTCTTCATCGTTGTAAACGAGGGTTACTTCGATCGTTAGCGTCGCCGCGGTGATTGATGTCGAAAAGGTCTGAGACAGACGGTGGATCTGGCGGCGCACGCCTGCGGTCTCAAGGTGGCGCCTTCCAGCCCTCGCAACGGGCGCACGATCTAAAGTGTTCTTGCGAAAGGTTCCTGGAAACCCTGTCAGCTTTGCGATCGCCGCTGCTCGATTGTTCGAAGCGGAGATCGAACATCGCTTAAATGAGCTGTACGAACTCGACAAGCGCGCCGCGGGTATAGATCGGGCTGAGGAAATTGCAGAGGAAGGGGCCTGCCCCCTTGATCGGCTCCTTTTCCAGAAACTTCATGCCTTGCGCCTCATAGGCGCGCATCGTCCCGGCAAGATCTGCGACCTCCAGCGCGATGTGGTGCACGCCTCCTGCGCCCTTGTTGAAACGCTCGAGCGGTCCACCCTTCGGCACGACGTATTCGATCAGGGAGCCTTTGTCCGCCCTGACGAAAATGCAGAGGGCCGACCATCGTGGGACGAATCCGCGATAATCTTCCCGCATGCCGAGGAGCGCCATCAGGGTCTCGACGTCCTCCTCGCTGGGGAGCACGATGCCGACGTGGTGGAGAGGCAAGCCGCTGATCATGGCGAGGTTTTCGCGTCCTTGAGCAATTGGGCCACCGGTTCGGCGAGCCGGTCGGTGAGGACTTGGGCGCCCGCTCTGGTCAAGTGACCGTAGTCGCCGAACCATTCCGCGTGCGACGCGAGGAATCCGCCGTTTAGCACAGGACCGTACTGCTCGTAGAACTTCAGCTCCTGCACTTTCTGCAACTCGCTCGGCCCTGTATAGTACGGGAGAAACAGGAAGGCCACTTTCGCGCCGTTCTTCTGCGCCAGTTCCGCAATTTTTTCCGTGTAATGCCGCTCGTCGCCGAATTCCAGATCCGCAAAGCGCGAGGGCAGGATCGGGGGATGCACTCCGTCCTCGAGCTTCCTCACGCCGCGCATGAGTTCGGCTTGCGACCCCGGGTTCTCACCGTCCTTTATGCGTCCGTCCGGTAGAACGATGCTCCCGGTCGTGTCGATCGAGGAACCCCGGTAATGCGAGGGATCGAACGCTTTCGTTAGGCCGAGAGCCCCGGGAAACCAATTCGCGGCGAAGAGGCGCATCTGCCGGAACGGAAGATAGATCAGATCAGAAAAGTAGTTCCAATCGCTCAGATATCCCGGATCGGCGATCGCGTCGGGCTCGGCGAGATATTTGAACGCGGGATGTCCATAGCGGGACGGCTTCTCCGTGACCCCGAGAATGACGAGCTTGGGCTTCTTGGCGGCGAACATCTGCTCGGCGATCGCCCAGTTGGTGTTACGCCCTGATTCGGGCAGGGAGAAATTGACGACGTTCGACGGCAGACCGCGCGCCGCGAGGTCGGCTGCGAGCCTCGGCGCGTTGACTCCGGCCCCCATCCGTGACGGTCCGAGGAACACGACGTCGAGCGGCGTCGGATCGAACCGGGACCGCTCATAGATCCAGCGCGCGTTGGCATGAATGGTGCCGTCGAGGAGCTGCCATCGCTGATAGGGATTTTCCGGCAGGGCAGACGCGCCGGCGGCGCAGGCCAACGCGACGGCAAGGACGAACAGGATCTTGCGGAAGGCTCGCAGAGGGACCATGGAGCGCTCTAGAAGTTGAAATACAGGAAGACCGCCTGCCCGCGCTGGATGAACATCACGCCGAGGAACAGGACGACGCCTGCGGCGATGAGACCGGCCGCGTTCGGCCGCCAGGCGAAGGCGATGGGCGGGCGCGCCACGTCGCTCCACTCCTTCCAGTTACAGGCGGGATCGAAGCGCGCCATGATCTGCTGTGTGTTGGGAAAAAATGCGACGATGGCCGCACAGATCGTCACCGCAGCCACTGCGTCCCATCCGATTGCGCCGAGATCGAAAAAGCCGCCCCGGAGGCCGGCCATGCCGGCCCACACGGAAACCGCCGCGCTGACGGTCTTCGCTCGGAACATCACATTGCCGAGGAGGATGGCGATCAGCGTCACGACCTGAGCCGTCGCGCGCCGCACCGGGCCGGGCTGCGTGAGCTTCTTGCCGAGCTTGCGAAGGCGCCGCTGCAGCTTGGTCCGGCGCTCGCGCCAGACCTCGAACAAGCTTACATAGACGGCGTGCATAACGCCGAAGGTGACGAACGTCCACCCCGCACCATGCCAGATGCCGACGATGACGAAGGTCAGGAACGTCGGAACGCCAACGCTCACGGTGAAAGCGCCCCACCCAGTCAAGCCCAGTCGCCAGGTTGACCGGATCAGGGAAAGTGAAAGCGGCTGGAAGACATAGGCGTATATCATCCGCTGCAGGGTCATATGCCAGCGGCGCCAATAATCGGCGATGTTGGCGGACCGCAGGGGCGAATGAAAATTGAGTGGCAACTTGACGCCAAACATGCGGGCGAGTCCGATCGCCATGTCCGAGTAGCCCGAGAAATCAAAATAAATCTGGAATGTATAGAGGATTGCCGCCAGCCATCCGCTGACGAAGTCGATCGAACCCCTCGTATCAGCGACGACAAAGAGCGAGTCTGTATAACCGCTCAGAGTATCCGCGATCACAGTCTTCTTGAAGAGACCGATCGCCATGATCGTCAGGCCGACGAGAATGTTTCTCCAGATCAGACGCCCGAATAAAGGCCCCTGCAACTGCGGCACGACCTCCTTGTAATGCACGATCGGGCCGGAAATCAGCTGCGGGAAGAACGCGGCGAACAAGGTGAAATCGAGGATCGTCATCGGACGCGCTTCGCCGCGAGCCGAATCGACCAGATACGCAACTTTCTGGAAGGTATAGAAAGAGATGGCGAGCGGCAGGACGATGTGATCGAGCGTCCAGTGAGCGCCGGTCGCCGCGTCGACGTTGTCGACAAAGAAGTTGGCGTATTTGAAATAGCCGAGCATTCCGACGTCGACCAGCAGGCCGAAGGTGAGCCAGGCCTGCGAAACCGTGTTTTGCTTGGCCGCCACCGCCCGTTGGATGCGGTCGCCGACCAGGTAGTTGAAGGCGATCGAGAACAGCAGCAACCAGAGGTACACCGGTCGCCACCAGGCGTAAAAGCCGAGGGACATCACGGCGAGAGTGAACTTCGCGAGGGTCGGCGTTTTCCTCCGACCCGCCCAATACGTCAAAAGCAGAGCGATCGGCAAAAACCCGAACAGGAACGGGAACGAGTTGAAAAGCATCTAGTCGGACCGCCGCGGGGTAGGAGCGCGGCGGACCCGCTCCGGTCGGTCCTGCCCGATCGCGTCAGCCACGCCCTCAGGCGGCGAAGCGACGGTTCTCTCGCGCCGCGCGCGGGCGCGAAGCGCCCGTCCGGAACGGATCAAATTGCGTTCGAGTAGGCCGCGACCTTCTTGCTCGGTCAAGCATTCTATATTTTCATCGCGTGGCGCAAAGGCCCCCGGGCCGCGTCGAGCGCGACCCCAAACGGATGGAGCGGTCAATGCGCCCTCCCTCAGGCTGGCCGCGCGATGACGCCCGCCGAAACGCTGATGCGCTGAGCCAGGGCGGTCTCGACCGGTCTCCCCTGGGTCGCGTACAGTTCGATCCGTTCGACGCGAAGCCCGGACTCCTCGATCACGGCGACGACGTCGTCCGGGGAGGTGAAGAGGTAAAGATGGTCGGGCGAGGGACTGTTGATTGGGACGTTGAGGAAGATGCGCCCGCCATCCGCGATCGCTGAACGCAGGAAGCGAAGCGCCGTCACCGGCGCCTCCAGAGTGTTCGAGCACTTCCGACATCACCACCAGGTCGAAACGCCGCCGCGCCGCGCCCACCTGAAGAATGTCGGTCTCGACCAGCGCCACCGGTTTCGGGACCCCCAATTTGCCGAGCGCAGCCTTCGTCTCTTCCAGCGATACGGAACTGACGTCCCAGGCTTCGAGTGAGCGCGCCAGCTTCGATTCGGCGGCGAAATAGGTCATCAAGCCGTGACCGGGGCCGATCTCCAGGTAATCGAACGGCCCGGTCGTCGCGCCCAGGACGCGAGACAAAAACATCTCCATGGTCGCGACGTGGTTGAACCACAGCGCCTGGGTCAGCAACAGACCGCCAACATAGCGGCGCATGTATTCGTGGTTGGAGTAGACCTCCGCGTAGGCGTCCGCGAACGTCGACAGGCGATATCTGCCCTCCCGGTGGAAGAATATCTCTTCTTCACGCAGCCTATCGCAAGTCCAGCGGTAATCTTCTCCGAAACGCCTCTCATCACCGTCGATCAGCTTCAGGATCGCCGTGCTGACGATTTCCGTTGCGTCGAGCACTTCGGATGATCGCTGGCGAAAGCTCCGGATCAGGAACTTGTCGTGCTCGGGCCATGCTGTGAGCGCAATATTTGCGAGCGCAAGCGACGCGGGCCGTTCGCCCAACAACGCGTCCAGGGGCTTTTCATTCACTGCGCTCATGCGGCGACATTTTCCCTTTTCAGAGTTCGATCGTCGACCCTCATCTCCAGCGCCGGCGCGACGTATGCGTCGAGATCGAGACGCCATGTCGTCGTCCCGTCGGCCTCGCTCTCCTGCGAAAACCCGAGCTTACGATAGTGGTCCTTAACCATGGCGTTCTTCGCTGACGGGATATACCGACCGATCAAGGCGCGCGCATCGGCTTGGCGGGCCGCGGCGGCGAGATGGGCGAGGCACGCCTCTTCAACGCGGCGGCCGAGAACCCGGCAACTCATCAGCCAGGTGTCGATCTCCCAGGCGTCGGGCTTCTTGTCGGCGATCAGGACCGCGATGATGCCGTTGTCGCCGAAACGGTCGACAAGCCGAACCTGGGCGACGTGCCTTGCCGGATCGCGTATCGCCGCAGCCAGTTCGCCTTCGGAGCACCGGCGCGTCGTCAGGTTGAATTGATTGGACTTGTTGATCAGTTGCGCGACGCGCGCGCGCGCGACGTCGTCGACGAAACCGATCGTGCAGACCATGTCGAGCGAAGCCAGATAGGCCCCGATGTCTCCGCTCGCGCTGAGGGCGGCCGCGCGCTCGGCATTGGCCTGATACATGTCGGCGCGCTCCCGGTCCTCCTTCGAGAAGGACACCGCCTCGAAATAGCCGGCGGCGGCCAGCGTCCGGGCATACAGCGCAGGATCCTCGGGGAGTTCGGGAACGCCGACCAGGGGCAGTTCCCGGCGCACCTGCATGCGTTCGGCCGGATTGTCGTCGAGGAACACGAGCGCGTCGACGCCGATGTTCAGCGTCTCGGCGATGGCGCGCAGGTTCGCGGCCTTGTCTGTCCAGTTGGCCTGGAACACCGCGATATGGTCCTCCCGCAGGAGCATGTCCGGGTGGTCGCGGAACGCCGCCCGCGCGTTGGCGTCTTCGTTCTTGCTGCAGACCGCCAGCACGACGCCCCGCGCCCGCAGCGCCAGGGCCATCCGCTGGACGGCGAGATAGGCCTCGCCGACCGCCGAACCCTGCCCGACAACGATGCCGTCGAGGCCGTCGTCGCCGATCACTCCGCCCCACAGGGTGTTGTCGAGGTCGAGCACCAGACACTTGCGCGACAGCCCGCGAACCGCGGCCATCGTCCGCGCGACCACGTCGGCGTACACCGGTAGCAGCGAAGGCGCGAAGCCGAGCTTCGACGCATGCCAGTGCCCGGGGTCGTCCCACGTTTCGAGGCCGACGCACTCGGCCAGATGGGCGATGTCGACAAGGACGATTCTCCCGTCCGCGGCCCACTCGATGACCCGCTGATTGAAGGCGGCCGCCATCGAAAGCGGAGAACCGGGCTCGACGCGATCGAAGCTGCCAAACATCGGCTCGAGCGGAACCGCCACCGTCTGGACGAGAATTGCCGACGCAACAGACGGACGCAATCCCTCGACAGTCTGGCGCACGTGCTGAAACGCCTGCTCGACCTTCTGGCCAGCCGCCTCGCGCGAAATCGCGGGCTGGTCGAGACCGAGCACCCGCGTGTCGGTGACGATCAGGGCCATGTCGAGGCCGGCCGTCCGCACCGGACTCGAGGGATCGCGCGCGTCGAGCCATGCGCTATTGAACTCGCCGACATAGGTGTCGACCAGCAACCGATGCCGCAGCGCCGTCCCGGCGATCGCCGGGGCGAGCAGGGAGAGCGTGCCGTCTCCGAACACCCCGAGCTTTACGGGGCTGAAAGGCTGCAGCGGAACGCCGCTCCTGAAACCTTCCTTGGCGAGGCGCGCGAGGCTGAGCAACTGGTTTTCGTCGAGCGCGTGATTGGCCAGGGAATAAACCCGAATGCCCAGGTCTCCAGCCCGCTCGCCGTTGAGCTCCTTTTGCAATGCGCGTGCCTGGTCTCGGAAGTCGCCGGGCGCGGTTCGAAGCCAGCTCATCGACTTCAGCATCGACATCCCCCTCGTTGCGCGAAGCGATCAGGCTGCAGATTTGGCCTCGACGAGCGCGACAAGATCGCCGACCCGCTTGAGGGACTCGATTTCCGAGTTGGTGAACTTCACCTTGAACTTGCGCTCGACGGCGACCATCAGCCGGATGTGGCTCAGGCTGTCCCATTCCTCGATGTCGTCGGCCGTGGTTTCCGAGGTCACGTCGCCCGGTTCGAGATCGAGGTCGAACACGTCCGCCATCACGCCCCGAATTCGATCGAGAATATCATCGCGGCTCATGAAACCTCGCTTCGTTTATTCAATTATGGACTTGATTGTTTAACGGTGGCTATGAGCGCGCCCCGCAACGACGGACACCGCGTCAATCCCGCGCGCCCCGCGCCAACCCCATCCGCCGCTCGGTTGCGGACCCGACGGTCGACCCATTAGCGCCGTTGCGGGAGCGGGTCAACGCGGTGTGCTGGTTCAGCACATATGAGACGGCGCGGGACTGGATCGCGTCATTGGTTGCTTGGCGGAGCGGGGCGAGAAAGAGCTTTGAAGTCAAGGATGCGCGAATGCCGCACCGCCTCCGGCGGCCCATAGGGCGTCATCAGACGCCCGTCTTTCGACGGGCTATGCAGGCCGTCCTTGAGTTCAAGGCTCTTTCGCGCAGAATTGCCTCCAAGCAATCCATGACGGGCCTTGGCCCCTTCGGCGCGACCGCCCGTCTCATATATGTCCGAACCTGGACGCCGCGGTGCGACGCTGCGAACTCGCCGACCGGCAATCGCGCCGCGTCGCGCAGCAATCGGCTCCGCGTTAGGCAAACGGCGGCGCGCCGTCCTCCCAGTCGTCGCGCCGCCGCCCGCTCCCGTCGGCGTGCTCCACGCCTCGCGGAACAGGAGAGCGCATGCGCCAGCGCGACTTTCGGGAAATTGTCCGCCGGATTAAGCCTTCTCAAGGAAACGCAGCGGCGCCCGAACCCGCCCACGCCGATCGGCTGACGGGGAGAAAGAAAATTCCTGAATTTTCACCGATGGTACCGCCACCCCGGCTCGAACGGGGGACCTCTAGATCCACAATCTAGCGCTCTAACCAACTGAGCTATGGCGGCATAGGCGTTTGGCGGCGCGGAAACTAGTCGCAAAGCCCCGAGCTTGCAAGCCTGACAAAGCGCTCGGAATCGGAATCCGACGGCCGCCAAGCGCGTCCGCTCGCCCCTGGAGGCGGAGGCGAAAAAGCGAAAGCCGGTCGTTGGCAAGAATTCCGCAAAATCAATGCGTCCAGAGCGGGTTACGGATCGGCCGGAGCAGCGATCCGCTCGGGCGACAAGGCGCCGGCCTCCCCGCGGCCTGACGCGTCTCCCATGTGGGACTGGCTCGCCGGTTGACCCCTTGGGGCCGCTTCGGCGAAGGTTTCGACATGGCTCCCCGGACCGTGAACCCGCTTTGACTCCCTGTCCTTCCTGTCTGCGCTCGCCTTGCTGATGGTTCTCGCCCCAGTCGCGCCGTCCTGGGCGGCGGGCGAACGGGTGGTCAAGTTCGACAGCGCTTCCGGCCAGCCGATTCAGGGCTATTGGGCGAGGCCGGCCGGGGCCGGGCCGTTTCCGGCGGTCGTGCTCCTGCATTCGTGCCTCGGCCTGCCGTCCAACCGTCGCGCGATCGAAGCCACGCTCGCCGGCGTCGGATACGTGGCGCTGTTCGTCGACGAGTTTTCGACCCGCGGGCTGAAGGAGACCTGCAGCGTCGATTTCCCGCAACTTACTTCCGACGCCTTCGGAGCGCTCGCCTTTCTCGCCCGTGAGCCCGACGTCGATCCGCGACGCATCGCCGTCGTCGGCTTTTCGCAAGGCGCGGACGGGGCGCTGGCGGCGGCCGCGGCGCCCGCGGGCGCGGCGCACGGCGTTCCGGGCGGCCTCGGCTTCCGCGCGGCGGCGGCCTTCTATCCGCCCTGCGCCAACGAGGCGGGACAGCGGTTCACGATCCCGACCCTCATTCAGGTCGGCGGCGCGGACGCGGTGACCCCCGCCGCCGATTGCCGCCGGCTTGCCGAGGGCCAGCCGGCGAGCGTGCGGCTCAAGGTCTATCCGGGCGTCGCCCATTGCTTCGACGATCCGGCCTTCGCCGGCGGCAAGCGCGTCCTCGGCATGCCGCTCAGCTACGACCCGGACGCAGCGCGACGCGGCATGACGGAGCTCATCGCCTTCCTGCATGACAGCCTTGGACCGTGACTGCCTTGCGAATGAATGGGAACGCAAGGCGCGGATTTCACGCTCGCGCCACAAACTTGGCCGAAGCGGGGCCGTCGAACCCGCGAAAGGACCAGTGAGCGGTATGATTCGGAGACGCGATTTTCTGATCGGCGCGGCGGCGACCGCGGCGTTTCGCCGCTGACTGCGGCCGACCGCGCTCGCCCGCGACATGTCGCCGCCGCTCAACGACAAGGCCGCCTTCATCGCCTGGGGCAAGGCCAACACCAGCGAGGACCCGATCTACCTTGAGCGCCGCTTCGACCGCTACAAGGACGTGCTGTCGTTCAACGACCTCTACACGGCGGCCGAGAAGCGCGCCTTCCTGCTGACCCCCCGCCAGGAATTCACCCGGCCCGAGGACAAGGACCAAGCTTATGTCGGGCATTATATCGACATCGGCTTCGGCGTGACCATCACCCCGCCCGGCACGATGGGCCGGATGACCAGTTCGCTCCAGGTGCGCAACGGCGAGAAGGTGCTCGAGATCGGCACCGGCTCCGGATACCAGTCGGCGCTGCTCACCTACCTCACCCCGCGCGTCTACTCGATCGAGATCATTCCGGAGCTCGCGGCGCGCACCCGTGGCGTCTACGACCGGCTGATCGCCGCGGGATACCGCGAATATTCCGACATCGCGACCCGCAGCGCCGACGGCTATTTCGGCTGGGCCGAGGCGGCGCCGTTCGACAAGATCATCGTCACCTGCGGCATCGACCACATCCCGCCGCCGCTCCTGCAGCAGCTGAGGCCGGACGGGATCATGGTCATCCCCGTGGGGCCGCCCGGCGCGCAGCACATCCTCAAGGTGGTCAAGAAGACCGGAGCCGACGGCCAGGCCTCGGTCTCCGCGCTCCGACATATTCGGCGGCAAGGTCATTCCGTTCGTGCCGCTGAGCGGCGGCCATCAGGCGGGCGGCGACTCCGGCTGACCTTTCGAGAGGTTTGGCGTGACACGCGATTAGACCGGATCGGCATGCCGCTCAAGGCGCCGCAGCCGTCGGGACCTCAGTCAGGAAACGGCGGCGGCCGAGCGGATTTTGCGCGCTCCGAGCGCCCCGAGTCCCCCGAAGCTGAGGAGCATCATTACCCAGGTCGAGGGTTCGGGCGTGGTGAGGGCGTAGGCGATATCGGCGACGAGCTCGTGGCCGGCCGCCGTCGGATGGACGCCGTCCCAGAACAGGTACGAATTCGGATCGGAGCAGACCGATCCGCCGCCAAAGCCGATCTCGCCGTTGTAACAGGCATCCGTCGCGTTGCTGAAACCGAACGCGCCCGGATCGGCCACGACCGCGTCGATCCGGGCGTAAGTGTCGAGGTTGAACACTTTGAGCCCGGCCTGCTCCACCGGAGCGAGATCGGCCAGCACCTGCTGATCGAAGAAATAGGACAGGGCGGAGGCTGCGGCGACCGCGACCGGGCCGTCCGCAATGATCGACGGCGTCATTCCGAGGTCCGGCACGTCGAACAGCGCGAGATCCTTCGCCCCTGCGGCCTCCAGATCGCCCGCCTCGGTCGCCACGACCTGCGCAGCGGCAGCCGCGTTTTGCTCCGGCGTCAGGCCGTCGGTGGTTTTTCCAGCCAGAATGTAGAAAAGGTCGTTGGCGCCGATCGAGAGGGTGTAAAGGGCGTGGGAGGGCGCGACGCCGGAGGCTTCAGTCAGGAACTCTCCAACCTGGTCCTCGAGCGTTGGCACTGGCGCAGCTGGGTTGATCGTGCCGGAAAAGCCCGTCGTCGCGCCGCCCCACGCGTAATCCGTGCCGCCTACAAGACTCGGCCGCAGAGCCGGCAAGCCGAATTTGGTCGCGAGGTCCTGCACCCACACCGGCCCGTTGCTGAACTGGCCGTTCGCATAGGGGGGCGAGGCCGGCTCGCCTCCGCCGGTCGCTAAATACAGGTTTCCCACGTCCGAAAGGCTGTCGCCAAAGGCATAGATCGCGCGGAAGGGTGAGGCGGCCAGCGCCTGCCCCGCGAACAGCAGGCACATTGCCGCCGTTGTGATGAGCGATGGTCTCGCCATGGTCCGTCTCCCCTTATGGCGTCTCTGCGGACGCTTAAGTTTTTCGAAAGCGCCGACGTGGTCGCTCCCGTCAACTTGCCCGAAGGCGACGACTCCGGCAAAGGCGGAAGTGCTGACCGAATTCAGCCTTCACCATCGGGCTTTCATACAAAATGCATCGACCGCCGGCAAAAGAAAATCTCAGGGGCCGGCGTAGCGACGCTATGTTACCGGCGCTGATGCGACGGGACATGCTGATTGACGCCGCCGCGGCAAACGGCCCACCGGGGCCACAGTCGAATGAGGAGGCGCGGCGATGAGTCTGGTTCTGATTACCGGCGGGTCCGGTTTCATAGGCGGGCATTGCATTTTGCAGACGCTTGCAGCCGGCCACTCGGTCCGTGCGACGCTGCGCAATCCGGCGCGCGCGGACGAGGTTCGCAGCCAGCTCGACCGGATCGGCGCCGCCGGTCTCGACCGACTGTCATTCGCCGCCGCGGACCTCGAGCGGGACGCCGGCTGGCCCGAAGCGGTCGCCGGCTGCGATTTCGTTCTTCATGTCGCCTCGCCCTTCCCGCTCGCCGTGCCGAAGCACGAAGACGACCTGATCCGGCCCGCGCGCGATGGGGCGCTCAGAGTGCTCAAGGCCGCCCGCGGCCGCCGGGGTGCGGCGCGTCGTGTTGACCTCGTCGTTCGCCGCGGTCGGCTACGGCCATCCCGATCAGGCCGCGCCGTTCGACGAGACCAGCTGGACCAACCTCGCCGGCCCCGGCGTCAGCGCCTACGCCAAATCGAAGACGATCGCCGAGCGAGCGGCCTGGGATTTCGTCGGCGAAGGACGGCGGGCCGGAGCTGGCTGTCGTCAATCCTGTCGGCGTGTTCGGTCCGGTGCTCGGGCCCGACACTTCGACCTCGATCGTCATCGTCCAGCGCATCCTCGGACGGCGTCGATGCCCGGCCTGCCGCACCTGGCTTTCGGGGTCGTCGACGTGCGCGACGTCGCCGATCTGCACCTACGCGCCATGACTGATCCGCGCGCCAAAGGCGAGCGCTTCCTCGCCGTCTCCGGCGACTTCATAACCCTCAGCGACATCGCGCAAATCCTGAAGGCCCGGCTCGGCGACGCGGCCCGGCGCGCGACGACGCGGGAGCTGCCCGACTGGCTCGTGCGACTCGCTGCGCTAGCCGACTCCTCGATCCGCCAGATCGTCCCCGAGCTCGGCAAATCGAAGAACGCGACCTCCGAGAAGGCCAAGCGTCTGCTGGGCTGGTCGCCGCGTTCGCGCGAGGACGCTCTCGTCGCGACCGGCGAAAGCCTGATCAAGCTCGGCCTCGTCAAGCGCTGACGCAAGCGCCAGAAGCCGAGCCGCCTTTGTCGAGCGCGCCCGTCTGCCGTAAGGACGAAACCCGGATGCCGCAGCCGGCAGGGCGCCCAAACGACAAGGGCTGCGAACGACAAGGGCAGAAAGCATGAGCGCGAGCCGCGTCGTTTCGGCGATCGCCGGCATCCTCACGGCGATCCTGATCGTCGCGCCGGTCGGCCTCTGGTCGGCGATGGCGCTGTGGTTCCGGCTCCCGGCGCCGGACGCGGTCCGGGCCGTCGCGGCCGGCGTTGCGGCCCTCGCCGCGCTCGCCACGATGATCGCGCTCTTCACCCGCTTCCGCTGGCGCGCGCTCGGCGTCTTCGCGCTCGCCTTCGCCGGCGTCGCTCGTCTGGTGGAGCACGATCACGCCGCCGCTCGACGGCGACTGGGCGCCCGACGTCGCCCGGCAGACGACCGGGACGGTCAAGGGCGACATTCTGACCCTCTCCGACGTCCGCGACTTCGACTGGCGCACCGACGACGACTTCACCGAGCGGTGGGAGACGCGCTCCTACGACCTCTCGAAGCTCGATTCGCTCGATCTCATCCTCTCCTACTGGGCCGGGCCGAAGATGGCCCATCTGATCATGAGCTTCGGCTTCGCCGACGGGCAGGTGCTGGCCTGGTCGATCGAGGTCCGGCGCGAGAACGGCGGCGCCTATTCGCCGGTCGCCGACGCCTTCAGGTCGCACACGCTCGTCTCGCTCGCCACGACCGAGCGCGACTTGGTCCGCCTGCGCACGAACGTGCGCGGCGAGGACGTGCGGCTCTATCGCCTGCGCGCCTCGCCCGCAGGCGATCCGCACGCTGCTCATCGGCTATGTCGACGAAGCCAACGCGCTCAAGCCGCCAGCCCAGTGGTACAACTCGATCACCACCAATTGCACGACCGCCGTCACGCGGCTGATCCGCAGCCTCGGCGGAGCGCTGCCCTTCGACTGGCGGCTGATCGTCAACGGCTATCTTCCGGGCTACCTCTACGACCACGGCGCGGTGAACAACCTCGATCCCGCTCGCCGAACTGATGGAGCGGGCGCGCATCGACGAGCGCGCCAAGGCCGCCGACCAGTCGCCCGATTTCTCGCGCCTGATCCGGATCGGCGTTCCTCCGCCGGACGGCAAGCCGCTGATGTGAGGGGGCTGAACGAAGCCATGAACCCCCACTGGGTCTACCTGCACGAAATGTTCAACGAATGACCATCTTTGCGCATCGCGACCGTCACGTTGCCGTCATTGCGAGCGAAGCGCGCGTCGTCACCCCTTCTTCGTCGCGGTCAGATGCGCGTCGAGCGCGGCCGGATCGGCGAGCAGCTCGGCGCTCGGCGCCTCGTGGGCGATCGCGCCGCGGTCGAGCACGATCGCGTGGTCGGTGAAGGGCAGGATCTTCTTCGGCTTCTGCTCGACGATGATCATCGACAGGCCTTCGCGGGCGAGCTCTCGCAGCGCCGCGAGCAGTTCGTCGACGATGATCGGCGCGAGCCCTTCGGTCGGCTCGTCGAGCAGCAGCAGGCGCGGGTTCAGCATCAGCGCGCGGCCGATCGCCAGCATCTGCTGCTCGCCGCCCGAAAGCTGCCGGCCGCCGTTGGTGCGCCGCTCCTCGCAGGCGCGGAAACAGGTCGTAGACGCGCCGCGACCGTCCAGGGGCCGGGACGGCGACGGCGGTCAGGTTCTCCTCGACCGTCAGCGAGCGGAAGATGTTGCGCTCCTGCGGCGTCCAGCCGATCCCGGCCCGGGCGCGGGCGTGCGGGGCTGAGCGGCGTGATGTCCGCGCCGCCGAGCCAGATCTTTCCGGCAAAGCGGGTGGTGACGCCGACGAGCGTGTCGATCAGGGTCGTCTTGCCGACGCCGTTGCGGCCGAGCAGCGCCAGCGACCGGCCGTCCTCGAGCGCGAAGTCGATCCCCTGGATGACGCGCGCCTCGCCATAGCCGGCGCTGAAGCCCTCGACGCGCAGCAGCTCAGCCATGCCCGTCCTCGCCGAGATAGACGGCGCGCACGCGCTCGTCCTTGGCGATCGTCTCGGGATCGCCCTCGGTCAGGAGCCGCCCGGCGACCAGCACCGAAATGCGGGTCGCGAAGGTGAAGACGAGGTCCATGTCGTGCTCGATCAGCAGGATCGCGACGTCCGCGGGCAGCGCGGCGAGCGCGGCGAGAATGTCCTGCCGCTCCTCCTCCGGCACGCCGGCGGCCGGCTCGTCGAGCAGCAGCACGCGCGGCCGGCTCGCCAGCGCCAGCGCGATCTCGAGCAGCCGCTGCTTGCCGTAGGGCAGCGTGCGGGTCGGCCGGTCCATGTCGGCCTCGAGGCCGAAGCGGGTGAGCAGGTCCTCGATCTCGGCGACGATCGCCGGCCGGGTGCCGGCCACGCGCCAGAAGTCGGCGCCCGAGCGGTTGCGCTCGGAAATGGCGAGGCCGAGCGACTCGATCGGCGTCAGGTGGGGGAAGAGCTGATTGATCTGGAAGGTGCGCGACAGGCCGCGCCGGACGCGCTCGCTGGACGAGAAGCGCGGTGACGTCGCGCCCTTCGAGGAGGACCGGGCCCTCGGTCGGCTTGATCACGCCGGTCAGCAGATTGATCAGCGTCGTCTTGCCGGCGCCGTTGGGGCCGATCAGCGCCTGGCGCGCGCCGGGCTGCGAGCGCAGAACGACACGTTGTCGGTCGCGAGCAGGGCGCCGAACTGCTTGATGCAGGCCGCGCGCCTCGAGAGCCGGGCCGCTCACGCCGCGTCTCCCCGCAGCGGCCTCGGAACGAACGGCGGAGGCCGCGCGACGGACGAAATCCTGCAGCCGGTCGCGGCCGACCATCACCAGGACCACGAGCAGCAGCCCGATCCAGAACTCCCAGTATTCCGGCGTCGCCGCCGAGATGACGTCGCGCAGCACGATGAAGACCGCCGCGCCGATGATGCCGCCGTAGAGATAGCCGGCGCCGCCGATGATCAGCATCAGCATCACGTCGGCCGAGCGATGGAAGTCGAAGAGGTCGAGCGAGACGATCTGCGTCGTCTGGGCGAGCAGCGCGCCGGCGGCGCCGGCGTAGGCCGCCGACACTGTATAGATCGCGACGATGCGCCAGTGCGTGGCGATGCCGAGCGCGCCGGCGCGCAGCCGGTTCTCGCGGATCGCCGCCAGCGCCAGCCCGAACGGCGACTGGCGCAGCCGGCGCGCCAGCGCGAACAGGACGAACAGGACGACGAAGCTGTAGAGCGCGGCGTTGCGCTGGCCGGTGAAGCCGATCGGGAACAGGCCGAGCACCGGGCCCATCGAGAAGTTGAGCCCGTCCGCGCCGCCGGTCAGCCAGCCGTTGCGGTTGGCGAGTTCGCCGAGCAGCAGCGACACGCCGAGCGTCACCATCAGCCGGGTCAGATCGGCGCCGCGCAGCAGCAGCGGCGCGGTGACGAAGCCGAGCACGGCGGCGACGCCAGCGCGCCGACGACGAGGCCGAGCGTCGGATCGGCAAAGCCCTGGCTCGCCAGGATCGCGGCGGCGTAGGCGCCGAGGCCGAGAAACGCCGCCTGACCGAGCGAGACGATCCCGGTGAGGCCGAGGATGAGATCGAGCGACAGCGCGAACAGGCCCGCGATCAGAATTTCGTTGATCAGCGCCGCGCGCGAGGGAACGGCGAAGATCACGGCGAGCATGACGAGCCAGAACGCGATCTCCGGCCAGCGCCAGCGGCCTGCGCCGGCTGAGATGCGCCTCGATCCGGCGCGTCGTCGCGGAGACGGCTCGGCGCTCATCGGCCGTCCCCGCGGGCGAACAGGCCCTGCGGCCGGACGATCAGCGTCACGACCATGACGGCGTAGATGATGAAGGCGCCGATCGAGGGGACGTAATATTTGCCGGCGACGTCGAGCACGCCGAGCAGCAGCGCGCCGAACAGCGCGCCGAGGATTCCGTTCGAGCCGCCGACCGTGACGACGATCAGGAACGTCACCAGGAACTTGACCGGGAACGACGGGTCGATGCCGCCGACGACGTCGGCCGCCAGCGCGCCGCCGAGGCCGGCAAGGCCGCTGCCGACCGCGAAGGCGACCGCGAAGATGCGGTCGACGTCGATGCCGAGCCCGTTGGCGACGCGCGCGTCGTCGACCGCCGCGCGAAGCTGCGCGCCGAAGCGCGTGCGGACCAGAAAGAGCTGCAGCGCGGCGGCGATCGCGCCGCAGATCCCGACGATGAACAGGCGATAGCGGCTGATGCCCGACGCCGTAGAAGTCGAAGCGGCCGGAGAGCCACGGCGGCAGGTTGACCTGCCGCGCCTCGTCGCCGAGCAGGAAATTGGCGATCGGCATCGCCATCAGCACGAGGCCGATGGTGAACAGGACCTGGTCGAGCGGGCTCGCGCCATAGAGCCGGCGGTAGAGCGTGCGCTCGAGGACGACGCCGAGGATCGCCGGGACGAGAAACGCGACCGGCAGGGTGACGAGGAACGGCGCGCCGAGGCGCGCCATCATCAGCGCCGTGACATAGCCGCCGACCATGGCGAAGGCGCCGTGGGCGAGGTTGATGAAGTTCATCAGCCCCAGCGTCACCGAAAGCCCGCTCGCCAGCACGAACAGCAGCATGCCGTAGGCGACGCCGTCGAACAGGATCGTCAGCATGCGCCGGTCCCTGCGATGGCGGCTCTCCCTGTCCCTGCGCGCGGGGAGAGAGCAGGGGTGAGGAGCGTGGGTGATTGGCCGCCGCGGGCTTATCGCCTCGCCCCTCATCCTGACCTTCGCCGTGCGAGCGGGGAAGAAGGGACGGCCGGCGCGTACAAATCATCACGGCGTCAGTGCTTGGCCGCCTTGTACGGGTCCTTCACGTCGGGGATCGTCGCGAACTCCACGTTGTAGAGCGCGCCGTCCTTCTTCTCGACCTTGCGGACGTAGATGTTCTGCACGATCTCGCGCGTTTCGGGGTCGATCGAGACCGGCCCGCGCGGGCTCGTCCAGCTCATGCCCTTCATCGCCCCGATCAGCGCGTCGCCGCTGGCGTCGCCCTTGGTCTTTTCCAGCGCCTTGTAGACGAGCGCCATGCCGTCGTAGGCGGCGACCCCCATGAAGTTCGGCCGCATGCCGTTGTTGGCCTTCTCGAACGCGGCGACGAACGCCTTGTTCTCCGGCGAATCGTGGTCGGCGGAATAATGATGCGTGGTCACGGCGCCGAGCGCCGCATCGCCGATGTCGGCGAGCAGGTCGTCGTCGGTCACGTCGCCGGTGCCGATCAGCTTGATGCCCGACTTGTCGAGCCCGCGCTCGACGAACTGCTTCATGAAGATCGGCGCCGAAGCCCGAGGGCACGAAGACGAACACGGCGTCGGGCTTGTCGTCCGCCACGCGCTGGAGGAACGGCGAGAAATCCGGGTTCTTCAGCGGCACGCGGATCTTCTCGGCGATCGTTCCGCCGCCCTTCTCGAACGTGTCGCCGAACCATTTCTCGGCGTCGACGCCGGGGCCGTAGTCGGTGACGATGGTGACGACCTTCTTGATCCCGTTCTTCAGCGCCCAGTCGGCCATCGGCGCCGCGGCCTGCGGCAGCGTGAACGAGGTGCGCACGATATAGGGCGACTTCTCGGTGATCATCGCGGTCGCGGCGGCGGTGACGATCTCCGGAACCTTGGCCTCGGTCGCGATCGGCGCGGCGGCGAGCGCCAGCGGCGTCAGGCCGAAGCCCATCAGCACGTTGGCGTGGTCGTTGCTGACCAGTTCCTCGGCGAGGCGCTTGGTGACGTCGGCGGCGCCGGTGTCGTCCTTGACTTCGAGGACGATCTTCTTGCCGGCGACCGCTGTCGCCGTGCTCATGGATGTAAAGCTCGGCGCCGGCCTTCTCCTGCTTGCCGGTCGAGGCCGAGGGGCCGGTCATCGGAAGGATCAGGCCGACCGTCACGGTGTTGTCGTCGGCGAAGGCGGGGCGGCGGCGAGCATCGTGCGAAAGCGCAGCCCCAATCGTCCAACGTCGTGCGGTCATCGTCAGTCCTCCCAAGGGTTCCATGCGTCCTGAGTGTTTTGCCCTCGGCGACGTTAGCCGCCGGAATTCTTCAGCGAAAGGTCGTCTTCGCCGTTCGAGGTCAGACGGGAAAGAATTTTCTCCGCCATGACGCGGTAGTCCGCGGCCTCTTCGGCCGTCGCCCGTAGCCGCAGTTCGCCGATCGCCTGCTGCCAGCCGACCGAGGCGCGCGACATGGCGCCGTCGAGGCCGAGCAAGTCGACGGTCAGCGCGACCTCGCGCATTTCGGCGGCGCGACGCAGCCCATGGGTCGCGACGCGCTCGAGCATGTAGGCCGAGCGCGTCTTCCAGTCGAACCCCGGATAGGTGTCGTCGAGCGATTCGAGCACCGTGTCGATTACGCCTGCCTTGGTCCCGGCGAGCACGCATTCGGCGACCAGCGCCTCGAGGCCCTTCATCATGATCGAGCGGATCATCTTGACCGCCGAGGCCGAGCCGACCGGGCCGTCGTGAATGTCGGCCGCCATGCCGAGCCCTGCGAGCGCCGCGGCGGCCGCCTCGACGTGCGGGCCGCTGATCAGGAGCGGCGTACGGTGCAGGCGCGGATGGACCGGCGCCATGACGGCGACGTCGACATAGCGACCGCCCGCCGCGTCGACCTCCGCCGCCGTTCGCGCCTTGGTCTGTGGCGCGCAGGAATCGCAGTCGAAGAACAAGGCGCCTGCGGCGAGGCCGGGAAGCGCGGCGACCGCGGCTTCGTGCGCCTGGTCGGCGGTGACGACGGAAAATACCACCGCTGCGCCGGCGACCGCCTCGGGCGCGCTCGCCGCGCCAACGATGCACGCCCGGGCGTAGTCGGCGCGCTTCGCCGCCGCGCACGTCGGGATCGGGCGAATCGGTCTTGATGTCGTAGGCCGTGACGCGGGCGGCGAAGCCCGGCACGGTGCGCCAGCCCGTCAGGAACGCCTGCGCCGCCTCGCCGAAACCGATGAAGGCGATCGAGGCCGTCGCCGCGGTCTCTCGGACCATCGCGCCAGTCACCCTTCAAGTTCCGGCAGGACCTCGAGCCGGTCGAGGACGGGCGAGGCCCCGATATGGCGAGCGTCGCAGCCGAATTCGGCACAGGGGGTTTTCGCCATGAACAACTCCGGAGGGCATAGCGTTTGTTAGTGGACCGCGAACTCCGGCGCCAGAGGGCTTCGAAAGGGTCGAGGGGGGCTTGGAACGCGCCGCGTCGCCGCGAGGGCGTTGCTGAAACCCCCTACCGCGTCTGCGCCGCGACCGGCCTCGCCACCGGCTCCGCCTCCCCCTCAGCCACTGATGCGCCGCGTCGTCGTGGTCACGTCGGCTCCAGATGACGAACATCGGCAGGACCGGGCACGGTGCCGGCGGGCTTGAGCTGGCGAGGCCCTGAAACGGACCGAAGCGCAGCAGGCTCGGCGCGGTAGCGATCAGATCCCCGCCGCGCAGGAAGGGAGGCGCGGCGGCGACGCCCGGGGCGCCGGTGGACGCCCTTGGCGTCGAGATCGGGCGCCCGCTGCGGCTGATAGACAACCCTGACATGATCGGCCGCAAGGTATTCCGCCCGCGTCGCCGGCGCCCCTCGCCGTGTCCCGTCGTAGAAGACGCGGCAGCGGTCCTCGAACAGGCGCTTCTGCGTGATGCCCGCGCCTTCGGGCAGGCGCGGACCGATGATGAGATGGCGCCGCTCTTCACGCGGCATCGACGCGGTCGGGGCGTCGGAGGGGATGATTCGCAGCGTCACTCCGGGGCTTGTGCGCGCAGGCGCACGACCAGCACCGGTCAGATATGCATAATGTGAAACAGCTTGCTCCCGGCCCACTCTGCGCTTCATCCACAGGCAGGTGACGCGCAGCCTTGACGGACTGCATGCGTTTGGCGCCACCTCGCCGGCTTCCGTCAGGACATGAGAGAATTCGCAATGGCCGAGCCGGCGAAAAAGGACGAGATCGCGACCGGGACCGAGGAGGTCAACGCCGGCCATTTGCGCGCCTTCATCGAGCGCATCGAGCGGCTCGAGGAGGAAAAGAAAGCGCTTTCCGACGACATCAAGGACGTCTACGGCGAGGCCAAGGGGAACGGCTTCGACGTGAAGATCATGCGCAAGATCGTGTCGATAAGGAAACAGGACCGCGACAAGCGGATCGAGGAGGAGACGATCCTCGACCTCTACCTTGCGGCGCTGGGGATGAACTGAGGCCGGCTGAAGTCACGGGCCGCGCCATCGCGAGACGGGCGCGCCCCTGACGCTATTGGGCCGGGTCCGCCACGATTCAGGGGCGTTCGATTGGACGCCCGTCTTTCGGCAAGTCTTGGATCGTGGCTACAAACCGCGCCGCGATCGGCTATGTTGGGCGCGGAGGGGGCGACGCCGCCACGGAGCAAGCCCATGAGCTGGAATCCTGCGCTCGATCCCGGCTATCCCGACACGGTCGGGCGTCGACGCCATCGAGACGCTGATCGTGCCGCGCGCCCGCGACATCGGCGGCTTCGAGGTGAGGCGCGCGCTGCCCGCGCCGCGGCGGCGGATGGTCGGGCCGTTCGTGTTCTTCGACCAGATGGGACCTGCCGAATTCGTCACCGGGCAGGGGATCGACGTCCGCCCGCACCCGCACATCGGGCTCGCCACCGTCACCTACCTCTATCGCGGCGAAATGCAGCATCGCGACAGCCTTGGATCGAACCAGCTCATCCATCCGGGCGCCGTCAACTGGATGGTCGCCGGCAAGGGGATCACCCATTCCGAGAGGACGAGCGCCGTGACGCGCGCCGCGCCGCACGAGCTTTTCGGCATCCAGACCTGGGTCGCCTTGCCGGAGGCGCACGAGGACGACGCGCCGAGCTTCACCCACCACGCGCGCCACGATCTGCCGGAGATCGAGGACGCCGGCGTCAGCCTGCGGCTGATCCTTGGACGCGCCTATGGCGAGACGGCTCCGGCCAAGGTCTTTTCCGACCTCTTCTACGCCGACGTCGCGCTGAAGCCCGGCGCCCGCGCGCCGCTGCCGGACGACCACGAGGACCGCGGCCTCTATGTCGTCGAGGGCTCGATTTCGGTCGCCGGCCAGACCTTCGAGGCTGGGCAGATGCTGGTGTTCCGGCCCGGCGACCGGATCGCCGTCGCCGGCGGCGAGCATGGCGCGCGGGTGATCCTGCTCGGCGGCGCGACGCTCGGGCGACGCTACGTCTGGTGGAACTTCGTCGCCTCGAGCCAGGAGCGGATCGAGGCGGCGAAGGAAGCCTGGCGAAGGCCGACTGGGGCCATGGCCGCTTCGACCTGCCGCCCGACGACCGCGACGAGTTCATTCCCGCGCCGGAGAAGTGACGCCCTCGCGCGCTCGGGTGTCCTTCACCCGGTTGCTGGAGAGGGACGCGCAGCAATCAAGGGACTCGGCGACGGCGTCATGACGGAGCCGAGAAGCGGAAGTGGAGGCTGATCCCCGCTGACGCGAATGGGTTCGATTTTGACTTGCCGAACGCCTCAATGGACGAACACAAGAGCCAGTTCGACGCAAGTGAGCGCCGCCAGCCCCCCGGCGGGGGGCAAATGCTTTTAGTCTTGGCGCCAAGCGACGGTCGAAATCGCGCCGATCAACACGATGGCCCCCACCGCTAATCCCCAAATTCGGGTATCCGGAAGAATGATGAGCGCCGCGCTCAGAATTTCGAGCGCGGCGGTCAGGAAGTTCCACCACGCCGGATAACCCCATCTAAGAAACTGCGCCTGCACAGCCGCGCCGCCCATGGCGTTGAATATGCCCGCTCCGGCGAAGGCAAAGGCCAAAAGCCACGCAAAGGTGCTTGCTATGGGAATTCTGAAGGATCGGCATGGTTCGCTCCTAGAAACCGGCCGCCGCGATGAGGCACGCGCCAGCGGCGATAATGACCAGCGCAGTAAGGCCATGAATGCCGAAGGCGACTGTTCTGCTTCCGCCCGATCGAAGGACTGTGGCTGCATCGCCGAATGCGATGAGGCTCGCCACGAGCAGGAATTCACCGAGCAAGCGCGGCGATCCGTTCGCAATCAGCAGGAAGACAAAAAGGCCGGAGACGATATCTCGTGTGCCCTTTACGGCCAGCCATCCGTTAAACCCGATCGACGGCGAGGGAGAATTGGGTATGCCGAAGTCGGCTGAAGCCGCGGCGGGGTCCCACAGAAAGCGCGCCCCGATGAACACGATTGCGACCGCAATCAGGCCGGAGAGCGAATACCCGATGAGCGCCATAGCGAGCTCCTGTCGTCTACAGGAATTCTATCACCGCTAGTATCCGCGTCAAGAAAAATATAGCGTTGACATGAATACGATCGTCGCTAGAATCTTTTCGATGTCGATCGCTGAACGAAGAGAGCGCCAGCGCGCGGAGCGCTATGAACGTATCGTGGCCGCTGCGTGCGAACTGGCCGAAGCCGAGGGCTGGGACGCGGTCACGACTCGCCGTCTCGCGGAACTCATCGATTACAGCCAGCCGGTTCTCTACAGTCACTTCAAGGGCAAGGCCGACATCATGGGCGCGGTCGCCATTCGAGGGTTTGAGGACCTCGCCGCGCGACTCAGAATGGCGAAGGCGAACCTCGCCGGCGAGTCGGATATCTTGCGCCAGGTTTGCGCCGCCTATCTGGATTTCGCCCGGTCGCGGCCGGTTCTTTACGAGGCGATGTTCGAGTTGCCGACAAGACTCAAATTCGCGAGCGAGGAAACGCCGACAGCTCTCCGAGCGGCCTTCTCGGAGTTGGTCGTTGCCCTTGGGCCAGACCGCGCAATGCCGGAAATTCTGGCCGAAGTGCTATGGAGCGCGTTGCACGGAATGGCCGTCTTGGCGCGGTCAGGGCGTATCCCACCGTCAGCCGCCGACTTTCGTTTGAATGTGCTCGTTCAAACGTTCAGTTGAAAAGTCGGCGCAAGGCGGTTCCCCTGGGGGCGTGTGACCGCGCAGCCTCCTTACGCGGGCGACGGGTTACGCCACCCTCCTCAAGCTCACCGGCGGTTTCGAATCGTCCGGGACGAAGAAATCGGGGGCGAGGTCGACGCTTCTGTCGACGCGGTAACCGTCGAATTCCCGGACGCCGTTCTCGTAGAGAAACGTGTCGTCGATCAGGAAGTTGCCGGTGAAGGACCCCGAATCCTTCAGGAAAATCATGTGCGCCGCGTCGGCGAGGATGTCTGGCGTGCGCGAGGCGCGCATCACGGCGTCGCCGCCGAGCAGGTTCTTGATCGCCGATGTGGCGATCGTCGTGCGCGGCCAGAGCGCGTTGACCGCGATGCGCTTGCGCCTCAATTCGCCGGCGAGGCCGAGCGCGACGAGGCTCATGCCATATTTCGCCATCGCATAGGCGGTGTTCGGGGCGAACCACTTTTCCTCAAGGTCGAGCGGCGGAGACAGCATCAGGATATGCGCGTTGTCCGATTTCTCGAGGTAGGCGACAGCGTATTTCGACACCATGAAGGTCCCGCGCGCGTTGACCTGATGCATGAGATCGAAGCGCTTCATCTCGGTCGCTTGGGAGGTGGTCAGCGAGATCGCACTCGCGTTGTTGACCACGATGTCGAGCCTCCCGAAGGTTGCGGCGGTCTTCTCCAGCGCGTCGCGCACCTGGGTCTCGTCGCGCACGTCGACGACGAGCGGCAGCGCCTTGCCGCCGGCTCGTTCGATCGCTTCCGCCGCCGAATAGATCGTGCCGGGAAGTCTCGGATTGGGCTCGGCCGACTTGGCGGCGATGGCGACGTTGGCTCCGTCGCGCGCGGCCCTGAGTCCGATGGCAAGGCCGATGCCGCGTGAGGCGCCAGTGATGAACAGAGTCCTGCCGGAAAGGGTGTCGGGCATCGTCTCGCTCCCGGGAAATGTCGCTCGACGAACCTTGGCGCCGCGCGGCGACCAGGGCAAGGCGGGGGCCAACGCTCAGCCGTCGCCAAGCCGCTCGGTAGTCTTGGCAAGCTGCTGGACGGAAGCGACGTCGACGAGAGCGGAGAGCTCCGCGTGCGCCTTTCGCCACGCTCCGAGCGCCGATTCGAGCCGCCGCGCGCCTTCCTCGGTCAGCCATACCGCTCGGCGGCGAGAGTTGGCGTCGTCGACGGCCATTTCGATGAGCCCGTCCCGCTCAAGCACCTGGAGGTTGCGCGAAAGCGTCGACGGGTCGAGACCGGTGCGCTGGACGAGCGCGCCGAGCGAATCCTCGCTCGCCGCCGCGATCTGGGCAAGGAGCGCAAACTGCGCGACGCCGAGTTCCGAAGCCTTCATCCGGTCAGTCAGGAACTGGGTGAGCCGGCGCGCGGCGAGGCGCGCATTGGCGACCGCGCAGATGTCGATCGCCGCGCGAGCGTCGTCGACCAGCGTTCGTCTTGGGAAGGGTCTTGCCTGTCGGACCATTCCATGCATATACAATGATTGTATCTACAAAGGAAGCGAGACCTCCATGTCCGACGGTCCTGACCGGCGCTACGGCGTCGCCGATCCCGAGGCGATTGCGGCCATGACCGGCAAGGAGGTGCTCGACGGCCGTTATGAATGGCGACTTGCCGGCGCCGCCGATGGCCAGGACACTCGACTTCGATTTGGTCGAGGTCGGAGACGGATCCGCCGTCTTTGAGGGCCGGCCGGGGGCGGCCTTCCTGAACCCGATGGGGGCCGTGCATGGCGGCTGGGCGATGACGCTGGTCGATAGCGCCGCCGGCTGCGCCGGGATGACGCTCCTGCCGCCTGGCGCGCGCTATACCACCGTCGAGACCAAAGTGAATTTCGCCCGGCCGATTACCCCCTCCACCGGACGCGTTCGCGCGG
The DNA here is from genome assembly GCA_963724785.1 of uncultured Alphaproteobacteria bacterium. Taxonomy (GTDB): domain Bacteria; phylum Pseudomonadota; class Alphaproteobacteria; order Rhizobiales; family Beijerinckiaceae; genus Roseiarcus. The sequence goes on along the minus strand of CAVRWC010000004.1, from coordinate 133,183 downwards.
AGGCGAAGATCGTCGTGAGAGGCCGGCGGATCTTCTCCGCCGAAGCGCGCGTCACCGACGCCGACGGCCGCGTGCTGGCGCACGGCACCTCGACGCTCATGCTCTTGAACGAGGGCGCGACAGGATAGGCGCAGTCCGCGCAGGCCGCCGAAAGCGGCGCGCGCCGGCGACGTCGATCGCATCCGGGGCGGGCCAATCGCTGCGTTACTGCCGGACCTTGTCGAGGAAGCCGATCACGTCCTTGATCTTGCCGTCGGCAGGACGAGGACGTCTCCGCCCTCGATCGGCGGGGCCTTCCCCGCCGGACGAGGGTCCAGGCGAGGCGCACGACGCCGTCGTATCCGCTGCTCAGGCTCGGCTCGCAGGCGGGCGTCCTGTCGGTTCTGAGCACGGTCACCGTGTTCGGGACGGCGATCGACATCACTACCCGGCCTACGGAGAAACCGGGCGGGCGATCCGAGCGTTCTCGGGGGCGGCCTAGGCGCTGCGGCAACTTGCGGGTGGCCAAGCGCTTTCCCGCTTGCTATCACCGCGGCCACCCCGTTGAGGCGAAAGCACTTCCATGCGCAAGGGCGCAGTCGAACGCAGGACGAAGGAAACCAGCATCGAGGTCGAACTCGACCTCGACGGAGACAGGCGCCTCCGACGTCTCGACCGGGATCGGCTTCTTCGACCACATGCTCGACCAGCTCGCCCGCCATTCGCTGATCGACATGACGATCCGCGCCGAGGGCGACCGCCACATCGACGATCACCACACCGTCGAGGACGTCGGCATCGCGCTCGGACAGGCGCTCAACCGGGCGCTCGGCGACAAGAAGGGGCTCACGCGCTACGCCGACTGCCTGTTGCCGATGGACGAGACGCTGACCCGCGTCGCGGTCGACGTGTCGGGCCGGCCGTTTCTCGTCTTCCGCACCGAATTCCCGACCGAGAAGATCGGCGAGTTCGACACCCAGCTGGTGCGCGAGTTCTTCCAGGCTTTCGCCGGCAACGGCGGCCTGACCCTGCATGTCGAGACGCTGTACGGCTCGAACAGCCACCACATCGCCGAGTCGTGCTTCAAGGGCGTCGCGCGCGCGCTGAAAGCCGCGGTCGCCCTCGACCCGCGCCAGGCCGGCAGCGTGCCCTCGACCAAGGGCGCGCTCTAGGACATGACGCCATGACCGTCGCCATCATCGACTACGGCTCGGGCAACCTGCACTCGGCGCAGAAGGCCTTCGAGCGCGCCGCGCGCGAGGCGGGGATGAACCGCGCGGTGAAGGTCACTTCGCGGCCGGAGGACGTGCTGGCCGCCGAACACGTCGTGCTGCCCGGCGTCGGCGCCTTCGCCGACTGCCGCCGCGGCCTCGACGCGGTTCCCGGCATGGTCGAGGCGCTGACCGAAGCGGTGCGGAAGCAGGGGAAGCCCTTTCTCGGCATTTGCGTCGGGGCCCAGTTGCTCGCCGCCCGCGGCCTCGAATACGAGATGGTCGAGGGCCTCGGCTGGATTCCGGGCGACGTCGCCCCGATCAAGCCGAGCGATCCGAGGCTCAAGATTCCCCACATGGGCTGGAACACGCTGGAGGTGAAGCGCGCCCATCCCGTTCTCGACGGGATCCGAACCGGCCCCGACGGCCTGCACGCCTATTTCGTCCATTCCTTCCAGATCTATGCCGACAGGGCCGACGACGTCGCGGCGACCGCCGACTACGGCGGGCCGGTGACGGCGATTGTCGCGCGCGACAACATTGTCGGAACGCAGTTCCATCCCGAAAAGAGCCAGACGCTCGGCCTGACGCTGATCGCCAATTTCCTGAAGTGGCGCCCGTGATCCTGTTCCCCGCGATCGACCTCAAGAACGGCGAATGCGTGCGCCTGCTGCGCGGCGACATGGCGCAGGCGACGGTGTTCAACGCCGACCCCGCGGCGCAGGCGCAGGCCTTCGCCGAACAGGGGTTTCGAGTATCTGCACGTGGTCGATCTCGACGGCGCCTTCGCCGGGGAGCCGGTGAACGCCGAGGCGGTCAGGCGCATCCTCTCGGGCCTGACCATGAAGATCCAGCTCGGCGGCGGCGTGCGCGACATGAAGACGGTGCGCGGCTGGCTCGAGGCGGGCGTGACGCGGGTCATCATCGGCACGGCGGCGGTGCGCGATCCCGATTTCGTGCGCGAGGCGGCGCGGCTCTATCCCGGCCGGATCGCCGTCGGCGTCGACGCGCGCGACGGCCGGGTCGCGGTCGAGGGCTGGGCCAGGACCTCCAACGTCTCCGCGCTCGACATCGGACGCCGGTTCGAGGACGCGGGCGTGGCGGCGATCATCTACACCGACATTCCGCGCGACGGGGCCTTGCAGGGGCTCAACATCGCAAGCACGGTCGCGCTCGCCGAGGCGCTCTCGATTCCGGTCATCGCCTCCGGCGGCCTCGCCTCGATCGAGGACGTGCGGCGGCTGACCGAGCCCGACTGCGCAAAACTCGCCGGCGCGATCGCGGGCCGCGCGCTCTACGACGGCCGGCTCGACCCGCGCGAGGCGCTGGCGGTGTTGCGCGGCGAGCGGCGTCCCCGCGGCCCAGGTTGAAGGAGCGGCGCCATGACCCTTAAAGCCCGCGTCATCCCCTGCCTCGACGTCAAGGACGGCCGCGTCGTCAAGGGCGTCAACTTCGTCAACCTGCGCGACGCCGGCGATCCGGTCGAGAGCGCCATCGCCTATGACAAGGCGGGAGCGGACGAACTCTGCTTCCTCGACATCACCGCGAGCCACGAGGACCGCGGCATCCTGCTCGACGTCGTGCGCCGCACCGCCGAAGTCTGCTTCATGCCGCTGACGGTCGGCGGCGGCGTGCGCACCACCGACGACATCCGCAACCTGCTGCTCGCCGGCGCCGACAAGGCCTCGATCAATTCCGCCGCGGTCGCCGACCGGCAGTTCGTCCGCCTGGCCGCGGAGAAATTCGGCAGCCAGTGCGTCGTCGTCGCCATCGACGCCAAGCGCGTCTCGGCCGAGGGCGAGCCGCAGCGCTGGGAGATCTTCACCCATGGCGGCCGCCGGCCGACCGGCATCGACGCGGTCGCCTTCGCGCGCGAGGTGACGGCGCTCGGCGCGGGCGAGATCCTGCTCACCTCGATGGACCGGGACGGCTCCAAGATCGGCTTCGACCTCGCGCTCACCCGCGCGATCGCCGACGCGGTGCCGATCCCGGTGATCGCATCGGGCGGCGTCGGCAATCTCGACCATCTCGTCGACGGGGTGATCGAGGGCCATGCGAGCGCGGTGCTCGCCGCCTCGATCTTCCATTTCGGCGAATACACGATCCGCGAGGCCAAGGCCCGCATGGCGGAGGCCGGCATTCCCGTCCGGATGGACTGAGCCGGTGTACGCCCGCCGCCCGGCGCGCTAGAACGCGCCGGCCTGCACGGAGATTTCGAGATGTCCACGAGCCCCGAACATACGCATTTCGGCGAACGCCAGCGTGCGCCTGGACGAGAAGCAGGGGCTGGTGGACGACGTCTTCCACAAGGTCGCCGACCGCTACGACATCATGAACGACCTGATGTCGTTCGGCCTGCATCGCATCTGGAAGGACATCCTGACCGCCAAGGTCCGCCCTTCCGCGTCGCGACCCTTCGCCCATCTCGACGTCGCCGGCGGCACCGGCGACGTCGCCTTCCGGATCGCCCGGGCCGGCGGCGCGCAGACGCACGTGACAGTCGCCGACATCAACGCCGACATGCTGCGGGTCGGCGCCGAGCGCGCCCGCAAACGCGGGCTCGACGGCCGCGTGACCTTCGTCGAGGCCAACGCCGAGGAGCTGCCGTTCGGCGACGCGGAGTTCGACGCCTATACGATCGCGTTCGGCATCCGCAACGTGCCGCGGATCGAGAAGGCGCTCGCAGAGGCCTTTCGCGTGCTCCGGCGCGGCGGCCGCTTCCTCTGCCTCGAGTTCTCGCAGGTCGACCTGCCGGCGCTCGACCGCCTCTACGACGCCTATTCCTTCGCGGCCATCCCGGCGATCGGCAAGGTGGTGGCGGGCGACGGCGCGCCCTACCGCTATCTGGTCGAATCGATCCGCAAGTTTCCTTCGGCCGATCTGTTCGCCGACATGATCGCCGCGGCCGGCTTCTCCCGGGCAGGCTACGAGAAGCTCAGCGGCGGAGTGGTCGCCATCCACTCGGGCTGGAAGCTCTGATTCATGTCGATCGTCGCCGCGGTCGGCCATAGCCTGAGGCTCGCGCGCGCAGGCTTCGTCTTCGCGCGCGAAGGCGCGTTCGTCGACGTCGATCCGACGATGGTCCCGCCCGGGGCGCGGCTGCCGCTCGCTCTCGCCAACCTGATCGCCAGGCGCGACGTCAAGGGATTGGCGGGGCTTTCCCGCGCCGTCGACCGGCTCGGGCCCTCCTACGTCAAGATGGGGCAGTTCCTGTCGACCCGGCCCGACATCGTCGGGCCCAAGGTCGCGCTCGAGCTCGAGAGCCTGCAGGACCGGGTGACGCCGATGAGCCGCCAGACGGCGATCGGCATCATCGAGACGGCCTTCGCCGCCAAGATCGAGACGGTGTTTACGGAGTTCGGCGAGCCGGTTGCGGCCGCCTCGATCGCCCAGGTCCACCGCGCCTCGGTCGACACGCCTGAGGGGCCGCGTCCGGTGGCGGTCAAGGTGCTGCGCGGAGGCGTCGAGAAGCGCTTCGCCCGCGACCTCGCCGACATGTTCTTCGCGGCTCGGCTCGCCGAGCGCGCCGCTGCCGGAAATGCGCCGCCTGCGCCTCGTCCAGGTGGTCGACACGCTGTCGCGCTCGGTGCGCATGGAGATGGACTTCCGCCTGGAAGCCGCCGCGGCGTCGGAGTTCGCCGAGAATTCGAAGGACGACCCCGAAATCCGCGCCCCGTCGATCGACTGGGACCGCACCACGCGCGAAGTCATGACGATGGAATGGGTGGACGGCGTCCCGTTCGCCGATCCCGAACGGCTCGAGGCGCTCGGCCTCGACCCGCGGGCGCTGGCGCGGGCGCTAATCCAGACCTTTCTGCGCCACGCCCTGCGCGACGGCTTCTTCCACGCCGACATGCATCAGGGAAATTTCTTCATCGACGCGGAAGGCCGGATCGTCGCCGTCGATTTCGGCATCATGGGCCGTCTCGGGCGGAAGGAGCGGCGCTTCCTCGCCGAGATCCTGTTCGGCTTCATCCGGCGCGACTATCGTCGGGTCGCCGAGGTTCATTTCGAGGCGGGCTACGTGCCCGAACATCCACCGCGTCGAGGACTTCGCCCAGGCGATCCGGGCGATCGGCGAGCCGATCCATTCGCGCACGGCCGACCAGATCTCGATGGCGAAGCTGCTGACCCTCCTGTTCGAGGTCACGGCGCTGTTCGACATGGAGACCCGCGTCGAGCTGGTCATGCTGCAGAAGACGATGGTCGTCGTCGAAGGCGTCGCGCGCAAGCTCGATCCGCAGCTGAACTTGTGGTCGACGTCGGAGCCGGTGGTCAGCGCCTGGATCATGGAGAACCTCGGGCCGAAGGGGCGCATCGAGGACGCCGGCCGCGGCGCCGCGGCGCTGGTCGCGCTGATCGCCGAGGCGCCGCGCCGCCTGGAGGACATCGCCGCGAAGCTCGAGGTCCTTAGTCGCCGACGCGCTCGTCCGGCCGGTTGAGCGGAAGGCGATGGCGCGGCTGGGCTATATCGGCATTGGCGCTTTGCTGACATTTTTGTTATTGGCGCTCTCTCGGTGGACTTTGTAGTCTGTATTGCCCGCATCGGCCGGTAGTTTTCCGGCGCGTGCTGCGCATGTCGTGGCGCCAGACCAGGATGCGCCTTCGGGAATGCGGCCGTATCCGACCGCACAAGGGCGGCAGCGAGACGATCTTCGGATGCATGCGATCGGTGTTCAACTGGACGCGGGGGTACCGCCATGACGTCGATTTCCCTTTCCGCGGCGCGCATCCTGCTGGTCATCGGCGGCGGGATCGCCGCCTATAAGTCGCTCGAGCTGATCCGCCGCCTTCGAGACCGGGGCGCCGCGGTCCAGGTCGTGATGACGGCTTCGGCGCGCGAGTTCGTCACGCCGCTGTCGGCCGCGACGCTGAGCGGGCAGCCGGTTCGCCAAGACCTGTTCAGCCTGACGGACGAGGCGCTGATCGGCCATATCGAGCTCTCCCGGTCGGCCGATCTCGTGGTCGTCGCGCCCGCGACGGCCAATCTTCTGGCGCGGATGGCAGGCGGGCTCGCGGACGACCTCGCCACGACGCTCCTGCTGGCGACCGACAAGCGGGTGCTGGTCGCCCCGGCGATGAACGTGCGGATGTGGCTGCATCCGGCCACCCAGACGGAACATCGAGCGACTCAAGGCCGACGGCGTCGCCTTTGTCGGTCCGGACGAGGGGCCGATGGCCTGCGGCGAATTCGGGCCGGGCCGCATGGCGGAGCCGGTGGCGATCGTCGAGGCGATCGAGCTTGCGCTTGCGGGCGGACGAGTGATTCGGCCGAATCGGCGCCCGGGCCGCTGTCTGGACGTCGCGTGATCGTGACTTCCGGCCCGACTTACGAGCCGATCGACCCGGTCCGGTTCATCGGCAATCGGTCGTCGGGGCGGCAGGGACACGCAATCGCGCAAGCCGCCGTTGGCGCTGGCGCAAAGGTTACGCTGGTCACAGGGCCCGTTTCGTTGCCGGATCCGCCCGGCGCGACGGTCGTCCATGTCGAATCGGCGCGAGAAATGCAAGCCGCGGTTGCGGCCGCTTTGCCGGCCGACGCCTTCATAGCCGCCGCCGCAGTCGCCGATTGGCGAGTCGAGCAAGTCGAAACTGGAAAAGATCAAGAAAGGCTCCGGCGGGCCTCCGGCGCTCCGTCTGGTGGAAAATCCCGATATCCTTGCGGAAGTCTCCAAGAATACCACGCCGCGTCCGGCGGTCGTGATCGGTTTTGCTGCCGAAACTGAGCAAGTCGTTGAGAACGCAAAAGCGAAATTGCGGCGAAAGGGCTGTGATTTCATCATCGCCAATAGTGTCGCCGAAGGAACCACGACTTTCGGCGGCGAATCGAACGAGGTCCATATCGTCAGCGCGGACGGAGTCGAGTCGCTGGCCGTCGATGAGCAAGGCGGCGGTCGCCGAACGCATCGTCGCGCGGCTGGCGACGGAATTGGCCAAGCGTCCATGATCTCAGTTGTTTTCAATCGTCTGGCCGCACGGCGAGGGCTTGCAATTGCCGGCGTATAAGAGTGAAGATGCCGCCGGGATGGATCTTGGTGGCCGCTCTGCCCGCCGACGGGTGAGGTGGTCCTCGCCCCCGGGGCTCGGGCGCTGATTCCGACCGGGTTGGCGATTGAGCTGCCCAAGGGTTTTGAAGCGCAGATTCGTCCCCGTTCGGGGCTGGCTCTGCATGAGGGTGTGACGGTTCTCAACAGTCCGGGAACGGTCGACGCTGATTATCGAGGAGAGATCGGCGTCATTCTCATCAATTTTGGAAACAAGCCTTTTGTTGTCCGGCGTGGGCGCGCGCATTGCGCAACTCGTCGTTTGTCCTGTGGAACGCGTCGCTCTGATTTCGGGCGAGCGGCTCACTGCGAGCGTCCGGGGCTCAAGTGGATTTGGCTCCACCGGGCGCTCTTCGGAGGAGGATTAACATGAACCTGCTATCGCGACGGAGCGTTCTCGCCATCGCCGCCGTTGTCGATGTCGCGCTGCATTCGAGGTCCGCGCCGGTTGCGGCGAAGGCCTTGGCGGCGCGCCACAAGCTGCCCCCCCGCCACCTGGAGACTTTGCTCCAGGGGCTCGTTCACGCCAAGATTCTCAAGGGCGTGCGCGGACCGCGGGGCGGCTACGAACTCGCGCGCGAGCGCCGGCGCATCACCGTCGGCGAAATCGTCCGCACGGCGATGTCGCTGAGCACCGCCGATCCGGACGATCTGGGCGCGAACTCGCTCCTTCTGGAGCGCGTCATCGACCCGACCGTGAAGAAGGCGGGCGAGTCGTTCCTCGCCAATCTCGACGCGATCACGGTCGAGAACATGTGCGAAACGGCCGAGCAGGCCCACGTGCTCGACGACGAGAAGGCCGCAGGCGATTTTGCTATCTAGCGTTGCTATAGCCGACGTTATATAGATCAGCTTCGGTCAAAGTGTAGCGCCGGACCGCGCCGCTTACGGCGACGGCCCGGCGGCCGCTTCACGGAGACGTCGCGCGATGACGACAGATGCAGGCGCCGGACGCAAGCCGGGCCGAGGGAGGATCTACGCCTCGATCACCGAGACGATCGGGGACACGCCGCTCGTCGCGCTCGATCGTCTCGCCAAGGAAAAGGGCGTCGGCGCGCGTCTCCTGGGCAAGCTCGAATTCTTCAATCCGATCTCCAGCGTGAAGGACCGCATCGGCGTGGCGATGATCGACGCGCTCGAGGCGCAGGGCAGGATCGCCCCGGGCCGAGGCGTGCTGGTCGAGCCGACCTCCGGCAACACCGGCATCGCGCTCGCTTTCGTCGCCGCGGCGCGCGGCTACAAGCTGATCCTGGTGATGCCCGAAGTCGATGTCGCTCGAGCGGCGCAAGATGCTGGCGCTGCTCGGCGCCGAACTCGTGCTGACGCCGGCGGCGCAGGGCATGAAGGGCGCGATCGCCAAGGCGAACGAGATCGTCGCCGACGACCCCGGGCGCGATCATTCCGCAGCAGTTCGAAAATCCGGCCAATCCCGAGATCCATCGCCGCACCACCGCCGAGGAGATCTGGAACGACACCGACGGCGGCGTCGACATCGTCGTCGCCGGCGTCGGCACCGGCGGCACGATCACCGGCGTCGGCCAGGTGCTGAAGGCGCGCAAGCCCGCGCGTGCAGATCGTCGCGGTCGAGCCGGAAGACTCGCCGGTCCTGTCCGGCGGCGAGCCGGGGCCGCACAAGATCCAGGGCATCGGCGCGGGCTTCACGCCCACGATCCTCGACCGGAGCGTCATCGACGAGGTCGTCACGGTCGGCAACCAGACGGCCTTCGACACCGCCCGGCTGTCGGCGCGAATCGAAGGCGTCCCGGTCGGCATTTCGTCGGGCGCGGCGATCGCCGCCGCCATCGACGTCGGCCGCCGTCCGGAGAACGCCGGCAAGACGATCGTCGTCATCATCCCGTCGTTCGCCGAGCGCTACCTGTCGACCGCGCTGTTCGAAGGGTTGTGAAGGCGCGCGCACGGCGCGCGGCGGTCGTGTCCTCGCGAGGGCACGACGACCCGGTCGACCCGATGAGAATTCGCGCGGTCGCGACAAGGTGGCCGACGTCGTCCGGAAGTCGAACCGGCGGGCCATCGCGCCGGGCGGGGCGAACGCGCGCAGGCGCTGTCCATCCGGATCGAGGGCCACGAACGTGTAGCCGAAGTCCAGCGTCGCCAGGTTCTGCGCGATCCGACCCCCTTGCGCGCCAGGCGGCGCAGAGGGCGTCGACTTCGATCGGCTTCCGACTGTGAACGCGATCTCGCCGCCGCCTGCGGAGTCGCCAGCGGCGGACGCCTTCGCCCCATAGGCCCAGCATCAGGTCGGGGGCGGCGGCATCATGGCGAAGGTGGGTGAGGACTCGACGCCGGACGGCCGAGCATTGCAGCGTAGAACGCCTCGCTCCGCGCGACGTCGTCGACGTAGACGATGACGAAACTGACATTGGGGCACTGGTCGACGTCATGGCGCTCCGTTGAACGGGCGATCGAAACGCGGGCGATGTCAGTTTCCGTCAGCGCAGGCGGCCGCGGCCGGTGAAATAGGCCTCGACCGGCCCGGTCAGCTTGATCAGCAGCAGATTGCCCTTGCGGTCGCGGGTCTTGCCGACGGGCGCGCGATCCAGCCCTCGCTGACGCAATATTCCTCGACGTCGTGCCGCTCGGCGCCGCGAAACCGGATGCCGACGCCGCGCGCGAGCGCCGCCTCGTCGTAGAACGGGCTCGCCGGATCGACGCTGAGCCGATCGGGAGGGGAATCGTCGCAGGAGAAGGCTCGGTCATCGCGGCGTCCGTCGAATCGAAGGCGCCGCACGGATGCGGCGCGGAGTCGGTCGGTCGGAACGGGCTTCAGCTGGCGAGGGCTTTGACGCGCTTGGTCAGGCGCGAAATCTTGCGCGAGGCGGCGTTCCGGTGAACGATGCCCTTCTGCGCGGCGCGCGCGAGCTTCGGCTCCGCCGCATGCAGCGCTTCCGCCGCCGCCTTCGGGTCCTTGGCGGCGAGCGCTTCCTCGACCTTGCGGACGAAGGTGCGCATCTCGCTGCGGCGCGACTTGTTGACCTCGGTGCGGCGGATGGTCTGGCGGGCGGCCTTTTGGGCCGACTTGGTATTGGCCATAAACTCGATTCCCTCGGGCGCGCGTCTGGCGCGCATTCGCGCAAAAAGAATAGAGGCCGGGCGAGGGCCCAGCCTGGATCGCGGGCTTATAGGCTCTTCTGGCCGCCGGCGTCAACCGCCGAACGCGAAGGTCCAGGCGAGCGCCAGCAGTCCGCCCGGCGCCGACATGAGCTTGAGCGCCATCGCGCAACTCATGGCGACGATCAGCGGCCGGACGAGCCGCGCGCCGGCGCGCATGGCGGCATGCGCCCCGACCCGGGCGCCGAGAAAGCGCCCGACGCCCATCGCGAGACCGGCGGCAAACGACAATGTGGCCCGAAACGGCGTAGAGCGCGAGCGAGCCGACATTGCTGCCGAAATTGGCGAACCGCGCCCCAGCCATCGCCCGGGTGAGGCCGAAGCCGCAGAGCGCCACCAGGGCGACCATATAGAACGAGCCCGCGCCCGGGCCGAACACGCCGTCGTAGAAGCCGATCGCCGGCGCCAGCGTCGCGGCGAAGCCGCGCGAGCGAAAGGCGGGGCGGGCGCTGCGTTTCGTCGAGGCGAGGCGCAAAGGCGAAATAGAGCGCGACGGCGACCAGCACGACCGGAAGCGCGTCAGCGAGCGCCGCGCGCGGCGCCCAGGGCAGGGCGAGCGCGCCGAGCGCCGCGCCCACGGCGGCGGCGAGCGCGAACGGCGCCATGGCGGCCTCGATCTTACCCGCGCGCCAGAAGGAGAGCGTCGCCGAGCCGGAGCCGAAGGTCGAGGCGAGCTTGTTGGTCGCGACCGCCGAGACCGGATCGAGTCCCGGTCAGCGCCAGCGCGGGCAAGGTCAGAGTCCGCCGCCGCCGGCGATGGCGTCGACGAAACCGGAGGCGAAGCCGACGACCGCCAGCGTCGCCAGAACGAGCGGCGTCATGCCGGCGCTTCGCATCGGCTGCGTCAGGCCTGAGGAACGGCGGGCGTCGCGCCGCGGAAGGCGAACCGCGGCCGGCCGCTTCTCGCGCGAAGGCGGCGCGGCCTTCGGCGAAATCCGGCCCCAGCGCCGCAGCTCTCGGCGAGCGCGCGGAAAGCCGGCGTCTCGACCGTCATGCCGGCGACGATGGCGTCGACCGCGCGCTTGGCGCCGCGGATCGAGGCCTGGCTGAGATCGGCGAGGCCGCGCGCATAGCCGAACGCGGTTTCGCGCAGCGCCGTCTCGATGCGCCGGTCGATCAGGCCGATCGCCAGCGCCTCGTCGGTCTCGATCCGTCGCCCGGTGAACAAGATGTCCTTGGCGCGGGCGGGGCCGACGAGTTCGACGAGACGGCGCGTCTCGGCGTGGCCGTAGATCAGGCCGAGCTTGGCCGGCGTCACGGCGAGAAAGGCGTCGGCGGCGCAGAACCGGAGGTCGCAGGCGACCGCCAGCGCGACGCCGCCGCCGACGACGTTGCCTTGCAGGACCGCGATGGTCGGCCGGTCGATCGCCATCATCGCCCTGAGGCCGTCCTGGATCGCGTCGCCGTAATCGCGCGTGGCGGCCGCGTCCTTGTAGACCTCGCCGAATTCGGAAATGTCGGCGCCGGCGCTGAAATGGCCGCCCGCGCCCTCGACCAGCACGACCAGCGCGTCGGCACGGGCCTCGATCGCGGTCTGGATCGCCGGCAGCGCGCGCCACATGGCGCGCGAGATGGCGTTGCGCCGCTCGGGACGATTGAGGACGATCCGGGCGAACGGGGGCTCGAAGCTCAGGGAGATGTCGGTCATGGGCTCTTCGATCGGGCGGGGACACGCGGCGGCGCCCTTTCTGGAGCATTTGCCGGGTTGGCGCAAACGGCGTCCGTGTCGTAGCCTTCCGGCGACGACGGCGCAACGCGCGCGAGGGACCGATCGCGCATGACAGGCAACGACAATTATCCGCGCGACATGGTCGGCTACGGGCGTCACCCGCCGTTCGCCGACTGGCCGAACGGCGCGCGCGTCGCGGTGCAGTTCGTCATCAACTACGAGGAAGGCGGCGAGAACAACATCCTGCATGGCGACGCCGCCTCGGAGGCCTTCCTGTCGGAGATCGTCGGCGCGGCGCCCTGGCCGGGCATGCGCCACATGAACATGGAGTCGATCTACGAATACGGCTCGCGCGCCGGCTTCTGGCGCCTGCACCGGATGTTCACCGAACGCTCGGTTCCGGTGACCGTCTACGCGCGTCGCCACCGCGATGGCGCGCAACCCCGAAGCGGTCGCTGCGATGAACGAGGCCAAATGGGAGATCGCCACCCACGGCTTGAAATGGATCGACTATCGCGACGCGCCGCCGGACCTGGAGGCCCAGCACATCGCCGAGGCGATCCGCATCCATACCGAGGTCGCGGGCGCGCGTCCGCTCGGCTTCTACCAGGGACGGTCGTCGATCAACACGATCCGCCTCGGCGCCGAGGAGGGCGGCTTCCTCTATTGCGCCGACGTCTATGCCGACGACCTTCCCTACTGGATGCGAAGGGCCGCGCGGGCCGCAGCTCCTCACGCCCTACACGCTCGATTCCAACGACATGCGCTTCGCCACGCCGCAGGGCTTCAATTCGCGGCGACCAGTTCTACAGCTATCTCAAGGACTCGTTCGACACGCTCTACGCCGAGGGCGACGTCGCGCCCAAGATGCTGTCGGTCGGCCTGCACTGCCGCCTCGTCGGGCGGCCGGGGCGCGCGGCGTCGCTCGCCCGGTTCCTCGACTACGTGCTCGCCCACGACAAGGCCTGGGTTCCGACCCGGCTCGACATCGCCCGCCACTGGATCAGGAAGCACGCGCCGCCCGGCGGCTGGAAGCCGACGAGGCTCACCCGGACCCTGTTCGTCGAGCGGTTCGGCGGGGTCTACGAGCACTCGCCCTGGATCGCGGCCGCGGCCTACGACGCGGGTCTGCCGGCGAACGCCGACGCGGCCGAAGGGCTCGCGAGCGCGTTTGCCGCCGCGGCGGCAAGGGGAAGCGAGGCGCAGAAGCGCGCCCTGATTCTCGCCCATCCCGATCTCGCCGGCCGCCTCGCGCAGGCGAGGCGGCTCACCGCGGAATCGACCGGCGAGCAGGCGGGCGCCGGGCCTCGACCGGCTGAGCCCGGACGAGCTTTCGAAGTTCACCGATCTCAACGACGCCTATCGCGGCCGTTTCGGCATGCCCGTTCATCATGGCGGTCAAGGGCAAGAGCAAGGCCGACATTCTCGCGGCCTTCGAGCGCCGGCTCGAAAACGACCCCGACGCCGAGACGCAGACCGCGCTCGCCGAGATCGACCGCATCGCGGCGCTGCGCCTCGCGGACATCCTGACGTGAGCGGGCGCAGCGCGTCGTCCGCGGGCGCATCCTCACCTTCACCGACGACCCGGCCGAGGCCGGGCGCGGCCGCGCGCGCCTACATCGAGGACGGGGCGGTTCTGATCGCCGACGGGCGCATCGCCGCGGTCGGGGAGGCGCGCGAAGTCCTCGCCCGGGCGCCCGGCCGACGCGACGGTCGACGACCATTCCGGCGCGCTCGTCATGCCCGGGCTGATCGACGTCCACGTCCACTATCCGCAGACGCAGGTGATCGCCTCCTATGGCGCGCAGCTGCTCGACTGGCTGCACAACTACACCTTCGTCGAAGAGCAGCGCTTCGCCGATCCCGCCCACTGCGCGCGGGTCGCCGAGTTCTTTCTCGACCGAGCTCTTCCGCTGCGGCACGACGACGGCGATGGTCTATTGCACCGTCTATCCGCAGTCGGCTGAGGCCTTCTTCGCCGCCGCTGAGCGCGTCGATGCGCGCATGATCGCCGGCAAGGCGATGCTCGACCGCAACGCGCCGAAGGCGCTGCTCGACACGGCACAGACCGGCTACGACGACTCGAAGGCGCTGATCGAGCGGTGGCGGGGCCGCGGACGGCTCGACTATGCGGTGACGCCGCGCTTCGCCATCACCTCGACGCCGGCCCAGCTCGAGGCGGCCGGCGCGCTGCTGAAGGAATTTCCCGGCGTCTACATGCAGTCGCATGTCGACGAGAACAAGGACGAGATCGAGTTCGCCCGCCAGCTCTTTCCGGAGGCGCGCGACTATCTCGACGTCTATGGCCGCGCCGGTCTGCTCGGGCCCCGCTCGGTGTTCGGCCACTGCATCCACATGACCGGCGACGAGGTCGCCGCGATGGCCGAGACGCGGGTCGGTCGCCGCCTTCTGCCCGACCTCGAACCTGTTCCTCGGCTCGGGCCTGTTCGACCGGGCGCGGCTCGCGGAGCGCCGGCGTCCGGATCGGGCTCGCGACCGACGTCGGCGGCGGCACCAGCTATTCGATGCTGCGGACGGCGGCCGAGGGCTACAAGGTCCTGCAGCTCGGCGGCCAGTCCTGGCCGGCGGCCGAGGCGCTTCTACCAGATGACGCTCGGCAACGCGCGGGCGCTCAGCCTCGATCACGCGATCGGCTCGATCGCGGTCGGCAAGGACGCCGATCTCGTCGTGCTCGATTCGCGCGCGACGCCGGCGATGGCGCACCGGATGGAGACGATCGAGGGCGACCTCGACGAGGAGCTGTTCGTGCTGGTCACGCTCGGCGACGACCGCGCCGTAACGGCAGACCTACGTGGCCGGCGAGCCGCGCAAGGTCTGAGTTTGCAAGGGTTTGCGCCGCCCGGGTCGGACCGCCGACATAAAGCTGGGCGGATATCGGCCAGGCGGGGCGGCTCTTGGGCTACGCCCGACACATCGTTTTGGTTGGGTGAGGCATCCTCATGGCCGGGCAGCCAAAAGCGCCAGCTTGGCCAGGGCGGGAAGCGATTTCGACCCTGTTCTTTTCATCAGGGCGGCGCGGTGGACTTCAACGGTCCGCTGGCTGATTCGGAGATCCAGGGCGATCGTCTTGTTCGATTGTCCCCCGAGGATTCTGTCCATAATTTCACGTTGTCTTGGCGTAAGCCTGGCAAGCCGTGCGGCGGCCGATTTCTTGAGTTCCAGCATTTGCGTGGAATCTTCCGACAGTTCGAGGGCGCGGTCGATGCTCGCGATCAGCGCTCTGCCGGAGATCGGCTTTTCGATAAAATCGAGGGCGCCTGCCCTGATCGCCTGGACCGCGATCGACATATCGCCGTTTCCCGTGATCACGATTGCCGGAAGACGATGACCGTCTGCATTGAGCTTCTCGAGCAGCCCCAGCCCGCTCAATCCCGGCAGATACGCGTCGATCAGCAGGAACACGGGCGCCCCCGGACGATAGGCCGCCAGAAACGCCTCGGAGCTTGCATAGGATTCCACGACGCGCCCATCGTCTTCAAGCACGGCCTGTATCGCCTCGCGAACCGGACTATCATCGTCGATGACGATGAATTCTTGAACCGGGCGGATCGCCGGGCGCGTTCGCAGAATGGGTCAGGCCAAGGGCGGCCGCGCCGCGCCCCTTGATCAGGAGCGCGTCAATGGCTTGCGTCAAATCGCTGATTTTGACCGGCTTCTCGAGATGTACGAAGCCTTGAAGCGCGATATCGCTCAAAGTGCGGCTTGAGATATCGCCGGTGAGGATGATCACCGGTATGTTCCAATCGAGTTCGCGCCTCAAACTCAGCGCGACGTGAACGCCGTTCATGCCGCCCGGCAGACTGTAATCGGCAAGGACCAGATCCGGGCGCGCCTTTTCGCGAACCACCCCTTCCAGGGCTATTGGGCCGTCGCTCGCGGTCGAGACATGATAACCTTCGCGGCTGAGGAACAGCTCCAGGTGCTCGCGCACTTCCGGATCATCCTCGATGATAAGAATTGACCCCGTTCGTGGGACCGGCGCGGTCGGTCTGTCGTCGCCGACGCGAAGCCGACGCGAATGCGACCGGCCTTTCCCGTCTTGCGCCAGCGGAACCTCGATCGAGAACATCGAGCCCTTTCCCTCGACCGAGCGCACGCCGATCGGATGGCGAAGCAACTCGGCCAAGGTCCTGACGATGGAAAGTCCCAACCCGAGACCTCGGCCCCGCTGGCGGGCCGGGTTGTCCAATTGACGGTATTCTTCGAAAATCGCCTGCAGCTCCGACGCTGGAATTCCGATCCCGGAATCCCAGACTTCAATGTGCGCTTTGCCATTTCGACGCCGACACCCGACGAGGATCTTTCCCCGGCCGGTATATTTCAGAGCATTCGAGAGAAGATTGCGGACCATCTCCTCGAGAAGCCGCCGATCCGTTCGAATCGACAGGCCGCACGGGATCACACGGAGCACGAGGTTAGCCGCCTTTGCGTGATACGCCAGTTCTTCCCGGAGGCGGTCGAAAAGGTCGTTGACGGGGAAGTCCGCCATTTCAGCCTTCACCGCCCCGGCTTCAATCTGACTGATGCCGAGCAGGGCGTTCAGGGTGCCCGTCGTCGCGTTTAGCGCTTCTCCGGTGCGCTCGATCAACTGCTGGCCTTCTTGGCCAACGACGTTCTTGGCCAGCAGGCCCTGAAGGAGAGCGAGGGTTTGCAAAGGTTGGCGCAGGTCATGGCTCGCCGCAGCCAGAAAGCGCGACTTCGCCAGGCTTGCCAATTCCGCCTCTCGCCGGGCGGCCGCAAGGGCATCAGCAGCGCGTCGGCGTTCCGTCACGTCTTCAAACGTAATGACCACGCCCTCGGTCTTTTCGGCGACCGTTCGATAGGGCAGCACTCGGCGCACGAACCACGCGCCACGCTGTCCTTCGACTTCCCGCTCGATCGGCCCGTCCTTTTCCAAAACCGTGCGGGCGTCGCTCAGCAGGTTTCCGTCCGAGGCGAGCGCCTTGAGGTCCTCCAGCGGGCGACCCAAATCGCCCGGAATGACGTTGAAAAGCGACCGGGTCGCCGGCGTGAAAAAGCGAATATTGAAGCTCGTGTCGAGAAACATGGTGGCGATTTTCGTGCTGTAGAGGACATTCTGCAGGTCGGCTGCAGTCGTGCGCTCGCGCTCGAGAGTCTCCTGCAATTGGCCGTTGAGGGCGGTCAGTTCCTCGTTGAGCGATTGCAACTCCTCCTTGGATGCAAGGAGCTCCTCGTTCGTCGCCTGATATTCCTCGCTTACAGATCGCGCCTCATCGCTGATCGTCGATTGCTGTTCGGTCGCCGCTTCGAGATTGCTGATTGCGGACTGGAGTTCGCTTTTTGTCGCCTGGAGCTCCCGCTTGAGTTCCTCCATCGACTCGCTATCCGCGCCAGGGGTTTCAGGCCCGACGATCCCGCTCGCCGGTTCATCAACGAAGATCACCAAAAACAAGCGCTCATTTTCACATGCCGCCGGCTTGACGACGATCCGAAATGACGAGGGGATCGTTTGTGGGTCCGGACCGGCCTGTGCCGATGACGCAGCGCCAGCGTCGTGCAGAGCGGCCTCGACCGCCAACCTCAGTTTCGCTCGAACGTCCTCACGCGCGTTCGCGATCAAGTCCTGCCCCGGGCGTCCGCGCGGGATCTTGAGATAGCGATCCGTCGGCCCTTGAAAATGCAGGCACTCGAGTTTGGCGTTGATCAGCACGGTCGCGGGACCATAGTCGTCCAGCGCGGCCCTCCGGCAAAGCTCCGCGTATGCGGCTTGACGGGACGCGGGCGGCTGGACGGGGTCAGAGCCACTTGCAGTCCCGACCGGGAAGTCCCGCCGGCCGGCGAGCCTGCGGTAAATGCGCTGCGACTTGGAAATACCCGCGAAGCGGCCATCGGTTGTTCCGATCGTCTCCGCATCGCCGACCAGAAGGATTCCGCCTTCCCGCAAAGCGAAGTGAAGGAGGGAAACGAGTCTGGCCTGCGCCTCTGGCAGCAGGTAGATTAGAAGGTTGCGACACGAAACAAAATCGAGTCGCGTGAACGGCGGGTCGGCGAGAACGTCGTGGACCGCGAATACGACGGAGGAGCGCAACTCGGGGGACACCCTGTAGGCGTGGCCCTCTTTGGAGAAGAAACGGGAGAGACGGCTCGGCGACACCTGTTTCTCGATCGATTGCGGATAGACGCCTTCGCGTGCGCTTGCCACGGCGTCCGGATCGATGTCGCTGGCGAAGATTTGCAGGCCTATATTTCGCCTCGACGCGTCGATCTGCTCGTGAAACAGCATCGCAAGCGAATAGGTCTCCTCGCCTGAGCTGCAACCTGCGACCCAAACTCGCACCGCCCTATCCGGCGGGTGTCCGCGCAAGACGTCTGGAATTACGGTGTCGCCCAGAAGCTCAAAAATGGCTGGGTTGCGAAAGAAGCTCGTGACATTGATCAGCAAATCCTTGACGAGCTGTTCGCGTTCACTGGCGTCACGAGTAAGGAGGTCGAGATAGTCAGCCGCCGTCTTGACATTCACGAGGTTTATACGCCGCTCGAGCCGCCTTGCCAGCGTACCGCGCTTGTAATTTACAAAGTTATGGGTCGTGCTGTCTCGGAGAAGAGCGACGACCGTCGGTAGTAGACTTTCCACCGATTCATCCTGAGGCGGAGTCTGCGGCTCGGCAACGAACACGACGCCGCTCTCGCGTGCAACCAATGCTTCGGCGATCTTGGCTACCGGTAGCATATACTCGACATGACCCGTCGCCACGGCGCTTTCAGGCATGCCTCCATATTCGGCTTCGTTGATGTCCTGAGCGATTACCAGGCCGCCTTGTTCCTTAATCGCTTTCAGTCCCTCGCTGCCGTCGGAACCGGTCCCCGACAGGACTACGCAGACAGAACGTGCCCCGTATTCCCGCGCGACGGACTCGAGGAGGAAGTCAAAAGGGCGCCGATCGCCTGATCGCCCCGACCCCTGGGAAAGCCGTAACGTCCCGTTGTCAGCCGAAATATAGACGCCGGGCGGAATGACGTAGACGTGTTCGCGTTCCACCGTCATTCCGTCGCTGGCCTGTGCGACCGGCATCCGCGTATGGCCTGCGAGCAAATCCGCCATCATGCTGTCGTGGTTCGGATCGAGATGCTGCACCACGATGAACGCCATTCGATTGGCCGCCGGCACGGCGTCAAGCAACATCTGGCAAGCCTTGAGGCCCCCCGCTGAAGCGCCGATTGCGACGACCGGAAATTTCGCGGAGTCATTCACTGCAATGGCCTCTGAAATCGGCCCGCCGATTTCCAATTTTGCTTACGGACCGCGCAATCATCGAGCAAGGATAAAGACGGTTAAACATCGATATCATAACGTATCAGGATGCCCCTTTTTATTCCAGAATGCATAATTATTGACGTCATTTACAATCGTGCCCTTAGCATATGTTTTGATTGATATTTAAATCTTTATTTAAGTTAGACTGTAACGCACTTTGCCACAGGTGGAGAGAATTCAAATCGCTGGTTGGCCCCAATCTCGTCAATATCGGATTCGCATTGCAGAGGGAGCGCCGTGTTTCGCCCGGCGCTCGGTCCCCGACTGGCTGTGTGGGCTGGAAAACGGCAAATCGCCGACGGCGGCAGAAATGAAAAAGACCGCCCCAGCGGGCGGCCTTTCTCAGGAGGATGGAATCGGGCTCAGGCGGCGAAAGCGACGCTCTTGCGAGAGGTGCGGTAGCCGGCGAAGGCGAGGCCAGCAAAGCCGAGCAGCATCATCGCGTAGGTTCCCGGCTCGGGAACGCCGGCGGAGAATGTGCCGCTGATGTTGGCAGAGTTGGTTCCCAATGTGCAGCCTTCCGGCGCGAGGCAGTCGATGGAAACCGGGTTGATCAGGGCGGTCTTGGACAGCGCCATGGCCCGCGGGAATATGAGGTCGCCGGCCGGGATCGTATCGGACGTAAAGGTCACCGCGTTTAACGGCGGGGTGCTGGCGGACAGGGTCAGCGCGCGTCCGCCCAAAACGCCGGACGTGAGATCGATGAAGGTGCCCGCGAGGCAGACGGTGCCGCATTCCGGGGCTACCACCTCGAAACTTCCGGTGAATTTCTGAAGGAAATAGTTGACGCCGGCGAGGCTAGCCACAGACGCGAAGTCGGTTGAATGCCCGCTCAGGATAAATCTCGCATCGGTTATCGGGAGGTCCGGACCCAGCGGTCCGAGGATCGACGTGATCGTTACGCCGATGTCCGTTGCCAAAGTCGTGGTTCCGTTACCGTTATCAGTGATTTGGACGGCGGCCGGCACATTTACGCCCGACTCCGCGAAGATCAGAACCGTTGCAGCGCCCGCCGGCGCGACGGTTATGCCCATCGCCAGCGCAATTGCCATGATTCTTGTTAACATTGTCACACCCCTTTATCAATTCGACCACGGCGAAATCTGCACGGACAAACCCGAGAAGCAACCCTCGGAATATACGTAGGCACATACAAAGTCTGGTACAATATTAGACAATGAATGTTGACATAATTAGACGGTAATGTTGACATGGAATACTTCGCCATCGGTTTATCTATCCCGCTCCGAAGCCTGGGCGTCGTCTCGCGAGGGCCGGCAGGGCGCCGCGTTGGCCTGCCCGCCAGGGTTCCAGGCTGTCAGGATGGGACTATTGCCTGGCGACTTCCGACGCCATCGCCAGGCGGCAGGCGCTCTCCCCTCCGTCATGGGCACCGGTTTGGCGATGAAGCGAAAGCCGCCAGTAACGGAGCATGGGCCAAGGGCGCCATTGCGGGCGATCAAGATTCTAGACTTCGCGAGACCGATAGGTGAGACTAAACCGGTTACAAACGCCGCGTTCAGGTGGCTGCCGCGTCGGCGCGTGCGACAACGCTGCAAAAGGCCTCGCATGCTTTGTTCCGCGCGCCTCAAGGACAGATCGAATGGCCGGCTCCCTCTTCAAGCGCCCGTTCCGGCGCACTGCGCTGCCGTCCGTGGCGCCAGAGGGCATGCGGATCTATGCAGTGGGCGACGTCCATGGGCGAGGCGACCTGCTCGAGGAAATCGCCGCTGCGATTGAAAGCGACCTTGCATCGGCGCCTGCGACTGTCATCACTGTGCTGCTCGGCGACTATGTTGATCGCGGACCGCAGACCTTTGAGGTCGTCGATCGCCTCGCCGAGGCCCGGTTCCCGACGCCTATCCGTGCGTTGCGCGGCAACCACGAGCAGATGCTGCTGCAATTTTTGGACAACCCCTCAGAGCTCGATTCCTGGCGCCGCTACGGCGGCCTGGAAACGCTTCATTCCTACGGTGTCGACGTGTCGAAGGCGATGCGGGGAATGGGCTACGAAGAAACGCGCGACGCGCTGATCGCGGCGCTCCCGACGGCGCATCGTCATTTCCTGTCAGCGACGGAATCCAGCGCGGCTTACGGGGACTATTTCTTCTGTCACGCCGGCGTTCGTCCCGGCGTGCCGCTCGATCGACAGCGCGCCGGAGACCTGATGTGGATTAGCGAAGGTTTTCTGAGCTTCGGCCGATCCTTCGGCAAAATCGTGGTGCATGGGCATACGCCGGTCGACGCCGCCGACTTTCGGCCGAACCGGATCAATATCGATACTGGCGCCTTCGCGACCTCGATGCTGACGTGCCTTGTGCTTGAAGGCGCAGAACGGAGAATTCTGACGGTCGGAAAGCAGCGACCCTAAATCGTGCGCGAAGGCATTCGGAGTCGCCTGATTCGCCGATCGTGAAGACGCCTTGACCTATTCGCGCGACTCTGCGGTCCTGGCCTCAAGCCGGCAGAGATGCGCGAGGCGTCGGATCTCTGCGGCCTCCGCGGGAGAGGCCGCCTTGATCCGTTCCAGGCGCTGGATGGCCGCCGAAAACTCCCGTCGGCGCATATACAGGAGCGCCGCGTTATGCAGCGCGCTTCCGTAGGCCGGGTCGATGGCGGAGGCGCGTTCGTAGCTCGCGAGCGCGTCTTCCTCCCGCCCCGTCTTTTCCTGCAGCACGCCAAGGTTGAACCATGCGTCGGCCATGCCCGGGCTTCGGGCGATCGCCCGGCGATAAGCGATTTCCGCCTCGCGCGGGACGCCCAATTCATCGAGGACATTGCCGAGGTTGAACGGGATGACCGGATCGGTCCCATCGAGACGAACCGCCAGTTCGTACCAGCGCCTCGCGGCCACGAGATCGCCTTCCTGTTCTTTCTCTTCGCCGAGGGCGAACGCCCCGTCAGCATCCAGATCCGAGCCTTCGAGCGGCAACAGAAACTGGCCGTCGATCTCCGCCAGCGTTCCCTCGAGCACCTGCAGCACGGCGCCCCAAGGGGCCTCGGCCAAACGAACGCTGGACAGGCGCTCCCCGCGCCGTTCGAGCGCAAGCGCGGCGGCGATGATCCTGGGAAACCTGGCGCCCGCCGCAAACAGCTGCCCCGCCGCGCGAGCCGCCACGAGGTCCGCATAGGCGTAGCGGCCCTCGACCGGCGCGAGCACGTCGAAAAGCGAAAGCGTGCGCAATTGGGCCTCGCTGAGCCCGGCGTGTTTGACGACCTGATCCTCGGAATACTGGCCGTCTGGCGCCGGCGCGGCCTCCAGCCCCAGCCGGGACCGAAAGCGACGCTCCGACAGAAGACGAGCGTTTGTTTTTTGTCGAACGCCGAGGCGTAGCTCCCCGACGTCGGAGACCGCTTGGCTGGCGATGTTGTGCCCGAGGACGATCGCGTCCGCCGTCATCACTCCCCGGGTCAACGTCAGATCGGCCGTCACCGACAGGGACGCGAGTTGTCGCCTCGTGATCCCTCTAATCCGGCCGTAAATGTAGACTCTTTCAGAAGAGGCAGTCATAATGCGATGCTAGATCAGGGCAGGACTTGGGTTGTAAGCGTACATTCAGCGTCGATTTTTACCAGCGTCGATTTTTGCGGAGTAAGGATTATGGCCCCTCGCGCAAGTTGGAAAGGCTACCTGAAGCTTTCGCTCGTGTCCTGCGCGGTGAACCTCTACCCGGCGTCCAGTTCGTCATCCCGCGTCTCTTTCAACACCATCAACCGCAAGACCGGCAATAAATTGAAGCGGCAGTTTGTCGACGCCGTGACGGGCGACGTGGTCGAAAACGAGGATCAGGCCAAGGGCTTCCCGGTCGCGAGCGACACCTACGTGCTGATCGACGACGAGGAACTCGACAAGATCCAAATCGAGAGCAACCACACCGTCGAAATCGAGAAATTTGTTCCGCGCTCCGAGATCGACCCGAGGTATCTGGAGTCGCCCTATTACGTTGCGCCGGGCGAGCGGGTCGCGGAGGAGGCGTTTTCGATCATTCGCGACGCCATGCGCGACGAGAAGGTGGTGGGGCTTGGCAGGGTTGTCATGGCGCGTCGCGAGCGCATCATCCTGCTGGAGCCCCTGGGGAAGGGCCTGCTGGGCACGGTTTTGCGCTATGCGTCGGAAGTTCGCAGCGAGGACTCCTACTTCGAGGCCATTGCCGAGTTGAAGCTGCCGGCGGAAATGAAAGACCTCGCGCACGTCATCATTGAACGGAAGGCCGGGCATTTCGACGCCGCCCAATTCAACGATCGCTATGAGGACGCCATCGTCGATCTCGTCCGCTCGAAACAGGCGGGTCTGCCGCCAAAAGCGTCGGAGCCGTCGCGACCGGCCAACGTCGTGAACATCATGGACGCGCTTCGCAAGAGCATCGCGGCCGTTGCGGCCGACGAACCGGCGCCGAAGAGCGGCGCCAAACCCGCTGAAGCGCCACCCAGCGCTCCGAGACCAAAGGCGCCCTCAAAGGCGAGAGGGCAAACCGAGTCGGCCCAAGCTGCAGAAAAAGCCTCGGCTTCGCCCTCACCGAGGGCGAAAAGGGCGAAGTGAGCGGCTACTTTTAGGCCGATCTACCTGTTTTCGGTCCGCGGCCTTGCTCCGCGGGCGGTCGCTTTATCGAGCGCGAGCACGACCCACGCGGGCGCGTGATCGCTGGCCTTTTCCCATCCACGAACGTTGCGATCGACCCCCGCGGTTTCGAGGCGCATCGCGACGGATGGGCTGAGCAGCAGATGGTCGATACGCAGCCCGGCGTCGCGGGCGAAGGCGTTCCTGAAATAGTCCCAGAAGGTATAGATGCGCTTGTCCGGATAAGCCGTGCGTAGCGCGTCGGTCCAACCTTGGGCGACGAGTCGTCGATAGGCGTTGCGGACTTCCGGGCGGAACAGCGCGTCGTCGACCCATCGCTCGGGTTTGTAGACGTCGAGATCGGTGGGCATGACGTTGTAGTCACCGGCGAGCACAACAGGCGCGCCGCTGTCGAGAAGGGTCTTGGCGTGCGCCGTGAGCCGCTCAAACCATTGCAGCTTGAAATCGAACTTCGGCCCGGGCGCCGGATTGCCGTTCGGCAGATAGAGGCAGCCGACCAGCACGCCATTGACGGCCGCCTCGATGTAGCGGCTGTGCGTGTCATCCGGATCGCCGGGCAGGCCGCGCCGCGTCTCGATGGGATCGACCCCTCGCCCAAGGATGGCGACGCCGTTCCAGCTTTTCTGGCCATGCCAGATCGCGCCGTAGCCGGCGTCGCCAATCGGGCCGGTTGGAAATTTGTCCTGCGACGCCTTGAGTTCCTGCAGGCACACGACGTCCGGCCGCGCCTCATCGAGCCAGCGCAACAGAACCGGCAACCGGCCGTTGACCCCGTTGACGTTGAAGGTCGCGATTTTCATGGCGTGTCGCGGGCTTGTTGTCGGAGCTGGCCGTTCGATCCTCGGCCTCCCCATCGGCTCGCGCCAACGAGGCGCATCGCGAGCAGCAAGACAATCGCCCCGATCGCGCCGCTGGTCATGAACCCGATGATCCAGAGGTAGGGTTAGCGCCGAGGCGACGCAAAGCCAATCGCGAATGAGGGCGCGGCGTGGATAAACCGGAATTTTCGCGATCCTGCCGCAAACCCGGCTCGCCGCTACGGCTTCAGCGTTTCCGCGCGGGTCGAGCGCATCCCGACGGCGCGCGTTACGCCGCCCGCCTCACGTCGAACTCGGCGAAGCTGCGGATCGCGCGGAAACGGCCGTCGGCCTGCGCGCCTTCGCGAAGCACCTGGACGACCGCGACGCCGACCGACGAGGCGGCTTCGAGCTCGCGAGGATTGTCGCTGAAGAACAGGATGTCGCCGGCCGGCAGGTCCAACGCGGCTGCGATCGCGAGATAGGAATTCGGATCGACCTTCGCGCCGATACGCGTGTCGAAGTGTCGATCGAACAGGGACCTCAGGTCGCCCTCGGGGCAATGCTGAAAGAACTGGACCTGGCACTGCACCGAGCCGGAAGAAAATATGTGCGCCGGCAAGCCCTCCTCGCCCCAGCGCCTCAGGGCCTCGAGCGCGTCCGGATAGATGTGGCCGACGAGTTCGCCGGTCTCGTAGCCCTGTACCCACACGAGCCCCTGCAGGAGCTTGAGCGGCGGCGCCTTTGCATCCTCGTCGATCCAGCGGTAGAGGGCGTCGAGCGGAGCGACGCCTGGCCCGGCCAGCGCCTGCGTTTCCTCCAGGGCCGTGCGAACGGCGAGTTCGTCTTCGTGCGCCGCCAGATAATCCGCAATGTGGCGGCGGGTGTAGGGATAGTGGGTCGTCACGACGTGGGGCAGCGAACTGATCGTGCCCTCGATGTCGAGCAGGATGGCCTGTGGCGCGGGCATGGGGCTCGATCGCCGATCAGGGCGCGAAACGGTTGGCGGGGGCGCGACGATGGCGCGAGGCCTCGTCAAGGACGTCGGCGATCGAGGCGAAGCGCAGGGGCTCGAGCAGGAACGCGCGGGCAAGGCTCAGCGCGCCCGCTTCCGCGGCCCCCCTACGGTCTCAGGCTTGGCGGTCGCCTCGAGTTCGGCGAAATGCAGGCCGATGAGGACGGCGAAGAGGTCGTCGCCGCCACGTTCGGCATGGCCTCGGCTACGACCTCCGCAGCCGCCCAGGACGCCGCGGCGAAGAGGCCTTCCACTGCGAGTTGCGCGCCATTCGCCGTGGCGGGAAATCCCGCCGCCGCGCCGAAACATCATGCGAGGAGATTGACGGTGATCCGTTCGGCGAAAGCCTTGGGATCGGTCGAGGCTTCGAGCACCTTGACGAGCTTCAGATCTTCAGCCGTGAGCCTGATCTGGTCAACAAGCGCCTGTCCGATTGGATGATCGTGATAGGTGAGCGACCCGAGAATCTCGGTCAGGTCCTGAACGGAGAGGCCTGGCGGCTTGAGGTTGTCGAAGTACCACTTCGCAACTTCATCGGGATGGTTCGCTGTATAATCGTGGACTTCGATATTCGCCTCGGCCAGACGACGCAGCGCATCCTTGTTCGCGGCGAGGAAGGGGCCGTTTGCGCCGAGCACACAGCAGGTGCGGTCCTTGTAGACGCCCGTCTGGGTGTCGGCGATCTTGAGGAAATTGAACTTCTTCTCGATCGACCAGGCCCAGGGGTCCATGTGCGCCGCGATATCCGCGTCCCCGCGCGCCACCGTCTCGCCGACGAGATCGAACGGCACGGCTTTCCATGTCACGTCGTTTTCTGGATCGATGCCAGCCTTCGCCAATGTCACCTGGAAGGCGACCTGCGGCGGCGCGCCGGCGCCAAAGGTCGCTATCGTCTTGCCCTTGAGGTCAGCGACGCTCTTGACGCCGGATTTCTCTGACGCCAGCAGCCGCTGGCATCCGCCATGCGAGCCGACGAACAGCTTGACGTCGAAGCCCTGCTCGAGCGGCTTCAGCCAGTCGCCAATCAGGCCTGCGCCGGCGTCGGCCTTGCTGGTCGCGAGCGCCTGAATGAGCGTCTGGCCGCTTGCGCCCTGGAAGAAGAGGTCGATGTCGAGATTGTGTTTGGCGTAGAGGCCCTTCGCCACGCCGAAGCCGAGCGGTGAGTGGCACGCGGCGACCTCGGTCCAGGCGAGACGGATTTTCGGCGCCGGTCCGGCGATCGCGGGCGAGAAAACCCGGCCGCCGAGCGCGCCCGCTGCGACGACGGCGCCGGCGGCGCCGGCCGCCCTCAGTGCGCCGCGGCGCGAAAAGCCGGTCTTCTCGATTGTCTTCGTCATCGGTTTTCTCCTGAAGATTGAGGTTCGAATGGGAGGTCGCCCTGCGGGCCGGGGTGACGCCTGCGGCCTCGAGCCCTGCGCGAGATGCCGGCTACGTCATAGAAAAGCTCCAAGGCGTCGAGACGCCGACCCGCCTTCAGCCTGAAGCCGACAGAACGGTAGCCGCGCTCCAAATAGGCGTCGGCCCGAAGATCGCGGAGAAGGCGCGCTGGCCCCGCGCCAGAGCGCGACAGACCGAGCGTCGGCGTCAATGCCCTCTGCGTCTCGCCCGTCATCCGAAAATGCCTTCTCACCGCTCCGCAGGCCACGATGGCGCGGCGGGATTCTTAAGTCAAGTAACTTGACACTTTTAATAGACTAAGCGCCGTCCCGCTCTAACGAGGCCTCCAGCGGAAGCCGCCTGAACCGAAATAGGATCGTTCACTTGATCAGGAGCGCAGGAAAATCAGGTTGCACAAGTCCCGGTTGCGCCCGTATGGGCGTCGGGATTTGTGCGGCGTAGCCGAGCGCTTCGCCGGCGCGAGGCGCACCATCCTGGTGGAAGAGCGCATCAGGGTCAGCACCACCAAGCCGGCCGGTTGGCCAGCCAGTATGTCCGGTGCGCAAAAAACCGCTGAACTCGCCCAATGGTCAGCTTCCGCGCATGTATCGCCATTTGCGTCGCGATCGACACGACACGGACCCGGAAGGGACCACGCTCAGAGCATGCTCGGCAGCACCCGGTCGGGCGGCCGGTGGCCGTCCACGAAGGTGCGGATGTTGATGATCACCTTTTCGCCCATGTCGGCGCGGCCTTCGTGGGTGGCCGATCCCATGTGCGGCAGCAGCGTCACCCGCCCCGCCTTGGCGAGCGCGACCAGCTTCTCGTTGACCGCGGGGGCGTGCTCGAACACGTCGAGGCCGGCGCTGGCCAGTTCGCCATGCTCCAGCATGCGAATAAGCGCGTTCTCGTCGACCACCTCGCCGCGCGCGGTGTTGATCAGGATGGCTTCGGGTCGGAGGTGCTTGAGCCGGCGCGCCGAAAGGAGATGGTAAGTGCCAGGGGTATGGGGGCAATGGATCGAGACGAAGTCCATCCGCGCCAGCATCTGGTCGAGCGAATCCCAATAGGTCGCCTCGAGCGACTCCTCGATCTGCGGCGCGACGCGTCGCCGGTTGTGATAGTGGATCGACATGCCGAACGCGCGGGCGCGCCGGGCGAGCGCCTGGCCGATGCGGCCCATCCCGATGATCCCGAGACGCTTGCCGGTGATCCGCCGGCCCAGCATCCAGGTCGGCGTCCAGCCGGCCCATTGCCCGTCCGGAATCGACATGGGAGCCTTCGACGAGGCGGCGCGCGGTCGAAAGAATGAGCGCCATCGTCATGTCGGCCGTGTCCTCGGTCATGACGCCGGGGGTGTTGGTGACGGTGATGCCGCGACGCAGCGCGCTCGTCACGTCGATGTGGTCGACGCCGTTGCCGAAATTGGCGATCAGCCGCATCTGCATCGCCCGCCTGGGCGATCATGGCGGCGTTGATGTGGTCGGTGATCGTCGGCACGAGGACGTCGGCCTCGCGCATGGCCTCGACGATCTCGGCCTGCGACATCGGCTTGTCTTCGAGTTGAGGCGAGCGTCGAACAGTTCGCGCATGCGGGTTTCGACGAGTTCGGGAAGCCGCCGCGTGACGACCACAACGGGTTTCTTCTTGGTCATGAACGCCGCCCTTTCCGCCCAGCCTGCGCCTTTTTCGCCTCGGCCTCGTTCTCAAACATTTGCGTCCACGCCTTCAAGCGGTTTACGCCTCATTAACGCCGTGCGCAGCAAATGGTCCCACGCCGGCGTCCTTCCGGCGGCCTGCGCCGCCGGTTCGCCGGCCTCTCTACCAGAAGGCCGGGCAAACACAAGGATGGCCTCTCCGCCGTCGAGGAATCCGCGATGAACCGACCCCTACGCCTGACGACCGCGCGCCATATCGCGCGGCGCGCCGCGCTCGCCGCTTTTCTGTGTCGCGGCGCTCGCGCCGAGGCTGGCTTTCGCCGACCAGGTCGGCACGGTGACGAAGCTGCCGCTGCCGCGCTTCGCCAGCCTGAAGACCGACCGGGTGAACCTGCGGGAGGGCCCGTCGAAGGATCACGCGACAAAATGGGTCTATCAGCGCGCCGGACTTCCGGTCGAGATCACCGCGGAGTTCGAAATCTGGCGGCGGATCCGCGATTCCGAGGGCGTCGACGGGTGGGTGCTGCATTCGCTTCTCTCCGGCCGGCGAACGGCTCTGGTGACGCCGAACAAGAAGGGCGAGAACTCGAAAATCTACGTCCGTCCCGCCGAAGGGTCCGATCTCGCGGCGACGCTTCAGTCCGGCGTGATCGTCAACCTGCGCAAATGCGACGGCGCCTGGTGCCAAGTCGACGGCGACGGCTTCAAGGGCTATATCGAACAGTTCAAGCTGTGGGGCGTCTACCCCAACGAGAAGATCGAGTGATCGCCGCCGGGGCCGCGGGACCCTTCATATTGTGACCTCCGTTTTTGCCGCCTGAGCCGGAACGTCTCGGTCTCGAGGCCCGTCGTCTGCGGCTCAATACCCTCGTCGGTCTGCGCTGGCTCGCCGTCGCCGGGCAGACCGCTGCGGTCCTGGTCGGCGTCTTCGGCCTCGGCCTTGGCCTCCCCGCGCTCGCCTGTTTCGGGCTGATCGCGGCGTCGGCCGCGCTCAACCTGGCGCTGCGATGGCTGTTTCCGGTCAGCGCGCGGCTCAGCGAACGCGACGCGACCGTTCTTCTCGCCTACGACATTCTTCAGCTGGCGGGGCTGCTGTTCCTGACCGGAGGGGTCGCCAATCCGTTCGTCATCCTGCTTCTCGCCCCCGTCACCATCGCCGCGGCCTCGCTGCCGTTTGGTCGGGCGCTCGGCCTGCTCGCGCTTGCGCTCGCCTGCGCGACCGCGCTCCTGCGCTTCAACCTGCCTCTCCCCTGGATCGGCGGCGAGAAGCTCGTCCTTCCGCCCCTTTACGTGGCCGGCGTCTGGCTTGCTCTCGGGGTCAGCGCCGCTTTCGTGCCGCTCTACGCCTACCGGGTGGCGGCCGAGGCGCGGCAGACGGCGAGCGCGCTGACCGCGGCGGAACTCGTTCTGGCGCGCGCCCAGCATCTCTCGCAACTCGACGGGCTCGCCGCCGCCGCCGCGCACGAATTGGGGACGCCGCTCGCCACCGTCGCGCTGGTCGTCCGGGAAATGGCCGCCCAGTCGCCGCACGACGAGGCGTTCGCCGACGATCTTCAGTCTGCTCGAAGAATCGGTGGACCGCTGTCGGGCGATCCTGGGCAAGCTGTCGGCGCCTTCCGAGCTTTCGGGGCCGCCGATGGACATCTCGAGCCCGGTCGAACTCGCCGAGCTGGCCGCCGCGCCGCACCGGCTGCTCGGCGTGTCGATCACGGTCAAGGGCGATGGCCCCGACCCCGCGCCGCAATGTCCGCGCAATCCCGGGGTCCTTTACGGGCTCGGCAATCTGATCGAGAACGCGGTCAGCTTCGCCGAATCGGCGGTGGACGATCCGGGCGGACTGGACGAAATCGACGGTGACGATCGTGATCTCCGACGACGGGCGCGGGTTTCCGCCGAGCGTCCTGCCGAGGATCGGGGAGCCCTACCTGTCCCAGCGGGACGGGGCGCGCCGCACCGAGAAGGCCGGCGGCGGGCTCGGCTTGGGCCTGTTCATCGCCCGGTCGCTGCTCGAGCGCTCGCGGGCGACCCTGCGGTTCGAGAACGCCGCGCCCGCCCTCGAGCGGCGCGATCATAACGGTCCAATGGCCCCGGGCGGCCTACGAGGAGGGTCGACGGAGCGAAAAATAGCCTGTAAGCTTTTGCTCTCGGACCGGTTTGCGTTTATTGCAGGTAGAATGGACAAGGACGCTTCGCACCAGTCGACAAATCAGATTCAGAGCGGCGGAGAGACGCTCGACAAGTCGCTGCTCGTCGTCGACGACGATCGGCTGTTCTGCGATCGGCTCGGCGCGGGCCCTGTCGGCGCGCGGGTTCACGGCGCGGACGGCGATCAGCGTGTCCGAGGCGCTGGCCGCGATCGAGACGTCGCCGCCCGCCTTCGCCGTGATCGATCTCAGGCTCGGCGACGGAAGCGGCCTCGACGTGATGCGCGCGCTGAAGGCGAAGCGGCCCGATTCCCGCGGCGTGATCCTGACCGGCTACGGCGCGATCGCCACCGCGGTGATGGCCGTCAAGCTCGGCGCCTTCGACTACCTCGCCAAACCCGCCAACGCCGACGACGTGGTCGCCGCGCTGATGGCCGGACGGCTCGACATGCCGGCCGAGCACGACCCGCCGATGTCGGCCGACCGTGTCCGCTGGGAGCACATCCAGCGCATCTACGAAGCCTGCGAGCGCAACGTGTCCGAGACGGCGCGGCAGCTCAACATGCACCGGCGCACGCTCCAGCGCATTCTCGCCAAGCGCGCCCCGAAGTGAACTTCGCCTGCCTGACCGGCGACCAGAGACGGGACGCACGGCGGATGCGAGTCGCCCTGGTGGGCCGGGCAGGACTCGAACCTGCAACCAGACCGTTATGAGCGGCCGGCTCTAACCATTGAGCTACCGGCCCGAAGGGGCGCGCTGGACCGCATAAAGCGCAAATTGCCTCCCAACGCAATCCAAGCGGATGTCCGCGCTCGCACGCCGCACGGGCCGCCGGCCCGGTCGACGAGGATGACGGGGCCGGAATAGCCTGAACCCCGCGCCCCGCATCGAGGCCGCGACGCCCCTCAAACCCCGGCGCTCCCCATACGTCACAGCTCGGATCCGCGTCCGTGGACGCAGCTCCGAAATCCGAAAGCTTGAGCTTGGCCGGTTTCTCCTCTATGAGCCGGAAAGGTTTGGCGGCGTCGAAGGAGCGGGAGCTGATGCCTTTTGGCGTTTCATCGTTCGGGCGGCTGGCCGCCTTCGCCGCGGTGGCGTTCGGCGCGTCCGCGGCTTCGGCGACCCCTTACCTAGTGATCGACGCCGACAGCGGACAGGTGTCTGGTCGAGCACGAAGCGACCGAGGTTTGGTATCCTGCTTCGCTCACCAAGCTGATGACTGTCTATGTCGCGCTTGACGCGGTGCGCGCCGGTCGGCTGACTATGGACACGCCGCTTGTCGTCTCGGCGCGCGCCGCGAGCCAGCAGCCCTCGAAGATGGGCTTCAGACCCGGAACCGAAGTCACGCTCGACAACGCGCTCAAGATGCTGATGGTGAAGTCGCCGAACGATGTCGCGGTGACCGTCGCCGAGGGCGTCTCGGGCTCGGTGGAAGCCTTCGCCGTCGAAATGAACGCAGACGCCCAGAAGCTCGGCCTGCATGAATCGCATTTCGTCAACCCGAACGGGCTGCATAATCCCGAGCACGTGTCCTCGGCGCGCGACATGGCGATGATCGGCCGCGCGCTGCTCAGAGAATTTCCCGAGCGCGCCGGCCTCTTCGACATCGGCGCGCTGCAGCTCGACGCCCAGATCATCCGCAACCACAACGGCCTGCTCGGCCGCTATCCCGGCGCCGACGGGATGAAGACCGGATTCACCTGCCCGGCCGGGTTCAACGTGGTGGCGAGCGCCAACCATTACGGCCGCCATCTGATCACGGTCGTGCTCGGCGCGCCTTCGGCGAAGCTTCGCAACCAGGAGGCGGCCGACCTCTTCGACCGCGGCTTCGCCATGGGCGGCGGATCGGGGTCGCTGGACTCGCTGCCGTCCGCCGGCGGCGGCGCGCCGAACACGCGCGCCAACGTCTGCCTGCATCGCAGCGCGGTCGCGATCGCCGCCGACGAGGACGATGGCGGCGGGAGCAGGAGGTCGGCCGCGCAGGCGGCCGCGGCGGCGGCAGTCGCGGTGGTCGCCGCGTCCGGCCAAGCCGACCCGCACGATGCTGTCCGACGAACGGCCACAGTTCGATCCGGTGCCGGTGTTCGTCGGCCCGGTCGCCGGCTGGAATGGCCCGGTGCTCGGCCCCCGCCCGACCGCAGCCGTCGCCGCGCTTCCGGCTGAAGCCAAGGCCTACGCCGGGGGACAAGCCGGACCCGATCAAAGCCGCGAGCGCGCCCGGCGAACCGAACGCCCCGCAGGCGCTGGAGGGCGCGGTGCGGACGCCGCCGCCGGAAGGCAGGCGTCATGCAAAGCCGGCGAAGTCCGTCGTCGCGTCCAAACAGGACTCGGCCTGCCGCGAAGGCGAAACCCGAAGCCAGGAGCGCAGAAGCCAAGAGCGGGAAGACCGGCGCGACCAAAGCGCACAACGATAGATCCGGCTCCGAAACCGACGGCCGAACAGTGACTTGTCGGATGTGACGGTAAGCGCTAGATCTGTGCCGTTGCCGAGGTTTTGCGCCCGCAATCGCACTTGCGTCCGGTGTGTCATAATTGATTTGCACAATGCCTTAGTTTGGCCGGGTTGCGAACAAGCGCACGCCGCAAGAGCTGAGCATGCTTTGTCTGTGCCGCACGGAATCGGTTCGCGGTTTGCTCGGTTTTCTTGCCCCCCAGCCCCCGAGCGCCATGACGAGCCGAAGATATCCTGTTGCGGCTAGCGGATCGGCGGGCCCCCTCCCAGCCGATCCGCTCTTTTTTTGACCGTTTGCTTGTCCGTCGGATAGGCCATCGCGGATGCGCAGAGCCCGCGGTGCAGCTCTTCTCGGCCACTTATCGCAGTCGCACGCGGTCGGCGAGGCCCGCTTGCCGAACGCTCTTCGTCAACGCACTCTCGTCACGCAACTCGTCTAGCGCGGCGCGATCCAAATTTCACGGACGGGAGATCGGGTTGCGACATCTCGACCAAGGCTGCCCGCAAGGCGACCGACGCCCATCTCAAGGCCGCGGTTCATCGCGCCAGGCCGCTGACCCGGGCGGGCGTGCTCGAGCGCATGTTCACCTTCGCCTTCTCGAAGCTTGTCTACCCGCAGATCTGGGAGGACCCTGTCGTCGACATGACGGCGCTCGAGATCGGGCCGGGACATGAAGTGATCGCCATCGCCTCCGGCGGCTGCAATGTGCTCTCCTATCTGACCGCCGATCCGGCCGGCGTCACCGCGGTCGATCTCAACGGCGCCCATATCGCGCTCGGCAAGCTGAAGATCTGCGCGCTGCAGAACCTGCCCGACTACGACACGTTCTTCCGCTTCTTCGGCCGCGCCGACGCCCGCGCCAACGTCGAGCGTCTACGACCGGTGGCCTGCGCATGAAGCTCGATCCGACGACGCGCGCCTACTGGGACAAGCGGCGCGCGTTCGGGCGGCGGCGCATCGGCGTCTTCGCCCGCAACTTCTATCGCCACGGCCTGCTTGGCCATTTCCTCGGCGCGGGCCACGCGCTCGCCAGGCTGCACGGCATCGACCCCTCGGTCATCCTCGAGGCGCGGACGCTCGAGGAGCAGCGCCGGCTGTACGAGGAGCGGCTCGCGCCGATCTTCGACAAGCCGCTGGTGCGATGGATGATGAACCAGCCGGCTTCGCTCTACGGCCTCGGCATTCCGCCAGCGCAATACAAGGCGCTTGCCGGCGATTCGCCCAAGGGCATCGGCGCTGGTGCTGAGCCAGAGGGTCGAGCGGCTCGCCTGCGATTTCGCCCTCGCCGACAATTATTTCGCCTGGCAGGCGTTCGGCCGCCGCTATGCGCCGGGCCCGAACCCGTCGCTGCCGCCGTATCTGCAGCGCGAGCATTTCGACGCCGTCCGCAACCGCGCCGACCGCGTCCGCTATGTCCAGCGCACCTTCACCGAGACCCTGCGCGACGAGCCGGCGGCGCGCTTCGACCGCTACGTGCTGCTCGACGCGCAGGACTGGATGAACGCCGCCGACCTGACCGCGCTGTGGACCGAGATCACCCGGACGGCGCGCCCCGGGGCCCGCGTGATCTTCCGCACCGCCGCCGACGAGCGGCTCCTGCCTGGCCGCGTGCCCGAGGACATCCTGGGCCACTGGCGCTACGAAGACAAGGCGAGCCGCGAATTCGGCCGGCAGGACCGATCGTCGATCTACGGCGCCTTCCACCTCTATGTGCTGAAGGACGCCTGAGCATGAGCGACGCCGCGGCGCTGATGGACAGGATGTACCGCCGACAGCGCCATATCTACGATCTGAGCCGGAAGTACTATCTCATCGGCCGCGACGAGGCGATTGCCCGCCTCGATCCTCAGCCGGGCGATTGCGTGCTCGAAGTCGGATGCGGCACGGGGCGCAACCTGATCAAGGCGGCGCGCGCCTACCCGAAGGCGCGCTTCTACGGTCTCGACGTCTCGCGCGAAATGCTTGACACCGCCGATGCGGCTATCCGACGCGCCGGCCTCGCCGGGCGCATCGCGGTCGCTCAGGGCGACGCGACCGTCCTTCGACCCGACGGGGCTGTTCGGTCGCGCGGCGTTCGAGCGGGTGATGATCTCGTATGCGCTGTCGATGATCCCGCCGTGGCGCGAGGCCTTGGGCCGGGCGCTCGACGTGGTCGCCCCGGGCGGCGCGCTGCAAATCGTCGATTTCGGCGGCTGCGCCGGACTCCCGCGGCCGTTCAAGGCTGCGCTGCGCCGTTGGCTCTCGGCCTTCGACGTGAAGCCGCGCGACGATCTCGGCGAGACGCTCGCAGCGCTGGCGAACTCTGCGCGGGCTGTCGGCCAGCCACGCAAGACTGGCGGCGCGGGCTATGCAACGCTGGCGGTGGCGCGCCGCGCGGCGTGACAGGGTCTAGCCATCCGCCTCCCGACGCCCTACATTCACCATCGCGGAGCTGGGTGGCCCGTCAGGACAATATTCCTCGGGGCCGTACGATCCCTATGGGTGCTGTCCCTGCCTTGGCCCGTGGGCTTTGGCACATGGCGCCCACCTACTTACGTAGGCGCCCGGGATCACCGTCCAACGGCCGTCTCGGCTCCGCGAACTTTTTTGAAAAGATTGGGGCGCTGTCTTGACCTCGACCGACCCCAATCTGAAGGCCGAGTTCGCCGGGGCGCGCTGGCGCGGCGCAAATCGGTGACTCCGGAGTTGCGAGCCCGGCTGACGGCGCGGCTTGTCCACGAGGGTCTGCGACTGGCGCGTCTGTGGGAGCCGGCGGTGGTGTCGGGCTTCCATCCGATACGCGAAGAACCGGACGTGCTCGCCCTGCTCGCCGCGCTGGTCGACGAGGGTTTCGACGTCGCGCTGCCCGTAGTCACGGGCCGAGGAACGCATCTTCAATTCCGCCTGTGGCGCCCCGGCGACCCGACCGCGCTCGGCCCGATGGGCATTCCCGAACCGCTGGACGCCTCGCCCGTCGTCGAGCCGGATCTTCTTTTTGCGCCGCTGGCCTGCTTCGATCGGCGCGGCCGGCGCATCGGCTATGGCGCTGGATACTACGATCGGAGCCTTGCGCGCCTGAGGGCGATGAAGGCAATCCATGCGGTCGGCGTTGCTTATGGGGTTTGCGAAGTCGCCGCCGTGCCTTATGAGGCTCATGATCAGAGCCTGGACGCCATCGTGACCGAACAGGAAACCATCTTCGTAAGCGAGCGCTGAATGCGGCTCCTGTTCATCGGGGACGTTATCGGGCGTTCTGGCCGCACCGCGGTGCTTCAGCAGGCGCCCATCCTGCGGGCGCGGTGGAATCTCGATTTCATCATCGCCAATGGCGAAAACGCCGCCGGCGGCTTCGGTCTCACCGAGTTGATCTTCGAGGAGTTCCTCGCCGCCGGGGTCGACGCCGTGACGCTCGGAAACCACGCCTTCGATCAGCGCGAAGTTCTGGTGTTCATCGAGCGCCAGCCGCGCCTCGTCCGCCCGGCCAATTACCCACCCGGCACGCCGGGGCGGGGCGCGGCGATCGTCGAGAACGCGAAGGGGGCGCGCCTCCTCATCGTCAACCTGCTCGGGCGCATCTTCATGGAAGCGCTCGACGATCCATTTGCGGCGCTCGACCGCGAGCTTTCCGCCCATCCTCTGGGCGCCGGTTGCCACGCCGTGGTGGTGGACATCCATGCCGAGGCGACGAGCGAGAAATGGGCGATCGGCCATTTCGCAGATGGCCGGGCGAGCCTGGTCGCCGGGACGCATACCCATGTTCCGAGCGCCGACCACCGCATTCTCGCCGGCGGAACAGGCTTCGTCACCGACGTCGGCATGACCGGCGACTACGATTTCGTGATCGGCATGGAAAAGGACGAGCCGCTCCGCCGGTTCACCCGTCGGATTCCCTCGGGCCGGTTCGAGCCGGCGATGGGGCCGGCGACGCTATGCGCCGTCGCCGCGGAGTTCGGCCCGGATGGACGGACCAAGGCGATAGCGCCCGTGCGCATCGGCGGCCTGCTCACCGCGGCCCTTCCGGACTTCTGGACCTGAGCGCCCCGGATGGCCGCCCCGATCATCGTCTACGATCTCGACGGCACGCTCGCCGACACGGCGGGCGACCTCATGGGCGCGCTGAACTTCGTCCTGGAGCGCGACGGCCTTGCGCCGCTGCCGGTCGAAAACGCCCGCTCCCTGCTCGGCGCCGGCGGACGGGCGCTGATCGAGCGCGGCTTCGCCGCCTCGGGACGCGAGCTGTCGCCGCAGAAACTCGAAGTCCTGTTCGGCGATTTCCTCGCCCACTACAACGCCCATATCGCGGTCCACACGCGCCTCTATCCCGGCGTGCTCGCGGCGCTCGACGCGTTTGCCGCGGCGGGCTGGGTGCAGGCGATCTGCACCAACAAGATGGAGGCTTCGGCGAAGCTGCTGATCCGGCGCCTCGGCGTCGCCGACCGCTTCGCCTTCATTTGCGGCCAGGACACGTTCGGCGTCGGCAAGCCGGACCCAAAGCCGCTGATCGGCACGGTCGTCGCCGCCGGCGGCTCGAAAGGCCGCGCGATCATGGTCGGCGACTCGGCGACCGACATCAAGACGGCGCGTGCGGCCGGCCTGCCGGTGATCGCAGTCGATTTCGGCTATACCGACGTGCCCGTGACAGAACTCGGCCCCGATCGGGTGATCTCGCATTTCGACGAGCTGGAGGCGGCCTGCGCGGACCTGATGCCGGTTTAGCGCTACGCCGGCGCGATCGCCCAGCTCGCGCTACAAAAACCGCTCGACCATCAATCCTTCGCGCGCTCTACGTAACTGCCGTCTTCTGTCTGGATGACGATACGTGTCCCCGGGGAGATGTGCGGGGGCACCATCGCGCGCGCGCCGTTCGACAGCTTGGCGGGTTTGTAGGACGAAGAGGCCGTCTGGCCCTTCATTGCCGGCTCCGTTTCGACGACCTCGAGCGTCACGCGCGGCGGAAGCTGGATCCCGACCGGCAACTCGTTGAAGATCGAGAGAATGACCTTCATGCCTTCCTGCAGCCATTGCGCCTGGTCGCCAATAATGTCGGCGGCCACCGCGATCTGGTCGTAGGTCTCGGCGTTCATGAAGTGGTAGCCGTCACCGTCGGAGTAGAGGAAGTCGAAGTTCTTGTCCTCGACGAAAGCGCGCTCGACCTGCTCGGTGGTCTTGAAGCGGTCCGTGACCTTCACGCCGTCGGACAGGCGGCGCATGTCGATCTGGGTCGTGGGCGTGCCCTTGCCTGGATGGAAGCTCTCAGCCGAGAGAACGACGCAGAGCTGCCCATCCTCTCGCTCGATGATGTTGCCCTTGCGAATCGAGCTTGCGATAACTCTCACGACCTTGTCCTTAAGAAATTGGCGCGCGCCTGATGCGCAAACCGACGCTCGCTTCCGAGCGGCGTCCCGGCGATGTCGGCGCGCTTTATACTGATTTCGGCGGCAAAGGCCAGATGGGATCGCTCGCCATTCGCCGTAACCTTCGGAGTCCCTTGAGTTCTTCCTCGCCCCCGCCGTTCTGGAGCCCCGACCGCCACGCCGCCCGGCATGCGCGGCTTAAGGCGCGCGCCCGGATCGCCGCCGTCACGCGCCGATGGTTCGACGCCAAGGGCTTCATCGAGGTCGACCCCGCCGCCCTTCAGGCCTCGCCCGGCAACGAAACCCACCTGCACGGGTTTCGCGCCGATCTGGTCGGCCCGAGTGGGACGGCGCGCGAGGCCTGGCTGCATACCTCGCCGGAATTCGCGATGAAGAAGCTCCTCGCCGCCGGAGAAACGCAAATCTTTGCTCTCACT
This sequence comes from uncultured Alphaproteobacteria bacterium, assembly GCA_963724785.1. Lineage (GTDB taxonomy): Bacteria > Pseudomonadota > Alphaproteobacteria > Rhizobiales > Beijerinckiaceae > Roseiarcus. Next base: position 94,060 of record CAVRWC010000004.1, on the reverse strand, counting down.
CACGTTTTCCGCAACCGCGAGCGGACCGCGCTGCACGCGCCGGAATTTGCGATGCTCGAATGGTATCGGGTCGGCGCGCTCGCTCGCGAGGGTAATGGACGACTGCGCTGCGCTGCTCGCGCTCGCCGCCCATGTCGCCGGCGCGAAAGCCTTCGCATTCCGCGGTCGCGAGGCGAGCCCCTTCGAGCCGCCCGAGCGCCTGAGCGTGCGCGACGCCTTCCTGCGGCATGCCGGAATCGACCTCTATGACAGCCTGCCGCTCGGCGCGCGAGCCGGACGCGGCGCTGCTTCGCCCGCCAGGCTGAAGCGGCCGGGCTCCGGGTCGCGCGGGACGACACCTGGTCGGACGTGTTCAGCCGCCTCCTCAGCGAGCGGGTCGAGCCCAACCTCGGCATCGGCCGGCCGACCATCCTCCACGCCTATCCGGCGAGCGAGGCGGCGCTGGCGCGAGTGAGCCCGGACGACCCCCGCGTCGCCGAGCGCTTCGAACTCTATTGCTTGCGGCGTCGAGCTCGCCAACGCCTTCCACGAACTGACCGACCCCGTCGAGCAGCGCGACCGTTTCGAGGCGGACATGGCCGAGCAGCGCCGCATCTACGGCGCCGCCCATCCGATCGACGAGGACTTCCTCGCCGCTGTCGGCGCGATGCCGGACGCCTGCGGCGCGGCGCTCGGCTTCGACCGGCTTGTCATGCTGGCGACCGGCGCAGACAGCGTCGAGGCCGTCCAGTGGACGCCGGTATTCGATCCTGGGGCCGGCGCGTGAGCCACGATCCTGCGCTCATGGCGAAAGCCCGGGCGGCGCTGACCCGCGTCTACGGCTATTCCGCTTTCCGGCCCGGCCAGGAGGAGATTCTTTCCGCGATCTTCGACGGCGAGGACGTGCTCGCCGTGATGCCGACCGGCAGCGGCAAGTCGCTGCTTTTCCAGCTGCCGCCGATCGTGCGCGACGGGCTGACGCTGGTCGTCTCTCCCCTGATCGCGCTGATGCGCGGTCAAGTGGCGCAGCTCCGCGAACTCGGTGTCGAGGCCGCGACGCTCAATTCGTCGACCGAGCCCGAGGAGCGCCGCCGCATTGCGCAGGGCTTGAAGGGAGGGACGCTGCGCCTTCTCTACATCGCGCCGGAGCGGCTGCTGCGCGACGACGTGATCGCCTACCTGAAGGGCTTTGCGATCGGCTGCCTCGCCATCGACGAGGCCCATTGCGTGTCGCAATGGGGACACGACTTTCGCCCGGAATACCTGCGCCTGCGCGAAGTGGTGGACGCGCTCGGCGGACTTCAGACCATAGCCGTCACCGCGACGGCGGACGCGCCGACGCGCGGGCGAGATCGCCGGCAAGCTGTTCGTCCGGCGACCGAAGATCTTCGTCCGATCGTTCGATCGCCCCAACCTCTTCCTCGCGATGCGGCCGAAGGCCAACGCCACCCGCCAGCTGATCGAGCGACTCGAAGCGCACCGCGGACAAAGCGGCATCATCTATTGCGCCTCGCGCCGCAGAACGGAGGAGCTGGCCGAGGAGCTCTGCCGGGCCGGCCGGCGGGCGCTGCCCTATCACGCCGGGCTCGAGCACGGCGTGCGGTCGGCCAACCATGACGTGTTCCTGCGCGAGGACGATTGCGTCGTCTGCGCCACGGTCGCCTTCGGCATGGGAATCGACAAGCCGGACGTACGCTTCGTGTTTCACGCCGACATGCCCTCGTCGATCGAGGCCTATTATCAGGAGATCGGCCGGGCGGGGCGCGACGGGCTGCCCGCCGACACGTTCACCCTCTACGGGGCCGGCGACATCGAGCTGCGCCGCCGCCAGATCGCCGAAGGCGGCTCGCCGGAGGAGCGCAAGCGCGTCGAGATGGCGAAGCTCGACGATCTCGTGACCTTGTGCGAGACGGCGCAATGCCGCCGCCAGACGCTGCTCGCCATGTTCGGCGAAGAGTCCGGCCCTTGCGGCCATTGCGACGTCTGCCAGGGCGCCGTGCGGCTGATCGACGGGCGGGTCGAGGCGCAGAAGGCGCTGTCGGCGGTCCTGCGCACGTCCGGCCGCTTCTTCTTCGGCCATCTCGCCAACATCCTCGCCGGCAAGACGACCGAGGCGATCGAGCGCCACGGGCACGACCAGCTCAAGACCTTCGGCGTCGGCAAGGACCGAACGCCGGCCGGCTGGCGCGGCGTGCTTGAGGCAATTGCAGTCGGCGAAGCTGATCGTCCGCGACGAGGAGGATCGCGACCGGCTCGTCGTGACCGAGGAGGGTCGGCGCATCCTGCGCGGCGAAGCGCCCTTCGCGCTGCGCGAGGACGTCGTAAGCCCGGGACGCAAGCGGCGCAGAGCGCAAAATCGTCGAGCCCGGCGACGCGGACGCCGCGCTGCTCGCGGCGCTGAAGGGTCTGCGCGGCGCGATCGCGGCGGCGCAGAAGCAGCCGGCCTACGTGATCTTTCCCGACCGGACGCTGATCGAGATGGCGAAAGAGCGGCCGGACACGCTCGACGACCTCTCGTCGCTCCATGGGGTCGGCGAGGTCAAGCTCAAGAAATACGGGCCCGCATTCCTGGCGGTCATTCGCGACCATGCCCATGTGTAGCGCCGATGCCTGAGCTGCCCGAGGTCGAGACGGTCCGGCGGGGACTCGCGCCAGCGATGGTCGGCGCGCGGATCGAGAGGGTCGAACTGAGGCGCGGCGACATCCGCTTCCCCTTCCCGCCGCGTTTTCGCGAGCGGCTGACCGGACAGGCGGATCGAAGCCCTGACGCGGCGGGCGAAATATCTGCTCGATTCGCGCTCGACGGCGGCGAGACGCTGATCGCCCACCTCGGCATGTCCGGCTCGTTCCGCATCGAGGAGGCGATCGCCGGGCGCATTTCACCATCCGCGCTCGAAGGACCCGAAGCACGACCACGTCGTCATCCATCTCGATAACGGAAAGGTCGTCACCTACAACGACCCGCGCCGGTTCGGCTTCATGGACCTTGCGCGCGACGACGCAGCTCGACCGCCATCCCCGGCTCGCCGAGCCTCGGCGACGAGCCGCTGGCGCCGGACTTCGACGGCGCAAGGCTGGCGGCGCTGTTCGCAGGGTCGCGCGCGCCCCTGAAATCGGCGCTGCTCGACCAGAAGCGGATCGCCGGCCTCGGCAACATCTACGTCTGCGAGGCGCTTTTCCGCGCGAAGCTGTCGCCGTTCCGCCCAGCCGGCGATCTCGCCAACGCGAGGGGCGGCCCGACAAAGGCCGCGCACGCGCTCGCGAAGGCGATCCGCGCGGTGCTCGTGGAGGCGATCGAGGCGGGCGGCTCGACCCTGCGCGATCATCGCCAGGCGGACGGCGAGCTCGGCTATTTCCAGCATACCTTCGCGGTCTACGATCGCGAGGGCGCGGCCTGCCCGAGGCCAGGCTGTCGCGGAACGATCGCCCGCGTACGCGCAATCCGCACGCTCGACATTCCATTGTCCGGTCTGCCAGAAATAGGCCGCGCTCGGCGAGGCGGACGGCCGGTCGCGGCCGTCATTGACAAGCCCGGCGCCGGCTCCTATCTGCACGGCAACCCTGTTCAGCGGCGCGAAAACGGGCGCTTTGCCATGTTTCGCGCTTTTTGTTGTGGCCGTTGTCGTATGCCGCGCCCGGGGACGTCCGAATAACGGGCGAAGCGCGAAGAACTCCGGCGCGCGGCGATGGAAAGGTCGTAAATGCTCGCCGCCCTCAAGTTCGACTCCGTGATGAAACGGGTGTTCGGCTCGTCCAACGACCGTCGCCTCAAGGGCTACAGGCCGAAGATCGCCGAGATCAATGCGCTCGAGCCGGAATTCGAGGCGCTGACCGACGAGCAGCTGCGGGCGAAGACCGAGGAGTTCCGCGCCGAGCTCGCGGCCGGCAAGACCCTCGACGACCTCTACGCCCCCGCCTTCGCCGCCGTGCGCGAGGCGGCCAAGCGAACGCTGAAGCAGCGCCATTTCGACGTGCAGCTGATCGGCGGCCTCGTGCTGCACGAGGGCGCGATCGCCGAGATGAAGACCGGCGAAGGCAAGACGCTGGTCGCCACCTGCGCCGTCTATCTCAACGCGCTCGCCGGCGAAGGCGTGCACGTCATCACGGTCAACGACTACCTCGCCCGCCGCGACTCGGACTGGATGGGCCAGATCTACAAGTTCCTCGGCCTGAGCGTCGGCGTGATCGTCCATGGGCTCGACGACGACGAGCGCCGCGCCGCCTACGCCGCCGACGTCACCTACGGCACGAACAACGAGTTCGGCTTCGACTATCTGCGCGACAACATGAAATACGACATGTCGCAGATGGTCCAGCGCGGCCACGCCTACGCCATCGTCGACGAGGTCGACTCGATCCTGGTCGACGAGGCGCGGACGCCGCTGATCATTTCCGGCCCGTCGGAGGACCGCTCGGGCCTCTACGCCGCCGTCGACACGATCATTCCGAAGCTGGCCAAGGAAGACTTACGAGCTCGACGAGAAGCAGCGCACCGTCAACCTGACCGAGGCCGGCAACGAGCATGCCGAGACGCTCCTGCGCGAGATCGGCGTGATGAAGGACGAAGGCTCGCTTTACGAAGCGGGCAACGCGACCCTCGTCCACCACGTCAACCAGGCGCTGCGCGCGCACAAGCTCTTCCAGCGCGACAAGGACTATATCGTCCGCAACGACGAGGTCGTCATCGTCGACGAGTTCACCGGGCGCATGATGCCGGGCCGCCGCTATTCCGAGGGGCTGCATCAGGCGCTCGAGGCCAAGGAGCACGTCACCGTCCAGCCGGAGAACGTGACGCTCGCCTCGATCACGTTCCAGAACTATTTCCGCCTCTACAAGAAGCTCGCCGGCATGACCGGCACCGCCTCGACCGAGGCCGACGAATTCGCCGAGATCTACAAGCTCGTCGTCGTCGAGATTCCGACCAATCTGCCGATCGTCGCGGCCGACGAGGACGACGAGGTCTATCGGACGACCGACGAGAAGATGCGCGCCGTCGTGCGCGAGATCGAGGACGCCAACGCGAAGATGCAGCCGATGCTGGTCGGCACGACGTCGATCGAAAAGTCCGAGGTGCTCGCCGAGGTGCTGGAGCGGAAAGGCTACAAGAAGATCGACTTCACCCAGCCGGGCGCGCTGAAGCCGCTCTACGCCTCGGCGCGCTGCGGGCAAGCCGTCCAGGCACTTCGCGGTTCTGAACGCCCGCTTCCACGAGCAGGAGGCGCCGATCGTCGCCGAGGCCGGCGTGCCCGGGCGCGATCACGATCGCCACCAACATGGCGGGCCGCGGCACCGACATCCAGCTCGGCGGCAACGTCGAGATGCGGGTCCGCCAGGAGATCGACCCGAACGCCTCGCCCGAGGAGCGCGCGGCGAAGGAGGCGGAAATCCGCGCCGAGGTGGCCGAGCTCAAGCAGAAGGCGATCGACGCCGGCGGCCTCTACATCATCGGCACCGAGCGGCACGAGAGCCGCCGCATCGACAACCAGCTGCGCGGGCCGCTCGGGCCGCCAGGGCGACCCGGGCCGAGTCGAAGTTCTTCCTGTCGCTGCAGGACGATCTGATGCGCATTTTCGGCGCCGAGCGCATGGACACGATGCTCAAGCGCCTCGGCCTCAAGGAGGACGAGGCGATCGTCCATCCCTGGATCAACAAGGCGCTGGAGAAGGCGCAGCAGAAGGTCGAGGCGCGCAACTTCGACATCCGCAAGAACATCCTCAAGTTCGACAACGTGATGAACGACCAGCGCAAGGTCATCTTCGAGAACCGGCGCAAGATGATGGCGGCCGAGACGCTCGAGCCGACGATCGAGGAGATGCGCACGGGCGTCATCGACGACCTGGTCGCAAAGCACATCCCGCACGACGCCTATCCGGAAGCCTGGGACATCGCCGGGCTGAAGCAGGAGGTGCTGAAGAAGCTCAACCTGGACCTGCCGGTCGACGCCTGGGCGAAGGAGGAGGGCATCGCCGACGAGGAAGTCGCCGCCCGCCTGCACAAGGCCGCCGAGGAGGCCTACGCCGAGCGCGTCACGCGCAACACGCCCGAGGCGATGCGCTACGTCGAGAAGCAGGTGATCCTGCAGTCGCTCGATCATCTGTGGCGCGAGCATCTGGTGACGCTCGATCATCTGCGGCAGGTGATCGGCTGGCGCGGCATGGCGCAGCGCGACCCGCTCAACGAGTACAAGTCCGAGGCGTTCGAGCTCTTCCAGCAGCTGATCGAGCAATGGCACGAGGCCGTGATCGGCCAGATGTCGCGCATCGAGGTGCGCTTCCAGGCGCCCGAGCCGCCGCCTCCGCCGATGCAGTTCCAGCACGCCGACCCGAGCGCGGGGGAGAACGAATATCCGCTCGGCGGCCTGATCGAGTCCGCGGCCGAGGCGCAGCTCGCCCCGGCATCGAACGTCGCGCTCGCCGAGCGCGATCCGCAGAACCCCGCCAGCTGGGGACGCGTCGGCCGCAACGAGCCCTGCCCCTGCGGCTCGGGCAAGAAGTTCAAGCATTGCCACGGGCAGGTCGCTTGACCGGCCTGGCGCGGCGTCAGCGCCGCGACGAGCCGCGCGGAGGCGCTCGCGTGGCTCGCCGAGACGTTCGACCGCGCCGGGATCGAGGAGCCGGGGCGCGAGGCGCGGCTCGCGCTCTGCGAAGCGGGCGGCCTTCAGCCGGCCTCGCTGATCGCGGCGCCTGAAGACGGCGCTCGGAGAGCCGGCCGCCGCGCGGCTCGCCGATCTCGCGGCGCGCCGCGCCGCCGGCGAGCCGCTGTCGAAGATCGCTCGGGCGCCGCGAATTCTGGGGCCTGACGCTCGCTCGTCTCGCCCGATGTGCTCGACCCGCGTCCGGAAACGGAGACGCTGGTCGAGGCCGCGCTCAAGCTTCTGGGCTCGCGGCGCCGCGATCCGCTGCGCATCCTCGATCTCGGCGTCGGCTCCGGCGCGATTCTCTGCGCGCTGCTCTCGGAATGTCCGGCGGCGCGCGGCCTCGGCGTCGACGCCTCGCCCGCCGCGGTCGCAGTCGCGCGCCGGAACATCGAGGCCTGCGGCCTCAGCCGCGCGCGCCGAGATTCGGCTCGGCGACTGGACCGAGGGCGATCGAAGGTCCGTTCGACCTGATCGTGTCGAACCCGCCCTATATCCGGAGCGCCGACATCGATGGCCTTACGCGCGAGGTGCGCGACTTCGATCCGCGCCTGGCGCTCGACGGCGGCGCCGACGGGCTCGACGCCTATCGGACGATCCTGCCGGCCTCGGTCGCGGCTGCTCGCGCCGGGCGGCCGGCTGATCGTCGAAGTCGGCGCGGGGCAGGGCGGCGACGTTCTCGGCCTTGCCGCGCGGCTCGGCTTCGTCCATGCCGAAACCCGGCGCGACCTCGCCGGAATCGAGCGGGTCGTGATCGGCGAGCGGCCGGCGTGAGGCTTGGTCGCCTTTTTGCCGCCGCTGTCATCCGCTCGAACGGTCTCGCTCCCGGCGAAGTTTCTGCCGGAACCCGTGAAGGATCGAACGATCGGCGGCGGTTGGCGACTTTACCTCCTCTCGACAAGTCGGCCGCGACGCGCGCCTTCTTGATCGGCTCTTCAAGCGCGGTCGGAGTCGGTTAATTCAAACGCGGGGGCCACTGTGACTGAAAAGGCAATCAACGAACCCCGAGGCGAGTTGACCGTCCGCCTCGTCGCGATGCCGAGCGACACCAACGCCAACGGCGACATCTTCGGCGGCTGGGTGCTGAGCCAGATGGACCATGGCCGGCGGCATCGCCGCGGTCGAAGCGGCAAAGGGACGCGTGGTGACCGTCGCGATCGACGCGATGCATTTCATCCGCCCGGTCAAGGTCGGCGACGTGCTCTGCGTCTACACCTCCGTCGACCACATCGGACGCACGTCGATGAAGATGCATATCGAGGCGTGGGCGCGGCGATTCCGCATCGCATCCCGCGAGAAGGTGACCGACGCCACCTTCACCTTCGTCGCCATCGACGACGAAGGGCGGCCGCGTCCGGTGCGAACCGGAGACGCGCCCTCGTGAGCCGGCGGCCCTAATTCTCGAGCTTGCGCGCCTCGTCCGGCAGCATGATCGGCACGCCGTCGCGGATCGGGTAGGCGAGCTTGGCCGCGCGCGAGATCAGCTCCTGGCGCGCGGCGTCGTAGACCAGCGTGTCGCGCGTCAGCGGGCAGACGAGCAACTCGAGCAGACGCGGGTCCGCACGCTCGCTGGTCTCCCGGACACGGCGGCTCTCCCCTGGTCATCGGCTCGTCATCAGATCCCGTTCCGCCAAGAAGCGCGTCGAGCATCAACCGACGAGGCATCGGGACGTTGGGTCCGCACGACTCCGCCGTCCGGTGCCCCGTCAGAAGTGCAGGGCGGTCGCCTGCCGCACGCCCTTGAGCTTGCCGACCTGCTCCAGCACTGCGGGCGGCGCGTCGCCGTCGATCGACACCAGCGCGATCGCCGAGCCGCCCTGCTCGTCGCGGCCGAGGGCGAAGGTCGCGATATTGACGCCTGCGTCGCCGAGCACGCTCGCGAACCGGCCGATGAAGCCCGGCTTGTCCTCGTTGGTGACGTAGATCATCGACGGCGTGAACTCCGCGTCGACCTTGATGCCCTTGATCGACAGGATGCGCGGCTTGCCATCGTGGAACACGGTGCCGCCGATCGAGCGGGTCTGCTCCTTGGTCGTCACCGTGAGCGTGATGAAGCTCTCGTAGTCGCCCTGGGCGGCGCGGGTCACTTCCTCGACGACGATCCCGCGCTGTGCGGCGACCGCCGGCGCGGAGACGACGTTGACGTCCTGCAGCGACGGACGCAGCAGGCCGGCGATCGCGGCGGAGGTCAGCGCCTTGATCTTGAGGTCGGCGACGGCGCCTTCATAGGTGATGCGTCACCTTCTCGATCGGCGCCGTGGTGAGCTGGCCGGCGAAGGAGCCGAGCCCTTCGGCGAGCGCGATGAACGGCTTCAGCTTCGGCGCCTCCTCGGCGGTGATCGAGGGGAAATTGACCGCGTTGGTGATCGCGCCGCGGATCAGGTAGTCCGACATCTGCTCGGCGACCTGCAGCGCGACGTTCTCCTGCGCCTCGCTGGTCGAGGCGCCGAGGTGCGGCGTCGCGATGAAGTTGGGATGGCCGAACAGCGGGTTCTCCTTGGCCGGCTCCTCGACGAACACGTCGAACGCCGCGCCGGCGACGTGGCCGCTGTCGAGCGCGGCCCTCAGCGCGGCCTCGTCGACCAGCCCGCCGCGGGCGCAATTGATGATGCGCACGCCCTTCTTGGTCTTGGCGAGATTTTCGGCCGACAGGATGTTCTTCGTCTGCGCGGTCAGCGGCGTGTGCAGGGTGATGAAGTCGGCGCGGGCGAGCAGATCGTCGAGTTCGACCTTCTCGACGCCGATCTCGGCGGCGCGCTCGGCGCTGAGGAACGGATCGTAGGCGATCGACCCGCATCTTGAGGCCGAGGCCGCGCGAGGCGGCGATCGAGCCGATGTTGCCGCAGCCGATCACGCCGAGCGTCTTGCCGGTGAGTTCGACGCCCATGAAGCGGTTCTTCTCCCACTTGCCCGCCTGGGTCGAGGCGTCGGCGGCGGGAAGCTGGCGGGCGAGCGCGAACATCAGCGCGATCGCGTGCTCGGCGGTGGTGATCGAATTGCCGAACGGCGTGTTCATCACGATCACGCCGCGCGCGGTGGCGGCGGGAATGTCGACGTTGTCGACGCCGATGCCGGCGCGGCCGACGACCTTCAGCTTCGTCGCGTGTTCGAGCAGCTTGGCGGTGACCTTGGTCGCCGAGCGGATCGCGAGGCCGTCGTAGTCGCCGATGATCTTGGCGAGCTCGTCCTTGTCGAGGCCGGGCTTGACGTCGACCTCGACGCCGCGCTCCTTGAAGATCGCGACGGCGGCGGGGGAAAGCTTGTCGGAGATGAGAACGCGAGGAGCCATGGTGAAGACCTCGGGTGAGCGCGGCCGTTCGGGCCGCGTCGAGGATGTGGAAGGAGAGCGCCGGCCCGCGCCGTTCGGGCGGACGGGCCGCGTGAGGATCAGGCGGCCTTGGCGAGCTTGGCCTTCTCGAGCGCGAAGGCGTAGTCGAGCCAGGGGTCAGCGCCTTGACGTCGGCGGTCTCGACCGTCGCGCCGCACCAGATGCGCAGGCCCGCCGGCGCGTCGCGATACGAGCCGATGTCGTAGGCGACCTTCTCCTTCTCGAGGAAGCTCGCGAGCGCCTTGGCGAACGCGGCCTGCGCGTCCGGCGGCAGCGCGGCGACGGTCGGGTCGACGACCTTGAGGCAAACGCTGGTGTTGGAGCGGGTCGCCGGAACGCTCGCGAGGAAGTCGATCCAGGGCGTCCGCTCGACCCATTCGGCGATCGCCGCGGCGTTGGCGTCGGCGCGGGCGAACAGCGCCTTGGCGCCGCCGAGCGCCTTCGCCCATTGCAAGCGCGTCGATGTAGTCCTCGACGCACAGCATCGACGGCGTGTTGATCGTCTCGCCCTCGAAGATGCCTTCGGTGAGCTTGCCGCCCTTGGTGAGGCGGAAGAGCTTCGGCAGCGGCCAGGCCGGCGTGTAGGTCGTCAGCCGCTCGGCCGCGCGCGGGCTGAGAATGATGACGCCGTGCGCCGCCTCGCCGCCGAGCGCCTTCTGCCAGGAGAAGGTGACGACGTCGAGTTTCGGCCAGTCGAGGTCCTGCGCGAAGGCGGCCGAGGTCGCGTCGCAGATCGTCAGGCCCTTGCGATCGGCGGGGATCCAGTCGCCGTTCGGCACGCGCACGCCCGAGGTCGTGCCGTTCCAGGTGAAGACGACGTCGTTGTCGAAATTGACTTCCGCGAGATCGGGCAGCTCGCCGTAGGCGGCCTTGAGCGTTCGCGCGTCCTTGATCTTGAGCTGCTTGACGATGTCGGTGACCCAGCCTTCGCCAAAGCTCTCCCAGGCGAGCACGTCGACGCCGCGCGCGCCGAGCAGCGTCCAGAGCGCCATCTCGACCGCGCCGGTGTCGGAGCCCGGGCGTGATGCCGATGCGATAGTCGGCCGGAACGCCGAGCACTTCGCGCGTCAGGTCGATCGCGAGTTTCAGCTTGGCCTTGCCGATCTTCGCGCGATGCGAGCGGCCGAGAGGGGCGTCTTTGAGGGCTTCGGGGGTCCAGCCGGGCCGCTTGGCGCAAGGGCCGGAAGAAAAGCAGGCGTTCGCAGGCCTTGCGGCGGGCGTTTCAATCGTCATCTTGTGCCATCCTTTCAGATGGGCGCCTCTCGTTGGGGAGAGGTGTCCCGCCGCGGCGAATAGCCGATCCGGTCCGGATTGGCAAGAACGTTTCGCCCGCCGCTCAGTCCCTGCGGCGACGGCGACCGCCCAGCTTGCCGCCGCGGCGATTCTCTCCCGGATCCGACGGGCCCGGGCCAGGCCGAGACGCGTTCTCGTCGTTGCGCTGGTAGCGAACGCCCGTGAAAAACAGGATCTGCGCCGGACCGGCCTCAACCGGCGGGCGTCTGGCTTGCTCTCGCAGCCTGAAACCGATCACCTCGCCCATTGCTCGCTTGCTCGTCCACTCAGCGCGATATCTTCGCATCTGGCTGAGCGAGGGTTAACACTCCCTCAATGAGGTTGCGTTAACCCGACGGAATGGCAGCGGTTTTTCAGGGCTAGCCCGTGCGCGACCTTACGCTCTCCGACTTCCCTTTCCTCGCCTCTTTGGCCGGCAGCGCCAACCCGAGTGACCGGCGGATCTGGCTGCGCGTGGCCTGCGACCATTTCGTCGCCGCAGCCCCCGCCGAGCCTGACGCCGCCGCCCGATTTGTCGATGCAGTTTCCCGACAACTGGACAAGGCGGACCCGTCGACGGTCCTCGAAGTGGCGCGGAAGCTTGCCCCTTCCCCCCGGACGCCGCCTCAACTCCTCGCCAAATTCGGATCCGTCAGCCCTGAAGCGAGCGACTACGTGCTCGAGCACGGCGCCGCCTTCACGACAACGGACCTCATTGGCGCGATCGCAAGCGGTCGCCGCCAGGCCATCGCAGTCGCCCAGCGCCCGGATCTCGATGCGCGGCTCATCAGCGCGCTCGTCGCACGCGACGAGCCGGAGGTGCTTACCGCGCTTGCGATCAATTCGAGGGCGCGCCTTGAGGGCGCAATTCTCCTCCGTCTCTTGCGGCGCGCCCGCATGTTGGCCGAGGATCATGGCGACCAGCGGCTCGCGGAGTTGCTGCTGCAGCGTCGCCCGCTGCCTCCTGAGAGCGCGGTATTGTTTCTCCTCGCCAATCCGCTTCAACGCGTGGAGATCCTGCTTGCCGCGCAGCGCGCCCAGCTTGGCCGTCCGCCCGGACAGCCGGCGACGATCGCCCCTGAAATCGTCGAAGAGTTGGAGCAAGCCGCGGTCGCCCGACGCCCGAAGCAGTTCGTCGACGTTCTCGGCAAGGCGCTGGAATGCGATACGGCGCTGGCTGAGCGCATCGCCGATGATCCGTCGGGCGAACCGCTGGCAGTCGCGATGGCCGCATTGGGCGCGCCAAGCGACGTCCTCGTGCGGGTCCTGATCGCCACAGATCTGCAGGACGGGGAGCCCTACCGGCGCATCGGCGCGTTGGCGCGGCTAAACAACGCCCTGAATCGCAACGCGGCGACAGCGGTGGTGGCGGCGCTTCGCGGCGAGCCGCACGCGCGCAGGCAAGCGGCGGCGGCTGAGGCGCTCGCGCCAACCCGGGCGCCCGCTCTGCGTGGAGCGTCGCGGCCGGCAAGCGCGCCGCAGCGCAAGGCCGCCATCTGAAGAAGGACGCGGTCCGTTCCGCCAAGGAGGTGGAAAGCGCGCGGCTCGATCGCGATGAGCGGCGATCCGCCTCGATGCGCCCAAGAGCGCCGCAAACGCGATGAACGGGCACACCGCCCCTTGCCCTCTTCTTCGACCGAAACACGGGCCTCCATTCTCGCGACCGACGTCTTCCAGGCTGGCGCCGAGGAACTTTTCCTTTTCAAGGACGTTCATGAGCAATTCCAGTCCTTGAGGAATTTTGATGTGGCAGCGTCTGACAAAGCTGGCTGGCTCCGAAGCCGCGCCCCACCCGATTCCTTGAGCGCGTCTGGAGGTTGACGCGAAGCTCGGCTCGCCCGAGCCGACTCTCCGTCACACGACAATCGCGACGCTGCTCAACGGGGACCGACAAGGTCCTTCGGTGACGCTGTGGCGACATTACCGGGGCCATAGGACGCCAATGCGGACCTGCATCGTAGCGATACCGACCAAGGACGAGGCGGAACGCCTGCCGGCGTGTCTGAGCGCGCTCGCGGCGCAGACCGACTTATCGGGGCGATCGCTCGATTCCGGCGTCTTTGGCGTGGCGATCTTCGCCAACAATTGCGTCGACGAAAGCGCTGAGGTCGCCCGCTCTATGGCTCCAGGGCTGCCGTTTCCTCTACGGGTGTTTGAGGCGTCGCTTCTGCCCCCTTTTGCCCACGCGGGCGGCGCTCGTCGCACGGCCATGGATCTGGCGGAGACGTGGCTTTTGGAGCGAAGTCAGCACGACGGCGTGATCCTCACAACCGACGCGGACAGTCGGGTTTCGCGGGATTGGATCGCAAACAATGTGGCGGCGATCGACGCTGGCGCCGACGCTGTTCTGGGCCGTATCGTTCTTGACGAGGAAGGCGAACTCCTGCCCGAGACGTTGCACCGACGGGGCGCCCTCGAGAGCGCCTACGAGGCCCTGTTGACGGAAATCGCGGCGCTGCTCGATCCCCTGGATTATAATCCCTGGCCCCATCATGCGACCATATCGGGGGCCACGTTGGCCGTAACGCGCGACGCTTATCGTCGGGTTGGCGGCCTGCCCAGCGTTCCGCTCGGCGAGGACAAGGCGTTCATCGCTGAACTCGGCCGACACGACGCCAGGATTAGATTTTGCCCTCGCGTCGAAGTGACCACCTCGGGCAGAGTCAATGGTCGTGCGCCGGGCGGCGTCGCGGATACGTTGCGTCTGCGCAGCGAAACGCCCGACGCGTTTTGCGACGAAGCGCTGGAGCCTATGCCCATCGCGATCATGCGAGCGTCATGGCGGGGCCGATTGCGGCGGCTCTATCATTCGGGGCGATTGAACACAGAACGAGATTGGAGCGCCAGTCTCGCCATTGCGCCCCGCCGTGCTCGACAGCTTTGCAGTGCTGGCACTTTCGGGGAGCTCTGGAGCGCGGTTGAAGCAAGTAGTCCGACGTTGAGGAGGCGGCCGCTTACCCCCGCTGCATTGCCTGCCCAAATAACGGAGGCTCGCCGCGCTCTTGAACGCCTTCGGAAAGGCGGACTACCGTTCAACCAGCACGTCAAGGCGGAAGGCGGATTGGCGCTCGCGGCGTTCGACTTTCAGGGCGCCCTCCACGGACCTGACGAAAATATCGCAAGCCTCGTCACCGGTTAGCGGATAGTTAGTCTCCCCGGTCCAGTGCACCAAGACCACATTCGCTTGCCTCGATAGCGACCGGGTGACACACGCCGCAAGCCGCCTCACGTCGTCCGCGCTCAGGTAATAGACGACCTCGGACAGGAGGATGAGATCAAACGCTCCGTCAGGCCATTGCTGCGGCACAAATATCTGCGCGAACTGGACCGTGCGAAGATTGGCGCACCGCTGTCTGGCTTCAAGAAGGGGAGCCCGCGCCGCGTCGATCGCCAAAAGATGATCGCAGCGCATTGCGAGGTCGCGGGTCAGAACGCCAATGGAACAGCCGACCTCCAATGCGGACGCGTACCGCTCTCGAGGAAGCGCCGCTAGCGTGAGATCATATTTCTCTCGCTCATAGGCGCTGGCGGCAAATTTCCACGGATCTGGATCCGATGCATAAATGGCGTCAAAGTAGGCGGGCGGAAGCGTGCTGCTGGACCTGGTCAATGAGGACCCTCGAAAAAGAATTCATAAGGCAGGTCGAATTGCGCAAGATCCGATGCGGAGAGGCGGAATCCTGCCGGATCATCGTTGATCAGGTCTGTGGTCTGGGACCGGTGCGCGGCGATGGCGCGCCGTTTCTTTGCCCGGTGACGATCAATTCCGATCCGAAACCCGCCGAACGCCTCTTCGATCGGCAAAGCGGACGGCAAAGCCGAGCCCCAGACGGAATACTCGTAGAGCTTCAACCATGAAACCCTGTTCCGGACGCCGCGCGCGATCCAATAGGACGCTTGATGATCGGAATGAGGATCGTGACGCCAGCTGACAAACAGGGCGCGCGCGCCGACTTCGCTGACACACCCGCCAATCGCTTCGATCGCATTTTCGGCGCTGACCCCCTCGCTGGGAACAAATCGATCGGGAAGGCGCAAGAAAACAAGATCACGGTCGGGATCGAGGCCGAGTTCGCCGACCGCACGTCTTGCCTCCTTTTCTCGCAGACCCCTCAGCCGGTCCTTCGGATAAGACAGGCTGCCTGGATGAGAGCCAGTGCCGTCGCTGACGATGACGACTCGGATCGCTCGATCTTCTGCGCGGGCCTCGGCGATCAGTCCGCCGCACGCCAGGCTTTCGTCGTCGGGATGGGGCGCGATCACAACAAGGCCGCCGCTTCCCAGCCGCTCATTCAGAGACGAAAAGGGGAAGCCATGCGCCGCTTCGAGGAGTTGGCCCGCGGTCAATTCAGCAGGTCCACAGGTCGGCAACGGCGGCCTCCTGCTGAAGCACCCACTCCGCGGCGCTGGTCAGGGCAAGGTCCGGCCCGGGCTGTCGCAGGTAAGTGGCGAGGTCCCGCGAGACCCGCTCTATGGGATTCGGGCGGATAAATGCTGGAAGTCCTACCGATCGGTGAACCAGCTCCATGAGATCGAGACCCGCTCGCTCCACTGCGAGACGGGCGAGATTCACATAGGCGACAATGCGTTCGCCACTTGCCTGCGGCTGACCTTCGGCGACAGCGGCTGCTCGCTCGACCCATAGGCGGGCGGTCTCCACCGCGAGAGCCGCCTCGCCGACACGTGAAGCCTGGTGCGGATTGCCGCCGCGGCCGGTCATGCGCAGATGCGTACGAAGACAGTCGAATAGTCTCTCCATCCCGCCGAGCTGAACGGCGGCAAAGCGCCAGGCTCCGCCAGAGAAGGCCGGCTGGCGTTGGTAATCTCCATCACTGCCCACGATTTCAATCGCATCGACGTGCAATCCGGAGAAATCGACAGAGCCGGTGGCGGACGCTCGCATTCCATGCGCCGTCCATTGCGAGAGATCGGCGCGCTCACCCAGTCGCAGGCGCGGCATCACCATGACTCTTCCGCCCCCAGAGGTCGATGCGGTCACAATCGGACGTTCGATATGGCCGGCGCCAGAGGCCAGGATTTTTCTGCCCTCCAGCCGATAACGACCGTGCTCGACGACCAGACGCAGGCCGTCTCGATCGTCGGTGTTCCAGACCCCATAGAGCCTCCCTTCACCGGCTTCGCGCGCGACAAGCAGGACCTGATCGCGGCTGCCGTATCGAAGGACAAGACCAAGCGCGTTGACATGTCCCTCATACAAACGCCCAAGCGGCATGCTGCCGGAGCCGATATGGCGCAGCACTTCGCACAGCGCGGAACCCGCCAGTCGATCGCCTCCGAACTCAAGCGGCAAAACGGCGGCCAGCAGACCCGATTCCCGCAAGGCGGCCACGTCATCGAGGGGATACGCGCCGTCGGCGTCATAGCGACCGGCGTTCTCAAACGCGCGAACCGCCACTTCGCGGGCCGCGCCTCGCCAGCGGTCCCGGGCTGGATCGGGACGTTCGGAAATCGGAACGACCTTTGCCAATCCGGCGGAGGGTCCTACTGCGGCCATTTTTCCAACCTCCAAAGGCGGCTCCGCCCGCGCCCCCTACGGGAGGCTACCGCGTCAAACGCCACTAACGGCGCTACGCTCCGAGGCCGAGGATCAGGCGGCGCTAGCGCGCGAAGGTCTGGAAACGCAAGCACGACCGTACCGGTCGAGCACGCGGACCCGAATGGCGTGCGGCGGCCACGCAACGCTCGCTTCGCGCAAGAACGCGGCGCCGACGCTTCTGGCTTCGGCCCGCATCTCACGAAGGACGTTGCCGACGTTGTCGAGAAATTGAACCCGGTACTGCATGGCTGCCTCGCTGAGCAACAAAATGGGAGCGGCGCATGTCAACACCGCAGCCGTTGATGCGGTTCCATCCGCTCTGAGTGAATGAGCGGCATGAATGAGCGGCGCGAGGCTGCGCGCGCGCTTAGCCCGGAAACCGCTGACTTTGAAAAGGCCGGGTTGAGGCATGTCGGGACGACGAGCCGGTCGACGACACTCTGGCGCGATCGCTCGCTCTCGAGAACGCTTTGCCCCGCGTGGGAACTTTCGGTGGGACTGGTTTGTTGATACGGGAGACTGAACGGCCGAGCAATCCGATGGCTTTGTTTCTTAGTGGCGTCTGTGGTGCGACGTTGCTTGCGGCGGGATCCCAAGTAATGTTCCCGCTCGATACGACTCTCAGCGGGTTTTGCAATCTTATTGGCATTGTTTCGACCGTCGCCTTTGTCGGTCTGCTGGATGGATTTTAGTTCCTTCGCTTATCTTTCAAGCCATTCACTTGGATTGATTTGGCAATCGATGGAAGATTTCTAAAAAACTCTAGAGAGCGACTCACAATCCCGTTTGCCTCAGTCCTCGTCGTGCCCTCAAGACTTGGGCGAAGGCGCATTTGCCGCCAGATCCGCGAGCGAAGGTTCCGCATTTCGTACGCGCGAGCGACCCTCGGCCTTCGTCACGGGCCGGCTGCGAAGTTTTGTTTGCCGGAACATACGCCCTTGGAGACAAAGGCATTCTAACTTAAGCTTCGGCTTTCGAGACCCCTCGCGGACGACGCTGGCTGAACCGAGGCGATCGGAAAGTTCAGCTCGCGCGGGACCGGGCGCGAAACACTTTTTCGCTTTGGAGTTGACTGGGGCGGCATGGCTTTGGGGTTGACATGGCTCTGGTGAAAAAGTCGCAAATCACGGGCGAAAAACTCAGCCTTGCGGCGCCTCGCCCGCCGTCCCCCGGTCTGGCAAAGCCAGTCGGGGCGCGGCGGCGAAAGCCCTCGCACGAGCTTAGCGTCGACTCCGTTTCCGAGCGCGTGGCTGCGGCGACTGAGGAATTGGCGGCCGGACTGGCCGAAGCATCGTCAGCGGCGGCCGAGTTAGGCGGTTCGATGGTCCAGATCGCGAGCGGGGCCGAGGAGGCCGCAGGCGCGTCGCAGGCGCAACTTGTTGCAATGAGAGAGATCTTTGGCACGTTGCGCGCCACGCGTTCTGAAGCGGAGGCGTCTCGACGCCGTACAGAAGCCACGCAGGCTCGTCTCGCCGACGCCGCCGCCCAGATCACGACATCGGCGCGCGCAATCGAACGCAATGCGCGACGGCAGGAAGCCTCCGTCGGGACCATTTCCGAACTTGAGCGTCGCGCAAGAGACATCGGCGAAGTCACGCAGGCGGTCAGTCGCATCTCCGACCAGACAAACCTCTTGGCTCTAAACGCGGCGATCGAAGCCGCGCGGGCGGGCGATCACGGCAGGGGATTCGCCGTTGTGGCTGACGAGGTGCGAGCCTTGGCCGAAACATCGGATAGGAACGCCCAGAGCGTAAAAAGTCTCGCCGATGATATTCAAAACGACGTTCGCGGCGTCGCATCAAGCGTGAAGCACACCGCCAAAACCTCGGTCGGGGAGGCGCAGGCGGCGGCGTCCGTCGTGGAAGCGCTCGAGGCCCGACGCGCAGACATGCATCGCATCGCTGAAGGCAGCGAGGACGTGCTGTCCGCTGCGCTAGAAGCAGAGCGCGCCGCGAGCGAAGCCCAAAAGGGCGCCGAGCAGGTCGCCTCCGCAGCAGAACAGCAGTCGGCGGCCGCTGACGAAGCGCGGTCGGCCGTGCAGCAGCAGGCAAAGTCGCTGGATCAGGGCCAAGTTGCGGCGCAGAATTTGGCAAAGCTTGCCGCGCAGTTGCGCGACGGCAGTGCGAATCGAAGCGCCGCCGAGCAAATCAGCGCGGCGTCAGAGCAGCTGTCCGCGACAATCCAGGAAATGACGAGCGCCGCAAGCCAGATCATGGCCGCTGTCGAGCAGATCAATAGAGGGGCGCATCAACAGGCTTCCGCCACCCATCAGGCCTCTGCGGCGCTCGTGCGGATCGAGAAAGCCGCGCAGCACGCGGAAAAGGTGGCCGGCGAGACGGGAGAGCTTATCAAGACAATCGAGGCGGCTCTTGCAGAGGGAAAACGGGCTGTCGAGAAGCTGATGAACGGCACGGTCGAAACGCTCGCGCAAACGCGGACGAACGCTTCGACGATCGGCAAACTTGAAGGGATTGGTCGTCGGATCGAGAAGATCGTGGACGCGATCGCGCTGATCGCGGTCCAGACCAGCATGCTGGCGGTCAGCGGATCGGTCGAGGCGGCGCGAGCGGGCGAGGACGGACGGGGATTTGCAACGGTCGCGGGAGACATTCGCGCCCTTGCACAGGAGTCTTCCGAAAACATTGATCGAGCCAAGGATTCGGTGCGTGGCGTTCTGGACCAGATCGCTGCATTGAAGCGCGATCTCGAGCAGAGCGTCGGTACGGGAGAACTCGAAATTCAGAACAACCACGCCATCCTCTCTGCGCTTGAAAAGATCGACTCCGACACGGCTGTCTTGAGGTCGGCGAATGACGTCGTTCTTCGCGGGGCGAGTTCCATTCTTTCGAGCGCATCCGAAACGGCTGCAGCGGCGCGGCAAATTGCGACCGCCGCCGAAGAGGCCGGCGCCGCGTCACGGCAGGCGGCGATGGCGTCCAGTGAGCAAGCGCAGAGCGCGGAAGATCTGGCAGCGGCCATCGAGGAGATTGCTGCGCTCGCCGACGCCCTGAGAAAACAAGATGGCTGAGGCGGGATCCTCGCTAGCCGCAAGAGACGTCGACCGTCATTTTCTGACGTTTCTCTTGAACGACCGTCTCTACGCGCTGCCCGCCGAGGATATTGCCGAGGTCATTCGAACTCCGCCGGTCGCAAAGATGCCACAGGCCCCGTCGGCGCTGATAGGCATAGCCAATTTGCGCGGGAACGTTTTGCCCCTCGTCAGTTTGCGAAACCTTCTGGGTTTGAAGGAGACAAAAAACGGAGGGCCGCGGTCCATCGTTCTTGGCGGAGGTTCACCGGCGGCATTGGCGGTCGACGTCGTGGAGACGTTTGTGACTGTCGCCGCGAAGCGCATCGAGACCCAGCAAGCTGAACTCGCCGCGGATACTGGCGAAAAGATTGTCGGGGCCTTCCAGATCGTCGGGGGCGGCGCGGCGAAGATCCTCGATATACGCGCCCTTCTCGACCGCGCGTTTGCGCAGCCCAGCGAGCGCAAGCGCCAAACTCGGGCGCGGCCCGTGGCGCCAGACCGGCGGGGCGCGCCGATCACAAATGCGACGTCGGAGGCTCTTGTTACTTTCGACGTAGCGAACCAGGAATACGCCTTGGCCTTGTCGGCCGTACTGGAGATCGTCGCCGCGCCGCAGAATGTGACCCGGACGCCTCGCACCGAAGCGCTTGTGGTTGGCGTCATGGCTTACCGAGAGCGGCTTTTGCCGTTGCTCTCCTTGCGAGGACTGCTCGGTTTCGAGCCGACAGCCTCGTCGGATTCTCGCGAGAAGGTGGTGGTCACGACGGTTCGGGGCGCGATGGTCGGCCTGGTTGTCGATCGCGCGCGCGCGATCGTCTCCGCAGAAGCGGAATTGACCGACCCCGTGCCAGCGATGCTCGCGGCTCGGATGACCGGTGAAGCTCGTCTCAAGGCGATCTACAGAGGCGAACAGGGGCGGCGCCTGATTTCGATTATTGCTCCGGATCAGCTCTTCCGGGAGGACGTGATGCGGCGTCTGACGTCGGTCGAGGGCGTATCGGGCCCTGAACCTGTTGCGACTGCGATCCGGGAAAGTCAATTCGTGGTCTTCCGGCTGGGTGATGAAGAGTTTGGACTGCCCATTGAGGCGGTGGACGAGGTCGCTCGCGTCCCCGATCAGATCACCCGCGTTCCGAGAGCGCCAAGCTTCCTGGAGGGCGTGATAAACCTGCGCGGCGAAATTTTGCCGGTCCTGGACCAGCGCCGCCGATTCGATATGCCGGATCGACAACCAAGCATCGGGCGGCGATTGATCGTCGTTCGGACTGACCGACACCGCGCGGGTCTGATCGTCGACAGTGTGTCGGAGGTGCGGCGTTGCCCTACCGACGCCATAAAGCAGCCACCAATGCTGGGCGACGACAAACCGCGTGCGGTCCAGGGCGTGATCAATCTGGCGGAGCAGGGTCGGATCGTGCTTCTGCTCAATCCGGTCGAGCTTCTAACTCATGCGGAGCATGGGTTGCTCGACGCCTTTGAGGAGAAGGCGAAGGCAATGAAGTGATCAGGGTTCTCGTGGTCGACGATTCCGCGTTGGCGCGCAAGCTGTTCGTTGGCCTGTTGTCTCGCGAGCCGGATATGAAAGTGTCATTCGCCCGCAACGGTCGAGAGGCGCTGTCACAGTTGAATGACTTCATGCCCGATGTCGTCACGCTCGACATCAACGCGCCGGACGGACTTTACTGCCTCGACCGCATCATGATCGAACGGCCGTGTCCGGTTCTCATTGTGTCGTCGAACGACGGGGCGGAAACCATTCTGGAAGCGCTTCGATTGGGGGCTGTTGACTTCGTCTCAAAGCCGGACGGCGCGGTTTCGCTTCAGATGGACGTTTTCGGACCTGAACTCGTCGCGAAAGTTCGGAACGCCTCGAACGCCCGGTTGAAGGCGAGCTTGCGGCTGCGGGAGCGCGTGCTGCATCGCATGGGCGCGGCGACATCTCTCCACACGCCAAAAGCAAGCGATCCGCTGGACGTCACGCGCGAGACTTTTGGCGCCGGGATCGTCGTCGTGGGAACCTCGACGGGCGGTCCTCCTGCGCTGGAAGCGCTGCTCTCGCCGCTTCCTGCTGCATTTCCATGGCCGATTGTAATCGCCCAGCACATGCCGGCGAGCTTCACCGGGCCGTTGGCCCGCCGCCTTGACCGATTGTGCTCCCTCAGCGTGATGGAGGTTGACCACTCCGTCGCCCTCTCGCCAGGCCACGCCTATATTGGGCGAGGAGATGGCGATGTCGTCATTGGGCGCCGAGGCGGGAGAACAGTCGTCTCTCCAGAGCCCGCCTGGGACTATCCTTGGCGTCCGAGCGCCGACCGTCTCGTGCGAAGCGCAATGGCGCGGTTTTCTCCAAGCCGGATTGTCGGCGTCCTGATGACGGGAATGGGTAACGACGGAGCTGGCGCCATGGCGAGCCTTCGTGCGTTAGGGGGCTGCACGATCGCAGAAGCCGAGGAGTCCGCAGTGGTCTGGGGTATGCCGGGAGAACTGGTCAAAGCCGGTGGCGCAACCTGGGTCTTGCCGGTCCACAAGATCGCGGAGAAATTGCAACAGGTGGTTGGCCATGCCGCTCGTTCGAAACCCGCCAGATAAACGCCTTGCCAGCGGCGAGACGCCGGAGATCGATCTTCGGAGTCCGTCGGCTGCGGCCCGTTGGGAAGGCGCGCGCGCCGCGGAAAACGACCCGAGATCTGTGCCGGCTTTGGCCGAGGCGTTAGGCCGCGAAACGGACAGGCGCGTGCGCGAAGCGATCTTCACGGCCCTTGCGCGCATCGGGTCCCCCGAATGCGTCGACGTGGTTCTCCCCTATCTCCGGTCCGACGACGCGGCGCTTCGGACGTCTGCAATAGACGCTCTGCGCATCATTCCGATGTCGCTCGAGGCGCGACTGGTGGAGCTTTTAGCGGACGCTGACAGCGACGTTCGCTTGCTCAGCTGCGAACTGGCGAGAGCGCTGGACCCGGCGAAGGCTCAGAAACTTCTGATTTCGTTGATCGAGACGGAAAAGGAGGCGAACGTCTGCGCATCGGCGATCGAGGTGTTGGCGGAGATTGGCGACGCGGCCGCGCTTCCCCAACTCGTGCGCTGCGGCACACGATTCCCGGACGACCCTTTCCTTGCATTCGCCGTTAGGGCGGCTTCGGACCGTATCGCCGCATCGGCCAACCGTGGCTGAAGATCCGCCGATCGCCGAAGAAGAGTACCGTCGGCTTTGCGAGTACCTTTACCGGCGCACCGGAATGAGCTTCAGCGAGACCCGTCGATATTTCGTCAACCGCCGAGTCGCCGATCGTATGGCCGCCACGGGAGCGACGTCCTTTGCCAATTATTTCTCCCGGCTGCGCGGCGATCTCGACGGTGAGGTCGAGCATTTCATCAATTCCCTCACGGTAAATGAAACATACTTTTATCGCGAAGATTATCAACTTCGCTGCCTGACGACCGACCTGCTGCGAGAGCGCCTGGGTGTCAAAACGGCCCGTGAGCCAACCCGCATCTGGTCGGTGCCTTGTTCGACCGGAGAGGAGCCATACTCGATAGCGATATGGCTGTTGGAGAATTGGCCAGAGGTCGACGCTCACGACATTGAAATCGTCGCGTCCGACATCGACACGAATGCGCTTGCCTCGGCCCGTGAGGGCGTCTTCGGCAAACGCGCGCTGACGCGTCTGCCGCCGAAGTTGATCGACCGGTATTTCTCGCCGCTCGGGGACGATCGCTGGCGAATTCTTGACGAGTTGCGTGAGTCCGTCCGCTTCTCTGCCGCCAATATCGTGAATCGAAATGATACGCGAATGCATGGGCAATTTGACGTTATCTTTTGCCGGAACGTACTGATCTATTTCGACGACGCATCTCGCAGACTTGCCGCGGAGAATCTTTATGAAAGCCTTGCGCCCGGTGGCTTCGTCTGCTTGGGGCACAGCGAATCCATGAGCCGCATTTCTCCCCTTTTTGAGGTGCGTCGTTTCTCGGACGCCATCGTGTATCACAAGCCGACGAGGCCGGCCGATGGTTGAGCGCATGCCGCGGGTGCTGGTCATCGATGACGCGGGTCTTGTCCGCCTCTACTATCGCAAGATCCTCGAATCCGAGGGTTATGCCGTCGACGAGGCGTTGAACGGCCTCGAAGCGCTTGAACGCATCCTCGAGCAGGCCCCCGACTTGGCGATCGTCGACGTGAACATGCCCCAGATGGACGGTGTCACTTTTCTTGCGATGCTGCGCCAGCAACCCCTTCCGGCCGGCGGAATTCCCGCGCTCGTGATCAGCACGGAATCGGGCGCCAAGGACATGGGCGCGGCGCGAACGGCGGGCGCAAATTACTATCTAATCAAGCCAGTCAGTGAAGTTGTTCTGAAGCAACACGTCGCGATGCTGTGCGGAATTCCGGCCACGGATGACAGATGAACGAATTCCTCGGGCAGTTTCTGTTGGAATCGCGCGAACTTGTGGAGCAGGCGACCAGAGAATTGCTGGCGCTCGAGCAAGCTCCCGAAGAGAAGGATCGACTCGACGCCGCGTTCCGCGCGTTCCACACCTTGAAGGGAGGCGCAGCCATTGTGGATTTTGTGGCGATGGCTCGCGCCCTGCATGTTGCGGAAGAAGCCTTGGCGGTCGGGCGCAGGGGCGACGACTCGATAGACTCGAGACTAGTCGGCGATTGCCTGAACATGATCGACCAGGTTGGCCGGTGGCTGGACGAAATTCAAGCCACAGGCGCGCTGCCAAATTCGTCGGACGCCGCGGCAAGCGCCGCGATCGCCCGGTTCGAGCGGCGTGAGCGACGCAGGGAGACCCCGCCGTCGCCTGGACTTTCCCCGGAGCCGGTTAGCGCCGAAATTGCGCCAGCGGTTCATCGCGTTCTGGAGGAACAGCTTCGGCTGATCGAAGACAGCAATATGACCGGGAGAAGGGGGCGCGTCGTCGCGGCTGGTCGCGCGGCTGGAAACATCATGCGCCACTTGTCGAGGCAAGACGACCTCGAAAATGTTGAACGCGCGGTTTCGATTTTTTTGGCGAACGACGACGCCGCGCCCTTGGCGGAGACGATCGCCCGATTGACAACGCCAAATCGCGCTGGCGTCTCAACGGGCGCTCCCGAGGCTCGCCCCGATCACGGCGCGCGGACGCTGCGCGTCGATTCCGGGCGCGTGGATACGCTGGTCGCGCTGACCGCCGAACTGATTGTCGCCAAGAACGCAGTCGCGCGGATCGCAAAGTCCGCGGAAGAGACCGGTAACGCACTCGCGCCCATGCTGAAAGACGAACGCGCGAGATTGGATCGGCTTCTCGGGCGCCTGCAAGAGACGGTGTTGAACCTGCGCGTGGTCCCGCTTCGCGTGGTCTTCCAGCGGTTCCAGCGGATCGTACGCGAGCTTGCGATTGAACTCGCAAAGCCGACGGTCCTCGTAATTGAGGGCGAAGACACCGAAGCGGACAGGACGATAGCGGACATGCTGTTCGAGCCCCTGCTCCATATCATCCGCAATGCAATGGATCACGGCATAGAATCCGAGCCGGAGCGCAGGGCGACCGGAAAGCCCGTGATCGCGACGATTGCTCTCCAGGCGCGGCGCCAGGGTGAGAATGTGGTCATCGAAATCAGGGACGACGGAAGGGGCATCGACAAGGCGCGGGTGCGCAACATTGCGAGCGAGCGGAAGATTATCGACAGCGCGGCGCTTTCCGCGGCGACCGAGGCGGATCTTCTCGAGTTGATCTTCGTGCCGGGTTTTTCCACGAGGGAGGCCGCGACGAACTTGTCCGGTCGCGGCGTCGGCATGGATGCGGTCCGGTCCGCGGTGGAGCGAATTGGCGGTCGGGTCGGGGTGGAAAGCCTGGCCGGGCAAGGAACAACCTTCCGACTGACCCTGCCGTTCAGCATCATGGTGACGCGCGTCATGACCGTCAAAAGTTGTGGTCAAGTCTTTGGCGTCCCGCTCGACTCCATCGTCGAGTTGGTGCGCGTCCCAAGGTCACGCCTGCAAGCGATCGGGTCGGCGGAGACATTTGTGTTGCGTGATCGCACGATCCCGCTCGTCGATCTAGCTGAGATATTGGGAACTCCGCGCAAGCGCGATCGCGATTCGGACGTTCTTGCGGTTGTCGTTTCGATCGCCGGCCAAGTCGGAGCTGTGGAGGTCGACCAACTCGGCGATCGCCTGGATGTGATCCTCAGGCCTATCGACGGCTTGCTGTCGGGCGCGCCGGGAATCGCCGGCGCCACGCTCACGGACGACGGGCAGGTGCTGCTTGTCCTCGACCTCCAGGAGTTGCTCGGGTGAACGATCCCACGTAACCACGACAGCGGCGATCGGCGACGGGATCGCCTAATTTAATGGGTTTTAATTTTGTGATACTCGAAAGGAACTTTGTGCGGCGGTCAAAGTTTGATTCGTTTAGGGATAGAGGGCCTCATGAAAGTTCTCCTAGTTGACGACAGTAAGTTGGCTCGGATGGCTATGACCAGGGCGTTACATCTCGTTCGTCCGGAATGGAATCGCGTCGAGGCCTCAAGCGCCGAGGAAGCCCTGACGCAGCTAACAAGCGCGACCCCCGACATTGCGCTGGTCGATTTCAACATGCCAGGAACTGATGGTTTGGCGCTGGCCGAGAAAGTCAGCGCTCTGCGGCCCCGGATGCCTGTTGCGATCATTTCGGCCAATTTCCAGCAAGAAATTGTCGACCGCGCGCGCGCAATCGGCGCGGTGTTTATGCCAAAGCCCATTACTGAAGACGCCCTGCAAGACTTTCTCTCGCGAGCGGAAGAGCAAATCAAGGGGGTATGATTGACGACAGATGAGTCCGCGTTAACCGAGTTAGAACTCGACGCCATGACCGAATTGGTGAACCTCGGCGTCAGCAGGGCTGCGGTCAGCCTACGGCAGATGGTCGGCCGACAGATCATTCTCTCTGTGCCGAGCGTCAGGCTCGTCGATCGGCGTCACGCTGTCGAAATATTGCGCGGCGGCGATCTCGACAAACTTGTCGCCGTGCATCAGGTATTTGAGGGCGACATTACCGGTCGCGTCCTTCTTATTTTTCCCGAGACCAAAAGCCTCGAGCTGGTCCGCGCGGTAACCAGTGGCGACCTGCCGCTCGAAGACATCGTCGATCTTGAACAAGAGGCCCTGGCTGAGACGGGCAATATTATTCTCAACGGCTGTCTGGCCACGATCGCCAACCAACTTCTCCGCACGTTAAAAATATCGCTGCCGGAGATTCTGCATGGAGATAGCGAGGAACTTTTTTCTCTTCCGCCGCCTCCTGCGGCGGGAGAGGCCGTCCTTTTTATATACATCAATTTCTCGGTGCATGAACGGAACATCCAGGGCTATATCGCATTGTTCATGGACCTGCCCGCGCTGACCGCCCTCAGACAGCTGCTCGCCGAATATATCTACAGGGCGACGGGTCACGCGGGCCTCGAAAGCGATGCATGAAACTCCTTGCGCGATCCCGCAGGAGATTTTCGATGCGCTCGACATCGGGTTAATAATTCTGGATCGCGAACACTCTGTAAGGCGATGGAACACGGCGTTCGCCGCGATGTGCGGGATCAGTTCGGACACCGCGTCGGGGCGCAAGCTTGAAGATGTCTTTCCAGGCGAGGAAGCGGAGAAATTGCGGGTAGCGATCGCCGCCGCGTTCGACTCGGGCGCGTCGAGCCTTTTGACCCATTCGCTTCATCCCCGGTTGTTTCCTCTCAGAACGCGCGCCGGCCGGACGCTCGTTCATGACGTCGCTGTCAGCGCCCTCGGCCGCGAGCCGCGGCTATGTCTGATCCAAATCTCAGACGTCACGACCGCGGCCAGTCGAGAGCACATTTTGCGGCAGCGTCAGAACGCTCGTTATGATGCTGTGGTGGACAGCGCCGCGGACGTCATCCTGACATTCGACTCGAACGGGATCATTCAGCTTGCGAACCCCGCCGCGCGCCGTCAATTCGGATATGGCGCCGGCGAACTGGTTGGACAGAATATCGACGTTCTCTTTCCTCATGGAGACGAGTGGAAAGACACGCGCACGGCTATCATGGACGATCAGCCGGTGCGGCAGCCGATTCCCCTGATCGGCAAGCGCAAGGACGGCTCTCCAAGCCATCTCGAACTGTCGCTGTCGCGTTGGCAGAGCGAAAAGCGGTGGTATATCACCGCAATCCTGCGGGACATGAATGAGCGCTACGCGGCCGAGGAGGCGCGACGCATCGCTTCGGAGGCCTTGGCCGAGGCGAATGCGACCCTGGAACATCGAGTCGGCGAAAGAACCGCCCAACTTATCCAAGCCGAAGAAGCGCTTCGGCAAAGCGCCAAGATGGAAGCCATCGGTCAATTGACCGGGGGCATTGCGCACGATTTCAATAACCTCCTGCAGGGGATCATTGGCGCCCTGGATCTCGTCCGGCGGCGTATCGAAGCCGGCCGTATTGTCGACGTCGGTCGCTTTCTCGATGGCGCAGTTGCGTCCGCCGAACGTGCGGCTGCGCTGACGCATCGTTTGTTGGCGTTCTCGCGCCGTCAGCCTGTCGACCCGCGGCCGGTCAATATGAATGAGCTCATCGCTTCGGTCGGCGAGTTGCTGCGCCGCTCCATCGGCGAGGGCGTCGCCATGAAGGTGATTGAGGGGCAAGATTTATGGCTGGTTCGTTGTGACGGCCATCAGCTCGAGAACGCGCTTCTCAACCTTTGCATCAATGCGCGGGACGCCATGCCCGATGGCGGAACGCTGACGATCGAAACGTCCAACGTCACGCTCGATCCCGATCGGAGTTCGCTGTGGCAATTGCCCGCCGGCCCGTATGTTTCGCTGCGTGTCATCGACGATGGCGTCGGCATGCCGCCGGAGGTGAAGGCTCGGGCGTTCGATCCGTTCTACACAACCAAGCCGATCGGCCAGGGAACGGGGCTCGGGCTGTCGATGATCTACGGATTTGTTCGCCAGTCCGACGGCTCTATCAGGATCGAAAGCGAGGTCGGGAAGGGGACGGCGATCCAGTTGCTTCTGCCTCGCTATGGAGGCCAGGTCGAGGATGTCGCCGCGGACGAGAGCCTGTCCGGCCATGACGTGAAGGGCGGAAACGAAATCGTGCTTGCGGTGGAAGACGACCCGGTGGTTCGACTGCTTATCGTCGACGTGCTCAGCGAACTGGGCTACCGGACGCTGGAGGCGGCCGATGGTCCGAGCGCGCTTCGAATCCTTCTCTCGCCGCAAAGGATTGACCTGCTCGTGACCGACATCGGACTGCCAGGACTGAACGGTCGACAATTGGCCGACGCCGCGAGAGAAAAGCGGCCGTCCTTGAAGGTCCTGTTCATGACCGGTTACGCGGAAAGCGCCGCCAGCAAGTCGTTCTTGGCCCGGGGAATGGAGATCGTGCCCAAACCGGTTACTATGGAAGTTCTCGCTGCGAAAATCCGCGAGATGATTGAAACCAAGCCGGGTTCGTCGCAGTAAGGTTCGATCG
Source organism: uncultured Alphaproteobacteria bacterium (assembly GCA_963724785.1). Taxonomy (GTDB): domain Bacteria; phylum Pseudomonadota; class Alphaproteobacteria; order Rhizobiales; family Beijerinckiaceae; genus Roseiarcus. Next base: position 64,796 of record CAVRWC010000004.1, on the reverse strand, counting down.
TAGCGCTTGACCGGAAGTTTATTCTACTTCGACTAGCTGTCCTTCACGACCGAAATATCGGGCGCCATCGGGTTCTTCATCCCCACGACATGATAGCCGGCGTCGACGTGCAGGATCTCGCCGGTCACGCCGCGCGACATCGGCGATAGCAGATAGACCGCGGATTTGCCGACCTCCTCGATGGTCACCGTGCGGCGCAGCGGGCGCGTTGTACTCGTTCCACTTGAGAATGTAGCGGAAGTCGCCGATGCCCGACGCCGCCAGCGTCTTGATCGGGCCGGCGGAAATGGCGTTGACGCGGATCGCCTTCTCGCCGAGGTCGGCGGCCAGATAGCGGACGCTCGCCTCGAGCGCCGCCTTGGCGACGCCCATCACGTTGTAGTGGGGCATCCATTTTTCCGCCCCGTAATAGGTCAGCGTCAGCATCGAGCCGCCGTTCGGCATCAGCTTTTCGGCCCGCTGGGCGATCGGCGGTGAAGGAGTAGCAGGAAATCGCCAGCGACTTGGTGAAATTGTCCTCGGTCGTCTCGATGTAGCGGCCGGTCAGCTGGTCCTTGTCGGAGAAGGCGATGCAGTGGACGACGAAATCGATCGAGCCCCACGCCTTTTCCGCCTCGGCGAACACCGCGTCGATCGTCGCGCCGTCGGTGACGTCGCAATGGCCGAGCACTTTCGCGCCGAGTTCCTGGGCGAGCGGACGGACGCGCTTCTCCAGCGCCTCGCCCTGGAAGGTGAACGCCAGTTCGGCCCCGGCGGCGCGGGCGGCGCGGGCGATTCCCCACGCGATGGAGCGGCTGTTGGCGACGCCGAAGATGATCCCGCGCTTGCCGCGTGAGGACGCCCGACGTCGCGGCGGCCTGATTTGCTTGCTCCATCAAATCCTCGCTGAGCTCCGTTCCGGGACAGGAATGACGTCGCGCATCCCTTAGCGTCGCCGGGCGCGCAAGGGAAGTCAGCGCCGCGGCTTCCCCCGTCACAATATGTGTGGGATTGCTCATATGCGGAGCCCGCCCGGCGCGGTGGCGGGAGACGCGCGCTCACCCGCGGCTCGAGCGCGGGTCGTAGGGCTTCCGTGTCGCGCCATTGCCGCATCAGTTCGGTCAGTTCCGGATCCTCCGCGTTCGGCAGCACGATCCGGACCGTCGCCAAAAGGTCGCCCGCGGCGCGCTTCGCTCGGTCGCCGGCAGGCCCTTGCCGCGCAGCCTCATCACCCGTCCCCCGCTCATGCCCGGCGCAATCGACATCTCGACATCGCCGCCGAGCGTCGGCACGCGCACCTTGCCGCCGAGCACCGCATCATAGAGGGTGATCGGCAGATCGAGCCTGAGGTCGCGCCCGTCCGCCTTGAAGATCGGATGGGGCGCATAGCGGATCGTGACGATGACGTCGCCGGCGGGGCCGCCGCGGACGCCGGGATGACCCTGCCCGCGCAGCCGGATCGACTTCCCCTCCTCGATGCCGGCCGGCACGGTCACGTCGAGCGTCCGGCCGCGTCGGCAGGGCGACCCGCGCCGAGCCGCCGCCGGCGATCGTCGTCAAGCGGAACGGCGACGGTGACCGCGACGTCCTCGCCCTTGGCCGCCTGCTGCGGACGCGTCCGGCCGCGGCGCCCGCCGCCGCTGAACAGCTCGGACAGAATGTCCTGATCGATCCCGGCGGAAGCGCCGCCTGTCCCGAAGTCGAAGCCGAAACCGCGGAAATCGCCGGCGCCGCCGCCCGGCTGGCGGCCGAACCCGCCAAAGCCCTCGAACTGCGGCGCGCGCGGCTTCCCGTCCGCGTCGATCTCGCCCCGATCGAACGCGCCCCGCTTCTTCTCGTCGCCGAGAATCTCGTAGGCCGACCCGACCTCGGCGAAGCGCTCCTTGGCGCGCGGCTCCTTGCTCTGGTCGGGATGGTATTTCTTGGCGAGCTTTCGGAACGCGGACTTGATCTCCGCCGCGCTGGCCGACTTCGGCACGCCGAGAACCTCATAAGGATTACGCATCATGAGCCCATAATATGGCAGCCGCCTTGTCGAAGCGCGGCCGCTGATGTCTCCCAAACCTATCTGGTCCTTGGCCGGCCCGCCCGCAAGGATGCCCCGTGCGACGGCGGTCGGCGACGAGTTCGCATAAGCTTCCCCGAGCCGCGCCCTGTTGTCGATCCCGGAAGAGCCGGCTAAGACGCACGCCTCGAGCATTTGTTTCACCAGACGAGGAGCGGCGCAGCCGTGGACAACGCGATTCCGGGCGACTTCACCCAGGCCGAAGACCCGTTTGCGCTGTTCGACCTCTGGTTCAAGGACGCCTCGGCCAGCGAGATCAACGATCCCGAGGCGATGACGCTGGCGACGGTCGACGAATCCGGCCTGCCGGACGCGCGGACGTTGCTATGCAAGGGCGTCGACGCGCGAGGTCTCGTCTTCTACGGCAATGTCGAGAGCGCCAAGGGCCGGGAGCTTGCCGCCCATCCGAAGGCCGCGGCCCTGTTCCACTGGAAGTCGCTGCGGCGGCAGGCGCGGTTTCGCGGGCCGGTGAGTCCGCTCGCGGACGCCGGAGATCGACGCCTATTTCCAGTCGCGCCCGCGCCAGAGCCGGGTCGGCGCCTGGGCGAGCCAGCAGTCGCGCCCGCTCGAATCCCGGGCGGCGCTGGAGGCGGCGGTCGCCTCCTTCTCGAAGCGCTTCGGCGACGGCGAAATCCCGCGGCCGGTCTATTGGCTCGGCTGGCGGCTGACGCCGCTTCAGATCGAGTTCTGGCATGACGGCGCGTTCCGCCTGCATGATCGCGTCCTGTTCAGCCGAGCCGACCGTGACGCGCCGTGGGAGCGCCGCCGGCTCTTTCCGTGAACAAGCGTTTGAACTCGAGAAAAGCATGACCTGGTCGGCCGCCCAATATGCGAAATTCGAGGAGGAGCGCACCCGCCCGGCATGGGACCTCATCGCCCGCGCGCCGGACTCCGGGGTCCGCCGCGCGGCTGACATGGGCTGCGGCCCCGGGAATTCGACCGAAGTCTTGCGCGCCCGCTACCCGGAGGCCGAGATCGTCGGGATCGACAGCTCTCCCGATATGATCGCGGCGGCGCGGAAGCGCCTGCCGGACGTCGCTTTCGAAGTCGCCGACATCATCGGCTGGGAGCGCGACAATCTCGACCTGATCCTCGCCAACGCGGTCATCCAGTGGATTCCCGATCACGAGAGCGCTGCTGCCGGCGCTGATCGCGAGGCTTGCTCCGGGCGGCGCCCTCGCCGTGCAGACCCCCGACAACCTCGACGAACCTTCGCACCGCTTGATGCGCGAAGTCGCCGCCGACGGGCCGTGGGCGAACAAGCTCGGCAATGCGGTCAAGGCGCGCGCGCCGCGCCGCGAAGCCGACTGGTACTTCCGACTCCTCCGGCGCCACGCGCCGCGCGTCGACATCTGGCGCACGACCTATTTTCATCCGCTCGCCGGCGCCGGCGCAATTGTCGAATGGGTCAAGGGCGCGGGCCTCAGGCCCTTTCTCGACCCGCTCGACGCCGGCGAGCGCGAGGCCTATCTCGCGCGCTACGAAGCCGCGCTCGCCGAAGCCTACCCTGCCGAGGCCGACGGCGTCGTCCTGCTGCCGTTTCCCAGACTGTTCTTCGTCGCCGTCCGATAGGCGCCGGCCGAGATGGTTGGCGCCCTTCAGGGCCAGCGGAAACGAACCCGTTCGCTGGGCATTCAATGGTCAAACATATACCGGTATTGTCGCGCAATGACATGCAAGCTATTGAATTTAAAGATATATATTATGCTAATTAGAATCTCGTTGTATGAATTGGTAACTTCCGTTGAGAAGAGCTATGTTGTTTTGAATTGTCTGATCGTCAGGATCCTGCAGCAGCGCCTGATGAAACTTTTCCCGGGCGCCGTTCAGATTGCCCCGCAGCATATATGAGTATCCTTGATTATTGAGGATCTGCGGCGTCTCTCCTTGAAGCTTGATCGCTTGCCGATAGGCGCGATCCGCCATATCGAACCGCCCGATGTGGTCGTAGCTGGCGGCCAGCCCAACCCATGCGCTGGCGTCTGTTGGAGCCTTTTCGACTGCGGCCTGAAAATATTGTTGGGCGACTCCGATAGATCCCCCGATTGAAATATTCCTGACCAAGGCGCAGGGGCTCGTCTGAGGGATAGTACTTCACATCGGTCGGATTTTGGATCGTCAAAGTGGTTCCGGCGTCATCCGCCTTCGGACCGGCCGGCGGAGGAGCCGCCACGCCCACGGCGGGTTGCCCGTCTCCGACGCATCCCGCAATCGTCGTCAGAAGAGTCGCCGCGGCGGCGATGACGAGGAGGCGGCCGATGTCTTGTGATCTGCGCATGGCTAACCGGTAGGCGGGCGCGACAGCCAAACAAGGGGCGTCGAGAGGACACAATGAATTTGCGGGCGCGCCGCTATTGCCCGGCCGCCCCGCCGCTGCCCGAACCGCCTCCACTGCTTCCGCTCGTGAGGATGACCGGGGACAGCGTCGGCGCTTGCGCGCCGAGCAGACTGGGATTCTGGTAGCGGTTGATGGCGCCGACCATGCGCTGGCCGTTCACGGGAATTCGTCTGTTGCGCGCCGTGGATGGCCAAGGATCGATGATCTGGGTCGCCGCGTTCACGTCTTGCGCATCGCCGGACGCTACGTTGATCGTGTCGATCCTTTCCGCGTATCGGGTTAGTGCATCGAGGAACGGATAGTCGCCGGCCCGCGCAGAGCCGCATGCGATCAGAACCATAAGCGTCGTCAATTCGATAACCTTCGCCATTTCCCCGCGTCCTCTGAACCCGTCCGCCTGTCACTTCGGCGACAGGGGCATGATATCGCCGTACGGTCCTGCCGATCCCCCGCCCGAGGTCACGTAGTCGATGTATTCCTTTCGGACGTCCGGCTTTCCCATCAGGAAAAAGTCGACGTCGTTGGGCGGCATGCTCTTGTCGAACGGGGTGGCGAGCTTCTGCCCCGGCGCCGCGGGGGCGACGAGATGCGGCGTCACGATGACGACGAGATCGGTCTCGGCCGCCTGATAGGACTTGCTGCTGAACAGCACGCCGAGAACCGGCACCGAACCGATCCACGGCAACTGATCGACATTGTGCGAATTGTCCGACTGGAGAAGCCCGGCGATGGCGAAGCTTTGACCGTCCCGCAATTCGATCGTCGTCCGCGTCTCGCGTTTTGTGATCGACGGGATCGACGTGCCGGAAATCACGACGGCGTTGGTGTAGTCGAGTTCGCTGACCGACGGATTCAAACGCAAGGTTGATGAGTGCCATTGGCGAGCACGGTCGGCACGAACGTCAACTGCACGCCGTACGGTTGGTAGCTCGTGGTGATGACGGGGGCGCTGCCCGACGAACTTTGCACCGAAGGGTCGGCACCGGATATTCGCCGCCCGCGAGAAAGCTTGCGGTGTCGCCGGACAGCGCGACGAGATCGGGCTCCGCGAGCCGTCGCGCCATTCCCTTCGTCTCCAGCGCGGAAATGAGAAGATCGATGTTGCCGCCGGCGAGTTTGAGAAGTCCGACGCCAAAGGGCGACGACGTGGTCGCTCCGGTGCGAGATCCGCTCCGGCGAACCAGAATCCCAGAGGCCTGGAAAAGCGGAATTCCGCCGGAGTGGTCGAATTGGGCTCTGACCGCCTGAGTGAGCGCGCCGCTGCCGATGTTCGCGCCCGCCGTCTGCCCCTTGTTCGCGCCGAACCAGTTTACGCCGATGTCGCGCTCCGCGGTGCGGTCCACTTCGACAAACCGGACCCTCAGCATCACCTGCTGCGATGGGGCGACTCGCATCGCGTTGACGACGTATTTGTCGGCCTCCTTCGGATCGACCTCCCGGCCGTCGTCCGTCGTCACCATCGACTTGGCGATCGAGACCGCCCGCTCCGCATCGACCGCGTTCCGCGCCTCGCCGCTGAGGATGATCTGGTCCTTGATCGCGGAGACGCGGATGCCCCGGCTTTCCGTCCCGGAAGCGTATCCGTGTCGCGATGTCGTTCGATGATCGAGCGTCACGTCGAGGTCGATGACTCTGACGAAGCGCTTGTCCTGATCGTACAGCGTGATGTTGGTCGTGCCGACTCTCTTTCCCTGGATGTAAAGCAGCCCGCTCGGATATCGGCAAGACGTCGGCGATTTCCGAGTTGCCGGCAATCGCCGTCGCAAAGGGGGCGGGCGACCTAAGCGTGATCGATTTGTAGCGAACGACCTGAAAGTGACGGACCGACGCAGACCTGGGCGACTGCTGGCGGTCCATCATTGAACACGCGACCAGCACAGAAGCACCGGAAGCCCGCGGAACGCCGTCTTACGAGGCGCCTCCAGCAGATCATCGAGCCGTCGCTAAAAGTCGTATTCTCGGCTTTAAGAGCTGACAGCGGCGAAAATAGCGACCTGGTAACGTGATTGTCATCTTTCAGTTTGACGAGCGGCGTTACAATCAACTGTTGTCCCTGTCGTATTGCCTGTTCAATGGCGACGCGGAATGCCCTTGCAGTGTCAATTCTAGAACGATGTGCTAAATTCAACTGCAGCCTCTGCGGCATTTCCGTTCCTATGCTGCCCGTGACATTTTTACCACATCTCAATGGCCGGAACATGTCGATCGCCCTCAGCGCCGCCGGGCCGCCGACGATCAGAAAAATCGACGGCATGATGAACAGCATCACCGGCACGGTCATGAGCGCCGGGAGGCGGCTCGCCGCTCGTCCAGGGACATCATCTGGTCGTTGCGCATCTCGGTCGACGCCGGCCCTGAGCGCCTGAGCAAGCGGGGTTCCGTACCGGAGGCCCTGGGTCAGCACGCCGACAACCGATCGAACGCTCGGATTGTTGATCCGCTCCGCAAGGTTGGCGAGCGCCTGGGTCCGGTCGGGCAGAATGTTGACCTCGGCCCAGGTCAGCGCCAGTTCGTCGCTGAGCGCCGGCTGCGAACTCCTTCAGCTCATGGGCCACGCGCTGAAGTCCGTCCTCCAGGGACAGGCCCGCCTCCACGCACACCACCAGCAATTCCAGGGCGTTCGGAAGACCCGTGGCGACGGACTTGCTCCGCCGCTTGAGCTGGCGGGAAATCCAGAAGACCGGCGCAATCCATCCGGCGACCGCGCCCGCCAGCCGCGGCGAGGAGCGGCGCCGATGCGAGCGGCCAAGGAGCACAAGCCGGCCCGCGGCGAAGAACCCGATCGTCCCCAGCGCCGCGGCGGCGACGAGCCTGATCAGGATGAAATAGGGAACGGCGAGATCGGCCCCGACACGGACCCGGGAGAGCGTCCGGACGACCTGCCGCGCTCCGCCTCCGTCAGACTGCCCCCGAGCGACCGAAGCCGTTCCAGACCCGTCAGATGGGGAACGACCTCGCCTTCGCCGGGCCGCTTTGGCGGCCGCTCCGGGCGAGACGAGGCGCATCGCGCAACGCCAACGCCTCGCTGCGGTTGGGAATGCTCGAGGCGATCAGCGTCGCGCCGCCCACAATCATCGCCGACGACGCCCGCGAGCGCGATCAGGTCCGAGGAACGTAACGCAATCCAAAGCAACCATGCGCAGCATCGCGCTTCCTCCGTCAGTCGGTCGTCAGCCGCCGCATCAGCGCCCGCATCGACACGAACGCCGCTGCAGGCATCCTGCGGCTGATCGCGAGGATGACGTGGCCGCGCGGATCCGACGAACAGAGGAAGAAGATATGCGGGCTGAATGGCGAGCAGCGCCCCGACCGTGAAAACGGGGACGGCCGCCGAGCGTATAGGCGGTCATGCGAATTTCGCCGGTGGCCGCCTTCGCCTTCAGACGCGCCGCGCGTCGCTTGCGCATGAGGTCGGACAGGTTTTCCAGCGCCTGTGTAAGGTTGCCGCCGGTCTCATGCTGCAGGCCGACGGCGATGGTGAAAAAGCGGAAATCCGGCATGCCGACGGTCGCGCTGCTGTCGTTCATGACCTCCTCGATCGGAACGCCGATCCTCACCTGATCTCCGATGGCGGCGAACACCGTGCTGACCGGCGGCGGCGCCTCGAGCGCGACCGTGCGGACCGCTGACGAGATCGGCAGCCCCGCCCTGACGATGCGGCTCATCGTGTCGATCGCATCGGGAAAGTTCTCGGCAAATTTGCGCTCCGTCTTCTTCTGCTCCCTGGAGAGAACGAATCGCGGGACCAGGAACGATGCGGAGAGGTATGCGGCCGTCGCGAGCCAGTACGGAAAGCCGCAAACCTGGAACGCCAGGTTCCAGACAGCGCCGGCGGACGTGGCGGCTGACAGCAGAAGCGTCAGCGTTCCCGATCGCATCCCCCATGTGCGCTTCATTCCGATCGTGAAGATCGCCCGCACGCGCGCGTCGAACGGATTGGATTTCGCCTTGAGCAAGCCCGCCAAAGGCGTCAACCTTTTTGGGTGGGGCGCTCTTTACGCCGAGGATGAGGCTCGTGCGCTTTTCCCTCTCCACGCGCGCATTCTTGCGCGCCATGATCGACGCCGTGAGCAATGCGGCGCCGAGGAGCACGAGACGCAAACGCAGCGAGAAGAAGCATGCGGCTAATCCTTGGATTCCCCTCTCTCGATGCCGAGCGAACGCAGCAGCGCGGAACCGAGCCCGAAATACTCCACACGAGGATAGAAGTGAGGCCGCACGGCGCGCGGCTTCGAACCGTCCGCGCAGCGTGCCGTCGGACGTTCTCACCCTCGTACTTGTACAGGAACAACGGACTGAGGGTGATGACGTCGCCTTCCATGCCGACGACTTCCACCACCTCGGTGACGCGGCGAACGCCGTCGCGCATGCGCTCGGTTTGAATGATGAGGTCGAGCGCGCCGACCAGCTGCGTCCGGATGGCGCGGATCGGGAGATTCCCCGTTCCCATCAGGATCATGTTTTCGATGCGCGCCAGCGCCTCGCGGGCGGAGTTGGCGTGAATGGTGGACATGGATCCGTTGTGGCCGGTGTTCATCGCCTGCATCATGTCGAACGCTTCGCCGCCGCGGACCTCGCCGACGATGATCCGATCCGGCCGCATTCGAAGCGCATTGCGCATCAGATCCCGCTGATTGATCTCCCCCCGTCCTTCGACGTTGGGCGGGCGAGTCTCCAGCGACAGGACATGCGCCTGCTGCAATTGCAGTTCGGCGGCGTCCTCGATCGTGATGATGCGCTCGCCGGCGTCGATCATGCGGGAGAGCGCGTTGAGCAGCGTCGTCTTGCCGGAGCCGGTGCCGCCGGAGATGACGATGTTCAGACGGCAGTGCGCGACGACTTCCAGAAAGCTCGCAAGCTCGCGCGAAACGCTGCCGGTGGCCACGAAGCTCGAGAATTCGAGCATGCTCCGGGAGAACTTTCGAATGGAGAGGCTCGGACCTCTCAGGCTGAGAGGCGGGATGATGACGTTGACCCGGCTTCCGTCCACCAATCGCGCGTCGAGCATCGGGCTCGAATTCGTCGACGCGCCGCCCGATCGACGACGCGATGCGTTGGGCGACGTGAAGCACCTGCGCGTCGCTGCGAAACTGCAGATTGGACAGTTCCAGCTTGCCGCGGCGCTCGACGTAGATCATGCGCGCTCCATTGACGAGGATGTCCGATACGGTCGGATCGCGCAGCAGCGGGTCGATCGGGCCGAGCCCGACCATCTCGTCGACGATGTTCGCGCCGAGGACGTGTTGTTCGTCGGCGTTCAGCAGGATTTTTCGCTCGTTCGCGATCTCGCCGACCAGCTTGGTGACGAAATCCGTCAGCTCCTGCTTGGTGATGCGGACAGCAACGAGCGGTTCGACCCGGGTGAAGACCTGATCGCGGATCAAGTCCTTCGCCTCCGACTGCCTGTTGCTCGCGGCTGTCGGCGCCGCATCGCCGGCCATCGCTGACGCAGGCGGCGCCGAGGGCGGCCGCGGCTGCGTCACGATCGGGTCAAAACTTGCTTTTCGTCCGAACGGCGCCATGGCTAGCCAAGGATCCGCTGCAGGATCGACCGCGGCTTCTCCGTGACCTCGCCGGCCAGGTCTCGCAGCATACGGGCCAAACCGCGATTTAATGCGGAGCTTTTCTGCGCCGCGATCGCACCGAGGCTGGCGGCGGCCGCGATCCCTCGATCGTAAGGAATGATGACGTCCGGCGGCTGCCCGACGACGCGAACGAACTCGGCTTCGGGAAGCGCGCCGTCAGCGCCGCTCATGTTCAGGACATGCATGGTGCGCCGCTCCGGAGAATTCGGCCCGATCCACTCGCGCCACCGCACCAGGTCTCGCGCGGAAGCAAGGCTCGCGCTGCTGACCAGAACGCAGGCGCTCGGGGTATGGAGCGCCTGAGCTATGTTCGCCGCGGCGCGCTGTCGGCAGATCGACGAATACGAAGCGATAGCGCTGCAAGAGCTTGTCGATCAGCGACTTGATCGTGTCTTCGTTCAGCGAAGCGCTTTTGCCGAAAGGCTCGAGGCTCGCCAGCAGGTCGAGACGGTCGCTCGCATGCAGCGCTCCGCGTTCGAGGAACAGCTTGTCGACGCGCTCCGGTCTTTCCAGCGCCTCGTGAAGCGCGTTGGTCGGATTTGCGGCGAGCTGGAGCGCGGCGTCGCCGCTCTCCATGTCGAGGTCGACCAGCATCACCCACCGTTGGCCTTTGTCGGCCAGACGGATGGCGGCGTTCACCGCGATCGTGGTGGCGCCGACGCCGCCGCGGACTCCCAACACGAACACCAGTTTTCCGGCGCTCGCATGGGTCCGCTTGTCCTCGTACGCTCCGTTCAAGAGCATGTTGCAGCAACGCTTGAACGTGTCGAGCACCAGGGGTTTCAAGAAATAGTCGGCGACGCCGGCGGTCTTCAGGTCCTGGTAGAGGAGAATGTCGTTGCGGTCGCCGATGGCTACGACATTGACCTCGGGCTCGCACTTCTCGGCAAGGTCGTTGATGCGCTGGAGCGGATTTGCGACACCGGAGATGTCGATGATCAAGAGGCGCGGGGTTTTTCGCCTGGCGAGCGCCTCGACCGCCGTCTCGACTGTGCCCCGGGTAAAGTCGACGTCGTCGATGCTGAGGTCGCCGAGCGCCCGTCGGACGAGGTCTTCGGTTTCCTGATCCGCGATGAAGGCCATCGCGGTCGGCGCCGGCGAGCGGTCGACAGAGACGGCGCTGCTGAACAGCTCAGTCATTCGGGTTGGCCGGCGTGACGCGCACGGACGGCGACTGAGCCATTCGGGCGCCGCTCACCGCCTTGCCCGGGGGGGACGCTTCGAAATGAACCAAGATCGAAGGCGCGCAACGCACAGACTTATCAAGGGTGCTGCCGGTGACGGGCGGACACCGCACTAGCGCTGCCCTCTCCGCCTCCGCCTTCTCGGCCGCCGCTACCGCTAAGAGCTGGGCAAGGGCGCCCGAGACATCCCATGCCCACACCGGACCCGCGTCCGCGCGCGCGGCGAACAGATTCGGTTGGGTCGAGGCGTCCAAGTCATCCGAGGCGTCGGGACGCTGAAGGGCGAGTTGGAAACTCCCGATCTTCGAGGCGACCAATAGCTTCTTCGCCTGCTGTTCCGTCACTTCGAGCGTGACGGTCTTCGGAACATGGGATTCCGAGCCAACCGTGTTGGTGAGGCCCGAGGCGGCGCAGATCCTCTGATCGACCGCGAGCACTTGCACGCCATGCAACAGGGTCTCTCCGGAAGTCCTCAGCCCCACGACGGTCTTGTCCTCGGCCGCTTTGTCTTCGAAGGTCTCGAGAAGGTTCACGTCGACAAAATCGCCTGGCAGCACCAGCCCGGCCACGCTCTGCGCGGCGTCGACAAAGATGGATGTCGCCCGATACCCCGGTCTGAGCTCGGTCGCGAGCCGATCGCACGGCTTGGCGAAATCGCTGACGAACAGGGTGTCCCCCGTCGCGAAAGCGTGCAGGCTCAGCGCCCCGACGAAGTCCTGCTCCTGACCCGGCACGAGGCTTCCGGGCGCCAGGCGTTCGTCCGCCTTGAGGTCTTTCGACACGACGTCGCCTTTTTGCAGCGGAACTCCCTTCTTTAAGGCGTGAGCCGCCGCCAGAACCGTCCTGTGGGTCTGGGCGGGAGTTCTCGACGCGCGTTTCGACCGGCGCCCGCCCAGAACGCCCCTGTCCGTACCAGGAAAACAGGAAGACCCCGCCGAGCAGCACGCACGCCGCGCCTACGACGAGCAGGACAATGCGGAGGAACATGAGACGATCTCATTTGCGGCGTAGAGACAGGCCCCCCCGAAGATTGCGAGGGCGTAGGGCATGGGAGCGCCCGCCGCGATCCGGCGGCGCTCCGCATTCATGGCGACGGCCCATCCGCTTCCTTGGCGAGCGGCGGGCGAAACGTCCGGTGTCGCCTGCACTTTCAGCCTGAAGCGCGCTGCGAGGTACAGACAGCTGAGGACGCCGCCCGCAAGCGCGATGTCGACGAGGAGCCGTCCGACCCCAGTCGGCGGGACGAGAAGCGTCAGGGCGCTAACGAGCTTGACGTCGCCTCCCCCGATGATCCGGCGATGGGAGAGGACCGCGAGCCCGCAGAAAACGACCGCCGCGACGACTAGACTGAGCCAGGCCGCGCCCGGTCTGACGAGCAGGCCATGCGCCACGCCGATCGCGGCGACAGCGATCGTCACTTTATCCGGGATGCGCCTGTCGTTGAGGTCCGTCAGCGCGGCGACGAAGAGGAGGAGCACGCTCGCGGACCAGAACGACGGCGGTTGATGGGAAGCCCATGTCGTCCTCCGGCCTGTTTGCTTCGTCGGAGCAGGCCCTGAGCGAGGCAGGCTTTCGGCGGCGTTGCCTCTCCGAGCGAGAATCCAGAAGCGGTCGCCGAACGAGCCGCCCGCCGTCGTGTTGGCGTTGCTGATCTTGCCCCCAATCGTGCCGAAAACGGTGCTGAGGTTCTAGCCCCGCCAGAGTGGTCACGGCTCGCCAATGATCGACAACGGCGATCAGAGCGGCGATCAGGCCGTATTCAATCGCGGTCACCCCGCTTTCTGAATCAACATCCGCCCATCGGGCGGCTTTCCTGGTGAGCGCACGCGCCTCAGAGAACAGGCGTTCGCATGACAAGAAAGACAGCCGCTCTACCCACCCACTATTGTCGGTACGCATGTTTGACTCCTTTGGTCCCCGGGTTTTATACCCCTTCGGCACCGGATCTACGGATTGAAGAGATATCCTATCAGTTCCTACAGGAATTGACTTATATCAAATTTCTTTTGGACGGCAAGTGAAATAAAATCACAGGCGTTAGGCGCCGGAATATACACTCGTTAACATTTTTAAGACAATCGTCAACATGGTATTAACGTTCATGACAACACGCTACATCCCCTTGAAACAGCCGATGCCTGACGGCACAACTGCACAACTCAAGAATTGGAGGGTTTATGCCGCCGATCATTATTCTCTCGCTGAATCATTCGCGATCAAGCGGCAACTTGCAGATTGCAAAATGTCGTTATGCGGTTGTTCGAACCGCAGTTTCGTGGATCTGAATCCATGACGTCCGGCTCGAGCAGGCTACGAATTTTGCGTTTGGATTCCTGTGCTTCGGCCGAACAGGAGCCGCGACGAAGTCCGGGCGGGCGTTGTTGGGACCGCGGCTGCCGCCGAAGATCGCTGGGGAGCGTGCGTCCATGAAAAGATTCGTTGCACGAGTGAGAAGCGTCACGCGGTCGCAGGATGGGACCGTCGCGATCCACATGGCCCTGACTCTCGCTTCGCTGCTCGGCATGGCGGAACTTGCCACCGACGTCGGCCTCGTTCTCTATCAGCAGCGCCAGATGCAGGCGGCCGCGGACGCCGCCGCCTTCAGCGCCGCTCTCGCCCTATCGACCGGGAATCCCAGCTACGAGACCGAGGCCAAAGCCGTCGCCGGACAGAACGGCTTCGTCAGCGGCGCGAATGGCGCCACCGTCACCGTCAACAATCCGCCGGTGAGCCCGGCGGCCGACGCGGGCAACGCCGACGCGGTCCAGGTGATCATCACGCAGACCCAGGCGACGCTGTTTGCGGGCGTGGTGTCCTCCGGACCCTTCAACATATCCGCGCAGGCGGTGGCCGCCGCAATCCCGACGAGTTCGCCGGCGTGCGTGCTCGCCCTGAGTTCATCCGCCGGGGGCGTCCAGCTCTCCGGCGGGACCAGCATCTCGGCGCCGAGTTGCGTGGTCGCCTCGCAGGAGTTGGTCGTCGTCCCGTGCGGCGACTCGATCGTCGCGGAGGATGTCTACTACAACGGCGCAGCGCCGACGGTCGGATGCGCGGGCGGGATCGTCGGGACGATCAAGAAGATTTCGACTCCGGACCCGCTTGCGAGCAATGCGGGGATCATCGCGGCCGAGGCGCGCGCAGCGGCCAACGAATCCCTGGCCGCGCCGACGATGCCGACCATGCCTTCGCGGCCGACTGGCGGGACGTCCATCACTTTCGACTGGTCGAACCAAGCCGCTTCAGAGACGCCGGCCGGATGTACGGCGACAAGTCCAGCTTACTCGGCAAACTGGACCGTGACCTGTGCCGCCGGCGGAACGTACAACTTCGGATCGCTGACTGTGTCTGGCGGCGCCGTCACCTTTAGCGCGTCCGCGACCTACAACTTCTCGGGGACAGTCACGAACAGCGGGAAACTCACGTTCGGGTCCGGGACCTTCAATATCGTGGGAGGGCTCGTCACGAACGGCGGCACGACGACGACTTTCGGCTCCGGCGCCTTCAACATCTGGGGAACCGTCACGAACGGAGGCGGCTCGTCCTTGAGCTTCGGCTCGGGAACCTTCAACCTCGCCGGGGGGCTCGTGACGAACGGCGGATCGACGACCACCTTCGGCGCCGGGACGTTCAACATCGGTCCGGCGACGTCGTGCCCGCAAAGCAATTACTCGATCTGCCATGGCGGAACGACGATCACGTTCGGCGGCCCGAGCACTTTCGTCATCACGTCGGGGATCTACAACGACGGCGGCGAGACGATCGCCTTCGGCGCCGGGACGTCAACCAACAGCTACCAGATCGGCCCGTCGAGCGGCGGCTACGCGTTCTACGTCGGCGGCGGGTCGAGGACGACGCTCGGCGATGCGACGGGCTCGAACTCCGTGTTCCAGATGGTCGGCGACCTTTACCAGTCCGGCGGAGGATCGAGCTTCACCCTTCCGGCCGCGACCGACCACGACATCGACGGAACCGTATCGCTGACGGGCGGCCTGACGCTCGGGTCGGGCCTTTACGCGATCGCCGGGAATTTCTGGCTCGGCATCGGCGGCGGGGGCGGCAGCGTATCCGGTTCCGGCGTCACGATCGCGGTCACGGGTTCGCCGCCAAAGGCTTTGGGCGCGCTCTCGTCGAACGTCGTTGAGATCAGCGCGGGATACGACAACGTCTCGCTCTCGGCCCCGAGTTCGGGAACTTACGAGAAGGTCGCGATCGTCGGGCCGCCGCTGGCGAACCCGGTGACGGGCGGGATCCAACTCAACGAGGGCGCGGCGGATACGACGGTCGGCGGGGCGCTCTACTTCCCGAACGGCCCGATGACCTTGAGCGGCGGCGCGAGCATTGGCTATCCTTCCAACTCGTGCCTGGAAATCGTGGCTTCGACGATCCAACTGAGCGGCGGAACGTCGATCTCGGCGGCGCAGTGCTTCGCGGCGTCGAGCGGCAGCGGCGCGCCGCTCCTGGTCGAGTAGAGGGGAGCATTCATGACCCGGACCCGGCTAAGATTTGCGGGCGTGTTTGGACGCGACAGCGACTCTGGCACGGCGGCGATCGAGTTCGCGCTCTTTGCGCCGTTTCTGCTGATCCTGATTGGCGGGGTGACCGAAATCGGCTTCGCCACGTACGAGGCGATGCAGGTCAACGCGGCAGTCGAGGCCGGGCTCTTGTACGCCACGGCCAATGGCTGGGACGCCGCGTCGATCAGCGACGCGGTGACCGGCTCCAGTCAGTTGCCGAGTTCTACACTTTGACCGCGACGCCCGCTCCGACGGAGTTCTGCGGCTGTCCGAATGAGGCCGGGAGCGTTGCGAACGTGGGTTCCCCCCCGTGCTCCACGACGGCCTGCGCTGAGCAGACCGCGGCCGGCACGTACGTTCAGGTCAATGCGTCGCTCAACCACCTGGTCATTCTTCCCCCCAGTTGGGGCATCCCAGCCAACATCACCGCGACGGCGACCATCAGGATCAATTAGGCCATGCCGCGTCTCCAGTTGTCGTCAAGGGCGCTCGGCTCCGCGGGAACGGTCGCGATCGAATACGCCCTGGTCCTGCCCGTCCTGCTGCTGTTCACGTTCGGGATCATGGACGCCAGCCGATTGCTCTGGACCAACATCACGCTGAGCCACGCCGCCGAAGCGGCCGCCCGTTGCTGGGCGGTGAACGCTTGCGCCGCCGGGAGTGTGGAAGCTTACGCCGCGACCCAGGCCTGGGGCATCGACAATGTCACTTTCTCAACCTCCCCGCCGGCCTGCGTTTCCGGAAGCTACACGTTCCAGTTCATCGTTCCGTGGTTCCCCCAGTTTTCGTCGAGCGCGCCGTTCGGCGGCACGACGCTCACGCTCACGGCCACGGCCTGCTACCCGCTGCAACCAACGTCATAGTTAGCCAGAGCGCCGCCCGCCAATCCGCGCATATCTCGCCCAAGGTCGACCGCTCAGGACTAAGGTCGCTACCGCGAAAGCCGCAAACGGAACCGGCGCTGGGCGACCTGGAAGGCATGATCCGCCCGAAGCGGGCGTCCGGCTCACTGCGCTTCCTTCGCAACCCGCCTTCGCCCGGCTCGGCATGGCGCCGCTGAGGGACCGAAGCGTTGTGAGCCCGAACCTCGGGTCAAAATGCGACGCGGTCGCCGCCCTTGAGCTCCAGAATCTCGCGCGCCTCGTCTGCGCTCGCGACCGAGAGGCCGAGGCCTTCGATGATCTGGCGCACGGCGCGCACCTGCTCGGCGTTGCTGGTCGCGAGCCGCCCGGCCCCGGCCCACAGCGAATCCTCGAGCCCGACGCGCACGTTGCCGCCCATCGCGGCGGCCTGGGCGGCGATAGGGAGCTGGTTGCGCCCCGCGCCGAGCACCGACCATTTGTAGTGCTTGCCGAACAGGCGGTCCGCGGTGCGCTTCATATGCATGACGTCCTCCGGATGCGGTCCGATGCCGCCGAGGATGCCGAACACGGTCTGCACGAAGAGAGGCGGCTTCACCAACCCGCGCTCGAGGAAGTGGGCGAGATTGTAGAGATGGGACGTGTCGTAGCACTCGAACTCGAAGCGCGTGCCGGAGTCGCCGAGCGTCCGCAACACGAACTCGATATCCTTGTAGGTGTTGCGGAACACGAGGTCGCGCGAATTTTCCAGCGCCTGAGCCTCCCAGTCGTGCTCAAAGGTCTTGAAACGGTTCAGCATCGGGAAGAGGCCGAAATTCATCGAGCCCATGTTGAGCGAGGCGACTTCCGGCTTGAATGTTTCCGCCGGCTTCACCCGCTCCGCGACCGTCATGTAGGGCGCGCCGCCGGTGGTGAGATTCACCACCGCCTTGGTCGATTGCTTGATGCGCGGCAGAAAGCGGGCGAACGCCTCCGGGCTCTGGTCCGGCCGCCCCGTCTTTTCGTCGCGCGCGTGCAGGTGAACGATCGCCGCCCCCGCCTCGGCCGCGCCGATCGCCGCCTCGGCGATCTGGTCGGCGGTCACGGGCAGATAGGGAGACATCGACGGCGTATGGATCGCGCCGGTGACCGCGCAAGTGATGATGACCTTGTTGTTCGAAGCCATTTCTTGTCTCCTCCTCGTGATTTGTTCAGTGTCCGATTTCCGTGTTGGCGCGCCGCTTGTGGGCCGCGAGCGCCATCAGCCGCCGATCGCGCCACGCCTGGCGTTCGACCAGCCGATCGGCCGGCAAGCGCTTGCGCCGGTCCGCTTCGATCTCCTCGATCACCGGGCCGTTCCAGTCGACCCGGCGCTGGGTCGACGGAAAGATGCCAGAGTAGAGGCCCTGGTAACGCTCGACATAGTCGCGCACGCCGCCCGGCGCGTTGAGGTCGATGGTCTCGAACGGTCCCATGAACGACCAGCGCAGCGCAAGTCCGTCGCGGATGCCGATGTCGACGTCCTCGATGCTGGCGTAGCCGTCAGCGACGAGCCGGAACGCCTCTTCGAGCAAGGCGCCCTGGAGGCGGTTCATGACAAAGCCGTCGATCTCGCGCCGCATGACGATCGGCGCGTGCCCGACGGCGCGCAACATCGCAGCCGTGCGCGCGACGACGCCTGCGTCCGTCCATGGCGCGGGCACGACCTCCGCAGCCGGCACGAGATAGGGCGGATTGATCGGATGGACGACGAGGCAACGCGCACGGCCGGGCAGCGCCTCGGTAAAAGCGGACGGCAGCAGCGCCGAGGTGGAGCTGGCGAGCACGGCGTCAGGCGCCGCAGCGGCGTCGAGCGTCGCGAACACCTCGCGCTTGATCTCGACGTTTTCGGGCGTGTTCTCCTGGACGTGGAAGGCGCCGTCGAGGGCGGCCTCCAACGTCGCCACGGCGCGCATGCGCCCGACGATCGCGCTCGGCGGCGCGCCGTTCAGAAGGTCGCTCGCTTCGAGATCCGGCAGGAGCTTTGCGATATAGCCGAGCGCCGCCTCCGCAGCCTGCGGATCCTGGTCCCACAGCGCGACCTCATAGCCGCCGCGCGCGAAACTGATCGCCCACGCGCGCCCGATAAAGCCGGCTCCGATGATGGCGACTTTGCTCATGGGTTTCCTCTCCATTCCTGCCGGTGCGATATAAACGAGTGACAGCGTCTCGACGTTGGCGTCCACGCCGATCGATTGGCCGGAAATGTTGCGACCGGCCGGAGAGACGAGGTAGGCGACGGTGGCGGCGACGTCGTCCGCCGTCACCATGCGGCGCAGGGAGACGCGATCGAGATAGGTCTTCTCCATCGCCTCGTAGGAGACATCAAGCTGCTTGGCGCGCGCTGCGATCACGCCGGTCATGCGCGGGCCCTCGACAATGCCCGGGAGGATGGCGTTGACGCGAATGTTGGCGGGGCCAAGCTCTTTGGCAAGGCTCTGTGTAAAGCCGATCACGCCCCATTTCGCCGCCGAATAGGGGGTGCGGAAGGCGTAACCGAAACGCCCGGCCGCCGACGACAGATTGACGATCGCGCCGCCGCCCGCGCTTTTGAGCATCGGGACGGCGTGATGGGCGCAGAGGAACTGTCCGGTGAGACAGACGTCGATCGTGCGCCGCCAGTCTTCGGGCCGGATCTCCTCGACGCCGCCGGTCGGCCCGGCGACGCCGGCGTTGTTGACGAGAACGTCGAGGCCGCCGAGCGTCGTCTTCACCTCGTCGAACAGGCGCGACACGTCCGTTTCCGAGGCGACGTCGGCCTTGGTCGCGCCTGAACCAGGATGGGCGGCGCGGAACTCGGCAAGGAAGTCGTCGGAGACGTCGCAGATGTGCACGCGCGCGCCCCGGGCGATCAGGAGGTCGCTGATCGCTCGTCCGATTCCCGATGCGCCGGCCGTGACCAGGACTTTGAGATCCTTGCCAAAGGCGAAGACGTCGCTGGATTCGCTCATGACAGACACACTCCGTTTGCTTGGGCTGAGGCGGGGCAGCCGGGAGGCTGCTCCGGCGAATCCTGTTTGCCGGCGCTTCAGCCGGTCCCACGCCTGTCGTCGACCAGAACGGCCATCAGCAGGGCCGTTTCGGAGCCGCGATTGACCCAGGCGTGATTGGCGCCCCTTTGAACCACGCAATCGAACGGCTTCAGCGTCCGCTCTTCCTTGTCGAGCATGAGGGTGATCTCGCCCGAGAGCAGGATGATGTAATCGGTGGTGTGTGACCGATGCATCCCCGGATTGCGGGAGGTGTCGGGCTGCAAATGCGCGCCGTTCATGCCGGCGAACCATTCCGCGCTCGCCTTGCGTTTCTCGTCCTCGGTCAGATGCGTCGTCTCGGATTCGGGCGCGATCTCGAAATAGCGAAACAGCGTTCCGCCGGGCGGAGGCTCCAGCCGGTCGGACTCTTCCGCATGGTCGATCCCGTCCCGATGGTTCGGGGCTTTGGCGTCGGTGATCCACATTTCGGTGAGCACGGTTATCGTGTGGGATGCGATCCCGTCGATCAGCACGCGGGACTTTCCGTCCGGGTCGACGGTGGTGACGATGCGTCGATGCTGTTTCATCCTGTCCTCCCTGTCGCTTGTTTGCTTTTCTCGGCGGCCGGCGCGGCGTCGGCCGCCTAGTCGTTGACGGGCGCGAGCGTTCGTCAGTGCGACATCAGCATCGGCGCGCTCTGCTGTCGCAGCAGTTCGACGCTGACGCCGCCGAAAATCTCCTCGAAGAGACGCGAATGCCCGAAAACGCCGGCAACGATGAGATCGGTCCGGCGATCTTCGGCGCAAGCGAGCAGCGCCTCGACCGGCGACAGATCCTGCGCGTTGGTCCAGTCGGCGAGCCGCGCGACGACGCCGTGCCGTTCGAGATGCTCGGTCAGCAGGAGGGCCGAGTTCTTGCAGCGCGCTCGGACGCGATGAAAAGGCGAAGACGGTCACATCGCGGGCGCGTTTCAGGAACGGCATCGCATCGTGGACCGCTCGCAGCGCCTCGCGGCCGCCGTTCCACGCGATCAGCGCCCTGTCGCCGACGGCTGCAAGCTTGACGCCTGCGGGAAGCAGCAGCATCGGCGCGCCGGACTCGGTAAGTGCGCGTTCGATGAGGGTGTGCCGCGCGGCGGCGCGGTTCGGGCCCCCGGGCGAAGGCGCCACGATCAGGTCGGCGCAATAGTGGATAACCGCTCCCGCATCGAGGCTCGCTGCGACGATGAACGTGCTGTCGATCCGAGCTTCGCGCGCCGTCTTCTCGAACCCTGCGCGTCGCAGTTCGACGCTCGACTCGGCAACGTTTGCGACAGTCGCGTCAATGCCGACGAGATGCGCCCCGTGAGTGGCCGCAAGGGCGGCGGCGATCCCCAATCGGACGTCGGACTCTTCCGAGGCGTCGAGAAAGCAAACGATATCCTTGTAACCCATTCGGTTCCTTCCCCGCGTCCCTGTCCAAGCCCCGGCCCTTACCGCGCTCCTGCAATCAGTCCGCGCGCGATGATCACGCGCATGATCTCGTTCGTGCCTTCGAGAATGCGGTGGACGCGAAGGTCGCGCACGATCTTCTCGATTCCGTAATCCGCGAGATAGCCGTAGCCGCCGTGGAGTTGCAGCGCCTCGTCGGCGATCTTGGATCCCGCGTCGGTCGCGAAGCGCTTCGCCATCGCGACCAGCTGCGTCGCGTCGGGATCGCCGGCGTCGAGGCTGCGGGCCGCCTTGTGCAACAGCGCTCGCGCCGCCTCGAGTTCGGTCGCCATGTCCGCGAGACGGAATTGAAGGGCCTGAAACTGGTCGATCGTCTTTCCGAACGCCTTCCGCTCGGCCATGTAGGCGAGCGTCCGCTCGAGCGCGGTCTTGGCGCCGCCGAGCGAGCAGGCGGCGATGTTGAGGCGGCCGCCGTCGAGTCCCTTCATTGCAATGCGAAAGCCTTCGCCTTCAGACCCGAGCCGATTGGAGACGGGGACGCGGCAGTTCTCGAAGATCACCTGCCGAGTGGGCTGGGCGTTCCAGCCCATCTTTCTTTCATTGGCGCCGAACGACATTCCGGGCGTCGGCGCTGGAACAGCGATCGCCGTCACGCCGCCCGGCCCGTCAGCTCCGGTGCGCGTCATGGTCACGTACCAGTCGGACGCTCCGGCGCCGCTGATGAACTGCTTCACGCCGTCGATGACATAGGCGTCGCCGTCCCGCCGTGCGCGGGTCGAGAGCGCGCCGGCGTCCGAACCCGCCCCCGGTTCGGTCAGACAGTAGCTTGCGATCTGCTCCATCGTAGCGAGGCGCGGCACGACGTCGGCGCGGAAGTCGTCCGACGCGAAGGCGTCGATCATCCAGACGGCCATGTTGTGGATCGACAGGAACGCCGCGACGCTCGGGCATCCGGTCGCAAGGGCCTCGAATATCAAGACCGAGTCGAGACGCTTGAGGCCCGATCCGCCAAAGCGCTCGTCGACCGTGACGCCGCCGAGACCCAGCGCCGCCGCCTCGCGAAGCGTCTCGACCGGCAGAGTCTTCGCCGCGTCCCACTCGCTTGCGAACGGCGCCATCTTCTCGCGCGCGAAGGTCTCGGCCATTTCGCGAATGGCGATCTGCTCTTCGGTCAATTCGCGCCACATGGCGTCCCGTCCCACCGTTTTCGTCACTTGTCCCTGAGGGCGAGGACCGAAACGAGCACGACCGCGCCGTAGATGATGTCGCGGACGGCATGCGGCAGCGTCGTTCCGGACAGCAGCGTTTGCAGGGCGGTCAGGAGCAGCACGCCGCCGAGCATGCCGATGTAGGTGCCACGGCCGCCGGTGATCAGCGTGCCGCCGACAATGACGACGGCGATCGACGGCAGGAGGAAGTCGTCGCCCATGCCGAGGCTCGCCTGGCCGCTAAATCCCGTGATCAGAACGCCGACCAGCGCTGCGCAGAAGCCGCTGAGGACGTAGACGCCAATCGTCGTCGCCTTGACATCGACCCCCGACAGGAACGAGGCGCGCGGGCTGTTGCCGACGGCGTACACCCAGCGTCCGAAAACGGTGCGGCCTAGCAGCGTCACGCCGAACAGGATGAAGACGGCCATCAGGCCGACCACGGGCGTGATCCCGGCGACGGCGCCGGTCATCAGCCAGCGCAACGCGGGCGACGCAAAGCCCGCAGGGGTGCCGTTGCTGTAAAGCAGGGCCATGCCCTGCAACACGCCGTTCATCGCGAGCGTGACGACGATTGGCGGAAGGCCGAGCGAGGCGACGCCGAAGCCGTTGACGAACCCGATCAGCGCGCCGGCGCCGAGCGCCAACGGGACCGCCCAAAACGTCGCGATGTTCGAGCCCTGGATCAGCCCGGCGGAGAGAATGCCGCAGAAGCCGATGGTCCACGGCACCGACAGGTCGAGGCCGCCCGACAGGATCACCGCGCCCTGTCCAAGCGCGAGGATGCCCAGGAACGCTCCGAGGACGATCAACGAATTGTAGTACTTGAGCGAAAGAATGATCGGTTCCGGATAGACGAACTGCGTGACGATCACCACGAGGACAAAGGCGACATAGGCGGGCAGCACGTAGCGCAGTTGATCGCGGTTCCGGTCGAGCCAGGAGGCGCGCTGGGGGGCCGTCCGTCCAGCCGCTCCCGCTGGCGCCAACATGCCGGTCGCAACCTGGCCTGCGAGGAAGCCCGACGAGCGGGCGCGCAGCCAGTGGCCCGCGCGCCGCAGCGACTGGACCGCTACGCTGTCCGAGCTGATCGAAGCGCCGACAACCGCGAGGATCAGCACGACGCCCTCGGCGATGGTGGAGAAATACGCCGATACATCGAGCGCCAGCAGGAGGTTGATCATCAGCATGAGCGTGTAGGCGCCGATGACTGACCCGACTGCAGTGCCCCGTCCGCCGCCGAGCAGGGTTCCGCCGAGAACGACGGCCGTGAAGCTCTGCAGAAGCAGCGGATCGCCGACGAGCGGATCGGCGGAGCCGGTCTGCGCGCCGACGAAAACGCCGGCCATGCCATAGAACAAGCCGCCGAGAACGAAGGCGCCGAACCGCGTCCACTCGACTGAAATGCCGACCGCGTGCGAGGCCTCGGGGTCGCTCCCGACCGCAAACATTGCGGTGCCGAACTTCGTTCGCCGCACGAGCAACCAGACGGCGAGGCCGCCGAGGATAACGACAGCGGCCGCCGGCAGCACGCCGGGAATCGCAGCGCCGGTGAAGAATTTCGTCAACGCCTCCGCAACCGCCCCACCCGGATCAGGCAGGATTAGCAGCGTGAGCCCGCGAACGAGGAACATGGTCGACAGCGTGACGACGATCGACTGCAACCTCAGAAACGCGACGAAGAACCCGTTGAACGCGCCGACCGCGGCGCCGATCGCAAGTCCCGCTGCAACCGCGCCAATCTGGCCCGCGGCGGTCTCCTGCGGCATGGTCGCGACGACCGCGTTGACCAGCGAAACGGCAGCCCCGGCCGACAGGTCGAATCCGCCGACGACGATGATGAAGGTCTGTCCGATCGCGGTCAGCGCGAGCGGCGCGCCGCTCGTGATCAGCGACGAGATGTCATAGTAGCTGAGGCCCTGCGGCGAGATCGCCGCCACGACGCCGAGCAGCACGGCGAAGACGACGATGGCCGCGATCAGGCCGCGATGGCGCGAAAGATTGAGCCCGCTTCGCGGCCGACCAATTTCCATGGTTTGGACCGTCATCGCGCTCATCCTTGCACCCTCGCCGCGGCATTGGCCTTCTCGCCGAGCGCGGCTCGTATGATGGTTTCCTCGTCCAGCTCGTCACCGCCGAGTTCGAGCACGACCGAGCCCTTGTACATGACGAGGACCCGATGGCAGAGATTCACGAGTTCGGGGATTTCGGAGGAGAACAGCAGCACCGAACCGCCGCCCTTGGCGAACTCATGAATAAGGACATAGATCTCGTGCTTGGTGCCGACGTCGACGCCGCGCGTCGGGTCGTAGAGCAGCAGGATGCGGCTTCCGGTCATGAGCCATTTGCCGATTGCGATCTTTTGCTGGTTTCCGCCGCTGAAAGCGCCCGCGCGGGTGAACATGGCGCGATTTTGCACCTGAACGGACTGCATCGCGCTGTGCACCGCTTTGGCTTCCGACTCCTCGTCGATCAGGCCGAAGCGGGTGAAGCGGTCGAGGACAGGCAGCGACATGTTCTTCAGCCCGTCGAGCTTAAGGAACAGGCCTTCGGTCTTGCGATCCTCGGGAACGAGGCTCACGCCGATGTTCTGCCTGACCGCGTCGCGCGGCGACATCAGCGTGACCCGCTTGCCGTTGATCTCGATGTGCCCCTCGCTCAGCGGCGTCGCGCCGAAGCAGCCGAGAAAGAGCTCCTGCATGCCCATGCCCTGAAGACCGGACACGCCGAGAATCTCGCCGGGAGCGAGGTCGAAACTGGCGCCGGAGACGCGCCCCGACGCCGACAGGTTGCGCGCCGAAAGGCGCGGCGTCTCGGCGAGGCGGATCGTGTTCTCGCGCGGCGGAAAGGTCGACGTCAGCGAGCGCCCGATGATCATTCGGACGACCTCTTCCTCGGACAGTTCCCCCACACGCGCCGTGCCGACATCCTTGCCGTTGCGGAAGACGGTGAGGAACTCGCAAAATTCGTTCACTTCCGGCATGCGGTGGGAGATAAAGATCACCGACGCGCCGCTCGCCTTGGTGTCGGTTATGATGCGGCCGAGCCAATCGATGTCGCGTCCCGACAGCGTGGACGTCGGCTCATCGAGGAGCAGGAGCTTCGGCTTCTTGAAGATGGCGCGGGCGATCTCGAGCTTCTGGCGGACCGGCAGGTCGAGGTCGCGGACTTCTGCGCGCGGATCGATGAATCCGAGGCCGAGCGTCTCGAGATGGGCGACCGCCAACTCTTCGGCGCGTCGCTTGCGCACAAAGCCAAGTCCGGACACCGGCTCGGAATTCAGCAGCAGGTTTTGCGTCACCGTCAGGTCGCGAACCTGGGTCATTTCCTGGAAAGCGGTCTGGAGCCCGCAGCTCTGAGCGGCGCTCGGGCTGTCGAATTTTCGCAGCTCGCCGTTGATGCGGATTTCCCCTGAATTCGGCTGGACCAGACCGCTGAGAATCTTGACCATCGTCGACTTGCCCGCGCCGTTTTCGCCAAGCAGGGCGTGGACAGTGCCGGCGGCGACCGCAAGCGAGGCGTTGTCCAGCGCGACCGTCGCGCCGTAGGTCTTTCGGACTGAATTGACTTCGATCGCGGGAGGCAGGTCGGACATCGCTCAGCCCTCGGGCAAGGAAGGACCGCCGGCGACCTCGAAGGGCGCCGGCGGAGGGTTCAGACGATCAGTTCTCCGGCTGGCCGACCAGCGCCGCCTGCAGACCGACTTCCGGAAGGTCGGGGTTGTAGACCGAAGCAAACCAGCCGGGGTTGGTGATGATGGTCGGCGAGAAGGTGTTGCAGCCGGCTTTCATCTCTTCCCAGGTCCCCGTCTCGCATAGCTTTACGGCGTCGTTCGCGACCGGACCCGGCGACAGGAGCTTCAGCTTCGGCACGTCCTTGCCGTCAAGCTTGTCGACCGCCATCTTGAGCGCGTAGGCGCCGGGATAGACCTGGGACGACGCCGACATGCCCGGCGCGCCCATCGGGCGGTACGTTCCGCTCGCGCCGTCGATCTTGGTCGAGGCGGGCAGCATCTGGATGCGGGTCCCGTTCTCGCCTTCCCCGGCGCAAGGCCTGATCTTGTCGTCCGGTATGCCGGCTTCGCTTTGCATCGAGTTGGCGGTAAAGCAGCCTGCCTGCATCCACAGGCCGTCGATCGAGTCCCACGGATGCGTCGCGACGATCTTCGAGAGTTCCGTGCGGGCGACCGCCTGGCTCCACATGCCGTTCGCTTCCGCCACGACCTTGATGTCCGGATATTTGGCGAACACTTCGCGGGCGGCCTTGTTGCGCAGCGTATCGACCGACGTGCCGTTGACGCCGGTGATCATGACAATGTTGCCCTTGCCGTTCAGCTTTTTGGCGAGCCATTCGGCGGTGACCTTGCCCCACTCGAACTGGTCGACGTGCGTGTTGTAAGCGCAGGGCTCTTCGATGACGCCGTCGTAGGCGACGACGGTCACGCCCTTTTCGCAGGCGGCCTTGACCGCCTCGTTGAGCGCAGTCGGCGAAATCGGATAGACGATGATCGCCTTGGCGCCGGCGGCCACCATCGCGTTGATCTGCTGGATCTGCTTCTGCGCGTTCGGGCCGGCGACCTGGACCTTGAGATCGACTTTGTCCTTGTACTCGCTGGAGGCGGCGAGGGCCTTGAGCATTTTGGCCGCTTCGTCCTGCCAGTCGTTGCCGATGTAGCTCATCGAAAGATAGATTTTGTATTTCTCGGCCGCCTGCGCGGCGCCGGCGGCAACGCCCGCGGCCAGCCCCAACCCGAGGCCGATGGTCTTGACTATGCTCCTGGCTTTCATCTTGCGTTTCTCCCTTGCGCTCGTGCTTTACAGCCGGCGCGTTCCAGACGTTCTTGTCGTTTCAGACGCATTTGTTTTGCCCCGGTCTTCTCGTCGCCGCCCGGCTTCATGGGGCGAGCCGGACCAAGCGCCCCTCGGCCGCGATCAGGCTCATCTGACCGCATGGCCGGGGTGATTTTTTTGCCGGGTTGCGTCGCGAGGCGCCGGGGATCGGCGCCCCGCGAATTTCGTTCGTCGGCTACTTGATCGCGACGACGTTGAGCGGAGCGCCGGTCCCCCGGTGCACCTTGAGGGGCGCGCCGACATAGAGAAAGTCCCACTGCCCGTCTGCGTGGCAATCTTTCGCGAGCGCCTCGAAGTTGCAGATCTCATTGAAGGTCACGCCGAGGTTGCGCATCAGCGCGCAATGCAGCGTCACCTGCATTCCCGTCTCGGGATCGAAATCCATCTCGTTGGAGATGGTGTCGGTGCAGAGGGCGGGGATCTCCATCTTATGGAACCAGTCCACGAGCTCGGGGCTGTAGATCAGACCCGGTTCGTTGAAGTTGGCGTAGAAAACCTCAGGCCCCTGCGTGTGCAACAGTTGCAGGAAACCGATCCGCAGGCACAAGATGTCGTGCTTCTCGATCGTGACTCCCTGCTTCTTTGCGGCGGCCAGCAAATCGTCGAGATTGACGGTGTCGCCTTTCTCCAGGGCGAACTTGCCTCGGTGGGCGGCCATGTCGAGAAGAACGCCGCGTCCGACGACGCCCCGTTCCGCTATCGGCAGAATCGAGGCCTTATTCATCCCGCCGATCGTCTCGGAAGCCGGATACCCATTCCAAATCTGATCGTCGTACCAGACGTGACCCAGCGCGTCGTATTGCGTGGAGCCCTGAAGGAACATCGTGATCTGGTCGTCGGCATATTGAATGCCGCCGGGAAGCGGATTCTTCTTGCCGCTTTGATAGTCCCCGAAATCCTGGGTATTCGAGCGTTGCGGCTGGGTGCGGCCGGGAAAGATCGGATCGCCTGTCGGGCTTCCGATGAGCTCCCCGCAGGTGAAGACCTTGCCTTGCCGGATCGCCCGCGCACCGCGCAGAATTTCGGCGCTCGTCAGGAAATTGAGCGCTCCGAGTTGATCGTCGGGGCCCCAACGGCCCCAGTTCTTCGGCGATCCCGCCAGAAGCTCGCTCATTCGCTTGTCTTCTCGTGGGTTCAAAGGCGCCTTTGCGACCATGGGCGTTTCATTCCTCCGGTTTCAGGTTGTTGTCGGTTTTGAGTTTCAGGCGACGAGGTTCTGGCGCAGATCGCGCTTGAGCACCTTGCCGTTGGCGTTGCGCGGCAACGTGGTCTCGAGCCGATGAAAGGCCTCGGGCACCTTGTAGTCGGACAGCACGTTGGCGCAGTAGTGGGTAAGCTCCTGGTCGTCGACGGGGTGACGCAGCACGACGAAGGCGTGGACGCGTTCTCCCAGGACCGGACAAGGCTTGGCCACGACCGCGGCCTCGATCACCGCAGGATGGTCGAGCAGGATGTTTTCGACCTCCGAGGCGAAGATCTTGAACCCGCCGCGATTGATCACGTCCTTGATCCGGTCGATGATCCTGCAGGTAGCCCTTCTCGTCCATGATGCCGAGGTCGCCCGACTTCCAGTAGCCGGCCTTGAACTCGCGCTCGGTGGCTTCGGGATTGTTGAAATATCCTGGCACGACCATCGCGCCGCCGATGTAGACTTCGCCCGGCGTGCCGTAGGGAACCTCGAGCCCCTCCGCGTCCATGACGGTGATGTGTCCGCACGGAACCGTCAGGCCCGACGTATTCCTTCCGGGCGATCGCTTCCTCCGGCGGCATGAAGACGGCGGGCGACGTGGTCTCCGTCGAACCATAACAATTGATCAGCTTGAGGCGTGGCAGCTTCTGGGCGATGCGCTCGAGCGTGACCTCGGGCATGATCGCGCCGCCATAGCCGGAGACCCGCCAGGCCGAGAGATCGGCGCCGTCGAAATTCGGCGCGAGCAGGCAGAGGTTGAACATCGCCGGCACGATCAGCGAGAAGGTGATCCGGTGCCGCGCGGCGAGATCGATGAAGTCGGTCGCCTTGAAGGCCGGCATGATGACCAGCGCGCCGGCGCAGTAGACCATCGTGTCGATGAGCGCGATCACGCCGGTGACGTGGCTCATCGGCACCGCGAGCATGGTAGCGGTCCTCCTCGGTCAGCTCCATCACCCACGCGTAGTGGATCACGGAATGGATCGTGCTGAAATGGGTCAGCATCGCGCCCTTCGGACGTCCGGTCGTGCCCGAGGTATAGAGGATGGTGGCGGTGTCTTCCTCCTCGACCTCGACGGCCCGGGTCACCGGCATCGTGTGCAGAAGGTCGGCGAGCGGAGATGCGCGCGCCGTCGCGGCGGAGCGCGATAACGTGTTTCAGGCCGGGCAGTGTGTCGTGCGCTGGAACCTTGTCGGAGAGATCGTGCTCGTGGATCGACGACCTTCGCGACGCAATCCTCGATGATGTGCCGGTTTTCCGCCAACTGATGACGGATATTGAGCGGAACGGAGACTGCGCCCAGTCGGGCGATGGCGAACATCGCGACGACGAATTCGATGCTGTTGCCGATCACCATGGCGACGCGGTCGCCCTTCTCTACGCCGAGCGCCTTCAGGCCGCCGGCGACTCGGCCGACCAGTCCGTCCAGTTCGGCATAGGTGATGGATTCCTCGCCGCAAATCAGCGCGACGCCGTGCGGCCGTCGCGCGACCGCGTTCGACAGCATTTCGTGAACGCTCTTCGGGCGATCGACGAAGCAACGAACCATGCGAGCTTCCGCCGTAGTGCAGTTCGTAGCGCGTGGGCGGAACCACGCTACGGTCGAACCAACTGTCCATGGCGCTCCTCTCCGACCGTTCCCGATTGACCGGGCTATCGTTTGAGACGACGTTTGCGTCTCCAGTTTTATCTCCAAACTTGGTTCAGCTTAGAGAGACCGACCTTCGGATTGACCGTTTGTCGGACAACCGGACTTTATGCGGAAGTGGGAGAAGCTGTCAATCCCTTTTTGCGGGTAGAGGGCGATCGAAAGAATGACGGCCGCCGGAGAAAACCGCGGCGGTCCGGCCCGATCCGGGAGGCGGACAAAAGATGCTGCTTCCGGACAGACGATCAGCGGTCCGCCGTCTTTCAGGATCGGGACGCCGCGTCCGGGCAGACAGCCGACGTCAGGTCTCCGCCATCGACCGGGGGAGATCGATCGGAAGGTCGAGGCTGAGCTTCGCCATTTCCCAGCCGCGACGGAAATCGACGATGTGCTTGCGCATCCACGTCTCCGCCTCGGCGGCATTCGACTGCGCAATCGCGTTCGCGATCCGCTCGTGCGCGACGAGCATGCGGCCGTTGGCCTGAGGCAGCAGCGGGCTGAGGATTTCGAACGCCGGGAAGAGCAGAAGGCCGACAGGTTCGCGCGACAGCAGAAGCGCTGTGTTGTGGGCGCCGTCCGTGACCAGGGCATGGAACTCGGTGTCGAGTTCCGTGCACTGCCGCGTGTCGTTGAGCGCGTGCCGCGTCCGCTCGATATTCGATCTCCAGCGCGGCCTGCTGCTCGTCCTCTCGATTCGTTGCGCTGAGCGCGGCGCAGGCCGGTTCAAGCACCAGCGCGACTTCCCAAAGCTCCGGAACGTCACCTGCCGCATCACCAGCGCGCGCGTCGCCTGCGACGAGATCTTTCCCGATCCGGGCACCGAAACGGTCAGCCGTTTGCGTCCTTCGCGGCTGACAAGGCCCTCGTTTTCGAGCTGCCGGATGCCTTCCCGCACTGTCGAGCGGTTGACGCCGAACTGTTGGGCGAGCTCCGCCTCGGTCGGGAGCTGGTCGCCGGCCTTCAGTTCGCCCGAGTTCGATCAAGCGCCTCAACTCGCGCGAGACAACCTGGTAAGCGGAGAGAACATTGAGCTTGTCGAATTGCATGGTCATATCGCGGGTCGCCCGCTGAATTCCCAGACATGTCCGATTGTCGGATAAACGAACCCGAAGTTCAAGAACTTTCCGATTGTCAAATAGTCTCAGAGAGGCTCCCCAGCGCGACCATGCGGTCGCAGACCAAAGCGCGGAAAGTCCACGCGGATCCTGTACGCCAGAAAGCGCAACCGATTGAGTCGCCGGGATAGACGGGCGGCGGTGAAGCGACAGTCCATTGTCCGCAAACGTTCGGGCGCTCCGTCGAGCACCAACCGGACCGCGGCATGACAGATGAGGCCCATCGTCGCGAGACCGTGGAGGACGGGCCGCGGAAAGCCGGCGGCTCGCGCAAACTCCGGGTCGACGTGCAGGGGATTGGGATCGCCGCTGAGACGGTAGATCAGGGCGGCCTGCAGCGGCGTCGGCAGGGTGAGCGCCCGGTCGGGCGCGCGGTCTGGAAAGGGCGTTGGGCGTTCGCCCTTCTGGGGCGCATGGGAAAAACCGCCGTCGCCACGGCACATCGCCGTCTGCCGCACGGTCGCGAGGCGTTCACCAGTCGCCGCGTCAATAATTTCGCGCTCGCTGATCACGAGGGCGCCTCGCTCCCGTCCCTTGTCGACGACTTCGATAACGCGCGGTCTTGCGACCACCGTTCCCTCGACTGGCAGGGTCGAATGGATGGCGATGGATTCGCTGGCGTGCACGGTGCGCTGGTGGTCGAGCCCGGTGTCGAGATCGCGATACCAGTAGCCGGGATAGGCGAGCGTCACCGCCATCGTCGGCAGCGCCGCCAGATTCTGCTCATAGACGAAGCGCAGTTGCTCCGGATCGAGCGGATCGCAGCCGACCCCAACGAAACTACCGGCGCGGTAGTCGATGGCCGCGTCCGCCCCCAGATCGTGGCAGAGAGCGACTTTGTCGGGACCGCCGGCCGTCGCGATCACGGTCGCGCCCCAGTGCTTGGCGAGTTGGATCGACGCCGAACCGATCCCGCCCGCGCCGGCGTGAACGAGAACGGTCTCGCCCGCTTTCAGGCCGGCCCGGTCGCGCAAGGCCAGATACGCGGTCGGGTAGACCGAGGGAAGGCTGACCGCGTCTCTCGCCGGCATCGCGGACGGAACGCGGAGCGACGCCAGGCGAGGAATGCGAGCGAATTCCGCGAAGCCGCCGTGATCGATCAGAGCGCATAGGCGGTCGCCAACGGCATAGGGACTGTCGGGTCCACGTTCGACGACGACGCCGACGATTTCGACGCCCGGAGTAAACGGCAAGGGGGGCTTCACCTGATAGAGCCCGCGCATCATCAGCGTGTCGAGGAAGTTGACCCCGGCGGCTTCGACCCGAACCACACATTCGTCGGCCGCGACCGAGGGATCCGCGACCTCGCGCAACGCCATAGCGCCGCTTTGCGTTAGCTCGCTCACGACCCAAGCGCGCATGGCTCGCTTCCTAAAAGTGTCAGGCTTGTTGAAGGACGCTTGACGACCGAAACATCTTATTCGATAGTAGGTCTGTCCGACAATCGGATTTTTGCTTTGACCGACTTTACAAAAAGCGCCCGGAAAAGTCGGACGAGCGTCCAGCGAAACAATCGTGTGGATCTGGGAGGAACTGGTGTCGAATCCCGCAATCGGCGGCGAAGTCGCTGTCAGCGCGACGCCCGCCGTCGAATTCGATCCCGCGCCGTTCCAGCGCTTTGTGCGCCACGAGCTCGCGGACCGGGAGGGTGAATTCCTGATCGAACGCATCGCCGGCGGTCAGTCCAACCCGACCTACTTCGTCACCCTCGGCGCCCGACGAATGGTGCTTCGCAAGAAGCCCGCCGGAGACGACCCTGCCTTCCGCCCATGCGGTTGACCGTGAGCATCGCGTCCTGTCCGCTCTCGCCGGAACGGGCGTTCCAGTGCCGCGCGCCATTCTCTATTGCGACGATTCGTCTGTGGTCGGCACGCCGTTCTACCTGATGGAGCGGCTCGAGGGCCGAGTCTTCCACGACGCGTCCCTTCCCGGCGTCGCTCCGACCGATCGCAAGGCCATGATCTTCGACATGGCGCAGACGCTCGCGAAATTGCACGACGTCGATCCGTCAGCGGTTGGGCTCGGCGACTTCGGCCGCGCGACAGGCTATTTCCAGCGTCAGATCCGGCGATGGACGAAGCAGTACGATCTCGCGCGCTGGCGCAAGCTCCCCGATATCGAGACGCTGATCGCATGGCTGCCGAGCCATATGCCCCCCGACGACGCGGCGAGCATCTGCCACGGCGACTTCCGGATCGGAAATCTCATCTTTCATCCGACCGAGCCGCGGGTCGTCGGCGCGCTCGACTGGGAGCTCAGCACGCTCGGCCATCCGCTCGCCGATCTCGCCTTCAGCGCTCTGCCCTGGATCACCTATCCCAACGAATATGGCGGCTTTCGCGGCCTTGATCTTGGAGCCCTCGGCGTCCCGGCGCGCAACGCCTACTTCGAGCGCTACTACGCCAGCCGACGCACGCCGGAAGAGCAGCGTCTCGCGCCGTTCCATACGGCCTTTGCGCTGTTCCGCATGGCGGTGATTTTCGAAGGCATTGCAGCACGGGCGCGATCGGGCAACGCCGCGGCCGCCAACGCCGAGGAAGTCGGCGAGTTGTCCGCCGTGTTCGCCCGACGCGCCGTCGAATCCCTTTCCGGCGAACTCTGACCCCACTTCGAGGACCGTCACGATGGATTTCGACTATTCGTCCAAAACCGGGAACCTCTGCGACAGGATGCGATCTTTCATGGACGCCCATGTCGCGCCGCGCGACGCCGAATGGCGGCGACTTGCGCACACCGGCGGACAAGCTCAACATCGACGGCGGAGCGATCGCCTCGGGCCACCCTCTCGGCGCCACAGGGGCGCGGCTGGTCGGCAAGGCCTCACAGCTCCTCAAGCGCGAGAAAGCGCGATATGGGCTCGCGACCCAATGCATTGGCGGCGGCATGGGCATCGCGATGATCCTCGAAGCGGCGTGACGCCGCGCGGAAGGGGGAGCAAGCCATGAACGAGACCGTGAAGGCGGCTGCGGTATTCGGCGCCGGTTCGATGGGCGGCGGCATCGCCGCCCGGTTCGCCAACGCGGGCGTGCCGGTTTTGCTGTTCGACAAGCCGGGTCTCGCCAAGAGCGGCGTCGAGCGTCAACTGAAGGCGGGCGGCTTCATGCATCCGACTTGCGCGAAGCTCGTGAGACCGTGCAGCGTCGAGGACGAGATCGCGCGCGTCGTGGAAGCCGACTGGATCGTCGAAGCGGTGATCAAGGACGTCGCCGTCAAGCGGGATCTCTACGCCCGCATCGACGCCGCCCGGAAGCCCGGATCGCTCGTCTCGTCGAATTCCTCGACCGTTTCGCTTGCGCGCCTCATCGAAGGCGCAAGCCCCGCGTTCGTGGAGAGGGCGAGGGCCGGCGCGTGATCTCCACCGCTCCGCCGCTCACGCTCCGTCAAACGGTCGATCCGGCAAAGCCGCTTGTCGCCTTCAAGCGGGGCGTCGTGTTCGAAAACGCTGGCGCCGTTCTGTCCGACATCGGCCATGGGGTCCTTTGCTTCGAGCACAAGACCAAAATGAACATCTACGACGAGAGCGTGTTTGCGGCGATCGGCGCGGCGCTCGTCGAGGTTCCCAAGGCGTTCCGAGCCCTTGTTGTCGGCAATGACCACCCCCGCGCTTTCTCCTGCGGCGCCGACCTCGGATATTTCCTGGGGCGCATGAAGGCCGGCGACTATGCCGGGATCGACGCTTTTCTGGTCTCCGGCCAGGAGCGGTTCCTCGCGCTGAAATACGCGCCGTTCCCCGTCGTCGGCGCTGCGCATGGGCTGGCTCTCGGCGGCGGGTGCGAGACCTTGCTGCACATGCACGAGGTCGTCGCCCACGCCGAACTCTCCGCCGGCCTTCCGGAATTGACGCTCGGCATCCTGCCCGGCTGGGGCGGTTGCACGCAGTTGATCCTGCGCTGGCGCAACAAGGATGGCGTGGCGAAGGGCCCGGTAGCCGCGCTCGCCGAGCCGTTCTCCGTGATCCTCGGCGGTCGGTTCTCCGGCACGGCGTTCAACGCCGTCGACATGGGCGTCCTGCGTCCAACGGATCCGATCGTCATGAACCGCGCGCACGTGCTGGCCAGCGCCAAGGCGCGCGCGATCGAGCGCGCCGAAATCGGCTCTGCGCCGCCCGAACCGGAGGTCTTGTTTCTGCCTGGCCCCACCGGGAAAGTGTCGCTGATGTCGTGGGCGCATTCCCAGGCGGCGCTCGGGCGCCTCTCGGCCAACGATCTGGCGGTCGCCGAAGCGCTCGCCACCGTGCTCACCGGCGGAGCGACCGACCCGCTCGCGCCCATGACCGAGCGTCGGGTGATGGCGCTCGAACGCGAGGCGACGCTTGCGCTCGCGCATCGGCCCGCAACTTTCGAGCGGATCGAACATATGCTCGCAACCGGCAAACCGCTAAGAAACTGAGGTCTCTCATGACGATTGGCGTCGATTTCTCCGAAAGCGACGGCGTCGCGATCATCAAGCTGAACCGCCCGGACGTTCTCAACGCCATCGATCTCGAGACGGCGAAGGCGCTGCGGGAAGCCGTGATCGAGGCGGAACGCGATCCGAGTGCTCGTTGCGTCCTGCTGACCGGCGCCGGCAAGCACTTTTCCGCGGGAGGCGATGTGCGTTTTTTCCACGGCACGCTCGATCTTCCGCTCGCCGAACGGCAGCGCGTGTTCGACGAGATCCTCCATGTGCTGAACGATGTCATTCCGCGACTGCGGCAGATGCCCAAGCCGGTCGTCGGCAGCGCGCGCGGAGCGGTCGCCGGCCTCGGCGTCAGCCTGATCGCCGCCTGCGACATCGCGATCGCCACGGCGGACGCGATGTTCTCGATGGCCTATTGCGCGATCGGCGGCGTGCCCGACTCCGGCGCAAGCGCCGCGGTCGCGAAGCTCTCGAACCGCAAGCGCGCCGCCGAACTGCTCCTGCTCGGCGAGCGGTTCGACGCGCACGAAGCCATGAGGCTCGGCCTGATCGGTCGCGTCGTCGAGCCCGACGCGCTCGACGAAGCGACGAACGCGATCTGCGCAAAGCTCGCCGCCGGTCCGACCTGGGCGCTGGGACGCGCCAAGCGGCTCCTCGGGTCCGCCGAGACCACGTCGCTCGAAACGCAACTCGCGCTCGAGCGCAGCGCCTTCGTCGAGTGCGTGGCGACCGCGGACTTCGCCGAAGGCCTCAAGGCGTTCGTCGAACGGCGCCGTCCGACCTTCGTCGGGGCCTAGCCCCATGTCGGCGCCCGAGATCGCGCTCCCGCCGCCGGAAGGCCGCATCCGGGTCGAGCGCGCGGGAGCGCTGATGCTGATCGGCGTCGACCGCCCGGCGAAGCTCAACGGTTTCACGCCGCAGATGTTCGATCAGCTTTCGCTGGCCTACCAGAGCTTCGAGGACGACCGCGACGCGCGCGTCGCGGTGCTGCACGCATTCGGCCCGCATTTCAGCGCCGGACTCCAGCTCGATCTGTTCGAGGACCGATTCCTTGCCGGCCGTCTCGCTCTCGACCGAAGGGCTTGTCGATCCGTTCCAGCTTCGGCCGCCGTTCCGCACCAAACCCTGCGTCGCGGCAATGCAGGGCATCTGCTTCACCGTCGCCTGCGAGCTGATGCTTGCTGCCGACATCGTCGTCGCGGCGTCCGACTGCCGATTCGCCCAGCTCGAAGTCAAACGCGGCGTCATGGCCAATCATGGAGCGACCCTGCGCATGGTCGAACGCGCAGGCTGGGGCGACGCCATGCTCTATCTTCTGACCGGCGACGAGTTCGGCGCCGAAATCGCCCATCGCATGCGTTTCGTGCAGGAGATCGTCGAGCCGGGGCGGCAGCTCGAACGCGCGATCGAGATCGCCGAGCGGATCGCGGCCCAGGCGCCGCTGGCGGTCGCCGCGACGCTCGCCAGCGCGCGGAAAATGATCCGGGAGGGACAGCTCTGCGGCGGTTGCCGAACTTGGGTCCGTTCAGGCGGGTCTGCTGAAGACCGAAGATGCGGCGGAAGGCGTGCAAAGCTTCCGCGAACGCCGGTCGGCCGTATTCTTAGGGCGCTGAAAGGAGCGTCGCGAACCATGTGCATCGTTTGCGGACCGGGCGGAAGCCGCTTCATCCAATCCATCGCCGGGCGATACGCGTCTGGCGCAGGGCGACACGCGGGCGCGCTTTGTGGCCGAGGAGATCGCGCCGGCGATCACACCGCCGCTCGATCCTGCCGATCTCGAAGACCTGAAGGGACCGGCCGACGTCATCTTGCGCGGCGGACCGATCTTGACATCCCGAGGCGAAGGCGAGCTCGCACAGGCGTCGCTGTTCGAGCAGGCCGCATCCAGGCGGTCGGCGATGAGGCGACGGTTCTGGCCTTTCGCGGCCGCCTGACGCGGACGATAGAACTCGACGGGCGCGCGCTCCTGCCTGGCTTCGTCATCGCTGACTGGCATCCGCCGCTCAGTCTCCTTTGTGATTGGCTCGAAGCCGACCAGACGACGGCGACGACGCTCGCCGCGGCGATCGCCGAACGGTCGGGCGAATGGCTGGTGTTGCGGATGGATGGATCGTCCGAGGACCGGTCGAAAGCGCCGCTCGTTACGGCGGCGTCCCGCCCCGCCGTAATCCTCGATCGAGACGGGATTGGTTCTCGCGGCGAGCGCCGCCGCCGATGCGCTCGCGCCTGAACTCGGCCTCGCGAGGCTTTACGCAACGCCGCCTCAGGGACTGCCGCATGTTTCTTCGCTCCTTCCCGGCCCTCCTTGAGCGGTTGACTGTATCGCGCGATCCCCTGCGCGCCCGGCTGCGCGCTCTGCTCGGCGACGCGGCTCGCGGCGGCGTCACGACGCTCCGGTTCTGCGGCCTCGGCGCGCTTGCCGGAAGTGACGATCCGGACATGCTGCGCTCGGCGGTCGGAGATTCGCCACCGATTCGACTTCGCGGCGTCGTTGACGCGGACCTGGCGCTCCAGTCGGTAGGAACGCCTCTCGCGCCAGGTGTCGGCGACGACATGTTTCGCCTCGACACGGCGACGCGTTGGATCGACGGAGGGAACGCCGACGCGCGAGAGCTGGCCGGGACGGTTATGGCGCTGCGCAATCGCGGCTGGCGCGTCACTCTTCACGCTAGCGATTCCGACGCGGTCGATCTTGCGCTGGACGCCTTCTCAACCGCTGCGAGCGCCGCGACGCTCCTCAACGCGGCGGACGGCGTCGAGCGGCGCGGCCCCCTCGAGGCAGGAAGTTGGGCCCGCTTGCGCCGCCTTGGGCTTTCCACAGGCCTGGTCATTGACGGGGGGATCGTTCCGGGCGGCGCAGCGGCCGATCTCGACGAGACGGGAGACGTCCCCGTCTCGACGAGCCTCGACAGGATGGCGGGCCTGTCGGGGCCGTTGCAAATGTTGTCTGGGGCGGCGACGATCGCGGGCAGAGCGGGCGTCGACGATTGGCTGTGGAGCGTCACACACGGCTCCGCGACGCGCTGCGGCGCGGGCGATATTCTGGGTTCGCTGGACGTTGGAAAATACGCGGATTTCGCATTTCTCAGCGACGACCCCCGCCATGCCGATTCCCGAGACGTCAGTCGCCTTCGATGCGTCGGCGCCTGGGTCGCAGGACGCGAGATCCATCCGTGAATGCGCCGCTATGGCTCCGCTCGGATGGCCGTTCCTGGCGCAATGTCTGGAGGGGCGCATCTTCCCGTTTCGGCGATCGACGAGGGGTCGGCGGCGAGCGAGCCACCTCACCAGCGACCCGGCTCCGACTTGGCCTCGTCGTCCTCCGAAATCTCCGGGGCGCCAGCGTTGCCGAGGCGCAACCGCGCGGCGAGCTTTTCTCGGGGCCTCGCGAGGCGGCGCGCGGGTCAGAGCTAAACTCGAGCCGAGAGACTTAGGCGAGTTGCCAAACCGTGACCCGCTCCGCGTAACCGCGGACAGAGACGGGTCCCAGCGGAAGCGCTTCGCCAATGGCGTCCCCCGCCGCCTCGCGCACGGCGTCGGAAACGATGAGTTCCGAGCCCACCTCCTTGTTGAGGCTCTCAAGACGCGACGCCAGGTTCACCGTGTCGCCGACGACCGTATATTCCTTGCGGCGTGGAGTGCCGACGGTTCCGGCGACCACCTGGCCAATGTGGATGCCTATGCCGAGGCGGATCGGCCAGGAGTTGCCCACATTGCTTGCGTCCACCGCGTTCAAGATCTCGCGCGCCGCCGCGACCGCGTTCGCGGCCTCGCGCGGATCGTCGATCGGCGCGCCGAAGATGGCGAGCAGGCCGTCGCCCAGGAACTTGTTCACGATGCCGTTGCGCCGATCGACGATGTCGACCAGGATCTCGAAAAAAGCGTCGAGGCGGGCGACGACTTCGGCCGGCGTGCGGCTGCGCGAGGCTTCCGTGAAGCCGCGAATGTCGACGAACATTACACACACCCGCCTGGTTTCGCTGAGTTCGGCCACGCCGATTGCAAGCAACCGCTCGACCACGCGCGGCGAAACGTGCTGCCCGAAGAGGTTGGTCACCCGGTCGCGGGCCGACGCGGCCGCAAAGGCCCGTTCGAAGTGGCTCTTGATCGTGACCCCGACCGAGCCCGCCAGGAAACCGGCCCCAAGAAGGACGCCGCTGCGGGCGAGATGATAGGCGATATTGAAGTTCGGGTCGTCGGCGCGCCACACAAGGTGCAGCGTAACAAAGGCGAGGGCAAAAAGCTCGACCGCGGCCACCGCCCCGGTGAAGGCCGAAAGCGCAAAATCGAGCCGCAGAGTTGAAAGAATGATGAAGATAAAATAAAGCAGCGCCGGCCATGTGCTGAAGACGATGGGCGCAGATAGATATCCAGTGAGGAGATAGAGCAGCAAAGTCGGAAAGCTCGTCTCGACCAAGGCGTTCACATAGCGACCGAGGAGAGGAAACTTTCGGCCGCGACGGATGAGCAGGGTGAGCAGGGACGCCGCCAAGAGTTCGTAGGCAATGAAAGCCGAGAAAGCCACCAACGCAGCGCGCACCGGGAGTCGGTCATGATAAATCGACCTGACGAAGCCGGGCGCGAAGGTGACGGACAACAGAATCAGTCCGAGAATGACAGCCGCCACAGCGGCGAGGCTTAGCATGCGCCGCCGCTCGCTCACGAGAATCTCGCGGTTCAGCAGCGGCCGGAACGTTGCGTCGGCAGAGGCGTAGGGTTCGTCCATCGCCGTCCTTTCGGCACGGGGTTAACCTGCGACACGCGGGCTGTGGTCTTCCCGACCACGGCTCCGGTGGCGAGCCAGCCTATTCTGGCCGATTGCCCGGCGGTTTCCAGCCTCCTGATAGCCTACTGCTTCCAGCGCGTCCGCCCTCCGTGGGAGCGAGTTTGATTGGCGGGAGCGGGCTGGGGCGACGCCGCTGTCGCCGAGTTCCCCCAGCGTCGTCGAGGCCGTGCAATGCGGTCGAGGCGCAGCAGGGGCTGACCACGTGCAAGGCGGGTTGCCCGAGCCGAGAGGGATGGTATTCTTCCGCGTCGGCATTAACCGCGAGTTGATGGTGGAGGGCGATAACGCCTATAGCGGCGGCGTCAATCGCGCCTCAGCGGGCCGAACCGGAATCCTCATATCCGGTCCGGTCTACGATCAGATGCACTGCAAGCGATCGATTGGGGTCGACTGCCTCGGCCAATCCCCTCTTTCAAGGTCACTTGCTCGTCTGGCGACGTGGCGTCGCTGGTTCTCAGTCTCCTCCCACCTCCTGCACGCGGGCTCCGAGCGCCTTCTTCAGCTGCTTAAGCTGCCCGTCGTTGCTGCACTGCGTGAGAAGCGCGTTGATCCCCTCCTCCGTCTTCCCGGACAGAACCCAGCCGAGCGGCGGCTGGACCGGGCGCTGCCCATTATCGTCCACCGTGCACATCGCGAAATGGGCGAAATACGGGTCTTCGGAGCTCGCGCCGAACGCCGGCGAATCTTTGACGTTCTCGTTCTTCGCTTCGGCGAGCATGGCGGCCGCTGGCGCCTGCAGGGTAGGCGGCGCGGCTGGCGTCGCTGACGGCTGAGACACGCCGGCGGGTGCGTTTTCTGATACTTCTGCGCAGATCTGGACGGCGAGCTCGGCTGCAGCCCGGTTTCCATGCGCCTCGCGGACTTTCATGACGCCCTCGAACGGCGCCCAGAATTCATTGAGCCATGCGTTTTCCACTTGGTTGTGACACGTCGAAAGGTAGTTATCCGATTGTCCGGACGATTGCGCCCCGCAGGCCGACGAGGACGAATTGTCTTCGTGCTCCGCGACGCTCACCAGGCATTTCCCGCTCCGCTTGCCCTCGTTGATCCGCACCAGCTCGTGGGCCTCCTGCAGGCTCGGATCGCTGCTGATCATCACGATGACCAGCTTGACCCTGGGGCTCTCTCTTCTCACCACGTTCAGCTCGTAGCTCGCGGCGCGAGCGATTTCGAGCGCAGTCAGCGCGCCGTAGTTTTCGAAATATCCGCCGTCGATAACCGAGCCCCGTCCCCCGCCGAGGTCGCCTGCCGGAGAGACATAGCTGAAACGCGCGCTGTTGTGAGCGGCGGTGCTCGCACGCACGTCGTCGCCGAGGACATCGAGCGCGTCGAGGCTGTCGATGAACACGTTGCGTTCGACCT
Source organism: uncultured Alphaproteobacteria bacterium (assembly GCA_963724785.1). Taxonomy (GTDB): domain Bacteria; phylum Pseudomonadota; class Alphaproteobacteria; order Rhizobiales; family Beijerinckiaceae; genus Roseiarcus. Next base: position 23,294 of record CAVRWC010000004.1, on the reverse strand, counting down.
TGACGTGGCTGGTGATGATCCGTTTGCCGGTCTCCTCGTGTGTCGCGTTGAGCAGGAGGATCGGACGCCAGGGCGCCGCCCCTTCGCCCCCTGTGTCTCCCTTGTAGGGAAATAGGCTCAGGAAAGGTCGCTTCAGTTGACCCCCGCTTGCGTCCTCGAAGCTTTTTTCGAGGGCCGCGCCGCGGTCGCTGTGGCCGAAATCCGGCAGGAAGCTGGCGGGCGCGTCGACGAACACGAGGCTCGCTAGGGCGGGCGCGAGAAAATCCGCCTTGAGGTATGTCGTTGCGGTCGGACATGCGGCGTCGCCGGCGCATGCGCCCTCGTCACGCGCCGCAAGAGCCGCGTCGAACGCGGAAGCGCCGACGCTGCCCCCGGAGACGCCGCTGATGGCGAAGAGATAGGGGCGCAACCCTCCTTCGTTTGCGAAAACGCTCTGGAGCCGATCGAGAACCGTCGCCGTCCAGTAAGCTGCGCGGATTCCGCCGCCGGCCGTTGCGACGATGACCATCGGGACCGGGCCCTCGCCGTTCGTCTTCTGGTAGGCGGCCTTCGCCTGCTCGTACCAGGCGGCAGCCGCCTGGGCGACCGTCGGCCGCTGATCCACCCTCTCGGGGTAGCTCGCCGCAGACGGGGGTCGCGTGCAGTTTTGCGCACAAAGGCGCACGCGATGGAAAGGATGCAGCCATGCATTGAGCACGCCGAGGCCCAGCACGAAGGCGATTGCATAGCGCCCCACGACTTGCGGTTGCGCCGAGACGCCGAACCAGCCGTCCCGGGTGGCCCAGACGATCGCGGCTTCGATGGCGTTCACAACGGCGAGGATCGCGCCAAGGGCGAAGTAGGCCACCACCATAGAGCCGAATGCGCCGCCGACCGCTGTCGGGCTTATCCACGTCGCGACCGCGAACGCGAACGCCGTGACGAAGAGTCCAATCGTGAAGACGGAAATCTCGCGGTTCTCGCGTCGGTCGTCGGCTATCCTGGCGGCCTCGGATGCGTCGGGCCCGAGCGGTTTCCTGCGTCGGATGAGGCTGATCAGGATCAGGTATGTGATCGCTGAGGCGCTGATCCAGATCGTTCCATGCACAAATCCGGCCGGGGGCGATTTGACGACCAAGGCGACGCTCGCGACGCCTCCTAGCAGGACGGTCGCGACTGCCGCGACAACGAGATCAATCAACGTCGTCTTGTCGAGCGATGTTCTTTTCGACATCAGGAGGCGGTCGAGAATCCAGGCGAGTCCTGTCGCGAACAGGACGGCGAAAGGCGCAGTCCACGCCACAAGCCAGCGTCCGGCGAACTCAGGCTGGTTCGCCGCCGCCAGCGAGAAATTGATCGCGGCGAAAAGATGGGCGCAGACGCCGAGAAGACGGGGCGGCCAGAACAGCCATGTTTCATCACCTTCGGGAACAGGGATAGCGTGGCGCATGACCGCTCCACGCAAGCCGAGGCGCGCCGTGTGCCAGTTGTTGGCCGCCCAGTAGATCAGCGCCACGAAAAGAAGGAAAAACCGCCAGTCGCCATGCTCGGCGATCAGACTGTTGCCGAGTTCGCGCCCCTGATCGTTGGAGAACAACAAGTAGGCGGCGGCGGCTGTCAGGATGATCGGCCGCCACATTGCGCCGAGAACCTGAAGAAGATCGGGCGCTTTCGATACGAGCTTGAGAAGGAGAACGCAGAGCCCGACGAGGCCGGCCCAAACGCCGACGCCAAGAAGCCAGCCGCCCCAGGTTTTCGCGTCCGGAAGCCATCCGATCCAGGCATTCGACCCCGGGTGAAGCAGCGCGTTCAGGGCCCAGCAAGCCAGGCCTAGAACCAGCAGGATCCACATGAGGCTCCAAAAGAACGGCTTGCCCCGACGCTGCAACTGCAGTTTATCCATGCTCAGCCTCCCGCGTTGCGACGTTCCATCCCGCTTGCGCCTCCGCCGGGATTGCTTGCCCACGGCGGCGAAGCTGTCTCCGGACGGACCGGCCAAGATGAGGGGAAATTACGCCGGCGAAGCCTCAGGTGCGGCCGGATGAGGCTGCGCGGCAAAATCTATTCAATTTCGTCTAGCTCGTGCTAGCCCCGCTCCTGGGCCCACTTGACTCCTCAGACACCTAAGCCTCCGTTGTAATGGATCACATTTTCTTTTTGCCCACTGTGACTTTGGTCACACTTCAAATCTTGCGCGTTGGGAAACCTGGATGCGAGAGCAAGCAATGCGCTTACGAATGCAATCTCGAAATGAGCGGCATGAAACGAAGTCAGCGCACTGTAGGGTAATAGATCGCGCAATAGGCAAGCAATATACCTCGTTGACGAACTCCTGCCGAAAGCGATACTTAGGTTATCCATAGATTGGACAGATTGTCGCCGCCGGCTTCAATCTTTTTTTCACTGGCGCCGCGCGCTCTTGAAGCGCTTAGCGCTGTGCGGGAGCCTCGCATTTTGGCCGGGTTCGTCGCTCGACGAGCGCTTCGTCGTTCTTGAGGCGGAAACGGAGTTCGTAAAGACGGAAGCCGGGCTCTCGTTTCGCGCAATCGTTCGAGGCTGGCCGAGTTGGCTCCCTCCCCTTCGCATTGCCGACGCGCTCCGCCGTGCAAAGCCAGCTGCTCAATATCCACCTGCGGCGCGGCGGTTCGCGATGCTGATGTCGGGGACGCTCGGCGCGGCGGCGCGGGCGAAATGGACGGAGCGCCGGATACCGCGGTCCTCGTGTATTCGCAGCGGCAGAAGACGGTGGCGATGGAGACGGTGGCGACCAAGTTGGCCAAGGCCACCGATTTACGCGCCGCCGGCGCACGGCGCGGCGCGGCTTCTTATTTGCGTTCAAGGATTGGGCTGGTGCTGCAAGAGAGGATTGAACTCTCGACCTCTCCCTTACCAAGGGAGAGGTTAGCGGTTTCACCAGCTTGCGCCAGCTTGCTGGCTTTTGATAATAATCAGGAAATCAGCTATAAACTCAGCTCTTTTCATTGACGGCCTCTGCTGTGGTTTGATACGGTTTGATTTCCGGCGCTAGCTATATGCTAGCTAGCAAGCGGTGTGAGCTAGCGACTATCCGACGGAAATCCTGATGAGCGAACGGACTAAGATCACCAAGCAGACCGTCGAGAAGCTGCCCCCCGGCGCTACCGTTTGGGACACCGAGGTCAACGCCTTCGGGGCACGACGCCAGAGGGGAAGAGCGGTCACCTACGCCCTGCTCTATCGGACGAGGGATGGACGGCAGCGCTGGCACACCATCGGCCGCCATGGCTCGCCTTGGACCGTAGACGAGGCCCGCAAAGAAGCGCGGCGCCTTCTCGTGAAAGTCGAGAACGGAGGCGACCCGGCGGGCGAGAAGGCGGTGCATCGAAACGCTGCGACAGTCGCGGAGCTGTGCGACGACTACCTCAAGGCGGCATGGAGTGGCCGGCTTCTGACTAAGCGCAAGATCGCCAAGAAGCCATCGACGCTCGCCACGGACAAGGGCGCTATCGAGCGCCACATAAAGCCGCTCATCGGCGCATTGAAGGTGGTCGCGGTCACCCGCCGCGACATCGAGAACTTCCAAAATGACGTGGCCGAGGGCAAGGCTGCGGCGCGCATCAAGACAGGCAAGCATGGACTCGCGCGCGTAACGGGCGGGACAGGAGCCGCCACGCGGATCATGGGGCTGCTCGGCGCGATCTTCGGGTTCGCTGTGAAGCGTGACTTGAGGTCCGACAATCCCTGCCGCGGCATCCAGCGTCATGCGGACGGCCGGCGCGAGCGGCGTGTGACAGAATGCGAATACGCGGCCCTTGGCAAGGCTTTGCGCATCATGCACGAGGCCGCTTGGCCGATCGCAGTAGCCGCGATCCGCTTCCTGGCCGTCACCGGCTGGCGTCGAGGCGAAATGCTCGCGCTCAGATGGATTGAGGTTGACCTTGCAGCGCGGACGGCCCGCTTAGGCGACACGAAGACCGGCGCTTCAATGCGACCTCTGTCGCACGCCGCTTGCGATGTGCTGCACTCTCTCCCCCGATTAGGCGACCTCGTCTTTCCGTCCGGTCGCGGCACAGACCAAACGATGACCGGCTTCCATAAGGTTTGGCTGCGGATCGCCATGCACGCCAAACTGCCCGCCGACGTGACGCCGCACATCCTTCGCCATTCCTTCGCGAGCGTCGCCGCCGACCTGGGTTATTCCGAACTGACGATCGCGACGCTGCTTGGCCACAGGAAGGCGAGCATCACCTCGAAATACGCGCACCACGCCGACGCTGTGCTTTTGGCTGCCGCTGATGCGGTCGCGCAGCATATCGAGGAAAGGCTCGGCTTCGCGAATGCCACCGGAGCAATCATCGCCCTTCCAAAGCGTGCGTGACAGAAGTCGGACGAGGAGGCCGCTACAATGGCAGCCGCGAAGTTTCGTAGCGCGCCCAAATTCGAGGGCGAGTTGGCGCAGCCTATCTTTGCTTCCCTGGACATGTCCGATGATGGGCGCTCGTTCGCCATTGGTCATAATTTCTATCTCGTGCTCGAGACTCGCATCCGAAAGTTGACCGCCCTTGCGAAGCATTACGGCGTAAAGCCAGACAATGGTCTTGGCCTCGCTTTAGCAATGGCCGTCGACCTCGTGCCGGGCTTCCAGGTCTTATACGATGACCCCCGGGCGCGAGCCCTCAAACTGCCGGGAGCCTATCACGGGACCGGAAGGAAGCCGAAGGGCACCGGCGCAATCCCGGAGGTTTTGAACGGTATCGTGCTGATTTCGATATTCTCGCTTTTCAAGTCCGCCCTTCCGAAACGAAACGAAACCGAGTTAGCCAAGCAAATCATCCTCTGCGTCAGACCGGAGCTCGCCGGAATCGCTAAGGAAAAAGAGAGAGCGAGGGCTGGCAAGACGCTCCGAAACCGGCTCAGCGAAGCAAGGCGCGCAGCGGCGACGAAACCATAAAGCGTCCCATTTCTTAAGCCTATTTGAGTGGGACAATTCAGCGCGCATGGTCTCCAAATCGAACGGAGACGGCGCAAATGATGACTCAAGTGCATGCCCTCCAGCGCAGATGGCATCGCCGGCCAGAAGCCGCCGAGTATGTTCGCCAGAAATATAACCAGCCTTGCTCGCCCGCGACGCTTGCAACATGGGCAACAATAGGTGGGGGCCCCCCTTTTTTTAAGGCTGGCAACACGGCGCTTTACGATGAGGCCGACCTTGATGACTGGGCGCTGACCGCCTGGGGCAGCCTCGCCGTTCCACCAGCGAATCTGAGGCGGCGATCGGCCAAGCCCGTTCGACAAAGACCACCCTCTGAATCATCGGTTCGGCAGCGACGCGACAACGCGAGCGCCGCCCGGGTCTCTTAATTCATCGTCCCTCCCGAATGACGCTGACGGGGTCTTTCAGCGCGGAAAGCGAGAGTGAAAATGTCCGCCAAATTTGAATACGACGAAGATGCATCCCCACGTTCGAGTGCGCGGGAGAAACGCCAAGAAAATCTCGAAGCAAGATACGCGCGCGAAAAGAGCATTCTTGAGCATCTCGAAAAGACGGCCGTTTTTTTCGAGGAGTCGATGAGCAATTTCCGAGGTGAGACGTCGGGAGCACCCATTTTTGACGTTACGATCTCTTCGTCAGAATCGCAGTTGGAGATCCGGCTCCGCGTCAACTCCCGCGGCAGGCTCATCGAGATCACCGACGAATGCCCGTTCTAAGTGAAGGAGCAGTCAAATGAATATTTCTTCTGCATTTCCAAGCAAATATATCAGGCCCGCCGATCTGCAGGGCAAGCCGGTCACGGTCGCCATGTCATACGTTACAACGGAGACCGTCGGCGACGGTGAGCGGCCTGTCCTGTACTTCTTAGGGAAGGAAAAGGGCCTCGTTCTGAACAAGACTAATGCGAATACGATCGCCTTGGCTTTTGGTGACGACACCGAGAATTGGCAAGGCGGCGAACTCATCTTGTTTGAGACGATGGTCGATTTTCAGGGCAAGACCATGCCGGCGATCCGCTGTCGTATTCCGCCGCGCAAGCAGACGCCAAAGGCGCCTGAGGTCGACGAGGACATTCCGTTCTAGGCAACGGGGCGAACGACCGTGTTCGACCTCAGAGAACTTGCGAGACTGCTTGGCGGAGACGTCTCAGGCTCGCAAGTTCTTGCTCCCGGTCCCGGTCACAGTCACCGGGACCGCAGCATGAGCGTCTTGCCGTCGCCATCCGCGCCGGACGGATTTCTTGCCTTCAGCCACGCGGGAGACGATTGGCGCGTATGCCGAGACCATGTACGCGAGCGGCTTGGCATCCCACGAGAGACGGCCCGCCGCCTGGAAATTTACCGACCGACGCCGAATGTTCGTGGCGAGGACGACGAGCAGAAGGCGCACAGCCTCGCCCAGGCCGCCGCTTACGTCAGGGAGATGCGCCCCGTTCGCGACACTCACGGCGAGCGGTATCTTCGCGAACTTCGCCGGATCGACACCGAAGAGGTCGAGGCAATCGGCGACGTCCTCGAACGTATCGATGCGCTCGGCTGGCATCCCTCCGTCTATTTCCATGAGCCCGGCCATCCACTGCACGGCCGACGCCTTGGCTGCATTATCGCGGTGATGACCGACCCGGTTACGGCTCGGCCGACCGGCGCAATCAATCGCACCTACATTGACGAGAACCTACACAAGGTCGGCAAAGCCAAGACACTCGGCTCGCCCGCCGGAGTGGTCCGCCTCTCCCTTGACGAGGACGTCCTCGAAGGCCTGCATCTCGCCGAAGGTTTGGAGACGGCGCTGAGCGCGATGGCGGCGGGACTCCGACCCGTCTGGTCGACTGGCTCGACCGCGCTCATGAGAACGTTCCCTGTCCTCGACGGCGTCGACTGTCTGACGATCATCGCAGACCACGACGCAACTGACGCGGGAGAAGGCCGCCCGCGAGGTCGAGACGCGCTGGCGAAGCGTCGGACGGGAAGCGTACGTTTCATGTCCCCGTCACCCGGCGACCTCAACGACTTGTTGCAGCGGGCGAGGGCATGAGCCCGGAAGAAAATCTTAAGGCGCTGGGCGTGCGCCGACTGGCGCCGACTCCGCTTCGCGACAGCAACCGTCAACCCCGGAAATGTGGCCGACATCGACGCCGGGTCTAACCCCGGCGGCCATCGCGCGGTCGAGACTCCTCCCGAACTGGCTGAAGCCGCCCTCGAGAACAGGTCTCGAATCGCTTCTCAGGCTGGCTGCCTGCGACATCGTCCCGTTCATCGCGCTAGCCAAACACGATCCCGGCTTTCCGTTCGAGCCCGGCCCGATATCCGCCCTCAACCAATTGGCCAAGGACCGACCCGCGGACTTCGAACGGCTCCGCTCGAAGCTGAAAACCGATAAGGGGGTTCGCCTGCCGGCGCTGGAAGCCGCGATGAAAGCCCGTGTGGTCGCCGCAGCGACAACGCAGTGAATTGTTCCGGGCAAGCCGATCGAGTACGACGAGATCGATCCATGGGACGAACGGGTCGAAGGCGGCGAACTCCTGTCCGGGCTCGCGAGGTCGATCGACGATTACGTGGTCATGGACCCGCATCAGCGGGACGCCGTGGCGTTATGGATTGTGTTGCGCACGCGCATGACTTTTTGTTTTGCCCCGCTCCTGCTCATCCTTTCGCCGACGAAGCGCTGCGGAAAGACCCGACTGCAAGAGGTGCTATCGAGGATTGCGCCGCGGCCCCAGACCATGAGCGGAGTGAGCGCCGCCGCACTCGCTCGCCTGATTGAAGAACATCGGCCGACGATCCTTATCGACGAATTCGACGCTGTCGCGAAGAGCAGCGGGGAAATGGCGGAGAGCCTGCGAGGGCTTTTGAACTCGTCGTTCAACAGAAGCGGCGCCTGCGTCTTGAAGACCGTACCGCTTCCAGGCGGCGGCTGGGAGGTGAGGAAATTCTCGACCGTGGGCCCCGGTTTGTGTCGCGGGAATTGGTCAGGTTCCCGATACTGTCGCGGATCGAAGCGTCGTCATCCGACTGGAGCGGAAGCGGCACACGCAGACCGTCAAGCGTCTGCGCGCCCGGGACGGCGGCGAATTGCACGACGTCGTCCGTAAAAGCGCACGCTTCGTCGCCGACCATGAACACCGTCTGCGGCATGAACAGCCGGACGTACCTGAAGGAACTCAACGACCGCGCCCGGGACGCGTGGGAGCCGCTGATTGCGATCGCCGACATTGCCGGCGGGCACTGGCCGGAGCGCGCCAGGAAGGCCGCGGTGACGCTTGCCGGCGTACACGAAGCCGAAGCCGTCGATGGCGATGTCAGGCAAACTCTCCTCTCGGACATTAGAGATCTTTTCGTCGCGCGAATTCCCCGCGGATCACCCTGATCACGGCGACAGATACGGCCCCAGACTTGCAACCAAGCGACTGCTCGAAAACTTCTCGGGCTTGAAGAGCGGAATTGGTGCGCCTGGGGCAAGGCGGGAAAGCCGATGACGGACGTGGCGTTGGCCGGTCTGCTGAAAGGCTACGGGATACGCTCGGGATCCGTCCGCCTCGAAGACGGCTCCACGCCGAAGGGCTACTACCTACGGTCGTTCAAGGAGGCGTTCGAGCGGTATCTGCCCTCGCAACCGACCATTTTCCCGTCGCCAAGACGTCACACCGCCACAACGCCCGGAAAACCTACGGAAAGCGAGGATTTTGCGCCCGCCACAAGCGAATTTCGTGGCGGCTCCGAAAATGCCGGAAACCCCAGCAATTCTGCGGCTTGTGGCGGCGTGGCGGGTCAAAGGCCGGGGGGAGACGGATCTGGCGAATACGTTGGCGTATCGGCCGACCAGGAGGCCGACGAGGACATTGTCTGGCGAGGAATAAGTGAGCGCTCTTGAGGCCCTCAGTGCGGCAAGCACCGCCGGCGTCCGGGTGAAGCTCCAGGGCGGGCGGCTTATGATCGGCTATCGGCGGGAGCCGCCGGAACTCGTTGTCGACCAACTCCGCGCCGACGAATTGGCGCTACGGATGATCCTGTCGGCTCGGGATAGGGCGACGGCGACCCTCGCAGCCGATCCTCCCCATGACTGTTCCGAAATGCGTTGGGCCGGGGCCATGCGCGGCGCAAGACGGTTCGTCGACGCCGGCTGGTCGGACAAGGCGGCGCTGCTCGGCTGGACGGCTGTCGAGCTCTACCGCGTTCCGCCGCTGTGGTCGCGCGTGGACCTCGCGGGCGCCGCGCTCCTTATTGGCGATCGGCGAGTGATCGCGGTGACAGAGGCGAGCATCATCGTCGAGACGCCGTCCGGCGCCCCATTGAGGTTCCGCCGCCTGGGCCGGGAGCATTTGGCGTGAGCGCGTCACTGTTTAGTCTTCTTGGAGGAGAGCGCCATGACTTTGGCTGAGGCACACGCCGCCCGAACAGCGGCGAAAAAGGCGCAACGTGCGCGGCGCGAAGCCGAACTCGGCGCAAGACAGCGCGCTCTTCCAGACAGACGGTACGGCGTCATCCTCGCGGACCCGCCCTGGCGGTTCGAGGCATACAGCCGCGAGACCGGCCTGTACCGGTCCGCCGACAACCACTATCCGACCAGTCCGCTGGCGGCGATCAAGGCCCTCGACGTCGGATCGATCGCCGCGCCGGATTGCGTGTTGTTCCTTTGGGCGACTGTCCCCGATGCTGCCGCAGGCGCTTGAGGTGGCGAGCGCTTGGGGGTTCGCCTACAAGAGCGACTTCGTCTGGGTGAAGGACCGCGCCGGCACCGGATATTGGAGCCGCAATCGTCACGAGTTTCTGTTGATCGGCGCTAAGGGCCATGTTCCTGCGCCGGCGATGGGGACGCAGTGGCCGAGCGTGATCGAGGCGCCGGTTGGTCGCCACTCCGAAAAGCCTGCGGCGGTGTATGAACTGATCGAGAGCTATTTCCCGACCCTGCCGAAGATCGAACTGCACGCCCGTGGCCGGTTCCGACTCGGATGGGACCATTGGGGAAACGAAGCACCCGAACCGCCTGCATTGCCTTGCGAGGCCGCACCTCAAGAGCACAGGCAGATGGAAATCGGGCCTCGGCAAACCGTCCGGGAAAACGCAAGCTCCGACAATGAATATAGCCGCCTCGAAACTCGCGGATTAGGGGAATGTTCTGTTCAGCACGCGCAGCCGCGATTTTGACGTTTTCAACCGGAGGCAATGACATGCCCGTCCTGCCGCCCATTAGGTCATCGGCGAGCCGAGAGATGAAGCGCCCGCAGCCCATACCCGCGAAGCTGCGTGAAGCCATCTCCCTCATGGTCTACGGCCATCCGGATGATGCCGACTGCCGAGCTCTGACCTTGATCGAGGCTGCCCATGAGAGCAGGATCAAGCCCGATGTCATGCGGCGCTATCTCGACCGGCCTGACGTGCGGGCGCTGCTGCTGGCCGAGCGCCGTGCGTTCAGAGCGGCGGTCTGCGGAGGAAACGAAGGCGCGTTGCTCAGGGTCCGCGAGACGGCGCAGAACGGGATGGCCGTGGTCGCCGCTGTGCGGGCTCTCGAGGAGCTAGAGGATCCCGAGCAGGGGTCAGGCTTCACGGTCAACGTCGGCGTCGGCATCAAGCAAGACTTCCGTCCTGGATACGTCCTCCGTTTGCCAGCAACTGAGACGCAGCCAGCACGAATTATCCAGCACCAGCATGCGGCGTCAGTCGATCGCCAAGTTGGGGACGACGGCGCCGCGTTGGTAGATCCCGCCGATCGGGCGGATTAGACGGCTCGCGCCAATACGGCCCATACAAAAAACCCCTCGCGAACCGACCCCGCAAAGCCCCGAAAAACTTGGCCCTGAGACCTTTAACGAGACCATACCGAAATCAGTTGATTTATGTATATCAGTGAGATCCGTCGATCTCCAGAGAGCAAGGAGGGGCCACTTTGGCGAGGACCGAACGCGTAGCGAGTTCCGCGAGTTGTGTGGACCGCACCGTGGCTATCTACACCCGCGTCTCGACGGATCATCAGACGACCGAGAACCAAGAGCGCGAGCTACGAGCCATTGCCGACCGCATGGGCTGGATTATCGTCAAGGTCTATCGCGACCAAGGCATCAGCGGGGCCAAGTCGCGCAACGACCGGCCAGCATTCGACGCGCTGTGGAAGGACGCGGCCCGACGACGGTTCGACATGATCATGGCATGGTCCGTCGACCGGCTGGGTCGCAGCCTCCAGGACCTTGTCGCCTTCCTCTCTGACGTTCACGGCTATGGCGTGGACCTGTTCCTGCACCAGCAGGGCGATCGACACCACCACCCCGGCCGGAAAGGCCCTTTTCCAGATGATGGGCGTCTTCGCCGAGTTTGAGCGCGCCATGATCCGCGAACGGGTCAAGTCGGGCTGGAACGGGCCAAGGCGCAGGGCAAGACGCTGGGCCGGCCACCGATCGACGCCGAGAAGGAAGCCGCGATCAGCGCCGATTTGCGACGGGGCAACGCCGGCATCATGAAGGTCGCAGCGGCGCATGGCGTGGGTGTCGGGACCGTTCAGCGGATCAAGGCGGCATTAATGAGTTGACCGGCGACGAAGGAAACCCCGGACCGTCCCCACTTCGCACGGACGACCCGGGTAGCCCGAGGGGGGAGAAAAAATGATGTCGTTGCTCGTGCTCCTGAGCCACCCGCGCGATTTTTTTGAGATATTTTCCGAGGGGCGGGCGATGCCGACGCGGTCGATGGACCACCCCACCCATCCGAAACATTCGCGGCCCAACCGAGGTGAGAGTGGAGGGGCCTGCATCAGTCCGACCGCAGCGTGGACCGACACCACGGTTGTTGAACGCCGCGATCTTTGCGGGCCGCACGCCCCGCCGCCCCGGCAATGGTCCCGTCGGGGAGGTGGTTGGAATTGGGTTGGCGTAGTCTCCGGGTTGCTCAACCCCAATGATTTCGGCGTTGGCGCGCTGGAACGGAGACCACGCCATGATCAAGGATACCACGAAGGAGGCGGCTGGAGCCGCTGAGGCTTTGCTTTTCGATGATTGGTTTGACGCGATCGAGGACGGCGTCCGGGTCTCGCGTGCGCGGCTTCATCGAGACGATGCTGGAGGCGGAACTTTCCGAGGCGTTGTCGCGGCCTCGCTACGGCCGGCGCAGACCGGAGGAGGACGAGGCGACGCCGCCGGTCGTGGGCGTGCGCCACGGGCATCGCGAGCGGACCCTGACGGGCACGTTTGGCAAGACGCGGATCGCCGTGCCGCGGGCCCGGTTGACCGGCAAGACCCGCGAATGGCGAAGCGGTTCGCTGCGCGCCTACCAGCGCCGCACCCGGGCCGCCGACGCCTTGATCGCCGGGGCTTATCTCGCAGGGACCAACACCCGCCGCGTGCGCCGCGCGTTGAACGCGGTGTTTGCCGGTCCGGTCAGCAAGGACGTGGTCAGCCGCGTCTGGCGCAAGACAAAGGGCGACTGGGACGCCTGGAATGGGCGCTCGCTCGCCCAAGTGTCAATGATCACCGAAACGGGACCCCGGATTTGCGTTGAATAGGGGCTCTGACTTACTTTTGATGAACTTGAGGCGCCGGTGTGGCCTGGTTTCGAGAGGGAATCAGGGCCATGCCGTCTTTTCGCGCCTCAGAGTTGCTCCCCACAGGGTTTTGCGCGGTTGGCGCGTCGAGCGAAGGCGACGGCGCCGTCGTTACAATCCGCGCGATGAGCGCGAACAGTTCGTGCCCCTCATGTGGCGCGGTTTCGAACCGGGTCCACAGTCAATATCCTCGCCGTTTGGCGGACTTGCCGATCGCAGGGCGGCGCGCCGTGCTGATGCTTCAGGCGCGACGCTTCCGCTGCGAGGAGGTTCTTTGCGAGCGGCGCATCTTCACCGAACGCTTCAACGACAACATCCTCAAGCCCTGGGCGCGGCGCACGGCTCGGCTCGATCAGATTGTCCATTGTTTGGCGATCGCCCTTGGAGGTCGACCGGCGGCGAGTTTCGCGCGCCGCTTGAGCATACCGGTCAGCAACGACACCCTGTTGCGCGCCGTGCGCAGGAGGGGCAACCCGAGCTTCGCGCCCCCGGTGATCATCGGGATCGACGACTGGGCCTGGCGTCGCAACCATCGCTATGGAACGCTGATCTGTGATCTCGAACGTCGAAAGACGATCGCGTTGCTGCCGGATCGAGAGCCAGCGACCGCCGAGGCGTGGTTGAGCGGCCAACCGCAGATCGCCGTCGTCGCTCGGGATCGAGGCGGCGGATATGCCTTGGCGGCGCAAAAGGCGCTGCCCAACGCGGTGCAAGTCGCCGACCGCTGGCATCTGATGGAGAACGCAAGCCACGCTTTCCTCGACGCCGTGCGCAAGTCGATGCGCCAGATTCGGAGCGCGATTGGCGCAGCAACGATCAATCCCGCCCTGCTCACCGCCGCCGAGAAGCTGCAATATGAGGGTTACCTCCGCCGCGAAGAGACCAACGCCACCATCCTCGCGATGGCCAAAGAAGGCGCGACGATCAAGGAGATCGTGCGAAGCGCCGGCTACAGCCGCGGCCTCGTGCGAAAGGTGCTTCGCGGTCAGAGGTCGGACGTCTTCCGCGTCCGCAGCAGTTCGCTCGAAGCCTATCTTCCCTGGCTCGACGAACAATGGGCGGCGGGCAGGCGCAACGGCTCCGAGCTATGGCGCTCCCTGAAGCAGCGAGGGTTTCGCGGATGCCTTCGCGTCGTCAGCGAGTGGAGCGGACGACGTCGGCGATCGGAAAAGATGGATGCAAGCGCGATAAGCCGCACTCCCTCCGCACGAACCATCGCCCGGTTGATGACGATCGGGCGCGACCAACTCTCCAAGGCGGAGACCGTAACCGTGGCCGCGATCGAGAGCGGAGTTGAATCTCTCGTTGAAGCGCGCGAAGTCGTCGCGGACTTTCAGGCGATGATCCGAAGAATGGCGCCAGCGGAACTCGACCCTTGGATCGAGCGCGCCAAGACCAGTCTCGTTGCCGCGTTGGCGAACGGCGTCACGAAAGACAAAGCCGCGGTGAGCGCCGCGCTCTCCTCGGGTTGGTCCAATGGCCAAGCCGAAGGTCAAATCTGCAAGCTCAAGCTGATCAAACGCCAGATGTACGGGCGAGGAAAACTCGACCTCCTCCAAGCGCGTGTCATCGGCGTGACGTGACGAGCGTCATCAAAAGTGCGTCAGAGCCCCGATTGAATGCAAGTCAGCCCCGTAGCGGGGTCCCTATTCCATGAAAAACGACACCCGGCGCGAAGGTCACGCCGATTTTTCCCCGGCCCGCGCCGACATCGACTTCGGCGACGAGGATCGGATCGGATTTCTGCTTGTCCTGATCATGTTTTGTCAAAGCCCCTGGCGCGTTTTTGAGCGCCGACGCCGAAGTGTCGGCCTAGGAAAAGCCCGCTCCAGCCGAATAAGCGGTGTCGCCGCGGCCAACCGCTACCCGTGGCCCGCGCTTGCGACATGCGCGACGTGAAGCAGAGCACCCGTCACCGGCATGTGGATGTAGAGGTCGTCGCAAGGCCGGCCCGTCGCCGCCTCGATCGCTCTGGCGTAGAGCGCGAGTTGCGCCCCGTGGCGCGCCGCGCGCTTGTGCTGCTCCGTTTTCGAGCCCGGATACGACTTGTGGTCGATGACGATGTGGCGGCCTTCGTGCGCGACGAGGACGTCGATACGTCCGGTCACGAGTTGCCCGTCGATCCGCGCCGACAGCGGCGCCTCGCGGAGGATCGCCCCGCCGGGCCAACGCTGGCGGATATGCGCTTCGAGCCGGCCTGCGGCTGCGATGACGTCCGCAGCCTGCACCTCGAATGTTTTCCAGCGAGAAAGATCGACTTCGCGCGCTGCAGGCGAGGGCCCGTCGTCTCGGCCGTCGTCGGCGGCGAAGACCGCATGGAGCGCGTCGCCGATCGCCTCCATGTCCGCGTCGCCGGTCAGGGGAAGGCGCGGACCGAGCTCGATTCGCTCGATCACCTCGAAGTCGCTCCGCGGTCTCTTCGCCGCTCGGCCTCCGTCGCAGCGGCGGACGGACGATCGCATCTCGCGGATTGGGCGACAAAGGCGGGGCTCGGACCGGACCACGGAAAGGCGTCCTTCGCCGAAATCGAAAGCGCCTCCGCCGCGAAGGACGAATCCCCCGCTTTCAACGGATCGCCGGCAGCCTTCGGAAGTTGGACATGGTCAATGGCTCCGCCCACGTCGAGCAGCTCGAGCCACGCTTCGCCCTTCTTGGGCGGCGCGAGAACGAGATAGTCGCGCGCGCGGGTGACGCCGACGTAGAGCAGCCGCGTCTCCTCCTCCCGCGCTTTCCGCTCGGCCTCCTTTCCGATCGCGGACGTCGCCGCCCTCACGTCGATGTCGACGTCCTTCTTCTGCGCGCCATAGGGCCAGGGCCAGAAGCGGATCCAGCGGCCGCCTGAGCGGGTCGGCGAGGTCGATCGCCCCGTCGACTTCGGCGACCGGCTGAAACAGGCGCGGCTGGGGCTCGTGGTCGAGACCGGTCAAGATCACGAGCGGCCATTCCAGTCCCTTGGCGCCGTGATAGGTGGTCACCTGGACGGCGTCGGCCCGCAGGCTTCGCGGCCGCGGCGGCGGGTCGGCGCCGAGGGCGAGGATCAGCCCGTTCAGGGTGGCGGGCGTCCCTTCCGCGCCGCAGGTCTCCTCGTAGCTCGAGGCGAAGCCGCGCAGCGCCTCGAGGTCGTCGAGCCGCTCGGCCGCGTCGCCCCAGCTTTCGATGCCGCCGCTGCACGAGTCTGTCAGGCGAGTCACCGCATCGACCATTTCCGCGGGCGTCAGCATCAGCATGCGCTCGCGCAAACGCTGCAGATCGTCCGCGATCGGAACGACTTTCCGCAGCGCGCTCGTCGGGCTTTTCGGCGGCGGCCGCCTGCAGCCACGCGTCGGATTGCGAATCCTCGGCGAAGAAACTGCGCGAGTTCGGCGAGCGCGAGCCGGTCGGTTGCGTCCGCCACCCAGCGAACTGCCGCGACGACGAGTTGCATGTGGGGCGTTCCCGTCAGGCCCTTCCGCTCCACCGAGACGTGCAGGCCTTGGCGGCGAGGGCCGTCGCCATTTTCCCGACATGCTTGTTGCTGCGGCAGAGTATTGCGACGTCGCCCGCCTGAAGCGGCCGGATCCCTCCTGTCCTTGTTCGCGACCGGCCAGCTTCGGCCTCGGCGACGATCTCGCGCACGCGCGCGGCGAGCGCGCCGAATTGTTCCTCGACCTTGCCCTCGAGCCGCCAGACCGCGAGCGGGGGGCGCGCGAAGCCTTTCTCGACGCGGCGCGTCCGCTGTGAAGGCGTGGTCCTTCTCCGGCAGGCCCATCGCCGCGAAGGCAGGGCCGAAGGCCGCGTTGACGAAGAGCACGATGTCCTTCCGGCTCCGCCAGGACTCCGACAGCGTCTGCTTGCGGACGGTCGCTTGCGGCGCGCGCCGCGTCGAACGCGGCCTGCGTCAGCGCGCTGTCGGCGTTGCCAACGCACAGCCTGATCGACGGCGTCGACGGCCATCCGACGATAGGTCGTCCATTTTCCTCCGGTCACAGTGACAAGACCCGAGTCCGAAATCACGACGGCGTGCTCGCGTGACAACTTGGACGTGACCGCGCCATCGCGGCCTCGCAACAGTGGCCTCAGGCCGGCGAACGTGCTCAAGATATCGCTGGGACCAGGGCTCCTGTCGAGGTAGCGCTCGACATACTCGGTCATGTATGCGACCTCCGCGGCGAGAGGACGGGGTTCGCACGCCAGCTCGCTCGTTGGCGTGTCGGTCGTGCCAACCAAAACGCGATCGTGCCAGGGGATGGCAAAAAGCACCCGGCCGTCTTCGGTTTTGGGCACGAGGAGAGCTGTCCTGCCAGGCAAGAACGACCTTTCGAGTACAAGATGGGCACCCTGGCTCACGGTCAAGAGCGGTGGTGCGCCGGCGTCGTCAAATCGTCGCACGGCGTCGACGTGGATTCCGGTCGCGTTGATCACCGTGCGCGCCTCGACTGTAAGTTCCTCACCGCTTTCATCGTCGCGGGCAATGACGCCACTGGTCCGGCCATTGCGCTTGGCCAGTCCAGTGACGGGTGCTTTGTTAAGTACTGTGCCGCCGAGATCGGCCAGGGTCAAAGCGAGCGTGATCGCTAGCCGCGCATCGTCAAATTGACCGTCGGTGTAGGCAATCCCTCCGCGCAGGCCTGCGCCACGGATCGTCGGAATCCTTCGTTTCACCTCGGCTCGCGAGATGACGCGCGACCAACCTAGCCGCAGACGCCCCGCCAGCAAGTCGTAGAGCTTGAGACCCGTGCCGAAATAAGGCAGCTCATGCCAGCGGTACGCCGGAACCACGAAGTCGCGGGGGTGAACAAGATGGGGTGCGTTCCTGAGCAGAATCCCCCGTTCCCGCAGTGCCTCGCGCACCAATGGGACATTTCCCTGTTCGAGGTACCGCACTCCGCCGTGGATCAATTTGGTGCTGCGGCTGGAGGTTCCCTGGGCAAAGTCGTGTGATTCGAGGAGGAGCGTGCTGTAGCCGCGCGACGCTGCGTCGACAGCCGCCCCCAGCCCAGTCGCGCCACCACCGATGACCACGATGTCCCAGACCGCCCTATCGCGCAGCCGGCCGAGGTTTTCTGAACGCGAGAGTGATCCCATGAAAAAATCATACCGCATCGGGCGGTTCTTTGGGCATTGCGACACCCGGCCGGCAAAGTTAGCCTTCAAGGGAGATCCAATTGAATGGGAAGATCATTTTCGCCTTGTGCGAGGCGGAGAGCGTACGCAAGGCGACCGGGAGAAAACTGCGATGGAGATGATGCTGGCCCTCGTGAAGAAGGAGGCCAAGCCTGGCCTCTGGCTCGACGAGGTGCCGTTGCCCAAAATCGGCATCAACGACGTGCTGATCAAAGTGCTGCGAACCGGGATATGCGGTACTGATGTTCATATTGAAGCGTGGGACGCCTGGGCGCAAAAGACGATCCCGGTGCCGATGGTAGTTGGCCACGAGTTTGTGGGTGAGATTTTCGAGGTTGGCTCGAACGTCAAGGATTTCCGAGTCGGCGAGATCGTCAGTGGGGAAGGGCATGTGGTCTGCGGCCGCTGCCGCAATTGTCTGGCGGGCCGCAGGCACCTGTGCAAGGACACCAAGGGCATTGGCGTCAACCGGCCGGGTGCGTTTGCCGAGTATCTGTCACTACCGATGACCAACGTTTGGGCCCACGATCCAAATATTCCCCGCGACGTGCAATCGATCTTCGACCCGTTTGGCAACGCGGTCCATACCGCGCTCCAGTTCGATGTCTTGGGAGAAGACGTGCTGATCACGGGGGCGGGTCCGATCGGCATCATGGCGGTGAGCGTGGTCCGGCATGCCGGGGCGCGGCACGTGGTGATCACCGACGTCAATCCCTATCGTCTGGCACTGGCGCGGAAGATGGGCGCGACCCTGGCGGTCGACGTGCGCGACCGCTCGATCGCGGACGCCCAGAAAGAGCTGGGGATGAAAGAGGGCTTTGATATTGGATTGGAGATGTCGGGCAACCCTGACGCCTTTCGCGACATGCTCGCCAACATGTGCCACGGTGGCAAGATCGCCATGCTGGGTATCCCGACCCGCGAGATCGCCATCGACTGGAATACGGTTGTCTTCAACATGATAACGATCAAGGGAATCTACGGGCGCGAAATGTATGAGACCTGGTACAAGATGACTGTCATGTTGCAATCCGGCCTAGACATCACTCCCGTAATCACCCATCGCTATCCTTATCGGGATTTCGAGAAGGGATTCGCCGCCATGAAATCAGGCGAGTCGGGCAAGGTGATCCTGACATGGCACGAAGGCTAAGAAATAGGAGCATACCATCATGTATGGCGCGATCAAGCAGCATCTTGCCGGACAAATTGATGAGATTCGCAATGCCGGGCTGTTCAAGGGTGAGCGCGTGCTGAGCTCGCCACAGCAAGCCCATGTCAGCGTCAAGGGCTGGCCCGACGTTTTGACCGCCGCACCGGCGTCCGATCCCGCTGATCACGGCGCACGACCGCATCGGCCAGCCGTATTTCTGGTGCGACCCGGACAAGGTGATCGCCGTGGTCGAGACCAACTCGGCCGACCGCAACTCGGCCTTCACGCCGCCCGACCTCGCCTCGCGCGCCATCGCCGGCAACATCCTCGACTTCCTTGCCCACGAGGTGAAGAAGGGCCGGCTGCCGCCGGAAACTGCTGCCCTTGCAGTCGGGCGTCGGCAACGTCGCGAACGCCGTCATGGACGGGCTCCAGCACGGGCCGTTCGAGGGCCTCTCCTCCTTCACCGAGGTGCTGCAGGACGGCATGCTGAACCTGATCAAGTCGGGCAAGATGGAGTTCGCCTCGGCGACCGCGCTGTCGCTGTCGCCGGAGGCCGCGGAGGAGTTCAACCGCGACGTGGCGCTCTACCGCAAGAAGGTGGTCCTCCGGCCGCAGGAGATCAGCAATCACCCCGAGCTGATCCGCCGCCTCGGCGTGATCGCGATGAACGGCCTGATCGAGGCCGACATCTACGGCAACGTCAACTCGACCCACATTCGCGGCACCTCGATCATGAACGGCATCGGCGGCTCCGGCGACTTCGCCCGCAACGCCTACCTGTCGATCTTCATGACGCCGTCGACCGCCAAGAACGGCGCCATCTCGTGCATCGTGCCGATGGTCAGCCACGTCGACCACACCGAGCACGACGTGCAGGTGATCGTCACCGAGCAGGGGCTCGCGGATCTGCGCGGCCTCCCGCCGCGTCGCCGAGCCGAGATGATCATCGCCAAATGCGCGCACCCGTCCTATCGCCCGGCGCTGGAAGAGAGTACTACGCGCGGGCGCTGCAGCGAATTGCCCGGCCTCCACACGCCGCACCTGATGAACGAGGCGTTCTCGTTCCTCGACACGTGGAAGGCCGACAGGGCGGCCGGGACGCTGCTCGAGGCCGCGGCGCGGGCGGCCGAGTAGGGCGTCGCCAGTTCATTTTATGAAGCAGAATTGTCGCCGGCGTCGGCTTTTGCCGGCGCCGGAGGTGGGTGAGGCGCCTCGCCGCATTGATTGTTCGGCTTCGGCGCCGTCGAAATGGGCGCCGCAGTGAGCCGTCCAGGCGTTTTTGTGGTCAAGGGGCGGCGGGTCCCGGTAAAGAGCATGGCATGCGGTTTGCAAGCTCATGCTTGACCCAGGTTGCCCAGGACGAACCGACCTTCGAGCCCATGATCAGCGCCGCGTCACGTCGTTTCCATTCCCGGCCCTCGCCGACGACCGCCCCCATCTATCTCTACCGGGACCGCCGCACGGTTCGGGTCGACGTCCAGCTCGGATCTATGACCAAGCGGATGGTGATCGACACCGTCGGCCATGGGCCTGAGCATCCCGACCTGGATCGCCGAGCGGCTCCTCTCGCGCCGGGAGGCGGTCGAAGCGCAAAGCGCGATCCTGACGCTCGCCAACGGCCAGGAGGAGCGTCGCCGCGGGATAAAGGTCTGGTCCGTCTCGGTCGGCGGCCACGCGCTGCTCGACGTCTACGCGACGGCCCCGCGGCACGCCGCCGAACCGCTGGTGGGCTTCCCTGTCCTCAACCAGTCTCGCCGGTTCACCATCGACACGATCGCGGGCGTGCTGATCATGGGCTGACGGTGGACGCGCGAAGTCCGGATATTTCCTTTGATATTCTGCCTCTCTCGCGGGCTTTTGAGCTTACGGCCATTGCGTCCTGTCAGGCGGGCATCTAAAGCCGGAGCCGTCCCATCACCAGCGCTGGACCCCGCCCCTTTGAAGCCTCGACTTCAATCGGGACGCGCTCGCCGCGCGCGATCTCCTCGCCGCCGCCGCGCGCGAGGCCGGCGAGGCGGCGCTCGCCTTTTTCCGTCCGGGCGGCAAGACCACGGCCGCGGTCAAGTCGAAGGCCGGCGGTTCGCCTGTGACCGAGGCCGATCTCGCGGCCGACGCCTATCTCAAGCGCCGTCTCGGCGCCGCGTTTCCGGAGGCCGGCTGGCTGTCGGAGGAGACGGCGGACGACGCCGCGCGCCTCGCGAGGCGCGCCCTGATCATCGTCGATCCGATCGACGGCACCCGCGCCTTCGTCGAAGGCGACCGGCGCTGGACGGTTTCGGCGGCGCTGATCGTCGACGAGGTGGCCGATCGCCGGCGTCGTCCACGCGCCGGCGCTGGAAGAGACCTACGCGGCCGCCCGCGGGGCGGGGGTCCTGTTGAACGGCCCAGCCTCTGGCGCTCGCGGCGGGCGGCGAGCGGGCGCGGTACAAGGTCGCAGGCCCGAAGCCGATCCTCAACGCGATGGCGGCCTCGCTCGGCGTTGCCGATGGATATCGTCCCCTTCGTGCCGTCGCTCGCCTACCGGATGTGCCTGGCGGCCAGCGGCGCGCTCGACTTCGCCGTATCGGGGGTGAATTCGCACGACTGGGACATCGCGGCGGCCGATCTCATGCTCGAGGAGGCCGGCGGGCGGCTCGTCGAGGCTTCCTCCGAGCGCGACAGCAACCGCTCGCACATCCGGCGCGCCGCCCTGCTCGGGACGCCGGACGCGCTGGCCCCGCGATTGCTCGAAGGTCTTCGCGCGCCGCAGCCCGCGCGCGAGGAAATCGGGATGCAGCGGCTTTCTCGCTCCGGGCGACTTGCGTTTTGGCCCGCGCGAGGGCAAATCCGCGCGACGCAGTCCTTGCGCTCTTTTCTCGAGGACAATGTCCCATGAAGAAACCCACGCCGCCGCATCCATCCGAGGAGAAGCCGCAGCTCCTGCACCTCGTCTTCGGGGGCGAGTTGAAGTCGCTCGAAACGCATGAATTCCGCGACGTGTCCAAGATCGACGTGGTGGGCCTGTTTCCCGACTACGCCAGCGCCGAGACGGCCTGGCGGGCCAAGGCGCAGCAAACGGTCGACAGCGCCCAGACTTGCTATTACATCGTCCACCTGCACCGCCTGATCGAGCCGGACCTCGCGCCGCCGACAAGGACCGCCTGAGACCTCGATGGCAAGACGCATAGGCCGGTCGCCGTTCTGGCAGGAAGCCATCGGTTTCCTGCTCGCGAAATATCTGCGCTTCGTCCAGATCCACGAGCCGTTTCCACCACCGTTCCCGAGGACCTCGACGAAGGCTGCTCGGGGGACCAGACGCCGGTCATCTGCGCGATGTGGCACGGGCAGCATCTGATGATGACCTTCGCCTGGCCCGCCGCGATCGACCGCATGGCCGCCCTCATCTCGCGGCACGAAGACGCCGGGAGCCCAGGCGATCGCGCTCGAGCATCTCGGCGCGACGCCGGTGCGCGGCTCGGGCGGCCCGGCCGACCGCATCTATTACAAGGGCGGCGGTGCCGGCGATGCGCGAGCTCCTGCGCCAGCTCGCGGTCGGGCGCCTCTGTGGCGCTGACCGCCGACGTGCCGAAGACGGCGCGCGTCTGCGGCATCGGCATCGTGGCGCTCGCGAAACTGTCCGGCCGGCCGATCGTGCCGACCGCGGTGGTGACGAGCCGGAGGCTCCAGTTCAACACCTGGGACCGCGCCTCGCTCGGCTTGCCGTTCAGCCGGGCGGTGGTCGTGGCCGGCGACCTGGGGTCCACGTTCCGCGCAGACGCGGACGAAGCCACGATGGAGGCGGCGCGCCTCGCCGTTCAGCAGGGACTTGACGACGCCCACGCCCGGGCCTACGCCATGGTCGGCGCCAAGGATCCCGGCGCCCACCTGAGAACGGCATGAGGGCGCCCTTTTCGCTGTCCCCTCTATCGGGCCCTGACGGCGCTCGGAACGCCGCTCGCCGTTCCCTTCCTGTCGATGCGCCTCCGTCGCGGCAAGGAGGACGGGAATCGCCTCGGCGAGCGCCGCGGCCGCGCCGGCCTGCCGCGTCCCGCCGGCCGGCTCGTCTGGCTGCACGGGGCGAGCGTCGGGGAGGCGGTCTCGCTGCTGCCGTTCGTTGAGCGCATCGCCCGCGCGGGCGCGACGGCGCTCGTGACCACGGGAACGGTCACGTCGGCCCGCGCTGCTCGCGCAGCGCCTGCCCGCGGGGGCGCTGCACCAGTATGCGCCGCTCGACAACCCGTTCTTCCTCCGGCGCTTCCTGCTCCATTGGCGCCCGGACGCGGCGCTCGTCGCCGAATCCGAGCTCTGGCCGAACATGATCGTCGAGACGAAGCGCGCCGGCCTGCCGCTCGCGATGGTCAACGGGCGGATCAGCGAGCGCTCGTTCAACCGCTGGCGGAGGGCGCCGCGGCTGATCGGCGCGCTGCTCGCCCGTTTCGACCTGTGCCTGGCGCGCACCGAGGCCGACGGCGAACGCCTCGCCGCGCTCGGGGGCGCCGCGGGTCCAGATCGCGGGCGACATCAAGTACGACGCCCCGGCGCTGCCGGTCGACCGCCGCGAACTCGCCGAGCTTTCGG